>NZ_CP013661.2:0-1227500 GCF_001465835.2 Planococcus kocurii
AATCATGCCGAGCATCTGTAAACAATAGCTGCAGCCGCTTGGAAAAGAAATATCAATAATATAGGGACTAATCGCTACAATCTCTGTAATGGGTTGCCACAAATCCACATAGGAAGAATCTGTGCGCAACCGGTTCAAACAGTCGATTACATCATTTGCAGACAAATACGAACCGTCATGAAAGCGGACTTCTTTTCTTAGGTATAGCCGAAGGTCGGTAGCTGTTAAATCCCAACTATGAGCTAGTTCAGGATATACGACACCACTAGCATCAACAAATACTAGTCTGTTGTATATAGTGGCTACCATATTGGCACTTTGAATATCTGCAGCTTCGAGAGGGTGAAGTGTTAGTAACGGATATTGTCTTGGGATAATCAGTTTGTCCGTGTTGCCTATACTATTTTGAACATAACCGAAATTAGCACGAATTTGATGCAAGATACGCTGTTTGACTTCGGGTGACCAATCAAATAAAAGATATTTGCTGACAGTTTCGATTGATTTTTCTTCTATCAGTTGTAGAAGTTGTTGTTCATATACTTCTTCTACATGTAGGTGCCACTGAAGATGCGAGGCGTTCCCTCTACCTTGGCCTGAAATAAACGTAAACCAACCCTCATCAGACCATTTGCGGAGAAGACGTGCCGTTTGTTTTGTGCTTAAACCGAGTTTGTTTGCTAATTGAGTTTGTTTAATATTGCCAGATGGGACAGTTCGCCATAACGCTAAAAGAATTTTTTCCATAATGCCTCCTGTTAAAAGTGGACATAACTATAAAAATTGTCTATTTTTAGTATTTTCCGTCTAGTTTAATATACATAAGACAAAGGAGGCTGACAAGATGAAATGGAAAGACTATCCACAGAATATTAAAGTGCGTTTAATTACTTCTTTTTTTAATCGAGCTGTGGCTTCAGCTGTGATGCCATTCATGGCTCTTTTCTTTGCACAGGAAATGAGCAAAGTTTGGGCGGGGTCTTTTTTGATTATCACCGTGTTCATCGGTTTTTTTGTGAATATGATCGGTGGATACATTTCAGACCGCTTTCCTAGAAAAAAAGTATTGGTCATGACATCTTTCTTGAGTGCCTGTATGTTCTTGCTAATGGCAGTAAGCTTGCTACCTACGGATAGATGGATTGGCTTGTTTGCATTAGCCTATGTGTTCTTCATAATTGCGAGTAGTTTAGGACGCCCCGCGATGCATGCCATCATCATTGATTCAACGACTCCAGAAAATCGCAAAGCTATTTATGCCATCGATTACTGGATGGTCAATTTGTCGATGGCTATTGGCGCTGCACTTGGTGGTTTGTTGTATCTTAATCATCAAATTGAACTATTTATGTTGTTGACAGTGACATCTGCAAGCTTGCCAATTGCCTATCACATTTGGTTGAAAGATGAGCGTGTTGTGAGCTTGAAAAAACAGCATCACAATGTTCTGATTGACTTACTGCAAAACTATCGAGTGGCTTTTCAGGACCGTCCATTTGTTAAAGTAGTCATTGGATCGATATTTATATTTTCAGCGGAATTTTCATTGAATAGCTATATTGGTGTCCGGTTAGCGGAAAGCTTTCAGACATTCACAATTGCAGACTTTGATGTCGCAGGTGTACGAATGCTTAGTTTGCTAAATATCCAAAATATGTTGCTAGTTGTCTGCTTTACTTTTGTTGTCAATCGATTCACGGATCGCTTTTCTAAAAAGCATGTTTTATTGACCGGATTATTGCTTTACAGCATCGGCTATGTCACGATTACATCAGCGAATAGCTGGTATTTATTGATTTTGTTTAATTTTATTGGCACGATTGGGGAGTTGGTTTATTCACCTGTCCGAAATGCGGAAATGGCCAATATGATACCAGAAGACAAACGGGGATCGTATTCGGCGTTTTCTAACATTTCATTTAGTGGGGCAGATCTTTTAGCGCGCTCGACCATTATTATTGGTGCTTTTTTAATTCCAACGATGATGTCTGTCTATATGGGCGTGTTGCTTATGATTGGTACGCTTCTTGTATATACAGGATTATTTGTCAGAAAGCCCAAAAGAAAACTAGCGAATAGACCCGAAATCATCTGAAAATTTCGTTTAAAAAAGTAGGAGAATGGCTGTGTTGATTAGAAAAGCAGTTCCAAAGGATGCCGAACAATTGGCTAGCCTAATGAAACAAGTTGAACAATCCGGGTTGATGCTATTTGATCCTGGTGAACGAAAGACGACTCCTGAGCAATTACAACAACGCCTTTTTTCAATGGGGCAAGAGTCAATTGTGTTCGTTGCAGAAGAAGGTCAACAATTAATGGGATATTTGTTTGCGATAGGAGAAGAAATCCAACGTAAGCAACACTCGATTCACATCGCAATAGGCGTTTCGCGACGAGAGCGGGGAAAAGGTATAGGGTGTCAATTGTTCGTGGCCATGGAAGAGTGGGCAAAAGACAAAGAAATTCGCCGCATTGAATTGACCGTATTAGAACACAATCACGCTGCCATTGCGTTGTATAAAAAAAGAGGTTTTGTAGTAGAGGGACTCAAAAGAGAGTCGATTGGTATTGGTGGTAACTACATGAATGAATGGTTAATGTCGAAATTACTCTAGAATTTTTTTAGTCAATACATGCACTTTAGGCAGTCTTGAACTGAGATTGCTAAAGTGTTTTTTGTCTTTATAAAAAAATACATGGATATGAAAAGGAAAAGCACAAATCAACTATAATTTTGTACAATATTGTATTTAATCTATATTTTTAGACTTATTAACTGTAGACTATTAAAGAATATCTTATGAATAGGAGATGTATAGATGGCAACATTGCTTTTTTTCTTTCTTGAAAACATGGCATTAATTATCGCCTTATTGTATTTGGCGTTAAAAGCAAAAGAATTATTATTCCCAAACTTGACTGAATCAAAGTTCTTATATCTATTAAGTGTTGTCTTCATAAGTTTTTTAACCTTTTCCGTTATGTATAATCCGTATTTTTATATGGGCATGAGACTGGATTTGCGTGAAGTTCCACTTTATTTTATTTCATACATTGCTGGTTGGAAAGTTGGACTGCTATCTGCTATATTCCCGGCATACTTCCGGTACTCTTTCGAAGGTCCGACGGTTGTATTGGGTATTTTGCAATCGATTGTACTGCCAGTCGTTATTGGCAGCTTGTTTCACAATCAAAAATCATCAAATAAGTTTTTCAATTTATTGAATCTCAAAAAAATGATGGCTGGTTTTTTGATTTTCGAAATGTTGAAATCAGTCTGGATGTTTTTATTTACACCAGCAACTATTTCTATTATTATTGCCATGTTGTTTTTTGCTGGAGTTGCGGTATTGGCGATGGGTTTAATCACCAATGGAGAAAGTCGTCAACTATTGCTGCGAACAGAACTGGAATATTACTCAAATCAAGATCCGATGACGCAGTTGCCCAATATCCGTTTTTTCAAAAAGACACTAGCGCCGTTGATTGTGCAACAAATTCCACTCGCCATTGTTATGATGGATGTGGATTATTTCAAAATTTACAATGATACACATGGGCATCAAAAGGGAGATGCCGTTCTTCGTTCACTTGGCCAATTAATGAAAGACAATACGCGTAGCAAAGATCATGTAGCTCGTTATGGAGGAGAAGAATTCATTTTTTGCATTACGGACCCTCAAGACCAACGTGAAGCTTTGATGCTTGCTGAAATTGTCAGAAAACAAATAGAGCTTTATCCGTTTGTCGGAGAAGAGTTGCAACCAGCAGGAAAACTAACAGTGTCAATGGGTGTCAGCGTGAGTACAGGAGACAAAAGCTTAGATGAATTGATTGGTGAAGCCGATAGTGCCATGTATGAATCAAAGCATAATGGAAGAAATTGTGTGACAGCTCATTCTGAAATAAACGCACGTGAATTGGTAAAATCTTAATCGGAAAAAATGATGAAACAGTCACTGTGTATAGTGGCTTTTTTTGTTGCGGCGCTTATGCTTTTCTTAATCCCAACAAAAGCTTTGGATTTGAGTTAAAATAAAAGGAAAGGTTTTTCTTTATCTAACTTGATTTATTACATAGGAGTCATTGAATTTCAGCAATGTTATTATTAGGAGGATATTCATGAATAGTTTTATTGTTATGCAAGGAGAGACCTATCAAGAAGAACGCAACGCAGAGGTTCTTTGGTCACCGAGGGTTGATAAATCGGGGATGATTCCACACTCTTGGAAACGAATGCAGGAGTTAAAAAAAGGCGATATCGTTTTTCATTATGTAAAAGGATTTTTAGTAGCTATTAGTCATGTACGAGAAGATTGTAAACATGGAACCAAACCTAAAAGTACAGACGAGCAGCAGGACAGTACTGAAGAGGCATTTATCGCACGGGCTGTTTATCGCGAATTGGACAATCCGTTATCCATTAAGGCGTTTTTTAGCGACATAGAGCCTTTACTGCCCGTAAAATACGCGGCATTTCAAGAAGATGCTAGTGGCAATTCAGGTTATTTGTATCCATGCAATGAAGAACTGGCGATGAAATTTTTAGAACTAATTAGCGCCTTAAATATTTTCACCTTGGAAGTCGAACAATTGGAGTTGTCAATGGAAGTGATTAAAAAAACAGAGCATGATCCATTAATCAGCTTGATTGCAGAAGCAGAACTACAAATCAAAATGAAAATGCGTAGAGGTAAAGAACAATTCAGAGAAAGTTTATTGCCGCTTTGGAACGGAGAATGTCCACTTTGTGGAATTGGTATTGACGCTGTGTTGAAAGCGACGCATGCCAAGCCTTGGAAAGACAGCTCAGCTGAAGAACGGCTAGATGCTTTTAATGGCATCTTACTTTGTGCCAATCATGCTGCTTTGTATTCAGCGGGGTTCATCGCATTTACCGGAGGTGGAAGTCTCCGTATTTCGAGTCAAATTCCAGAAGAACATTATCCCACCTACCAATTAAAAAGAGGGATAAAAATACCCGTTTCGCCAGAGCATGCTCTTTATTTAAGATGGCATAAACGAATCGTTTTTGTCGAACTGCCTAAAGTGAAACTGCTGGTCAATCAACAATAATCGTTCGATAAGTATGTCTTTTGTCGTACGACATATGCTACACTAGAAACAAGTGAATAATCATGCAGAAAAAAGGTGCTGATTCGTCAGCATAACAGGGAACTCGGTTAGATTCCGGGGCTGTTTCCGCAACTGTAAGTGCGTATGAAATAAGAAAATGCCACTGTTTAGTGTTACCAACTAAACGGGAAGGTTCTTAAAGTAAAGCGATGCACAAGCCAGGAGACCTACCTTTTTTTGAACGTATTTTTACTCTTCGGAAGATAAGGGAATCATACGGCAACGTTTCTATTTTGACTGCTGAAGTATGTCTCTAAATAGCTATGCCACCGTCCTCTTTTGAGGGCGGCTTTTTGCTGTTTAGAGAGCGTTCAATGCCATGATCTTCACCAAACGGAAGTGAGGTGGAATGATGAAAAAAGACATGCGTTATCTTTGTTATCCATTTATGCGGGAATCCGCAGTTACTGTGGATTTTGAAATTAGGACTGATTCGTTGACTACCCGAATCGGAGAAGCCCTGTCACTGACACAAGATATAGAAGCTATACAACGAGATCTGCAGATTTTACAACCTATGGCTTATCATTTGAACGGCTCAGTTCGCGGTAAAATAGCCGTTCATGAGGAAGACTTGATTGAGCTAAGTAACATGTATGATTATTATGTAAACTTCACAAAGGATAAAATCGGTAATTTTGTTTTGCCGCAAGGAACACACGCTGCATGCGTCCTGCATGTTTGTCGCAGTGAAGCGAAAAAATCAGTAAGGGCCTTGCACAAAGTGAGTTTAGAAAAAGAAATACCGAACATTCTCTTTGATTATGCCAATTTGTTAGCCAACGTGCTGTTTACGATGGCTGTTTATGTTAATCAGCATCACGGAGTGGAAGAAATCCCGTTCGTCAGCAAGTCCTATCCAACTAGACCTAAAAAGAAAGAAGTGACCAATCAACAATGAAAATTTCCTCGTTCAAATACGTAGCTATCGGAGCAGTTGTTTTAACTCTAGGTGCTTGTCAATCAGAAACAACAGAAAAAACAGATGCAGAACCAACGAATAAAGGAGAGGAGCAAGCAAACTATACCGTTACAGATGATTTAGACAACGAGTTGACGTTTGAAAAAGTACCTGAAACAGTTGTCTCACTTATTCCAAGTAATACTGAAATTTTGTATGGCATTGGAGCAGGAGAAAAAGTGATTGGCGCGACTGATTATGATAATTATCCAGCAGAAGCAGCTGAAGTTGAACGTGTTTCAGATTCAGTCGTTTTTAACGCAGAACGCATCATTGAAATGGATCCAGATGTCGTCATCGGTTATTCTACAGGTGCGCCAACCGGTTATGAAGAGTTAGAAGCTGCAGGTATCCAAGTATTTGTTATTGAATCAGCGCAATCTTTTGAAGATGTGTATGGCGACATCGAACAAATTTCGACCGTCATGGGTCTTGAAGACAAAGGGGATACGTTAAATAGCTCAATTCAGCAGCAAATTGAAGAAGTACAAGAAAAAATAGAAGGGGTAGAAGCGAAAAAACAAGTGTTTTTCGAAATCAGTCCTTCGCCCGAAATTTATACAGCAGGTCAAAAAACGTTCCAACAAGAAATACTGAACCATGCCAATGTCGAAAATATCTTTGGTGACCTCGAAGGATGGCCAAAAATTTCAGAAGAAGAAGTCATTACACGAAATCCAGAAATTATCACAACAACGGTTTCTTATACGGAAGATCCAATCGGGGAGATCAAAGCACGTGAAGGCTGGAGCGATATCGAAGCGATTCAAAACGATCAAGTCTTTTTCTTGGATTCTGATATCACATCACGCCCTGGACCGCGCATTGGTGACGCTGTGGAATTAGTAGCTAAAACAATTTACCCAGATTTATTTAACTAAAACACAAAAACTCCTCGCCTTAAAAGCGAGGAGTTTTTTTATGCAGTAAAACATGCCTGAAATCATAGCGTTATTTCAAGCTATCTGGATCTATTCCGAACTCCCTTTTTAATACGTTCCTCTTATCGGCTGGAGACAGCTCGATTTTTGTTTTTTGTCCATTTTCTGAGCGTGTTAACTGATGATCTGACAAAGTAATTCGTCCGTTTTGAGTTGCCCGAGTGACTAAGTCATTGTGTGTAAAAGAAGAGTCTTTAGATACTTGATTAAAGACACATCCTTCATGAAAGTCAACCAGCTGCTTTTCATCTGTTGAAAATCTATAAAGCACTTTTTCGTTCTCTTCATTTTCACGAATCAGATCATAATAAACGTCATCCACTTTTTCGATGCGGTAAGTACCACTGTGATCAGTATGGCGTTCACCACCAAGCGGAATTGGACTCACCGTCGAGTCTCCAAAACCGGCATCTACTAAGTAAAGCGTATCAAACTCCACGAGAATCGCCGCATGCGTATCAGCTTTCGCCCAAGTGCCATTTGGTCTTTGAACGGTTGCCGATATTAGTTTTGCTTGATATCCTAACTGACTGAGAAGCCAGTGAAACAACCCATTCAATTCGTAACAATATCCACCTCGCCGTTGATTAACAATTTTTTCATAAATTTTCTCTAAGTTTAAGTAAATTGGAACATGTCGCATAACGTCTAAATTTTCGAATGGGATATTTTGCATATGCAAAGATTGCAATTCAGTCAAATCTTGCAAATAATATTCTTGAATCGCAGAAGCGTTAAAACGAGCTAAGTATTTTTCTTTATTCATCATGACTAGTCATTCCTCCTGTTACTTTAAATGGTTTTTTTATAGATGCTATTCATTTTTAAGTGTAGTTATTTTTGCAGACGTGATACAATGAATGAGTAAATAAATTTAGGTAAAAAATAAGTTGAATAGTGAATTCAATTAGATGAAAAAAGAAGGTAGGGTGATCGATTTGGTATCAACGACTGATGTAGCAAAACATGCAGGTGTATCACAAACGACTGTTTCACGCGTACTGAATAAACCAGATCAAGTAAGGAAAGATACGTACGATAAAGTAATGGCTGCAGTGAATGAGCTAAATTATTCATTGGGTGGAGTAGAGGAGACTGTTCCATTTACTGCGAATGCGAACCAAGTGAAAACAATTCATTTGGTAGTTGGATCATTAGATGATCCAATCTTTACTGAAGCCACCCCGGCTATTATAAATTATGCAAAGCAGCAAGGCTATGAAGTAATTAGTCATTTTATTGCAAAAGAAAATGAATCGGATGTATTCGATGCGGTATTGTCTAGCAAAGCACAAGGCATCGTTTTGATTTCTGTGTTACTGAATAAAGAAGAGTATGATAAAATAAGTGAATCGAACACACCGGTGATTTTGCTGAACTCTAATTATTCAGGTAGTCATCATTCAATTGGCTTGAATGACACTGAAGCTGGGTATTTAGCTGCCCATCATTTAATAGAAATGAACCATCAAGAAATTGCTTGGGTAGGAGGTACATTGAATAATCCCTCTTATAATAATCGTCTTCTAGGATTTATTCAAGCTATTCAAGAACAGAAAATCAAAGTTCGTAAAAAGCGGTTAGTGGTTACGGAGACAGATAAAAACTCGTTATTTAAAGCTTTTAAGAATTTACAAGCATTAAAGAAAAAGCCGACAGCTATTGTTGCTGCTACTGATGAAATTGCCATCCAATTACTGGATTTTTATCAACAGGAAGGCTATCAAATTCCACAAGACATCAGCATCGTTGGAATTGGCAATTCAGAGATTGGCCAACATTCATCTCTGAACTTAACTTCTGTCGGAACGTCCGATAGCCTGGAAAATTTAGGTCAAGAAGCGGTAAAAAGACTATTTGATATGCTTCTTTACAATCAAGACGAAGCCTTTAATGTGACTAGAGATGTGCAGTTTTACGAACGGAAAACGACTGCTCTGCGTTAACAAGCCATAGTGGCTGAAAATTCACCTAGTCAATTTAAGAAGCCGTGCCGGCAAACATACCGGCGCGGCTCTTTTTGGTCTTTCAGATTTATTTACAAAAAATTTTTCATTAATGGTAAATCTACTGATCATTTCATTTCTTTGTGGGTAAATGGACATTTCCCTTGAATAGGTTCGCTGTCGTCACCGATGAAAAATTGCTTCCATTCGTTATGTTGTGGGTCACCAAAGTGGCTAATGTCGGGATGAGTTGGCAAATGATCCCATGCTTCTACACGTTGCCGAACTTTATCACGTGACATTATGCCGCCTTTTTCAGTTCCTGTTAATCCTTTAAAAATACGGCGGGGCTGGAATCCTAAAACCATCGCATTGCCGAGGTCACGAGTTTTGCGCTGTTTATAAGCGGGTGTATTGCCAAAAATAAAGATGGGTTCCCCTTTAAAAGTAAAATCCCATAAATAATGGTCTGGATCGCGCGGGGCTTCTTTCGGCCATTCTGTGTCATCTTCATCATGTAAGTATTGCAAAATGTCCCAAAACTGTTGCCGATAAGTTTCAAGTGAAGCTTCTTTCTTGAAAGGCTCAACAAAGACAAATAACCCGTGGCGTTTATGCTTTGGATCATCAAATAACGTTAAGAATGCATCAACAGCTGCAGGTAAATTGCGCCAGTCTTCTTGTGTGATATACGCATAGCGTAATTCTCCCTTCATCTCGCCGTTCATGCCGAAGTAGCATGGAAAAGTTTTATCCGTTACAGTTTTGTGAAAAGTAGTGTATTCGGCTAATAGCCATTGAGGCAAGTCTGTGCGTGTTGTAAAATCTTCTTTCGTTAATAAAGCTGAGTTTGTCGTAATCATAAGAAGTTCCTCCTGTTGTATAAAATTGCGTTTTACTTGTTGTTCCCTAAGAAACAGCGGGCAAAACAAAAAAAGGCTGAGATTTTCTCAGCCTTTTGGTCAAGCGATTAAAATGCACCAGATCCACCACCGCCACCGCTAACACCCCCGCCCGCAGATATCGCTCCTGAAGCACTAGCAGAAGTGCTGGTGCTGGAATAGGCAGCAACAAACAGTCCAGTCAACAAAACAGGATTATAAAACAATCCGAAATCTGCAAATGCCGAATCGCTATAGGCAGTGGTGAAGCTTAGTGTTGTAAGGTTGGTGGATTTCTCGTCTGCCCCAAGTAGGTAGCTAAAAGCACGCATCTTTTCGTCTTGCGTTAAATGATTCCAAGCTGTTGGCTCTAGATTTTTCATCGCAGTCCGTAGCTGTTTCCATTCTTCTCGAATCACATGGCCTTTATAAGTAATCGGAGAGTAAAAACAAAATCCAATAAAGCAAATAGCAATGATTATAGAAACAACCATCATTGGAAACAATTCTAAGAGCCCGAAAAAGATGGAGGCTACACCAAATGCCAGTCCGCTAGTTCCAACGATCCCACGTAACAAGGGGTGTTTGCCGTAAAGCTCATACTGTTTGACCTCTTCTTGAATGCCTTGCTGCCAAAGAGTGATAGAGTCGGTGTAAGAAGCATGATTCAGCTCTTGTTTTGTGTAGCTTTCCAACTCTTTTGTTTCAAAAATTTCACCATCACCTACTTTATCAAAAAGCAGTTCGATTAACGTAGCCTCGTGAATAAATTCAGGATTGCGGTCGATCAGTCGGAATTTTTCTTCTGATAGCTGTTCAATCTTTTGTTTACGTACCAGTTCCATTAAGGCGGCTGCTGTTACAGCAGGTGTTAAAATGGAGGACTTAGTAAAATAGAGAGTCGCCGGAATGCTCATTTTTTGCTTCGGTACGAAAAAGTGAGGCGTGTCTGGTTTTGCTTGCTGCTTGGTTTTGCGCGCATGACTAAAAGCCCAAGCGAATAAAGCCAGTAACGCTGCTCCGGCAGCTGGAATCAGCCAGTTGCCAATAGATTTTCCTGCCTGTTGTTTAGCTAACAAAGCTGCAGCGTCGTTTGCCATTTGCTCTTTGTCAGCTGCTAAGTCAGCGAGGACCAAACCGTCTTTCTGAGGTAGACTCGGGAATAGATGTTTGTCAAAAATGACGCGGACGTCTCCATTAGAGCCTGCTAATACCTTGCCCATGTCAAACTGAACCCCACCATCACGTTGTAAACTGCCGGTTTGGTAAGCACCATCGTAACCGGTAAAAGCTGTTTTTTCTGAAGCAGCAGGCGGTGTAATGGTTATTGTCATTTGTTCATAGTCACTGTCGTTGCGGTCATCAAAAAATGGCCAATAAAATTCAGCGCCGTCCGCGTATGTATCGACAGCTCCTTGAATTTCGTAACGCAATTCGATGGTAATGGTTTCATTTTCACCTGAACGGAAGATGTTGTATAGTTCTTCATCCCGTTCGACTTTTAATTCTTTCCCCTGTTCAGAAGCGGTAAACTCATGAATCGACGTTCCTTTTTTTGGAACGATTTCCCGTATAATGCCATTAAAATCATCTTGAAATTTGTACGTATGATTTTCTGTGACAGCAACCGTTCCGTTGCTAGTTACTTGCGCATCGATGGTGACTTTAGAAATAGAATAGTCCACAGCCAATGCTTGAAGAGGAAACAACATGAAAACGAGCAGGGTCCATAAAACGATAAATTGGTTTTTCTTGTGCATTTACCTCACTCCTTTCGTTCGTTACGAAATGCTCGGTAATAAGTTTCAGAAAGTCGATTGTTTCTAATCGGATGGTATCTCTGCTGGTTAAAAAAGGTCTAAACTTTCAAATAAAAGAAGTATGGAAAAAGCTTGATTGGAGCGGAATAGAGTGGATCATGTGTTAACCTCTTTTTAACTAACTGAATTTTCATTTACTATTCTAATTATAGCAAGCAACTTAGCAAAATCACAAAAAACACTCATCAGCGTTTTGTTGCACGTTAAAGGGATCGCAGACGAATGAGATCCGGTTGAGACGGTTAACTTGAAGACCATGAACGTCCATCTGCTTCGAGTCCGCCTAATAATTTTCGGCGGCGATTTTCTAACGTTGCAAATGCGTTAAGGTAATCTGTTTCTGGCATCATTGGAATTTCTGCTTCCTGAAAAATGTTGAAATTAGGAATAGGTGGAATCTGTTTGGATGGCTTATAAAATGACTTGTTCAGTGTGTCTAAATACTGATCGATACTAGAGCGCATTTCTTTCAACAACAGCTGATTCGGATGATAGCTAACGGGAACAGCGAATTTGATCAAACTCACTGCTTCATCTAAAATCGCAATTGCTGATGGCATAGCGGTCTTATGACTCACGGCATGATAGTAATGTAAAACAGGGTAAGCTGCGTGTTGGGCAGCAAGTGAACTTAGTTGCTCTGAGTAGCTAGCTAGTAAAAGATCGAGGTTATGAAAGTCATGGCCGTTCCAAGCGCTACTAACTAGCTCTTCAGCAGTTTCTCCAAGACCATGAATGCTCGAAGCGAAAGAACGTTTCATCGTAACCGCGCTTAAAATGGAGATTAAATACGTAACACCAAAAGTGATGAACAGCATACCTGTACCTGTTGCAAGAACGGAAACAATTTGCGCACTTCCTTCTTTTGGGCTGAAATCACCGTTGCCGAGTGTAAAGATTAAATAACCGGCAAAGTAAAAGCGGTCGACCCAGGAAATAGCATCAGTTCCATGAGAAGGGGAAATCGCTTGTCCGAGTCCCGCAAAAATCAAAGTCCAGCCAATCCACAATAAAGAAATCCACATCAACAACGTTGCACTCAATACGAACGGACCTGCTAAGCTAAGTGATTTGGAATGATTTCCTCCAATCATTCTAGCCATTCTCCAAATAAGTGAAGACAAGCGGTTCGTAACGGGTCCCGCACCACCATCAATCCACAAAGTCGTCCAAATAAAATCGACGATGCAAAGGATAATAAATGCCATGCCAACAAGTAAATAAAGTAAATTCAGAATAATCACTCCTTTCTTTTAGAAGGTGTAACATAAAATAATGACGTTAAACTACAGCAACAGCTTTGTTACTTGGATCAGGATGAGTAAACGAAGAACCTGATTTAAACGGCCACTTTGTGGATCCTGTTAATTACTACGGTAAGTCGTTTATTTAATTATCATACCCTTATAACGAAAATCTTAAAAAAGTTTATAACTACTGCAGTTTACTGCGGTAAGGAGGAGATAGCCATGACAGATAAATCAAAAATCAAAATCGTAGATAATACGGTGTTGCGGAGTGAGATAGCAAGAGCGACAAAACGGGTAACTCACGTTCATTTGGCAACGTGGGCATTGAGTGTGGCAAAACGCGTGCTCTGTTACGTTGAAAAAGAGTTTCCGCATAGTGACCAGTTACAAAATGGGATTCAAGTTGGGGAACTGTGGCAACGAGGCGAAGCTTCTGTTCAGGAAGTTAGACAAGCGGGATTCAACGTACATGAACTAGCAAGACGATGTGAAAGTGAAACGGCAAAAGCGGCAGCTCGGGCAATTGGACATGCTGTTAGTGTGGGGCATATGCGGGGACATGCAGTAGTTTGTTCAGATTACGCCATTAAAGCAGTCGGGCTTGATTCAAAAGCTGACATGAATAAGATTACCGAAGAAAGACAGTGGCAATTAAATGAATTAGAACAGTATCGCGATTAGGTTTTTTACAGATAGACAAGGGGCTAGAGCGTTCTCAAAACAAAAAGACCTGTTTTTTGCTAGCAAGCATTAATTTGGTAAAAAGATTTGACCGAGTAAGTTGTTACCATTGAACAAAAAAAGATTGACTCGTCCAAATTAAAATACTAATATAAAATATATTAGCTAATAGCTAATGGTTTTCTGCTTGTTAGAAATCTGAAGTGATTGAAAACAAAGAATCGCATTGGAAATTTTACATAAGTTAAAGTAAATCAAGCTATTTTTTTGTTATAGCAAGAAAGCGTTTTCACTACAGGATAGGGGTGTCAAATGTATACTTTTTTAATTTCCATTGTCATTTTAGTGGTAGCCTATTTTACATATGGTAAATTTATCGAAAAACTATTTGATCCGGTTGAAGCAAGGAAAACACCAGCTTATGCGAATGCAGATGGTGTCGACTTTGTCCCAATGAATAAACACAAAAATGCACTGATTCAATTGTTAAATATAGCTGGAACCGGTCCAATTTTCGGTCCAATCATGGGTGCCTTGTACGGACCCGTCGCATTTTTGTGGATAGTCATCGGTTCGATTTTTGCTGGAGCGGTTCATGATTATTTGACCGGCATGATTTCCATACGCAATAAAGGTGCACATATCCCAGAACTTGCAGGAAAATTTCTTGGGGCAGCGTCAAAGCACATCGTCAACGTCTTTGCGTTGCTGCTGCTATTGTTAGTCGGAACAGTATTTGTTACGACGCCCGCATCGTTGCTTTCGATTTTGGTGGATGGTAAAATCGCAGCGGGTATTATCATTGGTGTCATCTTTATTTATTATTTCTTATCAACGATCTTGCCAATCGATAAAATTATTGGGCGATTTTATCCTTATTTCGGTGCTGTATTATTAATAGGGACACTGGGCGTGGGCATTGCGCTGTTATTCTCTGATTACAAAATACCGGAACTCAACTTCACGAACATGCACCCAGGCAATTTGCCAATTTTTCCGATTTTGTTTTTCACCATTACTTGTGGCGCGTTATCTGGGTTTCATGCAACGCAGTCACCGATTATCTCTCGGACGGTTGAAAAAGAATCGCAGGGCCGTTATATATTTTATGGCATGATGATTGCAGAAGCCATCATCGCGATGATTTGGGCAGCTGCGGCTATGAGTATTTTTGATGGACAATCTTTGAGTGGTCTGATCAATTCAGGAACGCCATCTGCCGTTGTTAATGAAGTATCCATGACTTTGCTCGGTGCAGTGGGTGGTACCATAGCAGTTCTCGGTGCGATTGTTTTACCCATCACGTCAGGAGACACAGCATTCCGTGCAGCTCGTTCTATTATTGCAGATTACATCAAGATGGATCAGACTCAGCTAGTAAAGCGATTGATTATCGCTATTCCACTTTTTATTATTTCAGCGGCTTTGACTCAAATTGACTTTAATCTTCTGTGGCGCTATTTCTCTTGGGCCAACCAAGCAACTGCGGGAATCGCTTTATGGATCGCAACAATGTATCTCTATATCCAAGGTAAAAACTACTTGGTGTCGCTTGCGCCTGCTGTCTTTATCACCTATATGGTTTTTGTCTATATACTCAATCAAAAAATCGGTTTTAATCTCGATCTCGATCTTTCATACATCGTTGGGTTGGTGCTGACTGCGGTAGTGATTGTACTATTTTACGGCAAAGCCAGAAAAAATCGACAACAAGATGTCCAAACAGTCGTTACAGTAGAATGACAAAAAGCAGGCTTTCACAGCCTGCTTTTTTCTGTGACAATTAGTTGGGAAATACCATCATCAAATAAAGAAAATAAAAAATTCTTTATTTATCCTAAAAATTTGCTAAAATAAGATGTTGAGTTGATTAGAAACTTTCGTAGATAAAGTCGGTCGCTCGCAAAAGGGAGGAAGCGTCAATTTCTAATCACTGGTTATGGTTGCCGGTACTGATTCTGACAATGAATTGCATCCGTTACGGAGAAACAATGCTGCATAACAGTTTGGCTCTTCATCAGGTTATGCTCTTTTCATTGAATATCGTCGGCATTCTATATGTGCTGTGGGTTATGTATAAGGGTAAAAAAATACACAATAAACCAACCGCTAAAAGACATTTCAAAATCTGATCACTGGCTAAAACAGCTTGTTCCATTTACCGATGGAGCAAGCTGTTTTATTATTTGCTGGTCAATTCGATAGGAGCGGTTGATTAGTGAATCAAGTTATAATGCTTAAGTATCCTAATTAAAAGAGGGGTGATTCCATGATTCGTGTGTTACTTGTTTGTCTCGGAAATATTTGCCGGTCACCGATGGCAGAAGCTGTTTTACGTGAGCAATTAAACAGGGCGGGAATGTCCAATTATGTAGAAGTGGATTCTGCTGGAACGGGGAATTGGCATATTGGCCAAGATCCGCATCCGGGAACTTTGAAAATTTTAAAAGATCACAGCATTTCGGCAACAGGTTTAAAAGGGCGTCAGTTGCAGCCGGATGATTTTGCTGCATTCGATTACATTCTTGGAATGGATCAACACAATATAATGGATATCCGTTTGATACTCGGTCAGTCCACTCATCCGAAAATCTGTCGTTTTTTAGATTTAACCGATCAAGCGAAAGACGTACCTGATCCTTATTTCACAGGCGATTTCGAAGAAACCTATGAACTCATAAGCAAAGGCAGTGCAGCATTAATTGGAAAGATTAAAAGAGAACATAATGTATAAATGAACAAAACCCGACTGGGAATTTTCTAGTCGGGTTTTTATTCATTCGGACTTTTCTAACTGAAACCACAGTTCCGGCAACAGCACGGTCAACTCATGGGCAAGTAAGGTATGAGGCGAGCGTGTTTTAACCCACTCGTCTGCGCAGGCTCCGTGAAGATAAACGGCGTTTAATACTGCGTGCTTCCAGTCAGCGTGGCAGCACAACATACCGAGCAGCATACCCGTCAGTGTGTCGCCGGTGCCACCTTTTGCCAGCGCACTATTGCCGGTTGGATTTGACCAAACCTCACCATCAGGAAAGGCAGTAATAGTATTTTGTCCTTTTAAAACGATTGTCACACCCATTTTTTTCGCCCAAATCACCGCATAGAAAGCGCGGTTTTTTTGCAATTCATTTACGTCCACGCCAGTAATATGAGAAAATTCAGCAGGATGGGGTGTTAAGATTACGGGTAAGTGACGTTTCACGTAAGTTCGCTTGCTCAGTGCACCTGCGTCCAATATAACCGGTGCCTGGCTGTCGAGTAGTGTACTAACGGCGTCTTCCGTTAACGCATCTGGATTTGTGCCGGGTCCAATTGCGATCGCGCGGTATGAATCGATGGGCGTCTTTTTTTCTGCAATCTGCTGTAACCCATTTTGTACGTAAGTGGCTTCTGGCAATTGAGAGACGATCATTGCCACCACTTCAGCTTCTGTCGCAATGACTAGTTTACCGACACCGCTCCTCATCGTACCAAGTGCTGCGAGTAGCGCAGCGCCTGGCATTTCTTTTGTACCAGCAACTAATAGCGCTGTACCGTAGCTTCCTTTATGACTCGATGGCTGTCTTTTAGGGAGTGATGCGGCGACTTGTTCAGTTGTCCATGATTGCAGGATGACGGATGAGGTCATTTTTATTCCTCCCATTTTCAGAATGTGTACAGTTCGTTTAGTTAACTGTACGCATTCTTTTTATCAATAGCAAAAATCATCATTCTTTTTCTCCATGCCAAAAAAAGTGAAGCAGAAAAAGCCAAAGCCTCCATTATAAATGATAGAATATTCTTTCAACGGAAAACTAAACACCGGATTGATAGGTAGTTGATAAAACAAAGGAGATGGATAAATTGATAAACTCGCAACCCATTCGCTTTAGTGAACGTTTGCACTTAATTGACGGATTTGACTTAGGACTCACTAGAAGAACCGGCACTTATGTGATTGGAGAGAAAGAATTGACTGTAGTCGATACAGGATCAAGTCCTTCTGTCAAACACGTCAAAAAAGGACTAGCGGCTTTAGGATTTACTCTTGAAGACGTCAAATACATCATCGTTACCCATGTCCATTTGGATCATTCAGGGGGAGCGGGACTGTTGTTACAAGGGTGTCCAAACGCTCAAGTAGTTGTTCATCCTAAAGGCGCTAGGCACCTGATTGAGCCTAGCCGACTGATAGCGGGCGCTCGAAAGGTTTACGGAGAGCAGTTCGATCAATTGTTTGACCCAATCGTTGCTATTCCAGCAGATCGCTTACTTGTTAAAACTGAAGGCGATCAACTAGTCATTGGACCTACGTGCACACTAGAATTTTGGGATACCCCAGGACACGCCAACCACCATTTTAGTATTTACGATCCTGTCAGTAATGGCATATTTGCCGGAGATACAGTTGGAATTCGCTATGAACAATTGGTCAGTGAAGGCATCGACTTGTATTTGCCTTCTACATCGCCCAATCAATTCAATCCACAAGCGATGCAACATGCCGTTGAACGGATGTCCATGTCAAAGCTTGATGCCATCTATTATGGGCATTTTGGAAAAACGGATCAACCAGAAAAGGCGCTTCGCCAGGCAGCAGAATGGCTAACAGTATTCGTGTCAGAAGGTCAGCGTGCTTTTGCTAATGAGATCGGCGCTGAGCAATTGGCTGACCGACTTTATGAGCGGATTCAATATTATTTACGGACGCAAGGTGTGCCAGACAATCACCAGGTATATCCATACATTCGACTGGATATGCAAGTGAGCGCCATGGGCATTTTAGATGCGTTGTCGAAACAACCAAAGCACACCTAAAATTAAATGGCACTTAACTCACTATTCATTATCTATTCACTCATTTGAACGTTATTCTAAACGAAACAAAGTAGAGGAACGTATCGAAATGATTGCAATTAAAACTTTTTGAATAATAATGAATAAAAATAATCATTCATTTATTTTTAAATTGATTTGACTAATGTGATTTAATTGACGTGATTTGTTAATCTCTACTAAATTTGCGAGTCGACTGTTTAAGTTGACTGCTCTTAGGGGTAAATAAAATCCATACAGCTTTCGAATTTGCTAGTCTGTCCTCTAGATGCAGACAACTAAACGAAAGAGACAAGTGAGAGGTGGAGTTTTTAGGTATGCAAGTATTAACAGAGAAAACAGCCATTATTACAGGAGCGGGAAAAGGCATCGGGCGCGCAACTGCACTGGCTTTAGCCAATGAAGGTGTCAATGTCGGATTGATTGCGCGGACCGAAGCAGATTTAATAAAGCTGACTGCAGAAATTAAGTCATTACGCGGTCGTGCGGCCTATGCTGTGGCGGATGTATCTGATTTGGCGCAAGTAGAAGCAGCAGTTAAAAAGTTAACGAACGAACTTGGAACGATTGATATTTTGATTAATAATGCAGGAATCGGCAAATATGGACCGTTTTTAGAACTAGATCCAAAAGACTGGAAACAGATGATTGATGTCAATTTGATGGGGATGTACTATGTTACTAGAACAGTCTTGCCGCAATTGATCAACAAGAACGGGGGGGACATTATTAACATTTCCTCAAGCTCGGGATTGCGAGGAACTATCGGGTCGAGTGCTTATAGCGCTTCAAAATTTGGTGTGCTCGGCATGACAGAATCGTTGTCTCAAGAAGTTCGTAAGCACAATATTCGGGTTTTCGCTTTGACACCAAGTCGCGTAGTAACAGATTTAACAGTTAAAGAAGGTGAAACAGAACAACAAAAAGAAAAATTTATGCAGCCAGAAGATTTGGCAGAATACATGGTAGCGCAGCTGAAACTGCATCCACGTATTTTCATTCCAACTTCTAGTCAATGGGCAACCAATCCATTTTGAACATAAAAACGAGCCAGGGAGAATTTTCCTGGCTCGTTTTTTAATTATTGGCTAGTTTTGTTACGTAATCTTCAACTTCCTGGGAATTGCTTAGCGCAAGGATGTGATCCGTGTGCTGTGCCATTTCTGCTTTGGACAGTTTGCTGATTTGCGAACGGGCTTTTAAAATCGATGAAGCGCTCATTGAGAATTCATCAAGACCGAGACCCAGAAGAATCGGAATGGCGATTTCGTCTCCAGCCATTTCTCCACACATCCCAGTCCATTTGCCTTCACGATGCGACGCATCAATGACCATTTTAACTAAACGCAAAATAGCAGGATTAAATGGTTGATACAAATACGACACGCTTTCGTTCATGCGATCAGCGGCCATTGTGTACTGAATCAAGTCATTCGTACCAATCGAGAAAAAATCCACTTCTTTTGCGAATGTATCTGCCATCACTGCGGTAGAAGGAATTTCGACCATGATGCCGACTTCGATCGATTCATTTACTGCCACGCCTTCAGCTTGAAGCTTCGCTTTTTCTTCTAATAATAATGCTTTTGCTTGGCGGAATTCGTCAAGCGTTGCAATCATCGGAAACATAATTTTCAAATTTCCATGAACGCTGGCACGCAGTAATGCCCGCAGCTGCGTTCTGAACATGTCTGGCATTTCTAGGCACAAACGGATTGCACGTAAGCCAAGAAATGGATTAAGTTCTTTCGGTAATTCGAGATACGACAATTCTTTGTCGCCACCGATGTCTAGCGTACGAACAACGGTCGGTTTGCCTTTCATGCCTTTTAATACAGACGAATAAGCTTCGACTTGTTCAGCTTCTGTTGGGAACTGATCACGTCCCATATAAAGAAATTCGGTGCGGTATAACCCAATCGCTTCGCCGCCGTTATCAAGAACGCCTGCAATGTCTTTAGGTGTTCCGATGTTGGCACCCAGTTCAATCGCTTGACCGTCAGCGGTGATGGTTGCTTTGTTTTTCAAGACAGCCCATTGTGCTTTTTGTTTGTCAAAGTCTGCTTGTTTGTTTTTATACTCTTCAATGACGCTGTCTTCTGGCGCGATTAAAATCTTTCCATCTAAGCCGTCAACAATAATGATTGTGCCATTTTGAATATCGGCCATCGCTGTTTTAGCGCCAACTACCGCAGGGATTTCCAGTGTGCGTGCCAAAATCGCCGAGTGGGAAGTGCGTCCACCAATATCGGTAATAAAGCCTTTAACGAACTTCGCATCTAGTTGAACCGTATCCGATGGCGTTAAATCTTCTGCGATGATAATCACTTCGTCTGAAATCATGCTTGGGCTTTGAATCGTGACACCAAGTAGGTGAGCAAGTACTCGTTTTCTCACGTCACGAATGTCAGCAGCGCGTTCTTTCATATAGTCATTGTCCATAGCTTCAAACATCGCAATGAACATATCAGTTGCTTCTTGCAAAGCAAACTCAGCGTTAACGTTCTCAGTCTTGATTTTCTCTGTAACCGGCCCAACAAGTTCAGGATCACTCAATACTAAAAGATGAGCGCCAAAAATCGCCGCTTCTTTTTCACTAATTGCTGCAGCTGTTTTTTTCTGAATCACTTCTAGTTCTTGGATGGATAGGTCTAAAGCTGCTGTTAAACGTACGACTTCGCCATCGGCATCCGAAATTGTCCGTTTATCAACATTCAATTTCGGATCTTCCAAGCGAAAAGCTTTCGCGATCGCAATTCCATTGGAGGCTGCTATTCCGGACATGGTTTGTGTCATTGGTTTGAAATCCCTTCTTTTTCCATAACAGCTGTTGCTTGTTCAATTGCTTCGTTTTCATCTTCACCGTCAGCGGCAATCGTTACCACCGAACCACTTGGTACGCCAAGTGACATAACACCTAAAATAGATTTTAAGTTTACTTTTTTGCCTTTGTGTTCAATCGTAATGTCCGATTTGAATTTCGATACCGCTCCAACTAATGCGGATGCGGGACGGGCATGCATACCTGCTTCATCTGTAATTGTAAATTGTTTTTCGACCATGATTAATTTCCTCCTCTAATGGGTTTTGCCATTTTAAACTCAATGACCGTTTATGACGGTTATCGAGTGAATTCAAATAAAAAACGGCTTTTTTGAGTGCTTATGAGCGATTATGATTGATTTTGGAAGCGATTTCAAGTATCATCCCTTTAACAGAACATTTACTTTATTGAAAAGAGGGTGAATACTTGCTAACCAACGAACGGCATGCGTATATTTTACAGCTACTTGAAGAAAAGCAAACAGTCAAAATTCAACAACTGGTGGAATCCACCGGCGCATCCGAATCAACCATTCGAAGAGATTTGACCGATCTTGAACAGTTGCAGAAGTTAACACGTGTTTTTGGTGGTGCTACTGTAACCGGGCAGAATCTGCTAGAACCTAGTATTTTCGACAAATCGACACAGTTTTTAGATGAAAAAATAAAGATTGCAGAATTTGCATCTTCACTTGTCCAGCAAGGCGATAGTGTTTTTCTAGATGCCGGTACGACAACCTTTCAATTAATTCCGTTTCTCAAAGATAAAGATTTGGTCGTTGTAACCAACGGGTTAACGCTTGTCGAAGCTCTCAATGAGCAAGGCATCACTACTTATTTAACCGGTGGATTGATGAAGCCGCGAACTGGCGCATTTGTCGGTTCTCAAACGATTCAAGCCTTGCAGAACTACCGCTTTGATAGTTGTTTCCTCGGCATCAACGGTTGTCACCCGGACTATGGCTATACAACGCCAGATCCGGAAGAAGCAGCCGTCAAACAAGTAGCCAGTTCGTTAGCGCGAAAAACCTTCGTGCTCGCTGATCATTCCAAAATCAATAAAATCAGTTTTGCCAAGATTATGGACTTAGAACGTGCCACCTTAATTGTAGATGAAATTTCCAAAGAAGCCAATGCTATGCTTGAAAAAAAGACCATTGTAAAGGTAGTGACTCGATGATTTACACGTGTACAATTGCACCTTCTATTGATTACACCGTTTATGTACCGGACTTTGAACAGGGGAAATTGAACCGTAGCAACGACGTTTACTATTATCCAGGCGGCAAAGGCATTAATGTTTCTCGTGTGTTGCAGCGGCTAGGCGTCACAAGTCGAGCGCTTGGCTATGTGGGAGGCTTTACCGGGCATTATATAGATGCGTTTTTAAAAAACGAAGGCATCACGACGGACTTTATTGAAACGACTGAAATCACCCGCATGAACGTTAAAATCAAATCAGCCGAAGAAACGGAGTTAAACGGTCCCGGTCCAGAATTAACGAAAGCACAACTGTCTGCATTGACCGAAAAAGTGCGCCGTATGAAGAGTGGCGACTGGTTTGTACTGGCTGGGAGTTTGCCAAGTTCGATTGCACCGTCGTATTTTTTAGAACTGGCCACTATTTGTGAAGCCAAAAACATTCGCTTTGTAGTAGACACATCCGGTCCGGCCTTAAAGAACATACTGACGACACCGGTTTTTTTGATCAAACCCAATCAACAGGAGTTGGGCGACTTGTTTGGTGTTGAAATCGCCCATTTGTCAGATGCCTACGACTATGCCAGTAGGTTAGTGGCACGAGGTACACAACATGTGATTGTTTCGATGGGAAGTGAGGGTGCGCTGTTTGTAACAAAAGATCTTGCGCTTGTCGCGAGAGCCCCGCAAGGAACTGTCGTTAACACGGTCGGCTCTGGGGATTCATTGGTATCTGGATTTATCGCGTCGTACGTAGCGGGTCAAGATGTGGCACAAGCTTTCCGCTACGGGGTTGCTAGTGGCAGTGCCACTGCTTTTCGGTCGGATTTGTGCCAAAAAGAAGAAGTTGATCGATTAGTCGAACAAGTAGTAGTTTCCCCATACGAAGAAAAGGATGTGACAAAATGAACATCACTCAGCTGTTAACCGAACAAACGATCATTTTAAACTTATCCGCCACAACCAAACAACAAGTACTAGAAGAACTGGTATCTCAACTTGAGCGTGCTGGTAAATTAGCGGATCAACATGCCTTTACCACAGCCATATTAGCACGTGAAAGCCAAAGTACGACAGGGATCGGTGACGGTATTGCTATACCACACGCCAAGTCCGCTGCAGTCAAGTCACCAGCCATTGCATTGGGTCGGTCGGTTGAAGGGCTTGATTTTGAATCGCTTGACGGTCAGCCTGCGCATTTGTTTTTTATGATTGCGGCGAGTGAAGGCGCTAACGACGATCACCTAGAAGCGCTGTCCCGCTTGGCGACATTTTTGATGGATGAACGGTTCCGTACGAATATTCTCGCGGCAGAATCGAAACAGCAAATCCTGCAAGTGGTCGCAGAAAAAGAAGCTTCTTTAGACGAAGCGGAAGTTGCAGAAATGGCATCCACCGATCGTTCAGAAAAGAAAATTCTTGCAGTGACTGCTTGTCCAACAGGGATTGCGCACACGTATATGGCGGCTGAAAAGTTAAAAGAACGGGCCAAAGAGTTGAATATTTCGTTAACAGTAGAAACCAACGGCTCGAGTGGTGTGAAAAATGGGTTGACTGCTGAAGACATTGCGGGAGCGGATGCCATTATTGTTGCAGCAGACACCAAAGTGGAAATGAGTCGTTTTGACGGCAAGCCAGTTATTCAAACAGCGGTGGGCAAAGCCATTTATGAAACAGATCAGTTATTAAACCGTGCAGTAAATGGAGATGCACCGATATATAAACACGACACATCGCAAGACGAAGCGAAGACAAACGACACAAAAAGTGGATTTTATAAGCATTTGATGAATGGCGTATCGAATATGTTGCCATTTGTTGTCGGGGGTGGTATTCTCATTGCTATTTCGTTTTTCTGGGGTATTAATGCCGGCAATCCCGACAGTCCGGAATACAACGAATTTGCGGCTATGCTGAACACCATTGGTGGTGCCAATGCGTTCTTCTTAATGGTCCCGGTTCTCGCCGGCTTTATTGCGATGAGTATTGCGGATCGTCCTGGATTTGCACCGGGTATGATTGGTGGCTTGATTGCGATTACGGTGACAGGTGTTGAAGGCGCGAGTGGCGGTTCTGGATTTCTCGGCGGCTTGATTGCTGGGTTTCTCGCCGGGTACGTCACACTTTTAGTAAAAAAACTATTTTCTCGTTTACCTGAGTCATTAGAAGGATTAAAACCGGTGTTGTTTTTCCCGGTGTTTGCGATTGCCATTACCGGCATTATTATGATGCTTGTCAATCCACAACTAACGAAAGTTTATACAGCGATTTCTACATTTCTGGAAAGTCTCGGTGGTACGAATTTGGTGTTAGTCGGGTTGTTACTCGGCGGGATGATGGCCATCGATATGGGTGGTCCTATAAACAAAGCAGCTTATACATTTGGTCTAGCGATGTTGGACGCGCAAAACTTCAATTTCATGGCGACGGTCATGGCAGCAGGAATGGTCCCACCGCTCGGTCTAGCCATTGCGACAAGTTTGTTTAAAAACAAATTCACCAAACCTGAACGCGAAGCAGGTAAAACCGCATACGTGCTCGGCGCTTGCTTTATTACTGAAGGTGTTATTCCATTCGCAGCAGCAGACCCAGCGCGCGTTATTCCGGCTTCAGTGGCGGGAGCGGCAGTGACAGGTGCTTTGGTCATGTTCTTTGATATCGGACTGCGTGCTCCTCACGGCGGCATTTTTGTTATCGGCCTGGTCGACGGCGGCGTTCCCAGCATCTTACTTTATATGTTGGCTATTTTAGCAGGTGCTGTCGTAACGGCATTAGTTGCCGGTGCTTTGAAAAAAAGAGTAGTTGCAGCTGCCTAATCCAAAACCGTTTCAGGAAAAATTCTGGAGCGGTTTTTTGTGTGCATTACACAGAAAAAGGACAGATCCAACGGATAACTTTAAAAGAAATAGGGTATTGAATAATGCAGAAAAAAGCAACGGACCGGTCGTTACATGCTAAAGCCAGCTAGAAATAGCTATCTCATAGTAAAACAATAACTTACTAATTGAAAGGAGTGGCGGGAGATGAATGAAGAATTTTTCCATCAATTTAATCAAGCCTTTTTTCAAGGAGACCGGCAATTCATTGAAAACTATATCGCTGAGGACATTGTCTGGACGATGGTAGGAGCCGAATCGATCGTAGGGAAGCAAGCGTTTCTTGATGCGGCATTCGGAATAAATGAAGGGTATACGGGGATGGATTATTCAACTGAGTTGTCGTTAGTTGGGAAGAAGGGAGCGGCACTTACCGGTAAAATGAGTCGAAAAGGAGAAGATGGTACTGAGAAAGTCTACACGTATTGTGACTTATATGAAGTAGACGACGCAAAAGACAGCAAGATAAAGACATTGATCACTTTTGTCATTGAGTCGACTGATTAAGCGACAAAATTTGATTAATAAATAAAAGTTTGTCAGGTTATGGAAAACCGAAAGAGTCTGGTGTTTTCCGAAGCTTATGTTACTGCAAATGCTCTTTCACATACGGAATCAGGTTGCTTTTGTTGGAGGAAAAGTAACCTGATTTTTTTATATGCCGTTAGAAATATACAGGAATCAATCGAAGGAATCCATGTAGTCTTTTACTTATGGTGAAATATGTATGTATGCCATACTAGCCGCGAAATACAGATAGTTAAATCTTATGGATAACGAAAAGATTGCAAAAAAAATCAGTTAAATCTTGTTTTCTCGATAACTTCTCGACAATTGGGCCTTATAATCAAAACAACAACGTTCAAAAATAAAACTCAACTTTTACTATACAGTACTACAAATGAACTTTCGATTAAATGAAGCACCCATAAGCAGTTGATATGCATTCATGAACCTTGACTAAAGGAGGAATAACTATGGAAATCCATGTAATATGTGACGATTGTAAAATCACCGGTAAGTTTAGCTCACCGCAAAAAAATGGAGAAGTTGGAATTCATTCGATTACAACTGGTTTTCAAGTAGGGGTTAGTTGGAAAAGTGAAGTGATTGAAAATTTTCAAGAAGCGTTTATCCGCCAATTGGGCAAAGCTACAACTGATGCACAACGAAAAGAAATCTTAGAAGACGGAATTTCTGAAAATGCATTTTCGGAAACCATTGATTTTGAATTGTGTTTTACGTGTCGAGGTTGTGGCAATCGAATCACGCTAAATGATTTTCAATTAATCGATTTGATTGGATTTTAGTTTCGTATAGACGGAGTACGTGCTTTTTAGGTGAGTTCCATAATATTTTGTGATAAAATAGCCCAATATCAAGTTAAGATAGAAGAGGTGAACAGTATGACCACCATCTGTTTGGTTCGCCATGGTGAAACGGATTGGAATGCCCAAGGGAAAATTCAAGGAAAAACAGATATTCCATTAAATGCAGCGGGTGTCGAACAGGCCACTCGCTGTGGTCATCATTTGTCAGCTTCTAATTGGGATTTAATGATCACAAGTCCACTCCAACGTGCTCGTACAACTGCAGAAATTATCAATGAATCTTTAATGTTGCCACTTATTGAAATGGAGGAATTTGCAGAAAAGCATTTTGGTGACGCCGAAGGAATGACCTATGAAGAGCGAGCACTTACTTTTCCGGATAGGTTTTACCCAAATCAAGAAGACAATGATCTGTTCGCCAAGCGATTAGAAATCGGATTGAAAAGGATTGCCGATCGGTACCCAAATCAGCGGGTGTTGCTTGTTTCACACGGAGGTGTCATCAATGCCTTGCTCGGTGAATTGTCAAATGGTGAAATTGGTTCTGGAAAAACAAGACTCCTGAATACTTGTCTTAGTCACATTCAGTTTGACCGAGACCAATGGCTAATCAAAAATTATAACCAAGTGAGCCACCTCCAAAAATCGGGTAGCAAAATTTAACCAAAAAAGCAGCAAAGACTTTTGTCTTTGCTGCTTTTTATTTACCCGCCGCTTTGTCTTTGTCCATGCGGTACACATAGACAGCGAGTGCTCCCATGAATAACGCGGAATTGAACCAAAAGACAACGTCGCCCAGCCCACCATCAAAAACAACTGCGTTCGCTGTAGTGATTACTTGCATCATGACAATAAATAAAATCAATACGGTTGAAGTTTTCATTAAATCAACTCCGTTCTGTTATCCATTATAAAGCGGCTGCACATTAATTCAAGCGGCTGCCTGTAAAAAGTAGAGCAATGAGACGTGAATCTTTCGTGTGCTAATGGGATAATAGTTAAAAGAGTCGTTAACCTCGAGGAGGAGTCATTATGGTTAAATGGAAAGAAGAAATGATCATAGCTGTTGAAATTGATAAAGTTTGGAGTTTATTCCGGGATGACTGTGTACAAAAACTAATGCCCAAAGTAGAAGAGCATGTGTTGCTTGAAAACGATCACGATCAGCTAGGCGCTAAACATGCCCAAAGCTATTACGAAGGGGAGCAATTGCAAACGTACATAGTGGAGACCGTCGGTTATGAAGATTTGCCAGACAAAAAAATCAAACAAACTCAGTTTGACATGAATCAGCTAGTTGTTGTGTTTTATTCGTTTACCTTATTAAAAGACGGAGAAAAGCGCACGAAATTTATCTACGAAGGATCTAATAAAGGCAAAGGAATGTTGGGCAAAGCGATGCTGTTGTCGGGCAGTAAAAAAACTCGCCAGCAAACCATTAAGACGTTTATGGAGCGGGTAAGAGACGAAGCATTAAAACTGTAAAGGAGCGTGTGGGACGTGATTCAGTGGAATGAGCAACGCATTATTGCAGCACCAATCGATCAAGTATGGGCGTTGTTTTCAGATGAGCAACTGCAGCGCATCATGCCGCAATTGGAAAAACATCAATTAATTGAAGGATCACCAAACAGAGTGGGGTCAAAATATGCGCAGCAAAACCGAATAGCTGGCCGTTTGGTTAGCTATGTCATGGAAATTACGGCCTACACCGATTTACCCGAACAAAAACGAAAAGACATCCATTTTGTGGCAGCCGGACTTTTCGAAATTACTTTGAGTTTTGCATTAAGTCGACTGGATGCTGAACGGACTTTATTTGTTTATAGCGGTTCTAATAAAGGCGCCAATGTAATCGGAAAAACATTACTCAAAATTGACCCTCATGACAGCAGTAAGCAACAAGTAGATGAGTTACTGGCGCGGGTAGTAAAGATCGCCGAATCGTGAAGATTTACATCATCGGCTCGGTTGGGAGCGGCAAGACCACATTGGCTCGTCAGTTGTCTAAGGTTTTAACAATTCCTCATTTTGAAACAGATAATTTTGTTTGGAGTCGGCAAGGAGACGGAGACATGCGTAATGCCGAATCAGTGAGAGACGATCAGTTGCTTATCGCTGTTAGACAAATCAACTGGATTATTGAAGGTGTACACACGGGTTGGACAGAACGAGCGATGCATGCTGCAGATGTCGTGGTCTTTTTGGATATCCCTTATGCTGTGAGAACATATCGATTCGTTTTTCGCTATTTGAAACAAAAAGCAAGAGTAGAGCGCTCTAATTATAAACCCAGTCTTAGTATGTTAGTCAAAATGTTTAAATGGAACCGGTATTTCGAAGAAACGATAAAGCCTGCGTTTCTTCTGCAATGTGAAACCTTACCCAATCAATTTATTGTCATTAAAAATCGTCAAGAGATTGACCGGTTAATGAATGATTTATTAACGACAGAGTGGTAAGAATCATTTATTTACTTAATATGTAGTATCCTACATAAGGATTTACCACATAAAATCAACTAAGTCAACAAGAAAAAATGCACACTTAAAACTAAAACCCATTCATAAAGCTGCGATTTTAAGTAGCAGAGAGGTGCCAAATTCTGTATCATACATAAAAAGTGCAACAGGGTGCTTAGATTTTGCGAGGAGGGAATAGCCGGTGATAAAGATCTACGAAAAAGAACAGGTGCTATGTGTGGAAGGATTTTTAGAAGCAACACGAAGTAAAGTCTTTGTCTATTTGGTTGACGGCATGTTGGTTGACACAGGTGCTGAAAAGCTTCAGCCTGAATTGATTGATTTTTTTACGGATCAGTCATTTGATCAAGTGGTTTTAACGCATCATCACGAAGATCATACAGGAAATGCCGCGTGGCTCCAGCAGCATCAGCATAAACCAATTTTTATTCATCCAATGGGAATCGCGATCACCAAAAAAGATGGGGAATACCCAGATTACCGAAAAATTACTTGGGGAAATCGTTTCGCGTTCGATGCGTTGCCACTGAATGATCAAATCTGTTCGCGATCACTGAGCTGGCAAGTGATCCATACGCCGGGACACGCAGACGATCATGTCTCGTTATTCCATGCACCATCCGGCCGTCTTTTCACTGGAGATTTGTTTATCTCTCCGAAAAATCGTGTCATGATGACAAGTGAATCGCTGCCGCTCATCGCTGCTTCTCTTCGTAAATTACTAGCGCTGCCATTCCAAACCGTCTTTTGCAGTCATGCAGGAGTTTTAGAAAATGGTCGGTCTTTATTAGAGCAAAAACTGCTGTATTTAGAAACCCTTCAGCAAACAATCATTGAACTTTATGAAAAAGGACTGCAGTTAAGTGACATCAACGAACACCTTTTTTCGAAATCTTACCCAATTACCCAATTTTCAAGCGGTGAATGGGATACCGTTCACATTGTCACCTCAGTCATAAATGATTGGCATGATAAAAAAAGTCGCCATCTTCGACCTCGAGCAACTACACTGGGAATCCTGAGAAAAGGACAATTGATTTTAGTTGAGCAACAATTTGCGCATCATTCAGCTGGAAATGGTCCGTTTTACCGACCACTGGGTGGAACCATTGAACTTGGCGAGCCCTCTACAATGACCTTACAGAGAGAGTTTAAAGAAGAAATCAATGCCAGTATTGAGATTATACGCTATGTAGATGTACTGGAAAACATCTACACACTGAAAGAACAAGTCTTTCATGAAATTTCACTCATTTATGAAGTGGAATTTACGGACAGCAGTTTTTACAATCAGCGCGAATTTGACGTGGTAGAAGGAAGCAATAAGACCAAAGCGACTTGGATTAGTTTACAAGAGCTGTCGCTTGCTGAGACCATTCTTTATCCAGTTGGATTGCTTGCAATCTTAAAAAAGATGATGGACCCTGTTAACACTAACTAGTAGTTACTTTCTATCGTTTCAAGAACATTAAACGGAGCTTTGGTATACTGAAGAAACCAAGTCCGCAAGTTAGGGATGGATGAGAAAAGGAGAATGTCCTCCATGATTTACGTTATTATGTTACTGGAATTATTGGCAATCGCTTTATTTATTTATTACGTCAGTGGCCGTTTAATGGGTTCTAAGATCAATTTCACGAAAAGAATTCTTTCTGTCTTATTGGGAGTCAGCTTAACAACATTCGTGTATTGGTATTCCTATTTACGTTATATCGATTTTATGAGCGAAGATATTGGTTTTGCGGTTGCAGATGCTAGTGCCATTATTTGGGTCGGCAGTATGTTGCTAATTTCCATGCTCTTTTATCTGTTTTTTGAACTGTTTGATCCAATTGAACTCGGTGAGCGTGGAGAACGGATCACCGGTCAGAAATTTATCTTACAGCGCATCAGACATCGGTGGAGACGTCAAAAACGATTGAGTCAAGTACTAGAAATCGCCGTCAGAAACGGGTTTTCACGCACGATACGTTATGCGCGTCACCGAGAGAATAATCGTGATTTCGCTATTGCTTTTCGAGACACATTAGAACAAAGTGGCGGGATTTTCATCAAATTCGGTCAAGTGTTATCGACGCGCACAGAGTTGTTTTCACCGGTTTTTATCGAAGAACTAGAGACCTTGCAGCAAGATGTTAAACCGTTAACGAGTGAGCAAGTAACAGCGATTTTAAAGAAATCATTAGCTGCTGGAGTGGAAGATGTTTTCTCGGAATTCAACATGGATCCATTAGCTGCAGGTTCAATCGGACAAGTCCATCAGGCTGTGTTGAAATCAACGCAAGAAAAAGTTGTCGTTAAGCTACTACGTCCCGAAGTAAAAGGCGTTATGCGTAACGATTTGGATATTCTTGTTGAGTTTGCAGAATGGGTGACGAGTAAATCTACTTGGGCTGAGAATATCGGTTTTCGTGAGTTAGCGATTGGCTTTGCGAACGGTTTGCGTGAAGAAATCAACTTTGAAATTGAAACACGTAATACCATTCAAGTCGCCAATGCCTTAAGAAAAAGTGATTATCCTGTGAAAATTCCGCATATTTTTCAGGAGTATTGCAATGATAATTTAATCGTCATGCAGTATTTTAAAGGAAAAAGCATTTCGCGCGGACAAGCTGTTTTTGATCATTTTGCTATCGATCAAAAAGAGTTTGGACGTACAGTGTTGTTTTCGTTTTTTGAGCAAATGCTGTTTTCAGGTATTTTTCATGCCGATCCGCATCCTGGCAATATTTTTATTGATGAACAAGATGGAAAACCCATATTACTCGATTTTGGAGCTGTTGGACGTCTTGCAGCGCAACAGCAAGATGGACTAAACCTCTTTATCATCGGTGTGCAACAAAACGATGCAGAAGTCATTTGTGACGCGATTAACGTGCTTGTAGAAGACAATAGTCATATTGATCGTCAAAAACTTGAACAATCAGTTGGTCAATTGTTGTTGAAGATTGCCTATGTCGATAAGATCCAAACTGAGGAACTGATTCATGCGATGTTTGATATTGTCCGTGAATTCGGGTTATCGTTTTATCCATCAGTCGGAATGGCACTTCGGTCATTAATCAGCCTGGACGGCACTTTACACACGATAGATCCGAAATTTGATATGTTCACGGAAGCTAAAGTGTTTGCGAAAAAATACAAAACGGCTGTCTTGAAAAAACCTTTTAAAGAACCGCGTGAAACGAAACAAAGAGTAGAAGAAGAATTAGCGTTATTAATCCCAGAATTGATGAAGTTGCCTAAACGTGCCGATCAGCTGATCCAGCGCATAGAAGGTGGCAAAATGATTCTCCATCATGATGTCTTTTCTGATAAGCATAATGCCAATTTTATCTTGCAGTTGTTCTCGCGGTTTGTGTTATTGTTCTCAGGTATAACATTTGGACTGATTTCAGCCGCATTGCTAGCCATCGCGCAATTTATCAATAATGCTTACGCTGTTTACTTGAATACAGCCGCTTATACAGGACTGTTTCTTTGTGTCATATTGCTAGTTCGGCTATCGATTCAAGCGATACGTGATATGAAACGCAGCAATACTTGAGAAAACCTGCATCCAATCTGGGTGCAGGTTTTTTGTGTTTACCTAATGTGTTTTTGGTAAATCTTAGCTAGATGAAGGGGGAGGTTTCACTTCTATGAAATTAATGGTCTTGTAGTAATTTTTTTGATAAGGAACTACTAACTCAATAGACTTCATAACTGGATAAACTAGGAGTTAATAGAAGGGATTTATTTATTTGTTTGTTTTTGTTATGAAGTGACTGACAGGATGCGTTACTATAGACTACGAATTAGTAGTCTATGAATTTGTCGTTGGGACTAAGAAAAAACATATAGGAAGTTTATAGCTATAGGATGAGATTAAAAAACCCAATAAGTAAACAACAGTGAACTTAATGAAGTCAGAGGGAACAAAATATAAGACAGTGGCTAGATTGCAAAGAAACTAACGTCGAATTAGCTGGATAACAAGGAACAAAGGTGGGAAGGCAGAAACCGTGCCTAATCGTTAAATTCTTTTTAAGTTTACATAATATAAATTATCGGAAGTAGTGTTTCACTAATTAAGTATACTTAAGACAGTGAGACGTAATCGATTTTTTCGTCGTTTTAAGCTAATTTATAGCATAACTATTTTTGTAGCATATTCTGTGTAACGTTATTTATAATTTTACAATTGATCAGCAAATTTAGTAATTGAAGAATTTTAGTTTTAAAAATTCTTCTGTGAAATTTCTTTTTAAAAATTCCTTTCTAAATAAATACGAATCTTCATATTCATATTTTAAGTAGCTTTTAATTTACAAACTTCGCTAAACTGCATCACCAGCAAATTCCACCGATGTCCATCCAAATCTGCAAATCCTGCGCCGTACAATCCATTTCGCTGTGTCGGCTCGCCAAATACAAATCCACCTGCTTGTTTCACTTTTCCAATCGTCTCATCAAGTTCTTCTTTAGTCTCTACTGAGATGGAAAATAATACTTCTGTCGACTCGTTTGTGTCTGTTAACTCATTTTGTGTAAACCCTTTAAATTGCTCGTCTGTAAATAACATAATTTGTACGGGTGGATTGCCGATTAATAAACCTAGCATTTGATCTGACTCACTGCGACTTTCCATGATTGGCACACCAATGTTGCTGAAAAACTCTTTCGATCTTTTTAAATTATTAACGGGTAAATTAATCCATAATTGCTTCATCATATTCAACCTTCTTTCGTTTTTTTGTTAGATCATCTTACGTTTATTTTAGTTTAATTATCAGAATATTCATATCTAAAATAAGTTTTTATAGCTATTCCACTTGAAAATCTTTATCTTTAATAGATTTCCTATCAATTCTTGTATTTACTATTGAAATTATCTTTAAATTTACCGGTATTATACAGATTTTCTTATCAATTCTTGCTAAAATTAAAGAAAAAGAAATGAGCGATTTAATTGTCTACAGCCACGGATCCAACCTTATTTCATAGCATTCAATCTTTTTCTATTCCATATGGTACGTCGGAATATCACCCGCTCCACCACCACCCCGCAACAGTGGAATTGCTGTTAGTGGTAGCTGGAACGGTTCACTGCAAAATTGACAGACAAACCTACTTAGCCCCCGCTGGAACGGTTCTTTTCATACAAGCAGGAAAATGGCATGAGCAACTGTATGCTGCTTCTGACATGCAGAGTGGTTATCGACTCACTTTTTGTACCGAAAACGTTAAAAGTTACGCGGAATTGCCTCCTATTATTCCTATTAGTGAGATTGATAGCTTCAATTCACTCTTGATGCAATTGAAGCAAGAAACAGAACATCCACGACCGGACTCTAACCAAATGGCACATCACTTGATAAATTTGATCTTGCTACACGTAATTCGCTCTGCGAATAATCAAGAATCAATCAGTTACTCAAATTTGGATAAAACAATTCAAGAAATCAAGCATTATATGGAGGAAAACTACTCAAAATCGCTGTCATTAGAAGAACTTGCTACGCGATTTGAGTTGAATAAATATCAATTAGCACGTCTTTTTAAGCAAGTTACCGGTGTGAGTCCGCTCCAGTACATCATCTCTTGTCGTATCAATACAGCGAAATACTTACTATCTACGAGTAATAGTTCCGTCTCCAAGATAGCTAGTAAAATTGGATACAAAAGCGATACGCAGTTTCAAGCGGCATTTAAGAAAGTTGTGGGCGTTACACCAAGGCAATATCGGGTAAACAACAAATAACTTAGTTTGTTGTTGATAAAAATTAGTTAATTTAAAATATAAATGGTATTAGTTTGAAAATTCCTTTATTATACTTAACATAAATACATATTGATGTGCGATGCTACGAGAAGATGGTAGAAAATTTCGGATGACAAGGAGGCCAGATTGGTGAAGAATGACAATAACAACGCGGACACCTCCATACACAAAAAAATGCCATTATCAACTGAATGGTTGTACGAGGATTTGTTTGATGACATTGTTCAACAAATTCCCATCAGTCTGTATGTACTGAATGGTTCAACTTACTCCTACGTAAATCCATATTTCTGCAAATTAGTAGGCTATGAGGAAAAGGAAATTTTAAATGGCACAGTTACTTTAGAAAACTTAATTCACCCAGAAGATTTATCAATTATTCAAAAGCGAATATTTACTGAGTATGATAGTAAAGACGCTTTTGCACGTTACCGTGTAAGAATTTACAGAAGTGACGGTCAATTGCTTCATGTTGAAATCCATTCCACTAAAAAGAAATGGCAAGGTAAAAACGTGCTGTTTGGCACGGTGATCGACATTACAGCTGAAGTAACAGCCAATCTAAAATTAAAAGAAAAAGAAGAACGACTTGATTCGCTCTTTACCTATAATCCAGATGCGATATTTACTTTTGATATGGAAGGAAATTTTCAATCAGCCAACCCGGGGTGCGAAATAATTTCGGGTTACACCAAGGAAGAAATATTGCAACTGTCTTTCACTCCCTTTATCGTTTCAGAAGATTTACCAAAAGCCTTTTTTCACTTTCATAACGCGTTAAATGGAAACGCGAGTACTTATGAAATTAGCATGATTCGAAAAGATGGAGAAACTAGAACCCTGCTGGTAACCAATTTTCCCATGAAGTCAGGTGGCCACATTGTAGGTGCTTATGGAATTGCGAAAGACATCACTGTTGAAACAGACTATAAAAAGCTGATGGAAGGAATGGGTTTTTTCGATCCCCTGACGCGTTTACCAAACCGTACTTTGTTTGAAGATCATGTAAAACGGGCGTTAGAAAGCAAAGACTACAACAAAAAGAAACTTGCTGTGTTTTTCATTAACTTAGATCGATTTAAGTTGATCAACGATTCGTTCGGCCATCAGTTCGGCGACGAATTTTTAAAAGATGTTGCGCACCGGTTATCCGAAAGTATTGATCCAAGTTGTACGGTGGGACGATTTGCGGGCGATGAATTTGCAGTTCTGTTAAAAGGATTGGAACAACCTCAAGTTTTCCAACTAGCAGCGCGATTTAATGACGCATTAGCCAAACCTTTTGAAGCCTTTGGACATTCGGTCTCTATTACTGGGAGTATTGGGATAGCCTTTAGCAGCGGTCCCGATGAAAGTGTAGATGAGCTAATCAAGAAAGCGGACTCCGCGATGAACTACACGAAAAAACATAAAATCGCACAGTATACGGTTTATTCTGAAGAACTGGACCAACAGTCAGTTTATCGACTAACCATTGAAAGAGAGTTGAAATCAGCTCTCACCAAACAAGAAATGTCACTTCATTATCAGCCCATCATCGATTTGAAAAATAATCGATTAAGTGCCATGGAAGCATTAATCCGCTGGAACCACCCAGAACTTGGCTTTATCCCACCGGATTTCTTTATTCCGATTTCTGAAGAAACTGGCCAAATCGTATCACTGGGCAGATGGGTTCTCTATACAGCATGCGCACAAAATAAAGCATGGCAAGATCAAGGTCACCCGCCGATTAAAATCTGTGTCAACATCTCGACGATCCAATTGCAACAACTCGATTTTGTGCAGACCGTTATTGAGATTCTGGAAGAAACCGGACTAAACGCCAAATGGTTGGAACTCGAAGTAACGGAAAGCATTTTGTTGGTTGATACAGAACTGCTGAAAAACAGTTTACACCAGTTAAAAGAACTGGGTGTATCGATGTCGATTGATGATTTTGGTACAGGCTTTACGTCCCTTAGTTATTTGAGGCAATTTTCATTTGACCGCATCAAAATTGATCGCAGTTTTGTTGGGGACATTAGCAAAGACCTTAATGGTAAAGCCATTACAGCCACCATCATTTCGTTAGCACATACTTTAAATATGACGGTCGTTGCAGAAGGCATTGAAGACGATACGCAATTAGCCTTTTTACAAGGCAAAAAATGCGATGAAGGCCAAGGATATTATTTTGGACGTCCCTTGCCTGCAGCGTTGCACGATTTGACCACGGTATATAAAAAATAACAAAAATAAAAAAGCGAATGATTATCTTCGTTCCGCTTTTTTATTTTGAATTTAAGAAGGTGGTGTGCTGTCTTCTACAAACACGTCGATAATCACCGGTTTCCGGCTAACTTTCGCTTTTGTCAGTGCTTGTCTCAGCTCATCCCGGTTTTTAGCGGCATACCCTTCTCCGCCGCATGCATGAGCAAAGACGGCAAAGTCGATATTTGCTAAATCTACTTGGGTTGATTTGTTGCCTATTTCTTGTTGTTCATGTTCAATCAATTGGAGTTTTTGGTTATTAAAAACGACGAGAATCATCGGTAAGTTGTATTTAACTGCCGTGACGAAGTCTTGCATGCCCATTGAAAAACCGCCATCCCCGAGTAAAGCCACAACTTGCTTGTCGGGAAACGCCAGCTTCCCTGCAATGGCACCTGGAAGGCCGCACCCCATCGTCCCGAGCCACGCCGACACCACGAGTTGTTGATTGTTTAGTTGCAAATAGCGTGCTGCCCACAACGTAATACTGCCAACATCGAGTGAGACGATGGCGTCCTCTTGTAAAATGCGTTGCACCTCCGCTATGACTTGCTGCGGCTGCAATTGCTGAGTTTCTGTATTCATATCCTGTTGCAACGTGTCATGCCACCGTTCACGCTTTTGCTGGTACGCTAAAAGAAAGGCATCTTCTTTTTCCATTAGTCTGGCAGTCAACCAAGTAGCAGTTGGTGCCAGTTCGCCCACTAGTCCAAGCAACACCGGATAATACTTGCCGATTACTTTCGGATCTGTATCAATTTGAATAGCAGCTACATCTGCAGGCAAATAATCTCGGTATGGAAAAGCAGTACCTGCTAGGATCAGTAAGTCTGTTTCTTGCATAGCCTGTTCAGCCGGATCAGTGCCCAACTTCCCCAATTGACCGAGATTATGTGGGTGGTTGTCCGGTATGATGCCTTTCGCTGGAAAAGAAGCAATTAATGGCGCTTTCAGCTTTTCTGCTAATGCCAATACTTCCGCTGTTCCCCCTTTTGCCCCTTTACCAGCCAATATCACGGGTTTTTTCGCAGCATTTAGCAATTTTAATGCGTCTTGTAAGTCTTCTTCAGAAGCTCGTATATTCGGTTTAGAAAAAATAGCGGACGTAAGTGGTTTTTCATGTTTGATTTTTGTGCTAAACAAATCACCTGAAACAATCAATACTGCAGGTCCTTTTTCAGCGTAGGCAGTACGAATCGCTTGATTCAGCATATCCGGTAGTTGTTCTGCGCGCTGAACGTGCCGATTATAAACAGCAACTTCCTCAAACAGAGAATCCATTTTAAGCTCTTGAAACGTATCTGTTCCGACCAACTGACTATCGACCTGTCCAACGATGGCTAGCATGGGTGTTTTGTCTTTTTGCGCATCGTATAGCCCGTTTAACAGATGAACCGCTCCGGGACCTGCAATAGACAAGCAAACGCCGATGTTTCCCGTCAATTTGGAAAGAGCGGCTGCTGCTAATGCACCGGTTTCTTCGTGCCGAACTTGGATAAAACGAATGCTTTCTTCTTTTCGCAATTCTTCCATCAATTCATTGATCGAGTCTCCGGGCATCCCGTAAATGTGATTTACTTTCCACTCTTTCAGCAATTCAGTGACATAACTCCCAGCTGTTTTGTCGAACATGAATATCCCTCGCTCTCTACTGTTGACACAAGCTTATTTGTTCCTTATACCTCGCGTTAGGAAATGGTAAACAAAAAAGACGCTTTAAATTGCGAGTAGCAACAAAAGAGTCTTCCAATTAACACCCAAGATATTTGAATACTCATTTTATTTATGAAAATAAAAAACAAGAGCGAGATTAACTTTCCTCTGCTCTTGTTTCTCATTATTGTTTGACTTGCTGTCGATGCCCAGTTAAAAAGAAAAAGGCAATCGTTCCGAGTACAGACGTTCCAAATAAAATAGCGCCCATTGGAACCGCAGAGGTTTCATTGATTCCGACGAGCGGTGACACAAGCGACCCAATAACTAAAGGCAACATGCCCACAACGGCACTTGCACTCCCTGCTCGGTGTCCTTGTCCTTTCATCGCCAGCGTAAACGAACTCGTAAAGATCATGCCAATCGCAATCATGTAAATAAAAATGGAAATCACAAGTGTTGCGAGTGGCCCTTGGATGAGTGTCATCATCAGCAGCACAAACGTAGCACTCACGGCGACCACGACAGCTCCTTGCAACAAACGGTGCTCAGAAACACTGCCACCAAACTTTCCGATAATGAAACTGCCCAGAATCATAGCAATGCCGTTAATGCCAAACAACACACTAAACGTTTGAGGCGACACACCGTAAATTTCTTGGTAGACAAAAGGCGTCCCGGCAACATAGGCAAAGCTTCCCCCGTGAATTAGTCCGACCACAAGCGCGTAGCCAATAAAGGGACGTTCCTTAAACAAACTGGCCATTGTCCGAACCGAATGACCGATGGAACTTGGCACGCGTTGTTCAGGCGGCAAAGTTTCCGGTAAGCGCAAAATCACCACAATCACCATGATTACACCTAGTAAACCAAGGAAATAAAATATTGTTTCCCAGCCAGCAAACGGCAACGCCAAAATGGCACCCCCTGCAATAGGAGCAGCCATAGGAGCAACTGCATTAATCACCATCAATAACGCAAAAAACTTGGTCATTTCTCGTCCTGTGAACACATCGCTCACGACCGCTCTCGACAACACAACACCACCCGATGCAGTAAATCCTTGAACAAAACGAGCCGCAACCAATGTTTCAATGTTCGGAGCAAGGGCACAGAGCACGGAGGCGAGTGCAAACAAAATGACGGAAACAATGAGTGGCTTTCGTCTCCCTACCGCGTCACTAAAAGGCCCAACGACGATTTGCCCAGCCGCGAGTCCAATTAAACACGCAGTCAAACTAAGTTGAACTAACGACACGTGCGCGTCTAGTTCATCTGCAATCGCTGGAAACGCCGGTAAGTACATATCAATGTTCAATGGCGCTAATATGCCGAGCATACTTAAAATCAATGCCAGCCCGAGCCGTTTTCTTCCTGTTGGGTTTTGCATCATCTTTTGAAAACCCCTTTCACTTCTCTCTATATCCTTCATTACTATACAGCATTTTTTCACAAGATGGCAGTAGCTACGTAGAAGATACTTGCTGTTTCCATCTATTTTTTTCTAAAATTCAAAGACCGCAGTTCAACTGGAACTGCGGTCTTTGTGTATTGATTGCACTTTTGTTCAGCCACTTGAGTAGTTCTTTAGTTGCTATGTTGTGAATTTAATAGTATATCCTTAAGTAGATAACTACATTTATAATAAAAACCCATACTTTCTTTTTCATTTAGTTTATATCCCCTAAATACACAACATTTTTCTGATTCTCTGCAAACTGCTGGATCGGTAACCGAATCCCTTTCGGATATATACGGTACTCCTGTAATTTAGCAATTGCTATCCACTCACTACCGATTTGATGAGAATCAGGATTAGACGGCACAATCATTTCTACCGGTTGAGCATCGATTGTACAAACAAAATAAAATTCAATTTGGTGAACGTCTCAATCATGCGCATGTTCATGGTTTTTTCCTACGTATTCGCGTATATGTAACAGTTCTCCCACTGTAACTTGGTACCCTATTTCTTCTAAGCATTCTCGTTTAATGGTTTGGACTAGTACTTCTCCGTGCTCTTGTCCCCCACCAGGAAACAAATAAAAGATGCCTTCTGCGTCTCTATTTTTCGTCAGTAGCACGTGACCTTCTTTTTGTATCACGGCTTTGGCTGAATTTCGTATATGCATGTTACAAGCTCCTCCGTTTTGAAATACTTATTATCAAAATTCATTTTCTTCTTTAAACTAAATTTGAAGATTTCTTGACGAAACAGGGTCGAAAGCCGCCACGTTTCATCACCAAACTTAAACAAAGGATGCAACAGTTCAATGGTCATATGATTGTGAAACAGTTTTAACAAAGTGTTTTTTTCAAGTTCATGTCCGATCGTCATCATGCCGACAGCTTGTGGACCAAATAGCATGATAAACTTCATCATATCCTCCTATCGAGTAGTAAAGAGGTTGTTTAACTAAATCACGCGCCAGCTTGGTCAAATTGCTGGGAGCGATTGGCTTTTTGTTTCTTGGATTCCTGCACAATGATGACCGAGCTGATCACCATAATCATCCCTACGTATTGCCACGTTGATAACGTTTCATTAAAAATAAAGAACCCTACGACTGAAGCGACGACAGGTTCAATCGTTGCAATAATTGAGGCGCGGCTTGACTCGACAAATTGCAGACCTTTTGTGTAGAAAATAAATGGCAACATGGTCGAAAGAAAGCCAAGTCCAATTACCAGTCCAAGTACTTTTAAATCCGTCAAAGTAGAAAGTTTCGAACCTAATCCACTAAAAGGAACAATAGCCACGGTCGCGAAGAGAAACGTGTATACCGTAACGGTTAACGAGTCATATTTTGATAAGGCTGCTTTTCCGAATATGCTGTAGAGGGCATAGAAAAATCCTGATCCTAGTCCAAGAATTAATCCATAAAGTGAAATGGATGTGGTAGAACTAGAAAAGATTCCAATAACAAGCGAGCACCCTATTAACGTAACGAGGAGGGCCGTAAGTTTGCGAGCGGTTAATGCTTCTTTAAAGAAGATTCGCGATAAAATCGTCACGAATGCCGGGGCTGTATACAGCAAAATAAAGGCAATCGAAATGGAAGACTCTTTCATCGAACTAAACAAACACCAATTAAAGAGAACAATACTAATAATACCGGTACCTATGAAATACCTAGAATCCTTCACCTTTATTTTGAACAACTTCCGATTTTTCATCAAAACATAAGGAACCATAAAGATGGATGCCGTTAACACACGCACAGCGACAACTTCTAGTGGCGTAAACCCTACTTCATAAAGGTAAGTGACAAAAACCCCGATAACGCCCCATAGTGAAGCACCGATTGCAATAAGTAGCCACGCTGATTTATTTTCCACCCTATCCCTCCTACCTATAATCCATTTATCCTACCACAGGACTTGTTACCTCATCAAAAACATATTTGGATGAAAGTACATTTTATTTGTTCTAGTCAGATACCTTTTTAGCATTAAATAGTTCCGACTAGAAGGTATCGTGGCTTTAACCATCAATTTCTCCATATAAAAACAGCATCTCCATTGTAGTTGTGTCTACCAATGGAGGTGCTGTTTTTTAATAATAAATAGCTCAGAAATACCCTAAACGCTTGAGCTCTTCGTAAACAATCCAAGAATATTTTTTTCTTCCTTCACTATTCAAATGGTCGGAATCGATAAAATACGCTTTGTTGTCTGTGAAACGTTCGTCGTTCATATAATTTAAAAAAGGGACATTTGTTTCAAGCGTGTTTAAATACTGAAAAACAAGTCGATTCATGATTTCTTCATCGAAATGTTCTTGGTACGTCTTGTGTACGGGCTCCATAGTTAGAATGACTTCGTAGCCCTGCTCTTGACAATATTCCAATATTTCTTTTAACTGCTCTAGGTTTTGTTCCATGTAATTATGCTCAATTGCTTTTCTATATTGCTCTTCTACGTATTCGGTTTTTCTTTCTGCATAATTTTCGCCATTATTTGCCCAAGATTGATGAGAAGTCCATTTAAGGCCTTTCCATTTGCTTGAGAGCGCAGAAGTAAAATTGTCACTATTTGTGCCTGGAAAATACATATACTTATAATAATCCAACAATCGAAACGATTCAATTTGCTTACGATCTAAAATTTCATAATAACGTCCTTCGTCTACATCCTCGTTCTCACTATTTATGAACGTCATTTGAGAAATGGATACTATGACAACTCCATCCGATTTCAAATACTCACCATACTCTTTCAATAATTTAAAATCGTATTCGAGCGCCTGACCAGGAAGAGCTAAATCCAAATGAGCCAAACCCGTTGGCTTAAAATAATAACCATACATGGAATGAGAGGCACCTAAATTGATGACGTCAACGGGATAAGGATCTTTCTTAAACGTCAGGATATCCTCGTTGATGTTGTAACTCCGAGACTGCTTGACAAAGTTATTGACTGGTATAAACAGCAGTAAAGCCACAATGATGATACTAGTTAACTTAATGAATAAACGGCCCATGGCAAATCCTTTCAATCTTGTCCTCTTTTTACTAAACTGATAGTCTGGCACGCACATGAGTCCGTTTGTTTATGATTAAAACCCACCGTAAACAAATCCTTGACCTGTAGCACCGAACACCAGAACTGATACAACGATTAATACATACACGGCAAAACGAGCAACTGCTGGGCGTTGCGATAGCCAGTTCCACGTTGAGGTATTGTTTCTTTCGATATAATGAAACAGTTGCATAACGATAAAGAAAAAGCTGAAAATCATTAAGTCGAGTAGTGAAAACATCTCAAACGCCCCAATGATTCCAGATGGGCTCCACGAGCTAGGCGATAAGAACTGTTGCGCATGTTCAAATGCGGCGGTAACGGAATCCGATCGGAAGAACACGCGCGAAAAACACACAAGCAAAAAAGTGGTGGTGATTTTCATCCATTTATGCAGCGATGGACTCTGATCCAAATGAATAAACGTCGCCATTTTTCCACGAAAATGTTTTGTGTGATCTCCAAAAGCACGGTAAAACCCATGAATGAGCCCCCATAAAACAAAAGTCCATGCCGCTCCGTGCCAAACGCCACTTATTAAAAACGTAATGATGATAGCTACATAAATTTCGCTTCTTTTCTTTTTCCCTTTACATAAAGGCATAAAGATATAGTCTCTAAGCCATGTCGAAAGCGTAATGTGCCATCTATTCCAGAAATCTCCGATTGACGTGGCAAAATGCGGTTGCTTAAAGTTTTCGGTAAGTCTAATACCATGCATTCGTGCGCAACCAATGGCAATGTCGCTGAGTGCTGAAAAATCAGCGTACAATTGAACCGAGAACAGAATCGTCGCTAGGACAATTTGAGAACCGGTTGGGTCAGGACTATCGTAAACACTCGCTACAATTGGAGCGAGTCGATCCGCAATCAATGTTTTCTTAAAAAATCCCCATGCGATTCGCTTCATTCCGTAGCTTATATTGTCATAGTTTAAGGTTTGTTCAACTTTGAATTGAGGAAGCAATTTCTTAGCACGTTCAATCGGTCCAGCAACCAATTGCGGGAAAAATGCAAAATAGATGGAGAAATAGCCATAATGTCTTTCTGCTTTTTGCTTGCCTCTGGAGATGTCGACAAGGTAACTGACTGCCTGAAAGGTATAAAAAGAAATGGCTAATGGCAGGATAATCTCTTGATACGGTATGGCATAATTCCAATTCATGTATGTTGAAATGGCTCGAATCGAGTCATTTACAAAATTAAAGTATTTAAACCAGCCGAGAAAAAACAGCAATACGCAAATTCCAACTAGCATGGCTCTTTTCTTCTGTTGTTTGGTTTCCTGTTTTTCAATGACGATTCCCGTAAAATAAGTAAACACTGTGCTTATAACTAGTAACAGGACAAAGTAGCCGCTCAACGTAGCGTAAAAACTGTAGCTGGCAGCTAGTAAAAGAATCCATCTCCACTTGTGTGGAATTAAATAATACGTAAAAACGATTCCTGCAAAAAATAACAGAAACTCAATTGATATAAAAGTCATCCAATCACCTGATCAAAAATAAACTTAAGATTTTACACAAAACTAGATAAACAAGTACTTTACCTACACTCAATTTCAACTTTCAGTAGGTAAGTTTTGTCACATCTGATACATCTCCTGTTACGGGTTAAGGTGATCATAAATTATTTAGATGTAAGTAACTCGGAATAAAGGATCTTCCCAAAAGGGGTACGTGGGAATTCCTCAATTCTGATAATCTTAACGCCCCTTAAGTTTAATTTTTCCTTAATTATTTTTTTAATGTGAAGCAGATCTTCTTTTAACGTGTAAACGATCAGTTGGTCATCTGTCCCCGCGCAAACACAGTCATGACCATGCTCAGTTAAAAGTTCTTCCACTTCATCTAAACTGATGCGGCTTCCAGCGACTTTAATGATTCTTTTGATTCGTCCAGTGATGTAAAAATAACCGTCCTGATCAAAGTAAGCCAAATCACCTGTGTGCAGCGACCCATTGTTGTCATCTCTTTTCGATAAATCGACTAATGACTCCGCATACCCTAAAGAAACATTGGGTCCTTTGTATATCAATTCGCCGCTTTCATGAGGCGTTGTAATGTTGTGGCCAGTGTCATCTTGCAGCATCAGTTTTCCGCCGGGAATGGCAATTCCGATACTTCCGGCTTTATCCAGGTTTTTTTCGACAGGTAAATAGCTTATCCGCGCCGTTGCTTCTGTTTGCCCGTACATAGTAAAAAATTGAATCCCTTTTTGACTACACATATTTGCAAATTTGGACAATAGCTCTGGGCTTAATTTGCCGCCTGCTTGCGTTAGTTTTTTCAAACTTGGAAGATCCATCTCTTCGAACTTCAGCCGATCGAGCATCTCATAGACAAAAGGAACGCCTCCAAAAGTTGTGGCTCCCTGCTCTTTGCATACTTCCCAAAACTCTTTTTTCATGATCGATGCATCCGTGACAATTATGGTCGCTCCACTAATGAAGTGACTGTTGATGATCGACAGGCCATAAGAGTAATTCATAGAAAGTGTGGTGATTGGTTTATCTTCTGCCTTAATATCAAGGTACTTCACGATCGATTCAGCGTTTTTGAAGATATTTTCATAACTTAAGCGTACAAACTTGGGGCTGCCAGTACTTCCTGAGGTCGTTAAAAGGAGCGCAAGATGTTCATCAAAATCATGTTGAATAGCTGTCGAACATTTGAATAATGTGTAATCTCCAAACACAAAAGATTGTTCCATTGTGTTTAAGAGGTCTTGGTTTTCACTACTCGCCCAAATGTACGCAGGCTTATAAAGCTCGATTAGTTTTTGCAACCGCTCTACCTGGATAGATGCATCTAACAAGACAGGGACAACATGCCCTCTCATAAAGCCCACGTAACCAAATATAGACTCTTTATTATTTGAAGATAAACAAAAAACAAGCGTTCTTTCACCTACATGACTGCAAATAGCGTCAGCAACCTCTACCATTTCAGCGTAAGAGTATTCTCGCTCTGCATAGATAGCGGTGCGGTTGCCAAACTCCTCAAGCTTTTGGAACCTATTCATTTACAAAGTCTACTCCTAAACGATTCAAAAGCTCTTTTCCTGCCTTATACGAATCGAATTCTGTCATCCATTCAGCATCTATTGAAACTTCAAAAACCTCTTCCATCGTAGAAATCAGAATCATATGTCCAAGTGAATCCCATTCTCTTGTTTCTCCTAATGCTAACTCTTCACTTACCTGGTCTTCTTCCAATTCCAACGCATCCATAAATGCACTTCTATATTTTTCGATATTTTTCATCATTTACACCCTTTCAATATTTACGTCCACTAGCGTCTGCTTTAGCGGAACGATGGCTTTTATAAACTGTTACTCCCTTTAACTCTTCCTAGGAAGTATCTTTCAATAATCTTATTGAAAATGATTCTCATAATCAATTATAAATATATGAAGAGAAAAGTCAATATCGTAACAACAGTTGGTTTTTTTATCTTTATAACTGAATTGTGCGTTTTTAATGTATCGAAATTTGCCTCTAATAACCATGGATTGAGTACTGTAAATCACCCGATTTAGGATGGCGTCAAAAAATAGGAATCTTTCTTGTTAGAATCAGGAAAAAATCCGACCGTTCAGTTATTCTAAGCAGAACAGTAAATGTCACATGCCTTTACATTTTTAACATATAATGAAAGTTAGGAGCGAATTTCACAAAAAAATCATAACCTTATTTTCATCTCTCCTTTTAGATTATTGGAATAATCGTGGGTGCAGTTTATGTGTATAGCGAACATAAAGCAAACGAAATGGCTGCCTTTCATTACGCAAAAGATTTTATCGTAACTAACTATCACGAAAGCAACAACTTGTCTCACGGCGGGATTAGATAGGATGTTGACAGAGGTCATTACTTTGTGATTGTGCAAAATCAGCAACAGAAGAACTACTAGTTAGAAGTGGAATTGAATAATGATGGATATTTAGTTTCTATAGAAGACCATACAAGTGCCGTAATAGATTCTGGACAATAAAACACTTCAATAATAAAGACGGAAAATGGAAGGAGCGAAAGAATAATTGGGATTTTTGTAGGTTTTACTCTTCCGCTCTTCTTTTTCATGATCAAATGCGATATATATGTATGCAAAACACTTTTTTACAACTCGGCATTTATAAAAATGAAGGAGTTTATAGGTGTGGAACTTGGAAAAGACTAGTTGAAGGTGATTCAAGAGAGGTGTCAAAGTGTTAAGGATCTGGGGGATCGAACCATCAATCAATTATCTAAGACGGATATACACTGGAGTTTAAACGAGGCTTCTAATATCGTAGGAATTATCGTCAAGCATGTAAGAGGAAACATGGTATTTAGAATCTTCTAGAAATCGTATCAGGAATTTGAAGATGACATTCTCTCCATACAAAAACTGATCATGGTTTGGGAAAAAGGCTGGACTACATTGTTTACTACATTGAGGAGTTTAGAAAGCCGGGATTCATTAAAAATCACCATTCGTGGCGAAAAACACACGAGATTAGAAGCCATTGAAAGACAACTGGCTCATTGCGCTTACCACGTCGGTCAAATTGTTTATATTGGGAAACAAATAAAAAATGACAATTGGGAAACACTGAGTATTCCAAAGGGGAAATCAGAATCGTATTTACAGTCGGAGTTAAAGAACCATCAATCTTAACGATCGGAGGAGTACTCTATGTTATATATACCACTTACCTTTGCTCTTGTGTTTATCGCTATGTTACTCATTAATTTTATCGTAGGATTTCTTTTGCTCAATATTCGCGACAGAAATTACTGGGTGATATCAACTGTTATTAGTTTGGTGTTCACCTTAATCTTTATAGCCGTTTTATAACCATGATGAATTACAAAAACCGTCTATTCATGAATAGACGGTTTTTAACGTTAATTTACTTTTTTTCCACGACCCCAATATATTTCTCGTAACTGGAACTTCTGCAGTTTACCGGTTGCAGTTTTAGGTAACGCTTCAACAAAGTCTACAGATTTTGGCACTTTGAAACGTGACATGTGTTCACGCGTATAATCCAGAATTTCTTGTTCGGTCGCTTGTACTCCTTGATGTAGCACAACAATAGCTTTTGGCACTTCTCCCCATTTTTCATCCGGCACAGCAATCACAGCCACTTCAGCAATGGCCGGATGCTTATACAAAACACCTTCAATTTCTGTAGAGGAAATGTTTTCGCCACCAGAAATGATCATGTCTTTCATGCGATCTTGAATTTCGATAAAGCCATCTGGATGCGTCACCGCCAAATCGCCTGTGTAAAACCAGCCATCGCGAATTGCTTCTGCTGTTTTTTCAGGATTTTTGTAATAGCCAGCCATCACGACATTGCCCCGCGTGACGATTTCCCCCAGTTCTTTGCCATTCCAAGCCACTTCTTCCCCGTCTTCTTGGTTAACCACTTTGGTCTCTCCGTTAAAAGCGAGTTCTATTCCTTGGCGTGCTTTTATAGATGCTTGATGTTCAGCGTCTAAATCGTTGAACTCATTTTTCCATTCACAGTACAAAATAAACGGAGACGTTTCTGTTAAGCCGTATACATGCATCATATTCAATCCGAGGATACTTTGCGCTTTGGCAATCAATGCCGCTGCAGGTGGAGCGCCCGCAGTTCCCATGCGGATCGTGTGCGTTAACTGCAGTTCTTTTGCTTTAGGTTCATTAACGAGCATATTGACTACAGTAGGCGCCCCGCAAAGTGACGTAATGCCATGACTTTCAAATAATTCTAAAATTAGCGGTGGGTCTACTTTTCGTAAGCACACATGCGTCGCTCCCGCTGCAGTAATGGCCCATACACCGCCCCAACCGTTTGTATGAAACATGGGCAAGGTATGCAAATACACGTCATCAAATTTAATCTCCAAATGATGCAAAAAGTTTGCGGCATTCATGTAATTGGTACGATGCGTTTGCATTACGCCTTTAGGGCTAGAAGTTGTCCCACTCGTATAATTTAACGACAGCATTTGGTTTTCATCTAACTCAACGTAAGGCACTTTCGCATCATCTGCTACATTTCCGATAAAATCTTCGTAATCTTCCCCATTAATGGTTGAATCAAAGCCATCTACAGCGACAACAATGTATTTTTCGATCGGTAGCTCGTCTTGTACCTCTTCAAGCATTTTGCCAAACTCAGCATCGACAATCAGCATTTTTGCGTCACTATGTTTTAAAATATATGTTAAATCTTTTGTCGATAACCGGTAATTGAGTGGCACAATAACCGCTCCGAGTGGCGTAATGCCATAAAAGCATTCAAGCATCGCGTGATTATTCGGCAGCATAACCGCTACATGATCTTTGTTGCCAATCCCCGCATGATGTAACGCGATAGAGAGTCGATCTACTCGTTTGCCAAACTCTTTGTATGTAAACTTCTTATCGCCGTCAATTACCGCAACTTTCTCCGGATAGTATTTGACCGCACGTCGTTTCCAATCAAGTGGTGTTAACGTTGCCAGCATAATAGAACCCCTTTCATGTGAAGATAGCTGAACTGTTATATAGCAAGTATAAATAGCCCCTTGAACTGTGTCAATACAGATTTTGGAATCGTTCGATATTTCAGAGTAATGAAAAACCACAAGCTTTTGATCTGCTTGTGGTTTTTGTAAAAGTACTTTTATTAAATGCCCGTTTTCGCAAATGATTCGATACGTGTTCCAATAGCGTCACGAACCGTTTGGAACACAGCCCACTTTTCTTCTTCTGTTCCTTGTGCTTTTGCTGGGTCTTCAAAGCCCCAATGTTCACGTCGGATATGACTAGGTGTGACCGGACATTTATCCGCTGCATCACCACATAAAGTTACGATAAAATCCGCACGATGGAGTAAATCTTCGTCAATAACATCTGATGTTTGAGTGGAAATATCTATTGCCACTTCTTCCATTGCTTTCACAGCATTCGGATTCAACCCATGCGCTTCAATTCCAGCGCTGTAAACATCCCACTCTGCTGCTAAATGTTGTTTTGCCCAGCCTTCAGCCATTTGGCTTCGGCAAGAATTTCCGGTACATAAAAAGTAAATGGTTTTTTTCACAGTCAGTTCTCCTTTGCGACAAAACATCGCGAATTCATCCAATTTGTGCTTATTTAACAGCAATCTACTGGTTTTTCTTTAGCACGTAAATCTTGAAGGCGCACATCAGTATCTCCGATGTGACTTACTATACTTAGTAGTAAAGAAGCATGAACTGATTCATGATTCATAGAAGAAAATCGCCACTGTCCTCTTCTACTTTCTTTTACCAGTCCTACTTGTTTTAGCTTGCGTAAATGCTGACTAATGGCCGGCTGACTCATACCAAACATCTCAACAAACTGACAGACACAATATTCATTCGTCTCCATCAATTTCATCATCATGAGGCGTGTTGGATCACTGACAGCTTTCAAGCAGGCTGTGACCTCAGCAGCCGTTTGTTTTGCTAACGTCTCCACTAAAACCCACTCCTTTGTAATTAGTGTATTACAATTTCGTTATATAAGTCAAAGCTTATAAACGTGCTCTTCAGATTAACAATGGGTTTCAGACTCCATAGCGATCAACGCAAAGTTTCAGGCAAGCAAAGTGTTAAATTATGAATAATAAAATAACATCCCTCATGTAAATTATGAGTGAATGAATAAAATATGAATGACTAATCATTATATGAATATATATATATATATATATATTCATAATAGGCAACCGGCGAATGAGTGAATAACTTTTGGATAATGTATTTTATTCAAAAAAATTCAACACTCATGCAGACTCGCATATCTTGAATATTATATTACTCCTTCACAAACCACAAGTCTTCATTATTCACAAACAATTCAACCACATCACCAACCGCTATTGTTTCAGCTTGTTGACTTGAGACTGCGCAGTCTACTAAATAATTACCTACTTGTATATTAGCTGAATAAAACCCATGATTAAATCTAAGCCCATCGACCTTCCCAGTAAACTGAATGGCGTCTGAGGCCAAGTGAATGTTTTTTGTTGCAAGTTGCAGTACTTCTGGACGCAGAATCAGAAAACATGGGCCTACTTCCGTACTATTCACAGAGAATTCGATTCCACTATAGGCAATTGAATAAAAACGTCCACCTGAAATTTTGCCTTCAATGATATTTTTTAATCCTAAAAACGAAGCGACTTTTGCGTTTTCAGGACGTTCATACAAGTCCTTGGCTTTGCCAACTTGAAGCAAAGTTCCCTCGCTCATAACACCAATTCGATCGGATAAATAGAAAGCTTCTTCCCGGTCATGCGTCACAAACAACACCGTCACTCGGAATTGTTGCTGAATCTGCAGGAGCAATTCTCTCATTTCTTCTCGCAGGCTCGGATCTAACGCACTAAACGGCTCATCCATTAACAACACGTGAGGATTAGCTACAAGAGCTCTCGCTAATGCCACTCGCTGTTGCTGGCCACCGCTGAGTTCGTTCGGAAAACGACTGCCATAACCTGCTAAGCCGACATGCGCTAACATGTTTCGTGCCTGGTCTAACCGAATCTTTTTACCAACTTTTTGCATTTTTAAACCGAACGCCACATTGTCTTCTACGGTCATATGAGGAAACAACAACGATTGTTGAAACACCATGGCAAACTTTCGTGCTTCTGATGGAACGGTCGTTAAATTGTTATCTCCTATCCAAATCTCCCCGTTATCTGCAGGCAATAACCCCGCTACTAACTTTAACAGCGTCGTCTTGCCACAACCGGAAGGACCCAGTAACGAGAAGAATTCCCCCTCATGGATTGTCAGTTGAATGGGTTGCAGGGAAAAGACCGACTCACTTTTCTGATGACTGTATGTGTAATGCTTTTCGATATTTACAATGTGCAAATCACCCATCGTTACACTCCTTTAAATTTTCCCTGCAGTATTTTTCTTGTTTTGATAATAGCGCTTTAAGGCTAGGTCCATACCGAACAACGTCAAAATGGCGACTCCTGCGAACAGTAAGGAATACGCAGATGCAACAGCTGGGTCACCTCCGCTTATAAACGGAAATAATAGAATGGGCAAGGTTACGACTTGCCCTGAACCGATAATGAACGTGATTAAGTATTGACTTAGTGAAATCAAGATACTCAAGCTCGCCCCTGCTGCAATGCCTGGCAATAAATGAGGAATCACCACAAAAGTAAAGCGAGAAACAGGTCCCGCACCCAGCATTCGCGCTTGATCTTCCCAGTCGGTTGATAAGGTATGATAGCTGATCATAACCGCGCGCACCATGTACGGCAAAGTCGGTGCAATATGCGCTAACACGACGCCGAAAATAGTTTCAGTCAAACCAAGCCGCAAAAACGTCAAATGAATGCCCATCACGGCGACAAAAGGTGGAATCACAATCGGCGCAAGAATAATTGCTTCGAAGAGCCACTTGCCGCGGAGCGGATAACGCACCAATGCATTTGCTGCAGGAACTGCCAACAGAACATTCACAGCTGTGACGATAAACGCAATCACTAGACTAACACCGACCGCTTGCCAAGTACCAGAATTTACATTAACCACATATTCCCACGCGCGAAGATTAACTGATTCTGGCACAATAGCGGGCCACTGCCATCCGAAAGAAACACTCGATAATAGTAAAGGAGCAAAAGGCAGAACGATAAAAATGAACAATAGACTATATGCAATAGGCTTCATTAACGAGCGGGGCTTTTTCATCAATCCCACCCCTTTAAGACATTCCAGCGTTTGCTGAAATAATAGACGACCAGTCCGAGTAAAACGGTTAACACAGCTAACACGATGTTGACGGCAAGCGCTTCTGGTCGATCAGCTAATGTGCCGCTGGTATAAAGTTGATACGAATACACGGGCAACACAGTAGGATATGTAACGCCTATTAAAAATGGTACTTCAAATGCCGAAAAGGTGAAAACAAAGACGATAAACGTTGCAATAGTCCACGCTGGCAAGATAACCGGCAGGACAATTTCACGAATAAAATTCCAGTTGCTTGCTCCAAAAACACGAGCAACGTCGCGCCAAGACCTATGAATACGCGACAGCACTGGATAAATCAGTAATGACACAAAAGGCGCTTCTTTCCATGCATAAGTCAAAATGATGCCCCAGCCAAACGAATCGTTCACCAGCACCGGGAACTCTGTTATGGCATCAATCATGCCAAGATTCGCAAAAATCCTCGAAATAAAGCCACTTTGCATAAACAACAACACGATAATATAACCACCCACGAGATGTGGAATCGTTAACGGCAATTGAAACAGACGGTGCCAAATTTGCGTACCACCAGAATTCGCTGATTTATTCAACATGAATAAAGAAATGGCAATGCCAGCACCTAATATTGCAGCTAAAAGTGAAGACAGCATAGCAACACGTAGCGTCAATTCAAGTGATTCCCAAAACTCAGACGACCGCAGCAACGCAGTATAGGCGGTCAGTGTAAAGCGCGTTTCTCCGATTGCAGGAAAATAGCCGAAGCTTTTCAACAAGCCGTCAAAAAGTCCTCCAAAAAAAAGGAGGACAATGACACTGATGGCTGGCAGCAACAAAAGATAGGGTTTATTCTTTTGCCACATTTTCCATCCATCCTTTTTCGATAATTTCGATATAATCCGCTGACAGTTCTGGAATTTGATGTTCTTCCAACTCATCAAGTGACAATGTTGCCGCACCTAACTCGACATCGTTCATGGCTTGTTGCTGCTCAGCAGACAATTTATCTAAGTCGAGTGCTGTTAAATTGCCCCAGTTTTCAGGAGACAATTTAGCAGTTTGAGCTTCAGGTGACATCATTTCATTGATGGCGACCATAGCCCCTGCTTTTGCAGAAGAATTAAATGGAATGGATAGAAAATGTGTATTAGCAAGCGTGCCTGCATCTAACACGAATGTTCGTGTCGATTCAGGAAAACGCCCCTTCAATACTTCGCTCGCAGCAAGTATCGGATCGTAGCTCATGGTCATCCCGATTTCACCAGTTGCAAACAATTGATCTTGTTTAACTAAACTTTCTGGATACGTTTCGCCTTCACGCCATAAATACGGCTCAAGCGCGTTTAAGTAATCCCACATTGGCTCTAATTGAGTAGCTAAATCATCAATATCGGCAGCAGGTTTTTGGTATTGCTCATATCCGCCAGTCGTTTCGTATAACACGTGACGGACGAATGCACTTCCTGTGAAGTCAGGTAACGCAGGATACGTAAACTGTCCGGGATTAGCTTCTACCCACTGGGCCAGTTCTTCCATCGATTTCGGAGGATTTTCCGACTTATTTTTATCGTGAACAAAAACAAATTGCGCTTTGCCCCACGGTGCTTCTAATCCCTCTACAGGTTCACCAAAATCACTGGCAATATCAGGTGCATTTTGGTCGACATAATCATTAAAATTCGGCAATTGCCCACTAAATTCTTGCCACAACAAATCGTTGTCTTTAGCGGTTTTAAAGTTTTCGCCATTGATCCAAATAATGTCCATACTGCCTGCGGTTTTAGCGGCTGATTTTTCATCAAGCAACTGATTGATGATGTCCTGTGAATCACTCATCGGTACACGATTCAACTCAACATTATGGTCTTCTTTCAAACGAGGAGCGACCCACTCGTCAAGGTAGCGATTGATGTTTTCGCTACCTCCCCACATGTAAATGTTGACTTTTTGTCCAGCGGCCAGTTCCGAAACTTGTTGCCAGTCGTCTACCAGTAAGTTATCCGCGTCTTCTGCATTACTAGTTGGATCTTGTTGAGCACATGCAGCTAAAGACAGAGCGAGTATCCCTGAGGTCACCACTAAGTAGTTCTTCATGATTTTCACTTCCTAAATCCGTTGATGAATTTGTGATTATTTATCGAGCAGCTGTTTTTTGTTCCAGCGATTTCGCAACGTAATCGGCACTACTGTCATAATAACGAAAACGACAACGGCGAGAATGATAATTTTCGGGTTTCCGCTAACAAAACTACTTCCTAAAAAATTGTAAGCGAAAGTGCCCGGAATGATGCCAATAAAAGTAGCCAGAGCAAAGGAAGTGAAACGAACCTTTGCAAATGCGGCAACATAGCTAATCAAATCAAAATTAATGACTGGAATAAAACGAAACAGCAATACGTAAAAAAAGCCATTTTGTTCCATTTGAGATTGAATTTTTCTAACGTTTCCAGTCCAAGTTTTGCGAACTAGCTTGTTGCCTAGTGTTTTGGCAACATAAAATGACAGCATCGCGCCGAGTGTCGCGCCGATAATGGTATAAAGCGTTCCCAGCCAGGCGCCAAAGGCTAAGCCGCCGGCGATTGACAAGATCGATGCCGGAAAAAAGATCAATGGTCGAACTGTATAGATTAAGATATAGATTACCGGTGACCACAATCCAAATGACAGGATCCATTTACGGAGGTCGTTGGCATCTACTTGAAATACAGAACGGCTAAGCCAAATCACCAGTCCCACTGCAACAGCAATCAGTAGCCACTTAGCTATTTGTGACGCTCTACTCTTACTCATGAGTTAAGGCGATGGGTCGAGATGCTATAGTAGCGATTTCTCATATCATCGTACCGTTTTCGATTGACGCCCCAATCTGAGTAGCCTACACGTGAAGCAGATCGGAACTCAATTCGCTGAGTAGCATCGTTAAAGAAGAATTCAATATCATCTTTAAATTTAAGCGCTTTAGACGTAACAACAACGTAAACGTAATTTTCATCATTTTGTCGAATTTCTGCACCTTCATAACCTTTTAGCATACCGATCAAACTTTTTTTAGCATCATTTTTACTGCCGTTGTAAGGCCATGCTGGGACATGCTTGTCTTTAGCAGTAGTTTGGGATGACACCGCATTGGGCGATGAGGGCATTTCTTTTAAGCGGCCGTTTTTTTCACCGAGCTTTGGTTTGACACTGTTTTGAATGGCAATGTTCGCTAGGCTGATTCCTGCTACAGCCGCAGTACCATACAGCGCCATTTTTTCGACTGATAATTCCCCATCTTTAGCTTTATTAAAAGTTTTAACGAGGGGTTGGTTCAATAAATTATCTACATAAACCTTCTTGCCGATTTTCACCAATACTTCACTATAAGTTGGGTACGGATGGATAACTCCTGATAATTTGCCCATATTAATTTTCAAGGTTTTAATGGTTTGGATTTGGCTAATGATTTCACCTGCACGGTCCCCCAAAATACTCGCTCCCAAAATATAGCCTTTTTTATCCAAAATAATTTTCACTTTGCCAATGCTATCTTTTTTCGTATTGGCACGGTCTAAATCCGCATACTGGTGTTCATAAACGCGAATTGAATCGCCGTATTTTTCACGCGCTTCTTCTTCAGATAAACCAGATCTGCCGAGTTCTGGATCTGTGTATGTACACCAAGTCACGTGCTCGTAATCCATTTTTCGGTTAATCGGCAAAATGGCATTTTGAGTAGCGGTGATCCCTTGTGCGTTTGCCATATGGGATAATTGATAAGGACCCACAACATCCCCAATCGCATAAATCCCTTTAGTTGTTGTCTCTAAATGATCGTCTACTTGAATTTTTTTGGAATCAAACTCAACGCCTGCTGTTTCCAGACCGTATCCTTTAACGTTTGCCTGACGACCAAGCGCAACAAGCAGTCCTTCACCAGAAACCGTCAGTTCGCTGCCATTTTTTTCGATTTTCAAGTCGATAATGTCGTCTTTTTGCTCAGCTCGAACAGCAGTCGCACCTGTATGAATGATGACACCTTCATCAATTAAACGCTGCTGGATCATCAACACTAATTCTTCTTCGTCTTTCGGCAAAATCCGTTCGAATTTTTCAACAAGCGTTACCTTAACACCTATTCGGTTTAACGCTTGACTCAGTTCAACTCCGATCGCTCCACCACCAAGAATAGTCATCGTTTTCGGGAACGATTTCTGTTTGAAAATGGTTTCATTTGTTAAATAAGACACGTTGTCCAATCCATCTATTGGTGGCACCATTGGTGATGATCCTGTAGACAAGATGATTTTCTTTGCTTCGATCCGTTCACCGTCTACCTCCAATGTATGCGGTCCAACAAATTTGGCGTAGCTATTCATAAAGTCTATGCCCGATTGCTGCAATACTTCCGGAGATTCACCAGCATAAACTTTTTGGATAACTTCTTGGATGTCTGTTAACACGACTGAAGTATCAACTTGAAGACTTGGCGTGTACTTCTTAGCGTGATGAACTTCTTTTGCGATATTGATTAATGACTTACTCGGAATACACCCCGACCAAGTACATTCTCCGCCTGGTAGATTTTTATCGATTAGCACAACGCTTTTTGAAAACCCCGCTGCTGTAAATGCGGCCGTTAGTCCCGCTGCGCCAGCTCCAATTATTGCGATATCATAATTTTTAACCATCAATATCATTTCCTTTCTTTTCTGAATTAATTCTATCTTAACAATAAATACTGAAAACTTACTCTTAATTTCCCTCGGTCCTTTATACTTAGTCTTAAATCCAGCTCATTTCAAATCCGAGTGGAATTACGGGTTAGAAACGGCTCTGTATTATATACTGAAACTATCTTGAAAATAAGAAGGTGCATTTGATGCTGGATACGCACGCACGGAAACACGTTCAGCCGACTGTTGAAAAGACGGCAGATTTATTACTTAAATTGAATTTCACTGCTGATGGTGTAACAAAAATCGCCTTTATTGTCGGCATGTCTTCAGGCCTTTTTATTTATTTAGACCAGCCATTTTGGGCAGTTGTTGTTTTGTGGTTTTCTGGTTATTTGGATGTAGTCGATGGCACGATGGCCAGAAAAACCAAGCCGTCTGCCTGGGGGACATTGCTCGACATAAGTTTTGATCGCCTCGTAGAAATCAGTGTCATTTTAGGACTTGCCTTCCGCTTTCCCGATTCAATGTGGGCATTGTTGTTGCTGAGTGCCTCTATTATTGTCGCCATGACTGTTTTTCTGACAGTTGGTGCATTGGTAGATAAAGAAGGAATGAAATCATTCTATTACCAGGCAGGACTAGCTGAAAGAACAGAAGGCTTTATACTCTTTACCCTAATGATTGTTTTTTCAACATACTTAACTACGATTGCCCTGATTTTTTTCGCGGTGCAGCTTGTTACGATAGGTCAACGCATGGCTGAAGCTAGGCGGATTTTGAAATAGGGAGAAGTGAAATGATATGAAAACTCTGATCTTAGTAGGAGGCGGCCATGCACATTTGCATTGTCTAGAACAGCTAAATAATGATCATTCGAAAAGTTGGCGCGTCTTGTTGATTTCTGCTTCTCCTTATCAGTATTATTCTGGCATGTTCTCAGGTTACACAGAAGGTGTTTACAGCCTAAATGATATTCGAATTGATTTGAAAAAGCTGTGTAAAAAAATTGGTGCTTTGTTTGTAGAAGATGCCATTATCTCTATTGATCCAAAAGCGAAAACCTTAACTGGTGCAGACGATGCGATCTATTCGTATGACGCAGTATCGTTTGATATTGGATCCCAAACAGATGTCCCAGAGTCTATATCAGAACACGCCTTATCGATTAAACCCAACTACCGGTTCCCAGAACAACTTAAACACGTGCGCAATGCTGCACACCCCGTGATTGTTGGAGGAGGGGCTTCTGGTGTTGAATTGGCCTTTTCTGTTCTTGCGTGGAGAAAGCAAGAACATTTACCGGCAAACATCGCCTTGTTTAGTTCAACTGCTTTGTTGATTGGACAAGGCAAACGGGCTTCGAAAAAAATCGAAGCGATCGCTACACAAAAAGCGCTGTCTTTTTTCTCAGGCGTGTCAATTAAAGCGATTGATGACACCCGAGTTACCACCAGCACAAATCAACAGCATCCCCAATCAGCTGTTCTTTGGCTGACAGGACCCAAAAGTGCAGCTTTGTTCCGCACTTCCGGATTACCCACAGATACCAGTGGATTTCTATTAGTCAATGAGGCGTTGCAAAGCGTTCTGTACCCCGATATTTTTGGTGCCGGGGATTGCATCACAATCGCCCGCTATCCGACGCTTGCGAAAAATGGGGTATACGCTGTTCGGCAAGGTCCGATTCTTTGGAAGAACTTAACTAACCACTTATCCAAAGACCAGCTGTTGCCATTCCATCCACAAAAAAAATTCATCGCAATCTTATCGACAGGCGAAGGCGAAGCATTTCTTTCTTATGGTAAGCAACTGCTACATGGCAAAATCCCTTGGAAGCTCAAGCAGCGCATCGACCGAAAGTTTATGAGGCGCTTTAAGGATCTTTATGAATAAAAAAGTTATTACGTGACAGCCCAATATTTGCAGATTGCTTATACTTGAATAGATGACAAAAGACTTCTTGAATGAACAAGAAGTCTTTTGTTAAAATAGCTTGTATTTACTTACTAATTTTCATCATTGCTTCAAAGCTCCCCATAAGAAATCCGCCGTTATAGCGACTAGGCTCATAGGAAATGATAAAGGCTTTTGGCGATAACTGTGTAACAAACTTACGAAGCTTAGCTTCATTTTTTCGTTTAGCAAGAACTTTTAAACACAGACGTTCTCCATCTTTTCCTTCAGCAGTCCAGGAAGTCACTCCGTAACCTTTGCCACGTAGATGCATTGGCAAATCAATTTCGAGAGCATCGACGATAATATCAAAAACAATATAACCAAGCGCTAAGCGGTTTTCAATTATACCTCCAAGATATACTCCAGCTCCCCATCCTAAGCAATAGGCTGCCAGATTAAATGGGTTATCTAAATTATCAAGAACAATGGTTAATCCCATTAAATAGATAAACACTTCAATCATAGACAAAAATGCAGCGATTTTTCGATATCCTTTAATAACTAAAATCATTCGCAACGTGAAAAGCGTCATGTAAGCAACATTTATAACGACAATAAGCAACAAAATCGAACTCACTACATCCCCGCCTATTGTTAGGATAGTCGATTAATTAAAATCACGATCGACTTCAAAAGTCTTGCATGTATCATAAAGCACGTTGTCTCCTTCGAGCGCTTTTAACTGGCTCGTGACATAAAATTTCTGCGCATCCGACGTCATAGTCGAACTAGACTCAAGACGTGTCTGCCAGTCTTTTCTTCCTACCGTTAAAGTCCAGTCACACTGAACAGATGCAGACAATGGATTTCCTTCTGTGATGCGGTAAACATTCTTGTTCGTACTCCCATACTCAAGACCGTTATTTGGTAAACGACGACATCCTTCGTCTGAAAAATCATTTAGAATCCACTCATTTGTAACCGTATTGTGATTGATTTCTCGTGTTCGTCCAGCTTCGCGCATGATTTCGCGCTCCATAACAGCGGCTGTTTCAGGATGCTCGAATGGAATGATGTCCTGCTCTTTTGTAGTATTGGTGTAGTCAGGCAAAATCAATTGCGTATCTTCATCTTTAATAATGAAAATCTCACCTTCATCAGCTGTTGGCCATGCATGCGGCCAATAAGTTGGAGATACAGATAATTGTAAACAGTGACCTACTGGTACTTTATAGCCAATAGCATCCATCTCAACCAATACTGTAAATTCTTCTTCGACAGGTACATCTTCAGGGAATTCGTGACTGTTTCGGTGCGTCAAATTTAACTGCCCCCACGATATTAACTTAGAAGTTCCTTCGGGAGATAAGTCACTTAAACGTACAGCAAGATTCGCACGCTTCCTGTCACTTGTTACTTTCAGTTTTACTTTTGGAAAACCTAAAATGCTCAGTTCTTTAACGAGCGGTTTGCTCGTAAAAGTATTAGATAAGCCGTTTTCAATTGCCTGGTCTGAAGCCATATCACCTTCTTGTCCAAATGGACAATAAACGCCCGCATATAACCCATGTTGTTGGTGCGTTTTTAACTTTTCAATCCCGTAATTCGAGTTTGTAACTAGCTGGTGATTGCCCAAATAGTAAATTTTTTCTTGTGTATTTTGTGTTGGCCAACTTTTTTCAAGAACCCATTCACCAGGACGAATGTGATAATCGGTTTTTGGTGGTACTGCGTCTTGAAGCCACATACGCAGTGCAGGTTCATCCATAATGCCCGTTTCCTCTTCTTTCAGCCATTGGTCCCACCAACGAAGACACTCCTGTAAAAATCCAATTTGAGGACCAGGTACTGCGACTTCTGGATATTCATGTGCCCAAGGACCAATCAAGCCTTTTTTCGGTCCTTTTAGCTTTTCCATTAAGCGGAATACCGCATTTGTATAGCCATCTGCCCAGCCACCAACTGCGTAAACAGGAATTTTAATATCCTCATAGTTTTCACAAATTGAACCGTGTTTCCAATAATCGTCTCGGCGCTGATGACGCATCCATTCTTCAACAAATGGCGGTGTTTTTTCTAACCGCTCTAACCAGTTTTCTCGCCATGCAGATCCAAAATTTTCTGGATCTGCAGGACGCGCATTATATACGAGCATTGTAGAAGCCCACCACAGCATATCTGAAGCCAGTACCGCACCACCTTTATAATGAACATCATCAGCGTAACGATCGTCTGTTGAACATAAGGTAATAATGGTTTTCAATGCGGGATGTTGCAAAGCTGCGACTTGTAACCCATTAAAGCCGCCCCATGATTTCCCAATCATACCGACCGAACCGGTAGACCACTGTTGTTTTGATAGCCAGTCAAGAACTTCAAGCGCATCATCTTGTTCTTGTTTAGCATATTCGTCATAGATAAATCCTTCAGAGTCTCCGCAACCGCGAATATCTACACGCACGCTAGCATAACCATGGCCAGCAAAATAAGGATGACGAATCGAGTCACGTAATGCGGTGAACTCGTTTTTTCGGTAGGGAAGATATTCCAAAATGACTGGTACTGGATGGGTTGTCGCACTTTTAGGAATCCATAACTTTGCAGATAATCGTGTACCATCGGACATCGGTATCCAAATGTGGTCCGTCACTTCCACTTCATATGGAAATTCTCGTTTAATGCTACGCGTGCTTTCGCGAACGTTAAAAACCATTAATTATTCACCTCTTCAAAATTTTTTTATTCTTTTGCTTTACTTTCCTGTACTAGTTCTTCATCCATTGCTGTTTTGTATACAAGCGAAGTATCAGGATAATCTTGCTTGAGCCACCTTAAGAGAGAAAGCGTCAGTAAGACATACAAGAGAATGACGGGTACCGATACAATGACGGAAGAAGTTTGAATAACTTTAAGTCCGCCAATCATTAATAACGAAATCGCCAATACAGCAAGAATGGCTCCCCAAAGCATACGATGCCAACGTGCCGGCTCTTGATCCCCTATTAACTCTTTTGTCGCAATTGCAGAGAGAATATACGTTGCTGAATCGAGTGAGGTTGCTAAGAAGATAAACGCAAGCACTGCAAAAAATGGCAACACTAAAAAGTCGAGTGGCATTGTTTTTAAAATTTCTACTATAGTACTAGGGCCTCCACTGTTATTTAGCACATCCACCACATTTAATGCACCTGTTAGTTGTAAATTCAGCGTATAACCACCAAATATACCGAAATAAATCCAGCTGCCGAGTGAACCCCATAATAAAATATGCACGATCAATTCACGAATTGTACGACCTCTAGAAATTCTTGCTACAAACAAGCCGATAAAAGGTGCAGTCGCAGCGAACCATGCCCAATAGAACACGGTCCACGCTTGCGGGAATCCGCCTTTTGCAATTGGATCGGTCGAAAAGCTCATCAATGCGAAGTTCTGGAGCATCAGCCCAAAACTATTGCTAAAGTTTGATAAAATAAATAAAGTTGGTCCCGTAATAAGAACAAATAATGCCAAGCCCAGCGCCAAATACACGTTCCAATCACTAAGTTTACGAATGCCTTTATACAATCCCATATAAGCGCTTGCACTATAAATAATTGTCCAAATAACAATAATAATAATGCTTAGTTGCAGCGATTGTTGAACACCAAAAATTTCTCCGATAACTGCGGAGACCATGGGTACACCAAGACCAAGCGAAGTTCCAAGTCCTCCGACCAAACTCCAAATAACCAATATGTCGATAAGTTTCCCAATCGGTCCATCAGCATATTTCCCTAAAACCCCTTTACAGGCTGTGCTGATTTTTAATGAACGATTTTTCTTTACAAAAAAAGAATAGGCAATCGTGACGGTCGGTAAAGCGTAAAGTGACCATGCAGAAATCCCCCAATGAAACATACCGTAAGCTACTGCCCATTCTGCAGATTGAGTGCTATTAGGCTCTATCCCAAAAGGCGGACCCATGTAGTAATACATCGGTTCCATCATCGACCAGAACATAATGCTTGTGCCCATCCCCGCACAAAACAGCATGGCTCCCCAACTAAATGTTGAGAATTCAGGTGCTTCGTCTCCCAGACGCACTTTACCGTACTTACTAAAAACTAACCACACGAGTAAAATGAACACGCCAAACGTTAGAAATTGAAATACCCAATCTAAGTTGTAAGTTATTCCTGTCATCATCTTGTTCATCACAGGTTCTGCTGACTTTCTAAAAATTACTAGTGACAGTGTTGCAACAACGATTACCACCAGCGAAGACCAGAAAACCAGCGGATCAATTTTTACTTTCCCCATTATTATTCCCCCTTTGTACAATTAGAAATAATCAAGTTTATTTTATAATCATGATTATTTTTATTTTTTTATGTTATCATAATTTTGAAGGAATAATCAATATTTTTTAAAAATAAATAATTTTCGAGGAAGTGGACCTAGTTGGACAATAAAGAACTAAAAAAAAGACGGATGTGGACCTATTTTATAGATGCTACTGAGGAGTTAATTCGAACAGAAGGCTACCAACATATAACAATTCGAAAGGTAGCAGAAAAAGCAGGTTATAATAGCGCTACGATTTATAACTACTTCGGGGAATTGTCGCATTTATTGTTCTTTGCCTCATTGAAATTCATGAAACCTTATATTGAATTGGTCACTGCAGAGATGAAGAAAACAACGGATCCAATAGAGAAATACTTAGTTGCATGGGAAGTATTTAGTGACTACTCGTTTAAAAACCCTGAAGTTTTCCATGCTGCATTTTTAATGGATCTAGGGGAACATCCTGAAAGTTTATTAATACATTATTACGAACTCTACCCAGCAGATTTATTAGACGTATCGGAAGAATTAAAACCAGCACTAATGGAGCGCAGTATTGATGAACGCGGTCGTCATGCGATAAGCCATATGATCAAAGCAGGTTTATTGAATGAAAAGCAAGCAGAAGAACTAAACGAACTAACTAACTTAATATGGCAAGGAATGTTTACAAATGTTTTAAATAACCGCAATCGTTACTCTGCACTAGAAGCTCATGAACGGACAATGCAGTATGTACGAGAGATTGTTTCCAGTAAACTCACCAGTGAATAATCGGAGATAACTCGTTTCATAAAAAAGCAAAAGACAACTGGAATCATTCCAGTTGTCTTTTGCTTTTTTATGTTAAATTATTCGACCGATTTTACCTTCTTCTAATAAGACTCGTTCAAAAGCATCGACTACATCTAGATCATAATGTGTTCCAGCCATTTTTTTTAGTTCGCCCATCGCTGTATCATCGCTAAGTGCTTTTCTATATACCCGATCTTCTGTCATAGCATCAAAAGTATCACTTACTGCAATAATTCTTGCTTCCAAAAGAATTGTATCTCCACTTAACCCATAAGGATAGCCACTGCCATTGAGTCTCTCATGATGCTGTTCAATAATCGGTACAAGTTCATGATAATACGAATTTTTTACCATTTCTGCCCCATCAAGAGGATGTTTTTTCATGATCTCAAATTCTTCATCGGTTAGTCGGCCAGGTTTATTTAGCACCTCTGAAGGTACGTAGATTTTTCCAATGTCATGTAAGAATGCCGCCACGATTAAATTTTCAAGTTGAACTTTGTTTAATTTTAACTTTTGAGCAATTTTAACCGAGTAGGCAGCTACTCGGTCACTATGTTTATTTGTGTACCTATCTTTTTCCTCAACTTGGTTCATAATATCCATTAATTTCGAGATGTCATTACTAATATGAAAGAATGTCTGTTCTGTGAAAACACATAATAATGTTACTTTAGATAATGCAGTAAAATAAATGGGTTCTTTAAGGCCCCGTGTCGTAAAGTAATCTTCAGGACCTAGTTTCTCTTGTCGGTGATCAGCTTCATACAGGACTTCTCCCGAAATAATAAAATAAAACTCAATTGCTTTCGCATTTTCACTCGGATAAACATAAAATAACATTTCCTCTTCGATGGATTGATGCAATATTTCAACACCATCTCCTTTAGTAATAAGGCTGAAGACTGAGTTATCGTCAAAACTAACCGTTTCGAGGAATTCTCCTTTTTTACCGACTTTAAAACCGTCCATATCATCCCACCTTAATGCGAATAAAGACGAGTTCACAATGAACTCGTCTTTATTGTACTACATAAAAATGCTGAATTGTAAAAATTATCTCCTGCCAACTACACGAATTGGATCAATCCAAACCCATTGATCAGCAAAACGTACAAGTTTCCAGCTACATTCCGCCTCTACCCCTTTACTGGCTGCTTTTGCAATTGTTTCGGCAGACATTTTAAGTGTTACATCATAAATTTTTGTAATAACTTCATTTAAATCTTCGGTATACTCGGCAGTTATTTCGGCATGCTTTATAGATTTTTTATTCAGTTTTTCATTTAGCTTATTGACCTGTTTATTTAATTTACTTGAATCTTTTTCTTCTGTTAAAATCATTATTTTTGTAAGTTCTTCAATTTCAGCGCTAATTTCTTTCATTTCTTTTTCGATTTTCGCTTGTTCTTCACCAAGTTTCGCTTCTAATTTCAGCAACTTTTCTTCGTATTTTTGTTGCTTATTCACATCATTTTTTGATTCTTCCATTTCTGATAGTATTTTGTTTTTTTCTTTTTGTATATCAAAAATTTTGCCACCTTCTTCAATTTCTCGTATGTCTAGTAGATACTCGGCTTGAAGTTCATCTGCTTCTGTTACAGCTTTTTCGATTTTTTTATCAATCTCAAGGTTGGTTTTTTCAATCATGCGAATTGCTTCTTCATAATCCTTATCACTCGTTGCAAAAGCTGGACTTGCTACACCTGTTAATAACACGAGCATTAATGACATTGATACAAACTTCTTCATCAAAATAATCACTCTCCACTTTTTCAATTTAGATAATAAAAAGACCATTTAACATTTGATGCACATTCTAACTATTTACTTTTTACAATAACCTTTCTTTTTTATTCGGAATGGCCATGATTTTAAATGAAACTAATTTATTATCTAGTCCTATTGTACAGGGTTTAAATACCTAAATCTATGAATTATTTAATTTTTCTGTCATTAATTGAAATAAAATTTTAAATATGTATGTATGAAAAATAAGTTGAAGCTTAATCATTTTGTCCCTTTAATAATTGCAAGGGTTTATGCAGTTACTAGTGGAATTTTTCCAGTTAATTAGCTTTTATTTCGATTAAATTTGATTAGATGGACAGTTGTTTTAATTTATACCATGTATTGCTGCTGTAGTTTTACCCGTTATTGTCGTATCAAAATCAAGGTGCTAATTGTTGTACAGGCCCCTAATATTCAATACGTATGAACATAAAGTTTCTACTGTTGTTCTTGTTCTTTAAACGAGCACAATCAACTCATTTTTAAAATCAATAGAAAGGGTATCTACCATTCGAAAATGACTAGCTGGAATTGTTTTTACCTCATTCCCTTTAACTTCCTCTAGTATCATTACCTGCCATTTTATTTGACAAGACAGTGTCTCTTTCGTCAGTAGTTTATACTAAATGGCTAAAAGTTCATATTACAAAACAACATTGTTTTACTAAGTCTTAGAATTTCTCAAAAGCTTACAGGCAAGCTGGATATTTAATAACTCATCGGGGTTTTGTAAATCTGTATTTAATAGTTCTGAAATCCTTTTTAATCGATAGTGCAGCGTATTCAAATGAATATGCAATTCTTTTGCTGCTTGACCTGGAAATTGAATAAATTGTGTATAGGCTATTAGCGTTTTTAAAAGCTCTGCACTTTTTTTCCGATCATAGTCGATGACCGGTCCCAATGTCGAAATAATAAATGCTTCAATATCCTTGTCTTTATTAGATACGAGAAGTCGCTCGAAACCAAGTGATTGGTAGTCCATTACTTTATCTTTAACTCGAGAAGAGCGCATAAACGTTAATACTTTCAAAGAGTCTTCTATGGAATCCGGCAAACGATCGATTTGCGAAACGCACGGTCCAACAGCCAACTTGACAGTAGCATCTAGCTGTTGATGCGAAATAGCCACTTGCAAATCTTTTGCCATGCGCTTAACTTTTTCCAATAAGTCATGTTTTGTGGCTTTGTCCTTGATTGACAACAAAAAAATAAAAGACTGCTCTTTTGAGACGATTAAACTTCCTGGAAAACGTTGGTTTACTTCCATCTGAAACAAATGAGCGATTTCTCTTCTAGCCATAAGTGCTGCAAGTGTGTTGCTATCCTCTTCCATTACGGCTTCTGCAGCGACTGGCAAAAATCGGAAACGCGTATCTAACCCTAAATCTTTAGCTCTTTTGATAAACGTATCACTTAACATTCCTTTTAAAAGGTCTTCCATTAATTCAGATTTAAAGCGGTGTTCCACTTCACGGAGTGCAGCGTTCCGGTTAATTTCGAGAGTGAGATACAGAATACTTTGCTGAATAAAGTACACGTCTGAATCGGAAAGTTGTTCATTCTGTTTGGTAGCTACTAGCAATTTGCCCAACAAGAAACGTCCACTTTGTATGAGGAATTCATTTTTATGAGTGTGTTTTTCCTGGTCTCCCATTTGCAAATCTTCACCATAAATTGTCAATATTGATAAAGGTTTCTGAATTTGATCAGCTAATTGTTCGAGCATTTGCATCAAACCGACACCATCACTCATTTTTATGAGAAGTTTTTGCTGATACTGGATAATTTGCTCGAATTGTTCATTTTTCTTTTTTACATCTTCGTGCAGACGAGCTTTGGCAAGTGCAATGGCTGCTTGACCTGCAATTGCCTGAAGTAAACGTAAATCTTTTTCTGTAAAAGTTCCATGTTCTGCAAACCCATTCAGCGTAATGACACCGATGCACGCATCATTTTCTGTAATTAACGGAACACACATAGCCCGGTAAGCATAAGGGCCTGTATGTTGAGCAATTGAAGCTGCAAGTAATGCTTTATTTTGATCACTCATTGATTTCGTTCCGCCTGCAAGTTGAGAAGCAGAAGTGATTAAAACGGGTTCTCGCGTAGAAAAACATTTTCCAGTAAACGATTCATGTGAATCTAAGCAAATACCTTCTACATCACTTGTGAAATTGACATATGATAAACAGACAAGTTTCTGTATGCTTTCATCGTACAAAAAGAGCACGCCTCCATCAGCATCCGGAATTGCTTTGATCGCTTCTTTTAGAGTTAACTGAAACAATTCATTCATATTTAATGTAGAATTAACTGCTTCCGCCACTTTAATAAGCGCTTCCATTTGGGAAGGAGAAAAGTTTTTTTCAGGTATCTGGTTCATAGCAATCCTCTACTTTCTCTAGTTATGTAGTGAATTCTAGCTTATCACGATTACAAGAAAAAACAGACAGAGAAAAAGAGTTTCTTTTTCTCTGTCTGTTTTAGACTAGAGGCTTATGGGACCGTTACAAAGTTTATTTTACAAGCTCATATTCAAATAAAATCGCAGCAAATGATTTGGCTGTATGGAGCATTGCCGTTTCGTCAAAATCAAACCGAGCGTGATGATGTGGATACACTCTGTCGTCTTCTGCTAATTGAGCGCCCGCGAAAATAAAAGAACCCGGTCTATGTTGTGTATAGTAGCAAAAGTCTTCACCGGGCATGACTGATGGGGTTTCGATCACCGCTTCAGCCCCAAGAATTCCCTCCATTGCACGTTTGGCTAATTGGGTTTCCTCAGAATGATTCCACAAAGCATCATAACCTTTTTCAATTGCGGTATCGGCTTCAGCCCCAAATGCTTTTGCCACTTGATTTGCGATTGTTGTTAATCTTTCAGCAGCGAGCGCGCGTACTTCCGGTTCATAAGAACGGATCGTCCCGGTCATGACCGCTGTAGTAGGAATGACATTATTGGCTTGGCCGCTGTTAATAGAGCCGACAGAAATAACGAGTTGCTTTAAAGGATTTGTATTACGGCTGACGACCGACTGAAGTGCTGTAACAATGTGTGACGCTGTGACAATGGGATCGATTGTTTCTTGCGGTATAGCACCGTGTCCACCTTTGCCGTTAACGGTAATGATAAAGGTATCAACTGCAGCTTGGATAAATCCTTCTTTGTAGTACATGGTTCCTGAAGGCATCGTACTTTGAAGGTGGCAACCATATACTGCGTCAACGCCTTCAAGGCAACCATCTGCGATCATCGCTTGTGCACCTCCTGGGTATTCTTCTTCACCGAATTGATGGATAAAGACGACATTGTTGTTCACTTGCTCAGGATTTTCAACTAAGCTTTTAGCAAAAACCATTAGTGCCGCTGTATGTCCATCGTGACCACAAGCATGCATAACACCAGGAATTGTCGACTTGTAAGCGACATCTTTTTGATCTTGAATCGGCAAAGCATCAAAATCCGCACGGAAAGCAATGGTTTTTTGCGCATGAGCAACATTGAATTTAGCGACTACACCTCGCCCGCCAACACCGGTTCTGACTTCTAATCCTAAAGTTCGGTAGTACTCAGCAATGTATTTAGGTGTTTCGACTTCTTGATGAGAAAGTTCAGGATATTGATGAAGATGACGACGGATACTAACCATTTCAGAATATAGATTTTCTAATCGACCTGCTAACTTTTGGATTTTTTCATGTTGTATAGACGTTTTCTGAATATTAGTAGACATGGACAACTTCTCCTCCTTGATATACGGTTTCGACTGAACGAAAAGCAGAAAGCTTATCTTCTGGGTCTTCAGACAGGATAATAAAATCGGCTATTTTGTCTTTCTCCAATGATCCCGTTTCGTTTTGAACAGTGAGAACGGAAGCAGCAGAAAAAGTTGCAGCAGTAATAATGTCACGAATAGACATCCCACCTTCATGCATCAACTCAAGTTCTTTAGCAAAGTCACCGTGCAAGTTAAACGGTGTACCAGCGTCTGTGCCCGCAGCAATTTTCACGCCCGCAGCTACAGCTTTTCGAAAACTTTCTTTGTGAACTTCGTAACAGTACATAGCTTTTTTGACAGCGTGCGGTGGAATCGCGCCTGAATCTGCATTTTGCACAATATAATAAGGTGCTGCAAGAGTAGGAACTAATACGGTATCGTGTTTAATCATTAGTTCAATCGTTTCATCATCAAGAAAAATACCATGCTCAATCGTCGTAATTCCCGCACGCACAGCATTTTGAATACCAACAGTCCCTTGAGCATGCGAAGCCGTTGTCTTACCAGCATGTAGCGCTTCTTCAACCGCTGTCCTCATTTCGCTTTCCGATAGTTGTGGAGAACCTGGATCGACTCCAGGTGTCATGACACCTCCAGTTGCCATTAACTTTAATACATCGGCACCCTGTTTCAAAGTTTGGCGCGCCATTTTACGGACTTCGTCTTCCCCATCAGCCTCAGAAGCGAGTGGATATCCGTGGCCACCTGTCATGACAATAGGTTGACCAGAGCCATAAACAGTAGGCCCTGTAACAATTCCGTTATTTACTGCATCCCGGTAGGCCAAATCAATGTGCCATTTAGATCCTAAATTGCGGACGCTGGTCACGCCTGATTGTAACTGTTTTTTTCCGTTAGCTTGATGACGATACGCAGAAGTCGCCTGACTATCAGTGGCAATTTGAGAAAATGGGTCAGCTATTCCGTCCATGCCAAGATGAATATGCATATCAAAGAATCCAGGTACAATGGTTTTCCCTTGACCATCGATTACGGTTTCAGCTTCTTTATCAACTGCTTCTTCTCCAACTGCTATAATTTTATTTGCTTCAACAATGATAGCTGATTGGATGAGCTTGTCACCTCTACCTGTGTAAATCGTGACATTTTTTATCTTCAAAGACATTGAAATTCCTCCTTTAGTTTATGGTAAATAAATATTTCCTCCAGGACCGAGCGGCAAACCGAGTAAGAACCACACAGTGAATAAGATTAGCCAGAAAATCGCAAAGGCTATCGAATATGGCAACAAGGCTGCAAGTAATGTACCAATCCCAATATTCTTATCGTATTTTTTTGCAAACGTCAATAAAATTGCAAAGTATGCGAGCATGGGCGTGATTGGATTCGTGATCGAATCGGCAATGCGATAGGCCACTTGAGTGACTGCAGGATCGTAGCCCAGCATCATGAACATGGGAACAAATATCGGTGCAAGTAATGCCCACTTAGCAGAAGCACTGGCAATTAGTAAATTAATCAGTGCTGCGATCATAATAAATCCAAGAATCAATGGTAGACCTTCAAAGCCAATGCCCTTCAAGAAACCTGCACCTTCAATCGCAATGATGGGTCCCAAATTGCTCATACCAAAAAACGCAATCATTTGAGCAGCTACGAAAGCCAGAACAATATAACCACCCATTCCAGACATGGCCTTTGTTAGGTGCTCAGCAACGTCTTTATCATTTTTCAGTACTTTCGATCCGAAACCATAGGCTAGGGCAGGGAGTAAAAATCCGAAAAGCATAATGGGTACAATCCCCGTCATAAATGGCGAAACAATAATGCCGCCGGTTTCTTGATTACGCAAAATACCGTTTTCTGGAAGTACTAAAAGCAAGATCACAACTGCATACAGTGCAAGCGCAATACCAGCCCACAACAAACCACGTTTTTCTGCAGTAGTTGTTTTTTCTAACTTATCGACTTTTCCCGTATATACCCCAAGTCGTGGCTCTGTAATTTTGGTCGTTACAAACATAGATACAGGAATGATGACAAAGGTCGAGGCAATCATAAAATACCAATTGATTGCCGGGTTCGCAACGTAACTAGGATCAATTAAATTTGCTCCTGCTTGTGTAAATCCAGATAATAGTGGATCGAGCATGCTAACGATTAAATTAGCACTAAAAGCGCCGGTAACGGTTGCATAACCCGCGACCAGACCAGCGATTGGATTGCGGCCAAGTGCTGCAAAAATCATAGCAGCAATTGGAGGTAGCACAACTTGAGCGGCATCAGCAGCTGTATTTCCCAAAACGGCAATTAAAAGAATCGTTGGCAAAATCACTTTAGCCGGAGCGTTCAAAATCGTTGTTTTCATGAACGTCGTAACAAGTCCTGTCGATTCTGCAAGACCTACGCCTAACATGACCACTAAGACCAAACCGAGTGGCGGAAAACCGGTAAAGTTTGGTACTAGTGTTTCAAAAATTGTACGAATACCATCACCATTCAACATATTGACAACTTGAATTTCTTCACCGGTACCTGGATGCGTAGATGTAATTCCTAGTGACGAAAAAATAGCAGATGCTACTAAGATAATGAGTGTAAAACTAGCGAAAAGAGTGACGGGATCCGGCATCTTATTGCCGTACACTTCTACTTTCGTTAGCATTTTTTGAAAAAAGCTTGGTTTTTCACTTTTTTGAAGCTTAGCGGTTGATTCTGCAGTTTTGTTCATCTTCTCACCCTCCAGTAGTTAGAATAGTTAAAATACTATTGATTTCCTCGCGATTACTATATAGATTTACATACGAACTATTGAATTATTATTTGTGGATAGTCACAAATAATGATTGGTTTTATAAGAGCTGAATCGGTAAACGGAACTAAACGTAATCGAAAATCACAACTGTAAAATAGTTTATGCATAAAATGGACTTCCCTGTAAGTTTCTAACATAAAACAGACGGAGAATCCCGAACTCCGTGTGCAGTTTTCAAGGTGCCGAAGGTAATTTCTCTGAAACGACCGATTGTCCCTGATCGTCATGAACCCACTTGCTGCATCCATTTTGCGTCTGCCATGGAAAGCGGCCGTTGCAATCGACCTCTGCTTGTTCTGTCGCATGCAAAAAGGGCTGTCCCAGAAAGTCATTGTTCATGACCTTCTGGGACAGCCCCTTCAACTATTTATCCGTTTTAGAAAGCTTATCTTATATAGAGAGATGGATCTACAGCATTAGAACGTGAACCGTTCCAAGTTCCCACATGAACCTCAAAGTGTACATGGGTTCCTGTAGAACGACCGGTGCTGCCCATTCCTCCAACTTTTTCTCCTTGTGACACGGCTTGACCAGTTGAAACATTGATTGAACTCATATGACCATAAACGGTTGCATAGGTTTGTCCTTCGATTGAGTGTGTAAGAATCACAACTTTTCCATAGCCACCCATTACTCCGGAGTAAGAGACATATCCTGTTGCTGCGGCTACTATAGGCGTGTCAGTTTCATTGGCAATATCGTATCCTAAATGTGTTTCAGCTCCATCTCCAATATCGCGTCCGCCAAATCCTGATGTATGACGACCGTCTGCTGGGCTAATAAAAGGAGACCCCACAACTGGGGTTACCGGCAGTATTGCTACAGGACTGGATGCGCCCGAAATCTTGTTTCCAGAGTCTTTTGCTGCTTTACGCTCTGCAGCTATACGAGCTTCTTCAGCTTTTCGCTGTCGTTTTTGCTCAGCTGCTAACTTCCGCTTACGCTCTTCTTCAGCTTTTCTTGCCAACTCGGCGAGTCGAGCTTGTTCATCAGCGATTTGTTGCTCTAATTCGGCACTAATTTCTATTTCTTCTTCGAATTGATCTTCAAGTTTCAACTTTGCTGCTGCCAACCGTTTCTGTTCTGCTGTTACCTCTTTTGCAAGTCCATTTTGTTTATTCTTTTGATCAGCAAGTGAATGATTCAATGCTTGAAGTTCTTTTTGAAGCTCTCCTTGTTGAGTCATCTTCGTTTCCACAATCGTTTGTTGTTTAGACAAAAGCGTTTTATCTCCTGTTTGCTGAAGCATGATTTCTCGGTCTGCTTCTAGTAACGTATTTACAGCAGAGATGCGATCGATAAAATCAATAAAACTATTAGCTCCTAGCAAAACATCTATATAATCTACCGAGCCGCCGCTTAACTGGATTGCACGAGCACGTTCTTGTAACAGTTTATCTCGTTCTGCAATTTTCTTTTCCAATTCTGCAATTGATTTTTTCAGCACATCAATTTCATTTTGGGTTTGGTCTATTTTTTCTTGTACATCAGCTATTTTAAATTCAACTTCTGTGATTTTATTGTCTAATTCTGTGATTTCCATCATAATTCCAGTTAACTTTGTTTGGTTTTCGTTAATTTCATTGGATTTTTTTTGAATACCCGAATTTAATTCACTCTTTTTTTGCTCAGTATCTTGCTGTTTTTTTTCAAGTTCACTCAACGGACTTGCATCAGTTGTCGGCAAGCACAGCGTAATCGCCAGTGCAGATACTAGACCGGTTACGATCCACTTTGATTTCAGACTCAAGTTTTTGTTCCCCTTCCAATTACTCATTTTAAGCTAAGCAATTTAAGCCTTTTATTATATAATACAGGAAACTTATGGAGAATCTATTAAAATCAAAAAAATAGTTGCCATTCTTATCTTTGCTGAATCTTAAAGCTACTCTTTTCTTCTCATGCGCTTAAATCTTATAAAGATGTGGAATTCAACAGTGGTTAGCGTGTATAAACAATCCAAAAAGCAACTAGTGAAACATCACTAGTTGCTTTTTTATGAGATATGCCTTTACTACTGATTTATCCGCGTGAAAATGCTTTTTTTGTACAGGCTAAAAAGGCAATTTTTTTGATTTTCTTGACCAATGAAACGCAGTGTTCTTTGAATAGTGCATGGTTTTTGAAACTTTTTTATATATTCTTGTTATAAATTCTTTACGCAAATAAAATGCTGCATACTCTCTACCGAAGGCTTTCTTGAATTCCTGTTGTCTCAGCAACAAATAGAACATGTTTTTCTTTTTTGTCTGGACAATCGTTTCGTTGTATTGAAAATCTGTATCGCCGTTTATTGCATCTAACAAACTTGCTACTTCTTCATTTCGACGAACTTCCTTCATCACAGTGGACATCGCACTTTCAGACCAGGCGCCTTTTACGTCTACTCGGTAAACAGCCATGGTTTGGTCTGTATAATGCACTTGACCATGGTGTGCTAGGTGAATGGTTAGAGGATAGTCGCCAAAACCCGCATCAAAATAAAAAGCGGGTACATAATCGGCCACTTCACGCCGGTAAACCATCGCATTCGTTGGAAAAAGTTCGCCACCACCTTCAATAATTTCGTTAATCGAAAATATTCGATCTCTACGACTTGGCCTCACTTTCCCCACTACTCGTTTGCAGGTATCGGAAATTTTAAAAGCAGAATGAACACTCAACACACACTCAGTATTTGCTTCTAAATAATCAACTTGTTTTTGTAATTTGTAAGGATCAGTCCAGTAGTCATCACCTTCGCAAATAGCGATATACTTGCCATTTGCTCGGCGTTGATTTATTTGAAGCATCGTTGCACCTTGAGAAAACTGATTTTCTTTTTGGTAAATAGGTTTTATCAGATTCGGAAAATCTTGTTCATATTTCTTAATGATTTTAGCCGTGTTGTCTACTGAAGCATCATCGTGAATGAGAATTTCAAAGTCGAAATTCGTTTTTTGCATTAAAAATCCCTCAATCGTTTGTGCTATATAATTTTCATGGTTATAAGCCAGGCAATCGACACTTACTAGAATATCTTTTCTCATTGCGGCTGACCTCCTAACTTTCCTTGCCTTTCTCAAACTAATCGCTGATGCTCACGGAATGAATTTGAGGGGCGAAATCTTTAATCACTGTGAAATCATCCAACATAGCGCTAATTTTCACAGGACTATTGAACATCATCACATCAATAATGGATAAATTAGGAACAAAGTTCGCTAACTCTTTTTGTGGATAAGCAATATCGTTTGTTTTGATGAGCTTTAATTTAACGCCCTTCGATTCAAAGTCCATTGAAGAATAAAGGGATAGACCTCCATAAGCGTTAACATATTCTTTTGCTGAAAGCAGTTCGCAAATCTCTAATATTTTATCTTGACCTTTAAGCACCTCATTTTTTTTCAAGTCAGAAGAAAGTAAAATAGTTGTCTGAATATTTAAGTATTTACAAATCTCTTGAATCGAATTTGTAAGGTATTTAGCCAAATTCGTCTCTTTTTGGTTGATAACATTTTCTATCAAGTTGAAAACTTCATGAAAATAAGGAGCCTTACTATAGGTTTCTTTGATCGTTTTCAGCAATTTTTTGTTATAAATAACGTCATTTTCAATTTCAATTTCATTAATTCGTTTATTTTGGCTTACTTTAGTTATTTTTAACGAGATAGCCATTTCTTCTCCATTCACTAAAATAATGTTTCGATTGATCCACCCTTTTTTCTTATAATTCACATCATCATAAATCACATAGGTGTCAACAGTTTTAATCAATTGCCAGTATCCGATGTACGGGAAAAAGTACGGTTGCATAATGCCTAGTTTCATAACCTCATCCCCTTTATTTTAACGCCGAAAAAAGCCGCCTCGTTTTGTTTTTCTAGAATTTTGCATCTTGTCATGTTGATTAACGCGCTCCCATGCCCCCATCAATACGGTATTGGCTACCTGTTATAAACTCCGAATCATCACTTGCCAGGAACAGAAGAAGTTTTGCCACTTCTGACGTGGACCCATATCTTCCTAAAGGGATACGGGATGAAATTCTTTCCCGGACTTCTGATGGATTGTCGCTGTTAATGCCTTCTTCGTTTTTCCTCATCATTGTGGAGTCTAGAGGTGCTGGGTGAATTGAATTTACTCTGACTGATTGGTGACCTGCTTCTAAAGCTGCTGTTTTAGTCAATCCGACTACTGCATGCTTTGAAGCCGCGTAAAGCGAATTCCCACCACTTCCCATTAAACCGGAAACAGAAGAAGTATTAATGATACTGCCACTTTTTTGCTCAATCATGATAGGTAGTACTTTTTTCAATCCGAGGAAAACACCTTTCACATTGATATTCATAATCAAATCAAAATCTTTAACAGATTGTTCTACTAAAGGTGCAACTCTTCCTAAAATGCCTGCGTTATTCAAAAAAACATCAATTCTTCCCCATCGCTTCACGACTTCATCAACATAGTCTGCAACTTCTTTTTCTGAAGTCACATCAGCTATGATGCTAAATAGTTCACCAAATTGCGAAAGGTATTCTCTGGACTCTGTAAGTTTTTGTTGGTCCCGATCGATTAGCACAACTTTAGCGCCTTCTTTCAGAAAAATTTCTGCAGCAGCTGCACCTAAGTCTCCAGCTGCACCTGTAATTACTGCAATTTTCCCTTTCAATCTATCAGTCATTTCTTCACCCTCCAAAATAAAAGCTGTGATTTAAGCCTTTAAAATAATTAACTTTCGTTGGATTGATGATTTTATATCCGCTTACTTAAAAAATCCTCAAAAACCCGATTAACTGTCATCACACAACAGCTTGATCGAGTTTTATGACTTCATCTCATAAGCCGAGGTTTGTTTATCAACAATACAATTCTCAAAAAAGTTAACTGTCTGTCTTCCAATAACCATGTTCCAAACATAAGTGATCATATTCTTTCTTTAAAATACTGACGATTACTTGGTCATAATAGCGGTTGTTGCGGTATGCATAATCCCGTTTTCTACCTTCTTCAACCCAGCCACATTTTTTTAGAAACAAATTGGAAGAAGGAACATTATGTTCAAGGATATCTCCTTCTAAACGATGTAGTTGCAGTTCTTCAAATGCATATTTCATGGTAGTCATAACCGTATCACGCCCATAACCGTGTCCACGCATGTTCTTTTTCCCTATTAAAATTCCGTGATGGGCTGAACGATTTCTATAATCAATATTTAAAATATTTGAAATGCCGATAAAGCCATCTTCTTCTGTCTCAATCGCCAAACGTAGATTTCGATTATCAAATTCTAAGCGGTCGAACCATCGATTTTGTTGTTCAGAAGAAATTGGAATTGTCCATCCTCCGAGAAGGTGGGCTACTTCTGGATCATTATAATAACTACGCAACTCTTCCATGTCTGCTCTTTCCAATGCTCGTAAAGTCACTTTCTTCCCTTTAACATTCATCTTCTCATCTTCTTTCTTTATAGTTTTTTCTCTCTTAGTCCTTCTATACTTGCTTGAGTATCCAGGTTAGTAATCGTCATCTTCCGAGAAACACTTTTAATAAGATGTAACGCGTCCGTTTTGTCATTAATTCACAAGTTAATGACAAAATGAATTCAATTGGTGTATTTTCACGATTTTATATAACTTTTCATTTATGCGAAAAATTAACCATTACTTCTGTTCCGAAAAACTAGTAGTAAAATATTATACCCAGTTCAATAATACCATGTTTACTGAAAATTTAGACATATTTTTTTATTTTTATTTTAATTTAATTTTTTGACCAATCAAAGTATGTATACTTAAGAAAATATAGTTTGAATTTTTATCCATTAAATCTATTTGGGAGGGATTTACATCAAAAAAAGATCCCATGCTTTCACATGGGATCTCAGACTGTAGACAAAGTCTTATTAAACTGAATAGTGAAGTATAACCTCCAACTGGGTTGGCCACTTCGCTTTCCAGTGGGCTCAGCGCGCTGAAACGTTATCCATCATCCAGAAGTAGATGCGCTTTTCTTACATTAACTCATGCACGCATCAAAGGAATTTGTTTTGCGATCGTTCAAGACGTTTATTTAACCTTATCAATTGATTAATCACAACAACCAGTAGAACGCCTATAACAATTGCCAATGAATAGAGAATAACTATATCGCTGTCACCTACTGTGAAAATTAAAAGTGTGACACTCGCAAAAAATCCAATAATAGCAAGTAGAATCGTAATTACTGTACTTAAGACATATTGCACCTGAACTCACTTCTTTCTTTAATCATATAGAAATGCAGTTAATCAAGTTCTTGAAACGCTTTGCCAACTACAGTTTTCTGATCTAAATCAACATAGACGATAAGGTTGCCAGCTGTAGCTGTGTCGGTACCATTGAATACTACTGAATAAACTTGTTGTTGTTTATAAGTAGAATGGATCTGAGCTTTGATTTTTGCAGATACCGCTTCTTTAGTAACTAATGAGTCTTTGGGACTTGTTGGAATAAGTAGTTGCTCCTCATCAGATAGACTATTATGAGCTATCATTTCGATTGGTAGTTTTTTCTCAGTAATTGAGGAAGAACATGCTGTTAATGTTGCAACTAAAAGAATGAGAACGCTCCATTTCTTCATAAAAAGTCTCCTCACTAGTTATGATGTAATTTACACAATCCAATCAACAGTAATAACCGAACATTCCAGCACAGTTGACTTTAATTAGTTTAGTAAACTGATTTGTAATAACCGATTACTTCGCCTTGAATTTTCTCTAACTTCAATGTATGCTGACTTCCTCGCAACCAATCATCTCCAACTAGAAAAACTTCATTTTCTGCCAACTGAATTTTTTTCATATTCGTTTGGAATATCTCTTTCATTCCTGAAGTATCGCTAGTAGAAGATGTGTTTTTTTCAACCTGCTGGCTGTACTCTTCATAAGAATCTATTCCCAATCGATGGGCGCTGCTATAAAAAGTTTCCAATTTCTGTTCATCAACAAAAATGTGGCCATCTACAATTTCAACGCTTTCACCTGGCAATCCGATAACACGCGAAATGGTCTTCTGTAAACCTTCGGAAAATTTATATTCGTAAGTGACTACGTCTCCTCGGGCAATCTTTTTCTCACTATACGCAAATGGATCAATCAATAAGGGCTGTGCTGCATACTCGTGATTTCCTCTATCCATGGTATCGTACTTGAAGTCAAATATTTCTAAAGGCTCCTCGTACGCTGTAAAGATCGGAATTTCAGCTACAGTATCCGTATCTGTCACTACTAATTCCTCCACTTTTCCAGTCGACGGTTTCTGTGTTTCTTGTGCTGTTTCGTTTACAGCTTGTACTAGAAAAAATGTGACCAGTGATAAAAGAAATGCGAAGATGGCCGTATACTTAAAAAAACCATATCTTTTACTAGAAAATTTATTCGATTTACCTTCTTTTATATTCAAGAGCATCTTGTGTTTTAAGGATTTGTTGAATCTAGGATTAACGCCAAAAAATCATCCATTTCATGCTTAAATTTGTTCATCCTGGAATCCCTCCCATTCACTTGAATCGGTTTTATTCTTCAACAAGCGCTTGGCTCTTCGCAGTCTAGTTTTAATAGTGTTTTCTGGACATGCCAGCAGTTCACTGATTTCTTTCATAGTGAGCTGCTGGTAATAATAAAGAATAATGGCTTCTCTATATGTAATCGGCAGTTCCATTACATTTTTGATTAGGTCAGATCTCACGACTTGGTGTTCATACGTTTTTTCAGTGGATTTCGAACTAGAAATCCACTGGGTCATTGCATCTGAGAAGACAATTCGTCTGTTTTTCCAGCTTCGTAAATGGTCATGACAGCGATTGATAGCCATTTTGGAAAGATATGTCTTTAAGGAAGAACGAGATTCAAACTGGTGAGATTTTAGATAGTAAGCTACAATTACTTCTTGCAAAATATCTTCTGCAGTAGACCAATCTTTGACGTATACATAAATGAAACGAAGCAAATATTCGCCATGTTCATCCATTATTTGCTCAATTTGTTCTTCGTTTAAGTTGTACTCTCCATCATTTTCAACCACTCATTACACCATCCTCTCCTGGATACCCCATAGACGTAAGATTTCTGAGAATAGTTTCACTATTTCAATGTAAATGCTTTTACTTCTTCTTGTCTTTTATCATTCCAATTTTATTAGCCCTAAAAAAAAATCCTTACTAGCTCTTTTTAGTTTATTTGGTTATTGATTTTGTATTTTTTTGGTTATCTCCTCTTAAGGTTCTTTAAATTTCTACTGAACTGCAACAAACCCTGTGTCTTCTACCAATTTTTGTCCTTCTTCAGAAAGGATCCACTCAATTAACGGCTGTACATTCGGATTTTTTGTTCCAGCGGTAACAGCATAAAATTCAGCAGCTAAAGGATATTTTCCCGAACGGATATTTTCAATGTTTGGTTCAATGCCATCAACTGCTATCAATTTGATTTTGTCATTGCGAACCATTTGAGTAGAATAGAATCGAAACGTATAACCAATGGCATTTTTGTAGTTCCGGTAGCTTGCTACTTCCTCTATTATACCGCCCATTCCTCCAGCCAAATCTTCAGTTTCAGGCTCTTTAATTTTTTGGTCTTCCATGAATTTAATAAACATCGTTTGGCTACCGCTATCTTCGGGGCGTTGAAAAGGGCGGATTTCATCGTTCTTCCCACCAAGTTCTTTCCAATTTTCAATATCTCCTGAATAGATTCCTTGGATATCTTTGCTCGCTAAATCAGTAACCGAGTTTCGAGAATTGACGAAAAACACAAAAGCTTCACGTCCAATCGGCGTCAGTTCTAGCTCTACCCCTGCTTCTTCTGCGGCTTTTTTTTGGCCACTGGAAGGTTCTGCAGCAAAAATCAAATCGGCATTTCCTTTGATAAGCCGACTATAAGCAGAAGGAGTCGTAGTCGTAGTCGTAGCGACAGGACCTTTATATGGATTATAAAGATCTTCTGGATAAGTGGCTTCTGCAAATGCTGAAAATAAAGGGTAGAGAGCCGTTGCTCCGTCTATTATCGGTACTTCTCCCGCTATTTTGAAAGAGGCTTGTTGATCCAATCTAGCTAGTTTTTCACTTTCTTTAAATGGCTCGTATGCATAGAGATCTACTTCTGAATCATTCACTTTCTCAAAACTTTCTTTATAGTAATGAGGAACAGCAAAGGCGGCCCCTACCATTAAACACAAAGAAATCCACAGAATCGTTTTTTTTTCCATTTCTTTTTTCTGTAATAAAAACAAATAAGATAACCAACGATATGATAATTGCGCCAAAGAAGCCAAATAAATGGACATCTCCTGTATTCAAGATATGAAGCATGCCGCCAAAAAATACAGAAAGAATTCCAGCGAAGATCAATAAAGCGGTAATAAACTTTCCAAAACCATTCATCTTATGTCCTCCGATCATACTTGATTTGTTTGAATAGATAGTCAAAGATTTAACCAATTTCTAGTCGTCAAGATAAAACACATTAAATGTGACTGTGCAAGGGATAATATGAGTCTGTAAATGATACCAAAAGCCTACTTGCTGTTTTTGAAGTGACCATTTTCTACTCTTAAATTAGTTTTATTCCAATAGCTAAAGCACCCCAAGCTTGCTCTTGTTCTACCGAATAGATATCAAAAGTCCCTTTTATCATTTCTTCCATTGTCCATTCTTCGCAATCAAAATCACTGAATGGAACATCTTCATACATAGCTTGAAACGTGGGATATGATTTAAGTTCCAGTACAACCACTCGTATCACTTCATTCTGACTGGGGATTTTGATAAATTTGATGGTATCCCCAATTTTAATTTTTCTTCTCTTTTCATCGTTCAATCTTACTTCTACTTTTTTCTTTCTTTCAATAATTGATTCAACGTATTCATCATATAATCCCATCGTGTGTTCCATGATTCCACTCCCCTCTTCTAATTTCTATTCGAATAAAATCTATTTGGTATCGTTTTCTTAAAAGCTTTCACATAACCGCGGCTTTTCTAACTTAATCTTTAAAGGCATTAAACCAGTGGTAGGGTTGTAACTCTTTCAATGTTTTATAAATCAATCTGTTCTCAGAAGTTGTGATGGCGGCTTTTACTTCTTCTTCCCACTAAAAAAGACGTTCTTGACAAACACCACAAGGAGTGAGAATCATGTATTGTGCTTTTTCATCTTCACGAACAACGCAAATCGAATGCGTTACAGCATTGTTGAGTTTATGTGCTTCTGATATAGCTCCTGTTTCAATACATAATTCTGTAGATGCATTAGTTACTTCAAGAGCAATGCTCGTCAAACTAGTTCCGTCTTGGGTATACAGCGCTGCAGCGCCTCCCCAGCCAGCAGGAAATTTTTTCTTGGATAAGCTTTTTTGCTACTTCGTATCATCTTTTTTCTACTGTCATTTTATCTTCCTTTATACGGTTCATCACATTGATAAATCATCTTTAAAAACTCAAACTCACTACCATTTGTCGCTTGTACAAAATACTCGACCTCTTTAAATCCCAGCTTTTTATAAACAGTTATCGCTCTTTCATTAAAAGTAGCAACTGATAAGGTAATCTTTTTGAGGATTTAAAAATGCTGCTAAATCTTCTTGGTCAGCATCCATGTTATAAAAAGAATACTGACCTTCATAACGCCAATGATTCGCAATTTCTTCTGCTTGTTCTTGTGTCATCACTTGAAAGAAATCTTTCATCAGTTCTTAATCTCCTTCGAATTATTTGACGTTCTAAAATTCTTGCCATAACTTCGATCCTGTATTAGCCCAAGGATGCATCCATTAAAATAGTAAATCGATAAAAAATTAATCATTTAAAGTCAAATTCTCCCTAAAATAGATATTTCGCTTTCTAGCTGTTACGACCTTAAAGACCCTAACGCCTAGCAATAAGAACATAAACGACCCAATTAATCCTACAGGCCTGATTGAAGTTAGTTCAGCGGCTAATCCAATTAAGATAGTTAGAATAATAATAAAAAATGCTTCAACTATACCGAATAAACTGCTAAACCTCCCCATCATAGATACCGGTACAGTATTTTGATAAAAGGTTAAATAACCCGTGTTTGCAAAAGTGATAGCAAATCCAATAATGAACGTTCCAAGTGCAGCACTAACAAACCCTTGTGCACTGTAGAGAGTGATATAACCGACTGCAGTAAACACAGAGCCAGCGCCTATTAACAAGTTGACTGTTAATTGTTTGGAAAAAATGGTGTTTATTAGTGAACCCAAAATAATCCCCGTTCCAAATATACTTAATAGGAATCCATAGTTAGTGTCTGATAAACCAATAACTCCTTTTGCAAAAGCCGCTTCTAATGAATCGAGGGCAGTCATAAATATCGTCATTCCCACAAAAAAAAGATACACTTTCAACACAAATGGGTAGGTTTGGCTAAACTTGTAGACTACATCAAAATCAGCTTTTATTAGTTTCCAAGAAAGCTTTTCCGTTTCCAATAAGACTGTTTGTGTATCAACATTAGGTAATAATAAAATGATGAAAGCTGACAATATTAAAGCCACTGCGTTTATATAAATAGCCGTGTCAGGTGTCCCCATCCAAAACAATAGACCAGCTATTGCAGGTCCAGTTAATGTTCCGCAAGAATTAATAAAGCTTCTTAACGCATTAAATCGTTGACGATCCTTCTCTGGTATGAGTTTGGTCATATACACCATTGACGTGGGTTCAAACATGGCACTTCCCATATTAATGATAAATACGATGACATAAACATAGAACAGTGAAGGAAGCATAGGGATTAATGCAATACATAAAGCACGTGAAATATCTAACCCAATCATAAATTTCCTCGTATTAATTCGGTCGATCAGGCTACCTGCCCATGAGTTCGAGCAAATAGTCGCGATCGGTCCTAAAATGTATAGCCAAGCGATCGCTAGAGGAGAACCGGTTTCATTCAGGATAATTAAGTTCAAGGCAATCAGATAAACCCAGCTGCCTATATTTGAAATACCGATACCACCTAACAATAAAAAAGAGTACTTCCAATTTTTCATCGTAACCGCTCCTCCACTGAATTTTAGCTAAACAAAAAATCTCGTCCCCAAGACAATTGTCTTGGGGACGAGATTGCTAAAATCGTGGTGCCACCCCTATTTGTTAATACGTCACCGGATTAACCTCATTCGGTACGGCCAAAAAATGGCGATTACCTAGCTCAATAACGGGAGCTCCCGTCACAACATCCCCTTAAATGCAGGTTCCTTCATGATGCTCAGAGGCTTGTTTCAATAACGCACTTCTACTCCTTTTCACCAATGGGAGCTCTCTAGAAAAAGTGTTTAGCTATCTACTGTTCTCTTCCATGCTTTTCTCATTTATAATTTCCATAATATTACCACAACTTCATTTAACTAGTAAATACCAATTTTATGATAATTTCTGATACTGATGAATCGAGATGTCTAAAAGAATTGCATCTCTGCATCAATATAAAGACAACTGCTCTAAAATCCAAATGAGAGACTGATTTTTTCTATTCTCTATCACAAACCATTCTGAAAAGCATTTTGGAATAACAGGAGACAAAGTGTTTGTTAAGCCTTATCCCCTACTCTGAAAGTAACGGAAGATAACAATTTAGTTTTTATAAGAGTTTAAAAATACCTTTTCTAGTTCATGAAGGGTTAACCCTGTAACTTCAGTGAAACTTTCTTCAAAATCCTGCGTTTCTTCTACTAAATCGATGATTTCCCTAATTACTTGTTCTTCATAGTTCGTTGTCAGAAACTCAAAAGTATAGTAGCTCTGCAAATAGGGGTCACTCATAACGAGTGTCCGAGCTTCCTGCCATTGTTCAGAACTTGTTAGTTGTTCAAAAGAAATTTTCTCGAAATATGGAAAGCTCACTTCATTCGGGTCAGTTCCTACGTATTCAGCTATCCCTTCTATAAACCATATGGGATAAGTAGCTGGATTTTGTACTTTTTGAGAAAATACATAGTGAGTATATTCATGCAACAGCATCTTCTGAAAAGCATACAAGGCAATTTTATCTTTTGCCAATATAAGTTCCTTATTAGAATTATGAAAAGCTAGTACTTTATCGAAATCAGAATAAAATCCATCTATATTTTCAAGTTCTGAAAATCCTCTTAATTCCTTGAGATCTTCAAAGACGAGTAGATCCACCGGTGCTAATCGGACTTCACCGAAAAGTTTTTCGTTTTTGGCAATAGCTAAGTCTAATGTTTCTTTCGTAAGAGGCAAAAGAGCGGCGAAATTTTCTTCATAGTAAATAGAAATGTGTTGATGATTTTCATGCACAGAAATTTCTTTTATCCGCCTTTCACTTTCTCCGTTCGCATTTTGTGTCAGAAGGGCTTTCACTGATTGAACATATGTAATGTTTGGATCAAGTGTTTCTTCTAAGAACTTATGCAAAAACAAGCTTCCACCTAGCAAGACGAGAAATGCGATGAAAACAAAACTAGCTGAAATAAGAAAGAAAAATCTAATCGGCTTTTTCATACAATCCACCTCCTTTATAGGAACAACTTCATCGCTCTACAGGTTTTCTACAGCGAGGATGCTGATTATTTTGAAGAGCATATGTATTTCCTCGTAAGAACGTGTTGTCTTATTTTGTCGCCGCATAAAAATTGTAAACGGATGCTAAGTTACGCTGGATTCCTTGCGTTCCCTTCCACTTTTCATATTCGCTCGGAACAACAAAGTTCGCAACAAAATCAGCTAAAAGAATATCGGCATTTTGTGCATCTTTTACAGCATCAATCAGCATGGATATGTACTGAATCATTGTGTCAACCTTTTCAGTGGTACCAATTTGTCCATGTCCAGGCATTAGTACCTGTATGTCTATCTTTTGGATTTCTTTTAAAATAGTTAAAAAGTTATCTGGTTGAAAAATTGGTAGATGGAGCTCTTCGGTTACAATATCGCCCATGAAAGCCGCTTGCTCTTGCGGAACGTACAGAAACGTGTCACTCGGTGAATGCCCTCCACCTAGGCAGTATAATTCAGCATTTCGTTCTGTTCCTGAAATAATCACTTTTCTTTCAAAAGTAAAAGAAGGCAGAACGAGCTTTAGCGTAGGAAGCTCGTCAAGCAACTTAGTCATTTCTAAATATTGATTTGTTAAGCTCTGTTGGATGATTTCGTTTTCCTCAATGGATATTTGTAATTTTAGGTTATGTAGATATTGCGTGGTTTCTGTAAGTTCAGTTTCCATATCCCCTATGGCGTTTTTTTCTTTAATCCATTCTTTAGTTACCTCAGTAGAAATAATCACTTCCTCTTCAAAAATCTGATTGCCAAAAATGTGATCGCCATGATAATGGCTGTTTACGAGGTATTTCACTTTCTTTCCAGTCAATTTCTCAGCTTGCTGTCTTAACTCTCTGGCAGCAGAAGGTGTATTAAATGCATCAAATACAAGAAGCTCAGTACCTAAATCAACAAAGCCAGCGTTACTGAATGCGCCTTTACCTGGTTTTGCGATGGCTGCAAAAACACCATTAGTCATTTTCATTAAAGTGAAAAATTCAGTATCCATTAATTTTTTCATCGTTTTAATCCCCCCCTGTAAATTTTGGTGTAAACATTCAGGTTTCTATTCTAGCGTTGCACTTTCTATTTCTCTTTCCTCTAAACTACATCTACTAGATTAAAAATTCCAATTTAATTTTTAATCTAGTATTTGTATTTATACGATAGCTCAATCTTTTCAAGTAATAACTAAAATTTTTTTCGGAAAATTTGCACTCTCTTAATTTTTATGTGTATAATCAGGTTAATAAAAGTTAACCGGTTAAGAAAGGAGTTTTCGAAATGGAACAACAATCAATTTTTATTCTGGAAACGTACGAACAGTTAAAAGTCATTAGTGATCCGCTGCGCACTAAAATGCTCATTCATTTAGTGGAACAGCCTCACACGGGACAGATGCTGGCCCAGGAACTCAACCTTTCGCGCGCTAAAGTTCTCTATCACCTCCGAGAATTGGAGAAGTATGGCATCATTCAGCTGGTCCGAAAAGAAGAGCGCGGAGGAAATGTCCTGAAATTCTATCAGGCAGTCGCCAGAGGGTTTATTCCGGCGGATCATCTGCTCACGTATGTGGAATCCAAAGAAGCTACACGCCAGTCGTATCTGGAAGTCATTGACCGGGCGAAAACCCGCGTGTTGACGGCTCCGGACGAATCCTTCGAACTGCATTCTTCTCACGTAGAAGAATGGAATAATCTATCGCTTCAAACCGAATTTACGGTGAGTCAGAAAAAATTTGTGGAATTCACCCAAAAATACCGCGAACTCTTGAAGACATTGAAAGAAGAGGACGATCATCCCGACAAACAGCATTATTACCTGATGTCCACGGCTTTCCAGATCGACGAGTTGCTCTTTAAAAAAGACAAGTAGGCGGCGGAAAGGAGAACTCCCATGGCAATCGACCAAGCAGCACAAGTAACTGCAAAGGAAAAACCAGTTCCAAGTTTGTTCAGCAATCGTTCGTTTGTTTTCCTGTGGCTTTCCAGTACCGCGTCTTTCCTAGCATTATCAACGTACTTGTTTACCGAACAATGGTACATCATCACCGTTCTGGAAAAAGAGAGTCTGCTGGGCATCGTCATGATGGCGACCATGGTGCCACGGATCTTGTTCATGACGCTTGGCGGTGTCTGGGCCGACCGGTTCCGTCGGTCGCGCATCATGCTAATCTCCAGTTTCGTGCGTTGCCTGTTGGTGCTGGGCATGATTTTACTGCTGCAGCTCAGCTTGCTGGAACTGTGGCCACTTATTCTTTTTGCTTTGTGTTTTGGAATTGTCGATGCGTTCTTTTCACCGGCAAATACGTCGCTCCTGCCATCGGTCGTGGCGAAAGAGACGCTTCCCCGGTCGAATTCTTTCATTCAAAGTTCCAATCAAATTGCTCTTTTTTCCGGTCCGATGCTGGGCGGTTGGATTCTTTCGTTTGGTTCGTTCAGTCTGTTATTCGGAGTCATTGCCGTTTTTTTGCTGCTGACATTTCTTTTCTCTTCACTCATTAAGGAGGAAAAAAGAACGTTAACCACTAACAGAGCTTCTACAAAATCCGAACTGAAGGAAGGATTTTCGTATGTATGGAGCATGCCATTTCTAAAAAATATATTGGTGATTTTAATCTTTATCAATTTCTTTTTTTTCGGTCCGCTACTGATGGGGATTCCGTTACTGGTGGATAGTGTGCTCAAAGGAAAGGTACTGGATTTAAGCTTTCTTCAAAGTTCTTACCAAGGTGGAATGTTGGCTGGTGCCGTCATGGTAGGTGTGCTGAATTTGCGAAAAAAGCAAGGGTTAACCATGCTGGTGATGATTGGTGTTTTAGGTATTTTCTTAACTTTACTGGGTCATATCAGTTTTCTGTGGCAAGGAATTCTTTTGCTTTCGCTCATGGGCATTCTGTCTTCTTTTATTAATGTTTCGCTTATTTCAACGATTCAAGCCCAGACAGATCCAACTAAAATCGGGCGTGTTATGAGTCTTGTTAATGCCTCTTCAAACGGACTTGTGCCTTTGTCTTATGCATTTGTGTCATTAGCACTTGTGATGCAGTTCACCATTTCCAGTATCATGATGGTATGCGGTTTGCTAATTCTATCGATTTCCTCTATCTATCTCTTGCGCTCTAACATTATTAAGAATGTAGAATAGAAGTGAGCATACTTTCTCGTTCAATGTTTCTCAGACCAATAATTGAATAAGAACTTGGAAAAAGACCTGTTGCACTTCTATTTGCATTTCAGATTTATCCTTAAAGGAAACTGTACAATTTCATTAAAAAAGAAGCGATGATGTGTAACGTATAAGATCTTTTCCCCTTAAGACTTAATCCCTATAAAAGAATAACCTGGCCATCTATACACCTCAAAATTAGATTGTGTTTCTACTTATTAATAAACCCTGTAAATCGAGGCGGATTTTAAACAAGTAGTCTGTTCCAAGCTTATTTTCTTGCTCAACTTTTTTTTCATACTGTGTGAAACTCAGAAATTCTACATTATATCCACTCATGACCGTATTCACGAATGAACTTAACTTCCTTTTGATAATGCTCGACGTGGCCTTCTAGTATCATCTTTTGAAAGGCTAGATCACCTTCATTCGCTTTTCTTGCTATTGTTTCACATAATCCTTCTAATCGCAGCAATACCATTTCCAAAAACGTTTCTTCTATATCCTCCCCATAAGATTCAAAAAAAAACTTTATTCGCCGTTTTATGCGATCAGCATCTGTTGAAGAATCATAATAACCTTCTCCCTTATCTGCTTCGGCTAAATTATACCTACTTAAAGGGACACATGTATAAACGGTATATGCCATGTCCCAAAGTCTCGGGCCAGGACCAGCATTATCAAAATCAATGATACCAACCGGTTTTTCATGATTGAAAATAATATTGTATATGGCAAAATCATTGTGGCACATCACTTCATAATTCGGGGGAGTATTATCCAACGATTGCCAGCTGTCATCAAATGAAAAATTGCTTACTGAATCATGATAAAGACGTAGCATTTTCGCTATCTTTTGCAGCACTTCATCTGACCACATATACTTTTTTACTGGATAATTACCAGCCTCTCCTTCAATAAACGTTAAAATCTCTTTCCCCTTGTTATCTATCCCTAAAAATTGGGGTGACTGACGGAAACCTGTAATCGCTAAATGCTTTAAAAGCTCATGAATTTTAAAACTTTCTGGCTTTAACTTTCGGTGAACTGTGTCTCCATTACGATAGACATCCGAAACGTTTCCTCCAACTAGTTTTTCTTCACCTTGATAATTGGGCACGCTCAACTCCTCCTCAATTTTACTTCCCTTAAATTTGACTTGAATTATTCCTATTCAAGTAGTTCATAACCTTCGCAACACGTTCTTCGATTGAATAGTCACCCTCGATTCTTAAAAGTGGACAAGATAATTCGGCCATCCATTGTTCATGCAAGGCTTTGCTTCTGACTTCCATGCCTGCATGGTCATAAAGGGATGCCCACTTCAGAAAAACTTGCGATTCCTCGTATCTACTGCCACTAGGCGAAACCGCATTTCCGTACCGTTCTATTTCCCGCTCTTGCAACCTTGCTAGCCTGACTTCTGATGGAATCCATAAGAAAATAACTAGGTTGAAATAAGGCACAAAGCAGTTTCCCCAGCCAGCTACAGCGCCTGTCAGGATACATTGATCATCTCGCGACAAATCCTCCTTAAGCATTTCCTGTCTTTCAAGTGTAGATCTTTGTTCAGTGAATTTGGTTTTCCAAAAATAATCATCCGTATCCAAGTGGGTATATGGCAGGACGTTTGCTAACGAGTTGCCAAGTGTCGTTGTTCCTGATCCTGCAGCCCCCATGATATGAATTTTACTATTCATCATTTCTCCTCCCACATAAGAACTTGGAAAAAATACATTTTAACATCTGCTCTTTCGATAATCTGAAAATATGTAAATTAAATAAATAGGATCAATCTTCATGTATTACAATAAATTTGAGCTCGTTGACTCCTTATTCAAAGACAACCAAACATCTATAACTTCTTTAATTGAAAAATCAATATATCCTGAAATCTGTTGGAATGAATACACTTCCAGTTCTTTTAGTAAATCTTCCTGACTATATATGAAGTCTTCAAGAGTTTCTTCTTTAAACTTTTTTAAATCCTCCAATTTGATTTCATCTATAGCGCTTTTGAAAAGAATGTCTTCGACTAATTCACCCTTCAGATACCTGCAGTTAAACCATTCAATTAGTTTCCCGTTTAATTTTCTAAAGTCGTTATGCCATCTTTCCAACAGCCTTGGATCAGCATCTACACGATTTTTGAAATTATTTTTGAAATAAACCTGCTTCATCCATACATCATCGGAAATTAGATGCGTCAAGTAGCCAAGCGCATATTCATTTAGAATTTCAGTCGGGTATTTTTCGATGAAGCGCTTGTAGTTCACAAATCTTGTCCCATCCTCCAAGCTTCCCTCAAAAAAATGCGAATCCGTTTTTCGTTTTCTAGTAAAAGCTGCATCCGGTGAAATTGCACCCAAAAGAAAAACTTGCTTATTTTCAATTGGTAATTTTTTTGATACTTTATCTGCAATGATTAAGTGCATGATTCTTGATCCCATCCCTACACTCCTTACTTAACATTAAATTCTGTATATCATTAAGAAAATTCGTTACAGACTATGCATTCTTAAAAAATCCTCGAGAAAAGGGCTAACGCCACCTTTGCTTCATTAGGTTATTTCGTTCTGAAATTAGCCGCTTCCAGAAGAATTTCTTGATAAATTTCATTCCACTTCGGGTAGTATAAACCAACTTCATTGATTGGAACGAATATTCTTTGTGAGGATTCATACTCCGCTTTAAAGGGATGCAATGTCTCGATATTCATTCGATAAAATACTTGGTACCCGACCTTAGGATATTTCCCATTTTCATCCCAAATCAAATTTTCAGAATGATCCACAATGAGGTGTCCTAGCAATTGATAATCCCCTGAAACATATCCCTCTTCCATCGCTTCTCTTTGAAAACAATCCTGTGGAGTTTCATTTTCTTCAATATGTCCTCCAGGGAAATCCCATCCACGATGATTCAATTCGACTAAGAGCAACTGACCTTCATAAAAACAAAAGCCATGCACACTAGTTATTAACTGATAATTAGGAAGGGAATCATTCGCTTCCCATATTAATTTAACTGTGGCTTCTCCCCACCTGACATAAGACGTGGTCATATATCCAATCCTCCTTTCTAGTATGAAGTTAAAATGTTCAACTTGTATTGACTTAAAATAGCATTTCTTTGTTCGTTCTTATATTCTTGTGTCGGTAACCTTTCACTTTCATCCTTAATGTAACTACAATAAGAAGAACTGGTGATTAATTAGCAAGCAATTCTGACTACTCTCCATTTCGGTAGAGTTAAAAAGGAGATTGATCCAAAGTTCATAAGCTTCAGAACCATATCCTCCATTCCAGTATTCTTTATCGTAAATGACAACTCCCGTCTCGAGTCAGTTCGTATTCTTGTCTATCCAATATGCCCCACATAGCCCATAACTTTTTCTTCAGTTCTAATTACTAGAGAAGCTGGAACTCCTGATGATTTTTTCTTCAGTCAAACAGTATTTCCAATATTTCTTCTGTATTACATACTGTAGTACGTACAATTCCATTTTTTGCCTCCTACTTTTTTCTTCAAATCTCCAAAAATACAGTTTGTTCAAGTTTTCTTTCGTGTTTTTAACTAAGTCGATTTTAGCTCCAATTAGTTCAACCATAAAAAGTTAGTCACTCTACCGGAATATTGTTTAAAAATTTAACGAAAAATATTTTCCTTCTCTCCATTTTCTCTACCAGCAGAAATTGAAAACAGTTATATCTGTTCGAGTATTAAACTTACAATTCTAGCTGCCGATTGAGATCCATCTACGACGAAGTCAGCGCTTGGCTTTATTGTAGACAGCATCTCCAGATAGCCCCTTCTCCCTTGTGAGGTATAGTGTTTCATCGCTTCCATAATCTCTTCTGTAGAGCTATGTTGGAAGTCCCTAATCGTTCGACGTGCAAATGCGATATCCAAGGGTGTATCGATAAAGACGGAAAAACTGATGAAAGAATGCATGTCAGCATGCCGATAGGAAAACGGAAAATCCAATACAATATAATCGAAAGGTTCCGTCAACAATTTTTCCAAGTCCTTTACAAAAGGAGAAAGATTCCATTCATTATAATCATTTCCACGATTTAGCCAACCTATTACATTTTCAGGGCCCTCTAAATCATACTCATCGAAGTAAAGTGCTTTAGAATTTGGTAATCTTTCATTCAACTTTTTAGTAATTGTTGTTTTTCCGCCACCAGAAATACTGGCAATGGCAATAACAATAGGTTTTTTTGCTTCATCCATACAACCACCTCTTTTTACAGTTATTTCTGATAACTAGAATACGATTCATTTACTATATCCAATTTTTCTATTTTAATCCAGTTACCGCCTGAAATAATAGTATAATGAAAATACTTTATTATTTATTAGTAGAAGCGTACAGATTTTTGATTTACCGATATGGACTTATAAATTGTACATAGTATTACCGCAACGACTACTTTTTCATCACAACCCAATCAGGATGCTTGAGTTTCAAGTAAAGGAGAGAGAAAAATGCAGAACTATAAAATAACTACACAAGATGGAATAGCGAATTACTATGAATACGGGGATGCTAAAAATCCGAGCATTGTTTGCCTTCATGGACTTGCAGGAAATGGGTTGTATAGTTTCGATGAACTTGCCTTTCTTCTTGAAGAAAATTTCCACTTAATTGTAGTGGATAGTCCTGGACATGGAGAGACTTCTTCTTTTTTAAATGAAGATGATTATCTTTTTTCGAATTTAGCAACATGGCTTCATCAAGTGATTGAAAAAATTATTTCCGGATCTTTTTATCTTATGGGGCATTCTTGGGGCGCAGATATGGCGCTGCATTTTACACGCTTTTATCCAGAAAAAATTGAGGGTCTGATCATGCTTGATGGCGGTTTTACTTTCCCGCAAAACCAGCCCGAAATGACATTTGAATATGTCTATAAAGGGTGGAGAAATTACATGGAACAGTCGGTATTTGCAAATGAAGAAGAAATTTCCCAGGAGTACCTGACGTATACAAACCGGTGGGATTCACGCAAAGAGAAATACGCTGCGTCCCTTTTTAAAAAGAGACAGGATGGAAACTTTGAATTGGCAGCATCGACTTTTACCGTTCTCGCTATTATCAAAGCATTTTTTAAAGAGCCTTTTACAGAAGTCTATCCATTTATCAAGATGCCAACACTCTTGCTTTATGCAGAACTTCCTAAGAGCTTGAACGCGGCAAGAGTGACAGGGATTGGTCAGCTGCGAAGCAATGTTGAAAATGTTTCAGTAATAGCTATAGGTGGTTCGTCACATATGATCCAATGGGACGAACCACAACAAATCGCTATAATTATCAGCAAGTGGATCATGGGGGAAGGTTGCGCCATATTTCCACCTTTTACGGTCATTTAGTCTCTGACAACTGATGCTAGGTTACTTTACATTTATCGAAGAAGCTTTTACTCATTTATATGTAAGGTAATGATTAACCGATTCCAAGTAAGCTTCCAATTTTTCTGTTGAATGCGCTTTTGATAGACTGCAATACGCTCTTTATTTGCCGTGAAAAAAGGAGTCGGTCTAACCGTTAAGCTAATTACATCTATGATTCCATGAGGGGCTATTAATACTAGGTTATCGTTTTTGTCTAATTTAATTCCTAGCGCGGTCGCAGTTTCTGGGAACTTTGCTATTGCGTCAATAGCTGAACTATAAGGTGCTACTCTATTTCTACTATGCATCCGTGCCTGATTCTTTACGGACCATGGCACATTAGGAAGTAAACTTACTAAGGTGCTTTCTAGTTGTTTTTCTATTTTTTCATCTAAATTTTCAGCATCATAATAAATTACATCAATATCCCGTAGAGTAGTTCTTTCACCATATCCATGCAAGGTATCCCAGACTTTCGAGCGAATAAAACCCGCACAAATCCAGCTATCAGGAAGATTTAATCCCTTCACCGTTTTAAGTAGTTTCATCATCCATGCGTCTTTTCGTATCAATTCAATAATATCGTTCTCACTTTTAATCACGGACTTCTCTCCCCTTCCACAAGTATTTACTATTAGCCAGAGAAAAAAGATCATCAGGTGGTCGTCTTTACAGTGTAGCTATAATTATATCAAAACTTTCGGAATTATAAGTCTTAAAAAAATCTATATTACGAGTAATCTTAATAAAGAATGGAGGCAACCAGATGATAGATTATCGAATAATACCCACAGAAAATTTTTCTGAAAAAATTGGGGAACTTGTTTCCATGTTGGAACATACGAGAGAAGTTACGCTAAATGAGATTTTTGATTTAAGTCAAAGAGATTTGGATTATTTATCCGATAAAAGAGGGAATTCCATCGGTTCTCTTTTGACCCACATTGCATCTATTGAATTTGTTCATCAAACTATTTCAAGCGAAAATAGAGATCTGACAGAAAGTGAATACATAAAATGGAGAACTTCTTTAGAACTTGGAGATACAGCTAGAGTGGAGATCCAAAAAAATCCTCTTGTTTATTATTTGAACGAATTACATCAAGTTCGACAAGACACTTTAGCATTACTAAAATCTAAGCAGGACAGTTGGTTAGCAGAAGAAAAAATATGGCCTAGTGGCACTCTCTATAATAATTACTATCTTTGGTTCCATGTCATGGAGGATGAGATTAACCATCGCGGACAAATTCGAACAATTAAAAGATTGTTAAAAAGTAAAGATTTTAATTATTAGACTTGATTCCCACAAACAATAAAAATTTCCAAATCAGCTAGATTTACTGTTTAAAAAAAGTTGTATATAAATTTGGACAAATAAGCAATTGAATGCATCATTTTTCTAGCGAATCTTCTATCTTCTTGGTTTTTATGACACATTTTTTGGTATATTATTCCTCAATCATCTAGGAAAATTCACTAAGAAATGCTATAGTCAACAGGATCAGAAATTTCACTAAACGAGCCAGTGCTATACAAGGAGGCGTTTATTATGACAAACAAAATTACCGTTTCCATTAATGAGTACAAGGGGATAGCGCCTAATTAACATTATTTCGCATTCCCCGAAAATCGAAAGGGGAAAATTATGAGTATAGAAAATGTGAAAATCGTCGAATTGACTGCAGAAAATTGGTATGACTGCTGTGAATTAGAGGTAGCAGAAGAACAAGTACAATACATGGAACCAAATGCTGTATCAATTGCTCAATCGAAGTTTGAAACTAGCTTAAAACCTTACGCCATCTATACAGGTGAGAAAACAGTCGGCTTTTTGATGTATAACTCTATTCCGGAGGAACTTGACGGTTATTGGGTATACCGAATAATGGTGGACAAAGCCTTCCAAGGTCAAGGAATTGGGAAAGCTGCAACTAAATTAATGATTGCTGAGATGGCCAAATCACTGCATGCCACAAAAATTGTCGTCGGCTATCATCCAGACAACTTGAATGCCCATAATTTATATGCAAGTTTGGGATTCGAGGACCATGGAGATCGGTTCGGCAAAGAAATGGCTGTTGTAAAACAATTAGTCGATTAACGAATCAAAAAAACGTTTTTTGGATGCATACAAGATGAGACCGTATTGCGCAAATGTCCGAACGATTAATCGAACGTTCCTCGATAAACTTTTTGTGATCTATAGTTATCGTAAAAAGCACTCGCTATTCGAGACATTTATACACCCTGCACACGAAAGCATAAACGCCCAACCAGTTCCCTGGTTGGGCGTTTTCTTTTTGAAAGCAATCCACTAGAATTAAGAAAATAGTTCTTTATCTGCAGAAACCTGACGGTAAAGTGAGAAAACCTCTTCATTTTCCTTCTCCCACGTTAAATCTCTCTGCATTGGAATCGCATAAGCTGCCTCCATGTCACTCACAAGAGTAGCCAACATTCGTTTTTTCCGATTTGTCGGATACGCTCCCTGCTTGATTACTTCATAACGTTTCGTATAGTACTTCAACATCATTCTACATACTCCCTCAAGTAAAAAAATGGCCGTGCTATCCGCTATTTCTTCGTTTAGCCTTTCAGTATACCGGAGTATTTCATATCTTTATATTAAATATACTCATACGAACTCCAGATAGCTACTTCTAAACAGTGAAGCGGGTACATATGATTTGATCCTAGACATAAAGCAAGAGAAAAGCACTTTAACCTCCTCCCTTCCTGATATTCAATCCTAGATAAAACGTTTCTAGCGTTTATTATCAAAATAAGAGTTAGTTCGTGCCCTTCGCTAAATTTCTTCCTTACATTTTTTCAGGTGCTTTGACTCCCAGTAATCGTAACCCTTCCTTTAAGACAATTGTTACTGCTTGAACCAATGCTAATCTCCCTTCTTGCTCAAGATCTTCGTTTAGTATTTTCACGTGGCTATAATAGGTGTTAAATTCTTGTGCCAGTAAAATTAGGTATTTAGCAATTTGTGAAGGTTCAGCATGATCAAAGCTTTTTGCAATAATTTCTGGGAATGCAAGTAATAACTTTACGATCGGCCAACTGTAGTCATCATTTAACCCCACTGGATTGAGATGATAACTATCAATGCCAGACTTGGTTAAAATCGAACGAGCTCTTGCATGCGCATATTGAACGTATGGACCCGTAGCACCTTCAAATTTCAGCATTTCTGAAAGCGAGAATTCTATATTATTTTGACGTTCGTTTTTTAAATCATGAAAAATGATAGCTCCAACTCCGACCATTTTTGCAACCTCGTCCTTGAAAGCCAAAGTCGGACTTTTTTCAGCTATATTTTTCTCTGCCAGTCCAATTGCTTCTTTGATGACTTGTTCCAGCAATACTACTGTGCCTTTTCTAGTGGACATCTTTTTCCCATGCTTCAAGATGAAACCAAAAGGAACATGGATCATGTCATTTGCCCATTCGTATCCCAGTTTTTCCAGCACAAAAAACAATTGTTTAAAATGCAGTGTCTGTTCTTGTCCTACTACATAAAAGGATTTATCAAATTGATAATTTCTTTTTCTGAAAACAGCTGCTGCTAAATCACGGGTGCCATATAGTGTAGCACCATCTGATTTTCTAATTAATAATGGCGACAAGTTATAGTTGCTCAAATCAACAATGTCAGCTCCATTTGACTTCACCAACAATTGTTTTTCCTCAAGCAACTTCACTATTTCATTCATTTTATCGTTATAAAATGCTTCACCATTATAGGAATCAAAATCAATATCTAATAATTTATAAATTTTAGCGAATTCTTGAAGAGACTCGTTTCGGAACCATTCCCATAATTTTCTCGCTTCCTCATCTCCGTCTTCAAGCTTTTTGAACCACAGTCTCGCGCTATTTTCCAAGGCGGGATCTGCCTCAGCTTTCTCATGGAACTTAACATACAGCTTCAACAATTCACTAATGGGTTCATTTTTTACATCTGCTTCTTTCCCCCAAGCTTTATAAGCAGCAATCAATTTACCGAATTGAGTTCCCCAGTCACCTAAGTGATTGATTCGAACTGTTTGAAAGCCACATTTTTCGGATATGTTTGCTAAAGAGTTACCAATAACAGTTGATCTAAGATGACCCATAGAAAAGGGTTTCGCAATATTTGGAGAAGAGAAATCTAAAGTCACAACCTTTGACTGTCCCATATCAGAAGATCCGTATTCAGTGCGCTTATGTAAAACTGTTTTTATCGTTTTTAAACTGACAACAGTTTTGTTATAAAAACAGTTTACATACGGACCTTCCGCCACTACCTTTTCAAAAAAAGGATGGGAAACTTTTTGTGCCAAGTCTTTTGCTATTTCTACTGGAGACTTTTTAAGTAGCTTTGCCAATGTGAAACAGGGGAAAGCTATATCTCCTTGTGTGCTATATTTTGGTTGTTCAATCAATTTCACAACCTCATTAAACTCCAGTATTCCGCTCAAACTTGAAGCAATTTCATCAGCGTAAGTTCTCAATAAATCCATACAATCTCCCCCTTTTTTAGATAAAAATAAAAAAGCCCGTCTCTGTATATGTTATACAGAGACGGACTTTCCCCGCGGTACCACTCTTATTGTCCAACTATTATGGACCGGCTCAACATGATAACGGGATATCCCGACAATACCCTACTAAACTATTCAGGCAGTTTCTTAGAAGTGCGCTTCATCGTAATAGAACCTATCAGGCTTTCACCATCCCTGACTCGCTAGTGGATCTAATTACAACTACTCTCTTCATCATAGAATTTACATATTTTTCAATTAGCATACCCTACTAATTTCCTTAAGTCAAACTCCTTAAAGAACAGACCCTATTTATTATTACTTTCAAATAGCTAACTCAGTAAAAAGGAAGCTTTTTTAGTTGCTTTTGCCTTCTGCAAATTTCCAGATTGTCCTTGACTAGTTTCGACTACTCTGGCTTTGAGATGAGAAGAATAATAGCTTTCTCTTCTCATAGATTAGCTTTTATCATACTGTTTCTTTATATAGACTCGTTAAAACTAATGATTAACCAATACAAAACTTGTAAAAAGATGAATTTCCAGCAAATCATCAGTCAAAATCTATTTCTTGCGATATAATAAAAATATTCAGTTAGTTTCTTCAACGCAACTAGACTATAAACAGATAATAGAATAGATAGATAAAAGGAGGCATTAAATGAAAAGAGTAACTACACTTCTCGCACTGTCGTTCGTTTTTTTGAGCGCCTGTGCAAATGATGTTGAAAAATCAAACTCTATTTCTGCTGTTGAATTAACAGAGAAAGAACGTGCGATATTGACAACTACTTCAGATAAATCATTTGTTTTCGATTTCAGTATTAATAGTGAATACAAAGAGGTATCTGTATGGGTTGAAAAATACCAATCAGGTACATTGATTGAGGAGATAGTTGGTTCTCTATCTGCAGAGGCAGAGGGTAACGGTACTATTATTTTTGCAACCTCCAAACTAGAGAACGATGGTGAAAAACAGACGTTTAATATTGGAATTAGTAGTAACGGTCATACAGGTTCCGTAAGTAATATAGAAATTAATCCAGAAGATTTGGTTGATATGGCAAGTGTTTGGGGACAACTTGAAGGTGAAAAAAAGTCGATTGACGATGAGTTGGTATTAGCTAATATTAGTTATTCAAATGATCAAGTTATAAGTAGTCTATCTACTGATTTTTTTAACGATGTTGAAAATCACATAGATGAACTAGCACAATATGATCTTGTCTACCTTCTTAAAGCTGAATTTAAAAAATAAAGATATAAGCGTCTTTCTCTTGAGAAAATGCTTTAGCTCTTACTAGACAAGTGTACATCCTAGTAAAAATCACTTCGTATACGCTTTAATCCATAAACGCCACAGCTCTATGACAAAGTGAGCTGTGGCGTTTATTCTATTTCTATAGATTTTCAAATAAGGCATAGCCTTTTGATAAACTTCATTTCTTCAATATCGCCTACGCTATTTTCTTAATGATATTACGTTTACTGAAACTTAAATGGCCTCTCTTTTTAAACAGTAACCTTTTAGAAATCAGTTTATCAATAGCAATTTCTTTCCTACTTCCCAAAAGAAGAAAGAAATTTAACTCGATCTCCCATTGGCGGGATGTTGTTATCAACCAATGCAACCTCTAAAATTGCTGGACCGTTTAAATAAGTTAATGCATTTAACACATTTTGAGATAAATCTTCAAAGCTATCTACACGGAAATTCGGGATATTTAATGCTTCAGCCATTGCTGTAATATTGACGGGTTCTTGTTCAAAGGATGGATGTGAACGCTTGTATTGCAACGTATGTCCCTGATATACCATCCCTAAACGCGCATTATTCATTACGACGAACAAAATAGGCAATTTATATTCTTTCGCAGTTAAAATTTCCATCCCGTGCATAAAGAAGCAACCATCTCCTGTGATGGCAACTACCGGTCGATTGGGTTCAGCAAGTTTCGAGCCAATTGCTGCGCTTAATCCGCTTCCCATTGCACCAAAATGTACGTTGATATCGAACGTGTCTTCCTCCAACACTTCCATGTCATGGATTACATAAGCCATAAATTCTCCGATATCTATCGTATATCGAGTAGAAGTTGGTAAGAATTCCTGTAACTTCCGTAAGACATTCTTTGTATTAAATTCCTCTTCTGTATCAGCGGATGACTCTCGTCCAATTGCCTTCACAGTTGTCGGTCGCTCTAGTCCTCTTGCTTTGAGTTCTTCAATTAGTTTAGTTAAACCCTCTGACATATCTCCATGTATTGGAACATCAACCGGATACTTTCGGTTAAAAACGGTAGAATCAAAATCAATTTGAATGACGAATCGGTCTTTTGCCAGATTTGGGTTATAATTACTTGTCGCTGTTTCACCTAAACTTGATCCCAGAACAAGTAGTGTTTCTGCATCTCCCTCATTCACAAACAAAGACGTATCATTTTTTCCGGCGAAACCAAACACTCCAGAAAATAAAGGGTGGTCTTCCCGGAAAAGCCCTTTTGCCACAGGTGTTGCAACAATTGGCCAATTGAGCAACTCTGCAAGTTCTAGTACTTGCGCTACCGAATTACGTACGCCTTGTCCCGCAAAGATAAAGCCTTTTTTCTTCTGCAGCAAATGATCAGCTACTTGTTTGACTAATGTCGCATCTATAGGTGGATGTCGCTCTATTTCTATCTTTGGTATAGGAAGTTTTTCGACATTCCCCATTTGCACATCTATTGGCATCGCAACATGAACCGGTCCGGGTATACCAGAAAGGGCAATTTGTGTCGCTTTTACAATCTCATCCAATAAATTCGCTGAATCCAAAACCGTAACACTATACTTGGTTATAGGTTGAAAGAGTGCCTGAGCATCGAGTTCTTGTGAAGCATTTAGTCCCATTGTGCTGACCGGCACTGCCCCAGTAAGAAACAGAATGGGCAAATGCTCCCGCATTGCATTCGCAGCTCCTGTCAATAAATTAGTGCCTCCGGGGCCACTACTGCCGATGCACACACTCAGCTGCTGAGAATATTTTGCATAAGATGCTGCCATATAAGAGGCAGCCCCTTCGTGTTTTGTGACAATTGGAGTGATTTCTGGAAAATCTAAAAGCTGATCATAAAAAGCATTGACCGAACCTGCTGGTATTCCAAATACGTACTTAACACCATTTCCCTCTAAAAATTCCAAAACATTACGAACCGCTTTCATACCAAACCTACTCTCCATAAACATTGATAGATACTGTAAATACTTTTAATTTTATCAGCCTGCTGAAGTAGCACTCTGAATGTGCCACAGTTTTTAACTATTACATTTTGTTATTCGTTCGTCTCAATGCCTTCTGGAAGCTAATCGAAACGATAACAACTCATCATTCAATTGTTATTGGTATCTAAAAAATTCGTATCTTTTTTAAACCAAAAAATTCTGATGAATCTTCTTGTTCTGCATTCCTATTACTAAAAGGATATTCTTCGTTGTAATGCCCGTAACTGGCGATACCTTTTTCTGCTCTTACGTCTTTTTTAAGATGTGTGTTCCAGCATAAAACCTCCTCGCCACTTTAATTACTTTTAATTTAGAAAATTCATTTATGTAAAGTTTACCATAAATTCCATTAGAGGAATATACAGTATTAAAAAGAAAATCTCAGTAAATAATAGTAGTACAGATTCATTCATACAAAAAGAAAAAGCTCTTATTTGAGCTTCTCAGACTGTAGACAAAGTCTATAAAAATGAATAATAATGTATAATTTAACCGGTTGTCAGCATGTGACTCAGATTAGCGAGAGTAACCAACGAATCTGCTTTTAATCAATACTCTCTTAAGGATTCGGAGTGCAATGCGGCGAAGAGCAAAGAGATGCTCCTGTATCGCTGCGCTAGCTTCGTCGCAAAGACTTGTCCGCGGAAAGCGTCCGCATGGAACGCAGAATCCTGTATCCCCAAGATGAATCGACTATTTATTCTTTAACTAACATAAAAATTCATTTGTCTGCAATCTGAGAAGCTCTTATTTGAGTTTCTTTCTTATTGCTCAAAATGTTCTTCCAACCATCGAATTAAATCCTCAGTTATTTCTTCAAAAACTGTATGATTAATACTTTAGCCTTGATTGCCATTCAGTAACAAAATAGGATGAACACTTTTTTTACAAATCGGATTATAAAAGGTTAACAAGGATAAGTGAATTTCGCTTAACTTGAGTAAATCGTAATTCGGTTTCTTCCTGCGACCTTTGATGTAAACAATGCCGAATCCGCGAACCCGAAAATTTCGGTTACCGAATTTGTTTGTGCTGGATATTCTGAAATTCCAATAGATACTGTAATGGTTTTATTAGGTATGTAGTTGGTCTTTTCAACTTTTCCCCTAATCTTTTCTGCCACATTATAAGCACTTTGAGAATCGGTATGGGGAAGAAGTATAACAAACTCTTCTCCTCCATATCGAAAACAAACATCATTTTTTCTTACAACTGTACAAAGTGTTTCGGCCATCATTTTTAAAACCTTGTCTCCCACTTGATGTCCATACGTGTCATTAACGGACTTGAAGTGATCGATATCCAGCACCAGTAGAGAGAACAACCGGCTTTCCGCTGACCAGATGCTTAAAACTTCGTCCAGATTTCTCCGGTTCAGTAGTCCTGTCAACGAGTCGGTCTGTGCAGATTGAGTGAGTTGCAGATTATTTTTTTCGATTGTTTCAAAAGCCAAACCCACACTTTTGGTTAACAGGTCCGCTTCCCGGTTCCAATGAGCTTCTGTCAGAACTTCCTTTTCCGATTGGAAAATCGGTTTTCCTTCAGCTAATCGATTTACGAGAGTGCCCAGTCGATTAAAAGGAGCTGCTAACTTTCGCGCGATCAAGATTGACAACAGAAGCAAAAACAAAAACGGCACCAACACCTTCATTAGCAATTGCCGGAGCTCAGTTAGCAGTAAATTCTCAACAAATGAATACGGAGTTTGCTGCACAATTCCCCATCCTGCTTCTGGAACATAACTATAAGCTGATAGCATGGAAACTCCTATGGCATTTTCCGCAATCTCTGTTCCACTTTTTCCCTCTGCTATTTTACGTACCAGTGAATGTTCATAAAAATTTTCACCAATCCGCTGGCTTTGTGGATGAAACAACAATATTCCGTTGGGGCCAACAACATAGTAGTGGGAACCACTAGTATCACTCGCCTCATTATCAAGAATCTGATTCAAGGCATTTTCTTTTTGAAGATAAATGGTTCCTCCGATCATCCCTCTATAAGTTCCATTATTCGAATAGATGGGTTGACTCATCAAAACTAGTAGCTGATTCGAGGGACCCACATAAGGTTTAGTCAGCATGGGCACTCGTGCATCTAAGACATCTTTAGTAACACCAGAGGTTATTTTTGTTCCTTGCAATCCAATGCCCCCTGGACTGTTAACTCGGATAACTCCCGTTTCATCAACCCACGATAAAGAGTTGAAATAGCCACTGCTGACTCTTAAAAGCTCTAGTTGCTCCTGGATTTCTGGATCAGTCATCTCCTCATGGTCTTCCAAAAACTCTGCGGTAGATTTTAAATGGGTTCTCATCGAAATAAATAATGAGTCGACAGAATGGCTCATCTTTTTAGCCTTGGAAAAATTAAGCGCCAAGTAAGTTGATGTTAAGGACTCTTTATTCGAATGATAAGTCGAAATCGTAAGAATCAAAAGAGTTGATATCACAGAAACGGAGACAAGTAAAGATAACAACGTTGCTAAACTTACTTTTCGAGTAGTGAAAGTTTTTCTCATTTAATATACTCCTTAATAACCTATAAAATAATTATTTAAAAAGACGTAGTTTCATTGAGAGCGAAAAATAGCTGTTAAAAAATACGTCCTAAAGAAGTCCACTTTTCCGTGAATTGGTCATGATAATTTCATCCAACACCAAAAGGTCTTTCTTTTCTTTTTTGTAGTCCACGAGAAATTTTATGCGCATTTTTTAACATACATTTCTATTATTTTCATGTACTAGTCTTGATTTACACATGGTGAATATTCCCTTATACTTCAAGGTAATTATACCATTATTTACCTCAATATCTTAAATATTCTTTTCTCATCTATAAAAAGGGATTTTAGTATATGATTACTTTTTAAGAAAAGAGAAAAAAGAGGTGCTTTGAAATACCTCTTCTCTCCTCTCTTATTTACACAGCTTTCAATAAGCTACGATATGTTAAATATCATCCATTCAAAAATACAGTTTTAAATTCTTAAAATGCATCTTTTGAAGGGATTACTCCCCCTAATAAATCCATTTTCTTTCGAAGTACTTCTGACTTCTTTAGAGTAAGGGTCTTGAATATATCTTAATTAGACTTATGGTACATTCAAAACCTAGTTATTTCTTCAATTAACTCCATATTACTCAAGTTAAACTGTACTCTTCAAAATCTAAGAACAACTGGATAAGATTTTCAAACAACGTGCGTTGTACTGAATTCTGCCAATCTTCTTCCACATCTGCCATTAGCCACATGACTTCATCAAGGAAAACATGTTTCAGTGCTTTTAGCCAGTTCGCTTTCTCCACTTGAGATAGGATCACAAATTCCCCGTACCCTAGTAAAAACAGGTGCCACTGCTGTTTTGTAAAAGGTCGATCTGGCGCAGAGACCAGTTCATTGTGAAATAACAACAGGACCAGCGCCAAATCAAAAATTCGCGGAATCCATCCAGCATTATCCGGATCAATCAAATAAGGCTTTGGCGTATAGACAAGGTTATTCGCTTTAAAATCATGCGGTGTTGCAACGGAAATAAGGTCTGCTTGCTTCAGCTCTGCCTGTTGACGAACCGCTTGCAGAAGCCGGACTTCTAATTTTGGATTTATCGTGATGCCGTGTGGAGCTGCATTTTGCACAATGTGCTGGAAGCTCTCTGTGACTTCCTCTTCCGTGAAATCAAATACATTGTAGATATCCAGTTCAAATTCATTATTAACAGGAGATAGCGCGTGAATTCTTCCAAGCAACCTTCCTGCTTCTTGGATTTCCCAATCCTTCCCTACATAAGACTCTCCATGAATAAACGGATAAACAACGTAGGTTTCTTCGTCGAAAGTCCTCGGGTTTTCTACAGAAATCTTTGCTGGAATAATCACCTCAATGCCTTGTTTGTTTATTGTTTTTGTATACTTCATGAGACGATTCGCTTTCTGAATTGGATGTTGCGTTTTTTTGACGATAAAGTCGCCTTCAGGTCTTTTTAGCCGGTAAACTGGCGAGAACGGATAGATACTGATTGGCTCTTCTTCTAATTCAAAACCAAAATTCTTTGCAATTGTTTTAGCTTTCATTAAATTCTGCCTGCTTTCAGTTTAGTCTTTTTCACGTGGACTGTTTCCAGCATTTATCTTATTCGAATATGTATATGATTATATTACCAATAAGCAGAAAATTTAGAAACGACAGTTCAAAAGTTATTATGCAAGTTACAAGGGGTTCGTAAAAGTACACTTTTACGAACAAAATGAATTTCAGTACTCAAAAAGACCAATCATAATGATTGGTCTTACTTTCTTTACCCTATAAAAGTAATGGCATCGATGATAGCCTTGCATTCTTCAATCAACTCTTGATCGGCCTCGTCTGTTAATCTTGCAGCTCTAGCCAATGGATCAATTGCCTTTATCTTTTCACACAATACATATCCGGTTGTCTGATTGTTTACTACGCTGTTCTTGTTATTCTTGGTTCTTCCATTTACCGGTACATGAGTCGGGTAACCTTTATTCGTATTGGTGATTGGCAAAACCCAAATTAAGTCGGTCTCTTTATGTACATTTTCTTCTGAAACAACGATGGCTGGACGATAACCTTGCTGTTCGTGCCCTTTTGCCGGCGACATATCGACCTTTATAATATCCCCAACTTTAAAAAATCTTGTCATCACTACTCCTCCAATTAAATAGTGCCTGTACTTTTCCATTGAGGATTAAGTACAGGCAAACGATTTTTGAGCCTATTAATTGCTTACCACTCTTCTTTTCCGACTGGTTCTACTTCATCCCAAAGTGCTTCAGGCTCAGGTTTTTCACCATTATAACCAACAAATAACTTTTGAAACGGAGTTAACTGGCTTTTTCGAACTAATGAAATTCGATTTGGTTCAATCTCTACATCAAATACAGCATCATCAGTTGCATTAAATCCGGCTTCCTCAAGGATATCTCTTGTAAGCCTAACTGCTTTACTGTTACCCCAATTCTGAAGTTTAGCCTCTCGGTGACTAACTTTCTGCTTGATTTGCGGCATGTGAATCAACTCCTCAGAGTGCTATTTATACACCAAGTATATACAGTGTATCTACATTCGGCAAGCAATAGCTCTTTTAAGATTCTTTTATAATGGAACTCGATTAAAAAGTAGTCACCATTCGGAATAAACTCTTTTGATCCATCTAGCTGTTTATTTTACTTCCGATAATCCGGAATATATAAACTTCTTCACTTTTTATTTTAGATTCTTTTCCCCATTGCTGTTGATTGCGTTTGATAGCCCAGTTTTTTATAAAGTTTATAAGCATTAGGATTTTTGCCAAAAACATTTAATCCCATAGAGGTAATCCCAGCACTTTTCATGTTTGCTTCTAATTCTTTCAATACCAAGGTAGCGAATCCTTTCTTTCTAAACTCTTCCTTGATTAAAATATGGTAGATATAAGCTTTATTACTTTCGGATTAGATAGTGTACCAAATCACACCAATTGTTTTATCTTCTTCGGTTGAATAAATAGTGTAAACTAACTGGCCTTCTGTGCCTTGTTTGTTTGGAAGGAGTTGTTCCATTAAATCTTTTGATTCTTCCATCGCCTTTTCTAATGGAATCATATAGTTTTCAGATAAGTCTTTAGCGTAGTCAGGTATAAAATATGCCAAGTAACGATCAAATTCTTCCTCTGTCATTTGTTGTAGTTTTGTTTTCATAATAGTCACTCCTCACATTTTATAAAAATTCTAGAATGTTCTATATTTTATTTCATCCCAACTAATTATACCATTATTTCCCTATCGTTTGTTTTGTCATTCCTCTAGCTCATTCTCAAAGAAAAACAGCTTATAGAAATAAAGCGTTCCTAAAAGTTCACTTTTCAAAACAAAAAGAGACTCAGGTTTGAGCCTCTTCTTCCGGTAATTGGTCATATGTCAATTAAGCTACTTTCACCATTTCTCATATTAACTTTAAAGACATTTTATGGTAATGAAAACCTATTTGATGCTACAAAGATATTAGTTACTTTCGTTACAATACTTTTCAGTCAGTCTCAAGTATTCTTCAATGGCTCCAATTAACGACTGCTGGGAGGCATTCCAAAATTCGCTCATTGATAAATCTCTCCCTAAAAAGGTTTGTGCCAATTGTTTCACTGTCATTCTTCCAGAGTTGCGCAATAGTTCGTCATATCGTTCGTTAAATCCACTAGGTTCTAATTTTGCCAATTCATAAATGCCATTGCTGAACAAATAACCGATAGTATAAGGAATGTTATAGAATGGTTTTTCAGCGTCATAAAAATGAACCGTATACATCCACTTATAAAGTGCCAATTCTTCAATTTCTCCTTCATAGAAGGAATTTTCTGCTTCGCTCAGCAGTAATTTTATTTCCTCGACATTCAACGGACCATTTTTTCTTTTTTCATAAAAGGCCTGTTCAAACCGGAACATATTGGGTACGGTTCCAACGTACATCAAACCATTTTTGATTTTTATTTCGAGAAGAGCCAGTTTTTCCAGTTCATTGGTGGTCTGATTAATAACGGCATCTAATACCAGGTTTTCCATGAAAGTAGAAGCTGTTTCATCAACGCTTGTTCCTTTCCGTTGGGCAAGAGCCGGTTCCTCATGAAGGATAAAGTTATGGTAAGCATGACCTAATTCGTGAGCTAAGGTTACGACATCCTGATAAGTTTCTCGATAAGCGAAAAATATTCGGCTTTCTTTTGCCAACGGCATGGATGCACAAAACCCTCCTTCTGCCTTGTTGGGTCGATTTTCCGTTTCGATCCAGCCTGCTTCAAACGCCATTTCCGCAAAATGACCTAACTTTTCATTGAACCGATAAAATTGCTTAAGGATTAAGCTCCTCGCTTCAGCATAAGACACTTTCTCGACAGGGGCGAATACGGGAGCAACCAAATCAAACCAACTCGTTTTTTTAGTCTGACTTAATTGCAGTTTGCGCTGAATATAGGCTTGATAAATTTTCTTATTCTGATCAATTGAAGCTAGTACAGTATGAATGGTCTTTTCGTCTAAATCATTTTGTTCAACTGCTTCTTTTAATTGATTGGTCCAGCCACGCTGTTCATATATGTCTAACCGAGAACCGGCAATTCGATTCCATACGGAAGCAAAAGAGGCAGCTTCACCTTCACAAGCCACTTTTATTCCTTGAATCGCATGTTGGCGTAAATCCTGATCCTTTGAATAAATCGCATGGTTTAAGGCTTGGCCAATCGATACCTCTGTTATCTTCCCATCTATTTTTATGGAAACTCTCAATTGCGATAGCATCAGTTGATGTTGCTCTTCCCATCCCTTTATTCCGTTAACGGATAAAACGCTGATGAGCCTTTCCATTTCAGCAGGGAGCTGGTCATGAACTGCCTGTCTCTGTTTTTCTAAATAAAACGAAATGGGTTCCACTGCTTCCAAGTTGATAAATTCAGTCCATTCATCTTCAGGAATCGCAGCAAGAACGTGGTCTAAGCTAATTTTTACGGAATCCAACTTTACTTTGATCTTAGCACTTTGGTCCATAAGAACGAACGTTGCACTGTCTTTCACGTTCTCGGCATACACACAAATCAAGAACTCATCCAATTCCTCCCATTCACTCAGCATAGATTGAAACTGGTACACAATATCGAGAATTTTTTGAAGTTCCTTTTTTTCTATTGCTGCTTCTTGAGCTTCGAAATTCTTACTTAAGATATGAAGATTCTCCGTCAACCGATCTATGAGTTTTCCTAGCTCTACTGATTGGCTTCCGCCTTCGTATAAAGAATCTAAATTCCAATTTTGTTTAACTGTTTGATTCAATGTCAGTCTCCTCTTCTTTTTACTTTACCGGTAAAATAGCTGCTACTTCCGATAAACTGTTTGTGCTGTCTTTAATGAAATTACAGTAAGCTAACTAAGCAATTAGTGAAACCAACTCTCTAGTTATACGTATTTGTACCATGTTATCAATTTACATATGAGTACGAAAGGTCAAACTAGCAATCGTTGGATTGGTTCAATGCTTATCTAGAGAAAAAGGAGATAAAATATGAATTTCTTAGTTAACTTCATTATCATTGGTTTGTTTATTTTTCCTTTTGTTGCATTTATTCATGAGACCGGACATGCCTTTTTTCTTAAGCTATTTGGTGGGAAGATCAATGAGTTCAGTATTGGGAATGGTAAAATTCTATGGAAAAAGAACAACTTCAATATCAGAAATGCTTATTTTGCCGGTGGAAGAGTCGTCCCAAATACGATCAACTGGATGAGCACCACTCAAAAGTCCTTCTTCTTTTTAGGTGGTGTGCTATTTAACTTAATTAGCGCGCTGGTTCTGGATGTGACCACTGGATATGAGCTTGGAGTTTTCCGTCATTATTTAGATAGCTTCATATTCGTATCTTACTTAAATGTTTTCATCAATTTAGTTCCACTCACTACTATCTTTGGTGACACTGATGGTAAAAAATTAGTAGAGCTATACAAAAGGTGATCAGAACTACAGCTTTCATTCTTTTTCTAATAGCAGGTACATAAAAGTATCAAGTGAGCTAGTGAAAATAGTTAAGCCTTTTAACATATTTTAAATAACCGTTCGTAAAAGAATGAATTCACAAGCAAAAAGGAGAAAAGATGTGCTAGTTACAGACTCTTTCCTCCTTAAAAATACACATAGCTTCCGATAAGCTGCGATATGTAAACCTACATCTCTTGAGATTCAAGTTTGAAAATCTTACAGAACAGTATTCTGAATGTATCATTTTTTCTAATGAAATTAGTTCAGAATAATTTTCAGGTGAAGTCTGTAGAATCAGGGTTCTGAATAGAAAAGCTTTAAAATTTATCCGATGTAGTAACTCCAAAAATGGTATTTTGTGTTAACATATTACTTAAGTTAAAATATTCCAAAAAGGAGATGTTGAATATGACTATGGGTATTATTCCTCTAGTATCGATAATTATTTGGATTGCAGTGACCTATGAACTTAGTAAACCTTCAGAAAAGCAAAACAAACTTAATATCATAACGTTTACAGCTCTAGGTACATTATCAACTGTAATTTTGACTATTTCACTTTTTCAAAACTTCATATCGTTTTAGAAAAGAATGCTTCGATTTTGAAGGGTTCTTTACTTATTTTGAATGTAACTTAATTAGACTTAAGTCACATTCGGATTATCCTTTATTTGGTAATGTGTATTAGTTGTGTTATTCTGAATTTAAATTTATAGCTACTCTCTGAAGGAGTTTTATTATGAAAATTAATCGTCCTTTTTACTACTTTTTGTTGTTCATAGGAGGATTTGCTATTTTAGTTGGTTTCGATTATAGCAAATCAGGCTCATTTGATTGGTTTGACAATTTTATGCAGACCGCATTTGTTACTGTTTTCTATATTTTCTTTATGAACAAATCTTTAAAAAAATCGTCTGATATAAAAACCTCTTGATCTTAAAATCAAGAGGTTTTTATTATATTACTTACCAGCAGTCACTAAAGCCAAAAAGAAGGAGTTATACGGAACTGAATGTAACTTAATTGCTATTATGCTGCATTCAATTTTAAAATAAAACTATTTATTAGATCTTTGTTTTCTCTTATCGAGCACAACCCAAGCTTGATAGATGACAAATCCAACAATAATTATAAGGGTTGGAATGAACTCAAACTCTTTTGGAAGAGAAATATATAGTAGCACGGCCAGCAAAATCAAAGGTAATACAAAAGCAAACCAAACCCTCACTCTTTTATTTTGAAAGTTCATATTGAAACGTTCCATCTGTTTCACCCCTCTTCAAAATAGTTCTTTTACTATGTTGAATGTAACTTAATTCACATTAAGTTACATTCACACTTAAGATATTAGGGAGTTAAATAAATCAAATTGAATCGTTAAGATTAAAGCTATTACGATTAAAGACATTTCACTGATAGTTAAGATGATTTTTTTCGGATTCTGTGAGTATTTCCATTCAAAAACGGCTTGTACCGAGTGGCTCAATATCGTAAATAGAATTACCGAAACTAAAAAAACGTTTACTGAGTATCCTTTAGAAACTAAAAGATAAAAGCAAATTATGTATGCCACAGCTGCTGTTGCATTGATAGATAAATCAATTTTCAGATGCAACTTGTTTACATAATTGAATGAAAAGAGTCCTTTTCCTTCATTCTTGATCTTAAATATTTTTCTTAATGCGAGATTAACAAGAGCAACTATAAGAACTACGAATAAAAAAAATCCAATAAATTTTAACCAGACCATCTCACTATCACCTCCTGTAGTTCAACAAAAATTTCTAGCATACTTTTTCGCCTAATGTGAATGTAACTTAACTGCACTTAAGTTACATTCACATTCCAGTCTTTTCAACAAAAAATCTAATTAAATTTTTTAGGGAGTTTCACAAAATCCTTCAGATCAGTTTGTAGCTCATTGATTTTTTGATTATGACTCATGCTCAACTCGATACTCTACTTAAAAGTCAGTGGTAAAACGAAAAATTAGTAACTACACGTTTAGGAGTTTGAAAACCTTTCAAGTTATTGTTTCCCCTCAAGTTGCTTTATTCTTTTTTCTAGCTTTTCAACTTTGGAAGTATTAAGTACTGCTATAGCTAAGATTATCATCATTAAAGAGAATAAAAATATCGTCTCCATCAGTTCTCCTCCTTACATATCATTATTTTAACTAGATATAAATTGATAAAAATGAATAATTTGTTAATTGAATTATAACAATATTTCTTAAGTATAAATACCTGAAACTAAAATCAACGTAGTACAAATAAAACCGTTCGTAAAAGTACACTTTTCCGAACGCTTGCAAAATAGCTTTAAAATCCAAAAAAGAGCGTTCGTAAATGTGTCAAAGCACTTTACGAACGTTCTTTTTTTCTTAATACTTTTACGAACATATACAGTAAGACTCAAATCGCAATACCTTTTTTAACTTGAAATATCAAAGTAGTAAAAACTGGTTTTCTAAATAAAAAGACAATCGTAAGTAACGGCTTCAACGGCTGTCCAGCTCTTTAGAACCACCGAATTCATCTACTACATCGAGTTGGATGAATTTCTTATTTTTCGGAAACACGTAAGTACTATATTCCCAAGATTTATATCTACCGCCCACTATCAGTAATACAGGTTCGGGACATTTATAATTCTCATTACACGAGATTTCACTCATTTGCTTAATATCTTGATTACTTAGAGTTGAACTACTATCGGGATGGTAATGCCATTCCCCAATATAGTATTCATTTTTTTTATACCACAATTGATCTAACTTCTTTTTCACACCGTTAATTCCTCTTACGAACCATGTAGGTCCGCTTTTTGAATCTGGTGGAGCTGACATAAACTTAGAAATAATTGCGGAAGTATATTGCTCATTGTAGAAACCAATCAATATACCGCCTGTTTCATTTGGATAGGATGACTTGCAGAGTATCTGAATTTCATCTAGTACTATATTAGGAATAACTACTTTAAAATTTTGATTTTCACTAGTAAAATTTAAATCATTCATTGAATACCTCATTATGAATTAGATTAATTCCTTTGAAGTTTCCGTCGCTATTTTCTTGTTCATATACACTAAATGTTGAAGATTCTCTTTCACCATATATTGATTCAAACTTTTTAATAGCAGTGGCAGCTAAAATCCACACATCATCAGCTCTAGCAGGAAACAGTGGGTGCCAACAACCCAACCCTTCCCTCGGTAGTGGTGTTTCGTTGAATTGAGTACTTTCTTCGGCTAACCAGGAATTAACACATTTTCTAAACAGACTATAATGAAAATAAGAGCCGTTATTACTAAAAAGAAATAGCCTTCTACCCGCAAATCCTAGCGAAATAGAAATAAATCGCTTTGTATCAGACCACTGATGTTGTTGCAACTGTATTAAAACCTCATCTTCTCCCGTACAGTCTAGTATCACATTATATTTTATTAACTGTTCAAAGTTATTTTCTAGATTATATTTTAACGTCCCAGGATATGATTTTACCTTAGAGTGAAGTGAGGTTTTATTTAGTCGCTTAGCCAGCGCCTCTGCTTTATTATTTCCTATTTCAGTTAGTAACAAGGTATGCCTAGTAAGGTTTCCCATTTCTAAATTGTCGTGATCAACAATCCCTAGCTTCTCTACACCTGCTCTGACTAATAACTCTCCAACAGAAGAGCCAAGTGCCCCAGCACCTATTAGCAATATTCTTGAATCGCTAATTGTTTTAGGTAACATGCCGCGGCTCATGACAGCATTTTTTGACCAATTGAATGAATGCATCCACCTTACTTTACTTCGGCTATTAATAGTAACTTTTTTTTCATTTTTGTTGCTACTGTTAATATCTAACTTAGCTGTTTTAGGGTTGAGACTGTTATCAATTAAAAGAGGAATTTCTATTCCTTTCCAAAATATTTCAGTGTATTCTTCATTCAATTTTTCTTTGATAGGGAACCCAATCAGTAGTATGTGAACTAATTTCCCTTTGCATTTTTGCCTTTTTTTAATCTGGCGCAGAATACTTCCAAGTTCTATTTTTTGACTATCACATATTTCTGTAAGTTCACTCCAAGTCAGTGGAGCTTGCCATGGCTTAAGGTGGGGGATTTCTTTTAATAATATCCAAGAACCTATAATTCTATTATCGTTTTTAGCTTGAGAAGATTGATATCCCCATTCAGTATTTCTTAAACATAATCCGTTTAGTTTCTTAAACTCTCTTACTAAAAAAATTCCACTATGTAGAGCTGAGAAAGTGGCAATTCCATATTTAACTCCAATTGAATTCCAAAACGCAAATGATCTCGAGTCTTCAGAAAAACCAATTTTTAATGAAGAAAATTCAGGAAAATCAATCAACTCAAAGAGTTCGTCTTGAGAAGTGAGTTTACTTTTTGAAGCAGCTATTAACCATTCTATGGCTCTTATAATATGCCAAGATAAACGAACTTCTTCTTGGTGTGGCTCTTCATTAGGAACAAGCCTACCTAATGTTGTTACATTTGAATCTAGACATAATAAACCGCTTCTCCATGGGTAATCATTATTGCCTTCGTAATTGTACATCTGATGTGGAAATGTTTGAGTTAAGCTATTTTGTTTTGACGGGTAAAAACCAATATTTCCTCTTGGATAATCATCGTCAATTAATATATACCATTCGGTATAACTATTTATTACAGCAGATTCAATTTCGTCCGAGTATAACGAACAATGAAGAACCCATTTTTTTATGGGTTCTATCCACCTTAAATCATCGATTATCTCAATTCCTTCTACGAATTCCGTAGCTCTACGTCCCGTAAGTAGAACCTCATTAGGAATTTTCATAGACCTCACCCAAATCTACCGCCTGAAACAGAAGAGGTCGGTTCGGTTCTTGGAGTAAAACTATCTTGTGATTTTTTCGTATTAGAAGGTGGTTCTGGAAACTTTGAGCCAAATAATTCTCTCCATAATTCAATGCTCTCCACCTTATCGGTACTATCTAAAGCTTTTCTTGCAATCAACGCAGCTTCAATCACTAAATCATAAAATTCTTTATATTCTTCATCACTAATACGTTTAAAGACGTCATGTTCGGGGACTCCATGATCTTTCAAAAAAGGCTTTTCAGGATATTCTTTAACAATATTTTCTAAAGTCAGTGTAACTCCTTCAGCAATCGATCCTATGCCATCCGGACAACTTAAACCTACAAAATGTTCTAAAGGATATCCTTTAGGATACTTAGGGTTGGGGTTTAACTTTTTCCACCACTTCAGAGCTTTCACTACATTTACGTAATTCCTATTACAATCCGCATTTTTATTCCAGGTCCACTTAATTTGTGCTAATGGATCGGTTTTTTCCCATTTTCCCGCTTCTCTATCCGGAATTAATAAGGGTTCCGTTTTCCATTCTTTTTGATAGTCTATGCTCCAAGATTTAGTAAGAGCCCAATTCTCCAAGTCTTCTATCGAGTAAGAAGTCGATATGCTATTTGTTGTAAGTAACTCTTTTTGTGTCTCTGAAGGTGCAGATGTAATTACTAAGTCAAGCTCGACATAGCTAAGTTCAATACCAATAGATCGCCCTTGCATTTTATATTTCCCTTTGTAATGTTTTTCTAAGAAAGGGACAAATTTATCTAATGCTTCTTGAGGAGAGTACTGCTCTGTATCTAACGTTGTCACAACAATCACATCTACGTCTGACTTATTTCCATTTTTAGATCGAACAGCGGTCGCCCTTCTATAACTTCCTTGTAAGAATGTGTTAACAAGAATCGAAGACAATTCTCCATCTTCCAATAATCTCTTTCGTAAAATACTGTGGCCTTTTTTTAAATCGTTTATTTGATTATCTGTTAATCTTATACCTAATAAAAAATCATTAAAATAAGATTTTACTTCCATTTTATGCACTCCCCTTCATGTATTTAAGGTAACTCAATAGTTGGAAAATAATCTTTTGCTATTTCAAAGTCGTATTCATAGAGAGTTAACTGACCAAAGTTTCTTGAAAGTTGTCCTAAGAAGAACCAAAAACCATTTGGGCCAGCTCCAAAAAAGTGGTATCTTCTTTTCCTATCCTCTTTTTGAAGTCCATTTAAAGTTTTTGATATCTCGTTAGCAAGATACATAGCATGGTTTCCATCGCGTATTGAATTGAAACTCGGAGATTCTTCAAAATAAAATCTAATAATAGATTTAGCAGACAACTCTTTGGTTTCAATATATTCTCTTACATCTTGAACAGCTGGATGTGTCATTTCTATTACTATAACAATATCACTGCCATTTTCATCAATAATATCATGGCTAACTTGCCATAATGGATATTGCTCTTTTAGCACCTTAGAGTTTGATCGCCAAATCGCTCTTCCATCCAGCCCTTTTTGAATAGGAACTGCTTTCACTCCAGATTTTGGATCAAGAAGAAAACCGGTTGTAAAAGCAATAGTTGAATGAGTATCTAAATAAATGCAATAAGAGTTACCTTCTGCTAAACTACATCCTATAAAATCTTCTACAGCCGCTTTAATATTTACATTCCAGCTAAATTCATCTTTTAGATATCGACCGTCAAAATAATGTAATAAACAAGTCATTGTAGTTGTATCGTTCTCTAGATTTTCAGCTCTTCGAATGAAGCTCCTTATTCCAACAGGAACTTCTTCCGTTAACATAATGTTGCGACCTGTCCACAAATCTTCAGATTTACATATTTCTATTAACTTTTCTTTATTAAATTTCGTTTGATCTTCTTGAAACAATCGTTGAAGCAAATTGACATATGGGTTAATACGTTGTGAGAGATCGATAGGTTTTAATCCAACCGCCGATAGTTGTCCATTTAAAATCCTAAGGAACGGTTCATATTGATGAAAATTATTCCAAATTCGAATAGCTTTTAAAACACTTTTCAATTCTTCGTCTTCTTTAATTTCTAAATGATTTTTCAATTTTTCTCTTACTTGAGCTATATACGATCTGCTTTTTCCATCAAATAAAATTTCTTCTTTGAAATATCCTCCTTTAGTGTCAACAATTTTTAATTTCGCTAATTCGTCGTCCGGGTGTATAGCCCATGGCGTAACTAAGACTGCAACCCCTAATTCATTGTCTTTATTCAAAACTGGCAACGCTACTTTAACCTTTTCTAGAAAAGAATATTTAGAAGCATTGATGAAGTCCGGATTCATTAAGTTATCGAGGGTTATACTATTTCGATAATCCACATGATATTTTACTTGGTAATACTCTTTGTGAATTAGCTTCCCACTTATATCCCTTATAGGTTTCTTATAGCGAATAACTATATCATCAAGAGATTTTATTTCCTGATCTTCATAAGAGATAGTATCTACATTAGAGTGATCACTTAACATATCACACGCTTTTAACCAAAAGAAAAGTATTTGATACTCGTCCCCTAAACTCCTAGCTTTTATCGGATTCGCCATAAATAATATTTCACCTCATTATTGTCAAACTATTCTTTAATTTTCTCATAATATCCATTATTATTCCATACATTGAAAATGTAGTTTTATTTAAATTGCAAATCACATCTTCAAAAATTATTCGTTGTTCTAAAACTTATACTCAAGTTAAGTTATCTATTAGTTTTACTTGAAGATAACGACATATTAAAATTACATTTTAATAAATTATTAATGATTGAGTTAGACTACAACTTATATATTATCGGCGAATATAATAACGTATTAAATTTAATAAAAAAATAAGTATTAGGACAGTTATGCGTAGCTATTATACTATCGACATAGGAGTAAGATTATGAAAATATGTTATAATCCGTTTAACAGAACCCACCACGCCTCTTCACAATGCGGACCACGGTGGGTCTTATTACGATTTCGTTATTTTGCTGTGGGGGTTCGGTCATGAACATTAACAAGTTTAACGAAAATTCAACCGGCCGGTTATTGGTTGGAAAAATAGATCGAGACAAGATTAATAGGCTAACAGGAATTGCTTTCCTTGAAGAAGAAGTCTTCATCTATCCGGGTGCCATCAAACATATTAATCGCAATCATCCACTTGTATGGAATCAGTACAAGAACGAACTTCCTTCTATTCTTTTAAACCCCGATTATATCGGCAAAAATCCAACAGTTCCGAATAGCGTCGAACTCTACAAATTTGTTAGCCAGCAGCTTCTTCTGGCGGTTAAATTGGACCCGAGTGGATATTTGTTTGTGTCAACTTTTTATGTGCTCGATAATGCAGAACATAAAATCAAGAAGAGGCTGGCAAGCGGGCGTATTCAATTATATACATAAGCCGATAGCTTGAATAAAACACGTTTCGTGTTATGATAAAGATAAGAAATGATTAGCTATGAAGAATCTTGATTAGGTAATACGGGTCATTAAGGTGGGAAAGGTTCCCCACGCGCTCACTATGAGTTATCAGAGATCCCGGATACGCCGCCCGGGTAATAACCCCCTAAATAAGTAAGCCTCTAACTTCGGTTAGAGGCTTTTTTCTTTGCATGTCTTATTTTCTTATAACCCGCATCCTTATAAGTTTACTGTTTTTCCAGATAACGATAAATGGTGGTACGAGAAACGCCCCATCTTTCAGCCACATCTTTAATCGGTGTCCCACCTTGAATCAGCGAACGCATCATTTCAATATCTTTCGGTCCAAATTTCTCCGGACGTCCCCCCAAACGCCCTCTTGCTCGGGCAGCTGTCCGTCCTGCAGCCGAACGTTCCTCAATCAAATTCCGTTCAAATTCGGCAAATGCCGCGAACAAGTGAAACATCAGTTGGCCTGTTGCATTGCGTTTATCCATCGTCAAGTTTTCCTGCAAACTATGGAATGCGACACCCCGTTCATTTAGGGCATTCACCAGTTGAATCAAGTCCTGCATGTTTCTTCCCAAGCGATCCAATCGCCAAACTACAATCGTGTCCCCTTCGCGAGCATACGAGATGGCTTCTTCTAAACCGGGACGTTGCTTTTTCGTTCCACTCATTTTGTCGTGAAATGTTTTATCGCAGCCATAAGCTGCTAACGCATCCAGCTGTAAATCCAAATTTTGTAATCCTGTAGACACACGCGCATATCCAATGAGCACTCGATCCCTCTTCTCTTCTTTTTCAATGAATTCATTGTACCATAAGATAAAAACAGTGTGGTTAATGTACATAGAATACTGTACAGGGTTTTATAACACGAAACGCATGAAAAAAGATCCTTTTCAAACCGAAGAGTGCTGTGTTCAGAAAAGGACCGAGTTTTGGAAGATAGATTACAGATAACAATCAAAAGAATTAAGAATAATCAATAAATAAAACTTGAAGCATTAGTAATATGGTATACTTTTCCACATATTACATAGGAGGTACAATCCAATGGTGAGAAAATAATCGGAGAGAATCTTAAAATGTTTTATTAGTTTTTAAAATACATATATGGATTTTCTCTTTCATCGAATTAAGATCTAAATCTAGCATAGAGGAGAGATATACAATGTTAAATAAATTAAGTGAGTCCATTTATTATTTATCAAATCAAGATGATCGAGAACGTCCAGCTTTAGGATTGGTGTGTGGTGAAAAACATAGCTTAATCATAGACGCTGGTAACTCTACGCAACACGCCAAAGAGTTTTTATTGGAAATTCAGAACCTAAATGTACCACCAGTTAAATATGTCGTCATTACACATGCGCATTGGGATCATTTCCTAGGTATGAATGAGTTTGATGCATCGGTAATAGTTAATAGCCAAACAAACGAATTGATGAAAGAATGGCAAAGCTTTTCGTATGATGACCGCTCGCTCCAAAAGTATGTAAGCCAGGATCTAATGAATGTGAAGTGTGCAGAGATTATAAAAGATGACATCCCAAATAGGAATGATTTCAAGTTGAACTCTCCAAATATTATTTTTGAGAAGACGATAACGATCGATTTAGGAAATAAGGTCTGTCTGCTTGAACAAGTCAAAAGTACGCATGCAGACGATTCAACAATCGTGTATGTTCCTGATGAGAAAGTTATTTTTTTAGGTGATTGTGCATACGGGACAACCACAAATTCTTTGTTTCATTTCAAACAAGCTTTGTTGTTGCCAATGATTGAAGACATTCAGAAATTTGATGCAAAAATGTCTCTTCTTGGTCACGAGTCTATTTATGATTCGGATGAAATGAATCTCTATTGGCAAGAGTTAACAGCAGCAAATCAAGCTGTAAAATCAAAATCATTAGAAGATGCTAAAGAAAACTTTGTAGCAGAAATTAAAAGAGAACCCAATGATAATGAACTGTTTTTTATTCAAGCATTTGTGAATGACCAAATCATAAATTCGTAAAAATATTAGCGAACAAGGTTTTAACGGGAACTTGAAGTGCCGCTCCAGTAAAGGCTGGTCCGTTAAGAAGAATAACGCATCTGCATCATATGGCATCTATGCAGTATATCTTTCTTTTCCTCCAACAGCACCATTTTTTTAACTCATCTACACAGAAGAGTTTTTCGCAAAATGCCACGGTGAAATAAAACAGCAATAAACTCTCATTATGAATAACCCCTAAACTCGATGCGTTCACATGACAATTTCGAGCCTATCTTACTAGTAATGCCAGAATATTTTCAGTGGCAAGCTTCTGTACTTTTAAATCCGTTTTCATTTGGATAGAGCTTTTTGCCAGTTCTAAACAAAATTCACTTTCGTCAAACCGTACAAAGCCAAACAATTGTGTAGAAATCCATCCCATTACGAATCATCTGAACATCTCTTTCTAAGGATGTTAACTGGTGCGCAGAGGGATGACAAGCTGTCATCTTATACCGACGATTTTCGTTTTGATAGGTATAATCGATTCTTGAATGATTACGGATCTTTGAACCTATCATGTATGTGTCTGTGTTTACATATTTGATTTTGCTTTTATCCAACAGGTTTATAAGCCTATTGGCAAACGTCTTTTTCTCTGCAGCACCATGACCGGATATTCAGATAATAATTTTTATCCGTCTCTTTTATTCTTTTTGCTAACTCTTGAATAAAGTCTTCCATTCTTCTTCCCCTTTTGGGCTTATTGCGGCTTTTTTGAGAGCCATTCTAAAGCTTCTTTTTGAATTTTTAAAGCCAGTTGCTCTTTTCCCTGGATATAGGATTCGATGTCGTACGGAAACTTCTGACTCAAACGGCTTTTTAATTCTCCATATTCTTTCCTAGCAACCGAATGAGTGCGAAGATAATCGCGAAATGCTAAATGTCTTTTAATTTCAAGACTTCCGATTTGATAAATATGGAGATGATGCGTCCGTTCATCTCCTCCTTTTTGAAAATACCTGCGTCCTGGAATTCCATTTTCGCCTTTTCCTTCATACCCTAAGCCGCGTAATTGATTAGTATAGGTATCTACTAAAGTGATTTCTTTGACTATAGCTAATATGTCTATGACCGGCTTAGCTTGTAATTCTGGAATGGATGTACTGCCAAAATGATGAATCGAAACAACCTCTTCGCCTAACATTCCCTTTAACTTAGTTGCCTCTTTGACAAATAAGGACACCCATTGTTCATCGTATGGCAAAACTACAACTTCTCTCAAAACTTCACCCTACTTTCGCTAACTCACAAATTTTTCATAAACATGAATTCTCTCAAATGTCATCAGGAAATGGTGATTTGTATCTTCAAAAACAAAATGTTACTTAAAAGTGCACCCATTGAGAGAAAGATGGAAAGCACTAAAAGTTTGGTCTTTATCCTTCTTCGTTCATGTATAAGAATTTCATGGCAAAAAAAAGCCATTTAAATTCCAAACGGCTAAGAAAGTTTGAATTTATTTAGTGTAAACAAAACGAAGAATAGGCATATTCGTTTTTAGAGTCTATTATTCCACAAAGCCCATTTCATTCAATGGCCAAAAGACGTAATTAGTGCTACCGGTTATATTCGTTATCGGCACGAGACCAATAATTCGACTATCGGTGCTACTTCGACGATTATCGCCTAAAACGAAGACATAACCTTCAGGAATCTTGTCCAGTTCTGTAAGTCCTTCAAGTGTAAAATCTTCTGTTAGCGTCCCACTTCCCAAGTTATATTGCTCCTTAAGAGAAGATAAATACGGTTCACCTTGAGCTTTCACATTTATGTACAGCTGATCATTCTCGTAGGCTACATAATCTCCCGGAACGCCAATTACTCGTTTAATATAATCTTTGTCTTTTGTCGCATGAAACACCACAATATCGGATCGTTCAGGTTCTCCGATGAAATAACCAATTTTGTTCACCAACATTCGATCCTCATTTTCAAGTGTCGGCATCATTGATTCTCCATCGACAACAACTGGGGCGAATAAGAAAAAACGAATGAGTCCAGCGACTGCTAAAGCAACAAAGAGCGCTTTTCCCCACTCCCAAAGTTCATTTTTCTCTTTTTTTGTCTGATCCACGGTTTACTTTCCCCCTTACTATACTAAATCTGAATGTAACTTAGTTACTAATAAATTACATTCAAAAAATAAACAATAACGTGAATTGATGGTGAGAGAGCCTAGTTAATAGTTAAAGGGAAAACATAATATCCTGTTCCTCGTTCCCACGTGGCGACAACTTCATAGATTGTTTTCCCACTTTGTCCATCCAGCACTACATCTTTGAAAGAACCTTTTAGATTATCTGTAGAATCCCAAATGTTAACCTGGTAAGAGATTGGTTCTTCCTCAAACTGAAGTTCAATGGATGTACTTGTATTTACGATTGGCCCGTTTCGATCACCAACCAATTCAGAAATACCGATAGTTTCTGCCTCTATCTCAACCATAGAATTTTCTTCTTGATCAAAGTAACTCCAGGCATAACCACCTAAAGCAGCAGAAAACTCCTCTTCATTCACTTCTATTTTTAATTGAGGAGGTTTTTTTTTCAGTATATTTTACATTTCCCACAGAATTACTCATGTTTTTTTCGTTTTCTGTAGCTTCCTTTTCTTGATAGCAACCAGCTAATACAACAATCATTAGCATGCTTAAAAATAATAATTTGGATTTCATCTTCATCCTCCTTAGCTCAACTTTAGACGTAAAGTACAATCTATTGGTTACAGAAGGTGACTAATTGCTAAGCTCTCAGTCTAGTGAGCATAAAGTATAGCTCTTTAGCAATGGAGAATTTTAAAGAACATTAATCTTATTATTCCCTGTAGTTTTTACCAGTTAATTGACCAGCAATTAAAGCTAACAACATATTAGTAATTATAAGGGCGCTCAGAGGCATATTCGAAACGATAAGAATTAAAGTCAATATACCTGCGACTCCAGCAAACAAAAAAGCATTGTAATTCATAAAGGTCACCTCCTCGATTCATTCTTCGGATTTTGAATGTAACTTACTTCATCTTCAGCTACATTTCGTTTCCATCGTTCTCAATCGCTTTCAATCGCTTTCAACGCGTATTATTTTTCTTTCTTTTTCGAATCTCCATCTTCTTGCCAAAAAGCTGGACCCGTTACATCCGATAACCAAAACAAAACATCCTGTTCATGATTCTCGGGCTTTAAGTTGCTAATGGGCCCAGGATTAAAGGTGTAGTCCCCTTGTTGAATTTTTTCTTCCCTCACATAGTCTTTGAAATGGTAAGCTCCATATCCTTGTACCGTATTTGTTCCTTCTGGTTGAGGAGATTCTTCTCGAATCGACGCATGGACCTCTGCTAAATAACTAAAGAACCTAGACAGTGAAAGGTATCCTTCCGAATTCCCGACAAATGAAACGCCAACTTCATCGATTTTGATTTCCATTTTTGCTTTTTTTGAAAAATATGGATCAAAATCGTAAAATATCTCTTTCTCTTTTTTCATTTCCTTCTTTTTTTTCGCCATTTTATTTACGCTCCTCGATTGTTTTTCATAGGTTTGAATGTAACTTTTCTGCACATCTGTTGCATTTAATGGCTTGCGCTATTATATGTTCTTCAATCAGAAGACTCAGCTATATAATAGGATGGTTTATTGTACCCAAATTTTATATTTAAAATGAAACAGTAGGATAAACTACTAGAAAACTGATGACTTCCCTTTTTTATAAAAGACGATGTTCAATATCAACTTGGACGACTTGAAAATCTTTTGCAATAACAAGGGTTGGTCCTAAGCGTAGGTCGCTAACGAACTTTTCATTTGAAAAACTGGGAATCCATTAATTGTTACTTCAAATATACATATACCACAAGAAGATAGCTAGCTAATTTTGGAAATTAAACCGTTCGTAAACATATCGAAATCCGTTATGAACGTTCGCATGTTTACAGCTACTTTTGCGGTCTGATTTGTTTAAGATAGAATGGATGAAAACACGTTTTTTCTATAATTGTATGAATCACTCTTATTTTGGACTAACTAAAACGAACCGTGTAAAATTGAACTTTAACGAAGAGGAGGTCATGGCTATGTGCACATCCCTAACGTATTCAACGAAAGATCATTATTTTGGGCGTAACTTGGATTTGAATTTATCGTATGGTGAATCGGTCACGATCACACCTAGACATTTCCCATTTGAATTTAGAAAAGTGAAGGCTGCACCACATCATTACGCTTTGATTGGGATGGCGGTTGTAGTGGACAACTATCCTTTGTATTTTGAGGCTACGAATGAAAAAGGGTTGAGCATGGCGGGGTTAAACTTTCCGGACAATGCGTATTTCTTTTCAGCAGTAGAAGGCAAAGACAATGTGTCTCCATTTGAATTTATCCCGTGGATTCTTGGGCAATGCGCATCGATTACAGATGCAAAAAAGCTATTAGCAAACTTGAACCTTGTGAACATTAATTTTAGTGAGGACTTACCGCTGTCGCCGCTCCATTGGATCATTGCAGATCAAACCCAGTCCATTGTTGTGGAATCGGTAGCGGAAGGATTACAGATTTACGACAACCCAGTGGGCGTGCTGACAAACAACCCGCCTTTTGATTATCACTTGCTGAATTTAACAAACTACCGCCATCTCTCTACAACTACACCTGCAAATACGTTTTCCTCACAACTAGAGCTGGGTATACACAGCCTTGGCATGGGAGGACTTGGGCTTCCGGGAGACTTGTCGTCACCTTCTCGCTTTGTCCGCGCGGCTTTTGCGAAATCAAATTCGGTAGCGGGTGATTCAGAAGCAGAAAGCGTCAGCCAATTTTTTCATCTCTTAAAATCGGTCGCCTATGCAAAAGGGTTGTGCGAAGCAGGCGAAGGAAAATTTGAATACACGATTTATTCTTCTTGTTGCAATGTGGATAAAGGAATATATTATTACACGACTTATGAAAATAGCCAAATTACGGCCGTACAAATGAACAACGAAGATTTGGATGGTGCTCAATTGACTGCGTATCCACTCGTCAATAAAGAGCAAATCAATATTATCAATTAATTTAAGTAACAAAAATGATTCTGCGATTAGCTGCAGAATCGTTTTTTTACTTACAGCTATCTTTGCTATTAAATCACGACTCTCTAACGAATTTTGAAATCGTTCAATCCTCTGTGTCTTCTCAACAAATCAAGAAAGGCAGAAAGTGCTTTTGTTTGAAAAGGTGACCTCGTGACAATTGAAAAGTCTCTGGTATACGGCATTTCTTTAATGTTTAAGATTTTTAAATCGCCATAACGCAGCTCTTTTTGAATCGCCCACTCGGATAGTAAACTGATGCCCATACCAGCTTCAATCATTGCTTTGATTGGCTGTGTACTACTGAAATGCATAATGGATTGTGGAGACATTGAAAATTGCTTGAAGACATTTTCAGCTGCTTCTCTCGTACCCGAGCCAAGTTCTCTTAAAATCCATGTTTCTTTTATTAAGTCTGGCATGGTAATTGACTTCTGTTGGCGCGTTAGCACATGATCTGCACAAGCAACGACTACCATTCGATCTTCTGCAAATGGTTCGGTTTTCAATTCTGGCACCTCTTTAAAATGACCTTCTACTATCCCCACATCTAACTGATGACTGAGTACAAGTGCTGCAATCGTTGTTGTGTTGCCAATCGTCACAGTTGGTTTAATGTCTGGGTATTGTTCTTTTGCTTCTGCAATAATGCGTGGTAATAAGTATTCTCCAAATGTATAACTAGCCCCGATCGCAATCGACCCGCTGGCTTTATGAGTCAAGTCTTCAAGAAGGTGATTCATTTTTGTATAAAGTTCTTTGATTTCAATAGCATGATGATAAACAATTTCGCCTGCTTTGTTTAACCTGACGTATTTATTGGTTCGTTCTAACAATTTGACTCCTGTCAATTCTTCTAATGACCGAATATACTGACTAACGGCAGGTTGTGTCATATGCAACGCTTCGGCTGCTTTGGAAAAATTTTTCTTTTCAACTACCTTGAGAAACACTTCCAATCGTAGATCCATCTCTATCCTCCACTCTTACATACAGCTTTACTTATTATCACTATTCTAATTATTTATTTTACTAATGTATAGTGCTTTTCTATACTTACTACAGGAGGTTTTATCATGTCTGCTTATTATCAAAAACTAAATCGTTTCAACTTGAATTCGTCATCCCCTAAAACTGCTTGGTTAGGCGGCATGGCATTCACATTTTTAATTGCTTTTCTCGGATATCTGTTAGCACAAGTACCTGGATTTGATCAAATTGGTCAGTTAGCCTGCGCGATTATCATTGCGGTTTTCTACCGTCAGATTTTTGGTTATCCGAATGCCATTCGTTCAGGTATCACATTTTCGTCCAAACGTTTATTGCGTGTTGCCATTATCTTATACGGACTAAAATTAAACATTGATACAGTTTTAAGTGATGGACTTTGGCTTTTAGTGCGTGATCTTGGTGTTATTACTTTCGCTATTTTAATGACGGTATGGCTAGCGAAACGCTTTAAAGCCGATAAAACCATTTCGTTATTGCTTGGTGTTGGTACCGGCGTGTGCGGAGCAGCTGCGATTGCAGCGATTGCACCAATTATTAAAGCAAAAGACGAAGATACAGCTATTGGGGTTGGAATTATCGCGTTGATGGGGACAGTATTCGCGATTTCTTATACAGTTATTCGTCCTTTTTTACCGCTTGACGACATTGAATACGGCATGTGGGTCGGCATAAGCCTTCATGAAATCGCCCATGTTGCATTAGCAGGTGCGCCAGCTGGAGAAGACGGATTAGCTATGGCTTTACTTGGAAAACTAGGGCGCGTCTTTTTACTTGTCCCTCTTTGCTTTATCTTTATTTTTATGATGAAACGCAAAAACAAAGGTGAAGAAACAACTGCAAAGATTGAATTTCCATGGTTCTTGCTTGGCTTTATCTTGTTGAGTATTTTAGGAAGTTATGTCTTTGGTCCCGTTATTCCTTTCCCCGATGCATTGCGTGACTTTGTATCGACATTGACAACCTGGTTATTGACGGCTGCAATGGTCGGGCTCGGCTTGAACGTCAGTTTGCGAGATTTGCGAGAACGTGCATTACTGCCGCTCGCCGCCATGACTATTACGTCAATTTTGCTGTCGATTCTTACGTATTTTATCGTTTGATATTTCTATCCCCCAAAGTTATTCTATGGAATAACTTTGGGGGATTTTTTTGAACTAGTTCTTTCTAAATTGAGTATTTCACTTTGACCTTTTACATTGACTTGAATAGTTTTTAATTTAGACAACAATTTTTTACTAATAATTCGTGTTTTTTTGAAAAAATTACTATACAAAAGAGAGGTAATAAAGCTATAATAATTTCAGTTTGATAATTTGAACGGAAAGGGCATCTGATTTTATCATTAATTATTAACCTGCATTTATTATATTGAGATTGGGGATATATCATTGAACATTAAAAAATTCTTATACACAACTACAACTGTCGTACTTGCTGTCGTCGCTCTTGCTTCACCCGCATCAGCTGCATCAACTACTTCTTCACATTCTTTTACTGATGTCGGAGACCGCTACGCAAAAGCAGTAGATTTCTTATATGCGGTAGAACTTATTAACGGAAAAAGCCCAACGAAATTTGGTACCAATGATCCTTTGACGCGCGGAGACGCTGCTGTTATCCTCGCAAATACGTTGTTTTCAACTATTGAAAATCCAAAAGATGCAGGATTTAAAGATCTGAATACTCGTGTACGTGCCTCTGTAAATGCTCTTGCAGAAGTAGGAATTGTATCTGGAGTAACTCCAACTGAATTTCAACCTGGAGCCCCGTTAAGCCGAGGCGCGATGGCAAAGTTTCTATCTTTAGCATTTGAATTAGAAGAATACCAACAGCAAACACCATTTTCTGATGTAGGCGGCGTATTTAAGCCTTACATCGAGTCATTGTATGGCGCACAAATTACTGCCGGTAAAACACCATCAACTTATGGAACACATACACAAATTACTCGTGGAGAATTTGCAAACTTGCTTTATAAAACAATCGAAACAACTACAGATTGGTTATATTATCCAGAGGTTGCTGATGTTAAAGTGACTACAGTGACTTCTACTACGGTCACGTTAACAGAACCAGCATTGGCTGATTACACAGCTACTGAAATAGCTGACTTCTTGGAGTTTATGGTGATTCTCGAAGATGGAACTGAAGTACCTGTAGAACCAACTTCGTTCAAATTATCTGCGGATCGTTTAGTGTTGACCATTGGACATACGAAGCAAAACTTAACTGGAAAAGCGGGTCACTTTGTTGTGAGTGATTTTGATATTAGTTTCGAGTCACCATTTAACTTCAAATTGAAATAAGCTTTATAAAACCCCTTGAATGGAATCACTCGTAAGTGAACTCCTTCAAGGGGTTTTTCATATGTATTCAATTAGTCAGTTGGAGACTTTCGCGTGATGGCATCGTTAAATTTTGCCTCTTACAATATATTGGGCTTTCTTATACGATCATTATTCTAGATTTTTGTAACGGGCACTTTCACGGCTCTTCGCTTTTCTGGCCAGTTCACAAGAAAAATCCCTGCAAAAATCAAACTCCCCCCAACAAAAAGCGGCAATCCAACATCTTCTCCTAACACGAACCATCCGGATACAATGCCAAAAAAAGGAGCTAAAAAGAGAAAAGCACTCACTTTTCCAGAATCTCCTTTTTGCAATAAATAAAACCAAATAGTAAATTGAACAATTGAAGCTGGAATAGATAGCCACAATAAAATGGAAATAGATGTCGGGTTGATGACAAGGTAAGAGACTTCCAAGAAAAAGGAGCCAACCAGTAAAATAATACCCCCGAATAACATCTGGTAAGCGGTCAAGACCCACATATCAATGGAGCCTCCCCATTTCTTAATTAACAGTGTGCCGACTGACCAAAAAACAGCGCTTGAAAATCCAAATAAGGTACCGATTTGAAGATCTAAATGACTTCCCATTGTCACAAAAACACCCAAAAAGCCAACCAGCACGCCTAACCATTGAATGACTCGGTAACGCATACCCAGTGCGAGTGTACCGATTAATACCACAAGCAAAGGATTCATAAAAGTTAAAATAGCCGATTCGCCGGAAGTGATGGTTCGCAAGCTTAGAAAAATAGCACCCATGACACCAGCAGTTTGAATGGCACCGATAATGATGATTTTTCCCCACGTAGTTACAGTTTGAGGGTGATTTCTTTTAAACAATCTGACAAACAACATCATGATACTACCTGCAATCGTAAACCGGATGCCTGCTAATAACAAGGGGGATATGTAGAGTAAGCCAATTTTAGCTACTACAAAGGAAGAACCCATTAAACCCGTGGTCAGAATGACTAAAAAAGAGAACAGTAATTTGTCTTTCAATGTGCCACTCTCCTTTTTTAAGGGTGCGTTGTTTCTTGTTTATTTTTGTTAAAGACTAGTTAACTTCAGTGTTTGCTAATGGTTATCGACGATTGCAGTCCAGTAATCCCAAACTTCCAAATAAGCTAGCCAATCAGCTGGATGATGCTTTAAACAAATAGCTAACCGTTGATACAACCCTATTAGTACTTCTTCATAGAGCTGCTTCGTATTAGATGTGTTAACAGTTAACTTGGCAGCTGCTGCATCAAATATCTCTTTTGTTAAATCATACGGTGAAGAAAAGAAAGCGTAAATTAAATCATAATGTGGCCAGCCGAAAATCGGGGTTGGATCGATAATACCTGTTAATTGTTCTTCACTGACTAAAAAGTTATGAAATCCACAATCACCGTGAAGCAAATACGGAATTGGCTGCAAGTTCGCTTGTTCTCGCTTTGTTGGTACCGGAGCTTCTATATATAGGCCCGCTCTTTTAAAACAAGGCGCAAACATTTCTTTTGCTGCTTCTACTTCTGCTGTTAAAAATTGTTCCCACGTGCTCACAGTTGCCCCTTGCCAGCCCCACTGTTCGTGTGTGGAAGTAGGCTGATAGTGATTGAGTAAACCCGAAACCAGATGTTGCATCAGTTTATTTTTACTACTGTTAAAGGATGTAGCAATCGCACAAGGAATATGTGTATAGACCATGAACTGAAAACCGGGATCGACAAGCGTGAGATCTGGTAGTAAGGGAATGGACTGATAAGTAGACAAAAAATCTATTTCTGCTTGAGTTGTTTCGGCTTTATTTATTTTGAGGACATGAGCTTTGTCATTTTCTTTAGTAAGCAGATAAACCTCACTCCTTGTTCCACCACTCAAAGCTGTGCACGTCCAATCCAGTTTGTCTCCATTCAGTTGGGGAAGAATTGTTGTTATATCCATTTATTGCTCCTCCGTTTAAATCAGATCAGTAGAATAAGCATACCATTATTCACATTGAAAATTTATACTAGTTAAATTAATCCGAATCAGTAACTTGCTTACTCGGTTAGATAATTAGCCAATTGTGCATTTTTTATGGAGTTTATTCTGAGTAAATGAAGGTATACACATACTAAGTTCAGCTTGTTAGCAGACTAACGAGAGAAGGAGGAGAATTTTTTGTGAATGCTTATGCGAAATTCGGTATAATGATTTTGACTTCAACTTTTTTGATGTATTGGTTAATGTTCTTGAATATTTTTCAACTTGACCATATTTTTTACAGTGAGACTCGCGTTTATATGGCCTTGATTATGGGCTCGGTGATGGCGATTGTCATGCTGCTGTTCATGTGGCCAATGTACAAAAACAAAAAAACCAATACCGTGATTCTCGGAGGAAGTGCAGTTATATTCGCGCTTTCGCTATGGCTCGTCCGTAGCCAAATACTTGTAGAAGATGTTAAATGGATGGAAGCGATGATTCCCCATCATTCGATCGCCATCTTAACGAGTGAACGCGCCAACATTTCAGATCCTCGTGTTCGTGAACTGGCAGACTCAATTATCGAAGCACAACGTAAAGAAATTGCCGAAATGAAAAAGCTAATTAAAGATCTTGAAGACGAAGAATGATCAAAGTCAATTAACCAGAAAAGCCAAGAGCAGATTGGATGCTCTTGGCTTTTTTCTATTGCTAGTTCCTTATTAAAAGGCAATAACAAATGGCTGTGTACGATCATCTAAACAATACTCGATTCTTTCTCTAAAGTTTCCCCAAGTAACCATTGCCAAAGCTTCGGCAATTGGATAAAAACCTACTAGTAGACTTTCAGCAGATGTTTTTGCTTGACCACCGACAGGTTTTGCTAAAAAAAGCATATTGCAAATTGAATTTTCCACATTTTGAAACACACCGCAAAATTTCTGGATTTCAATATCAATACCGGTTTCTTCTTTTACTTCTCGAATCGCTGCCATTTCAAGCGATTCTCTTTCTTCTACTTGTCCGCCTGGCATTTCCCATCCTCTACGTGGTCCTTTTATCAGTAATATTTCACCTTCGTCATTTAGAACAATTGCTGCCGCAGACAAGATATGACTCGGGGGTAAGAAAGCTGGTTTCTCATCTTCATTACTTAGAACCATGTAACTTCACTCCTTAAATTTAGATAGAACCTGAATAAGTTTACTTAGCCAAAGTAACTCGTTACAATTCATCTCCAGCTATTTTTTCTATTGACCAACGATGACGTTTATATCGCTCCCATACGGTCGGAATAACTAATTGTTGACTGTTCATTTCTTCCCACTCTGCTAACGTTGCAAATTTAGCACCACACACCTCACCTGCTTGTAATTTTAAGTCTGTCAGGTTGAGCTGATTTGGACTTTTCCATACATAGCTATCTAAATAATAAGGATGTTTCTTCATGCTGCTAATATGATGCAATTTGCTTGGGTCAGCGAATATGCCTGTTTCTTCTTCCAGTTCACGAACTGCTCCGATTCGACTGGTTTCTCCAGTCGTAATAGATCCACCTGTAAATTCCCATAGCAATGGATACGTTTTTGCCTTATCTCTTTGAGTAACTAATAGTTTTCCGTCTTTATTGAGTGTTAAAATTTCAACGACAATATGATATTCCTCTTGCTCCACGAGTTCACCGCGGACATGTTTCTTGCCAAGTGGTTTTCTTGTTCCATCAACTAAATCCCAAATTTCCATAAGACTGGTTTCTCTACCTTCTGTTTATTCTGTCTTTCCATCGCAGATTACAACTTCCAACAAAAGGAACATACCACACAAATCGCCTGCTCTATTCCTTTTATTGCGATAAGCTATAGCAAGAGTACTAAGTTTCAAAATTGGAATTTAACGTAGAAAATGGTTCCTTGCTCGCTAGATTCTACTTCAATTTTTGCCTTATGACGTGCCGCGATTGCGTACGAAATACCCAATCCTAAACCTGTTCCGTTATCTTTTGTTGTATAAAAGGGTGTGCCGATTTTTTGCATGACTTCCTTATCCATGCCAGTACCTTGATCTTCTATTTCAAGCACGACCTTTTTTCCGTCTTCTATATACGTCCGAATAGACAGCAGCTTTTCTGGCTTCATCGCCTCTAAACCATTTCGACACAAATTAATTAATAATTGACGAATTTCATCTCGGTTTAATAATAATTCGGGGATTTCCAATGTCTCAAATTCGATAAATTTGTTTTGATTAAACGTATCAATCTTTAATAACGGAGAGATGTCGTAGATGATGTCATTTAAATTTTGCATCTCCAAATCTGACGATCGGGTATTTCCCATCGATAAAAACTCCGAAATGATTGCGTTGGCACGGTCCAATTCATCAATCATTAAATCAAAATAAGGATTGAATTTCTGTAATTCATTGTTGTCGGTAAGTAATTGCAAAAATCCTCGAACAGTCGTCATTGGATTTCGAATTTCATGGCTTATTCCTGCGGCCATCTGCCCAATCAATTCCAAATTGGATAAACGCTTTAGTTCGTTCTCATAATTCTTTTTCTCTGTGGTGTTTTTACATAAACAACAAATGCCGTCATCAAAAGGGTAGGCAACTAAATCGTAGCAATAGCCGTCTTCTGTAGATGAAATTTCAAAATGTACGGGCTTTCTATTAACCATGGCTTGAGAAAACTCTTTGTACAAAATCTTATTGAAATCATCCGGAAAAATAGACCATAATTTCTCGCCTAGTACATTTTCAGCCGTTTTTCCTATCGGCAGTTCTTGGTATTGATTGATGTATATAAATTCCCAGTCTTTGTTTAGCGCGAAAAAACCATCCATAATACTTTCAATTACACTTGTGACTTTGTCGTTGGCATTTGCCAATTCTTTAGTTCGTCTTTGGACACGAAGTTCTAACTGATCCATATAAGTTAAATTTGAATAAGTAAGTGCTGTCGTATCAATAATAGACTGTGCCAGATAGACCTGCGATCTCTCGTCTGATTGAAGATTTTCCATTAAACAAGCAATCATGACTACACCAAAAACATCTCCTTTAGAAATAAGCGGAATGAGAAGCAATTGACAGTTGTCTTCACTTGGAATAAATTTGGTATTCTTTTGAGCGAATATTTCTTTAATAATTGTTGCTTTGCCGTCATGAGGCTGAATTTCGTCTAGTATATTTTCCCATTCGGATTCTGTCCATTCGGATTTTTTGCTCATTTCTTTGAAACAAATAGTCTCCATATCATTAGGATTTCTTAAGTAAACTGCAACATTTTTGCACTTCACAGCCTTTTCTAAATAATAAAAACAAGTGTCCAAACTTTCTTTCACAGTTGAACATCTAGAAAGATCACGGTTAGCATCTAGTAACAATTGTTTCTCAGCAAGCAGCTGCTCTTTTTGTTTTAAATTATTGGCATTTTGAACTGCAACAGCTGCCATATTGACGTAGGCTTCCACACTTTGTATTTGCAATTCTGTTAAATTCATCGGTTTTCCACGATCAAACAAAAAAACCAGTCCGAATAAATTTTGCTCATAAATAATGGGAAGACCGAGCAGCGAATGAATGTTAAACGCGGCGATCGCGGCGGGATCTGGACGTGGATCTACTGATGTATCTGGAATGTAAATAGCTTGCTTTTTAGTTGCGATATCATGCGAAAATCGATCTGTGCTGAAGTTGATTTTCTGTGAAGTGAGAGACTGTCCGTTGATGAATTGCGGTTTCCCAGCTACCGCGCTAAATACTCCATCGCTATCAGGTAAATATATACCAATCGAGTCACATTGCACAATTTCTTCTGATATGGCTACCGAAACATGTTGCAACATGTCACCCAATTCAAGCTTTGTATTAACAATTCTCGTTAGTTCTGCTAGTCTGGAATATCTGTTTTGTTCTTTTAACATGGCTATTCGCTCCACTCTTAATCTTGATGAAGTAAAGAATACCAGTTGCATTGGATAAACTTCTCTATTTCATTTGTCTATTATTTCTGTAGCTTATCATAAAAAATATTGCGCTGGCTAATAATTTTTGATGTTTTTGCTACAAAATTGATTTCTCTAGTCAAACACTTAAAAAAGGAAGAGACAGCGTTTTAGCTAAATCCCTTCCTTTTTTATTTTGCTCGGTCGTTACTTCATGTAGCGGTATTCCCTCAAACTGTTTAAATTAAAAATTTCTTGCATCAAACCATTCCCAATATTGGTTTCTCTAACTTTTTTACGCTCTAACTCTTCATCAACTAAGCGCTTAGCCGATAGTACATCTGTGCCGTTTTGCAAAACTTCTTCTTTTGAATTGAACAATTGATGCGCGACCAATTGCATGCCATAGGAGTTGTAAAGCAACGTATATCCGGCTATCCCTGTAGTCGATTGGTAAGCTTTCGAAAACCCTCCATCGATAACCAGCATTTTGCCGTTCGCTTTGATTGGGTTTTCTCCATCTCGCTCTTTAACAGGCGTATGGCCATTAATAATACGTCCGTAATCCGGGTTCATGTCAAACTCCGTCAATATTTTGCGACAAATTTCCTCGTCTTCCCGTAAATAATAATAAGGATTTTTGCGCTCTTTGTGCGTTTCTTTGTCTTTGATAAAATAGCGTTCAAATGTAGTCATTTCTCGTTTCCCAAAGAGTGACGAATACTCCCCAGTCCACAAATACCAAACCATATCTGTCGCAAAGTCATCAGTTTCTTCCGGATGAGCAAAAGAGTAACGGAGGTAACGTTCAAAGACATCTAGCAGTTCTCGCCCAGCATAGGATTTCCCTTCGATCTCCATTTTCTCCATATTGCCGTCTTCATCTAATGGAATACAACCATGAATCAATAAATTACCATTATACTTTAAATAAAGACTCCCTTTTTTCATCAAAAATTTCATGTGTCTAGCTAGTTTTTCTGAATGTTGAACTGAAAAAAGTAACTTGTCCATAACTTGTCTTTCTTCTTCAAGCAATTCGTCTGGCTGTTCCGGATTAATGGTCGTAAAACACGTCCCATCTAATGAATACGTGTTTCCATGAATCGTTGCCGTATTTTTTTCATAATCAACTTTTTCAAGCACTAAGCGATCTGTCATATCGAAACAAGCTCTTCTTTTGATAATTGGGCTTTCGAGCTTGAATTGGATAATTGAAATGGCCTGATGGATTTTAGTGATTTGCAACTGTTCTTGCTCTGTCATTTTTTCATCTGAAATTCTTTTTGGGCGAAAAGCTACATTGTCTTCATAGTATTTCTCTGCCAAATTCAACAACGGCCTCAAGTTGATGCCATACACGTCTTCAATAATATCTAGGTTATTATAACGTGCGCATATTCGTAAAATATTCGCTAAGCACACTTTTGATCCGGCAAATGCGCCAATCCAAAGCACGTCATGATTTCCCCACTGAATGTCAACGGAATGGTAATCAATAAGTGTATCCACAATCTTATGCGGATCCGAACCTCGGTCGTAAATATCACCCACTACATGAAGATGGTCGACCACTAAACGTTGTGTCGTATAAGCCAAGCCAATAATTAGCTTGTCTGCCTGGCCTAAGGAAATGATTTGTGTCACCATTTTGGCGTAATAATCCTTTTTGTTCTTAAACTCGTCAGTCTTATACAGCAGTTCTTCTATAATATAGACAAATTGTTTTGGCAAAGCTTTACGCAGTTTTGAGCGTGTGTATTTGGAAGAAGCATAAGAAATCAGTTTTAATAGCCGCTCGATAACTTCTATGTACCATTCCTGCAATTCTGCTTTACTGCTAAAATGGCTTTTAATCAACTGTAATTTTTCTTCAGGGTAGAAAACCAAAGTCGCAAATTCGTTTAGTTCTTCTTCACTCAGTTCATTTTTAAATAAATCCTTTATTTTTACTTTTACGTTTCCGGAACCATTGCGCAATACATGTTGAAATGCCTGAAACTCTCCGTGCAAATCGCTAACGAAATGCTCTGTTCCTTTTGGCAAATCTAAGATTGATTCGAGGTTAATGATTTCGGTAGCCACTTTTTCTTCACAATCGTATTTTTGCGCTAACAAATCCAAATATTTTAAGTTCAACACCATGCATCCTCTCCTTGTCTATTTTTTATTGTTTAGCTATTGTGATGATGAGAACCATTAAAATGCCCTATAGTAATTAAGAATAACTAACTACTTTGCAACGCAGCTAGACTGTGTGTATTTAATTTGACTTTAAGGTTTACAATACAGCTCACTAAATCTTGTTCAAAAAGAGTTGTGTCTTATACCTCAGTTTACCCCAGAAACACCGCAATCTCTAGGTGATAAAAAAACCTTTGGAATTTTTGACAAAAATCAATAGGAATTCTTTTGTCCTAATCAATTTTTTGTTTTAAATTCGTCTGATTTCACTATTTTATACTAGTTGTAATAGCTTTCTGAAAGAGATTAACAACTTCGCGTATTCTGTTACAGTCATGCTAACACCCTTATCTACCTCTATTCTTCATTTATCTGGAAATTCCTTGTGAAATGACAAAAAAACAGAGAAGCATGGTGCGACTTCTCTGTTTTTTTTGTTGTGTTTCATTAACTCCGCATTCGGTAGTCGCAACTTTTAATATGATCATTGACCATGCCGATTGCTTGCATAAAAGAATAAGTCGTTACCGGTCCTACAAATTTAAAGCCCCGTTTTTTTAATTCTTTACTGAGCTTTACAGACAAAGCCGACTGCGCAGGAATCTGCGCATCGGTATCCCACTTGTTGTCAATTGACTTACCATCTGTAAAACTCCAAAGAAATGCTGCAAAACTACCCCATTCTCTAGAGAGATCTAAAATAGCTAGTGCATTAGTTCGTACCGATTGAAGTTTGGACCCATGCTTGATCACCGCAAAGTTTTCCTTTATAAAAGACAACTCTCCGTCCGTTAGCTCCGCACAATACGCGACGTCAAATTGGTGAAACGCTTCTCGATAAGCACCTCTCTTTGATAAAACGATATTCCACGACAATCCTGCCTGTGCGCCTTCAAGTACTAGCATCTCAAAAATGTACCGATCATCTGAGCTCACTCTGCACCATTCTTTATCATGATAGTTCTGCATGAGTGCGTTACGTTGCGCCCACAAACACCGATTCCCCATTCTCTTCCTCCATTCTTTTCGTGAAATTTAGTATTCTCGCACAGTTACTAGTTGGGACATTCCTCTATCCAAAACACATAAAAGGACACTTGCCCATCTACTGGGGCAGGCGTCCTTTTATGTAGTGTACTTAAATTAACAAGTTAAACAATAAGGAATCATTGTTAATGTCTTTATAAGGAAAGCCGTTTTCTGCCATACGTTTAACGAGTGGCTCATAGTCCTCTTGGCATTTCAATTCAATGCCCACTAAAACCGGACCTTGTTCACGATTCGTTCGTTTTGTGTATTCGAAATGCGTTATGTCGTCGGTATCGCCCAGTACCTCACCCATAAATTTACGTAGCGCACCTGCCCGTTGCGGGAAAGTGACGATGAAATAATGTTTCAAGCCTTCATAAATCAAGGACTTTTCTTTAATTTCTTGCATCCGCTCGATGTCGTTATTGCCTCCACTAATGACGCAGACAATGTTTTTTCCTTTGATCTCTTCTTTATAAAAGTCAAGAGCGGCCACGGACAAAGCGCCTGCGGGTTCCGCGACGATTGCATTTTCGTTATATAGCTGTAAAATCGTTGTACAAACTTTGCCTTCTGGAATCAATACAATATCATCTAAAACTTCTGAACAGATAGCCATAGATAGATCGCCTACTTGTTTAACTGCTGCACCGTCAACAAACGTGTCAATTGTATCAAGACGCGTGACTTTACCGTGAGTTATAGATGTTTTCATACCCGGAGCACCTTCGGGTTCGACACCGATTAGTTTTGTTTTTGGGCTAATGCCTTTTAAATAAGAACCAACCCCTGAAGCTAATCCCCCTCCGCCAATTGCACAAAACATGTAATCGATTGATTCTTGCATATCATTTAAAATTTCCACCGCAACGGTTCCTTGTCCGGCTATGATTCGGTTGTCATTAAAGGGATGGACAAATATTTTTTCTTCAGCGTTACAATATGCCATTGCTGCTGTAAACGAGTCATCAAACGTATCTCCTACCAATTCAACCGATACTTGGTCACCGCCAAAACGTTTTACTTGAGAAATTTTTTGGCGTGGTGTTGTTAAAGGCATAAAGATTTTCCCTTCGATGCCAAGGGCAAAGCACGAATACGCAACACCTTGTGCATGGTTGCCCGCACTGGCACAAACAACGCCTTTAGCACGTTCAGAAGCATTTAGACTACGGATAAAATTGTAAGCACCGCGCAACTTAAATGAACGAACAATTTGAAGATCTTCTCGTTTTAAATACACATTGCATTCATACCGTGCAGACAGCAATTCGTTTTTTTGCAAAGGTGTCTTGATGACAACATCTTTGAGCGCCTGGTTGGCTACCATAATTTCTTCTACCGATACTTTAGTTAACGTTACTTCTCTCTCAAGCTCTTTGATGTTGCTCTTAGTCATAGTTGTCACCCTCTTTTTTTAATTTATCTCACTACTCTACCACATCGAAGCGTCAAATTGGAGAGAAAATTGCGACAATTAAACAAAAAGTTAACGGATTAATATTTTGCTCCTGCTTCCTTCTACAGTAAAGTTTACAGCTAGACGCACAAACAAGAGAGGAGAATCCATAGCTTCTACTAGTTTATACGTCTATTGACATTGGATTCTATTTATTTAACATCCTTAATAATTGCTGACTGCACGCATCATCAGACAGTTGAATATCTTCCAAAAGAATTATACATCAACCAACATTCAAGATGAATATCATTTCATCAATCGATACCAGAAATCATTCCTCTAATTATTCAATTGCTTGCAAAAATGAATATTATTCGTTAGCGTGAGTATAAATAAAAGGGTCGAATGATGAATGCTCATTAATATATTCATTTCAAACCACACTATTCAAAATCTTAGTTTCAGTGACAGTAAGATTGAAGTTGCTCTTACAGAAAGTAGAATAGTTGAATAATCCGAACTTATAAGCTGTTATTTAGTTTAGTAGGACTTAGCATGCAGTTAAGCTGATAAATAGAAACCCCCTCTTGCTATTTACAAGAGGGGGTTTCTATTTATTCTTTTGCTGCTACTCGATAAGCTGTAGTTACTTTGCCATCTGTTGCTTCATCAGCTATGAATGAACCATTTGAATACCGATCTACATTTTTCAATGCGTTAGCGACCAGCGGAATTCGAATGCCTTTGTCGGTTTCTAAAATGATTTCCTCTTTCCCTGTTGCACCAATAACGGCAACTACACGATGAGGGTTCGACTTTAGTTCACGTAGCATAACTACGCCACGCTTCGCACGACTGCCACTTTCAAACTCCTGCAGCTTCATTTTCTTCGCTGAACCACGATGAGTAATGAGGACAAGTTCCTGTTTAACTTCTGGATCGATTAGAACAGCAGATACAGCTTCGTCATCATCTTTCAAGTTGACGCCTTTAACGCCCCCTGTTCGAAGTCCAGTAAGTGGCACTTCGTCTAATGGGAAACGAACACCGTAAGCTTGTTTCGTACCAATGAATAATTCAGTTTCTTTCGTAACTAATGCTGCATAAATCATAGAATCACCAGACTTAAGATTCATGGTTTTAATCGTTCTTGAATACCGTTGAATCTGATAATCTTTCAATGCTGACCGTTTGACTTGACCCATTTTTGAGACAGTTAAAATACTGCCATCTGTTTCAAAATTCTCAAATGGATAAACAGCAAGTATAGATTCATTCGCCTCTAGTTGAATAATACTTGATAAATGTTGGCCTAAGTCTTTCCATTTGATATCAGGCAACTCGTTAATTGGCTGGAAAACAAAGTTACCTGCTGTAGTAAAAATTAGAATTGTATGCTGTGTATTCAGATTGCCTTCAAATAGCAATCGATCCGACTCTTTCATTGCAAAATCTTTGCCATTCGAAGCGGCGTGTGAACGTGTACTCGTACGTTTTACATACCCTTCTCTAGTAACAGTTACCACCACTTCTTCACTTGGAATCATGATTTCACGTGTAATGGTAATCTCTTCGATTTTATCTTCAATAACCGAACGACGCGGCTCTGCAAATTGCTTTCGAATACTGGCCAATTCTTTTTTGATAATATTTTTTAATTTAGTTGAACTAGTTAAGATTCCTGTTAGTTCAGCAATCAGTTTTTTTAAATCGCTTTCTTCTTTTTGCAGGTCGGTAATATCGGTATTGGTCAATCGGTATAGTTGCAAAGAAACAATCGCTTCCGCTTGTGCCTCTGAAAAATCATAAGACGCAATTAAATTATTTTTGGCATCGCGCTTGTCTGTTGAAGAACGGATGGTTTTAATAACTTTATCAAGAATCGACAGAGCTTTCATCAAGCCTTCGACAATGTGCATGCGGTCACTAGCTTTTTGCAAATCAAATTCAGAACGTTTCGTAATAACCTCTTTCTGGTGTTCAATATAAGCATCTAACATAGTCTGCAAAGTCATCATCGTTGGACGACGCTTGTAGATTGCTACCATGTTAAAGTTGTAGCTGACTTGTAAATCTGTGTTTTTATAAAGATAGCTCAAAATCCCTTGTGCTTGTACATCTTTTTTCAATTCAATTACAATGCGCAATCCCGTTCTGTCGGATTCGTCGCGCACTTCCGAAATACCTTCGAGTTTACGATCAAAGCGATGATCGTCAATTTTTTTAATCATTGTCGCTTTATTCACTTCAAACGGAATTTCCGTAATGACAATTTGTTCCTTGCCACCTTTTAACGGTTCTATTTGAGCTTTTGAACGAACGATAATTTTACCTTTTCCGGTCTCATAAGCTTTTTTAATCCCGTCGATCCCTTGAATAATACCACCTGTTGGAAAATCTGGACCTTTTATGACAGTCATTAGTTCAGCAACAGTCGCTTGCGGATTGTCTATGCGCATCAATACAGCGTCAAGAGCTTCATGCAACGCATGCGGCGGAATATCGGTCGCGTATCCAGCAGAAATTCCTGTCGATCCGTTAACTAAAAGGTTCGGAAAACGTGCCGGTAAAACGGTTGGTTCCATGTCCGAATCATCAAAATTTGGGATAAAATCCACTGTACGTTTATCAATGTCGCGCAGCAACTCAGAAGAAATAGCAGACAAACGAGCTTCCGTATAACGCATCGCAGCTGGTGAGTCACCGTCCATTGACCCGTTATTTCCATGCATTTCAACGAGCATGTGACGGATTTTCCAGTCCTGGCTTAAACGCACCATCGCTTCATAAACAGAGCTGTCTCCGTGTGGATGGTAGTTACCTATAACATTACCGACAGTTTTGGCCGATTTACGAAACGCTTTATCGTTGGTATTGCCTTCATGATACATTGCGTATAAAATGCGGCGCTGAACAGGTTTTAATCCATCACGAGCATCTGGAAGTGCTCGGTCCTGGATAATGTATTTACTATACCGGCCAAACCGATCGCCAATTACTTCTTCTAATGGCAAATCTTGAAATCGTTCGGTTTGTGTCATACAACTTCCTCCTCAGCGTGAATCAAATCATTTTCAAGTATGTTGCTGTCATCTTCTAATCCAAAGTCGACGTTGTTTTCAATCCATCGTCTTCTTGGTTCAACTTTATCCCCCATCAACGTAGTAATGCCGCGCTCTGCACGCGCACTATCTTCAATCGTTACACGAATAAGTGTACGGGTTTCGGGGTTCATCGTCGTTTCCCATAATTGGTCTGCGTTCATCTCGCCCAAACCTTTATAGCGCTGCAAGGTGTAGCCTTTACCAACTTTTTTAATCGATGCATCTAGATCGGCTTCCGTCCAGGCATAGTCGATTACTTCTTTTTTACCGACACCTCGAGAAACTTTGTATAACGGCGGCAAGGCGATAAACACTTTGCCCGCCTCTATTAATGGCTTCATGTAACGGAAGAAAAACGTCAAAAGTAGCACTTGGATATGCGCGCCATCAGTATCAGCATCGGTCATGATAATGACTTTATTGTAGGCAATGTCATCGATTGAAAAGTCGGAAGAAACACCCCCACCAATTGCATGGATAATCGTCGAAATCTCTTCGTTTTTCATAATTTCTTCCAATTTGGCTTTTTCGGTATTCACAACCTTACCGCGCAGTGGCAGAATAGCTTGGAAAGTTCTGTCGCGTCCTTGTTTTGCAGAACCACCGGCAGAGTCTCCCTCCACAAGGTACAGTTCATTTTTAGAAGCGTTACGAGATTGGGCAGGTGTTAATTTGCCAGATAGTAATGCATCTGATTTTTTGCGTTTTTTGCCGTTTCGCGCGTCTTCTCGTGCTTTTCGAGCTGCCAAACGAGCTTGAGACGCACGAATTGCTTTCCGCACAAGCGAAGCACTAAGTTCTGCATTTTCTTCCAAAAAGTACATTAACTTTTGTGAAACGACTGAATCGACAATGCTGCGGGCTTCACTCGTCCCTAGTTTACTTTTTGTTTGACCTTCAAACTGTAGCATTGCTTCTGGAATACGCACTGAAATAATCGCTGCTAATCCTTCGCGAATATCAGAGCCTTCTAAGTTTTTATCTTTGTCTTTTAATAAATTAATCTTTCTAGCGTAATCATTAAAAACACGTGTCATAGCTGCTTTTGCACCAGTTTCATGCGTACCACCATCACGAGTCCGGACGTTGTTAACGAACGATAAGATGGTTTCAGAATAGCCATCGTTAAACTGGAACGAAAATTCGATTTCCATTTCGTCCTGCTGACCTTCGATGTAAGCTACTGGATGCAGCACATCTTTTTCTTCGTTGAGGTAAGCGACAAATGCCTCAATTCCTGTTTCGTAATGAAAAATGTCTTTGGCTTGTGTTCGTTGATCGACTAACTCGATTTTTAGTCCTTTTAATAAGAAAGCAGACTCACGCAATCGTTCAGAAAGCGTTTCATAATTGTATTTAGAGACAGAGAAAATAGACTCATCTGGCAAGAAATGAATCATTGTGCCTGTTTCTTTTGTCGAACCAATTTCCTCTAAAGTTGTGGCAGGCTTGCCACCCTTTTCAAAGCGCTGGCGATATTTTTTGCCGTCACGGTAAATGGTCACTTCTAAAAAACTGGATAAGGCGTTGACGACAGATGCGCCAACACCATGCAAACCACCACTTGTTTTATAGCCACCTTGTCCGAACTTGCCGCCTGCATGCAAGACTGTCAGAATTACTTCAGGTGTAGGTTTCCCGCTCCGGTGCATACCGGTAGGCATACCACGCCCAAAATCCCTCACACTGATGCTGTTGTCTTCGTGAATCGTAACGGCAATTTTATCTCCGTGTCCTGCAAGCGCTTCATCTACCGAGTTGTCCACAATTTCATAGACCAAATGGTGAAGTCCTCGCGTATCTGTAGAACCGATATACATACCCGGACGTTTTCGAACGGCATCTAAGCCTTCGAGTACTTGAATTGCTTCTTCGTTGTATGCCGTATTTTGAATTTTAGCCATCTAATTCCCTCCAACAAACATTTGTTCGCTTTTTAATCTCTCTTTATCGTATTCTATTTCCAGGTCATCTGTCAAACTTCATAGAAAAAGAGCGCCGAGCGCCCTTTAGCGGTGATGCCTTATTTCAGAATGGCGTGTTCCACTTTGACACAACGATCCATAATGACAGTATAGCCTGCATCACTGAGTCGATTAAAGACATTTTCATCTACTACATTTAGTTGTGTCCAAAATACAGGACACTCCATTTTCATAAATTCATTTGCGATATCTTCTAGAAACTCACTGCGCCTAAACACGTTAACGATATCTACTTTGCCCGGAATGTCACTTAACGAAGCATAACTTTTCTCACCCAGCACAACATCTGCTAGTGGATTTACCGGAATGATACGATATCCTGCTCGTTGCATAGATTCTGAGACGATATAGGAAGTTCTGCTAGGGTTTGGGCTAAGGCCAACAACCGCAATGGTTTTTGCCTGATCGAGTATTTTTTTAATTTCTACACGGCTAGGATTGTTCAAAATCATCACCTGTCCTTTTTATTCTATCATACACGATTTTGTTCTGTCTGTTGAATAATGTGTCGTCTATTGTTTAAAGAACTTCAGTCATGGTAAACTAAAACTACAAAATAAGCTTGTTGTAAAGGAGTTCCTCATGACGATATTGCTGCCTATTCTATTAGCTTACCTGCTTGGCTCGATTCCTTCTGCCTTATGGATCGGAAAATTATTCTATAACACAGACATCCGCACAAAAGGAAGTGGCAATTTAGGAGCTACAAATACCTTTCGGACACTCGGAAAAAAAGCAGGAATTGTTGTAACAATACTAGATATCTTAAAAGGAACAGCGGCTACACTAATTCCTTTTTATATCGCTACTGATATTCATCCCTTATTACTTGGTGTCATTGCTGTTATTGGTCACATTTATCCCGTGTTTGCTAAGTTTAAAGGAGGCAAAGCAGTTGCCACTTCTGGCGGCATTTTGATCGGTTATCAATGGCCATTGTTTATTATGGCGGTAGCTGTGTTCTTAGTTGCATTAAAAATCACAAAAATGGTATCATTATCTTCAATTATATTGGCGGTCGTTTTTATCGTTTACATTTCCATTTACACAATTTTTTCAGCAGATTACTTGTTTATGGCCGTGATTTATGTTTTAGCGCTATTCATTATTTTCCGTCACCGCGCCAACATTACCCGAATTCGAGCTGGCACGGAACCCAAAATCAGCTGGATGTAACCAGTGGAAGGACGTGTAATATGCAAATTAACATTAGCAACGACGCTCTCGATTGGTTTAAAAAAGAAATGGAAGTCGTATCCGGAGAAGCTGTTCGCTTTTTTGTCCGGTATGGCGGTTCAAGCAAGCTGCAGCCTGGTTTTTCATTAGGAGTCACAAAAGATCAACCAAATGAAATAGCAGCCAAAGTAGAGCAAGATAAAGTTATTTACTTTGTCGAACAAAACGATGTTTGGTATTTTGACGGACACAATCTTGATGTCAGTGTTAACGATGACTTACACGAACTCGATTATTCATACACAAAATAAAAAAGCATGAGCTATTCATGCTTTTTTATTTTGCAGTTTATTCAGTTGGTCTAAATGGCCCTCACGTTGCAAAATTTCACGTTGGCGTTCGCCAAACAAATCAAAATGCGGATAATCCCCCCGTAAATCCATCCATTGACGTTGCAATCCGTACTGTTTCCCCCAAGTTTCCAACTTATTTAAGTCGCAGCACCCCACTTTTGTGACCGTACTGCAGCCTGGGAAACGATCGTCTACCCAATAATGAGTCAAAAATGAAATTTCACCGCTCTCGACTCCTTGTTTCCAACGTTCGAGTTCGTATCGTTTAATTCCGAACGCCATCTGGCACCTGCTTTTTGATTTCTTCGTATTTTTTATGCCATTCGGGGTTAACTTTTTGAATGGAAATCGGTCGGAATGACTCTTTTTTAACAACAATATGCTCAGACATTGCGGTTGCGGCAATTGTTCCGTCTTCGTGAATGATTTCATAGCCGTATTTTGTCCGCAAACGGCCGTGCTCCTCTACCCATGTTCGCACAAACGCTTTTTGGCCATATCGTAGAGCTGCCTTGTATTGAATGGAGATATCCATTACGGGCGATAGGTATCCATCTTTCTCCATACCAGCATATGTAAAGCCTATATCTTCAATCAACTTGGTACGTCCTATCTCTAGCCAAATAATATAATTGGCATGATAGACGACGCCCATTTGATCGGTTTCTGCGTAACGGATTTCAATTTCTTTTTCACTTATAAACATGTCTATTTCACCTCTTTATCAGTATACAAGAAATTTCTTTTTGGTTGTACCAAATCAATTTCTTTAACTCCTTGGCTACAGCAAATAACCGATTACAAAGAGAAATAAGCTGTCGGGAAATTCCCCGACAGCTTATTGAGTTGGTTCTTATACTTCTAGTAATTTGTTACGTAGTACCATTTGTAAGATACCGCCGTGACGGAAATAATCTACTTCCACTTCAGAATCAAAGCGTGCGAGTACTTGGAACTCCGTTACTTTACCGTTTTCAGCAGTAGCTGTAACCGTAAGAACGTCGCGTGGTTTCACGTCATCAGTTAAGTTAACGCTGATTGTTTCGTGTCCAGTTAATCCAAGAGAATCTGCGCTTTCACCGTTGACGAATTGCAACGGTAAAACACCCATCATCACGAGGTTTGAACGGTGAATACGCTCATAGCTTTCTGCGATAACTGTTTTGATGCCTAAAAGGAAGGTTCCTTTAGCTGCCCAGTCACGAGAAGAACCCATGCCGTAATCTTTACCAGTCAAGACTACAAGTCCTGTGCCTTGTTCCTGATACTTCATCGCTGCGTCATAAATCGCCATTGTTTCGCCCGTTGGCCAGTAAGTTGTATACCCACCAGTTGTCCCTGGAGCTACTTGGTTACGGATACGGATGTTCGCAAATGTTCCGCGCATCATGACTTCGTGGTTACCACGACGAGATCCGTAAGAGTTAAAGTTACGAGGCTCAACGCCGTTTTCACGAAGGTATAGACCTGCTGGCGTATCTTTACCAATCGCACCAGCTGGTGAAATATGGTCAGTCGTGATAGAATCTGCGAATTTCGCAACGACACGTAGACCAGATAATGCTTGAATTGGTGCTGGCTCTTTAGATAAGCCTTCAAAGAATGGCGGGTTTTGGATATAAGTTGATGTCGAATCAAACTCATACAAAGAATCGTCATTTGTTTCGATTGCATTCCATGCTTCGTTTTCGTTAAATACATGCTCGTATTCTTTACGGAACAATTCTGGAGTAACCGTATCTTTAACTGTTTTTTTGATTTCTTCAGTTGTTGGCCAGATGTCTTTGAAGAAGACATCTTTACCTTCTTTGTCTTTACCAATTGGATCTACTGCAAAGTCGATATCCACTGTTCCAGCAAGTGCATAAGCTACAACTAGCATTGGAGATGCCAAGTAGTTTGCTTTGACAAGTGGGTGAATACGTCCTTCAAAGTTACGGTTACCAGACAATACAGACGATACCAGTAAATCGTTATCAAGAATTGCTTCTTCGATTTCTGGAAGCAATGGACCTGAGTTACCGATACATGTTGTACAGCCATATCCGACTAAGTTAAAGCCGATTTGGTTCATGTAATCTAGTAAACCAGAATCGTTCAAGTAACCTGTAACGACTTTAGATCCTGGAGCTAATGAAGTTTTCACATAAGCAGGTGGAGTTAATCCTTTTTCTACTGCTTTTTTCGCTACTAATCCAGCACCTAGCATTACGTATGGGTTAGAAGTGTTTGTACAAGACGTAATTGCTGCAATTGCCAGTGCACCGGTCTTCATTTCAGCAGTTCTGCCGTCTTTAAAGTTAACCGTTGCTGTTTTCGCAATTTCTGCTTCATCAAGTGCAAAACCATGTGGCCCTTCTTCGCCTGTTACAGCTTTGTTGAACTCAGTTTTCATTTGAGATAACGGAATCAAATCTTGTGGACGTTTCGGTCCTGCAAGGTTTGGTTCGATTTCAGTAAGGTCAATTTCCACAAGGTCTGTGTAGATTGGTTCTTCGTTATCGACTGTAAAGAACATGTCGTTTGCTTGCAAATAGGTTTTTGTTACAGCAATTTGATCTGCATCACGTGCAGTTAAACGCATGTAATCTAGTGCTTCTTCATCTACTGGGAAGAATCCGCAAGTAGCGCCGTATTCTGGAGCCATGTTGGCAATTGTTGCACGGTCAGCAAGTGGCAGTGTTGTAACACCAGGGCCGAAGAACTCAACAAATTTACCAACTACGCCTTTTTTACGTAATGTTTGTGTCACTTTTAATGCCAAATCGGTAGCTGTTGCACCGTTTGGAAGTTCGCCAGTCATTTTAACGCCGATAACTTCTGGAATTGGGAAGTAAGAAGGTTGTCCGAGCATGCCCGCTTCAGCTTCAATACCACCAACGCCCCATCCAAGAACACCGATTCCGTTGATCATTGTCGTATGTGAATCTGTTCCAACTAATGTATCAGGGAAAGTTTCAAATGTACCGTCAGTGTTTTCAACTGCATGGACAACATTTGCCAAGTACTCAAGGTTAACTTGGTGAACGATACCTGTTGCAGGTGGAACTGCACGGTAGTTGTCGTATGCTTTTTGAGCCCAGCTAAGGAACTGGTAACGCTCGGCGTTGCGATCAAACTCGAGCTCCATGTTGATGCGCAGTGCATCTTCTGTCCCGTAATTATCCACTTGAACCGAGTGATCAATAACAAGATCGACTGGAATTTCAGGGTTGATTTTGTTTGGGTCTCCACCCATTTCAGCCATTGCTGAACGAAGTGCGGCCAAATCAACGACTACTGGTACGCCTGTGAAATCTTGCAAGATAACGCGTGAAGGTTTGAATGGAACTTCTGCCTCTTTGTTCGCATCTTTGCCCCATTTTGCTAATTCTTCTACGTGCTCGTCTTTGATAACATATCCATCATGCTGACGCAATACAGATTCCAATAGAACTTTAATCGAATAAGGAAGGCGTGATACTTTAGCGATCCCTGCTTCTTCTAATGCAGCTAAACGATAATAATTATACGTTTTGCCGTTAAGCTCAAAAGAAGTGCGGCTGTTGTGCAAGCTGCTCTTTGCCATATGTGTTTTCCTCCTTTGAATCTTCTGAAAAGCCCGTGGTAGCGCTTCTCTCCTCTTCTATCATACCGAATGCAGGAGCATAAGTAAATTACATTAAAATTATAGAATGTGATAAGTTTTTTGAATGACTATTCTTTTTCGCCATCAAGTTTTCTTAAGGTCTTCTCTAACTGCTTGAAGTGACGCTTTTCATGCAGTCCAACAAATGGAAACCATTGGCTCAGTGGAACTTTTCCGAATACCGGATGATCCATTGATTTTTGCGCAAGTTGTTCCGGCGTTGCTAAACCATATACTTCGTACAAGAAATTATGCGAGTCATTTAATCGCTTTTTCATTTCTTCTAGTGTGACAAAATCGTTTGTAGGAATCACATTTTTAGGCGCCTCCACTTTAAACGACCGATTGGCTGTTAATGCAATTGGTTTTTTAAGAGCTTTTTCACTGGCATCATTTTTAAGTTCTAAGGAAACACCTTTTGCAACCGTCGTTTCCATAAGTTGAAGATGATCTAAAATCTGAAGAGCTGACCATTCTTCCGCTGATGGTTTCTGGTTTAGTTTTTCATCCGTCATCCCTTCTACTGCCTGAAGAATTTGATTTCTGATTTTCGCATTATCTTCTTTGAACATGTTTTTTTCCACCTTTTTTGTCTGATTGCCTATCTCTCTTAACATACCCTAATCTATTCGAATTATATACATTGTTTCGGAACGATTTCCTTGTTACCTACAACAACGCGATACATTTTCCCTAGTTGATCGTGGTACTGCGATCAACTAGGGAAAATACGTTCTATTTTTCTGAATTAATGGTATAATTTAAGGAAATCCATTTAGAAGAGGTGACGCATAATGCCTTATGGTTATGAAAAATTCCGACTGGATAACGGCATTAGTCCGAATACGGTTGTTCATGAAGTCCAATTGATTCGCTCGCTCTTCGCCTTTCTGAGACATACCTATAAAAAACCGGTAGAACCGCATGACATCCGTCCTTCTGACATCCAACAGTTTCTCCAGGACCAGCATGCATCCGGTATTAAAGACAGTACGTTGAACCGCAAACTAATTTACATTAGAAGATGGTTTGATTATATGTGGCAAATTGGACGCATACCAAACGATTTTATGCCCAAATTTAAATTTAATCGAAAGCTTGACTTGACGCCTTCTGATATCTATTTAAATTATGAAGATTTGCTGAAAAAGAAAGACGCTGTGCTGCAAACTGACAGTTTGTCGTTAAATGCCAAAATTCTCTATATTTTATATCTACGTGGCCTTCGACTTCGAGATATGGTTACCATCGATGTTGATAATTTTGATGACGGCAATGGACAACTGACTTTAATCGTCGAGAAAAAAGACGGCTATCAATGCCGCCTAGAATTTTTAGACAAAGAGATTCCCGTCATGCTTGACGGAATCGAACGTGCTGTATTTCGTGGTACGCCGTATTTATTGTCATCTAAAGTGAAAAACGAATACACCTTATTTCAGATGGGCTCGCTATCTGATTACACAGAAGCGCTATCCTCTTTTGTTGGCATGCCCATGCGCTCTGGCGATATCCGCTTTGCTTATGTTCATTATCTCTATTCAGTGAAACATAAAAACTTGGAAGACATTCAAGAAATACTTGGCGTCTCGATTGACTCAGCATCGCGTATCCTCAAAGACTCGCTCGTTCGACTGAAAAAAAGAGAAAGTGGCACAAATTAAAACAGCCTATCCCCGTGTAAATAGGGATAGGCTGTTTTACTAGTTCCAATCATGTGAAAAAACCAAAGTCCAAAGCAAAATTTAAAATAAGCAATGTATGAATTGCGACAAAAATCATTGCTTGTCTATTCAATTTCTCAACATTTTCGTATTGCATATGGACCACCCTCTCTTCTTAATAGTCTGATTATACTGAAAAGTTATTACAATAGCAAGAATTTTTTCTCCAAAGCGAGCTGCAAAAATTAACTATTTGAGTGTTGTTCGCAAGCTTGCGGTATACTTATAGTTACTTGCGAAAGGAGTGCTTACTATGAAAAAAGCATTGTTGGTAGTAGATTACACAGTAGATTTTGTAGCAGATGATGGGGCCTTAACATGTGGAAAACCCGGACAAGTTATTGAAGAGAAAATTTGTTCCTTGACTGAGGAATTTCTAGAAGATGGCGAGTTAGTCATCATGCCGGTGGATTTGCACGAAGAAAATGATGCCTTTCACCCAGAAGCAAAACTGTTTCCTCCTCATAACATAAGAGGAACTTACGGTCGCAAATTATATGGACGTCTTGCAGATGTTTATGAAACACATAGTGAAAAGATCGTTTGGATGGATAAAACTAGGTATAGTGCTTTTGCTGGTACTCATTTAGAGTTACTTCTACGCGAACGAAAAATTGAAGAAATTCATATTGTTGGCGTCTGTACGGATATCTGCGTATTACATACAGCAGTCGATGCGTACAACAAAGGTTTCACCATTTATATTCATGAAAAAGGGGTTGCAAGTTTTGATCAAGCGGGGCATGACTGGGCTTTGCGCCACTTCAGCACAACCTTAGGCGCACATCTTTTATAAGTTTTTTATGTTTTTATGTTTCAAATGTCCTGAATAAGGTTATATCTAAAGTGTAGCAATTATACATTACCTTAAAAGGAGCTGGAAAAAATGGGTATTATTTTATATCTAATTATGGGTGGTATCATCGGTTGGATCGCAGGAATGATTCTTGGTAAAGATGTACCAGGCGGTATCATTGGTAACATTATCGCAGGTATCGTCGGTGCTTGGTTAGGCGGATTGATTCTTGGAGATTTAGGTCCAGCTATTTGGGGCGTAGCGATTATCCCAGCATTAATTGGTGCTTTGATCTTCGTATTTGTACTAAGCCTGATTATGGGTTCTATGAGAAAAAGATCATAAAGCTTACTAAAAAAGAGTGGACAATTGTCCACTCTTTTTTTCTTTAATTAAATTCTTCTTCATATAACCGATAATAATGAAGTACATCCGCTACATATTTATCACTGTGATTGTATTGAAAAATAGCATTCTCTAAATCGCCTTCAGCCGCACCATTTTGTGATAAATAATTCGCAGCACTGTAAAGAGAGTCCGCTAAATTATATGGATCGGCAATGCCATCTCCATTGCCATCAACTCCGTATCCACCATAATAAGCAATGACGTCGAGATTTGTTTTATCTTCTTCACTAATATCGCCTTGGCCTTGACCTGAACAACTGGGATGGCTCCACCCGACAAATGTACAAGGCATGAATTGCAAATGTCCTTCTGCACCAACTGGCGATAATAACGGATCCATCGTTGAAAACCTAGTTTCAATCCGGTGATGAGCTGCGAGTAATGTCCAGGGGATATTATAGGCGTCTGCCGCTTCTTGATAAAGCGGAATGTTTTCTTCCGGTACTTTGAGTTCGATCAAATGGCTTGGTGCTTCTTTTATTTTGTCAACTACTGAAGTTGCATTAAAAAGCATAAACAGGAGGACCCCAACCGTCGCTATAACGACAGCTGCAGGGATAAACAAAATCAGACAACCTAGTTGACGCTTGTATTTTTTGGGTATTTTCTTTTTTTTCATTTCTCCACACCTAATCATTCCTTTGTTTTAGTGTAGCATATCTGCTGTTGCAATGCCTTTTCTCGTCAATAGACTGCTTATATAAAAGCTGAAACAAACTTTAATTTTCAGAATACTTCTGATAGAATTATTCATTAAGAACAGGAGGTGAAACTTATGTGGGAAGATTTCAAGAAATTTGCTTTGAAAGGAAATGTTCTCGACCTTGCTGTAGCGGTGGTTATTGGAGCTGCTTTTGGGAAAGTCGTTTCTTCTTTAGTTGAAGACATCATTATGCCAGTAGTTGGCATATTAGTAGGCGGAATAAGCGTTGAAAATTGGAGTTATACATTTAACGATGTTGTTTTAAATTACGGTTTATTTATCCAATCGATTATTGACTTTTTCATTATTGCTTTCTCTATCTTTATGGTGATCCGTCTCTTTACAAAAATGAAACGCAAGAAAGATGTACCTGCTGAGGAAGAACCGGAAGTGTTGGACAAAACCCAGGAAATCCTTTTAGAAATTAGAGATTTATTAGGTAAAGAAAAAAAGGAACTTTGATTAAGCCTTGATCTATAAAGTCACAAACACTAGATTCAGAACACAAAAGGGGTGCCCATTCGTTTGTGAATGAGCACCCCTTTTATGTTAATCGATGCTTCAAAAGGATTTTTTTAAGTAAGTCCACTTATTTTCAGCACGACTAAATCTCACCGTATAACCAACGACAAAACAAGCTAAATAACAAAATTTTAATTTAACTTTATTATTTTTAACAAAAAACACACCTTCTCTAAAGTCCTGAGTATCCAGAATTCTTCAAGAATTGGTGTGTTTTAAAGCTTTAATTTTCTTCGATTAATTTACCTAAGTCTTTTTTAATATCTTCAACGGGTACATCTTCAAAGCCGTCGTAATTATTGACGACAACCCCTTTTTGGTCCACTAGATAAAAATTAGTACCGTGTATGACCTGATCACTCTCAGGGTCATTTCGGACAAATGAACTAAAGTTATTTTTTGCAAAATCAGTGATTTCCAGTTGGGTATAGCCTGTTAGCAAATGCCATTTCGATTCATCTGGAACCGAATACTGAGCCAAATAGTTTTGCAGCGTTTCAGGTGTATCCACGACCGGATCAACGCTAAATGCTACAATTTTATAATCTTCCAAACCCGATGCAGCCAGTTGTTGTTGAATATCGCTTAAATTGAAGGTCATCGGTGGACAAACCGTCGTACAATTTGTAAAAACAAAAGTCGCTAGCCAAGGCGTTCCTTTTAAATCTTCTAAGCTCACTGAATCTCCACGTTGATCTGTATAAGAAAAATCTTCAATTGTAGAACTACCACATGCTGATAATAGCAGCACCAAACTTACTAATGCTAAAAAAGAAATAAGTCGCATAAAATTGCCTCCACTCTTTCATCTCTTTCATCATAGCGAAAGTATAGAAACAGCACAATACATGTTAAACCGCCATTGTCACGATTTTGTGAAATCAAGACAGCTTTAATGTGATGAGTGCATCGTGAATGGCGACTAATTTTGCTTCCACACGGTGCATCAAATAAAAAGATACAAAAATAGGGAAACCAAGTTCTTGAACCCATTGCATCCACTCAGCCATAAGCTTTTACCTCCTCATTCATCTGATAAAAAAAGCTCTCCCAAATTAGGAGAGCTTCGTGATTATACTTCGTATTCTAATACATTTCGTTCGATGACTCGTGCACCTTTTATCGAAGTGAAAGAAGAACCTTCGACTTCAAAGACGTTTTGTGTGATGATTGCTTGCATACCTGTCAGCAATTCCGCATCTGTCACATTCGCACGCGGCTCATCTACGGTCAATGTCACGTCTTTTCCTGCAGCAGTTGTGAAAATCAATTCCAATGTTTTTGCCATCTGTACTCCTCCTCAAAATAATTACTGATAGATTGTCATTGCGGATTGTTTTTCAACGTCCATCAATGTCTTCGTTCCAAAATTCGTCAAGACAGCGGCTGTTTCAAAGATTCCATCTGCAGCTGCTGCTTCTTTGACATTGTGGTACGATTTAAACTTTCTCTTTACTTTGCCGTTAACATCCAACCCGTTATCGTAGGTAAAACGAATGCTAGCGTTCTTAAAATCACTAAAGGCCATGTTCTTCACCTCCTTTCATTCGCTATATAGACACAGATAGAAAAAAGAGATACATTTTTGATGAATTTCTTTCTAAATCCTTCTATAATAGAAGTAATGGAAAAATGAGGTGAAACAATATGGAACTGAATGGCTGGTTTTTGTGGTTTATCCTATTTTGGGTATTCGTACTGGTAGGACTTTTTGCCATTGGTGGATATTTCATGTTCAGAAAGTTTCTGAAGTCTATGCCGAAAGAAGACGGTCTTTCAGATTTGAACTGGGAAGAATACTACGTTGATAAAACGATTCATTTATGGGGCGACGAAGAAAAGGCAATGTTAAATGAGCTGGTTCAGCCGGTTCCTGATTTATTTCGTCCGGTAGCAAAACAGAAAATTGCCGGTAGAATCGGTCAGGTTTTACTTGAAGAAAAAGCTAAAAAGATGAAACTCGAGCATATTATCCGTGGGTATATCTTAGCAACCCCAAAGCGAGATCATAAATTTCTGCGAAAAAAACTAGCAGAACTTAAAATTGATGTAAGTCCGTACGAACAATATTTTGAACAGTAAAAAGCGCTACTCCCTTAAGTGGGAATAGCGCTTTTGTTTTTTGCTGCGATTTTTTTGTATTGCCACAACATTGAAATACGCCATGGCCAAAGCATACCAAAGGCCAAAATCCAGAACATGCCTGCTAGTTCGCCAATGTCTATACTCGAACTCAAAACGACTTTCCCAATAACTCGTACTAGCAATAGCCCGAACAAGATAAAGACAAAGGCTTTTGACTTTTTCAAGTAAATATCTCCATCACGGACTTCAAATCGGGAAGTCCATATTAAGACAGTTGAAAAAAGAATGCCTACTGCTAGCGCCTCGAGAATCTGCATGAGCGGAACGCGAAAAAACGGAAAGACAAACATCAATGCACCGGTTGACATAAAAAATGGCGGCAAAATGATTTTCTTGACCGTCGCCGGTTTTTTTGCCGATTTTGTACGGATAAACATTGCCAGCAAACCCATCGCAAAAGCACCGACCGTTGAAACGATCAAATACACTTCGGCAGGGATTTGATCAAACATTTAAACTCTCCTCCAACTCATCTAATCGGTGACGTAACTCATCGATTGGCACAAATCGTGCAAAACGGTTTATTTCTTTTCCTTGTCGGAACAATAAAACGACAGGTGCTGTAAAAAGCATCAGCTGTCCTGCCAATTCTGGCATTTCGGCAGCATTGACCAAATAGAAAGGCGTTTTATAATCATCTTCAAAATCTTCAACTTGAGGACGTAAACCTTCACAAACTGAGCAATTGTCTGTTTTAACAAAAAGTAAAAATGACTGTTCTTCACTAATTTTAGATTGATATTCTTCTATCTTTGTAATGGTTTCCATCATTTCCACCTGCCTAACGTCAATTTAAAACCCTTGGAAATCACCGAAAATTGGACTTAGAATACGAATTAGATACGTCATACCATCGAAAAACAATAGTATGCCCACACCAATCATAACATAGCCACCAATTTTCATGATTTTTTGGTTATGCTTACGTAACCAACCCATGCGGGCGACAAAGAACGACAAGACGAAAAACGGAATAGCAAAGCCAAGCACATACGCCAACATATACCAAACACCAGATCCTGGATTAGTGGCAGCAAGAGCATAAATAGCTGCAGTGATAGGCCCCGTACACGGTGTCCATCCGGCAGCAAACGCTAACCCGATAACGAATGTTCCTAAAAATCCAGACGGACGATTCTTAAACGAAAACTTGCGATCTTGCATAAGGAATTTCGGTGAAAAGACACCAACAATCATCAACCCAAATAGAACAATAAAGATAGCACCTATTTGACGGATCAAGTCATCATAAAGGACAAACCATTCATAGAAAAATGATGTACTGAAACCGAGTGCAATGAATATTGTTGAAAATCCTAGTAAGAAAAATAGAGTATGATACATCCCTCGTCGTTGCATAACTTTTTTATCGTTCTTTATTTCATCCATCGTCATACCCGTTATATAGGATAAAAATGCGGGATACAAAGGCAACGTACATGGCGAAATAAAACTTAAAAAGCCAGCACCAAAAGCCAAAAATAAATTAATATCAGATGCCACTAGTAATTCTCCTTCCTGTGTTCTTCTCATCTTACCAAATTTAAAGATGAAACACTGCTCTAGCACCTGTGAAATCTTTGTGGACAAATAATCTGTTACAATGCTCTATTTTTTTCACGGGATTACTCGCTACTTGCTTGCTTCTAAGAAAAGCAAGCAAGCTTTCGTCCTATTCGCAAGTAATTTTGACTTTTTGTTGTTAGCGTTTTTGATTTTTTGCTATTATACTTATGTAATTTACTACATAGTAAGTAAAAATACAGCTACTTTATAAAGTATTTTGGTCACACCAAATATTCGGGTGTTAGAGTTTCTTCATTACTACCCAACTAATAATGCGCGGAGGCAACACACCGAGGAATGCGACAATCTTCAATAAAAATATTCCTAGAGCATATTGTTTTTTCCGTTCTTTAAAAAACCCGCCTAATTCCAAAAATACGCGTATTGCACAAAAAATAGAAGCCGATTTTCCAAGGGGAAGAGGAAAATCGACTTCTATGGACCGACAGCGAGTACCAATCGCTAGCGGCTCTATAGGGAATGGACTGTTTACCCGATGAGTTGCTTGGCAAGTCCCAATTGATGATGTACTTGTTCAAAACCTGTGCCTCCCAGTGAGTTTCTTCTCTCGACTGCAGTTCTCGGCTTTAAGGTATGGTAAATGTCTTCATCGATTAGCGAACTTGCTTGTTGAAGGTCAGCAAGTGGCAAATCTTTTAAGAAATATCCACGCTGGATGCAAGTGAAAACGAGTTTCCCGGTCACGTCATGCGCTTCTCTAAACGGCATCCCTTTGGCAGCAAGATAGTCCGCCAATTCGGTAGCATTCGAAAAATCCGTGTGTACCGCTTTTTCCATAGATTCTGTACGCACTGTCATGGTCCGGATCATGCCTTCAAAAATCGGCAAAGAACCCAGTAAGGTATGGACCGTATCAAACATACCTTCTTTGTCTTCTTGCAAGTCTTTGTTATAAGCCAGTGGCAGGCCTTTCAATGTCGTCAGCAAGCCAAATAAATTGCCGTAAACACGTCCCGTTTTTCCACGTATTAATTCTGCCATATCGGGATTTTTCTTCTGTGGCATAATACTTGATCCTGTAGAGAACGTATCATCTAACTCGATAAAACGAAATTCCTCACTCGACCATAGAATAATTTCTTCCGCAAAACGCGACATGTGCATCATCAACATCGACGAATTGCTAAGAAATTCCAAAATAAAGTCACGGTCACTGACAGCGTCTAAACTATTTTGATAAACAGTTGAAAATCCTAGCAGTTTTGCTGACATTTCGCGGTCAATTGGGAACGTTGTACCGGACATCGCTCCCGCTCCAAGCGGTGAAATATCGATGCGTTTTAACGATTCCGTTAATCGCTCTTTATCGCGCTGTAACATCCAAAAATACGTCATCAAGTGATGACCAAACGAGATTGGCTGTGCACGCTGAAGATGTGTATAGCCAGGGACAATCGTTTCTACATGCGCTTCCGCTTGCGTGACGATTGCATCTTGGAAAGCCGTAACGGCATCAATAATTTCACCAACACGATTTTTCAAATACAAATGCATATCTGTCGCTACTTGGTCATTCCGACTTCTGGCTGTATGCAATTTACCGCCAATTGGACCTATTTCATCGATCAGCTGTTTTTCTAAGTTTAAGTGGATGTCTTCATTTGATACGCTAAACTCCAAATCCCCGTCTTGCGCTTTTTGTTTAAGTGTCGCAAGACCAGACAAAATAAGCTCTGCATCTTCTTTAGAAAGAATTTCGCAAGCAGACAGCATTTTTACATGCGCCGTGCTGCCTTCCAAATCTTCCATGACCAACTTTTGGTCATAAGCAATGGAAGCACCAAATTCATCGACCCACTGTTCGGCCGATTTTTGAAAACGGCCGCCCCACAGTTTGGTCATGCTTTCACCTTCTCTTTTAAGTCTTCAGGAACTGCCACTTCTTTTTTGTTGACCATAGAGTTCACAACTGTCGGAAGACCCCATAACTCAATAAAGCCAACTGCAGACGCGTGGTTAAATGTATCATCTGTCGAATACGTCGCTAATTGTTCATTGTAAAGTGAATTTGCTGACTTACGTCCTTCAATAATTGCATGACCTTTAAACAATTTCACACGGACTGTTCCGTTAACAAATACTTGCGTTTCTTTTAAAAATGCTTCAAGTGCAACACGTAATGGAGAGAACCACAAACCTTCATAAATTAATTCAGTCAATTTTTTCTCGATTACTGGTTTGAAATGAGCCATTTCTTTCACCAACGTAATATCTTCCAACTCTTTATGCGCTGCGATTAATGTCATCGCTGCAGGAGCTTCATATACCTCACGAGATTTGATCCCGACTAAACGGTTTTCAATATGGTCAATTCTACCGACACCATGTTTCCCAGCAATCTCATTTAGTTCTAAGATCAATTTAGAAAATGAGTACGAAATACCGTTTAATTGAGTTGGAACTCCGTTAACAAATTCGATTTCAACAATATCCGCTGTATCTGGTGTTGTTTCAAGAGAATTTGTAATGTCATAAGCTTCTTCTGGTGGAGTAGTCCATGGGTTTTCCAATACGCCACATTCGTTGGCACGTCCCCATAGATTTTGATCGATTGAAAATGGGCTATCCAAATTCACTGGGATTGGAATATTATGCAGTTTTGCATAAGCGATTTCTTCATCACGTGACCATCCCCATTGTCTAACTGGTGCTACAACTTCAAGATTTGGGTTTAACGACTTGATCGAAACTTCAAAACGTACTTGATCATTGCCTTTGCCCGTACACCCATGTGCTACTGCAGTTGATCCAGTTGCTTCTGCAATTTCAACTAATTTTTTTGAAATCAGTGGACGAGACAAGGCAGACACCAATGGATATTTCCCTTCATACAATGTATGAGCTTGCAACGAGATTAATGCATATTCATCTGCAAATTCGTCTCTTGCATCAATCATATAACTTTCAACCGCTCCCACTTGAAGCGCTTTTTGTTTAATAAAATCCAAATCTTTTCCTTCCCCGATATCCAGGCACACAGCGACAACGTCGTAGCCTTCTTCTTTGAGCCACGGGATGGCCACCGATGTATCTAATCCACCTGAGTATGCGAGTACAATTTTTTTAGTCAATATGAAAACCTCCAATGTATTTTTATGCAACTTATTATATGAATATACACATAATATCATGGATATTTAGTAAGTGCAACACATACGAGCAGAAATTTTCAAAAAAAAAAAAAAGCAGCCGCAGCTACTTTTTTTGATTACTCATTTAGTTCTCCACTTATAGTATATTCATGCGTATCAAGATCGATACGCACTTCAGACATTTTTCCTGCCTCCATATTGCTGAACAAAAATCCGATTTCGTTGTCGCGAACAATTGGTTGCCCCATCATAATCAATTTTGGCAATTGCTCACCATTGATAAATGCTTCAAGTGCTTCTGATTGTTTGACAGAATCCTCGTCCGTTAGAATCGTAATGGTTTCCGCCTCTCCTTGCATAGGAAAAGACTCTGCAAGCGGACCTTGATAGTCCATGCTAACTTTCATCCCTGTACGAATATCACGGATTACACCTTCAGTCGTTTTGGCGCCATCACTTAACTGAACGTTAACATCTTCAGGAATGCTGAAATAGATATTATTGACAAGGATGCTTTCTCCATCGACTTGAGTGATAAATCCTTCTTCTGTCATACTTTTTTGTTCGACTGCCATCTCCGGCTCGTCTTTTTCTTTTGTTTTAGCCGGTTCAGTTTCTTCATTTGAGCATGCTGCAAGTAGCAGGATACTAGCTAAAAATAAACTCCATTTTTTCAAAGCTACCCATTCCTTTTCCTGTAAATTCGTGATGTCTACACTGTTCAATTAATTTTACCTGTTATACGGAATAGTTGCAATTATCGGTCGAGCTATACTTTACTGTAATAGAAAATGCCATCTTTACTCAACTGCTCTACGATGGAACCGTCTTCTAACAAGTAGTCAATTTGGCCAATGGTTTCCGATAAGGTAAGTCCCAATTCTTTTTCGTAAGCATGAGCAAACAGTTCTTTTGTCAGTTCATAAACCGTGCACTGACCTTTCCCAATAATGCCAAGCGTTTTCATGGCACGTTGATGTTGCTTTGTTAAACGAGAAGTAATCAATTCGTTGACATTGCGTACTTCTTCACCATGACCACTGTAAATCACATCAATCGGCATTTTTAGTAAGCGTCTGAGCGAAGCATTATATTGAAGCAACGATTTCGGGCGGCCGAGTGCAGGATCTAGTGGTGGTTCTATTAATGGATTGGAAGATACGGTCGCGATCACATGATCGCCTCCAATCATTTCACGCGTCTGTGCATTCCAAAATGATAAGTGGCTCTGTGCATGTCCGAGTGTTTCAAGAACTTGCCACTCAGTGTGTCCTGGTAGCGTATCTCCTTCATTAATGAACATATCTAGTGGACGATTGCCCATTAAATTTAAGGGCCGTTTCATTTTTTTAACCCAAAAATGCAAATCGCCTGGAACTCCTTCTTCCTTTAATCTTTCCAAGTAAAACGCGTCATGGTAATCAAAAAAATCTTGGTCACGGCGAAGCCAAGGATCGTTATAAGGATGTCCGTATAATTTCGCGTTCTCAAAGCCATCTACCCACCCGGAATGATCCGGGTGATGATGCGTTAGTACAACTTGGTCCACATCTTTTGGTTCTGCACCAAATTCTTTAAGTCCCGCTTTTAAAGCGAGCCAAGCTTCGGGAGTTTTAGGTCCGGCATCGATCAAAGTTAGCATGTCACCTTGTATCAAGTAAGAATTAACATCTCCTACAGCAAACGGTGTCGGAATAATAATCTTATGTAAAGTCAAATTAACCATCTCCTCTAAATGAATGACTATTCATCTATCATACATGGAAAATTTGAAATCGTCACTTCTTTACGCTATTTGACAAAGAGTCAAGCTATCCTCTATAATTTATTAACATATGTGAGCGAAGATAAAGAATAGTACACAAAGTGAAGGTGTCAAGAGAGTGTTGCTTTAGCTGAAATGCACGCCCCCTCTCCTTTGTAGAACCTGCTTTTGAGCTGCCGTGAAAACACGGCCGTCTGTCCGCGTTATGGATATCGAGTGGTGTCTTGATGGCAAACTTAGGTGGTACCGCGGAAACAAAGCGTTTTCGTCCTTGTATAAACAGGGACGAATGCGCTTTTTATTATGAGGAAAGAGAGTGATACAAATGAAAATTGTCTGTGTTGGAGCCGGATCCATGGCCGAATCCATGATTCATGGCTGGATCAATAAGCGAATTATGAAACCAGAAGAAATTTCGGTGATGAACCGATCAGATCAGGACCGACTTGAATTTCTAAGTGACGAATATGGTGTGAATATCGTTTGCGAGGAACAAACAGAATTAAAAGATGCCAATTTCGTCTTACTTGCGATGAAACCGAAAGATGTAGAAGCAGCACTCAGTGGAATTAAAGAAAAATTGACGGGTAACACAGTTATCTTGTCTGTCGCAGCAGGCGTTTCAATTGCAACGATTCAAAAACATGTCGGGGATTTTCCAGTCGCACGTGCAATGCCGAATACTTCTGCGAAAATCGGGAAATCGGCGACCGGCGTCGCATGGAGCAAACACGTTTCTCTGGAACAGCAACATGAATTACGAGATCTACTGTCGTCGATTGGCGGTGTCACAGTCGTTGAAGAAGAACAATTGCATGCCGTTACTGGAGTTGCAGGAAGTGGACCAGCTTATATTTATTATTTTGCTGAAGCAATGACTGAAGCGGCTATTGAGAATGGATTGTCCCATGCCGATGCAAAAAAACTAGTACGCCAAACTTTTGCAGGTGCTGCTGAAATGCTGCAACAAGAAGATTTTGCTGAGTTGCGAATAAAAGTAACCAGTCCAAACGGCACAACTGCAGCGGGTCTAAACTCACTGGCAGAAAATAACTTTAAAGACATTGTCGGACAATGTGTCACGAAAGCTTCCCAACGATCTCAAGCGCTTGGAAAAGAATTTAAATAAATGCTGCTGTATAATTTGTAGTTGTATCTATATGAGGAGGGCATTCCATGGCAAAGCTATTTGAATCATTTACAATTAAAGAAACTGTTTTTAAAAATCGTATCGTTATGGCACCGATGTGTATGTACCAAAGCGATCAAGAAGATGGCAAAATAACAGACTGGCACCGCGTTCATTATCCAAGTCGTGCAGTCGGAGGCGTCGGTCTCATTATTACAGAAGCAACAGCAGTTCAACCACAAGGTCGCATTTCATCAAGAGATCTTGGCATTTGGAATGATCACCAGATTGATGGACAAGCAGAAGTTGTCCGGTTGATGAAACAAAACGGTGCCAAAACTGGCATTCAATTGGCACACGCTGGTAGAAAAGCAACAGTTGACGGCATTATCTATTCTGCAAGTGCTATTGCTTTTGATGACAGCTATCAAACACCCAAAGAAATGTCTTTAAGAGACATTGAAGAAACAATTGAAGCGTTTAAAAACGGAGCGATCCGCGCGAAAAAAGCCGGATTCGATGTCATCGAAATTCATGCAGCACATGGATACTTAATCAACCAATTCTTGTCTCCTTTAACCAATAAACGAAGCGACTTATACGGCGGTAACGCTGAAAACCGTTATCGTCTTTTGAAACAAGTCATAGATGTTGTCAATGAAGTATGGAATGGCCCGCTATTCGTTCGAATTTCTGCGCACGATTACAGTGATGGGGGCATGACACCAGAGCAATATGTAGAAATGTCGCAATGGATGAAACAGCAAGGCGTCGATTTAATCGATGTTAGTTCTGGTGCTGTGGTACCAGCCCGCATATCGGTATTCCCTGGCTACCAAGTACCATTTGCAGAAACCATCAAAAAGCTCACACCAATTGCGACTGGTGCAGTTGGCTTGATCACTAGTCCGTTGCAAGCAGAAGAGATACTCCAAAATGAGCGTGCAGATATGGTCTTCCTGGCACGCGAGCTGCTTCGCGACCCTTATTGGGCATATACTGCTGCTAAAGAACTTAAAGCGGAAATCACCGCTCCAGTGCCGTATGAACGTGGTTGGGTATAAGGCGGTTGCAAAATACTTAAGATTTAGTATACTTAAGATAACGTAAAAAACCGAATGCTTTCGCATTCGGCCAGCTGTATGCCGCCACGAGAGCGGTTGGCTGGAATATAGGCTTAAAAATAACCGTCATTCCACGCCACATGGGACGGTTATTTTTTTTTGTTAATGACCAAAATCATGGAAACGACAAGTGTTAATGCGCTGATCGTTAATCCGATACTCGCAAAAACGAGACCGAATGATTCTGTGATGGTCATGATACCACCCCCTTTCAACGGGAATGGCCAAACCGCCCTCATACAACTGTAACTTTATTTTAACACAAAAAGAACGTATGTTCTATTATTCCCAAAAATAATTTTATTATTAACCAAAAAAAGCCATCCCCTAGGAATGACTTGGCTTTTTTTTCCTAATTTTTTTAGCGTGCTGTAGCCATTCCAACTCTAAAAAATCGTGAGCAATAAATCCATGTGGCTGTATTTCCCTCATTTGTTTCAACAAAAATTTGTCGTCTTCCGGTAAAAAACGTGCACTAATATGATTTATGATTAATGCAGTAGCACCAGCTAAACGAGCTGTTTTAGCAGCATCATATACGGTTGAATGGCCATATTCGCCAGCCATCTTTTTAGCAGTGCCATCAAAGGTTGCCTCATGCACTAAAACATCAGCCCCTTGACTCAACTCGACAGCAGCGTGACAAAACCGCGTATCTCCCAGAATTGCAACAACAAATCCTCGCTCTTCTGGCTCAGTTACATCTTGACTACGGACTAATTGACCAGTAAGGGTTTCCACATCTTCCCCATTTTTTAACTTCGCTAGTAACGGACCTTTTGGAACACCAAGAGCTAGTGCTTTGTTAATAAGTAACTTTGGCGGTAATGGTTTTTGGGTAATTCTAAAACCATAGGACGGAATAACATGATCTAGCAGCCGGGTTTCTACTGTCATTAGCTCATCCTCAAATAACAAACCTTCTACTAATTCATGATAAACAACCGAGTAAGTTAAATGCGTACGACTCAATTTTAACGTCATTTCAATGTATTCTTTAATTCCCGAGGGACCATAAATTTCAAGTGGTTCATCTCCGCCTTGGAATGAACGAGACCCGAGAAGGCCAGGCAAGCCGAAAATATGATCTCCATGCATATGAGTAATAAAAATTTTTTCGATTTTGCGCGGCTTAATGGTTGTATGGAGAATTTGGTGCTGCGTCGCTTCTCCGCAGTCAAATAACCAAACAGTTCCCCTTTCTTCCAGCAATTTTAGTACTAATGCAGAAGTATTACGTTGTTTAGAAGGCATTCCAGCACCGGTACCAAGAAATAATAATTGCATATGTCTCCTACTTTCTGTCATGATCATGATCGTCAAGAAAATCTTTACTAAAGCTTGTTTGGGAATCATAGTTTACTTTTTTTATTTTTGTTCCTCGTGTTAAGACACTTTTCCCAAAACGACTTTCCAGTTTAGCCATCAAATCGAGGATAGGTTCTTCTTTAACATGTTCTTGGAAATTGAAAATCGACAATTGTTCTGTCATATCGACTTTAGCAGCCACATTCGATACCGTCACGCCAATCAGCCGCAAAGGCTCACCGTTCCAATGCTTCGTAAACAATTGCCATGCATTGCGGTGAATATCATCGGCTTTCCAAACCGTGTTGTTTAGCGTAACGCTGCGCGTTCTGTTTTTCCAATCAGAGCTACGGGTTTGAATGCTGACGGTGGGACCCGCTAATTCTTTAGCTTCTAGACGGTTAGCCACTTTTTGACTGAGCTGACGAAATAAGGCTTTTAAATTTTGTTCATCTGTTTCATCTACCGGTAGGGTAGTTGACGTACCCACACTTTTTGTATCATAAATCGAATCGGGATCAACTTGACGGTCATCGATACCATTGGCACGTGCCTGCAGGCGAACTCCATTTTTACCCATCTTTTCTTTAATCAACCCTTCATTTGCTAGAGCCAACTCACCGATTGTTTCGATTTTCAAACTTTTTAGCCTCGTTGCTGTACTGTCACCAATACCATGCATATCAATGACGGAATTTGGCCATAGTAAAGTTTGAATATCGCGTTTTCGCAATATCGTAATGCCCATCGGTTTTTTCATATCGGAAGCCGTTTTGGCTAAAAATTTATTAGGAGCAATGCCAATAGAGCAAGGCAAGTCTAATTCGGCAAGCAAGCGTTGTTGAATGTTTTTAGCAATTTCAAGTGCATGCTGTTGTTGTGTCAATTCCGTGACGTCCACATAGCCCTCGTCAATCGATACGGGTTCGACCATCTCCGTATAGGAACGCAAAATCTCGAACATTGCTTTAGAGGCTGCTCGGTAACGTTCAAAATTCGGTGGCAATACTAAAAGTCCAGGAAACTTACGTTTGGCTTCATGTACTTGCATTGTCGTATAAATGCCATAGGCTCTCGCTTCGTAGGAACACGTAACGATAATGCCTTTACGTTCCTTGGGATTTCCAGCTATAGCAATCGCTTTGCCTTTTAGTTCCGGATTATGTGATTGTTCAACGGAAGCATAAAAACTATTCATATCAATATGAAAAATAACTCGGCTAGCCATAAAGCGCTCTCCACTTTCCTTTTCTTTTCAGTGTATCAAAAAAAGAGAGAACATACATCCTGTTCTCTCTTTTCTGTGAAGCTTCTATTAGTTAGTTAGTAGTTGATTCTTTAACAATTTCAACGAGTAATTCCGTCAATTTTTCAAGTTCTTCGATTGGCATCCGTTCATTTTTTGTATGGATCTCTTCATAGCCTACACATAAGTTAACAGTAGGGACACCAAAACCGTTGAAAATATTAGCATCACTACCGCCTCCACTTGTTAGGATTGGCGACGGACGACCGATTTTAGCTGCTGCTTTTTGAGCAATTTCAACAACTGGATCCATGTCATCAAAGTAGAATCCTGGATACATTAGTTTAACTTCTGTTTTTGCACGTCCACCTAGATTTTCTGCTACTTGTTCAAAAACAGTTTCCATGTGGATAGTCTGTGCAGCTAGTTTGTCTTCGCTAATTGAACGTGCTTCTGACAAAATATGGACTTCATCACAAACAATATTAGTAGCACCGCCACCTTCAAAATGTCCGATATTTGCTGTTGTTTCTTCATCTATACGGCCTAAGGTCATTTTAGCAATCGCTTTTGCAGCAATACTAATAGCTGAAATTCCTTTTTCTGGTGCAATTCCAGCATGTGCTGTTTTCCCATAAATGGTCGTCCACAATTTCGCTTGGTTTGGTGCAGCTGTAACAATGCCCCCAACTTTACCGTCGCTGTCTACGGCATAGCCGTATTTTGCAATTAATAGCGAAGGATCCATTTCTTTCGCACCGACCAAGCCACTTTCTTCTCCAGCTGTAATAACCAATTGAATATCGCCATGCTCAATTTGCTGTTCCTGAAGCACCCGGATCATTTCAAACAAAGCAGCAATACCTGCTTTGTCATCTGCACCTAAAATCGTCGTGCCGTCTGAATAAACATAGCCGTCACGAATTTCAGGTTTAACCCCTACTCCCGGTGTAACGGTGTCCATGTGAACTGTGAAATATATAGGCGCAACATGACTTAATGTTCCCCGCAGTGTAGCAATAATATTACCTGCACCATGACCTGTAACTTCAGCTGTATTGTCTATTACAACATGAAAACCCATCGCTTCAAGCTTAGTTTTTAAAATTAGAGAAATGACGCCTTCGTGTTTTGTTTCAGAATCAATTTGAAGCAATTCCAAAAATTCATCCATTAATCTTTCGCTATTCATCTAAAACACTCCTTCTATATCTTACAGCGGCATATTGCCGTGTTTTTTTGCAGGACGCGTATCTTTTTTATTGCGCATCATTTCTAATGCTTGAATCAATTTGATGCGCGTTTCGCGTGGGTCAATAACATCATCGACCATGCCACGGGCAGCCGCAACATAAGGATTCGCGAATTTAACACGGTATTCCTCAATTTTTGCTGCACGCGTTTCTTCTGGGTTGTCGCTTGCCGCGATTTCGCGTGCAAAAATGATATTCGCTGCGCCATTTGGACCCATAACCGCAATTTCTGCATTTGGCCATGAATAAACCAAATCCGCACCGATAGATTTAGAGTTAAGTGCAACGTAAGCACCGCCGTACGCTTTTCTTAGGATCACAGTCATTTTAGGCACAGTTGCTTCTGAATAAGCATATAAAATTTTCGCTCCGTGACGGATAATACCGCCGTGTTCTTGCTTAATACCTGGGAAGAATCCTGTAACATCTTCAAATGTAATCAGCGGAATATTAAACGAATCACAGAAGCGAATAAAACGGGCTGCTTTATCAGAAGAATCGATATCAAGCCCACCTGCCATGACTTTCGGTTGGTTACAGATTAACCCAACCGTTTCCCCTTTGATGCGTGCCAGGCCAATAACAATGTTACGCGCAAATTCTGGTTGCACTTCCATAAAACTGTCTTTATCGACAACTTGTTCAACTACCTTACGCACGTCATATGGCCGAATCGCTTCAAAAGGGACGACGTCAGCTAAATCTGGACGGTAATCATCTTCTTCTCCACCATCCAGACGCGGAGGCATTTCCGTATTATTCTGCGGCAAATAGCTAATCAATTGACGTACCATTTCCAGCACTTTTTGTTCTGAGTCCCCACGGAAGTGCGCATTGCCGCTAATTGCTGTATGTACTTTCGATCCTCCAAGGTCTTCAGAGGAAATTTTCTCACCAGTAACGGTTTCAATGACTTTCGGTCCAGTAATAAACATTTGGCTCGTTTTATCGACCATAAACACAAAGTCCGTAATCGCTGGCGAATAAACTGCGCCGCCTGCAGAAGGTCCCATAATAACAGAGATTTGCGGAATAACTCCAGAATAAATCGAGTTGCGATAAAAAATCTGGCCATAGCCATCTAGGGACAAGACACCTTCTTGAATACGTGCACCACCGGAATCGTTTAACCCGATAAAAGGTGCGCCGTTTCGTGCAGCTAAATCCATGACATTGGCAATTTTTTTCGCATGCATTTCCCCTAAAGCTCCACCAAAAACAGTAAAGTCCTGCGAAAACAAGTAAATCGCTCTGCCATTTACTTTACCGTACCCCGTGACTACCCCTTCACCAGGACCTTCTGCCATACCGAAATCGGTTGTGCGATGTTCAACAAACGGGCTCAGTTCAACAAATGTTCCCTCGTCGACTAATAAATCAATTCGTTCACGCGCTGTCAGCTTGCCTTTATCGTGCTGCTTTTTGATGCGCTCTTCGCCACCACCAAGTTCGATCTCGCGTTTACGGTCGTACAATTCATTGATTCTTTCGTAAATATCCATTTCCCCACTCCCAATCACTCTTTTTCGCAAAGTTCGTACAATACCCCATTTGATGATTTCGGATGCAAAAAGGCTACCATTGCTCCACCTGCACCCGGCTTTGGCTGTTCGTTTAGTAGTTGGACACCTTTGTCACGCAGTTCTTCCATTCGCTGTTCAATATTGACGACACCAAATGCAATATGGTGAATGCCTTCACCCTTTTTCTCTAAAAATTTGAAAATGGCACTTTGTTCATCCATCGGTTCCAGTAATTCTAGTTTGACATTTCCCGCATCGATAAATGCGACGCGTACTTTCTGAGACTCTACTTCTTCGATTTTCATCAGTGACAATCCGAGTGTATCCGTGTAATAAGGAAGGACAGCATTCAAATCCCGCACTGCGATTCCGATATGATCTACTTTTTTCATCCTAGTTTCACTTCCTTTTTTATCTTCTCTCTTATTGTACAGATTCGCTGTTAAAAACTCTAGTTGTTAGCGAATATTTGGAAAACCGTAGCGTGTCTCTTCAACTTCTACTCAATATATGATATGATTTCCTCAAGGATTTGATTGATAAAGGAGCTTACCACTAATGAGAAACGCAGCTTTTCGCAAGTTTATCGTTTATGCGATGATTGGCATCATGCTACTATCAAGCTTTATGTTTGGTTTGAGCTTTATTCTTTAATGGATTTTAAAAGACAGCAAGAGCTAAATCGCTCTTGCTGTCTTTTTGATTTTCATTTTTGGGAAACGAATAGAGTTAGCCGGCTGCTTCTGTTTTTCTTGTTTGAAAGCCTTTATAGGATTGCTTGATTTCCAAATACGTTTCCATTTCATGAATCACTTGGTAAAGTTCCGCCATGGCGAGGAATTTTTCGTGACTGTCAGGTAGTGGCAGTGCAGCAAAGTTTTCTTTGACTTTATTTAACTTAGATATATAGCGATACGCTGTATTGCCTGAGTGAACGTGCTCTGACAAATCTTGCAGAAAGTCAGCGACCAAATCTGTTTGATCCACGATTACTGGCAACGCTGTAATTTTCGGTAAAATACGCTCAATAATTTCAAGTTGCTGTTCACGCATTTCAAAGTAATGATAGTATTTGTTTTCATGGCGTCTAATGTGATTTTCAACGTCTTGATACGCCAACGCTTTTGCTTTTTCCAGCAACTTTCGGGCATCCATCAATTCTTTGCCGCTCCATACAGATTCTCTTTCCCTCAAATAAATAACAATTTCACGAAAAATAGAGGCGTATAGATTTTCAATTTCGTAACGATAGCTTTTCAGCTTTTTTTCTATGCTCGGCATGTACATATTGACGACCAACGCTGTACCAAAACCCACAAGCATCAGAATCAATTCATTTGTCAGCAAATCCATATCTAGATTTTTGGCATCGTATATATGCAGCAAAATTACGGCACTTGATACAAAACCATCTTGAAAACGTAAGGTTACCAACAAAGGAATAAAGAGGACAATGAGAACACCAATCATAACAGGATGGTAAGAAATCCCTTCGAAAAAGATGAACGCATAAAGGATACCGATCAAACTGGCGATAAACCGAGAAAACGCTGCACGAATCGACTTTCTCTTCGTCGGTTGTATACAAAGAATCGTTAAAATTCCAGCAGATACATAATAATCAAGCTGGAGCAATTGAGCTAACGAAATAGCAACGGCTACACCTAGCGCGGTTTTCAACGTACGATAACCAATTGAATAAGGCTTAAAATTCAGCTTCATTGTCCCCTCCAAATTTAGACATGAAAAAGATGCCTCCATAAAGAGGCACCTTTTTTAAACTTCTTCGCAATGCTGTTCAAATATCGCTTGGATATGCGTAATAACAGACATAGGATCATGTCCTTCAATTTCATGACGACCGATCTCGTCAACCATTTTTCCGTCTTTCATAAAAACGAATGATGGCGAAGACGGTAAGTGATCGTCACCGAAAATTGCGCGTGCTTGAGCAGTTGCTTCTTTATCTTGCCCAGCAAAAACGGTAAACAAACTATCTGGACGCTTATCGTAGTGAATCGAATGCAAAGCTGCTGGACGAGCAATGCCGCCTGCACATCCACATACCGAGTTAATCATGACAAGGCTAGTTCCTTTTTGTGAAAATGCTTCATTTACAGCTTCAGCTGTTTCGAGCTGTGTATATCCACCATCAATCAATTCTTGGCGAGCTTGTGTTGCTATATCGTTCATTAGGAAGTTAAAATCCATGCTCATCAAATACCACTCCTTATTATTGCTTCTTTTATCATAGCAGTTGTTCTGTTGACTTGCAAAAAAAGCTTACTCAAAAAGCCGGACGATTGCCTGCGCTACAGTCAATTCATCGCTCAATACTTGCTTTTCTAAGACAGTCACCAATTGACGGCGATTCACATCGTTAAAAAAGCGACTATGTAACTCGTCTGTAATCATCGAACGGAACCAATCTTTTGTTTGTTCTTGACGACGCCGCTTCCAAAATCCGCTGTTTTTTACTGCCATTTCAAATTCCTGAATCATTTCCCAAACGCCTGGAATACCCGTACTTTCTACAGAAGAAGCAGCAATCGGTCTAGTTGTCCAACTTTCAGTTGCCGGCTGCAGAAAATGCAGCATTTGCTTGTACTCTGCCACTGTTCGTTTTGCCAGTCGGACATTATCTCCGTCCGCTTTATGGACGACAATCGCATCCGCCAATTCCAATATCCCTTTTTTCATCCCCTGTAATTCATCCCCAGCACCTGTCAACACTAATAACAAAAACATGTCGACCATACCACGAACTAAAGTTTCACTTTGACCAACTCCGACTGTTTCCACTAAAATTATATCGTATCCTGCCGCTTCACAGAGCAGCATCGTTTCGCGCGTCTTTTTATGAACACCACCAAGTGTGCCGGCTGTAGGTGACGGCCGGATAAAGGCATTCGGATTTCGCGCTAACTCCTCCATACGGGTTTTGTCTCCGAGAATACTGCCACCAGTAAGCGATGAGCTTGGATCAATCGCCAGTACCGCAACACGGTGGCCAAGACTTGTCAGCATTTCACCAAAGGTTTCAATAAAAGTGCTTTTCCCAGCTCCGGGTACGCCGGTAATGCCAATACGCAGACTGTCGCCTGTAAACGGCAGCAATTGGTTGAGCAATTCCTGACCGTTTTGTTTATGTTCTGGATTTGAGCTTTCAAGTAAGGTAATTGCTTTTCCAAGATACAGCCGCGATCCGCTCTGTACGCCTTGTGCAATGGTTTCAATATCCAAATTTCCAGTATCCGGTTTCTTGAACTTTTTCCGTGGCAAAGGTTTCATGCCGTCATGCGCTTCATGAACACCTTCCATGACACGTCTGGAATTTTTTTCATGGCTCATCAGTCTGCCACTTCCTCATAACCCAAACGCACGTAAATTTCTTCGATAACTTTTTGTGCCGCTACTGGGATGACGGTTCCAGGACCAAAAATAGCACTAGCTCCATTGTTGCGCAAAAACTCATAATCTTGCGCGGGAATAACTCCCCCAACAACAATCAATATATCTTCTCGTCCAATTTTCGTAAGCTCTGCTTTTAAATCTGGAACCAATGTCATATGTCCAGCTGCTAGTGAACTCACACCAATAACGTGAACATCATTTTCCACTGCTTGTTGCGCTGTTTCAGCTGGTGTTTGGAATAATGGGCCAATGTCAACGTCAAAGCCCAAATCAGCAAATGCCGTGGCAATAACTTTCGCTCCGCGATCATGGCCGTCTTGACCCATTTTGGCAATTAAAATACGTGGGCGACGCCCTTCATTCTCAATAAAGTCTTCTGTCATTTTTTTGACGATTTCCATTTCTTGTTGATTTGAGAAATTTGAACTATAAACCCCACTCACTGAACGAATCACCGCCTTATGCCTTCCAGATGCTTTTTCAATGGCGTCGGAGATTTCACCGAGAGATGCGCGGTGACGTGCCGCTTCAATGGCACAAGCTAAAATATTGTCTTTCCCGCTTTGTGCTGCTTTGGTCAATGTTTCTAGAGCTGTTGCAACTTTTTCACTGTCGCGTTCAGCTTTCATCCGATCTAATCGTTCAATCTGCGTTTTACGAACCATTGTATTATCGATATTCAAAATATCGATCGGATCTTCTTGATCGAGACGGTACTTGTTGACACCAATAATGACTTCTTCATTGGAATCGATTTGCGCCTGCTTTTTCGCTGCGGCTTCCTCAATACGCATTTTAGGTAAACCCGTTTCGATAGCTTTCGCCATTCCACCTAGTTCTTCAACTTCTTCAATCAATTCCCATGCTTTTTCCATTAATTCATTCGTTAAGGTCTCAACGTAGTATGAACCGCCCCATGGATCGATAACATTGGTCATCATCGTTTCTTCTTGAAGGAATAATTGTGTATTGCGGGCAATTCTTGCAGAAAAATCTGTCGGTAGGGCAATGGCTTCATCGAGTGCATTCGTATGAAGCGATTGCGTATGACCCATTGCCGCTGCATTGGCTTCGATCAATGTGCGTGTGACGTTATTAAACGGATCTTGCTCAGTCAAACTCCATCCTGATGTTTGCGAATGTGTCCGCAAAGCCAATGCCTTGTCATTTTTCGGATTGAAAGTTTTCATCATTTTTGCCCAGATTTCTCGTCCTGCACGCATTTTTGCAATTTCCATGAAATAATTCATGCCAATGCCCCAGAAAAACGACAACCGCGGTGCGAAATGATCGATATCTATGCCTGCCGCAAGTCCCGTCCGAACGTATTCAAGCCCGTCTGCTAGTGTATAAGCTAGTTCAAGATCTGCCGTTGCGCCTGCTTCTTGGATATGATAACCAGAAATCGAAATTGAATTAAATTTCGGCATATGATCTGAAGTATATTTAAAAATATCTGCGATAATTTGCATCGACATGGCTGGCGGATATATATACGTATTACGTACCATATATTCCTTTAAAATATCATTTTGAATTGTCCCCGCTAGTTGGTCAGGAGATACACCTTGTTCTTCAGCTGCGACAATAAAAAACGCCATAATCGGCACAACTGCACCGTTCATCGTCATAGATACTGACATCTGATCCAATGGAATGCCATCAAACAAAATTTTCATGTCTTCAACGCTGTCAATGGCAACGCCTGCTTTACCAACGTCTCCAACAACGCGCTCGTGGTCTGAGTCATAGCCACGGTGTGTCGCCAAATCAAAAGCAACGGATAAGCCTTTTTGCCCCATCGCTAAATTGCGACGATAAAAGGCATTACTTTCCTCTGCAGTTGAAAATCCAGCGTACTGGCGCACAGTCCAAGGACGCGAAACGTACATCGTTGGATACGGACCGCGAACATTTGGAGCAAATCCTGGCATGCTTTCTTCTAGAAAATCGATATCTTTTGCCGTATAAACTGGCTTAATAGCAATTCCTTCATTTGTTGTAAAGACGCTTTGTTGTTCGACCGTTTGAGTCGCGGTAGCTAATTGATCAAGCGTTACTTTTGAAAAATCGGGTTTAGCCATTAGAACGCCTCCTTTCCTAAAGCGAGAATTTTTTCGAGTTTTGTAGTCATATGCTTACCAGAATAGAGCGTTTCATTAATACCAAATTGTGCCCACTCTGATAGCTGTTCTTTTGGATACCTACCTGCGAGATCAATACTCGCCTTTGTATCCAATCCAGCTACAACTGCCTCAACTGCCTCTTTTGATCCACACAACACACCATAATCAATCGCTTCATTTGCTAAAAATTGATTAATTTCTTTAGCCGTCGCTAAATGTGAACTTACTAGAGGCTCTATTCCCCCTACTGCTAAAAAGCCTGAAACAAAGTCAACTTGTGCTTTTATGTTCTTTACTGGCTCGAGAAGAATGATTGCAGATTTTAAGTTCACTACTTTACTTTGTGCACGAAGATTTTCAAATGGTGTTGCCAAACGTTTAGCTGTCATGTATTCCAAGTGACTGTCACCTATTTTCGAGTCTCTCACGGGTTCTTGTGGATTGGCATAAATATTCGTGCCAATCAGCGACTGTTGACGCGTTGCGATATTGTTTTCTCGATCAACCCATTTTGCTTGAATATCGTCTGTTAACCAGCCTGATTTAATAACTTCGGAATAGCCACCTGCTTGTTCGATTTCCAGGAAATAATTCCATCCAGCTTCTACGTACTCTTTCGTTAAAGTTTCAACAAAATACGAGCCGGCTGAAGGATCCACCACATGAGACACATGGGCCTCTTCTTTTATGACCAATTGAACGTTGCGCGCGATACGTCTGCTCGATAAATCCGGTTTGGTCAAAAAATCATGCGGATGGACAGTATGCGCATCTGTTCCACCAAGAACAGCCGCAAATGTGGAATTTCCTGCACGCAATAAATTCACATAAGGATCTAGCTTTGAGTAAGAACGGACAGACGTTTCTGTAAATAATGGAATCATCGGCGCTTCTTCTCCAAAAGCAGAACTGAAAGCTTGCCATAATACACGGAATGCACGCAACTTTGCGATTTCTTGGAAGAATTGTGTATCTACAGCAAAGCGAATCCACGTATTTTTAGCAGTTTCCGAAAAATCACTCTCTGCCATTCGTTCTGACAGAATACTCAGTGCAACGCCTAGTTCGTGTACGGCTGTTCCTCCAGCATGATGAATTGGAATGGTATCTACCAATTGAGTTCGAACGTTTTCTGGGGCTTCCACAGCTTCTTCAGAAAAAACAACACCTTGTACGTGTGCTAGCTGTTCAGGTGCCACAAAATCAAAAACACGCAAAATGCCTTGATCGTCACTTGTCAATTTAAAGTACAACGGTTTTTCGGTGATCAATCCTGCCAACTCACTCAATTGCTCATCTGTCCAATCAAATTTGCCGAATCCTGTATAGACAACGGTTTCATTTCCGCGAAGTATATCGTCTTTCATCAAAGTTAAATATTGTTCTGCCGACTCGGCCGTCACTTCTTGTGCCACCAACCAACTCGGCTGATATTTGCCATGTTGGATAGCCGCAACTTGTGCCGGTACATAACTCCCTAATTGATCGAGCATGTTTTTGGTGTATAGCGGTTCAAGTGTAATATCTTCGATTGTTGAAGTTTTCAACGTTTCCTCAAAAGGTTTGCCTTTAATCGCTTTTTCAGCTACCTGCTGCCATTCACTATATGTACGCTTTGGAAATTGTATGTTCTTCATCGATTCGATTGTCAAACTATTCCCTCCTCAAAGGCTATCTGTCTTCATTTTAACCGACTCGACGCCGACATTAAAGCAAAAAAAGCTTGAAGTCCGAAGACTCCAGCTTTTCTTAGTAAACAGATGTATTTTCTTTTGACATATTCTCTAATATTTCTTTGACGCGAGCCAAGAATTGACCGCAAACAAGACCATCAAGTACACGGTGATCGAGTGAAAGACAAAGGTTCACCATGTCACGCGCTGCAATCATTCCGTTATCCATAATAACCGGACGTTTTACAATTGACTCAACTTGCATAATTGCTGCTTGCGGATGGTTGATGATGCCCATTGACTGAACAGAACCAAATGATCCTGTATTGTTTACAGTGAATGTTCCACCTTGCATATCAGCTGATTTTATTTTGCCTGAACGTGCTTTTAATGCCAATTCGTTTACTTCTTTGCCAATGCCTTTAACCGATTTTTCATCAGAATTTCTGATGACCGGAACAAACAAAGCACTGTCAGAAGCAACTGCAATTGAAATATTGATATCTTTTTTCTGGATAATTTTATCTCCCGCCCACATCGAGTTCATCATTGGGAATTCTTTCAAAGCTTGTGATACAGCTTTTACGAAGAAAGCAAAATACGTAATATTAAAGCCTTCTTTTTTCTTAAATTCGCCTTTGATCGAATCACGGTATTGAACAAGGTTCGTAACATCCACTTCAATCATCATCCATGCGTGCGGTGCTTCGTGTTTACTCTTCAGCATATTTGCTGCAATCGCTCTACGAACACCCGTGACTGGAATTTCAATATCTCCCGGAGCACTTTCGATTGGAGCAGGTGCGGCTTTTGGTGCTTCTGGAGTTGCTATTGCTTGCTGCGCAGCCGGTTGTTCTTGTTGCGTTGGTGTCTGTGCTGCAGGCACATCTCCAGCTTTTGGAATAGTTCCGCTGTCAATCAACTTCATTAAATCTTTACGCGTAATACGGCCTTCGTTTCCTGAACCGTCCACTTGGGTTAAGTCGATATCGTTGTCTTGAGCCAAGCGCAAGACAGCTGGTGAATAACGGCCTTTTGAACCAGCTGGTTTCGCAGGTTGAGCTGCCGTTTTTGTTTCTTCTTTTTTGCCTGCTGACGGTGCTGCTGATTGTTCATCAGGTGCGTTTTTTTCTTCTTTTACAGGTGCAGAGTTGCCGCCTTCAGTTTCAATCGTGCAGACAATTTCACCGACTGCTAGAGTTTCACCTTCTGAAGCAATTAATTCCTTAACAACTCCTGTGAACGATGATGGAACTTCCGCTGTCACTTTATCTGTATTAACTTCAGCGAGTGGATCATATTTATTTACATGATCACCTGGCTGGACAAGCCATTTTTCAATGGTGCCTTCTGTGACACTTTCACCCAGCTGGGGCATTTTGATGTTTTCAATAGCCAAGGGAATTCCTCCTTTACTTGTCGTTCGGTTTTATGTTTCTTATTCTTTAAGTAATAAGCCACTCTGACTGTGCGGCAAAAGACACCGCTGCCAGAGCGCCTTATGCCTGTCGGAGCTGTGCGGCCGGTTCAACTTTTCTTTTGTCTAGCTTCAGCGCCCAGATTCTAGGGTCATAAGCCACTCTGGCTGTGCGGCAAAAGACACCGCTGCCAGTGTGTCTTACGCTCGTCGAATCTAGATGGGCGCTTACGCTTTTCTTTTTAAAATTCAGCTAGTTCTCTCATTGCTTTTTCTACTTTGTCTGGGTTGATCATGAAGAATTTCTCCATAGTTGGTGCATATGCCATTGCTGGGATATCGGGTCCAGCTAGACGTTTAATCGGAGCGTCTAGGTCGAATAGGCAGTTTTCAGCGATGATCGCTGCTACTTCTCCGATGATACTTCCTTCTTTATTGTCTTCTGTAACTAGAAGAACTTTACCTGTCTTTTTCGCAGCTTCGATAATGCCTTCTTTGTCCAATGGATAAATTGTACGCAAATCAAGGATGTGCGCAGAAATACCATCTTCGGCTAGGCGTTCTGCCGCTTGAAGTGCAAAGTGGACTGCTAAACCATAAGTGATGACTGTAATATCTTCACCTTCGCGTTTCACATCTGCTTTACCAATTTCAATTGTGTAATCTTCTTCTGGTACTTCACCTTTAATTAGACGGTATGCACGTTTGTGCTCAAAAAACATAACCGGATCTTCATCGCGAATTGCTGCTTTTAACAAGCCTTTTGCATCGTATGGAGTTGACGGGATAACGATTTTTAACCCAGGCTGATTAGCGAATATTGCTTCTACTGACTGCGAATGATAAAGTGCGCCATGAACACCACCGCCAAAAGGTGCGCGGAAAACGATTGGACAAGTCCAGTCGTTATTTGAACGGTAACGAATGCGTGAAGCTTCAGAAATAATTTGGTTAATAGCGGGCATGATGAAATCCGCAAATTGCATTTCTGCAATTGGGCGTAATCCGTACATCGCTGCACCAATGCCGACACCGGCAATCGCTGATTCTGCAAGAGGCGTATCTAAGACACGGTCTTCTCCGAATTGATCGTACAGACCTTGAGTCGCTTTAAAAACGCCACCTTTTTTACCGACGTCTTCTCCGAGAACAAAGACGTTTTCGTCACGTTCCATTTCTTCTTTCATGGCAAGCGTGATGGCATCTATATAAGACATAATAGCCATTATTCGTCTCCTCCTTCTTCGGCATAGACATACTTCATCGCATGTTCTGGTTCTGCATATGGTGCTTCTTCTGCATAATCCGTTGCTTCATTGACAATCACCATAATGCGATCATTAATTTCTTTTTCTAATTCATCGTTCATCACACCGTTTTCTTTCAAATAAGCACCAAATGTTAAAATTGGATCTGTTGATTTTTGTGCAGCCAATTCATCCGCAGAGCGATACTGGCGGTGATCATCATCTGACGAGTGCGCTGTCATTCGTTCGCAAACTGTTTCTATCAAGCTTGGTCCTTCGCCACGGCGTGCGCGATCAGCAGCTTCTTTAACATGTTTGTAAACTTCAATCGGATCGTTGCCATCGATTGTTACACCTGGCATACCATAGCCGATTGCTCGATCCGATACGTTTTTACAAGCTAACTGGCGTTCAACGGGCACCGAAATTGCATATTTATTGTTTTCGACCATAATGATAACTGGTAACTTGTGAACGCCGGCAAAGTTCATGCCTTCGTGGAAATCCCCTTGGTTGGAAGATCCTTCACCCAGCGTCGTAAACGTGATGAAATCTTTTTTCTTCATTTTTCCTGCTAAAGCAACGCCCACTGCGTGAGGCAATTGTGTCGTAACAGGCGAAGAGCCTGTCAAAATACGGTTACTCTTTTGCCCAAAATGACCAGGCATTTGGCGCCCACCAGAGTTTGGATCTTCTGCTTTAGCGAAAGCAGACAGCATCAAATCTTTTGGTGTCATTCCAAAATGAAGGACTACACCAATATCGCGGTAGTAAGGAGCGATATAATCTTTTGAATTATCAAGAGCAAAAGCAGCGCCTACTTGTGCTGCTTCTTGACCTTGGCATGAAATCACGAAAGGAATTTTTCCTGCGCGGTTTAATAGCCACATCCGTTCATCTACACGTCGAGCCATCAACATTGTTTCATACATTTTGAGTAAATCTTCATTTGTTAAACCAATTTCTTCATGTCTAGAAGCCATTATGTTTTCCTCCTTTAACTGTGAATTGCTTTTCCGTCAACTGCTAAAGCCGCTTCGCCCATTACTTCTGATAGTGTCGGGTGTGGATGAATTGTTTCAGCAATTTCCCACGGAGTTGCATCTAACACCATTGCAAGACCCGCTTCCGAAATCATATCGGTAACATGCGGCCCAATCATGTGCACGCCAAGTATATCGTTCGTTTCTTTGTCTGCAATAATTTTAACGAAACCATCAGATTCCCCATAAACCAATGCTTTACCAATTGCTTTGAACGAAAATTTACCAACTTTAACCTCATGACCTTTTTCTTTTGCCTGCTCTTCTGTAATACCAACACTTGCTGCTTCTGGATTGGAATAAATGCAACGTGACACCAAGTCATAGTTAATTGCATGTGGATTATTGCCTTTAATGTGCTCGATTGCCGTGATGCCCTCGTGTGATGCAACGTGCGCTAATTGAAGACCACCAATGACATCACCAATTGCGTAAATATGAGATTCTTTCGTTTGGAAAGATTTCTTCACTTGAATAAACCCTTTTTCAACAATAATGTCCGTGTTTTCAATGCCAATATTTTCAACATTTGCTTGACGACCGACTGATACTAGCATTTTTTCAGCAGAAAAACTTTCATTTTTGCCACTGATTTCTGCTTGAATGGTAACGCCATTTTCACCTGTTTCTAATGTATCTGCCATTACTTTTGCGCTTGTCGCAAACTTAACGCCTTTTTTCTTCAAAAGTTTCAACATCTCTTTAGAGATATCTTTATCCTCTGTTGGCACGATGCGGTCTGCATATTCAATAACAGTTACGTCCACACCAAAATCGTTAAGCATTGAAGCCCACTCGATACCAATAACACCCCCACCAACAATTAGAATCGATTGTGGTAAAGTTTCCATCTTCAAGGCTTCATCTGAACTCATAACGAACTTGCCATCAACAGCTAATCCTGGCAAAGTACGCGGACGTGAACCTGTAGCGATAATGACATTATTCGGAATTAACATTTCATTTTCTTCACCATTGTTCATTTCAACAGAAATGGTTCCAGCATTTGGTGAGAAAATAGAAGGTCCAAGAATTCGACCGATACCTTCGTAGACATCAATTTTCCCTTTTTTCATCAATCCTTGCACGCCTGCATGCAATTGGTCGACGATGCCTTGTTTGCGTTGCTGAACACGTCCAAAGTCTAGTGTAACTTCACCTGTCTGAACACCAAAATCAGCTGCATGATTTTTAGTCGTCGAATAAACTTCTGCACTTCTAAGCAATGCTTTGCTCGGAATACAACCTCTATGTAAGCAAGTCCCACCCAGTTCACTCTTTTCAACGATTGCTGTTTTCAATCCAAGTTGTGCAGAGCGTATTGCTGCTACATAACCGCCGGTTCCACCGCCTAAAATAACAACATCATAATTTTGAGCCATAGCTGTATCCTCCTTTATCTGTTCTATCGTTATTCAAATTTCTTGCTACATTGTTGTCTGCTACTTAAAACGGATAGACTTTTACGCGTTCTTCTCCATTTAATACCCGTGCTGCACCTTCAGCTAATGCTTGAAGTTCGTTTTCACCGGGTTGAATTTCGACATCGGCGATCCAACTTACCCGTTCCGATATTAGTTCTACCAAGCTCTCGCCGTATGCTAAGCCACCCGTTAAAATGATGGCATCTACTTGGCCTTTTAAGACCGCACTGATTGCGCCAATTTCTCGCGCAATTTGATACGCCATCGCGTGATAGATCAATTCGGCTTTTTTATCTCCCGAAACAATACGCTGCTCTACTTTGACCACATCACTTGTTCCCAAGTAGGCGAATAACCCACTTTGTCTCACCAATTTCTTGATAATTTCTTGGTGGCTGTAATGTCCAGAAAAGCATAATTCGACCAAATCGCCTGTTGGGACTGTTCCAGCACGTTCAGGACTAAACGGACCATCGCCATGCAAACCGTTATTGACATCAATAACGCGACCATTGTGATGAGCGCCAACTGTTATGCCATTTCCCATATGCGCAACAATTAAATTGACCTCTTCGTATCGACGTCCTCTTTTTTCAGCACATCGACGGGCAACCGCTTTTTGATTGAGAGCATGAAAGATAGATTTTCTTTTAATTAACGAAAATCCAGATACACGTGCAAGTGGCTCTAATTCGTCAACAACGACCGGATCTACTATAAATGCGGGTATATTCAGTGCATCCGCAATTTCAAATGCAATAATGCCGCCTAGATTAGAAGCATGCTGTCCTGAGTACCCTACGCGTAAATCTTCTAGCATTCCACTGTTAACTTCATAAGTTCCACCTTCAATGGGACGTAATAACCCGCCCCTGCCACAAACTGCGGCTAAATTAGAAACATTCATACCCTCTTCGTCCAACGCTTCCAAAATCGTGTTTTTTCTGAATAGATATTGGTCATTAATACTGGAAAATTTACTTAGGTCTTCTATGGTGTGGCGTATCATTTTTTCCATAATCAAAATATCATTATCGAAAACACCAATTTTTGTCGATGTAGAGGCAGGATTAATGGCCAGGATCCGATTCGACTGCCTTTGCACGTCGCTCCCTCATTTCTTCTTATACTAATAGATTTTTTCTTCCATCTCCGACAACCGACTTAACGAAGCAAGAAGCCAGGCGTAGTTTGCCTGACTTCTTACGGGAGCCATGCAGCATGCGGCTGAAACGGAATAGAAGAAAAAATTCTTTCGATTATTCTACTTTGTTATCTTCTGCTTAAAATATTATGTTCATTTCTAAGAAACTGAGTTCTTGAATTGCGAACGCGTTCGATTCGCTCTTCAGCCATGCGGTCCGCAGCGATGTAACTTGGTACGTTATCACGTTTAGAAATTGCATAAATTTTCGTGATGCTGTCATAAATTGTTTCAACGCGTTTCATCGCGCGTTCATTGTTGTAACCATATAATTCATCTGCAACGTTGATAACACCGCCTGAGTTAATAACAAAGTCAGGTGCATATACGATACCACGTGCTTCAAGCTCATCGCCGTGACGCTCTTCTTTTAATTGGTTGTTAGCAGAGCCAGCAACTACTTTTACTTTTAATTGAGGAATCGTATCATCGTTGATGATTGCGCCCATTGCACACGGTGCAAAAATATCCGCTTCTTGTGAGTAGATGTCATTTGGTGCAACTGCTGTTGCGCCGAATGCTTCTACTGCACGATTTACAGCATCTTGGTTAATATCTGTAACGATTAATTTCGCACCTTCTTTGTGAAGATATTCGCAAAGTGGGTACGCGACGTTCCCAACACCTTGAACTGCAACTGTTTTGCCTTCTAAAGAATCGTCGCCAAATGCTTCTAAAGCCGCGGCTTTCATTCCAATATAAGCGCCGTATGCTGTAACAGGTGATGGATTACCTGAAGAGCCAAATGCTGGCGAGATTCCTGTTACGAAATCTGTTTCTTCGTGGATTAAATCCATATCCGCAACAGTTGTTCCAACGTCTTCAGCAGTTATATAACGCCCGTTTAATCCTTGAATAAAACGTCCGAATGCACGGAACATTTCTTCGTTTTTGTCTTTCAATGGATCTCCGATAATAACTGTTTTTCCGCCACCCAAGTTAAGACCTGCTGCAGCATTTTTGTAAGTCATTCCGCGAGCAAGACGAATGGCATCTTCAATCGCTTCTTCTTCTGTTGCATAATTCCACATGCGCGTACCGCCAAGTGCCGGTCCTAGAGTCGTGTCATGAATACAAATAATAGCTTTTAGGCCCGAGCTTTTATCTTGGCAAAATACTAACTGTTCGTAATCGTGTTGTTCCATTCTGTTGAAAATTTCCATTGTTAATTCCCCCTAGTAGATGTTCTTAGCGTTAATGATGAGCAAATGGCCAAAGCCAATGAATACAGTTTGCTGTCTGCACTATCAGCACGCGACGATAAAACAATTGGCGCTTTAGCACCAGCTACAATACTGCCGACTTTGGCATTTGCAAAAAAGACCAGCGATTTATACAGGATATTTCCGGATTCAATAGTTGGAACAAGTAAAATGTCGGCGTTGCCGGCATTGTTTCCTGCTATTCGCTTATGTTTGGCCGCATCTACTGATATCGCATTGTCGAGAGCAAATGGCCCGTCTACGATACAATTTTTGATTTGGCCACGCCGATTCATCGCAGTAAGCGCTGCAGCGTCTAGTGTCACTTGCATGTTCGGATTAATTACTTCTACCCCCGCAAGTGGTGCAACGATTGGTAATTCTACACCTACTGAGCGCGCGATTTGAACAGCATTTTGAATAATTTGTACTTTTTGAGGTAAATCAGGACTAATATTCATGCCTGCATCTGTCAAAAAAATCAACCGATCAAACCCAGCGACTTCAAAAACAGCTACATGAGACATGATCGAGCCCGTCCGCAGACCATAGGTTGGATTTAGTACGGCCTTTAACAGTACCGCTGTCGCAATCTGACCCTTCATCAAGATATCGGAATCATTCCTGAATACGGACTTTACAGCTTCTTGTGCAGCCATTTCCAAACTATCAACGTGACACAACTGAACTTTAGGGTGATCGAGCAGCTCGGGAAAATGCTCCCTTAGCATTGCTGTTACAGTCAATTCATCGTCGTATAGTCGGAAATGAGCCATATTGCGTTCGATAGCCATACTCACGGCTTTGAGAACGGACACATCAGCAGCAGCTGCAACAGCCACCGTATGATTAGACTCATCCGAAACCATCTCGAATAACTGATTTAATGTGGCCATTACCGCTCACCTCATTCTTCTTAATTAAAACAGAACAAATGGTCATATATAAGAGATGAAAGCGTTTTATTTGCTTTTTAGCACGTAAAACATTGCAATTAATTGCAAAACCCTGCAATAATTTGCAAAACTATTGCATTAACCCGTATTTCTCTAATTTGTAATACAAGGTTCGGAGAGAGATTTCTAATTGTTTTGCCGTTTTGGATTTATTGCCTTTAGCCTGTTTCAAAGCATGATGTAAAATTCCTCGTTCAACAGTATCCAATTGTTCTTGCAAAGGCATGGAGGATTGAATGAGTACTTCGTTTTTCGCTTCTGCAACTCGTAGCATACTAAGTGGGATGTGTTCTTCAGTTAATACACGGTCGTTCATCTGCATGAAGATCATCGAACGGCTCAGTACGTTTTCCAGTTCCCTGACATTACCTGGCCAATCATAGACACGCAAATACTGTAAGGCTTTGTCAGAAATCGATTCAACACTGCGCCCGTACTCCTGATTTAACTTCAACAATAGACGCCCAGTAATTCTCGGAATGTCTTGCTTTCGATTACGCAAAGGCGGAATTAAAATTGGCATCCTGTTTAACCGATAATACAGATCCTCACGAAACTTCCCTTCAAGCAATGCTTTTTCCATGTTTGCATTTGTCGACGCAATCACACGCACGTTAACAGGAATCGGTTTACTCCCACCTATACGTAAGGTTTCATGTTCTTGTAGTACACGTAGCAATTTACTTTGAAGCATCGATGACAATTCACCAATTTCATCTAAAAAGATGCTGCCATTATTGGCTTCTTCAAACAAGCCGCGCTTTTCTCCTGTTTTAATACCTGGAATGGCTCCTTCTTCATAACCGAAAAGTTCACTTTCTAACAGTTCCTCTGAAAGCGCAGCGCAATTGACGCGGACGAATTTATTGTATTTCCGCTCACTAGCACTGTGGATGGCGTGTGCGAATAATTCTTTACCAGTCCCCGACTCACCGCGCAATAATACGGTCACTAAAGTTTGTGCGGCTAATTTTGCTTGTTGAAGAGATAATTGCATTTCTGACGACAACCCGATGATGTCATCAAAGGTATACTTCGATTCCAGTGTACGAATAATACTTCGAGCACGATCTAGCTCTTTCATTAGGGAGCGAATTTCGGTCGTATCGTGAATGACGCCAACACTGCCTTTTAACTTATTGTCGACGATAATGGGTGCGACGTTAACAATAACTTCGCGGTTTGACGGACCTACTTTTAAATTAACTCCGCGTACAGGCTTGCGTGTTTGCAGTGCTTTTAAGTGCATGCTTTCTCCTTCAGAGATATCTGCCGATGCCGGCTGACCGATAACATCCTTCATCTGCAAGCCGGTAATTCGTGTATACGCTGGATTTACAAGCAATCCATTGCCCTTTTCATCTACTACGGATATAGCGTCATCACTCGACTGGATAATGGCTTCTAACATGGTCTGCACTTCTTTCAGATCTGTTATTTCTTCTGCTAACGCAACCACTTCCGTAATGTCTTTAAACACCGCAAAGGCACCGATGATCTCTCCATCATCACCAATCATTGGAAACCGGGAAGTAACAATTCTCGAACCATTTTCTAACGGCAGTTCTTTGTTCAATTCGGTGCGACCCGTTTCGTAGATTCTTGGCAATTCACTTAAGGAAATAAATTCGTGAATATGCTTTCCGAGTGTTTCATCAACTGTCACTTCAAGCATTCGCGCTGCACTTTTATTGATAAATGTAATATGGCTTGTTTTATCAATACCAATCATGCCTTCTTCTATTGAATTGAAAATGATTTTTTCTCTACGACTTTCTTTACTTAACCGATTAATAAAATGCTCTTTTTCTTCCAATAAACGAACCAATACATTTGCAAGACTGCCAGGAACGATAACCGTCTTTTTCAAAAAATACGTTTTTAGCTCTTGATAAAAAGAATCACTTCCAGTGACATTAAAGACAATATCAATATCCGCTTTATTGAATTTCCGGTAATCCTCCGCAACCGAAATACCGTGAGACCGCGCAGTTAAAACAGCAGGCGCATCCATGTGTAAATCAACGACGCCATGTACGTCTAAATAATCCGTTTCGAGAAGAGTCTTTAAAATAGCAGACCCTCCAACACCACCGCCGACAATTAATACTGTTTGCAATTTCATTCAAACTCCCTTCCACCAATATGCAAGTAATTGCAATAATATTTTAAGCGTACATCAGGAAGGTTTTCTTGACAACTTTAATAGAATTAGAAACAATAGAAGCAGAAGGATGTGGAATTATGGGTCGTCTAGTGGCATTTATCATTTTGCTGATTCCTGGAATTATGGCGGCATATGGCATTAAATTAATGCGTGATACGTTATTTAATAAATTGCTCGAGCCTTTTCCGGCTCTTTGGCTCCAGTTTACATTTGGCACTCTTTTTGTCGTTCTAGGAATCGGTTTTTTTGCCGGATTTCTATTGAATCGCGATCGAAAAAAAGGGACCGTTTCAAAAAGATTCCAGAAATAAAAAAATTGCGTCTACCCAAAAAGGGGAGACGCAATTTTTCTTTTAACACGATCTGGGTAATTGGTAATAATACCAACCGTTTGTGAATTAAGTTGAGTGATAAGCGACTCCGACCCTAAAACTCCGTACAACCGAACTTTCTTGTCCAACTCTAGGACATCGGCCCATAAAGCTTTATTAAGAAGGCGTTTATGGAGATGAATACTGTCGACCCACTCCATTTCTTTCACGTAAGGCAGCTGTTTATTCTTTTTAATAATCAGAGCCATTTCAGTAGAAGGCATCAATTTCTTCATTTCTTCCAGCAATTGCGGATTAAACGAAGACAAATGGATATCCCTAATCCCCTCCAACATAGCTGCAAGAATTTGTGGTCCTTTTGGATTTTTCACAAATGATGCTTTTAACTCAACGTTCAATGGAATGTTCTTTTTTTTTGCCCATTGAAACACTTCATACGCTAATGGGATTTGATAATGCTGAAATGGACGTATCCATTTTTTGCCGACACGAAGATCTTTTATGTCTTCGTAAGCAAGTGCCTCAATATCTGCATTAAAACCAGTTAGTCGCCGCAAGTTGTCATCATGAAAGACAACAACAACGCCGTCTTTCGTAATTTGTACATCAAGCTCAATCCCAACACCAAATTCACAAGCCTTAAAAAAAGCGTCCCATGTATTTTCCAGTGCATATCCTGAAGCGCCTCGGTGTGCATACACTTTGACTTCAGACAATAAAATCATCCTCTTCCATTTCTGAAATCCACTAAACGAGTAAAACCGAATTTACTATCGATTCTACTAGCCGTTTCTTTGCAGTTCCATCACTATTTTATCATTTATTAGGACAAACTAACAGTATTGTCGTTTTACTGACTTTTTTTGGTTTTGCTGTTTTCGTATACTTCCTTATGTAAAAAAATACATTGTAAGCTTTAAAACAAAAAACCGATGAATTAAAGTCTCATCGGTCGATTATCTATTGGATCATAGTAGGTTTTTAAAGCGACGCCATCGTAAAAAATGCAATCAAAATGCTAACGCAATAAACACCATAAAAATACAGCCGGTCGGTGACAGTTCCTTCACCATTACCTAAAAAATAGTCATCAATTTGCCGAATCAATTGCAATTGCGCTCGCCTCTTTTCATCCCATTGATTTTCCGGTCTCGTCATTCTTAATCATTCGGAAAGTTCCCTTTTTTTAAAAACAATGTCTTATTCTTTTCCTTTATTGTGCTTTTTTTAAACCTACCCATTCGCTCCAACAAACACAATAAATGTGCTTAGAATTAACTAAAAAAACTTCCCTACCGCCATTTTGGCGACAAGAAAGTTTCGATAAATTCTCCGATTATAAATCGTCTCGCATTTTCAGCTGCAAACTATCTGCGACCATTGCAATAAATTCCGAATTAGTTGGTTTTGATTCTAAATGCGCTACACTGTAGCCGAAAATTTTCGAGATATGATCGACCGTTTCATGACGATTCCAGACTTGCTCAATTGCATGGCGAATCGATCTTTCTACCCTCGACGACGTCGTGTCAAATTTAGTAGCAATTCCCGGATATAATACTTTAGTGACTTTATTTAATATTTCTGGTTGTTCCAGTACTAACGAAACGGCTTCTTTTAAATAAAGATAGCCTTTAAGATGAGGGGGGATCCCAATATCTTTCACCATATTCGTAATCAAATCATCTTTCGTTCGCTTGTCTTCAGTTTGCTTTGTTTTACCAGTTCGTGCATTCATAATATGATTAATCTGGACTGCAAGGCGTTCTACCTCAAAAGGTTTCATAATAAAATAGGAAGCTCCGTACTCCGCAGCCTGGCTCATGATCGATTCCTGTCCAAAAGCAGACAGCATAATTACATCAATTCCCTGTAAATCTTCATTTTCTTTGATAGCATCTAAAACAGCGATGCCGTCTAGATAAGGCATAATAATATCCAATAATAAGACATCAATTGTGTGGTTTTGGAGCATTTCGATACAAGTTTTGCCGTTATAAGCAACTTTTACTACTTCCATGTTAGCTTGTGCATTTAAATAATCTTCCATCAGTCCGACCAATTCGCGATTATCATCTGCAATTGCGATTTTTATTTTTTTCATTCGACTCTCTCTCCTTGGTGACTGACTCTAGCAGGATTGTTTTTCTTCTTAATTGACTCTCTTTACCCTTACTGGCTGTCTTTATAACTTTATTTCATCAATAGTTTACGGTCTGCCGCGAGTGATAACAATTCTTCCGCATGTTGCAAAGTCAGATCTGTTATTTCAGCTCCTGACAGCATACGACTCATTTCTTCCGTCCGCTCTCTTCCATTAAGCTCGGTCACCGCAGTGGTTGTTCGTTGCTTGTCGACTTTTTTCTCAATAAACAAATGCTGATCTGCCATCGCCGCTACTTGAGGCAAATGGGAAATACAAAGCACTTGAGAATCGACTGAGATAGCAGCAATTTTCTCAGCAATAGCCTGAGCCACTCGACCGCTAACACCTGTATCCACTTCGTCGAATATAATGGAAGTTATGCCTTGATGCTCAGAGAAGATGGTTTTTAGTGCCAACATCATGCGGGACAATTCCCCGCCGGATGCTACTTTAGTTAAAGGTTTCAACGGTTCGCCAAGATTTGTTGAAATGTAAAAAGTAATTGCATCATGACCATGACGATCAAATCGACCGCTTGGCAACACGGTAAAGTTTACTTCAAACGATGCCTTTGCCATATGTAATTCTTTTAACTGCTCCATAATCGCTTTGCCTAGGCTTTTCGCTGCTTTTTTGCGAAGAATCGTTAACTCTTCCGCTTCCACACGCAAATCCTCAGTTAATTCTTTTAACTTTTCTTGATCTAATTGATAACGCTGATCTCGGTTGACCAATTTATCCAATTCATCTGTCTGCTTTTCATGATACAGCAAAATGTCTTCTACAGAAGTCCCGTATTTTCTTTTTAGCGATTGAATAACAGCTAAACGTTGCTCGATTTCATTTAATCTACCCGGATCGAATTCCATATCATCTAAAATTCGCTTGATTTCCGTACCGGTATCTTGGATTAAATAAAAAGCACCGGATAAAGTTTCAGAGGACCCTATAAAAGTTTCATCTACTGCTGCTGCATGTTCAAGTTCAGACATAGCGGATCCAATCCAATCCAGTCCTTTGCTTTCTCCTTGAATTGCTTCGTGCGCCGCAGAAATTGACTCGTATATCTTATTAAAATTTTGTAATTTTTTACGTTCTTGAATAAATTCTTCTTCTTCTCCTATAACCAACTCCGCTGCTTCGATTTCTTGCAGTTGGAAAGTCAATAAATCAATACGCTGTGCAATTTGCTGCTCATTTTCAGTATAAGAAGAAAACTCTCGCTTTAATTTTGTGTACTTATCAAATGTGTGGCTATAGCTTTCTTTTGACTTCGCTAAGCTTTTACCGGCAAACTGATCGAGCAAGTAAAGATGCTGTTTTTCATCCATCAATTCCTGTGTTTCGTGTTGGCCGTGAATATCAATTAGAGAAGCTCCAACTTCACGTAAAATAGAAATGGTAACGAGTTTACCATTTATTCGACAGACATTTTTGCCTTTATCATTTAATTCTCTGCGCAACAAAATATCGCCATCACTCCAAGTGATACCGAATTCCTCTAATCTGCGAAATACCGGGTGTTGTTCATTTTCTAATGAAAACAAGCCTTCGATTTCTGCCTTTTTAGCGCCATGACGAATAAATTCTTGGCTTCCTCGTCCACCTGCTAAAAGATGAACCGCATCGATAATAATGGATTTACCGGCTCCGGTTTCTCCAGTCAAAACAGTCAATCCTTCAGAAAAGCTAACTGTCAAAGCATCAATAATAGCAAAATTGCGTATATCTAACTCCCGAAGCATATCCGCTCACCTCTTCTTAAAGCATTTCGATTAAACGTTGTTTTAAAATTTCACGCTGTTCGGTATCTCGGCAAATAATAAGACATGTATCATCCCCACAAATTGTTCCAAGAATTTCTTCCCAGTCCAAATGATCAATGAGTGAGCCAATTGCATGAGCATTACCTGGCAAAGTTTTCATTACTAAGAAATGGCTAGCTCCGTCAATGCTAACAAAAGCATCTGTCAATGCACGATGCAGTTTTTGCATTGGATTAAAACGTTGATCAGCTGGCAAACTGTATTTGTAACGCCCATCTTGAAGCGGTACTTTTACTAAATGCAATTCTTTTATATCCCGTGAAACAGTTGCTTGTGTCACTTCATAGCCCGCTGATTTTAGTAGTTCTACCAACTCATCTTGTGTTTCAATTTCGCGATTTGATATAAGATCGCGTATTTTAATGTGACGCTGTCCTTTATTCATGTTGTGCCCCCTTGAATGAATAATTATTCCATATACCTAATATTCTAACTCTATTTCATACACAAGACAAGAAAACACATTCCTTTTGGAATGTGTTTATAATAATTCATGTGCTGTCTTGACAGTTTCATCGATGGACTGCTCAGAAACCCCTGCTATATCAGTGCCTTCAGTAGCCGATTGAAGGTGAAATAAAAATTCAATATTACCTTCTCCACCAGTAATCGGTGAGAACGACATGTTCTTCACATGAAAACCGGCTTCAACTGCAAATTTTCCGACTTTAACCAACACATCACGGTGTATTTGGGGGTCGCGAATAATGCCTTTTTTTCCGACATTTTCTCTACCTGCTTCAAATTGAGGTTTGACCAGTGCGATGACGTCGCCCCCTGGGACCAAAACTTGTTTTAATACAGGAAAAATAATGCGCAAAGAAATAAACGAGACATCAATTGTAGCAAATTCCGGCAGACCTTGATTAAAATCTTCTGGTTTGGAATGGCGGAAATTGACGCGTTCCATGACAGTCACACGCTCATCCTGCCTAATCTTCCATGCCAACTGATTGTAACCAACATCAAGTGCATAGCAGTGCTTAGCGCCGTTTTGAAGAGCGCAATCAGTGAAGCCACCTGTTGAAGAGCCAATATCAAGCATCAGTTTGTCGGCAACCGATAAGTCAAACTTTTCTAAAGCTTTTTCAAGCTTTAAACCGCCTCGGCTAACATATTTCAAATCATTTCCTTTCATTTGCAAAGGAGATTCTACTGAAATTTTTTCACCAGGCTTATTCATGCGTTCAGATCCAGAATAGATAATACCAGCCATAATAGCTCGTTTTGCTTTTTCACGTGTTTCACAGATGCCTTGTTCAACTAACAAGACATCTACACGTTCTTTTTTGGGCTTGATCATAGAGGAATCGAACCTGCCTGCTTTTTGGCTTGCGCACGCTTGTTAATGACACGCACGACTTCATCGCTATTTAAATGAATTTCGTCCATAAGTTCAGCAACGTCTCCGTGTTCAATAAAGTGATCCGGAATTCCTAAACGGTCAATAATCGATCCGCGGTATTGGTTTTCTTGTGCAAATTCTAACACGGCACTACCAAAGCCACCTTGAAGTACCGCTTCTTCAATCGTTACGACCGGAATGTCACGTTTAAAGACTTCGTGGAGCATTGCCTCGTCCATCGGTTTAATGAAACGTGCATTTACCACTTCCACGGAAATGCCTTGCTCGAGTAGTTGTTCTGCTGCGCGCATAGCCATTGGAATGGTCGTACCGAACGTTAAGATGATAGCATCTGTTCCTTTTTGTAACACTTCCCACGAACCGATTGGCAACGCGTGAAGTTCTGTATCCATTGGTACACCTAAGCCGTTGCCTCTTGGATAACGAAGCGCAATTGGGCCACCATTATAATCAATAGCAGTTTTCACCATATGCTGCCCTTCATTTTCGTCTTTTGGCATCATAATGACCATGTTCGGCAAATGACGTAAGAATGCAATATCGAAAACGCCTTGATGCGTTTCACCATCTGCTCCAACAAGACCCGAGCGATCAATTCCAATAAAGACATTTAAATTTTGACGACAAATATCATGAACGACTTGATCGTATGCACGTTGTAAGAAGGTTGAATAAATCGCTAAGAATGGCTTCATGTCTTGTGTAGCAAGTCCAGCCGCCATCGTTGTCGCATGCTGTTCTGCAATTCCAACGTCAAACATACGGTCAGGAAATTCAGAAGCGAATCCTTCTAATTTCGAACCAACTGGCATAGCCGGTGTAATTGCGACAATGCGCTCGTCTGTGCGTGCTAGTTTACGGACAGTTTCTGCTACCAAACCGCTCCATGAAGGCGCTTTTGAAGATGATTTCACTAAATCACCAGTCTCCGTTTTATAAGGACCCGTACCATGCCATGTCCCAATTGTATCTTGTTCAGCAGGTAAAAAGCCTTTGCCTTTTTTCGTTATGACATGAAGTAAAACCGGTCCTTTGGTTTTCTTCGCGTAACGCAAGTTTTCTTCCAGTTCTTCTAAGTCATGTCCATCAATTGGCCCTAAATACGTAAAGCCCATTTCTTCAAAGAACATTCCTGAAACTACTAAATATTTCAAAGAATCTTTTACGCGTTCAGCAGTTGCGGCTAATCTGCCCCCGACTGCCGGTACTTTTTTAAGTAAATATTCCAAATCATCTTTGACTTTGTTGTACTTTCCAGCTGTTCTCATACGGCCAAGCATACTGTGCATTGCTCCAACATTTGGAGCAATAGACATTTCATTATCATTTAAAATAACGATCATATCGGTCTTCGTATGACCAATGTGATTTAATGCTTCAAAAGCCATTCCACCGGTTAATGCTCCATCACCAATAATTGGAACTACATAATTGTCGGTTTTTTTGATATCACGAGCAGCTGCCATTCCCATTGCAGCTGATAGAGACGTCGAACTATGTCCAGTTTCCCATACGTCATGGTCGCTTTCATTGCGTTTCGGAAATCCACAAAGACCTTTAAATTGACGCAGTGTGTCAAATTGGCTAGCTCTTCCTGTTAAAATTTTGTGGACATATGACTGGTGCCCTACATCCCAAATAAATTTGTCTGATGGGCTATCGAATACTTTGTGTAGCGCAACCGTTAGTTCCACTACTCCAAGATTCGGACCAATATGCCCACCTGTTCTTGATAAATTCTCTATTAGAAACCGTCTTATATCTTCACTTAATACTTCAAGCTGTTTTGTGTTCAGCTCTTTTAAGAAAGATGGACCAGTAATCGACTGTAGATCCATTGCCATCACGCACCTTTTATAAAATTTTCCTTCAGACTGTCTGTTCATATTATATCAGTCTACAGCGATTGTACAAACTAGAGCCTTAGAAATCAGCTTTTTCTTTGAACAATTAAGTCTGTCAGTTGTAACAGCAATGTTTTTTCTCCCATCAGCTTATCGAGTGAATTGATCGCTTCAGAAGCATGAAAGTCTAACTTTTCCTTTGCTTTTGGCAATGTCAATATGCCTGGATAGGTACTTTTATCGCTCGACTCGTCTTTTCCAGCAGTTTTTCCAAGTTCCTGAGAAGTTCCCGTAACATCTAGAATATCGTCTTGAATTTGGAACGCAAGCCCAAGATGCTGACCAAATTGACTGAGTGCCACCATTTCTTCGTTCGAAGCTTGTGCTAAAATACCACCCGCTAGAATGCTATACGTTAACAAAGCACCCGTTTTCAAGCGATGTACTTGCTCTAGTTCTTCAAGTGTTAATTGTTTTTCTTCACCTTCAATATCTAGTACTTGTCCGCCGACCATTCCTTCAGCCCCCGCAGAAACACTCATCAAATCAATTAAACGGACTTTATCATCACTTGAAACGTTCGACAACCTTGCAACAATACCGAAGCTATAAGTTAAAAGTGCATCTCCAGCAAGAATAGCTACAGCTTCTCCAAATACTTTATGGTTTGTTGGCATGCCCCGTCTTAAATCGTCATCATCCATACTTGGTAAATCGTCATGAATCAATGAATAAGTATGAATCATTTCAATTGCAGCCGCTACTTTAAGTGCATCGGGATGTTCTTGTCCGCTTAACTCATGAAGAACTGCCAGCAAAAGAATTGGACGGATTCGTTTTCCACCTGCTTGCAACGAATAATGCATCGACTCTCTTAGCGAATTGGGAATCGGCAATGATAAAATTAGTTGAGCCATTTCCTGTTGGATAAGTGGTTCGTAATGCGTACGAAATTCAGTTAAATTCATTTGGCATTCCCGCCCATTTCTATGTCGATTGGCACTTCCTTGCCGTCTTTCATCATTGTCACCAATTGACTTTCTGCATTCTGTAATTTATCGTGGCATACTTTTGACAGTTCCATCCCTTTTTGATAAAGGGTAAGCGCTTGTTCAAGTGGAACGTCTCCCTGTTCGAGTTGACGAACAATTTCCTCCAATTGTTCCATTGCATCGTTAAACATGATTTTCTTTTCAGCCATCGTTTACGTCTCCTTTACTTGCTGGATTTATTTCATTGACAGTTGCCTGGATCATACCGTCTTGCATTGCGATCGTCAAACTGTCACCTGTTTTTACCTGCGTTACACTTTTTACTACAGCTCCTTCTATATAAGGAATCGAATAGCCACGGTCCATAATCTTAAGTGGACTTAGCGCATCCAATGTCCGAATAGAAGAGGACAGCTGTTGCTGGCGATCTTTTAGCAATTGATTTACTTGATAATCAAGCCTTCTTCCAAGTTCCGTTACATCTGTCTCCGATTGACGAATTTGTTGCAGGGGCATGCGCGACTTTAATCGGTGGTCGAACGTACGGTATTGTTCTTTTGAACGACTCACATATTGTAAAGACTCACGCTGCAGAGAGTCAGTAGCCCGCTCTATACGTTCTATAAATGGACGGTATAGCCGTTCTGGGTAAGCTAGTGGAAACGATGAAGTTAATCGTTCTAGCATTTTCTGTTGCTGGCTGATCGTGATAGAAACGGTCCGGTACATCCGACTGCGATAGCTTGATATTTTCTCAAGAAGCTCTGCCTGACTTGGTACGGCTAGTTCGGCAGCGGCAGTCGGTGTCGGTGCTCGTAAATCTGACACAAAATCAGCAATCGTAGTATCCGTTTCGTGACCAATGGCTGAGATAATAGGAATTTTCGAAGCGACAATAACACGCGCCACTGCTTCTTCGTTAAAAGCCCATAGATCCTCGATAGAACCGCCACCTCGACCAACGATTAAGACGTCATAATTGCTTGTATTGGCCGCCTGTATCGACTGAACTATGGATTGGACTGCACCTGCCCCTTGTACGAGTGTAGGATACAATACCACCTCTGCTAAAGGATAACGACGATGTAAGGTAATAATAATATCGCGCACAGCAGCTCCCGTCTGAGCGGTCACCACTGCAATTCTTTTCGGAAAACGCGGCAGTTGTTTTTTATGAAGTGCATCGAACAAGCCTTCTTTGGCTAGCTTTTCTTTTAATTGTTCAAAAGCTAAATAGTAATCACCAATGCCGTCTACTTGCATAGATTGTGCATACAATTGATATTGACCCGATGCTTCGTAAACTGAAACGTCTCCACGGATCAATACTGTCATGCCGCTTTCGGGCTTGAATTTAACAGACTTAGCACTTGCTGAAAACATGACGCCTGGTAATCGTGTGGCATTGTCTTTTAATGTGAAATAAATATGGCCGCTCGTATGGATTTTAACATTCGATAATTCACCTTTGACGTAAACATCGCGAAGATGTGGATCGGCATCAAACTTCTTTTTTATGTATTTGGTTAAGGCTTTGACACTTAAGTACGGGTCGGTTGACACACTTTCAACCCCTATCTGTGAATTTAAAAAGCTGTCTTTCTTTCGAAAAACAGCCCTATTGCTCTTTATTTTACATGCTTATGCTTATTTTGTCTTTGATAACCCTTTTTCCGCTGACTGTAGTGTATTTCCCATCAGCATCGCAATGGTCATCGGTCCGACACCACCAGGAACTGGAGTTACAAAGCCAGCTGTTTCTTGAACATCTTGAAAGTCAACATCCCCGCACAATTTACCGTTTTCATCTCGGTTCATTCCTACATCAATAATAACTGCATCTGGTTTGATAAATGTGTGATCGATAAACTTGGCTCTACCGATAGCAGCAATCAAAATATCCGCTTGTGCTGTGATGCTCGCTAGATCTTTGGTTTTGGAATGGCAGTAAGTCACAGTCGCATCTTTTTGAAGCAATAGCTGACCAATTGGCTTGCCCACGATATTGCTACGTCCAATTACAACTGCATGCTTGCCAGCTGGATCAATATTGTAATGAGCTAGTAGCTCCATTATGCCGTGCGGTGTACACGGCAGGAAAGCTTCTTTACCAATCATCATATTACCGACCGAAATTGGGTGGAAGCCATCGACATCTTTTTCTGGACTAATTGCTGAAATAACTTTAAATTCATCAATTTGTTTTGGCAAGGGCAGTTGGACAAGAATGCCGTGAATTTCTGGATTTTGATTTAACTCCTCAATTTTCGTCAGCAGTTCCTGCTCGGTCAATGTATCTGGATATTGATGAAGATCTGAACGCATACCAAGTGCTTCACACGTTTTTTTCTTGTTTTTTACATATGTAAGAGAGGCGGCGTTTTCTCCCACCAATATAACGGCAAGTCCTGGGATGATGCCTTGCTGTGCCAATTTTTCCACGCGCTCTTTTACCTGGATTTTAACTTTCTGGCTTACCGCTTTTCCATCAATCAATATTGCAGTCATATAAACTCCTCCAATTAATTTGCTGTTTCGTCTGTAAATTTCGAAAGAACGCCGTTAACAAAGCGACTCGATTTATCGTCTCCAAAAGTTTTGCACAGTTCAATCGCTTCGTTCATGATGACACGTGCAGGTGCATCTTCCATATGGTCTAGTTCAAAGATCGCCATGCGAAGAATTGTTCGTTCAATTTTCGGTAACCGTTCTAACGACCAATTTTCCAAATGTCCAACTAATTTTTCATCAATTTTTTCCATATTGCTGTAAGTGCCTTGAACTAATAGACTATAGAAGTTATCATTTTCTCCAGCCATTACATGGTCCATAGCCTCATCAATTGTCAGTTCAGTGCCTTCAAGTTGAAATAAGGTCTGAAGCGCTTTTTCGCGTGCTTCGTGTCGTTTCATAATATGTCCGGTCTCCTTTTCACAGCTAATTACCTCTTATTATACAGGTTTTCGGACTGAACTTCCATGTTTGAAATGTTCGGTCAATAGTTCAACACAACAAAATTCTGGGCTTAGCAGACAAAAAAGACGAGGCCGTCCCGAAGCCAGTGCTAGCGCTTCAGGACAGCCTCGCTGTCTATTCTGTTGCTTGAGACTCGAAGTTAATGCCTGTAATGTGCACATTCACTTCTTGTGTTTGAAGCGACGTCATATTTTCAAGCGTTTGACGAACCTGCTCTTGAATTTTTAAAGCTGTCTTTGGAATTGATACACCATAGTTAATGACGCAATAAACATCAATCGCTAGTCCTTCTTCAGACAAGTCGGTTTTGATGCCTTTGCCGTGAACTTTCTTGCCTAACCGCTCAACTACATCAGAAGCAAAATTACCACGCATGCTTGCAACACCTTCAATATCCGTCGCTGCAATGCTCGCAATGATCTCCAAAACTTCTGGAGCCACTTCGATGTTACCTAAATTTTGTGCTCCATGAGACTTCATCCGTACATAAGGTGCTGTTTTTTCTGCCATTTGCAAAGCTCCTCCTTTAAGATCCCAGTACGTCGTATTTTTCCAGGAATTTCGTATTGAAATCGCCTGATTTGAATACTTCGTGATCCATTAATTTTGAATGGAATGGAATCGTCGTGAACACGCCTTCAATGACAAACTCATCTAACGCGCGTTTCATTTTCGCTACCGCTTCTTCGCGCGTATCAGCAAAAGTAATTAGTTTAGCAACCATGGAATCATAATACGGGGGAATGCTGTATCCCGAGTACATAGCCGAATCTATTCTTACGCCCATACCACCTGGGGGCAGGTACATCTCTACTTTGCCTGCTGAAGGCATAAAGTTTTTCGCTGGGTTTTCCGCATTTATACGGCATTCGATCGACCAGCCCTTAAAAACGACATCTTTTTGTTTATAAGCTAGTTTTTCGCCCGAAGCAACTTTTAATTGCTGTTGAATCAAATCAATTCCTGTAATCATTTCTGTTACTGGATGCTCTACTTGAATACGTGTGTTCATTTCCATAAAGTAAAATTTCTGGTTAACTGCGTCAAAGATAAATTCAACTGTCCCAGCACCACGGTAGTCGACGGCCAAAGCAGCTTTTACTGCAGCATCACCCATTTCTGCGCGCAACTCAGGAGACAAAGCCGGTGAAGGCGCTTCTTCAACTAATTTTTGCATGCGGCGCTGAATTGAACAGTCACGCTCACCTAAATGAATGGCATTGCCATGTGAGTCTGCTAACACTTGAATTTCAATATGACGGAAATCTTCGATAAATTTCTCGATATAAACGCCTGGATTCCCAAAAGCAGCTGCTGCTTCTTTTTGCGTCATTTTCAGACCTGTAACAAAATCTTCGCGCGTTCGGGCCACACGAATTCCTTTTCCACCACCGCCGGCAGTTGCTTTAATGATGACCGGAAATCCGATTTCATCTGCAATCCGTAAGCCGTCTTCTTCACTAGCTACAATACCAGTGGAACCTGGAACAACTGGGACACCGGCTTTGCGCATCGTTTCACGGGCTACGTCTTTAGTACCCATACGCGAAATAGCGTCGGCTGTTGGACCGATAAACATCATATCACAAGCTTCGCATAATTCAGCAAAACTCGCGTTTTCAGCTAAAAATCCGTACCCTGGATGAATGCCATTACAATTTGTTAGCTTAGCAACTGACATGATATTTGAAAAGTTCAAATAACTATCTTTTGATAATTTTGGACCGATGCAATAAGCCTCATCTGCAAGTTCCACATGAAGCGCTTCTTTATCTGCTTCTGAATATACTGCGACCGTCTCAATGTCCATCTCTTTACAAGCACGAATAATCCGGACCGCAATTTCCCCACGGTTTGCAATTAATACTTTTTTCATCGCTTTCATCGCTATCTCCCCTTTCCTCAGTTTGCTTTCACGAGGAATAAAGGTTGGCCGTATTCGACAAGCTGACCATCTTTTACAAGTATTTCAGCAATTTCCCCATCTACTTCTGCTTCGATTTCGTTGAATAATTTCATCGCTTCAACAATACACACTACTTGATCGGCAGTAACTTTAGATCCTACTTGTACATAAGCCGCTTCCTCTGGAGATGGAGATTCATAGAAAGTACCGACCATTGGTGAAAGAATTTTGTGATACGCTGAATCGCTGCTAGCGGGAATTTCGGGTGTTTCTTGTGATACCAGTCTTTCTGCTTCTGACTCTTTTGTCGGTGCAGATGCACTTGGTGCTTCTACCGCTTTTGGTTGTTGAGGTGTTTGTGCTGCTGAGTTAAGCGTTTGTTGAGCGGTGCCCGAACCATTTTTTTTCATTTTCACTTTAACGCCTTCAAATTCGTAAGAGAACTCTTCAATTGATGACCCATCTACCAATTTGATGATTTCGCGGATTTCTTGAATTTTCATATTCATCCTACTCCCCTAATATGTAGTTAATTGATTTCTATTCTATTTTAGACTTTTTCGTTCTATTTTGAAATAGCTAAGCTGACTTTTTAAAAAAAGGCCTCTAGCAATAGAGGCCTTCTGCTTGTTATTGAGCTCTTGATACGTACGACGAGTCTGTCGTGTTAATAATCAAGTGATCGCCTTCGTTGATGAAGAACGGCACTTGAACAGACAAGCCAGTTGACAATTTCGCTGGTTTTGATCCACCGCTTGCCGTATCCCCTTTAATGCCTGGATCCGTTTCAACTACTTCTAGAACAACCGTATTCGGTAGTTCAACACCTAATACTTCGCCTTGAAATTGAATAACTTGAACTTCCATGTTTTCTTGAAGAAACTTCAATTCGTATTCAATGTTTTTTTCAGGCAATTCAATTTGATCGTATGTTTCCATATCCATAAATGCGTGCATATCACCATTAGCATACAAATACTGCATTTTGCTGTTATCGATTTGTGCTTTCGCGACTTTTTCGCCTGCACGGAATGTCTTTTCAGTGACACTTCCAGAACGCAGGTTGCGAAGTTTTGAACGCACAAATGCTGCGCCTTTACCTGGTTTTACATGTTGGAATTCCATAACGCGCCAAATTCCGCCGTCTACTTCAATTGTGACACCTGTCTTAAAATCGTTTACTGAAATCATAGTAGTTCCTCCGTTTGTTATAAAATGCGTAGCTCTTTTGTGGAGTTAGTCAACCGTTCATTTCCTGACTCGGTTATCAGTATATCATCTTCAATGCGCACTCCGCCAATTCCCGGTAGATAAATTCCCGGTTCTACTGTTACAGCCATGTTCGGCTCAAGAATTGTTTCTGATTTAAAAGACAATCCCGGACCTTCGTGAACTTCTAAACCGATGCCATGACCCGTTGAATGGCCGAATGCGTCGCCGTAGCCTTTAGATTTAATATAATCTCGTGCGATAGCATCCGCTTCTATCCCACTTATACCTGGACCAATTTTCTCTACACCTAGTTCTTGTGCTTTCAAGACCACATCATAGACTTCCTTCATTTTCTCTGAAGGCTGACCGACTGCAACCGTGCGGGTAATATCTGAAATGTAGCCATTGTATAAAGCACCGAAATCAAGTGTAACCATGTCACCTTTTTTAATAATTTTATCTGTAGCTACGCCATGAGGCAATGCCGAACGAAGTCCAGACGCAACAATAATATCAAAACTTGATGATGTCGCTCCTTGTTTTCTCATGAAAAATTCCAGTTCATTAGAAACTTCAAGCTCTGTCAATCCTGGACGAATAAATCCGCAAATATGCTCAAAAGCATTATCTGCAATTTTAGCAGCTGCTTTTAAAATTGTGATTTCTTCTGGTGTCTTGACCATCCGAATTTTTTCAACCAAATCGCTGACAGGTTGTAACTCTATATCCATCTTGGATTTATATTGCATAGCTGTTGCATAAGTCATATGATCTTGTTCAAAAGCTAGTGTTTGAATAGCTAACGACTTAACCGTTTTGATTGCCTCGTCAGTTAAGTTTTTTTCTGCTTGGACAACAACAAAATCTTCAACTTGGTCATTGGCTTGCTCAGTGTAACGAAAATCAGTAATAAAAACCGCCTTTTCCTGTGTCACGATTGCCAGTCCAGCTGTTCCCGTAAATCCAGTAATATAGCGCAAGTTAAAAGAACTGGTAATAAGCAGTGCCTCAATATTTCGGCTGTTCATTTCCGTACGTAGTTTTTGAATTTTCAACATATTCATCCTCTCTCTTGTTTCAAGATCAATGCTTGTAGTGCTAATTTGTAGACATCCTGGCCAAAGCCAACAATTTGTCCGACAGTAACTGGGGAGATGTATGAATGATGGCGGAACTCCTCACGTTTGTGGACATTTGATATATGTACTTCAATAACAGGGACTTTGATTGCGGCAATCGCATCTCGAATAGCGATGCTCGTATGCGTATAGGCACCAGCGTTCAATACAATTCCTGATAATGCATCGTCTCCTGCTCCGTGAATCCAATCAATCAATTCCCCCTCGTGATTCGACTGCCGACAAATCAATTCAATATGATGCTGGTTAGAAAATTCCACTAATTCTTGCTCTAACTCTTCTAGCGTAAACGTTCCATAAGCTTCTTTCTCTCTCTTGCCCAAACGATTTAAGTTAGGACCGTTCAAGATCAGCACGCGCATTCAACTTTCCCCTCCCCTTATACATTCTTAATTATTTTAACATATCGGAACAATCGAGCAACTATTTAGAAAAGCTCAAGCACCCGTGTAAGTCCGACGGGCATAAGACAGACCAGCAGAGCGGCGTTCTTTGCCGCACAGCTGGGTTGGCTTATGACCCTAGGACTTGGGTGCTTGAGCTAGACAATAAAAGAAAAGCTCAAGCACCCGTGTAAGTCTGACGGGCATAAGACAGACCAGCAGAGCGGCGTTCTCTGCCGCACAGCTGGGTTGGCTTATGACCCTAGGACTTGGGTGCTTGAGCTAGACAATAAAAGAAAAGCGAAAGCCCCTGCATAGAACCGACGGGCTTAAGACGACTTGCCGAAGCGGTGTTTTGGTACAGAATATAAAAAAACGCGGTAGCTTGTTAGCCACCGCGTTCATTATTTTTACAATCCACATTTAAGTTGAGCGTTACAGTTGGTGCATGTATTGCAGCCACCCATTTCTTCTACTGTTCCTTTTCGGCAAACTGGACATGTATCGCCCACTTCAGAACCGATAGTAACGTTAGTTGAACGGAGATCCTGGATGGTATCGATTAAAACGATCGGACGCTTGCCAGTTTCTTCTGGTTGTTGCTCTTCTTCAAAGTTATTGTCTTCAGCTTTTAATGTTAAAACTTGTGAATCACGGCTGCCATCAACATAGACCGTACCGCCTTTTGCTCCACCTTTATACAAACGCTCATAAACGCCTTCTACTTGTTCTACTGTGTAACCGCGTGGTGCGTTGACAGTTTTTGAGATAGACGAATCAATCCAGCGTTGAATAATGCATTGAACATCAGCATGCGCTTCTGGAGCCAAGTCCATTGACGTTACAAATGCTTTTGGAAGGTTTTCTTCGCTTACTTCAGGATTATTTTTCAAATATTCTCCAACGATATCAGCTTTGACTTCAATAAATTTACCAAGTCGGCCGCTACGGTAGTAAGTAAATGAATAATAAGGCTCAAGTCCCGTTGAAACACCAACCATCGTTCCTGTAGACCCTGTTGGCGCAACCGTCAACAGATGTGAATTACGGATACCTTTTTCAAGAATTGCTTCGCGAACATGTTCTGGCATACCTTGCATAAAGCCAGTTTCAGTAAATGCTTTGCGAAGTGCTGCTGTCTCTTCGTCCGTCTTACCAACTAGGAAGGGGAAACTACCGCGTTCTGCTGCTAAGTTTGTCGATACTTCATATGCCGCTGTAGCAATAGTTTCGAAGATTTCATCAACAAGTTTATTGCCTTCTGGTGATCCGTATTCTTTATCGCAATAAATTAGCAAATCTGCTAATCCCATAACGCCAAGACCTACACGGCGCTCACCAAGTGCTTGTACTTGGTTTTCTTCGAGGAAGTATGGCGTTGCGTCAATAACATTATCTTGCATGCGGACACCGACGCGAACTGTTTCTTTCAAGCTTTCAAAATCAACCATTTTCGTTTTTGGATCTGCAAATTGCGCCAAATTGACCGCAGCCAAGTTACAAACCGAATAAGGTGCTAACGGCTGTTCACCACAAGGATTTGTCGCAACAACTTTTTGACCGTATGCTGCAGCATTGGTTTTTTCATTGGCATTATCAATAAAGAAAATACCTGGTTCAGCTGAATATGTCGCACAAATATTGATCAAGTTCCATAGCTCACGAGCTTTCATCGTACGGTAAACGCGGACACCATGGCCCATACTTTCCCATTCACGAACGTCGCCCACTTCTTGCCATTTCTCATTATAAATCGCCATTTCTTCTTTTGAGTACGACTCGACTGCTGGGAAACGCAAATCAAAATCTGCATCATTTTCGACAGCTGTCATGAAATCACTCGTTAGCGTAACGGAAATATTTGCACCGGTTAAGAATTCTTCATTATGAACAGAGTACGTTCCACCGTCACGTAACTTCGTGTCGGCATCACGCATGATTTTTTCATTAAATCCGCCCATGCCAGGAATTGTGCGGTAGTTCAGAATTCCTTGGAACATCGCTTCTTCTTGGGCTGTTAACGGTTTGAATTTCAATTTATCATGAGCCAGTTTTTTAATCGTCTCATCTTGCGTGTTTTCGATCAAATAACGCAAAATACGAGGGTTTTGCATTTTTGAAATGATAAATTCCGCAATATCTGGATGCCAGTCTGCAAGCATAATCATTTGCGCACCGCGACGTGATCCACCTTGTTCAACAAGATGGGTTAATTTCGCGATATCATCTAACCAAGATACAGAACCTGATGATTTGCCGTTAACTCCACGTGCTAATGTATTCCGTGGACGAAGAGTCGAACCGTTCGTACCAACACCGCCACCGCGGCTCATAATTTCCATCACTTGTTTACGGTGATCCGAAATACCTTCGCGTGAATCCGCAACAAACGGCATTACGTAACAATTGAAATACGTTACATCTGTATCCGCTCCTGCTCCGTAAAGAACACGTCCAGCTGGAATGAATTTCAAGCTAACCAATTGCTGATAAAATTTCTCAAACCATTCTTGACGTTTTTCAGAAGTTGTTTCTACTGAGGCAAGACCTGTTGCATTGCGTTTCGCAATTTGCTCGTAGTACACTTCCATTGGCTTTTCAATCACGTCGATCGGACGATTGACAATGCCTGCTACTTGTTCTTCTGGATTGTCGATTGCACTTCTGTAATCTTCCTCAATCCAAACTTTCGCTTTGTTCGTAGTTTTATCAATCGAAACGATGTAACCTAGCCCACGAGCTGGGAATTTCGGATCTTCTTTAACAGTTAATACAACAAAATCTCCCGCTTTGAGCGTTTTTTTCTCTGTATCTTTGAAAGAGTAACGATCAATCATAACAAGACGCGAGACACCTTTGTGCGTTAACTTCATATCTGAAGTGATGGCATGTACTTGCGGAAAGGTTTTGATATCTTCGTTTAAAGCTGATGCATTTAATGAATACTGGGATTGTTGTGTGGCGGAAACCATTTGACAATTCCTCCTTTATGTTATATGGAGTCGGATACTATATATAGTATTACTTCGATTCCCATCATACTACATGTTGAAACTTATTTTCAATAACAAGTTTTTTTTATAGAATTCTGTTAGTTTATAAAGCTATATTTACCAAGGTTTCGAGCTTTTAAATTCGGTAAAATGAGCCAAAAGACCTCACACTCGGAAATTCCACTCGTGATTCGCGTATTTTTTTTCCTCTAAAGCCTTGACTTCTGCTAATTGTTGCTCAGTCAACACATAGGGCTCTAAATCGATAGACAAAGCTTGCTCAAACCCTTTTTTAAAGGCAGCAATGCATTCTTCAGCAGTTGCTGGCGTTTTTCGTAGTGAATTAATCGACACTGCTTTTTCAGGTATCTTCATGCGCATGCGCTCTTTTGCTTCTTCACTCGGAAATTTGAAAACAGATAACAGTTTCTCGGCATCCAAATCAATTAAAATCGCACCATGCTGTAGAATAACACCTTTTTGACGTGTTTGTGCACTTCCTGCTACTTTTTTACCTTCGACGACCATCTCATACCAGCTCGGCGTATCAAAACAAACTGCAGATTTTGGTTTTTTTAAGTCAGCGCGCTTCTCAGCTGTATCCGGTACCGAAAAATAAGCATCGAGCCCCAAGTTTTTAAAGCCTTCCAATAACCCTTCGCTCAGTACACGATAAGCTTCTGTAACAGTTTCTGGCATCTGTGGATAATCTTCGCTGACGATGATACTGTATGTAAGTTCATGTTCATGAAGTACACCTCTGCCCCCTGTTGGACGGCGCACAAAACCAAGTCCTAATCGGTTAACAACATCCATATCAATTTCCTTTTCTACTTTTTGAAAGTAACCAATTGAAAGAGCTGCCGGTTGCCAACCATAAAAACGAATGATCGGCGGAATAAGCCCTTCACTATGCCAAGTCAGCAAGGATTCATCGAGCGCCATATTAAAAGAAGGGGTGCCCGCACCTGAATTTATAAAAACCCATTTCGGATAATTCACAAGATCGCCTCCTATTTCCGATAATTAGTGTAACATTGGCATTGAATATCCGTCATCTCTTCTCTTATAATAAAAGAAGAGTAGAAAGGGGCAAGACCATTGGAATTTTTGTATATTACGATCGCAATACTGTTAGCCATCATCATTTACGCGGTGATTACTTATTTTCGCATTAAAAAAACTGTCACTAACTTGACACAGGAACAGTTTATTGAAGGCTACCGCAAAGCTCAATTAATCGACGTGCGCGAGCCAAAAGATTTTGCAGCAGGTCATATCCTTGGAGCTCGCAATATTCCGCAATCACAATTGCGCCAGCGTTATAAGGAAATTCGCGAAGACAAGCCGGTCTACTTATACGACCAGAACGGAGCTCGCAGCGGACGGGTCGCCATTTTCCTAAAGAAAAAAGGCTATAACCAATTGTTCCAATTGCAAGGCGGATTCAAACAATGGACTGGCAAAATAAAAGCCAAAGTCTAATCATTAAAAAGGCCTTCCACGTCGCTGGAAGGCCTTTTTATATTTATTACAGGTATTGACGAGGATATGCTGTGAAAGCAGCTCACCCATCGGCCAGGCAATTATTTAAGGGATTGTACCTTATATAGTCAGAAGCAAAGAAAGGGATGACTCCTAAGTCTCTGCCGGTTTTTAAAATCACCTTCGGATATGATGAGTATTACGGTGCTAATTGCGACCGCTATTCCAAAAGTTACGAAACAATCATCAGCAGTAGATGAAAAAGGGTGCGAAGCATTTGTGCAGATGGTTCAAGGGCAAGTTGAATCCTATCAACTGGACTTAAAGGTGATTTCGACTTTGCTGGATTTTTTAGATGAGATCTCCAGAATGGACGATTGCTTTTGATAGGACCGAAGGCACTTTCTACGTTGATTTTACATTTGTCATCAATCTATCTGAAAGTGCTACTTGTTCTTCCATTTTATAGAAATGAACGCTTTTTTCTTTTTAGAGTCAAAATGGCTAATGACAATGAAAACGGTTCGACTGGGTGAGACAACAAACGGCTGACACACTGTTCTTCAGCAGGAAAAAGGGGGTGTACTCAAAAAGTCGTTTTTCATGACCTTTTAAGACACCCCCTTCTTTTTAAAATTTACTCGACTTTCGTGTAGCGAAGCACAGGATGACGTGCTGCTTTTGTCTCGTCCAAACGATTGATCACCGTCGTATGTGGTGCATTTTGAACGATTTCTGGATTTTCTTCTACTTCTTTCGCAATTTGAATCATCGCGTCTATAAAAGCATCCAATGTTTCTTTCGATTCTGTTTCGGTTGGTTCGATCATCATGCCTTCTTCAACATTTAACGGGAAGTAGATTGTTGGTGGGTGATAGCCAAAGTCAAGTAAGCGTTTCGCCATATCCAATGTGCGAACACCCAGTTTCTTTTGACGACGACCACTTAAAACAAATTCATGCTTGCAATGACGGTCGTACGGCAAATCAAAATGCGGCTGCAATCTGCGCATCATGTAGTTGGCATTTAATACCGCGTATTCTGTTACAGCCTTCAGGCCGTCTGGTCCCATAGAACGAATATACGTATAAGCACGCACATTGATTCCGAAATTTCCGTAGAACGGCTTAACACGGCCGATTGAATCTGGACGGTCATAATCGAACGTATAAGCGTCGTCTTTTTTTACTAATACTGGTTTTGGTAAGTATGGCAACAAGTCATTTTTCACACCAACTGGGCCAGATCCAGGTCCACCACCACCGTGGGGTCCTGTGAAGGTTTTGTGTAAGTTCAAGTGAACCACGTCAAAGCCCATGTCTCCTGGACGTGCTTTTGACATAACTGCATTCAAGTTAGCGCCGTCATAATAAAGCTTACCGCCGACTTCGTGAATAATAGCTGCCATTTCCAAAATCTGTTCTTCAAACAAGCCAAGCGTATTCGGATTTGTCAGCATCAATGCCGCTGTGTCATCTCCAACAACGCGCTTCAAGTCTTCCAAATCTACGAGACCTTTATCACTAGATTTTACCGTTACGGTTTCGAATCCGGCAACAGTTGCTGACGCCGGGTTTGTGCCGTGCGCTGAATCTGGAACAATAACTTTTGTGCGTTTAAAATCCCCACGTGCTTCGTGATAAGCCCGAATCATCATTAATCCTGTCCACTCACCATGCGCACCTGCAGCAGGCTGCAAAGTAACTTCATCCATACCCGTAATTTCTTTTAGATGCTCTTGAAGATCAAACATCAACGCAAGAGCACCTTGAACAGTTTTCTCATCTTGTAATGGATGAATATTAGCAAATCCTGGGTAACGAGCGACAGTTTCGTTGATTTTCGGATTGTATTTCATTGTGCAAGATCCTAGTGGATAAAATCCAGAATCCACCCCGTGGTTACGGTTCGATAGCGCTGTATAGTGACGCATAATATCCAGTTCTGACACTTCCGGTAGTTCTGCTGCTTGTGCCCGAATTAAATCGTTCGGTAATAATTCGCTCAAGTCAATTTCGGGTACATCAAGTGTTGGCAAGCTATAACCAACGCGGCCTTCTTTAGTCAGTTCAAAAATTAACGCTTGGTTATCTTTATGCATGAGTAGCCCCCGCTTCCTTCACTTTTGCAGCAATTTCCTGTACGAATGCATCAATCTCTTCTTTAGTTCGTTGTTCCGTAACCGCAACTAGCATATGATCTTGAAATTCATCAAAGCTGAGCCCAAGGTCATAGCCTCCGATCATGCCTTTTTCAAATAAGCGGTCATTTAACTGCTTAACAGGTTCTTCAGTTTTAACCACGACTTCGTTAAAGTGTGCGCCTTCAAATGCAATTTCAAGACCTGCTTTTTTCAATTGTTGTTTCATATAATGTGTCTTTGTGATATTTTGTTTTGCAATTTCTTGCGTCCCCACTTTGCCAAGTGCGGTCATAGCAACAGAAGCCGCTAATGCGTTTAACGCTTGGTTTGAACAAATATTTGATGTCGCTTTATCACGACGAATATGCTGTTCACGTGCCTGCAATGTTAAAACAAAGCCACGACGACCTTCTTCGTCTGTTGTTTCACCGACCAAACGGCCTGGAACTTTACGCATTAATTTTTTTGTTACAGCAAAATAGCCACAATGAGGTCCACCGTATGCTTCAGGAATACCAAAAGGCTGTGCGTCTCCTACTGTGATATCTGCCCCAAGTTGACCTGGTGAAGTTAATGCACCAAGCGCTAATGGATTTGAGGAAACCGCTAGTAATGCGCCTGATGCGTGAACAATCGGCTCAATTTCTTTCAAGTTTTCAACCTGTCCGAAAAAGTTCGGGTATTGAATCATCACTGTTGCAACGTTTTCATCCATCATTTCTTGTAATGCGTCTAAATCTGTATGCCCATCTTTTAATGGAATCTCAATAACTTCAATCGACTGACCAAGAGCATACGTACGGACAACGTCACGTGATTCCGGATGAACTGCACGTGACACAAGGATTTTCTTGCGCTTTGTGTGTCCTGCAGCAAGCATACCCGCTTCGGCAAGCGCTGTACCGCCGTCATACATAGACGAATTAGCAATATCCATGCCCGTCAATTCACTAATCATTGTTTGGAATTCAAAAATAGCTTGTAATTCCCCTTGTGAGATTTCTGGCTGATACGGTGTATATGCTGTATAAAACTCAGAGCGCGAAATGACGTGATCCACAATAATTGGCTTGTAATGGTCATATACGCCTGCACCTAAAAACGACGCATAGCGGTTCGTATCAGCATTTTGAGCAGCAAGCTGTGCCAATTCTTTCGTTAACGAAGATTCTGATTTGGCGGCCTTAATGTTGTATTCACCTTTAAAGCGCACGTTTTCCGGAATGTCCGAGAATAATTCATCGATTGAGTTGATGCCGATCGTTTCCAGCATTTCTTTTTCGTCTTGAGCCGTCATTGGTAAATAGCGATGTTTCATTGAGCGCTGTCCCCTTTTCAAGTTAAATTTAGTTGGATCGTTTATAAAATGGCGTTTGTACTGTTGTTGCTTTTAGTCGTTTGCCGCGAATTTCAACTTCTAATTCAATTCCGAGTTCAGCATAGTCACTTGAAACTAGCGCTAACCCGATATTCTTCTTAAGTGTTGGCGATTGAGTACCAGTTGTCACTTCGCCAATTTTTTGATCTCCTGCATATACCGTATAGCCATGACGCGGAATGCCTTTGTCAATCATTTCAATACCTACTAATTTACGTGGCACTCCTGCTTCTTTTTGAACAGTCAATGCTTTTTTACCAATAAAATCTTGCTCTTTTTTCAATTTCACAACAAAATTAATACCGGCTTCTAGTGGCGTTATGTCTTTAGTCAATTCTTGGCCGTATAAAGCAAGGCAGGCTTCAAAGCGCAATGTATCACGTGCACCAAGACCTACAGGCACAATACCTTCTGGTTCACCTTCAGACAAAATTTCATCCCAAAGAACAAGTAGAGATTCGGGAGCTGCGTATAGTTCAAAACCATTTTCGCCCGTGTAACCAGTGCGCGACAAAATCACTTGTTGTCCCGCAACTTCAATATCTTGTTTAAAGCGGAAAGGTTTAATGGCTGAAAGATCTTCTTCTGTTAAACGCTGAAGTACCTTTTCAGCTAAAGGACCTTGCAGAGCCAATAAACCATAGCGTTCAGAGGCATTATCCAATATAACGTCACCCGTTTTCACTTTTTCCATCCATTCAAAATCCTTCTCTATATTAGAGGCATTCACAACCAATAAATAATGTTGATCTGCTAACTTATAAATTAGCAAGTCATCTACTGTGCCACCGTCTTCGTAACACATTGCTGTATATTGCGCTTGCCCATCTTGAATTTTAGAGACATCATTTGTGACAAGGTGTTGAAGATAGTCTAAACTATCTGCTCCTGTGACAAAAATTTCACCCATATGTGACACATCAAAAAGACCTGCTTTTGTTCTAACTGCTTCATGTTCTTCTTTAATGCTCGAAAATTGCACGGGCAGTTCCCAACCGCCAAAATCAATTGTTTTGCCACCATATTTCGAATACGTTTCAAACAGAGGTGTACGCTTTAACTGTGCCAATGATTTTCCTCCTTATTTCTCAACTTCCTATCGGCCAGTTCCAAGAGACATCTGGGCACGAAAAAAGGACAGAGATTTCCCTCTAGAGGGAAATCTCTGTCCTGGAACCTGAAAGTTTACCGTAATGGCTTTCCTCGTTGGTAGCTGACATGCAGCATTCTCCAGAGATGCGTCCTGTCCGAGTCTTTTTGCCTGAGAGATTCATAACTTCTGTTATTTGCTCCTTCGGCGACGCTTCCGCGTTCTCTCCTCGTACAATCATCCGCCCAAATCAAAATTGATTGGTCCAAACCGTTATACAGAATAGTATAACTTTGAATATATCCTAACATTGATCGTCAGAAAGCGCAATCTTTTTTCTTTAATAGGACAAAAGGCGAATGATTTGATTTTAATTAATAAAATCATTCGCCTTTTAAACGTTTTACTTGAAAAGCAGCATATTGTGTAATTTGTCGTAACGTTCGAAATTCGGTACGAATCGTGATATGCGCCGTCTGCTTATAATCACGATAGCGGGCTTTATGCAATTCCTCAATTTCTTCGCGAGTCGATTGGCGGACAATCGGACGGTTCGGATCCCTATGAATACGCCGCCAAATTTCCCGAAACGGGGCATCTAAAAACAACACCAAGCCTGTGTTTCTCATGATTTTTTGATTAGCTTTTCGCATGGTGACGCCACCACCTGTAGAGATGATGCAATGATCATTTTTAAAATTTTGCAAAAATTTCGTTTCTAGTTCCCGAAAATATTCTTCGCCATGCTCTTCAAAGATTTCCGGAATCGTTTTGCCTGTCTGACGAACAATTTCCTTGTCCATGTCATAGAAGGGCAGTTTTAACAGAAAGCTTAGCCTTCTGCCGACCGCGCTTTTTCCGCAGCCCATAAATCCAATCATATATATTCTGTTCATCCTACCCACCCGATACTTACCTCTACTCAGGTATTTTATTTTGCTCAAATTCCTTTAGTAGTTGTATCGTAGCATGTCTATGCGCATTTTCCAAACCATCATACGTTTTATATTGGATGGAATAGAGCGCTAAGGTATGAGATAACAGCAGCAAAGCAAACATGAAAAAGACGATTGCAATTGGATAAACAGCCCCTTTTTCATTTTTTAGGCTGCGTAAAAACATATTCGGCCTCTTCCGTGTTTCCGCTCAAGAATTCGGTCTGAACCTTCAGCTTGTTACCGACCAGCGTAAAATGACTCTGACGAACACGAGTTAACATCACCTCATGACCTTTTCTATTTTTTTGTTTGCGAATCATATCCGTGTAGAGTTCAATGTCAAATTCCTCCCCCATTTGGGCAATACGAATCCCACTGCCTCCATTGATAATTTCAATCGCGTCACTATGATTTAAATAACTTTGTAAATCAATCGCGAAAAGCTGCCATTCTGCTCTATGAGGATCCAAGTCTTTCGCAAAACCAATAGCGAAGCCGAAAAACAACACAATTAGCGGCAGCATCAACAGCAATACCAGCAAATCAAAAATAGCTGTCAAAAATGAAAATCCTTTTTCATCTAGCCGAACTACTCGATGCATAGTTGTTCACGCTCTCCTTTATAATCTGCATAATCAACACATAACTGATCGGTCATTTGCCAACTATAGACAATGCCATTAACAATGCGCTGCCCTTGAATTACACCCGTCGAGATTTCTCTTGCTGCTTCATGTAAGGTTTCATAAGCGCTAACGCGTTCTTTTTTTACTTGGAGACTTTGCTGAACTCCTATCATCACTGGAAGTAAACTACCGAAAATGATGAATACGATGGATAGGCTAACCATAGTTTCTGCCCAAGAAACTCCTCTATCATTCAGAAAACACCACTCTCCCTCTTCCAAGATGAACCACCAATGCCTTTTCTCCGCGACTCGTCGCAAAACGGAACGTTCCAGACTGAACGACTGAGCCATTTGAATTGAAATAAATTTCAGTAAGGTTACTCGTTTTCTTCAAAGACACCGACACTGGCATCTTTCTGGACACAACGACCATTTGAAGATCTGTAAATATTTCGTACGTCCCTTTCTCTTCCCTAAAAATAATTTTTGCCGTTTTCCCTAAAGAATAGCTTTGACTTTGGGCAAAATAGATATCTTGTTGAAGAATATTAAAAAATTGTTGTTCTTCTTTTTGAGTAGTGAAAGCTTGGTAGCTTGGAATCAGAATAGAAACAATCGTCATTAAGACAGTAAGCACCAGCAACATTTCGAGTAAAGTAAACCCGCATTCTTTAAGGTTTGACAGACGTCACCACCCCATCAACTGCAATACTTATCACGTCGCCATTTGGACAATCGGTTTCTCCAGTTTTTAAATAACCTGCTGATACAAGCTGCGGCAAAGTCGGAATTACCTTTAAGTCCATTCGATAGGATTCAACTTGGCCTTGAACCATCTGCACAAATGCTTTACACCCTTTTTCATCTACTGCTGATGATTGTTTCGTAACGTTTGGAATAGCGATTGCAATTAGCACCGTAATAATTAACATAACAATTAGCATTTCAATTAATGTAAATCCTCTTTGATTTTTTAATAATCGCATGTTTTTCCTCCTCAAATGGTGTGGACTAAGTTATACATCGGCATCAAGATTGCTAAATATGCGCCTACAATACAGACCGCAATCATAATAAAAAAACTCGGCTGGATAATCCGCAATAATTGTTGTGTTTGCAGTTCAATACGCTCCATTAATACTTCGCTGTAAAGAATTAGTTCTTTGCCCAAATAACCGGTCATTTCACCGTGATGAACAAAAGCAGCCATATCCTTCGAGACAAACGAAAAACGATGGAGCGATACAGAAAAAGTTTGTCCCATCATCAATTCTTCATGTGATAACCGAGTCATAAATTGAATAATCTTATGGTAGTTCTGACGCTGCAGCAAATCGAGTGATTCTTGCATGGAAATGCCGCTGTGTAACAAAGTGCCGAGTTCTCGAGCCAATAGGTGTGACCAGTACAACTTCACAAAGCTTCTAATGACTGGAATGGCCAGCAACCAGTTAATTTGACGCTGAACTGGCTGTTTTTTCAGCAATAGCCTGAATACGTATATCGAAAAGGCCGCTATTGCAAAAAACGCAATGAAGAAATCCGGCAGACTAAGCAAATAAGCAGGAATTCCCGTTTCTCCATCTCCTGACTGCAATGATTTCATCATTGCCGTTAAATTCGGCACATAACTGGTCCGAAAAAATAAAAATAGAATTGAAGTAAAAATCAGCAAAGAGACAGGATAAATTAAAATATTTTTCAATTTTTTCTGCACTTGCTCCGTGCGTGCAAAACTCTTTGCAATACTGTCTATCGATTCCGGTAATCGCCCATGATATTCTGCGATTTCCACAGGAAATAATACATGATCCTTAAATCCCAAAAACTTTAGGATTTCAGCAGCATTACCGCCTCCTTTTAAGATACCCGTCATTCCGTTCAAGGTTTCTTCAAATTTCGACGTATGCATCGGCAACAATAACGTCAGCGCAACTGGTAGTAAATAGCCCTCTTTCATTAAAACTGCGAGACGCGTTAGAAATTGCTCACGGTCACGAAGACGAATCTTGTCGGAGCGCATAAGAAGCTTGAATCGCACCAATTTTCACCCCTTCCCGAATCTGCCCACTAAATGACAGAGAATCTGGCAATGCATAGGGTTTTTTCAAACTCGCTGACAGTAGAGCATCTTGTAATCGTTCACCTTCAAGGATTTCATACAGTGCACGGTGACAAGGTTCTGATTGTTTACTATCAGAAAACGTCGGAATTATTTTCTGAGCAGATACCGCCACTAAAGTCTGTGACATGTCTTCAAAAGAGACACCCAAATCATGCAATCGGTGTAGACAGCCAACAGAATGCCTAGCGTGAATAGTGGAAAAAACCAAATGACCTGTTAAAGCTGCGCGTACCGCAATTTGAGCCGTCTCGGCATCACGTATTTCCCCAATCATAATAATGTCAGGATCATGCCTGAGAATCGCTTTTAACCCTGCAGCATAGCTAAGACCTGCTTTTTCATTAACTTGAATTTGCAAAATTGCTTGATTTTTTCGTTCCACAGGATCCTCAAGCGTGATGATGTTACGGTTCAACTTTTCAGCACAATGTTTTAGCAACGCGTATAAAGTGGTTGATTTGCCACACCCAGTTGGGCCGGTTAGTAAAATAAGCCCTTGAGATGCCTCGGCCAATTTCTCTAATAACCGAGCCGAGTCACGAAAAGCAGCCAGCTGATGAATGGATTGAGCATTGTCGTCTGCCATGATTCGTATAACAATGCTTTCTTTCGTTAACACAGAAGGCAAAGTGGAAATTCGAAAATAATGAGATTGTTCGTTAATGGAGAGTTCGAATGAGCCAGTTTGGGGTTTTCTTCTTTCACTCATGTCTAAAAGGGATAAATATTTGAAATAAGCAATCATGCGATCACCCAAATCAAAGGGGAGTTGTGTTACTTGCCGCAGGTTCTGGAACGAGCGATACGACACAGTATAGCAGGATGGTTCGGGTTTAATATGAATGTCCGTAGTATCATTTTTTGCCGCATCGTGCAAAAGGTCTACACAGCGACGTTCGATAATCGATTGCATATCCACCTCCAGTTTCGGTTTGAACAAAGGCTGCCGCTCTGTTCCCCCATAGTATAACTAGCTCTTTTTAAGAAAGAAATAGTTTTTGTCAAAATAAAATTTTGACCTCCGAATTCGGGCTAAATCTCATATTTGAAGGGATTTATTTTTCTGTCGAAGAACAGGTTCGTATATTTTTTTGAAATACTCAAGCGCTCTCACCCGTACACGTGTTTGTCACAAAGAAAGATGAACTCGCTGTTTACACAATCACTCTGTTTCCTATATAATGAATGAGAGATTATTGTGTTGTGGCAAAGGAGGGATTACCCATGAATAATATGTTCAAATTAATGGGATGGTGGACTGGTATATTTGCAGTTCTCTTTTATGTAGGCGATATGGTCGAAGTATCATTATTAATGGTCGCTAACACCGGATTTTTTGTTCTTCTTGGATTTTTAAATATTTCTGAACGCATGTATTTGTATATTTTTGGCGCCTACCTAACAGTATTTTTCGTAGGCTTCACGTACTACTCAACGTTCATCCACATTCCTGGTGCTGGACATTAATCAACACGAATAAAAAACAAAAGGTGTATCGGATTTTTCCGATACACCTTTTGTTTTTTTGTAAACTCTAGCAAATCTTCGTCTCTTTACAACCCAGTAAGGAATGGATTGCTGTTCATTTCTTGCTCAGGGGTCGTTTCCGGGCCGTGACCAGGATAAAGGATCATCTGTTTAGGAAGTGTCAACAAGGAGTCTTGAATGGATTTCAGAAGCTTTTTCTCAGAACCGTCTATTAAATCCGTACGACCGATACTGCCATGGAAAATGGTATCGCCAACAATTGCAAAGCCTTCGTCGCCAAATGAAAAACTGACGCTGCCTGGAGAATGCCCAGGGGTATGAAAAACATCAATTTCGAAAGAACTAATCTGCAACTTTTTTTCATTTGTCAGCAAAATATCTGCGTCTTTAATTCGGTAATCAGGCACAGCTGGATATTTCCCTGAACCATTTAAATTGGGTCGGCTCAACCACTCTTTCTCCAAGTCGTGCAGATAAACTGGGATTGAATACCTGTCACGGATGTCGTCAACTGCTCCGATATGGTCAAAGTGAGCATGAGTCAGAAGGATAGCAATTGGTTTGAAGTTTTTCTTTTTTACCACTGCTTCAATTTTTGCACTTTCTTCTCCCGGATCAAAAATTAGGCATTCTCTCTGGTCATTCGATATGATATAACAATTGGTTTGAATGGGTCCTAACTCTAATTGATCTATTTTTAACATTTTCTTCACCTCCCTTCAATTATAACATGCTGTTCTCTCCATACTGTCAAGATACGGACACTTTTTATCCTCGACAAAACAGCTGATTATCTTTACAATATAAAGAGAACAAAGCGGCACTGGCTGTTAAAGTTGAAGGGAGTGTCATCGATGAGTTGGATGTTATTAGTTATTTTTGGACTTATTGCAATTCTTGCAGCAATCGGCACTGTACAAACGCTTAAAAACAAAGAAGTCCTTGGTTTTCTTTTTAACTTCGGAACTTTTGTGATTTTTGGCGCATTTACTGTCGCTACACTTATCACACAAGGTTATCCACCAAGCCTTCATTAATCAGAGAAAAGCTACTGCCGTTAAATGCAGTAGCTTTTTTCATTCAGTAAAAAAAGAGAGTACGCTCTGCGCACTCTCTCTTTTTATTGTTTTAATTCGACATCTGGAATAGTAGTCAGTTGGCCATCTTCTTCATCGTAAAAACGCAACAAATCTCCGTTAATAATTGACTCCGAATATTCCAGCTCTGTAAATGCCTGTTCGATAAATGGTGCACATAACTCTTGCTCAGTTGGTTCACCCGTTTCTTTATCGTAACAAACATTGCCCGCATATACGACTTCATCAGTTACGAGTCGACCATCACGGAATATCACCAGTTCCTCGTGTTCTTCTGAGAATAAGTCTCCACCGAACTGAATGTCTTTTGATGTATCCATGCCCATCAAATTCATGATCGTTGGACGCATATCGATTTGTCCACCAACTTCATCGTCAACATACCCTTTACCGTAGCCGGGGATGTGTACAAAGAAAGGAACTTTCTGCAATTCAGCAGAAGTGAAATCTGTCACTTCTTCTCCAAGATATTGCGTCATGGCCTCATTGTGGTTTTCGGAAATTCCGTAATGATCTCCATACATAACAATAATGGAGTTTTCGTATAAGCCTTTTTCTTTTAATTCTTCAAAAAGAACTTTTACCGATTCGTCTAAATAACGTGAAGTTTGGAAATAACGATTTAACGTACCTGAATTTGAATCGTATTCATCAATCAATTTATCTTCTTCATCTAAAGTAAATGGATGATGATTTGTCAGCGTCAGCAATCGGCTATAAAAAGGTTGCTGCATTTCAGTCATATGATCAACGGACTGCTCCATAAATGGAATGTCCTTCATGCCCCAATTGACTGCTTGACCTTCTGCAATCTCATAACTTTCAATATCGTAAAACTCATCGATATTTAACGATTCATACATAATATCTCGGTTCCAAAAACTTTTCGTGTTGGCGTGTTGAACATTTGTAGAATAGCCTTCATTGCCAAGACTTTCAGCCATTGAATTGAATGTATTACCGCTATGTGTAAAGAACACCGCGCCACCACTCAATGGATAAAGAGAATTTTCAAGTAGAAATTCTGAATCTGATGTTTTACCTAACCCTGTTTGGTGATAAAAATTCTCAAAATAAATTGTATCTTGATCTTTTGTTAACGAATTAAGGAACGGTGTTATGGTTTGCCCATTCATTTCTTCGTTGATAGCAAAGCTCTGCAAAGATTCCAAAGTCACGACAATCAAATTACGTCCCTCAGCAATTCCTTTCATGTCTTCTGAAGGCTCAATTTGATTGGCACGCACATAGCTATTGGCTTCAACGAGCTCAGAACCGTCTGCTAATGCACGTTGTGCCTGTGATTTCGACTGAATGTAAATATCGTATAAATGATAATTGTACATTCCTAAATTTTTTACTAACATCTCACGATCAAAGCTACGCGTCAGCAATTGAGGACGCTCTGCTTCAGCAAGTCCTAAGTTAAAAAACAAAACAGCAAGCGCCAATACATAATAGGCTTTGCGCTGAACAGAATAAGAGCTTGCTGTACCCGTTTTTACTTTGACAAATTTAATCGCCACTAAAATAATCAGGACATCTGTAAAGTAAAAAAGATCTGTCCAGAATACACTCGCAGCGGCACTTGCTCCTAAATCGCCAAAGTTATCAGTCTGAAACAACACGGGTAACGTGATAAAATCACTAAAAAATCGGTAAAATGCAACGTTTCCATAAAGGACAATCGATGTTACCACAGCGACCGCCACTAAATAACGATTTTTGGCTTTCTCACTTTTAAGAAATAACGAGACCCCATAAATAAACAACAACATACTCAAAGGATTAATAAACAAGATAAATTCTTGCAATAAATTATCGATTGTAATCGAAAAGCTGGTCTTATAAACAATGTATGTTTTTAGCCAAGTGGCGATGATGGCAATTGCCAGAATTGAATGTTTCGGCCATTCTTTTTTCAACATTCCCAGACACCCTCCTATTCTCAGTGATTTTTTCGAACATGCCTTAATAATCCAGTATAGAAGATTAATAAATTTATATGAAGTAATATCCCTTATTTTAGACGACTAGAGCTAAAATAAGTTTCGTTAAACGAATTTATTTTTTATCATATTCGGATTTTTTTTGGCGTAAGATGAGCATTGCCGTTGCGTATTCTTTAGCAGTGATAAATTGCAAGCGATACAATTCTTTTATTTCTTCTTCCATCAACCCAAGGTCGGCACTGTAATCAGCCGTATAAATAATTGTCCCGTAACGTTTTAACAATTGCATCACATCATACAAGCTTTTCATCTATCCACCGCCTTCGGAGTAATAATTTTACTTTCTGTGAAAATCCTTTGAACTGGTAAATCGTGCGGTTCTACAGGTATCGACTCCGCAACCTGGCAATCGAAAGCTAAAGAACATGTAGCGCCAGAAAAACTCGCTAAGAAACGATCGTAATAACCTCCTCCAAAACCGATTCTAAAGCCTTCTTTTGAAAAAACTACACCCGGTACAATTAATAAATCAATGTCTTTAGGTTCTATGTATAGTGTTTTTGAAACGATCGGTTCCTGTAGATTCATATAGACAACTTCCAACTGGTTTTTGTGCTCAATTGCATGGAAGTCTAGTGTGCGGCTCACCCGGTGACATTTCGGCACGACTACTCGTTTACCCCTTCCCCAACATTTTTCAATCAAGTCCCATGTAGCTACTTCTGGGAATGCAGAAATTGTTATACCGATTGTTTGGGCTGCTAAAAACGCAGGGTCTTCCAGTAAACGGTCGACTATAATTGCCGACTTCTGTTTATATTCTGTTGTTGTCATTTCCTGAAGTAAACTTAGCACTTTTTTTCGTTGCGTTCTTTTATCCATAATCGCACCAGCTCCTTTAAAAAGAAAAAAGCCAAAACCCGTATTAGGTTTTGGCAATCAATGAATTACTTCGTTTCACGGTGTACTGTCATTTTCTTTTCACGTGAGCAATATTTTTTCATTTCAAGACGCTCAGGGTTGTTGCGCTTATTTTTAACAGTGCTGTAGTTACGTTCGCTACATTCTGTACAAGCTAAAGTGATGTTAACACGCATCGGTATCCCTCCTAATTCTTTCAAAGATCATTTGTAAATAAGCGTGATCTATACGACTTAATTATTATAGCATATCTCATGGTAAAGTCTACTGTAAAATCCCATTTTTATTGAACCTTTCTAAATAAACAGAAATGCCAGTAGCTTTTTGCTTTTTGCAGTCGCTATTCATAGTCGATTGGTTCTTTTTATTTGTTCAGATCGTAATGTTGTCCGCGCACCAAGTAAAACAATTGTTCAGCGATATTAGTCGCATGGTCGGCTGAGCGTTCCATATAGCGGCTGATAAATGCCAATTGTGTAATTTGGCCAAGCTTGTCTGGGTTTTCGCCACCTGCTTGTATCAATTTACGAATTACATCCCCGTATAATTCATCTACTTGGTCATCTAATTCAGCAATTTCTTTCGCTTTAACGATATCTTCTTCGACAAACGCATCAATCACTTGATGCAACATTGCAACCGCTAACTTCTGCATTTGCTGAATTTGCGCTATTTGAGGCAATAATGGTTGATTGCCAATGCGAATTGTTTCTTTAGCAATATTTACTGCATAATCACCGACACGTTCCATATCTGACGCCACTTTTATCGTAACGATTAACCGCCTTAAATCGGTAGCAACTGGCGATTGCTTTGCAATCAATAAAATGACACGGTCATTAATAAACTCTTCTAACTGGTTGATATCCTTATCGTCTTCAATCACTTCGAGTGCCGCATCCACATCTTGCGTCATAAGTGCATCCATTGATTTATTTAACGCCTTTACCGCCATCGTACTCAACGACACCAATTCTTCTTGCGCGGTATTTAATTCGAATTCGAATTTTTCACGTACTGACAAAAATTCCACCTCCTCTTTTAGCCGAATCGGCCTGAAATGTAATCTTCCGTTCGTTTATCGGAAGGATTTGAAAAAATCGTATCTGTGTGATCATATTCAATCACTTCTCCGTTTAAAAAGAATGCTGTCTTATCTGAAATCCGCGCCGCTTGTTGCATATTATGCGTCACAATAATAATGCTATAGTCTTTTTTCAGTTCTTGAACCAACTCTTCGACTTTTAACGTGGAAATGGGATCTAAAGCTGATGTCGGCTCATCCATTAAAATAACGTCAGGTTCAATCGCCAAAGCACGTGCGATGCAAATTCGTTGCTGTTGTCCACCTGAAATGCTATACGCATTGTCGTTCAAGCGATCTTTTACTTCTTCCCAGATAGCCGCTCCACGTAAACTTTTTTCAACAATTTCATCAAGTATTTTTTTATTTTTAATGCCATGGATACGAGGACCGTAGGCAATATTATCATAAATTGATTTTGGAAATGGATTGGGTTTTTGAAAAACCATGCCCACGCGAGTCCGCAACTCTTCGACGCCGTAATCTTGATCGAAAATATTACGTCCCCTATAAAGAATTTCTCCAGACGTCTTCACTGAAGGCACTAATTCAACCATGCGGTTTAAGGTTTTAAGGTAAGTTGATTTGCCACATCCCGAAGGTCCGATAATAGCAGTAACTTCATTTTCCTTAATTTCTAAATCAATATTTTTTAAGGCATGATTGTTGCCATACCAAAGATTTAGTTGATTGGTTTCATAAACAGCTTTTTTTGCAATCTCAGTTGATCTTGTCTCTGTCACTGTTTTTTTCGTCATAATAGTAGTCATCAGTAGAACCCCTCCCACATCATTAACATTAATAGCGTTTATCAAATTTATTGCGGATAATAACTGCGATGGAATTCATAAACAACAGAACTGCCATCAACACCATAATTCCTGCAGCTGCCACAGTTTGAAATTCTTGCTGCGGTCGACTTGACCAATCATAAATCTGCATAGGCAGCGCTGTAAAAGTATCCATAACACCAGCTGGCAAAAATTGAATAATAACTGGCACACCAATAACAATCAATGGCGCTGTTTCTCCTATGGCACGTGATAATGCTAAAATACTGCCTGTTAAGATGCCGGGGATAGCCGCTGGCAAAATAATTTTGACGATAGTCTGCCATTTTGTAGCGCCCATACCGTACGATGCATCTCTAAGTTCACCTGGAACTGAGCGAATTGCTTCTTGTGAAGCTACGACAATGACTGGCAAAATCAATAGGCTCATCGTAAAGCCTGCCGCTAAAATACTATTTCCTAGTGCCATAGCACGAACAAATATCGTCAGTCCAAGCAAACCAAATACCACTGATGGAACTCCCGCTAAATTGGAAATGTTCATTCGAATAAAACTGGTAATGCGGTTTTGTTTTGCGTATTCTTCAAGGTAGATAGCAGAGCCAACACCTAAAATAATAGAAGTCGGAGCGACGACGACCATTAACCATAACGAGCCGATGAGTGCCGCTTTAATCCCCGCTTTTTCCGGGAACCGCGAAGCGAAGTTAGTTAAAAATTCAATCGATAGATGCCCTGCTCCTTGCGTGACAATCCGGTAAAGCAAAATAACCAATGCCAATAATGCCAGTAAAGTTGCAGCTAAGAAGATGACTTTGAAAATACGGTTAACAAGCAATCTGCCATTCATTCGCTTTATAACTTGCTGGTGTTCAATATATCTCATCTTAATATTCCTCCCTGAAACGTTTTGAGACGTAGCCGGCAAGGACATTCATCATCATTGTAAAGACAAATAATGTAAATCCAACTGCATAGATGGAATAGTAGATAGTTGTGCCATATCCCGCGTCCCCTTTTGATACTTGGACAATGTATGCGGTCATGGTCTGTATGGATCCGGTAAAGTCCCCATCGAATCTGGGTGTTGATCCTGCGGCAAGCGAAACGATCATCGTTTCTCCAATGGCTCTCGATACGGCAAGAACCACAGATGCAATGATCCCTGAAAGAGCAGCCGGCACAGTAATTTTCCAAGCGACTTCAAATTTTGTCGACCCCATTGCCAAAGCGCCTTCTCGTATACTTTTCGGTACAGCAGACATGGCGTCTTCTGACAAGGAAGCGATCATCGGAATAATCATAATACCGACAACAATTCCGGGTGAAATTGCATTAAAAATCTTAATTTCTGGAAATACCGATTGAAGAATAGGTGTTACAAATGTTAGCGCAAAAAATCCATAAACAATTGTTGGAACACCGGCCAATACTTCAAGAATTGGTTTTAAGACACGCCGAACATTTTCGCTAGCGTATTCACTCAAATAAATAGCAGCTGCAATTCCGATTGGCACCGCCACTACAGTTGCGATTAACGTAACTTTCAAGGTTCCAACAATTAAAGGGAGAATCCCAAATTGTGCATCTTTATTTGAAAACGGTAGCCACGTAGTCCCAAAAATAAAGTCAAAAAATGGTACACGCGTGAAAAATGTTATCGTTTCAACAATTAATGTTAAAACGATTCCAATAGACGTCAAAACGGATACTGACGCAATTAAGAACAGTATAATTGGAATGATTTTTTCAATTATTTTTTTGTTTTTCTTGCCATTTGACCGTGCGATCATTTCTTGTACAGATGGTCGCATATAAAATCCCCTTTCAACCGCGAAAGGTGAGCAGTGGCTGCTCACCCGTAACTTAAACTATATAAATGTATCAACCTGTTGATATTCCTTGCTTATTCAGACAGTTATTACTTATTTTAAAGCTTCTAAATCAGCTAATCCTTTATCGTACGCTTCTTGTGGCAACGCAACATAACCGACTGCTTCTGCCATAGCTCCAGCGTTTTCTAACGTATACTTCATGAAATCATATGCCGCATCGCTATCTGCAAGTGCTGCATTGTTCGCATAGGTGAATAGTGGACGCGATAGCGGCGCATAGTCTCCTGATTCGATTGTTTCGTTAGTTGGTTCAACACCATCAATTGAAACGACTTTCAATGTATCTTGGTTAGCTACGTAATAGGCATAGCCAAAAAATCCGATGGCATTTGGATCCGCTTGAATCCCTTGTACCAATGTGTTGTCATCTTCCGAAAGAGTTGCTGAGCTGACCAAGTCTTCGTCTTCAAGAATGACTTCATTGAAATAATCGTAAGTTCCTGAATCTGTTCCTGGCGCATAGAAGACGACTTCTTCCTCTGGCCATTCTGGGTTGATGTCAGACCATTTTTTCGTTGTGCCATCTTCTACCCAAAGTTTTTTCAAATCTTCTACTGTCAAATCTTCTACCCAGTCATTTTCTTGACTGACAACAACTGATAGCCCATCAAAAGCCAATTGAAATTCTGTATAGTCAATGCCTGCTTCTTGAAGACTCGCTATTTCTTCTTCTTTTATAGGTCGAGAGGCGTTAGAGAAATCTGTTTCGCCTTGAATGAATTTTTCAAATCCGCCACCAGTACCCGATGTACCAACTGTTACTTTGACGTCTGGCTGAGCTCCAGCATATTCTTCCACAATGCCTTCCATAATGGGTGCGACTGTAGAGGATCCGTCACCTGCTACGGTTCCTTCAGCAACTGCCTCATCTCCAGCTGTTTCTGAACTGGTTTCTCCTGTTTCTGTACCGGCATCTGTGCTGCCACAAGCACCAAGAATTAAAGCTGATCCAAGAATTGTTGAAGCCATTGCGAATTTCCAGTTTCTCATTACATTATGTCCCCCTATGTGTTTGTGTTTGTATTTGTTTACATTCTCTACTATAGAGAAGGATTGTTGAGAACATATAAAGGCTATGTTAAGAAATTGTAAATTGAGCGCACTACAGAAAAAGCCCTAAAGAGCATTCTCTTTTAGAGAAATTTCTTCAGGGCTTTACTTTATTCGCCTTCTACAACAACTGAATCGCTATAAGGCTCTTTTATTACATTAGATGCTGCTTGCGCTTCTTTGTTTTTTAACTCAAAATACTTATCTGCTGCCGCACGGGCAATTTCGTTGTTTGCTTTTGGTACATTGTTTGGGTCTGTTGTAACGTACGGAATCACTACAGCGTAAGCAATTTCCGGATTTTCATAAGGTGCATAGCCAACATGTGCAATATTAATTGCGTATTCGCCATTCATTTCATGATCTTTTTCATGGAAATAAACTTCGGCTGTTCCGGTTTTTCCGGCAGCGCTATACGGTGCATCACTAAATTGAGCACGTGCCGATCCTGAACTTCCAATATACACATTACGCATACCGGTTTGAACCTGTTCTATTTCTTCTTGTGTGTTATTAATGCGGTTCAAGGTTTTTGGTTCGATAATCGTTTCAATCGGCCCCAGCTGTTCACCATCTCTAGAAGCTTCGCGTATTTCCTTAACAACGTGAGGTTCCATCCGGTAACCATCATTCGCAATTGTTGAAATGTACTGCGCTAGCTGTAGCGGTGTGTACGTATCAAACTGACCAATTGCTAAATCGAGCAGTTTGGGACCAGGAGAAGTCCCACCCATATAGCCCGTTGCTTCATTTGGCAGATCGATACCTGTTTTAACACCCAGTCCGAATTGCGCAAACGAATTACGCATTGTGGCGAAACTTTCCGGAGCTATATACAAACCGCGGTTGTATTGATACTCTGCTCCTGCAATTTTCAAGGCAATCTTAAACATGTATACGTTAGAAGAACGCTCGATGGCCATTAAATCACTAATTGGGATACGATTAAATAATCGTGTGTTGAAAATAGAATTTTTTTGAGGCGTGCTGGCAAACTTCAAAGGCTCATCTATTTGAACTTCATTTAATTCGACTGCTCCCTCAGAATAACCCGTCAGCAGTGTTGCCCCTTTTACCGTAGAACCCATTTCATGAGAGGCTGTAAATGTGCCGAAAGCATAGTCATAAACAGCTTGGTTGCCATTTTCATCTTCACCTAAACGTTTCCCGACCATTGATAATACTTCTCCGGTCTGTGGATCCATCATAACTAAATACGCATCTTTGACCAATTTCGAGCTCGGCCCAGCTTTTAATTGCAACAATTTATTTTCAACTATTTTTTCAAGTTCACTTTGCAGCTCGCTGTCAATCGATAAAACCAGGTCTTTTCCAGCTTTCCCTTCATCCACAGGTAAGGTTTCGATAACACTGCCTTGACCATCTGTCACATTTTTGACGACTGATTTCTGACCTTGCAGTACCGCTTCATACTGCTGCTCTAAAAAGCTAGTGCCCACGCGATCATTGCGAGAGTAGTCGCGTGCCAAATAATAATCTAGTTTAGTGGCAGGTATTCCCGTTTCCGGAGTTGTCGTACTTCCCAAAATCGTCAAATCACTTGATTTCACTCGTTTCCAGTCTGTTACGGTATTGACTCCTTTTAACTTAGGGTCAGTTAAACGCTCTGAAACACGTGCAAATTCTTCATCTGTCACACCTTCATTTTTGATCATCTGAGGCGTCAGTGCGTACCCCGAAGTCATTTCACGGTAGATAGCCAATACTTCTAAGTCTTCTGCACTTAAACTGGCTAACTCTTTATCAGTGATCTTCTCTCTAATCAATGCGTCAAGCGCCTGCTGCTTTTCTTTTTCTGGAATGTCTTGTGCTGCAATTGCCTCTTTTTCTTTATCCGTTACTTTTTTTGTCGCACTTTCGGTATTTAACTGTATATAGAAATCCTGCTTGTCCCGTAGCGTCACTTTGTTATCATCTTTTTCGATCAACCTAGCTAATTCCCTTGCCACAATCATCATTTCTTCTCTCTTGGTCGTCTGCATTGCCGTATAGGTAATCGCATTAACCGGTGTATTTCCGACTTGAATCCGTCCTTCGCTATCAAAAATACGTCCTCTTGGAACACTTGTATTGACAGGAACTTCTTCAGTTCTTGCGATTGCACGCGCATAGTCTTCTCCTTTGACAATTTGAAGAAATCCTAAACGCAGAATCAATATGGAAAACAATAAGAAGATGGTGAAGAACAGGACATTCATTCGAAAGGCTGTATTGGACTGCAATTTCACTCTTGCAAGTGAAATCCGTCTTTTTTGAGGCGGTTTCATGAGCTATATGCTCCTTTCGCAAAAATATCCATTTACCAGTATATCATTACATCAAAAAAACACACACTTTTTCAGACGAAAAAGTGTGTGTAAGGTTTCAATTATAATTTTTATTTTGCTGTTTCGTAACGAGTTGAAACTTCTTCCCAGTTTACTACATTCCAGAATGCGTTGATATAATCTGGGCGTTTGTTCTGGTATTTCAAGTAATAAGCATGCTCCCAAACATCAAGTCCAAGCAATGGCGTTTGACCGTCCATTATTGGAGAGTCTTGGTTTGGTGTAGAAACCACTTCTAGTTCTCCGTTTGAAAGAACAAGCCAAGCCCAGCCAGAACCAAAACGAGTTTTACCAGCTGCTGCGAATTTTTCTTTAAATTCGTCAAAGCTACCAAATTTGCTATTGATCGCTTCGCCTAGCGAACCTGTAGGGTTGCCACCACCGTTTGGAGATAACAACTTCCAAAATAATGAGTGGTTCGCGTGTCCACCGCCGTTGTTGCGGACAGCTGTACGGATGGATTCAGGAACTGCATCTAAATCAGCGATTAGTTCTTCCACCGTTTTTGAAGCAAGATCTTCGTGGCCTTCAAGAGCCGCATTTACGTTTGTGATATAAGTATTGTGGTGTTTCGTATGGTGAATATTCATCGTTTCTTTGTCGATGTGTGGTTCAAGTGCGTCATACGCGTAAGGTAATTCTGGTAATTCATATGCCATGATTAAATTCCTCCTTGAGTCTATTGGTCTACCTTCTTAGCGTATCAAAATTTCTAGAGCGTTACAAACATAATGCATATTTAATCCATTTATTCAGACCTTTGACTGAATCATATTGATTTGCTCAGTTAAATTGTAAAAAAGAAGATGACAATCATGACAATTTGGATAATGCCTTTAGTAAAGACCGACGTAATAAATCCGACTACTGAGCCAACTCCAGACATGAACGACTTTTTCAAAGTTGATTTATTGAATAAGATTTCCGCAATAATTGCTCCAAGAAAAGGCCCAATTAAAATACCCACAATCGGAATAATGAACGGACCAACAATTAAACCAATCGTACTGCCCCAAAGTCCCGCTCTTGAGCCACCGAATTTTTTCACACCAAAGGCATTGGCAATGGCGTCCGCCCCAAATAATAAAATCACAAACAAACTCTGAATCGCCCAAAACCACCAAGGTAAATCGCTGAAACTAAAAAACAAGCCGTACATAACAAAGCCCCCAAAGATAAACAGGACTGCGGGAATAATTGGATAAACTAACCCAATAAAACCAATTACAAAACTTAATAGGATCACAATCCAGCCGATGATTTCCATCCGTATTCCTCCCTATAATAAAAGCTCTCTTCCATCGTGCCCTACATTTTTTAAAATGTAAAGCAAGAGGAAAAGAGCTTCTATTAGTCAGCACTATGTGGGCACTTCCGCTTTTCTTCGTTAAGCGCGGTTGCCTAAAATGGCTTCTGCAATATTAACTGCATGGTCTCCGATTCGTTCAAGGTTGCTGACAATATCGACAAAGACAATTCCGGCTTGTGCTGTACATGTTCCTGCATTCAAACGCAAGATATGCTTCTTCCGGAATTTGCGTTCCATTTTATCGATCAAGTCTTCTTGTTCAGCTACTTCGCGAGCTAATTCATGGCTTGTTGTATTTAACGCCTCAAGCGCTTTTTGAACAGTGGCAATGGTTAACGTAAACATTTCGGTTAAATCTTCCATCGCGCTTTCTGTGATTTTTACTTTGTTGTTTTCCTGATAGTCAACCAATTCGATGATGTTTTCGAAATGATCCCCGATTCGTTCAATATCTCGAACCGTTTCCATCAGCATCGTGTGCCGTGTAGAATCAGCAGCTGAAATAGATTCTGCTGAAATCAACACTAAGTAATCTGTGATTTTAGCATCCAGATTATTAATGGCGTCTTCCAACTGATAACCCATTTCTGCGTTTTTCTTACTTTTCGTCATTAAGTATTTATATGTCTCCTGTAAACCTTGAACCGAATATTCACCCATACGTAAAATTTCTTCTTTTGCTTGTCCTAATGCAATAGAAGGAGATTGCTCGATAAAATGGATATCCAAGTGTTTTGGTTTAAATTCAATCAATACTTCTTCTCCTGGAATCGCTTTTGTAACGAGATAAGCCCAGGCACCTATTAATGGAAATTGAATAATCGTGTTTGCTACGTTAAATGAACCGTGTGCAAAAGCAATCTGCATCTTCGGCTCTAATGCTAGGATGCCAGAGATCCATTCTACATAAGCAGTAAACGGTATTAACAAAATCAAGAAAATGACCGATCCAACAATATTGAACAAAACATGGACTGCTGCTGCACGACGAGCTGCTATTGACGTACCCAGTGCTGCAAGAACAGCCGTAATCGTCGTTCCAATGTTATCACCGAATAGAACTGGTAGTGATGCAGCTAACGATAAAATGTTCTCATCATAAAGTCCTTGAAGAATCGCTACTGTCCCACTTGAACTCTGAACAATCAACGTGAAGACTGTTCCAACCACAACTCCAAGAATCGGGAATTCGCTCAAACTGACTGTTAAATCGATAAAAGCTGGTAATTCTCGTAGTGGCTTCATGCCGCCACTCATTAATTCCATACCGTAGAAAAGACCACCAAAACCGAAAATGACCTGTCCAATGTTCTGAATTTTATTTTTCTTGATGAAGAAAATCATCGCCGCTCCGATTGCCATAATCGGTAAAGCGTACTCTCCAACATCTAGGCCAATAATGAAGGCTGTGACAGTGGTACCAATATTTGCTCCCATAATGACACCAATCGCCTGTCTCAACGTCATAAATCCAGCACTTACTAATCCAACTACAATTACAGTTGTACCAGAACTCGATTGAATCAGGATCGTAACGATAATTCCGACTAGAACACCCATGAATGGATTGGTTGTAAAACGATCCAAAATGTCACGAAGTTTATCGCCAGCTGCTTTTTGCAAAGCATCCCCCATAAACTTAATTGAAAATAAGAAAATTCCTAGTCCACCGAAAAAGGAAAAGAAGATTTCTTGCCAGTTCATTTCCACGATACTTATTCAACTCCTAAATTTCATATTCACACCTAACCTATTATGCGTAGTTTACTAATAATTTGTAAACACCTTTATGTAAAATTTACATTCCCGTAACAAAGCGACCTTTTTTCTTCCTTTCTACATGGTACGATTATTATATAAATGAAAGGAAGATGATTTTGAACCTATACCAATTATTCAAAGCGAGCTTAATGGAACCAAAAAGGCAAGCTGCCGTCCGTATTATGACTATCGGGAAAATTATGCAGTTTATTTTCATCTTTATTGCTTTTTTAACAGTCATTGCTTTTATCGAATTGATTTCCAGTTTAGACGTTGCTACTAGTAACTTAGACGGACTTGTAGAGTTTGTTGAGGAAATTGAATGGCTGCTTTATCCATTTGCTGTCATCTCTTTGTTTGTCTCTACGACCATTTATCATTTCGTTAAAATTAGTTTGTTCGCATTGATTGCTTTAGTAATTTTAAATGCCAGAAAACGGCGCGGTGAATATCGCCATTTATGGCGCACTACAGCTCTTAGTGTCACAGTTCCGACATTACTAGCATTTGCCTTAAGTTTTTTAGACTTAGGATTTAGCGTTTCCCTGTTGACCAGCTTATTAACCGTCCTCTATTTGTATTTGGCTATCGGTTACTACCCCAAAAAACCGCCTATCCAAAAAGCGCAATCTAAGGCTTGAGTTTTTGTAAAGACCTTAATAACTAACCGTCTTTCTTGTCTTTTAGAGCGCTACACTGCTAAAATGGCTATAGGTAATAGAAGAGAGCCTGCAAATTTCGGTTAATCCATCATTTATAGGACAAAGACATGTGAGCCGCAAGAATAGGCCACCATTAAAAAGGAGAGATTTTTTCATGAGCGAAATGACACACCGTTCAAAAACACGCCCCGTAAAAGTCGGAGATTTAACGATCGGCGGTAGTAATGAATTATTCATACAAAGTATGGCAACGACTAAAACGCATGATGTGGAAGCAACAGTTGCAGAAATTCTGCGACTTGAAGAAGCAGGATGCCAAATCGTCCGCGTGGCATGTCCTGACGAACGTGCGGCTTACGCAATCGGTGCCATTAAAGAGCGCATTAACATTCCTTTAGTAGTAGATATTCATTTTGATTATAAATTGGCTTTGATTGCCATTGAACAAGGTGCAGACAAAATCCGCATCAACCCAGGGAACATCGGACGTCGCGAAAAAGTAGAAGCTGTTGTGAATGCCGCAAAAGCAAAAGGCATTCCAATTCGGATCGGTGTTAACGCAGGATCACTAGAACGTAAAATTCTAGAGAAATACGGCTACCCAACGGCTGAAGGTATGGTCGAAAGTGCACTTCACCACATTAAAATTTTAGAAGACTTGGATTTCCACGATATTATTGTTTCTTTAAAAGCTTCAGATGTTAGCTTAGCTGTTGAAGCATATGAACTTGCTTCAAAAGCGTTTGACTATCCATTGCACTTAGGAATTACAGAATCAGGCACATTATTCTCAGGCACAGTGAAAAGTGCGGCGGGTCTTGGGGCATTATTTGCAAAAGGCATCGGTAACACCCTTCGCGTGTCGCTTAGTGCCGATCCTGTCGAGGAAGTTAAAGTAGCACGTGAAATGCTGAAAATCTTCGGTCTTTCTTCAAATGCTGCGACACTTATTTCTTGTCCGACATGCGGACGCATTGAAATTGACTTGATCTCCATTGCAAACGAAGTGGAAGAATACATCTCTCATATTAAAGCACCCTTAAAAGTAGCTGTGTTGGGCTGTGCAGTTAACGGTCCTGGTGAAGCTCGTGAAGCCGACATTGGGATTGCTGGCGCTCGCGGAGAAGGCTTACTATTTATGCATGGTAAAACTGTCCGTAAAGTTCCTGAAGCCACGATGGTTGAAGAACTGAAAATCGAAATCGATAAATTAGCGGAAGCTTATTTCGAAAAACAAGCAGCTGAAAAAGCGCAAAAAGAATTAGAACAACAACAAGTATAAGGTTGTGAATAGATGAGATACCGTTTTGGAATAGATATTGATGGAACCGTGACTTCTCCAACGTCATTACTTCCTCATATAAACGAACAATTTAACAGTGCGCTGACGTTGGACGATATTAAAGAGTACGATTTGACTGCGGCTCTCCCCCATTTGACACAGGGTGAATTCTATTCCTGGTTCCGTAGTTCTGAGCCAAAAATCTATGCAGCTTCTCCTGTTTCTGAAAATGCCAAGCAGATTTTAAATGACTGGAAAGACCAATACGAACTGTATTATATTTCTGCTAGGGGCGATAATGTTCGCGACGTTACTGTTGATTGGTTTGCAGAGCACGCGATTGCTTACGATCACATTGAATTGATTGGTTCACATAAGAAAATCGAAACTGCAAGACGCCATAATGTTCACTTGTTCTTCGAAGACAAACATGATAATGCTGTCGAAATCGCTGAAGAGCTAAGCATTCCTGTTTTGCTGTTTGATACACCTTATAATCGTCAAGCGATTCCGAGCAATGTTATACGGGTTACTAACTGGCTCGAGGCAAATGAATGGGTCAAAAATGAATTCAGCACTCAAAAAGTCTTGAGTGGCAAATAATTTGTTGAAACGAATAAAAGCGAGAGTGGAAAATCCACTCTCGCTTTTATTTACATTCCGGACATTTTCCGTATATTTCAAACTTATGATTGGCAATCTCATATGCCGGTAAAGCCGCTCCAACCAAATCCATTGGGCAGACTGGAATTTCTTTTATTTTTCCGCAATCCATGCAGATAAAATGATGGTGGTGGTGATCGCTTTCACATTGCATGCGAAAATGGCGTTCACCCGATAGTTCTGTTTCTTCTAATATGCCAAGTGACACAAATGTCGCTAAATTGCGATATACCGTATCGTAACTCATGCTCGGATAGTCTTTTTGCATGACGTCTAGCAAATCTCGTGCCGTCAAATAACGTTCATCATTAGCAAACAATTCCAGAATCTGGTTACGCTTAGAAGTTTCTTTAAAGCCTTTTTCTTTAAGAACCTGCCATGCAGTCGTTAAGTTCATGCAATCGCTCCTTTTTTATATAAAACCATGATTTTTTTATAAGCAAGAACTAGTAGCAACAGGAAAATAGAAGTTACGACAATCGTGCCGCCTGGTGCCAAATCAAAATAAAAGGCTGTTACTAGACCTGTGATGACTGAAATCTCCCCAAAAACGATAGATAGAATGATTGTCTGTTTAAAGCTTTTCGTTACACGCATTGCCGTAGCCACCGGAATCGTCATTAGAGATGAGACAAGTAAAATCCCGACAATACGCATAGATCCCGCAATGACCAATGCCGTAACAATCATAAACATAAAATGAATCCATTTTGCAGGTAACCCGGAAGCTCTAGCATATTCGTCATCGAAAGACAAAACAAATAATTCCTTAAAGAAAAGATAAATAAAGGCTAATACAACTAGTGCAACTCCTGCTACAATCAACAAATCTTCTCTGCTAACTGCTGAAACTGAGCCAAATAAATAACCAAACAAATCATTTGAGAAACCTTGTGCTAACGAGATGAAGATGGCACCAAAGCCAATACCAGCCGATAAAATAATGGGAATTGCTAATTCTTCATAATGCTTATAGAGACTTCTCAAGCGTTCAATCAGTACCGAACCGGCGACTGAAGCTGCAATACCGAGAAATAAAGGATTTAACAAGGCGAGTGAAGCGACACTTTGACTCAAATATAAGCTTCCTGCGATGCCAGCTAGTGTTACATGGCTTAAAGCGTCTGCAATGAGCGATAATCTACGGACAACAATAAAGACACCAAGAAGAGGTGCGATTACTCCGATAATTAATCCAGCCGCAAAGGCATTTTGTAAGAATTCGTAGGACAATATGGCTTCAATCATGCGTGACTTCCTCCGATATGGTGAATTTTGCGAACAGAATGACCGTACCATGCTTCACGCTGTTCATCACTCATCGTGTGTAGCTGTTCTTTAAAGCCATGGAAATGGATGGTTTGATTCAAACAAGCGACATGGGTAATGCGATCTGTTACCGTATCTACATCATGGGTAACCAAAACCATTGTAATATGTTTGTCACGGTTGAGTTTAGCCAACATGTCATAAAATGATTGGACATTCTGGTGATCTACACCAACAGTTGGTTCATCGAGGATTAGAATTTTTGGCTTTGCTACTAGCGCTCGTGCGATAAAAATCCGCTGCTGCTGGCCACCCGATAATTCACTGATGCTTCTATCAATAAAATCAGCCATACCAACCGCCTCTAATGCTTCTGCGACTTGTTCATGAGTGGATTTTGGTAACCGGTGAAACAAACCGGTCTTCTTTGCAAGTCCACCTGCCACAACTTCTTTTACAATTGCCGGAAATCCTGAATTAAACGAATTGGACTTCTGAGATACATATCCGATCCATTCACGTTTCTTAAATTTTTTTGCATCTTCACCGAAAAGTTCAATTTTCCCTGCAGTCGGCTTGATTAGCCCTAGCATGATTTTCAATAATGTCGACTTACCTGAGCCGTTAGGACCCAAAATCGCCAAAAAATCGCCTTCTTCTACTGTCATAGAAATATTATGAAGTGCTTTTGTTTGCTCATATTCAAAACTGATATTTTTAATGTCAATTAATGGCGCAGCCATTGTGCCGCCTCTTTTCTAATTAATAATGATTACGATTTACATTAGAAAAGTATAGTAGAGTTCACTACTAATGTAAATGGATTAGACTTAAATAACTTGAGTGCAACCGTACAAATAAAGCTTCTCCTATGTAGTAAATATGATTTTTAAATTTACGAGTCATCGATTTTGCAAAAATCACATGACTCGTTTAGTTAGCTGACCGTCATTTCGCATACTTTCATCATAAAAAATGAAGACAGTCCCCGATTGCAGGGACTGCCTTCAACTATAACTGATTTCCTTATAAAGGAGATTTCAATTCCTCGATCACGCCTGGTGAAAAGATACCCGCCCTAAACATTTCAATTTCAAATGCATATGGTGCTTTTTTATTTTTAGCATCTAATCCGACGTAAGGCGTTTCAAGGATTTTAGGGACGTGCATCAAATCAGGATGATGAACAATGCCATTTAACGCATCAAATCCGATTTCACCAAAGCCAATGTTTTCGTGGCGGTCTTTACTTGCGCCTCGAACATTTTTACTGTCATTGATGTGCAGTACTTGAAGGCGGTCGACCCCAACAATACGGTCGAACTCTTCTAATACGCCGTTAAAATCTTCTTTGATGTTATAGCCGGCATCATGTGTATGACACGTATCAAAGCATACAGATAGGCGTTCGTTATGTGTCACACCATTAATGATTGCAGCAATTTCCTCAAAACTGCGACCACATTCTGTGCCTTTACCAGCCATCGTCTCAAGTGCGATATTGACTGGATAATCCTGCGTTAATACCTCATTCAAACCTTCGATAATTTTAGCAATACCGGCATCTGCTCCAGCTCCGACGTGAGCACCTGGGTGCAAGACAATTTGTTTTGCACCCAGTGCTGCAGTGCGTTCAATTTCTTTTTGAAGAAATTCCACGCCCAGTTCGAAGGTTTCAGGCTTTTGGGTATTGCCTAAATTGATAATATACGGGGCATGAACCACAATATTCGTTAAATTATTGGCAGCCATATGCGCAAAACCTGCGTCGATATTCAATTCTTCAATTGGCTTGCGACGTGTGTTTTGAGGTGCACCGGTATAAATCATAAAAGTTGTAGCTCCGTAAGAAGCCGCTTCTTCGCTTGCGCCAAGTAGCATTTTCTTACCGCTCATCGAGACGTGAGATCCTAGTAACATGAAACTATCTCCTTACTTTTTGCGATTTTTACGTCGTTCCATTTTTTTGATTTCGTCCATTTTCCACTTCATCTTCTTCTTGTACATCGGTCTTACTTTTTTCGGCTTATGAACCATTGTTTTTGCTTTGGCATCGGCTGCGTCTGTCTTTTTAATGCGCGTTGTCCGGCTGTGACGTTCTTTTAAATCAACGAATTCGCCTTTCACAATATCTTTTTGTTGGAACGGAATGCCCATTTTCTCAATACGAACAATCGCATCGTCTTCCTCTGGCTTGAATAGCGTAATTGCTAGCCCCTTCATCCCAGCGCGAGCTGTACGGCCCACACGGTGAATAAAGAACTCCAGGTCTTCCGGCAATTCGTAGTTGATTACGTGGCTGACGCCTTGAATATCAATTCCACGTGCAGCAAGATCTGTCGCTACGATGTATTGATACTCCAAGTCGCGAATTTGACGCATCATTTTGACGCGTTCACGCGGTGCCAAGTCGCCGTGTACACGCCCAACACGAATGCCTTCTTTTGCTAATTGATCGGCAACATAATCGGCGTTTGTACGAGTATTAACAAAGATGATCGCTAAATAAGGGTTGATGACTTTCATCACATCTTGCAAGCGCTCCATTTTCTTCTTACTACGAACAGGGACCAAGTAAAAGTCTAACCCTTCTGCAGTTGGACGTTTATCGCCAATTTTGACATGAACTGGTGATTCCATGTATTTTTTTAAGAACGGTTTTAACTTTTCTGGAATTGTTGCTGAAAAGACATACATTTCCAGGTCTTCTTTCATCTTTCCAGCAACTTGGTCAATTTCTTCGATAAAGCCAAGATCAAAAGCTAAGTCTGCTTCATCAATTACAAGGATTTTACCTGTGTGTACCAACAATGCGTTTTCTTTCACCAAGTCTCTTAACCGACCAGGAGTTCCGACTACGATATGGGGCTGTGTTTTTAATTTGTTAATTGAACGCTGCTTGTCTGTCCCACCGATAAACGATTTTACTTCTATGCCAGATCCAATAACTAGTTTTTGCAACTCATTAAAGATCTGCATTGCAAGTTCACGCGTCGGTGCTGAGATTACCGCCTGCACTTCCTGTTTGCTGACGTCGATACGTTCTACAATTGGGATAATAAAACTATGCGTTTTTCCAGTTCCTGTATGGGATTGGCCAATTGCACTTGTGCCTTTCAATATATGGGGCATCATTTCCTGTTGAATCTTTGTCGGTTCTGTAAACCCGAGTTTTTCTACCGCTTCTAATAGGAACGGTTTGAATGGATATTCGTTGAATTTTGTCATGGGATTAAATTCCCTCCTTACGCTCTAGACATTATAGCATAAAACCGTCTGTTTACGCGATGCAACTTTTGTAAAGCTGTGCCGTCTCCGTTATAATGAATATATGATTTTGAAAGGAGCGCGGTACTTGATGAAAGTTATGAAAATATCGCCAAGAGGATATTGTTACGGAGTGGTCGATGCCATGGTTATCGCAAAGAACGCTGCGATGGATGAAAGTTTACCACGTCCCATTTATATACTAGGAATGATTGTTCACAATAAACATGTCACAGACGCTTTCGAACAAGATGGCATCATTACTTTAGATGGTACTAATCGTCTTGAAATTTTAGAAAAAGTAGAAAGCGGTACGGTTATTTTTACAGCACACGGTGTTTCTCCACAAGTACGTGAGTTAGCAAGACGGAAAGGCTTGGTATCGATCGATGCGACTTGCCCAGACGTGACTGTTACACACGACTTGATTCGTGAGAAAACGGCTGATGGCTACCAAATCGTTTATATCGGAAAAAGTGGACATCCTGAACCAGAAGGTGCCATTGGTGTTGCACCTGACATGGTTCACTTAGTTGAAAGTGTCGAAGACGTTAATCGTCTAGAACTCGATTCCGAAAAAATTATTGTCACGAACCAAACAACGATGAGTCAATGGGATGTTGTGGACATGATGGAACGCTTAAAAGAAAAATTCCCGCACTCTGAAGTTCACAAGGAAATTTGCTTGGCCACGCAAGTTCGCCAAGAAGCAGTCGCACAACAAGCTGGCGATACCGATTTGTTAATCGTCATTGGGGATCCAATGAGCAATAACTCAAATCGTTTAGCGCAAGTATCACAAGACATTGCTGGAACTCCTGCATACCGTATTTCCGATATCTCTGAACTCAAATTGGAATGGCTAGAAGGTGTTGAAACGGTAGGTATCACAGCAGGTGCTTCCACGCCAACACCAATCGTTAAAGAAGTGATGAAGTTCTTGGATCTCTATGACCCAGCAGACCCAAGTACGCATGAACTAACTCGTTCTGTACCGCTCAATAAAATTTTACCGAAAATTAAGCATCCAAAACCATCGGATCGCATTGAGCCTTATCCAGTGGGCGAATAAGTAAAAGCTGTCACAAAAGTTAAAACCTAACTTTTGTGACAGCTTTTCTTTATGTCTTGCAGTATTCAATTCTAAAGGCATGCGCCAAATACTTTACTCCACTTATCATTTATGGTTATTACAGACGAAAAAACGATTTGAATCGGTTCTTTGTTTCACTTTCCTGTCCAAATAGCTTTCTTTATTCTTATTTATTCAGTTATACATATTTTTATCTTTGATATATAATCAAATCATTACAGTTAGAACAAGTAGATAATTCAGGAGGCAGAGGAATTGATGAATTATTTCGCTATTGCATTAGCAACTTTAGGGTTGAGCATCATTATTTTCTTTATCTTAGGAGGACTTGGCTTTACAGACTATGTGGATGGTCTAATCATGGCCGTAGGATTAATTATCGTCATTTTACTATCCATCATTATGAGTTTATTAATAAAGGTTGATAGAAAACTCAAGAATTGATAACCAAAAATCTCAATTACCCTTACGTCTTTGATGAAAGGTATTTCAACGCTTTGTCCAAGTCTACATCAATTCTTACATGCTCCGATGTCCAAGGAATATGTGTATGAGGTGGTATGCCGACTCCGGTCATGCCTTCATTGGCATCAACTCTAGAGAGACGGGAAGTCGGGTACAGCAATTCAAAACCTTCTTCCCAATCTTTACAGACAAGGTTCGCATAATCATTCAACCCCATGGTGGGTCTTCCCATCACATGCACCTTTCTAGATTTTTTGCAGGTCTCTACAAACGATTCGCCCGCACTTCCGCAACTATTGTCTGTCAGTACGACAATCGATTTGGGTTGAGTGGTTCCTTTGATGACAGTTTCCGGCATAATATCCTCAAAATTGAATTCCACAAACCCCTTGCCTTTATTTTTCGTCCACTCTCGTTCGAATACGCTTAAAAATTGCTGGGCATTGTCATCTTCTGTTTCTGCACGTTGTTTAACAATCATCGCTAATTCCCGTTCCGTATTTGCAAGGGTACAATTGAAATGCATCTGTTCGTCACCTGCTGCCAGATCCACTCCTTCTTCTGGCATGATAAATGGTAAGAAAGGGAAATAGCTCCCATCGCTCCCCCCGTAATTGACGCGCACATCAATAATCCAAGCATCCGCATTTTCCAGAAGACTTTGATTTTCTTTGATCATCTTAACAATGGCGTCGGGATTCATAAAATCTGTCATCGTCAGTAAAATCGCCTTGTCTAATTGCTGGACCGAATAGGTGGCCACATAGCCCTCTTTAGCATAAGTTTCGAATGAAAACCTTTGCTTCTCGCCTATTTCAGTTTCAATTTCACCAAAATCATAAAGAGAAAAAATCAAATTCCAGTTTTCACGTTCTGGATGATTTTCATTCAGCAGACGCGAATGCTTTTCTTTTAGTTCCGGGATTGTATAGCCCCCAATTGACGTAAAAGCCATTCCTTTCGAAACGCGATTCTCCTGGAATACTGTAGTCACGTATAGCTGATCTTCAAAGCGCCTAACCCGAAATCCCCTATCTTTTCTAATCTCCTCATTTATCCCCTTACTAGCAAAATGAATATGCTGATCCTTAAAATCTAGCAAGTACTCTTTGACCAGTTCTGTGAATTGAGCTTTATTCAGCCTTCCCTGATTTTCTAAATCTCTCAAGTTCCCAAGGTAATAATCGGGGTTGTCCCAACCTTGTTTATCTTTCCATCCCGCATAGTCGTGCTGCATAATATGGACGATTTCAGTAAATAGGCGTTCCATAATTCTCCCCCTTGTAATTTTCATCACGGATTGAGGTTCCATGAAGTCAGCTCGTTATTTGGTAACTCTTTCTTTTATCCTCTATTTAAGCGTTCCTCTAACAAATTCTTGGAATTTAATTTCTTCTTCCGAAAAGGGATTGTGATTGCTTTCTTCAAAAATCGTGAACTTGGCATTTGGAATCAATTCGGCAATTTCCTCTCCGAACTTTAACGGACATTGTGCATCATATTTTCCTGAGTAAATATAACTTGGAATATGTATTTCTTTCAGTTCTTCTCTGATATCGAATGTCGGATATTCCATCTTGCTGAAATAATCCAAACGTGAACCGACAATTTTACCGCTATTTGGTTTTTTCATCGATTCTTTCAATTTTTCTTCTGATTGGTATGACATCAAGGCCCATTCGTAACTGATTGCCTGGCGTACTTCAACTGGAGTTGATGGTGCATTCAATAGGTCCATAATTTCAACAATTCGATTGAAATTTGGATTCTTTCTACAATAGATGCTGTTTTCATCTTTTCCGTATTCGTAACTTGCTGCAGCTCCCCCTGCAATTATTTTTGTCAGCGATGCTTGATGGATAATAGCGTATTTTAATGCCAGCATCCCGCCTGTTGAATGCCCGGCAAACGCCCACTTTTTATCGCCTAAGGCTTTTCTGATGGCCTCTAAATCGCTCACTGTTTCCTCCATGCCATATTCATCAGGTGTTGCTGCTTTTACAGAATGTCCAGCTCCACGAAGGTTAATCAAATAGACATGATAATAGTCGGTAAAGGGATCAGCCAGCAAATTTCCCTTCTGATTGAACTCGCTGTAAAGGTGAGTAATGGCTAATGGCTCACCCTCCCCTTTTTCAAAGATTTCAAAGCTTCTCCGATCTGTTTCGACGATGCGCTCTTTCCACATTTTCCATCTCCTACTTTCTGATTTTTCTTTATACCCTCATCCAATCATACAATATATGTAAAATGAAAAATACGATAATTACGAATATTTCACTTTTAAATTCAATTTATCACGTGTGTCGATTAATCAACAAATGACAGACTATTCCTGCTGAGCGCAAAATGCTCGTGCAGAAATGTCGTCAGGGCATCCCGCCAAATCAGCGGCAGCGCACCGGTCAATTGCGTATGCTGAAAGGCCAGAAGTGACAAAGCTGGCAATTGAATTGTCGATTTTGTCTTTTGATAGGGCCACCGCATGAGCACATAAGCAATCAATGCCGTAAACAATTGGTTGTAGACGGCGTTGGGTGTTGTGGCTTATATGATTAAAATCAAAATGGAAGATATCGGCTTGCTTCTCATTTGAGAATATGAGAAAATTTTTGATAGTGAATATTCAAAAAACAGTTTATTGAGGAGACTTAAATGTTAACAACAAGACAACTGAACGAGATAGAACAACTTCAAAAAGAAGTCGAAGCATATGATGTACTCGAATTAAAATTAAATTGGGAAATGCTTCGATCAAGAGATTCTAAACAACTTGATTTTTTCCATTATGAAAGTAATAAACTAATCGCTTTTATCGGATTGTATTCGTTTGGTTCGACTGTTGAAGTAACGGGAATGGTAAAACCGACAGAGCGTCGCAAAGGACATTTCACAAAGCTATTTGAAGAAGCGATGACTTCAGTACAGCAAATTGGGTATAAGAAAGTTTTGTTGAATACACCAGCCCGTGCTAAAGCAGCTCAGGATTTCCTGAAGAATCAAGGAGCCCTCTACAAATTTTCAGAACATCAAATGCAATGGGAACCACAGCCTCTTACTGCTTCAACCGGTTTCATATTACGTCAAGCTGAAAGTACAGATTTAAAAATGAGAATCCGACTGGATGTGGAGGCATTCGATATATCCCTAGAGGATGCTACGGCAATGGAGAGCAGACTCAGCGGAGAGCAAGATACAGAAATGCTGATGATTGATGTAAACAACGAGACCATCGGAAAAATCCGGATACAAAGAAGAGATAGCCAAGCATGGATTTATGGATTTTCAATTCTTCCCGAGTATCAAGGTAGAGGAATAGGACGCAAAGTACTACAACACACCGTTAAACAACAAAGTGAAGCAGGCTACTCGATTCATCTTGACGTGGAAACAAAGAATGCTCATGCCTTAAGATTGTACGAAGCAATCGGCTTTGTAGTTAAGCATGCACAAGATTACTATGTGTATCAAAAGTAATTACCAGAGTGCTCTAAACATGTTATGTTTTGGAGTATTCTTTTTTGTGTAGTAAAACTTCAGAAGTTAAAGGATAGGTAAAGAGTAAGCAGCGGAAAAGGTGGAGCGCTTGAGATATTCAAGTGTTTTTTGATTACCCATAGTTAGTCTTAGTAGAATCAGTTTTCTAATGTAATTATTAAAAGGCGTTCGTAAAATTAGAAAAACATTTAACGAATGAACGCAATTCAACTAAACTTATAAGGCAACTCTATCTTTAGGTATAAATTTTAAAAAGAGACCTATATAAAAAAAGCAGTGGCCGCGGCCACTGCTTTTTAGATGAATCGAAAAGGTTCTGTATTTATTTGTGACGACAAAAACTCACATTGCCAAGTAGGTTGCTGTTTAGACATATGGTCGACAACGCCTTGAATCATCACTTTTTCTACGTGATGGCCAGGATCGACAATATTTAGTCCGATGGCTTGTGCGTCTTGAGCCGTATGGAAATACATATCACCTGTGACATAGACATCCGCTCCAGCACGCTTAGCTTGTTGGAAGTATTTATTGCCATCTCCGCCGAGTACCGCCACCTTTTTAATAACAGCGTCTGGGTCTCCCACGATGCGTAGAGACGAAACATCCAATTGCTGTTTTGTCCAATTGGCGAATTCTACTAAAGTCATAGGTGCTACAAGCGTTCCTACACGTCCAAGTCCCATTACTGCTCTTTTGTTTTCTAAAACAAAGACATCATATGCCACTTCTTCATACGGATGTGCAGAAAGCATTGCTTTGATGACACGGTCTTTTTCGTTTTTGCGAACCACGACTTCTACTTTCGATTCCGCGGTTACTTCCATTTCACCTGCTTCTCCAATAAATGGCTTCGCTTTAGCAGTCGGACGAAAGCGCCCTGTCCCAGATAAGGTATAACTGCATCCTTCGTAATCGCCAATCGTTCCAGCTCCAGCTTTAATAAAGGCTTCACGAACAGTTTCTTCGTGAGTTTCCGGGACGAACACTGCAATTTTCACCAATTCTTCTTCATAAGTTGGCACTAATACTTTCGTGTTTTGTAAACCGAGTGATGCCGCCAATAAATCATTAACGCCGCCAATAGCCACATCCAGATTTGTATGTGCTGCGTATACGGCAATATCCGATTTTATTAGTTTTTCCATTAAACGCCCTTGCGGAAAATCTGTCTGCAAGTTTTTCATTGGTCGAAATATGGGAGGGTGATGTGCAATAATCAATCCTGCGCCTTTGGCTATTGCCTCGTCTACGACCTCTTCGTTCACATCTAACGTTACTAACACACGGTCGATTTTTTTGTTTAACGTTCCTACATGCAAACCAATCGGATCGTTTTCCATGGCCAAATATTTAGGAGACCATTTCTCAAACTCCTCAATAATTTGGTGACCGTTAGGAATTTTCACGTTGCAACACCTCTTCTACCAATTGTATTTTTTTCACTAATTCCTGTTTCTTTTCAATAATTTCGAGTGTTTGTGCAGTGGCTTCCATTGATGCTACAATTTTTTTCCATTGTGCACTTTCACGCATCCATTTTTCTTCAAAAATCACGGTTTGATTTTTTAGTAGCTCAGGACCCATCAATAATTGCTGTGGCGTCCAAAAAATGACGGCTTCCGTTTTTTCAAGCACCACTATTTCGTAAATTTTTTCATTTTCTTTTAGTATTTCTTCTTCTACAATGTCCCATCCATTTACTATAGCCCAATCACGTATTGCTTTCGCGTGAACATTTGGTTGTAAGATTAATCTTTCGATACCTACTAGTTTTTCTTTGCCTTGTTCTAATATCGAACAAATTAACGGGCCGCCCATACCTGCAATGGTGACGGTTGTAATGCCATCTTCTACATCGATTGCATCAAGACCACTTGCTAGCCGGACGTCAATTTGTTCCGCTAATTGTTCTTGCTGAACTTGTTTTTGTGCCGATTCAAAGGGACCTTTGACGACTTCTCCTGCAACGGCTTTATTCACTACGCCAGTTAGTACTAAATAACAAGGTAAGTATGCATGATCGCTGCCAATATCGGCTACGACTGCATTTTGAGGTACATAATGGGCAACTCTTGTTAACCGATGCGATAATTGTTGTGCATTCATCCAGATCCTCCTAATGTAACAGAAAAACCCTTAGCTCTAAAAGAACTAAGGGTTTTTCAGATGCTATTCGAGTGACAATACCCACTCAGCCATTGCCGCTGCGTTCGCCTCTTCAATGAGACCCGCTGGCATAGTGCCTTTACCGTTGACTAAAATATTTTCGATGTCTTCTTGTGGAAGTTCAGTAGCCACTAGTGATGGACCTACTCCGCCTTCATAGCTTGAACCGTGACAAGCGATACAGTTAGCTTGTGCAGTTGCTTCAGGATCGAAATCTCCTTCAGCTGTTTCTCCGCCTTCGCCTTCAGCAGCTTCTCCGCCACTTTCTTCTGTTGCATTTTCTTCTGCGATTTCAGCTTCGTCACTTACTCCTTGTACTGACAAGAAGAAAATTAAACCAATACCGAACGCCATGATTAAGATATAAGGTACAATTGCATTTTTTTGCATCCGTTACCCCTCCCTCTACTAAGTTCTGCTTGATGATATTATTCGTATCATTCATTATTGTACTGTATTATCAATGAAACGAAAAGTCTTAACAGATAACTTTTCCTCGTTTGTGACAAAAACGGTAATTTAATTTTTGCTTGTTGCTGTTAGAGATAGATTTGTCATGAATTTTCGAGAAATTCTTATTTCACAAAATCTTTAAAAGCAGTTTCTTATTAAGAAAAAAAGCCCCGTACGGAACAGGACTCAAAAATTGTTCTTTAGCACCCAATTTGACGCGCAATGACCATACGTTGAATTTCTGAAGTCCCTTCGCCGATTTCTAATAACTTCGCATCACGCATATAGCGTTCAACTTCATATTCCTTCATGTAGCCGTAGCCCCCATGAATTTGAATGGCTTCATCAGCCACTTCCATCGAAATTTCAGAAGCATACAATTTTGCCATCGAAGCTTCTTTAGTAAATGGACGTCCTTGATCTTTTAACCAGGCCGCTTTATAGACCATATTACGTGCCAATTCAATTTTCATTGCCATGTCGGCGAGTTTAAACTGAGTTACTTGGAACTCAGATAAGGTTTTACCAAACTGTTTGCGTTCTTTTGAGTAAGCCAGCGCTTTATTAAAGGCCGCTTGCGCAATGCCTACAGCCATAGCTGCAATACCGATACGTCCGCCATCTAATGTTACTAAAAACTGTTTAAAGCCCTCTCCACGCTTGCCTAATAGATTCTCTTTCGGTACGCGGACGTTATCTAACACTAGTTCTGTTGTATTAGAAGAATGCAGACCCATTTTTTCGTAATTATCGATAATGGTAAATCCTTCTGCGTCTGTGGGTACGATAATGGCACTGATTTCTTTTTTGCCATCAGTCATCCCCGTAATGGCTGTTATGGCTAAATGTTTCGCATGACTGGCATTGGTGATATAAACTTTGGAACCACTAATTACCCAGTCGTCGCCATCTTCTACTGCACGAGTTTCTGTTCCTCCAGCATCGGATCCCGCATTTGGTTCAGTCAATCCAAAAGCGCCAAATGACTCACCCGTACAAATGGGCGTCAAGTATTTTTCTTTCTGGTCTTCTGTTCCAAATAAATTCAGTGGTGCACCACCAAGTGAAATGTGCGCAGAATAAGTAATTCCGGTAGATGCACAGGCACGACTTAATTCTTCTGTCACAATAGCAAAGCTAGTAGTATCCGCTCCAGATCCGCCGTATTCCTCATCAAACGGTAAGCCCATCATCCCCATGTCGGACAGCTGTTTAAAGATTTCAGTCGGAAACGCTTTTGAACGGTCACGATCAATAGCGCCTGGTGCTACTACCTTATCAGCAAATTCCTTGATTGTCTTTTTGATCATCTGTTGTTCTTGTGTCAAATCGAAATTCATTTGTGTACATCCCCTTTGTTTTGAATACGCTTACATCTTTCATTATATAGGGGAAATTAAGACAAGTTCAAGCGTTAACCTTAATTCCTTTTTTAGTATCAACAAAAGAGTCACATTCCGAAAAAATTGGAATGTGACTCTAGCTGTTTTATTTATTCAAGAAAATCTTTTAACCGCTTGCTGCGCGATGGGTGGCGCAGTTTGCGCAAAGCTTTTGCTTCGATTTGACGAATTCGCTCACGCGTTACGCCAAATACTTTGCCTACCTCTTCTAACGTCCGTGTACGACCGTCATCTAAGCCGAAGCGAAGACGTAAGACGTTTTCTTCTCGATCCGTTAATGTGTCTAAAACATCCTCTAACTGCTCTTTTAATAATTCATAAGCTGCATGATCAGAAGGCGATTGGGCATCTGAATCCTCGATAAAGTCACCTAAATGCGAATCATCTTCTTCACCGATTGGTGTTTCTAATGATACCGGTTCTTGAGCAATTTTCAAGATTTCCCGAACTTTTTCTGGTAATAAATCCATTTCTTCGCCGATTTCTTCTGGAGAAGGATCACGACCAAGATCTTGCAACAATTGACGTTGAACACGAATCAATTTGTTAATGGTTTCAACCATATGAACCGGAATACGAATGGTCCGCGCTTGGTCCGCGATGGCACGGGTAATAGCCTGACGAATCCACCATGTTGCATACGTACTGAACTTAAATCCTTTAGAGTAATCAAATTTTTCTACTGCTTTGATCAAGCCCATGTTACCTTCTTGAATCAAGTCCAAAAACAACATGCCGCGACCAACATAGCGTTTTGCGATACTCACAACTAGACGCAAGTTGGCTTCAGCAAGACGTTTTTTAGCTTCTTCGTCACCTTGTTCAATCAATTTCGCTAAGCGAACTTCTTCTTCTGCTTTTAGCAGATCAACGCGTCCGATTTCTTTCAAATACATGCGGACAGGGTCATTGATTTTAACACCAGGTGGTACGCTTAAATCATTTAAATCGAATTTATCTTCTGTCGGTTTCATCAAACGATCCAAATGTTCTTCATCATCAGATTTACGTTCTAATTCGATACCGTGACCTTCTAGTTGGTCAATAAACTCTTCTACTGCATCGGATTCCATTTCGAAAACCGCTAATTTATCAGCAATTTGTTCGTAATTGAGTTCTCCGGTTTTTTTACCTGTTTCGATTAGCTGTTTTTTTGCTTCTTCCACAGTCGCTTCCGGACCTTCAGTAGTCAATGGAACATTGCTTGCTTCAACTTCAGTTTGGCGTTCAGATTTCTCGGCCATTTGACTTCCTCCTTTAAAAAAACCGGAATTAACTTATAGTGATTTGCGTAAAGCAATCACTTCTTGAGCAAGAAGTAAAGCGCGCTTTAAGTCATGCTGTTTTTCCGCTTCTTTTGATTGCTGGATTTTCAGATTAATTTGCTGTTCGACCCGATGTTTGTGCAAATGCTTTAAACAATCGGAAATTTCTTCATCCGCGTGTTCCGGATCGCGTTCAGATAAGGCCGTTTCCATAACTAGTTTACGGAGTTCTGTATCTTGAAGCGTCTCTAAAAACTTGTGAAAATCTGCTTTATCCCATTCCTCATAAAAACCGAGCAATTGAACATACAGCGCCCGGAATTCTTCACTGATAAATGGAATGTCATTGTCTTCAACTACTAATTTCTCCATAACTGATGGATCTGCTAGAGCATGTGACAACAACATCCGTTCTGCTCTGTGCAGTGATGTAACCTGTTTGGGTGCTTTTTTAGCAGTTTTTACTACCGGCGGTTCAGGCCGGTTACGCTCAATTGTTTTGTTTTCTAACTTTCGGTAATGCTGCAGGATAGCTTCCTGAGATAATCCAGTTTCTACTGATAATTGCTTTATATATAAATCTCGCTCTAAAGGCGAAGATCTACCAGCCAATAGTTGTAGCACTTCCTGAATGTATTGCAATAAGTCATTTTCATATTGAAAATTCTTATGTCTTCGGGCATGCATCATCGCAAATGCAATAAATGCATGAGGCTTTCCAATAATCTGTTCTTTAAAGGCTTCTGCACCATTTTCACGAACAAAATCATCAGGGTCCATTTTACCTGGCAGGACAGCTACTTCCACTTTGAAGTTTTCTTCATTCAAGGAAATTGCTGCTCTTTTGGCAGCTTCCCAGCCTGCGTCATCGCCATCAAAACAAATGACCACTTCTTGTGCAAAGCGTTTCATTTGCCGAATATGCTGGGCAGTAAGTGAAGTACCCATAGTTGCTAAAGCATTATCGACTCCTGCTTTACCCGCTGCAATAACATCCATAAACCCTTCAAACAAAATGATTTTCCGATTTTTACGGATGGCACTTCTTGCATGATGCACATTATAGAGCACTTGGCTTTTTTGGAAAATCGGAGATTCTGGGCTGTTCATGTATTTGGCTTCTTGTTTGGTGTGCTCAAGAACCCTTCCCGAAAAGGCAATCACTTTACCTGTTTCGTTCATGATAGGGAACATAATTCTACCACGGAATCGATCGAAATAGCCGCTTGACTGCTCACGAGGAATGCCTAATCCACTTGCTTCTAGCTCTTCTTCGCTAAAGCCTTTTCGCTTTAAGGCAGATGCCATGTAATTCCATTCCGGAAGCGACCAGCCAATTTTGTTTTTCTCAATAATTTCTCGAGTAAAGCCCCTATTTTCCAAATAGTCCAGCGCTGCTTGACCTTCTTCTGTATTCAATAGAATGTGGTGGTACATGTCTGCAGCAAACTCGTGCATCAGAACCAATTGGTGATCGCTTTTTGATTGCACGGGACCCGATTCAGCAGGCGACTGTATATCGACATCTATACCTGAGCGACTTCCCAGTCTCGATAAAGCTTCCTGAAACGTTAAATTTTCAATATCCATCAAAAAAGTGATGACATTGCCACCAGCTCCACAACCAAAACAATGAAAAATCTGCTTATCGGCAGTAACAGAAAAAGATGGTGTACTTTCTCCATGGAAAGGGCAAAGGCCGAACCAATTTCTGCCCCTTTTTGTTAGCTGAACATACTCACCGACGACATCCACAATATCTGTGCTAGATCGGATTTTTTCGATCACTTCTTCAGGAACTCGATTGGACATTATTTTCACCATCTTTGTTTGCTTAACTACTTTAATTCGTGATGTAAAGACAAAATCCTTCATTTTTCGACAAAAAGATAAAGCAAACTATTTTATCCACTAGTAAGCTTTAGCCACAATTCTTCATTATAAAACGTTTTTATTAAAAAATCCACAAAAAAAGAAAGAAAAACCGCCCATGAAGGGAGTTTTTCCAAAATCATTTTTGGCGTTTGCTTAATATCAAATTAGCCGTTTCTTCGACAGCCCGATTTGTTACGTCTACTATTTCACAGCCAATGCGATCGACCACTTTATGAAAATGATCGATTTCTTCGTGAATTCGATCGATTTTCGCATAATTAGCGTCATCATTTAACCCAAGAGCAATCAATCGTTCTTTACGAATGTGGTTAAGCTTATCCGGTGAGATAATCAAACCAAAGCATTTTTTTGGATCTACGTGGTAAAGTTCTTCCGGTGGGTCAACTTCTGGCACCAATGGTACGTTTGCAACTTTCAGCCGCTTGTGCGCCAAGTACTGGGATAACGGCGTCTTAGAAGTTCTAGATATCCCGACCAAAACGATATCGGCCATTAAAATGCCTCGCGGATCTCGTCCGTCGTCATATTTAACTGCAAACTCAATAGCTTCGACTTTTTTGAAGTAGTCATCGTCTAGTTTCCGAACCAAACCGGCTTCTTGTAGAGGTCTTGCATTTAGTTCTTGTGCTAGCGCATCCAAGAGAGGACCCATAAGATCGACTGCTGTTACACGAAATTTAGCAGTTTCTACCTGCATATAGTCTCTCAAATCTTGTGAAACTAACGTATAAACGATAAAAGCTTGTTGGGCGACAGCCAATTTAATAATCTCTTGCAAATGCTCGATCGAATCAATGTAAGGAAATCGTTTCAATACCGCATTTTGATCTGCATTTAAGTATTGGCTGATTGCCGCTTTTGCGACGAGTTCGCCTGTTTCACCGACCGAATCGGAAACAATGAACAATCGGAGTGAATTCATAATTGACACCTCACAAATCGTGGTTTTCAGATAGTGATAAAAACGCACGAGTAATATTCGTTTTTGTTAATCTGCCGACAACTTTAAAGCCATCTGGCTGTTCTTCTACTACTGGCAAGGCATCAATCTGCTGATTAATCAACCGATGTGCTGCTTGGATTAAAGACTCATTTTTTGCACAATAAGTGATGTTGGGCATACGCGTCATAATAATATGTACAGGAATACTCGTGAGATTTTGACTACCCAAACTTGCACGCAGTAGATCTTTTCTCGACAGCACACCAGACAAATACGATTTTTTATCTACCACAAAAAGTGTTCCAACATCATCCAAGAACATTTGGCTAATGGCATCGTAAACACTAACATCTTCTCGAACAACAACCGGAATCGACTGAAAATCCTTGACCTTCATGTTGTTCATCGTATCTGTTACGTCTTGCCCTGGTTTTTTACCCGAATAAAAATAGCCAACACGCGGACGGGCATCTAAAAAGCCTGCCATAGTCAGGATGGCTAAATCAGGTCGTAGCGTCGATCTAGTTAAACTCAAGCGATCCGCTATTTGTTCGCCAGTAATCGGTCCGTTGCCTTTAACGATTTGCAATATTTCCTCTTGTCGTTTATTGAGTTCGATTGGACTCACCGCCTCAAAATATATATATGTTATACTCAATATCAATTATTATATACTAATGAACGTGATATTGCGAAGAAAACATTGCCGTGGTACAATATGAACGAACTCATATAGAGGCAATGACGGATAGATAAGTACTGTAACTTAAAGCGAGCAGGGATAGTGGAAGCCTGCACCTACAGGAAACGGTGATCCAGAGCCAATGTTATTTTAAAGTGGACTGTCTTTTGCAGTCAATCGAGGTGGAACCGCGGGTCTTAACGTACTCGTCCTCGGACATGGAGACATGTCCGAGGACGAGTGCGATTTTTTATTTTATGGAGGTAATTTTATGTCAATGGAAGATGTAGTAGCATTAGCAAAACACAGAGGCTTTGTATTCCCGGGCTCTGAAATTTACGGAGGATTGGCGAACACGTGGGATTATGGGCCACTTGGCGTTGAACTGAAAAACAATATTAAAAAAGCATGGTGGAAAAAATTCGTTCAAGAATCTCCTTATAACGTAGGACTTGACGCTGCTATTTTGATGAACCCGAAAACGTGGGTAGCTTCTGGGCATGTCGGTAACTTTAACGACCCAATGATCGACTGTAAGAGCTGTAAAACTCGCCACCGTGCGGACAAATTAATCGAAGATGCATTAGATGCTAAAGGCATTGAATTGATCGTGGATGGATTATCTTTTGATCGCATGGCAGAATTAATTCAAGAACATGAAGTAAAATGCCCAACATGTGGTAAACAAGATTATACGGACATCCGCCAATTCAATTTGATGTTCAAAACTTTCCAAGGCGTTACTGAAGCTTCAACAAATGAAATCTTTTTACGTCCAGAAACAGCTCAAGGAATTTTCGTTAACTACAAAAACGTTCAACGTTCAATGCGCAAAAAAATGCCGTTTGGTATTGCACAAATCGGTAAAAGTTTCCGGAACGAAATCACACCTGGTAACTTTACGTTCCGGACACGTGAATTTGAACAAATGGAACTTGAATTTTTCTGCAAGCCTGGTGAAGATTTGGAGTGGTACGCTTACTGGCGCGATTTCTGCAAAAACTGGTTGCTGAACTTGGATATGACTGAAGACAATATGCGCCTGCGTGAGCATGACGAAGATGAACTTTCACATTACTCAAACGCAACTGTGGATATCGAATACAAATTCCCATTTGGCTGGGGCGAGCTTTGGGGAATCGCAGATCGTACCGATTTTGACTTGAAACGCCATATGGAACATTCAGGAGAAGATTTTAATTACATCGATCCTGTAACTAACGAACGTTTTGTGCCTTATTGCATCGAGCCATCTCTTGGAGCTGACCGCGTTACACTCGCTTTCTTAGTAGATGCTTACACAGAGGAAGCACTTGAAAACGACGACAAACGCACAGTATTGAAGTTCCACCCAGCTTTAGCTCCTTACAAAGCGGCAATTCTTCCGTTATCTAAAAAATTAGCAGAAGGCGCAACAGGCGTGTTTGCTGACCTAGCTAAGCACTTTATGGTAGACTACGACGAGTCGCAATCGATCGGTAAACGTTACCGCCGCCAAGACGAAATCGGTACACCCTTCTGTATCACATACGACTTTGATTCCGTAGAAGACGGTCAAGTTACAGTACGTCACCGTGATTCAATGGAGCAAACACGTATGCCAATTGCTGAAGTACAAGCATATATCGAAAAACATATTCAGTTTTAAGTAAGAAAAGCGGAAACGGCCGCTTAGCTCTGACAGGCATAAGACGATCTGGTGAAGCGGCGTCTTTTCAGCCGCACAACCTGATTGGCTTATGATCCGAAGAACTGGCCGATGAAGCTAGACACCGAAAAGCGGAAACGGCCGTTTAGCTCTGACAGGCATAAGACGATCTGGTGAAGCGGCGTCTTTTCAGCCGCACAACCTGATTGGCTTATGATCCGAAGAGCTGGCCGGTGAAGCTAGACACCGAAAAGCGGAAACGGCCGTTTAGCTCTGACAGGCATAAGACGATCTGGTGAAGCGGCGTCTTTTCAGCCGCACAAGCTGATTGGCTTATGATCCGAAGAGCTGGCCGGTGAAGCTAGACATGGAAAAGCGGAAGTTTCAAAAGAAGTGGTGGACTGCGTCTATTCCACCACTTCTCTATTTTTTCTAATAACCGACGTGACTTATTCCGTTCAAAAAAGAGCTGCTCAAAAGACTATTCGTCTTTTGGCAGCTCTTCTTTTTTAGGTAAAAATTCTGGTGTTCGCTCTAATTGTTCGAGAAATTTTCGTGACTTTAAGCGAATCCCTGCTTTTTCCTCATAAATTGTACGAACAATTTGTTTCAGCAAGCTCTTGGATTCTTTTTTCAACGTTAAAGAGCCTACACGGTCAATTGGCACAAAGTAAAAAGTGCGAATCAACTTCACTAACGCTGGACTTAAACGAATAATGTAGCGATCGATATGAAAACAACGATGACAAAGAAATCCGAGTTCTTGAAATGAAAATGCAAATTCTCCTTCTGTCGCTCCACAATTAGCACATTGATGAAGCGTCGGCGTTAAGCCTGCTGTCTGGAGCATTTTCCATTCCACAAACAAAGTAATAGCTTCAGGGTCGTAGCCTTCATCAATTGCATGAAGCGCCTGGAACAGCATATCAAAAATTGCAGGTTGTGACTCATCTTGTTCAGTTAGTCGATCAATCAATTCAGTGACGTAACTAGCGTACGCAGTCGACATAATGTCTTCTCGAATATGCCGCAACGATTCTAGCGGATCCCCTGCTTGCAAGGTACCCATGCCTCTTCCTTTGTAAACAGAAAATGTTCCATGAGTAAAAACCTGCGTAATGGCCGCTAAGCGACTAGCGGGTTTTTTTGCACCTCTTGCCATACAAGTAATTTTCCCTGCTTCTCTCGTAAACAAAGTGACGATTTTATTAGTTTCGCCGTAAGGCATCGTACGAATGACAATTCCCTCTACTTGGCTTTGCATGGGAAGGACTCCTTAGTATTCGTCTTCTCTAAAGCCAAAATCACGTAAATGCATGGCTTTGTTACGCCAATCTTTTTGCACTTTCACCCAAAGTTCTAAATACACTTTTGACCCAAGCAAGTTTTCGATATCTTGACGGGCACGTGTACCAATTTGTTTGAGCAAAACACCTTTTTTACCGATAACGATGCCTTTTTGAGAATCACGCTCAACCATAATTGTTGCTTGTATACGAATCATGTCTTTATTTTCGGAATCGGGTGCGATTTTTTCAATGACCACAGCAATCGAATGCGGAATTTCTTCGCGCGTTAAATGCAAAGCCTTTTCACGGATAAGCTCAGAAATGATAAAGCGTTCTGGATGATCTGTAATTTGATCTGCTGGATAATATTGCGGTCCTTCTGGAAGACGTTCGCTAATTTTTGCCAACAAAGTCTCCACATTATTGCCTTCTAGCGCTGAAATCGGAATTGCTTCAGCGAAGTCAAATTCTTTGCTGTACGACTCGATAATTTTCGGTAAATTATCAGGGTGTACTTGGTCGATTTTATTAAGAACTAGAAACACCGGTACATCAATGCCTTTTAACATATCCAGTACATAGCGATCTTCTTTACCAACGCGGTCGACACCACTTGCTACAAACAATAAAACGTCAACTTCTCGGAACGTATTTTTTGCTACTTTCAGCATAAAATCGCCTAATTTATGACGCGGTTCGTTAATGCCTGGCGTATCAATAAAAATCATTTGGTTGTCATTCGTCGTCACAACGCCTTGCACTTTGTTTCTGGTCGTTTGAGGCTTGTCACTCATAATGGCAATTTTTTGACCTACAACGCGGTTAAGGAATGTCGACTTGCCGACGTTCGGACGACCGATGATTGAAATAAATCCTGATTTGAAACCGTTATTCTCTGGCTGCATATTTTAAATCCTCCGTTGAAAATGCGCCGGGAAGCAATTCGCTAATTGTTGTTTCCTGGACGTCACCTTTTAAATTTGTTAAGTAAACTGGCATATCTGGCGGACAGAACTCAGCTAACACTTGTCTACACGCGCCACACGGCGATACAGGACCTGAAGTATCGGCTGAAACAGCTAATGCCACAAAGCTCTTGTCGCCTTCAGACACCGCTTTAAAAACCGCTGTGCGCTCTGCACAGTTCGTTAACGAATAACCGGCATTTTCAATATTACAACCCACATATACTTTGCCTTCAGCTGTCAGTAATGCTGCGCCGACAGGAAACTTCGAATAAGGTACGTAGGCATTGCCGCGTGCTTTTATCGCTTGCTCCATCAATTGTTCTTTTTCCATTTTAATCACCTCTGCGAATTTAAAACCATTTGGGTAGAAATATTAGTAAACCAATTATAGCACTTGCCACGGCAAATACCAAAACTGCACCTGCCGCCATATCCTTGGCCTGCTTAGCAAGTGGCTGGAAATCGGTTGTCGCTAGGTCAACTACGCGTTCAATGGCTGAATTCACCATTTCTAATGCCAGCATCCCTGCGATTAATAAAATAACAACGAACCATTCCACATGAGATATTCTTGTCAAGCAGCCAGCAAGTACCACGATGATCGCTGCGATCAAATGAAATCTGATGTTTTGTTCTCGCTTGAAAGCAGTCACTATGCCTGCTGTTGCAAATCGAAAAGAGCGTAAAAACTTACGCATCATCATTCGAATCACGCGTAATTCCAAGTGACAGCAAAATGGCATCTTGACGAGAAAACATTTTCTTTTCATCTTCTTCTGTCAAATGATCATAGCCGAGCAAATGCAAGAAGCCATGAACCGCCAAAAAGCCAAGCTCTCGTTCAAACGAATGGCCATAATCTGTTGCTTGTTTTTTAGTACGATCGAGTGAAATAATAATATCTCCAAGCATACGCGGCTCTGATGAACCGATGATGGCCGTTTCACCTTCACCTAATTCCTCCATAGCAAAAGAAATGACATCCGTCGGTTGGTCTTTCCCCCGGTATTCACGGTTAATATCGCGAATCATTTCATCAGTAACAAATGTTACCGATACCTCAGACTCTCCTACCGCTTCTTCTTTAGCTGCATGCTCCAGTATGTTTTGCACAAAATCCAATTCTGGTTGTTTCAGTGTTTCTGTTTCATCCATAAAATCAATCGCTATCATAATAGTCCTCCTATCAATTAGGTTCTTTCGGATACTCAATACGAGAATGGAAAATGCCATTCAGCGTTTCACACATCACTTTTTTTACCGTTTTCAGCTCTTTTAGCGATAAATCACATTCTTCAAATTGCCCATCTTTTAGTTTATCTTCTACTATGGCATCTACCAATTTTTTTATCTTTTCTGATGTTGGCTCTTTCATTGAGCGAACTGCTGCTTCTAAGCTATCTGCTATGCAAATAATGGCAATTTCTTTTGTTTGGGGTTTTGGCCCTACGTATCGGTACGACTCTTCTTCAACATCTGAATCGATGTCTTTAGCCTTATAATAGAAAAATTTCAAAAGACTCGTGCCATGGTGTTGCACTGCCACATCAACGATTTCTTTCGGCATTTTGTACTTCTTCAATATTTGAGCTCCTTGCACACCGTGCGCTAGAATAATATCTCGACTTTTTTCCGGTGGCAAACGATCGTGTGGATTTTCGATATTCACTTGATTTTCGATAAAAAATTGCGGATATTTTGTTTTACCGATATCGTGGTAATAACAACCAACTCTCGCAAGCAGTCCATTAGCTCCAATCGCTTCACAAGAAGCGTCCGCCAAATTGGCAACCATAAGGCTATGATGATACGTACCCGGTGTTTCCGTCAAAATTTTCTTTAGTAACGGATGATTCGGATTTGACAACTCGATCAAACGCATCGTTGATAACATACCAAATACCGATTCAAAAAAGGGCAAGAAACCAATGGCTAGTGCACCCGATAATAACCCCGATACAATCGCTGCGGTAAAATAAAAGCCGATCTCTGTCCAATTATACTGTGTTTGGCCAATCAATAGGTAAAAAGCGACAAAAAGCACATTAGCTCCAGCTACCGCTAAACTAACTTGCAACAGACGCCCTCTGCCACCATCTCGTTCAATTAAATAAATCGCAGTTAATCCTCCAAATAAAATATAAAAAGCAATGTCCACTTGCAACGAAGACGAATAGCCGCTTGGCAACATAATTCCTGCTGCTGCACTGACCAAAATCGTGACAAACACAGCGGCCCGTTCGTTAACGAGCAAACGAACAAGAATACCAGCTAATGCCGTAGGAAAAATAAACGAAATCACTAAATCGAAATTTTCACTGACTGCTGATAATAATTTCATCAACAGCAACGAGATGGTAACAGCTATTAGTATGACAAGCATCTCAGTGACCTTGCCTTTATCATCCCTTTGCGACCGAAAGATAACGGACAGCAAGAGACCCGTAGTAATGATGACAAAAACCAACAAACCAAGCAACGGTTTATAATTCTGTTGTTCTTCTGTCATGCCCGCTAGTTCTAATTGTCGATAAACTTCTCGATCTACTATTTGACCTTCTTGAACAAGAACTTGTCCTTGTAAAATACGAGTGGGCTCCACGCTGTTGCGCACCTGTTCTATTTGACTCGCTGTGAGCTCTTCATTAACCAATTCATTGGCAATTATACCAAATCGTCCAATGGTTACTGCCGCTTGAACAACCTCATCTGGAATTTGCTGATTCCGGCGAATTTCCTGCTCAATTTCAGTACGACTACGTGCCACTTCTTCTATTCGTATTGGTTCGTTTAAATAGGATGTTAACACCTCATCTAACTGTTCTTGAATGCCAATAACACTATCGTCTGAAAGAGACACCAAAGACTCCAACATGTCATCTGTTAAACGCAGACCATTTTCACTAGTTTCCAGTAAGCGCAGATCTTCCGTGAGTTTCGCAATCATAGCGTCACGAGAAAGTTTCTCTTGTCCTTTTTTAGGCGCAGCTTTTACGTCTAACAAATAACCAAACAGCGAATCGATTAAGGCTATTTGATTATCGACGATCTCATCCATAAATTGATAGCTTGGCGCTACTTCTTCAGTAAGTCGTTGCCGTTCAATTTCCGTCTTAACCGGGTCCTCGACTGTTTTCTCCGAACGAATGGTTTCAGTCGATAGTTGAAACAGTTGGATATCGTATGTATCACTTTGGACAGAGTCCATCAAACAAGCATATAGGATTATGCCAGTCAACAAGATGCCAGCCATCATTATTTTCCGGTAACCCAATTTCTCAAAGATTTCTTGTACTCTTTGACGCATGCCAGTACACCCCACATTTCCTATTTCCATCATAACAAGTAAAGAAATAGATTTCACGGTGTTTTTCTAAAAATTTGAAATTATCCCCATATTTATGAGAAATAATAGGTTGTGAGTCCTTTTTAAAAAAATGCTAAAAAAGATGCAGGGATTTTCGCCCCTGCATCTTTTACATTTAATTATATCGGCTGTTTTTCGTAGGCATCTATGATCTTTGCTACAAGTGGATGACGAACCACATCTCCGCTTTCAAGATACTGAAAATGAATAGTTGGAACATCTTTTAAAATGGTTTCTGCTGCAATCAACCCCGACTCAGCCCCACGCGGCAAATCAATCTGTGTTTTGTCACCGGTAATGATCATTTTCGAGTCAAAACCTAGCCGCGTCAAAAACATTTTCATTTGTGCCTTTGTGGTATTTTGCGCTTCATCAAGAATAACAAACGCTGCGTCAAGTGTACGACCTCTCATATAAGCAAGAGGAGCAATTTCAATCGTCCCGCGTTCGATAAAGCGATTTGTTTGCTCAAGACCCAACACATCGTGTAAAGAGTCATAGAGCGGTCTCAAATAAGGATCTACTTTTTCTTTTAAATCTCCTGGTAAAAAACCAAGACTTTCCCCTGCTTCCACAGCAGGCCGTGTCAAAATAATTTTCTTTACTTGACCATTTTTAAGCGCCTGAACTGCCATGACGACGGCTAAATACGTTTTACCTGTCCCAGCAGGACCAATTCCAAAAACTAAATCCTTGCTACGCATAGCTTGAATATAATGACGCTGACCTATTGTTTTTGCCCGAATAGACTTGCCATTAGCGTTGCGCGCCACTTCTTCGTCGTAAAGTTCGGCAAAATATTCGATTGTGCCGCTTTTAGCCATTTCAATAGCAGAGATAATATCTCGCTGATTGATGTTAATATTTTTGCGTATAACCCGCAATAATTGTTCTATTAATAGTTTCCCCGTTTGCTTGTCTTCTTCAGAACCTGATAACTTGATGACCTCACCGCGGGTAATAATTTGAATGTTAAAAGCTTCTTCGATTAATGTTAAATGACTATCTGAGATCCCGAGCAGTTGAACCGCTTCATTTGGGTCTTTCACATGTAGTTCTAGTAAGTTGTTTTCTGTCATGTGGACGCTCCTTAGAATCGAGTATTTACTGCTAATTTCACTCTATCATTAAAGATAATCACTTGTAAAATTTTTGTTCTGGATAAATTGATTGAAAAAACTAAATAACAAAAATCGAACAAGAAGAGCAGCTAATAAACGATGTTTCGCTTACGAAATAGCAGTAACTCAAAAACAGTAGTTTAACTTACAACTTTTAAATCTGCTATGTAAATCAATAAGCAGTTTAAACGCCATATAACTTTACATAATATTATTATTAATAAAAAACAGCAACTAGCGGGAACTAGTTGCTGTTTTTTATCTTTTGGATTTGGGCGGTAGTAAAATCTCTGCCATAATAATGCCTCTTCTTACATCTTCACTACTCAACGGCAAAAATTCATGCGATATTTCTTCAGGACTTTGACTAACAGGCTGATCGCGTAGCGGCTTTGATCTATGCGTAGAAATGCGATCTTGGATTTCATGTTGTGCATCTCTAGACGAAACACGACGCTGCACTTCTTGTCGTGCTTCACGAAGAGGTGCACGGTTTACCATTTCTTCCGCTTTTTTCTTTGCCTGCCCTACACGCTCAGAACCTTGATTTTTTTGATTTTGTAGTTCCCCATAAATTTCTTTAGCGTAATCTTCCACCCGTTTGAACCTCCCTTGGTCAGAGCGACCGTCTCGATCAGTTGACGCTTTTGTTGAGACGGGCTTAGCAGGAACATCTCCATCGGGTGAATCTTTTTTGCTTTTATTAAAAAAAGCACTTACCGCCATGATAACAAGTCCAAATATGAGAGCTTCCATACGACAAACCTCCCTTATGACTGCTGCCGATTATTTATCGTCGGATTTGTCCATGCCCGTTTTTGAGATAGACTCTCTCATACCTGTATCTGCTTGGACATTTTTGTAATTGACGTAATCCATAATGCCAATATTGCCGTTGCGTAGCGCTTCCGACATAGCAAGTGGTACTTCAGCTTCAGCTTCTACAACTTTTGCTCTCATTTCAACAACTTTGGCTTTCATTTCTTGTTCACTTGCTACAGCCATTGCACGACGTTCTTCTGCTTTTGCTTGAGCAATTTTCTTATCTGCTTCTGCTTGTTCTGTCTGCAACTCTGCGCCAATGTTTTTACCAATATCAACGTCTGCAATATCAATCGACAGAATTTCAAACGCTGTTCCGGAATCCAGGCCTTTAGATAAAACGGTTTGAGAAATCAAGTCCGGATTTTCTAGAACTTTTTTATGACTAGTGCTCGAACCTAAAGTAGAGACAATCCCTTCACCTACACGAGCAACAATTGTTTCTTCTCCTGCACCACCGACTAAACGGTCAATATTAGCACGAACTGTAATACGAGCTTTTGCTTTCACTTCGATTCCGTCCATTGCAACACCTGCAATAAATGGTGTTTCAATCACTTTCGGGTTAACCGACATTTGAACTGCTTCTAATACGTCACGACCTGCAAGGTCAATCGCTGCTGCACGTTCAAACGGCAATTCGATATTAGCACGATGCGCCGCAATCAACGCATTAACGACACGGTCAACGTTACCACCAGCTAAATAGTGACTTTCTAATTGATTGATGGTTACTGTTAATCCTGCTTTTGATGCTTTAATTAATGGATTGACGATACGTGACGGAATAACGCGACGTAATCTCATTCCGATTAGCGTAAAGATACTGATTTTGACCCCTGCAGCTAATGCTGAAATCCATAATGTAATTGGTACGAATGTGAAGAAAATTGCCAAAACGACGATAATACCAATTATCGCAGCACCTAAACCAATTGTTTCAATTCCCATTTCTCTATTCCTCCTCTTGTTTTTCAAGTTCACGAACGACGATACGTGAACCTTCTACCTTGATTATCTTAACATCTTTACCACTGTCGATAAATCTGCCTTCTGATACAGCGTCAATGCGCTCATCTTCTAATTTAATGGTACCGGAAGGACGGAGCGCTGTCACTGTTTGGGCAATTTTACCGACAAGTTCTGGGCGATTTGTAGTCGATACATAACCACCTGCCGTATCGGTAGCATCCGTCAAGATAATCCGTTTGAACAAATCAAGCCGCTTACCAAAGAATTTCACTACAATCACCATCCCTATTGTTGCTACTATCATTGCAATAAGTACTGCTATGGCGGTGGTTTTAAGATCTCCTCCCGCGAGTAAAACACTTCCTAGGATCGCTGCAATTCCCAGGAATCCAGCAACACCTCCAGGAATAATAAACTCAGCTATTAATAGACCAAAACCAATAACTAATAAAACAATGGACTCATAACCGGCTAACCCTGCTACCAAATGTCCGTAGAAAAACAGCATAAGGAACGTCAAGCCAATAAATCCAGGAACTCCAACTCCAGGTGTAAATAGCTCCAGAAGTAATCCAAGACCTGCAATTGATAGAAGAATTGGCACGACAATCGGGTTGGTCAAAAAACGAGCGAGGCTTTCTGAGAACGTTTCATCGACTGTCACGACTGTGGCATCTTCAAGTCCTTTCAAACTAAGTAGCTCGTCTAAGGTAGATACCGTCCCTTGCGAATAGTTCACCTGTTCAGCTTCAGCCGCACCCAAAGTTAACAACTTCCCTTCAGCCGCACCAAGTTCAGGCAAATCTATGGAAGCATCAGCCATCGCTAAGGCAATCTGAGGATTACGACTTGCTGTCTGAGCCGCGTTCTTCATGGATGCTAACCAAGCGCTATTGGCTTTGTCAGCAGCTGCGTTACCGGCTTGATCAATTACCTGTGCTGCACCCATACGACCATTCGGATGCATATAGATTTCATCATTGTGCAAAGCTAAAAAAGCACCTGCAGACAAAGCATCTTGATTGATGAAAGCTATTTTTTCCAATGACGTTTTGTCCAATAGACGGGCAATGCCATCTGCTGCTGCGACAAATCCACCTGGTGTATCTATCTCGAATATGATTGCTTCGGCTCCAGCGTCTTCTGCTTCTTCAATGCCCCGTTCAATAAAAGCCTGCAGTCCTCTTTCGACCTCATCTTCAATAGGTATCACGTACACAGTCGAAGTATCAGCCTGTATGGCCGGGAGCATGAGCAAAAACGATAGTAGCAAAAGCCCAAAACCAATACAGACTTTGACTCTGCTCAACAGGATCTCTCCTTTCGCATTTCAAATTTACTGTTTGTATCTATACGGATGAACAGGAAATAAGTTTCAAGGTACGTCTCCTATTATAAAGTAAATCTTCAGTAATAACGAAAGAACGCGCTTACAAATAGAATAAATAGAAAAACCACCATCACGATACTCGTGATGGTGGTTTAGGCTGGTCGTTCATATTTTTTAAAAGTCATTATACTGCTTAAGGTCAATTAAAATTTACGTTTACGCGCAGCTTCTGATTTTAGTTTACGTTTCACGCTCGGCTTATCATAGTACTCGCGCTTTCTTACCTCTTGCATTGTTCCAGATTTAGAAACAGTGCGTTTGAAGCGGCGAAGAGCATCTTCAATCGATTCGTTTTTACGAACTGTAGTTTTTGACATCTCTTTTTCCCTCCCTCCGAACACACGTTGAAGCGAAGAACAACAAGTGTTATATACTCAAAAATTATATCGTATTCTAGATGAAAGGTCAATAGTTAATAATCAGAATCAGAAGTTAACCCTTGCATGATTTTGACGCCTGAACTTGCACCGATACGCGTAGCTCCTGCTTTGATCATGGCTTCTACATCTTCAAGGCTACGAACGCCACCAGAAGCTTTAACGCCCAAATCTGGACCTACTGTCTGACGCATTAGTTTGACGTCTTCAACTGTAGCTCCAGCAGTTGAAAAGCCCGTAGAAGTTTTGACAAAGTCAGCTCCTGCTTCTTTGGATAAACGTGAAGCAGTCACTTTTTCTTCGTCAGTCAATAAACAAGTTTCTAAAATCACTTTGACAATCGCCTTGCCTTTTGCTGCATTGACAACCGCTTCGATATCTTTTTTCACATGGTCCGTATTGCCACTTTTAAGTGCTCCAATATTCACGACCATATCGATTTCACCAGCGCCTTTTAGAATAGCATCCGTCGTTTCAAAAGCCTTCGTTTCAGACGTTGACGCACCTAATGGAAATCCGATAACTGTGCAAACTTTCACGTCGCTCTCTGCCAACTCAACCGCTGCCGTTTCAACCCAAGCCGGATTAACACATACAGAAGCAAATTTGTATTCAGCCGCTTCTTGACAAAGCTGAACAACTTGGCTTTCTGTAGATTCAGGTTTTAATAAAGTATGATCAATGTATGATGCAATTGTTGTCATGACTAAAAATCCCCATTCTTTTTTTAAAATTATTATGCAGTGTTATTCAAATTCATAAGAAATCGCAGATAATGCATACAAAGGTGCCGTTTCTGTCCGTAAAATCCGTGGACCGAGAGCAGTAAAGCTCGCTCCAGCGTTTTTTAGAGACGCCACTTCTGCTTGTGAAATTCCACCTTCTGGACCAAAGATGATCAGCACTGAATCTTTATCATACAATGCTTTTAAAATTTCAGCAAACCGAGTCCTATCCTCTTGCCGCGCCTCTTCTTCGTAAGCTACAATGACCGCGTCATACGAGTTGGCTTTATCTAGCAATTGTTTAAAACTGTGAATGCCATGTATTTCTGGGACATGCGTTCTATGTGATTGCTCAGCTGCTTCTTTGGCAATTTTTTGGAGACGTCCAATCTTCTTTTCACTTTTAGCACTGTCCCATTTTACAATAGAGCGTTCTGCCGAAAATGGTACTAATGCATACATTCCGAGCTCTGTCGCTTTTTGCGTGATCAAATCCAGCTTGTCACCTTTTGGCAATCCACAAGCGATGGTCACTTTTTTCGGCAATTCGACTTGCATTCCCAAATCGCTACCGATTTTTACCTCTACGTCAAAATCTGCACTGACTATTTTTGCCTGATACGCTTGATCTTCCATAACTACAATCAAATCGTCCCCAATAGTTTGGCGCATAACTTTGGCGATGTGCTTTGCATCATCGCCAGTTATCGCCACTATTTGATTTTCAGGAATTTTGCCTTTTATAAAATATCGTTGCATTGTGGCACCTCATTACTCAGGTTTTTTTGAAATAATCGTAACCCAATCTTCCATCATCATGACATTTTCAATGACAAACCCAGAAGCTTCAAGTGAGGCTTTAACGTCGTTCTTTTTCGCTTCTATGATACCTGAAGTGATATAGCTACCGCCTGGTTTAACGATATTGAAAGCATCATCTGTAAACGACATGATAACTTCCGCCAAAATATTAGCTACAACTACATCAGCCGGTTGATCTACTTTATCAGTTAGATTGCCTTTTTCAACTGTCACAATGCCTTGAACTTTGTTTAGTTCCACATTATCAATCGCCGCTTTTACAGCAATTTCATCCAAATCCAGTGCATATACTTCTTTGGCAGACAATAATGCAGCACCAATTGCCAATACCCCAGAACCTGTACCAATATCGATGACACGATCAGATGGTCGTACTACTTTTTCTAACGCTTGAAGACTCATAACAGTAGTAGGATGGGTACCCGTTCCAAAAGCCATTCCTGGATCTAACTCAATAATTAATTCGTCACTTGATACCGGATTGTAAACTTCCCAAGTTGGAACAATCGTGAAACGTTCGGAAATCTTTACAGGGTGGTAGTACTTCTTCCAAGCTGTGGCCCAATCTTCTTCGTCCACTTCACTAATTGTCACTTCGTTTTTGCCAAGGTTGATATCAAAAGCAGCTAGATTATTAATCGCCACTTTAATTGCATCGACCGTTTCTCCCAAAAAACTATTGACGGGGAGATAAGCTTTCAAAATCACTCCATCTACTGGAAAATCTTCAGGATCTAGTGAATAAATTTCTCCAAAGCGATATTCTCTTTCTTTCGTTAAGTCTTCCGAGTCTTCAATGACAACCCCGCTGGCTCCTGCTTCATGCATGATGTTAGAGACCGCTTCAATTGCTTCATTTGTCGTATGAAACGACAGTTCTGACCATTTCACTTCCACTCAGCTCCTTTTCGACTTCACAGTCAGTAAGACTCTCGCTTTTCGCCAGAGTCTTCTGTTTGTAAAAATCCAGTTGCTTTAACTATTCATAAAAAGAAAATTTTAACCCCGTAGCTCTTATTAATCGCCTTTAATTGTACGTTTGATTTTTTCAAAAAGAGAACTGCTATGCTCTTCTGGAATATCGCCGCTAATTTCAGCAAATTCACGTAATAGCTGCTTTTGCTTTTCGCTGAGGTTTGTTTGTGTTTTTATTCGAACAATAACATGTTGATCGCCCGTTCCGTAACCATGGACATTTTTAACACCTTTGCCTTTTAGACGGAAACGCGCACCACTTTGTGTGCCGGCCGGAATTTTTAATTTCACTTTCCCTGAAGTTGTCGGCACTTCAATTTCGTCACCCAACGCTGCTTGCGGATAGGTGATGGCAATATCTAAATAAATGTCATCGCCTTCACGTTGGAATTGTTTATGTGATTTCACACGGAAAACAACATATAAATCTCCTGAAGGTCCTCCGTTAACACCTGGTCCACCTTGTCCAGTGACACGCAATTGCTGGCCATCATCGACCCCTGCCGGAATAGTCACTTTGATTTTATTAACTTTGCGAACCTTGCCTTGACCACGGCAAGTTGAACATTTTTCTTCGATAATTTGACCAGAGCCTTCACAATGCTGGCAAGCACGACGATTGACCATACGGCCGAAAGGTGTGTCTTGCGTTACATTTGTTTGACCAGAACCATCACAATATGGACACGTTTTTTTCTTTGTGCCAGGCTTTGCACCGGAACCGTCACAAGTATCACATGTTTCATCTTTAGGAATTTCAATTTCTGTTTCTTTCCCGAACACAGCATCCATGAAATCGATGGTCATCGAATACTGTAGATCGTCACCCTTACGCGGAGCACTTGGATCGCGGCGTCTTGAACCGCCACCAAAGAACGTGCTGAAAATATCGTCGAAACCAAAGCCATCAGCTCCGCCGCCACCAAATCCTTGATTGGGATCTTGGTGCCCAAATTGATCGTATTGTGCCCGTTTTTGTTGGTCACTCAGTACTTCATAGGCATCTTTTACTTCTTGGAATTTCTCCGATGCATTGGCATCTTTATTAATATCTGGGTGGAATTTTTTCGATAAAGTCCGGTATGCTTTTTTAAGCTCTTCTTTAGAAGCAGTCTTAGATACACCCAGTACTTCATAATAATCTCGTTTATTCATGAGTCACTCTCCCTCTAACAATCAACTGTAATTGTACACGGTTTAAATCGCTGTTGCAAAGACATTGAAAGAGCCAAAGCATGTTGCTTTGCTTTGACTCTTCAAGGTCTTACTTATTATCGTCGTTTACTTCTTCAAATTCTGCATCAACGACATCGTCATTTCCCGACGCAGCATTTTCTTCTTCTCCAGCTTGTTGAGCTGCCGCTGCTTGCTCATAAGCTTTCATTGACAATCCTTGCAAGATTTCCTGAAGTTTGTCTTTTTTCTCACGAATGTCGTCGATGTTATCCGACTCCAATGCCGCTTTTAGTTCATCGCGTGCATCTTCCGCTTGTTTTTTCTCTTCTTCTGTAACAACTTCGCCTAGGTCTGCAATTGTCTTATCTGTTTGGAAGACTGCTTGGTCCGCTTCATTGCGAACTTCTACTTCTTCTTTTACTTTTGCATCTGCTTCAGCATTTTCTTCTGCTTCTTTGATCATGCGTTCAACTTCTTCGTCAGTTAAAGACGAATTCGATTGAATTGTAATTGTTTGCTCTTTTTGCGTTCCAAGATCTTTCGCTTTAACGCTAACGATACCGTTCTTATCGATATCAAAGCTTACTTCGATTTGTGGTACACCGCGTTGTGCTGGCGGAATATCCGTTAATTGGAAACGGCCAAGTGTTTTGTTAGCTGCTGCCATTGGACGTTCGCCTTGTAATACATGAATATCTACGGCTGGCTGGTTATCAGCAGCAGTCGAGAATGTTTGCGATTTCGAAGTTGGGATCGTTGTGTTACGCTCGATCAATTTCGTGAATACGCCGCCCATTGTTTCGATACCAAGTGATAATGGCGTTACGTCTAGTAAGACCACATCTTTTACGTCTCCAGTTAATACGCCACCTTGTACAGCTGCACCCATTGCTACAACTTCATCCGGGTTAACACCTTTATATGGCTCTTTGCCTGTTTCTTTTTTCACAGCTTCTTGTACAGCTGGAATTCGAGTAGATCCACCAACAAGAATAACGCGATCAAGATCAGAAGCTGAAATACCAGCATCTTTTAATGCTTGGCGTGTAGGTCCCATTGTGCGTTCAACTAATGAAGAAGTTAACTCGTCAAATTTTGCACGGCTCATTGTAACTTCCAAATGAAGCGGTCCTTCTGCTCCAGCAGTGATAAATGGCAATGAAACTTGAGTTGAAGAAACGCCTGACAAGTCTTTTTTCGCTTTTTCAGCAGCATCTTTCAAGCGCTGAGTAGCCATTTTGTCTTTAGACAAGTCAACACCATTGTCTTTTTTGAATTCTTGTACCAAATAATCGATAATCAATTTATCAAAATCATCTCCACCTAGACGGTTATCGCCGGCAGTTGATTTTACTTCAAAAACGCCATCGCCAAGTTCAAGAATCGATACGTCGAATGTACCGCCACCAAGGTCATAAACAAGGATAGTTTCGTCTGTTTCCGTTTTATCAAGACCGTATGCTAATGCTGCTGCAGTTGGCTCGTTAATAATACGTTCTACTTCAAGACCTGCAATACGTCCCGCATCTTTTGTTGCTTGGCGCTCTGCGTCATTGAAGTAAGCTGGAACTGTAATAACCGCTCTTGTTACTTTTTCGCCTAAATATTCTTCAGCGTACCCTTTAAGGTATTGTAAAATCATTGCAGAAACTTCTTGAGGCGTATAATCTTTGCCTTCAGCTGTTACTTTTTCCTGCGTACCCATTAAACGTTTAACGGATTGAATGGTATTCGGGTTAGTGATTGATTGGCGTTTAGCTACTTCGCCGACTTGACGTTCGCCATTTTTAAAAGCGACAACAGAAGGAGTTGTACGGTTGCCTTCTGGGTTTGGAATAATTTTTGGCTCGCCGCCTTCTAATACTGCGACTGCTGAGTTTGTTGTTCCTAAGTCAATACCGATAATTTTGCTCATTGTTAAATTCCTCCAATATTTTTATTCGTTTACTTTTACCATTGCCGGGCGAATAACCCGATCTTTTAACATATAGCCTTTTTGCAATTCTTGTAACACAATTCCCGCTTCTGCAGATTCGTCTTTTTCTTGCATAACTGCTTGATGGAAATTCGGATCAAATGGTTCGCCGACCGCTTTAATTTCTGCTAGGCCTTCACGGTTCACAGCTTCAATTAACGATTTCTGTACCATTTCCACGCCCTTTAGCAAGGACGCTGACTCTTCACTGCTTGTCGTAAGAGACAAAGCACGTTCAAAATTGTCTAGTACTGGCAGAATATCCGCTAATAGTGATTGTGAACGGAATTTATTGGCGATTTCTTTGTCTTTTTGAGTACGTCTTTTGAAATTATCAAAGTCAGCCAATAACCGCAAATATTTGTTTTGCTCAGCTTCAAGTTGCGCACGAAGCTCTTCAGTTTCATCCGTTATTGAAGACTCTTCCTCACTAGAAGATTCGTCAGGCGCTTCTGCATCTACTAATTCTGGTGACTGTTCAGCTTCAGCGTCTTTTACTTCAACAGCTTCTGGTGCTACATGTTCTTCTGCTTTTAATGAATCATTTTTTTTCGACAAATCTGTTCCTCCTTTGTTCACGTTCCATTAAACAACCGGTTCAGTTCTTTCGATAAATCACCGCTCAGCAAATCCAATATAGAAACGATGCGTTTATAATCCATTCGTTTTGGACCTATTATAGCGATGGAACCGGTCTGTTCTTCTCCGATATCATAAGATACCGTAATGACACTACAATCTTCCATTGCTGTAAGCACATTTTCCGAGCCAATGCGAATATGGAGGCCTTGGCTTCCAACTGGCAAGATCATCGGAATGTGCTTTACTTCTTCCATGACATCCATTAAATTTCTGATTTTTTGAAGATCATGAAAATCTGGTTGTCTTAAGATGTTCAGCTTACCGCCGTAATAAATATTTTCATCCGTATGTGGCAATAAAACGGCTTGCCTAAACGTATGAAACAATTCACCATAGCGTTCAACATGCTGCTGTAAAATCGTCAATGTCTCTTGTTCTAACCGCAGGTGCAGATTGTTTAGCGATACACCAACGAGCCGTTCATTTAGGATATTCGTCATTTTTTCAATATCCGATGGATCGAGTCCAGGCGGAATAGGAAAAATCCGATTTTCCACATGACCAGAATCGGTCACAATAATCGCCACAGCTGTGTCTAAAGTTAAAGGAACAATCGACAATTTCCTAACGATGTGTCTACGTACATCAGGACCCAATAAAATAGAAGTGTAATTGGTCAATTCCGAAAGAATCATGGCAGAGCGTTTGATAATTTCTTCTGTCTCTGTCAGCTTTTCTTCAAAAATTGAACGCAACTGTAAAATGTCCTGTTGTGGTAGTGGTCTTGGTGTCAGCAAGTGATCGACGTAATAGCGGTATCCTTTCTCCGAAGGAATGCGTCCGGAAGACGTATGTGTTTTTTCTAAAAACCCCATCCCCTCTAAATCCGCCATTTCGTTGCGTATAGTGGCAGGACTAAACGGAATATCAGGTCTTCTGGAGAGTTGGTTCGATCCTACCGGCTGAGCTGATTGAATGTAATCATCTACTGTCACCTTTAAAATGAGCAGTTGCCGTTCTGTTAACATGATCATCACCTCTGTTAGCACTCTAAGTACCCGAGTGCTAATACTACATTAAAATTAACAAATAAAATGATCAATGTCAACGGAAGAGCTTTAAGCTAATAAAAATTGCTCAAAAACTTCATTGCCAACAAATCGTCCTTTGCGGGTCAGTCTAACAAAATCGCTAGCAACTTCTAAATTTCCTTTAGCCATTTCTTTTTTCAAGATATCTCCGTAAACATCTTGAATCGGTTTTTGAAATTTAATTTGGAAATGAGACAGCGACACCCCGCCTGTTTTTCGTAGCCCTAGAAACATTTCTTCTTCCATTTTTTCATGGAGCGGCACTTGGTGTGTACTCAAAATTGGACGCTCACCTGCATCTAATGGAGACATGTATTTTTTTAAAGGTCCGGCATTGGAATAGCGAATACCATCTACATAACCGTGCGCACCGGCACCAACGCCAATATATTCAACATTGTCCCAGTACAGTAAGTTGTGTCGTGATTCATGACCAGGACGCGCAAAATTGGAAATTTCGTATTGTTTTAATCCACGTTTGTCCATTTCATTCATCAACTTATCGTACATATCGGCTTCTAAATCTTCTGTTACCGTATTTAACTTACCTTTTGTCATTAAGTTATAAAATACTGTTTTCGGCTCAATGATCAAGGAATAGGCTGAGAAATGCGGCATATCAAATGCAAAAGCTCGCTCCAGTGTATCGTCCCATTGTTGCATCGTTTGGCCAGGTAATCCGTACATCAAGTCGAAACTCAAGTTTTTAAAGCCTACTTTGCGAGCAGCATTAACTGCACGTGTAACATCTGAGTTGCTGTGAGTTCGGCCAAGTCGTTTTAAAAGATCTTCATCGAATGACTGAACGCCCATGCTTAGACGGTTGACACCTCCGTCAAATAGCACTTGCATTTTATCTTGTGTCAATTCATCTGGGTTGGCTTCTGATGTCCATTCCAAATTAGCAGCCATTGGGACATAGCGATGAATATGTGCCAGCAATTTCTCTAATTGAACAGGTGTTAACGATGTAGGAGTCCCTCCACCAAGGAAGATTGTTTCCAAAGGATGATCGAGTGCTCCTTGTTCTTTCCATAACGCCAACTCTTTTCCTACGGAATCAATGTAAGCATCCACCGGCTGGTCTTTGAAATATACTTTATTGAAATCGCAGTAAAAACAAATTTGGTGGCAGAATGGAATATGGATATACAATCCTTTTACCATTTTATTTCCTCTTTTCTAATAAGAAAAGGAGGCTAAAATTCCGCCTCCTTTTTTTCGTTTTATTTTGATTGGTCGTCCATTTTTAAAATAGCCATGAATGCTTCTTGTGGAACTTCTACAGATCCAACTTGCTTCATGCGCTTTTTACCTTCTTTTTGCTTATCGAGAAGTTTCCGTTTACGGGAAATATCGCCACCATAACATTTAGCAAGAACGTTTTTGCGTATCGCACTAATCGTTTGACGTGCCACAATTTTTTGACCGATAGCCGCTTGAATTGGCACTTCAAATTGTTGGCGTGGAATTAGATTCTTCAACTTATCGACAATGGCTTTTCCACGTTCATAGGCAAAGTCACGGTGAACGATAAAACTCAAAGCGTCTACTTGTTCAGCATTTAACAAAATGTCCATCTTGACCAATTTAGATTCTTTGTAGCCAATTAATTCGTAATCAAAAGAGGCATAGCCTTTTGTCCCTGATTTTAATTGGTCGAAGAAATCATAAACGATTTCAGCCAATGGCAACTCATAAATAATGCTAACACGTGTATCATCAACGTAATCCATTGTTAAGAAATTACCGCGTTTGCGTTGGCAAATTTCCATAACCGCGCCTACGTAATCATTGGGTACCATAACTGTTGCTTTCACATAAGGTTCTTCAACTAGTTGAATTTTTTGTGCGTCAGGCATCATAGCCGGGTTGTCGATTTTCAAAACTTCCCCGTCTGTCATATGAACTTCATAAATTACACTTGGTGCAGTTGTGATCAAGTCAATATTAAATTCGCGTTCGATTCGTTCTTGAACGATTTCCATGTGCAACAAGCCAAGGAATCCACAACGGTACCCAAAGCCCAGTGCTTGAGAAGATTCAGGCTCGAATTGCAAAGCTGCATCATTCAATTCCAATTTCTCTAGCGCGTCACGCAAATCATTGTATTTAGAAGTATCAATTGGGTACAACCCACAATAAACCATTGGATTTAATCGACGGTAACCAGGCAACGCTGAGCTTGCTGGATTATTAGCAAGTGTAATTGTATCACCGACTGTCGAATCACCCACGTTTTTAATAGCAGCTGTTAAAAAGCCAACATCGCCAACTGTTAATTCTTCGCGAAGAGTTGCATGAGGAGTGAAAACACCTGCTTCAATCACTTCAAATTCTTTTCCAGAAGCCATCATTTTTATACGATCTCCAGGTTTTACAGTTCCTTGAACAATCCGAATATACGCTACAACACCACGATAAGGATCGTAAAGAGAATCAAAAATCAACGCTTGTAACGGCGCACTTGGATCTCCAGTTGGAGCTGGAACTTTCTCAACGATTTGTTCGAGAATTTCTTCAATTCCAATTCCGGCTTTTGCTGATGCCAATACCGCTTCAGAAGCATCCAAACCGATTACTTCTTCGATTTCCTGGCGAACACGTTCTGGGTCAGCGGCAGGCAAATCGATTTTATTGATAACTGGTAGAATTTCTAATTCATTATCTAGCGCCAAGTAAACGTTTGCTAATGTTTGGGCTTCAATTCCTTGTGCCGCATCGACAACAAGTACAGCGCCTTCACAAGCTGCTAAACTGCGTGACACTTCATAGGTAAAGTCGACGTGCCCTGGAGTGTCAATCAAATGCATAATATAAATTTCGCCATCTTTGGCTTTATAATTAAGCTGAACAGCGTTCAATTTAATGGTAATGCCACGTTCCCGTTCAAGATCCATAGAATCGAGGGACTGTGCTTTCATTTCTCGGGAAGTCAGTGCTTCCGTCTTTTCTAAAATTCGGTCTGCAAGCGTAGATTTACCGTGATCGATGTGCGCAATAATCGAGAAGTTGCGAATTCTGCTTTGCCGAGATAATCTTTCCTCATTATTCATTCTCTTCACTCCTATATAAACTACTATGAATTATAGCAGTACAACAAGCATTGAGCAATAAAAGCTCGTGAATTCATTTTTGCTGTCAAGGAAAACTTCTTTGCACGTAACTATTGCAATCCTTCCGCTGATTTGATAAAATAACTCATGTTGTATAGAGACATTAAAGAGTTGGGATGATTTCCTCTCTTTCATATTGTCTAGGAGGTGAAAGATATGCCAAACATTAAATCTGCAATCAAACGCGTGCGTACGAACGAAAGCAAAAACGTTCAAAACTCGCATACGAAATCAGCAATGCGTTCTTCTATTAAGAAAGCTGAAACAGCTTTGACTAACAAAGACGATAACGCTAGCGATACTGTAAAAGCGGCGATTAAACAGGTGGAAAAAGCGGCTTCTAAAGGCTTGATCCATAAAAACACTGCAGCTCGTAAAAAAGCTCGCTTGATGAAACAAGCGTAAAACATAAAAAAAGCCAGATCCTTTAAAAGGATCTGGCTTTTTTTATTCATTTTAACGTTGTTGTTTGATCGCGCGCTTCATCAAGAAAAATTCCAAAATGCGCTCACGATTGCCACTAAGTGTTTTTAGCTGAAGATCGATGTCTGCTAAATCACCAAGTACCTGCAACAGTCGCTTTTCAGAAATCTGTTGGCGTTTTTCCACTAGTAGCTTAACGCGATAGGGATGCGCCTTTAGTTGTTTAGAAATTTGTTGCGCATGATACCCTTTTTTCTGCAAATAATACACTTGAATCATAAAGCGTATTTGCGAAGCCAGTAAAGCCGCTAATGCTACCGGCTCTTCTTTTTGACGCAACAAGTCGTAGTAAACACTTAGGGCGCCGCTAACATCGCCGTCAAGATACGACTGAAGCATTTTAAATGCATCTTGCTCAAGCGTCCGTGCTGTCATTTGTTCTACAAGGTCTACCGTAATGTCTCCTTCTGCTGCCCCGAGATACAGCGACATCTTCTCAATTTCTGAAGACAATAATGTCAGGTCGGTACCTGCCATCTCCATTAATCGCTGAGCCGCTTTCAAATCGATGCCTTTACCAAAATTTTTCGCTTCGTGCATTAGAAAACTTTCTAAGTCATTAGTCTGGAGTGACTTGGCTTCTATTAGTACGGTATGTTGCTTCATCAGCTTGGTTACTTTTTTGCGCTCGTCTACTTTTTCATAAGGCGCTACAAAAATTGTCACCGAACTACTTGGTGGATGTTCTAACCAGGCTTCGAGTGCCTTTAGATCATGATTGATTTTTTCTTTGCCACGCTCTGCTGCTTTTAAAAACGTTGCATTGCGTGCAATAATCAGCTTGCGGTCACTGAAAAAAGGAATGGTGTCTGCCTCATCAATAACGTGGTCAACCGGTACTTCGTCCAAATCAAAAAAAGTTAGTTCTAATTCTCCGCCGTCCGTCAATTTATCTTTTAGCAAATCCAAGGTTTTTTCAATAAAATAGCTTTCTGTTCCCACAATGAGATAAACAGGGTCTATTTGTCCGCTGCGTATGGATTTCCACACGGAAGTAATCATCTTATCAGCCTCCCCTTCTTCTACTATATCGGATTTATACGACTTTGGGTATTTGACAGTTATGTGTCAGTAAAGAATTTCATCCTTTAAACTTTACTTCAATCTAGATTTTTACTTTGTCTTCGCTTATAATTAGAAGGAATTAGGAGGGATTTCAATGAATGAATTTGAACAGAATGTACAGTCCAAACGTAACGATGCAATCGACGCGGGAATGGGCTTTGTCGTATCCTTTGGATTTTTTGCCCTTATCTTCATTATCGCCGGAGTTGTAGAATTCGCTGCACGGTAATTAAATCAAAAAAAGGTTTCGGTTTTCATAACCGGAACCTTTTTTTGTTGCATAGAAATGAGCCACTTCGCCGATTTGCTTTATGCCTGTCAGAGCTATACGGGCGCCTGCGCTTTTCTTTGTCTAGACTCCGGCGCCCAGCTCTTCGGGTCATAAGGCCACTCTGCTGTGTGGCAAAGAACGCCACTTCGCCGACTTGCCTTATGCCGGTCAGAGCTACACGGGCGCCTGCGCTTTTCTGAGATCAGCGCATTGTTTCGAGCTTTAACTCTCCTTTATTATAAAGTAATCGGATGGTGCCGTTTTCTGCGGTGTTTAACGTATCAAGTTCCAATTCATCGAACCGGTCAACTACTTCTGGACTCGGGTGACCGTACCGATTATCAACGCCGGTCGAAAAAATTGATACAGCCGGATTGAGTAGCGTTAAAAATTCCTCGCTGCTGGACGTTTTACTGCCGTGATGTCCTACTTTTAATACCGTCAGACCAGCGAGTTCGCTGCTGTAAGTTTCTATTAATGCCTTTTCCCCTGCAGCTTCTAAATCTCCTGTAAATAAGACACGGTAATCACCCGTTTTCATAAATAGCACAAGTGAATCGTTGTTGCCTTCGTAAGTAGCATCTGTTGGAGAAAAATAGCTGAATTGCGTGTCCGCAACGCCCCAATTTGATCCAGCTCCCGGAAACACGATATTGGTTTGCTTTGTATAAGGAGCTAATTGAAGCATCAATGCGTTTGTAGCAGATCCCGGTGTTAGATGGAGCTCTTTAACTGGAAACAACTCGAAAATCTCATCTGCCCCTTCTGCATGGTCAGCGTCTGGATGCGAAAGTACAAAAACATCAATTGAAGAAATGCCATTGCCTTTTAAATAAGGTGCTACAACTTGCCGCCCAATTTCATAAGGCCGTTTCTTCTCTTTAAAAGCTTCTGTGTCAAAGCGCAGCAAGCCACCACTATCGACTAAATACACAGCTTGCCGAAAAGGCAATTCTATTACAGCACTATCGCCTTGACCTATATCGAGAAAAGTTACTTTCAAACGCGGATCGACATAAGGCACAGCCGTAAACAGGAGTGCAGGAACTACTAAAATCAACAACTGACTAAATTGAAATTTTCGCTCAGCGGCGCAGTAAAACAAATAAACACTGGCTGCTAAAAGAAACACGATAAAAAGAGTGGGCTTTCCTGGATTCCAAAGCTGATAAGGCAATTTGACCAGACGGTTCATGAATTGATCGATCAGTCCGCGCAAAGGTTCATAACCATTAAAAACAACATCTGCTACTGGCTGAGATAAAACAGTCAGAAACAATAACAGAAAATTGGCCGGTAAGACCAGCAAAGTAAACAAAGGAACAAAAAGGCTATTGACCACAAATGCAGACAACGACAATTCATAAAAATGAAAAAGAAGTAACGGATATAGTGTCACCTGAGAAATGAATGTTAAGACAAAGCCTGTTTTTATAGCAGACCGGATTTCACTTAGGAACTTTAAAGAGTATATAATGCCAAAGGTTGCACCATAGGACAACTGAAAACCAATTTTGTACAGGACGTATGGATTCCATAGAATAAAAAAGATCATACTAGTTAACATAATACTCGCAATAGGTAACCGGAAGCCAAAAAGCTTGCCTGCTAGTACAGCGCATACCATACTAACTGCTCGCCAAACTGAAGGCGCACCACCAGCTAGAACCGCGTAAAGCGGCAATACAACTAACAAAATGACGAGCGCCATCTCTTTTCGAACATGCAAACGGACAAGAATGCCATAAAGCAGGCCCGATGCAATTCCAACATGCAATCCTGAAATAGCAAACAAATGAGAAATGCCTAAGGTTTGATAGACACGTTGATCTTCAGGATCCATGTTTTCTCGCTCACCAATCAGTAAAGCTTCCGCTTCTGCAACTAGACTTTCTGGGAAATGCTCGCGTATATGATGCTTTAAAGCCTCTCTCCTGCTAAGTAGCCGATTTGTCCACGTATCGTTCTCTGTCACCCCATCTATTGACTGGATGACCAATAACGTGTTTGCTCCATTATGCCGCAAATATTTACTCATATCAAAAGAATAGCGATGCGAGGGAGATGATGGTTGTTCAAAAACACCGCTAACTTGAAATATTGAGTCGTCAACTAGACTTTCTAATTGAAGTTTTTGTTCAGCGGAACTTAAGCGGTGTCGTGCGTAAACGACTGTACGATCTTCTAGTACTGCAAATCCTCTAAGACTATCGCCATCGATGACTGCACCCGTATGAAATATCAGTGTTCCTGAATAAGGATGTAGCTTATTAACTAGCTGCTGACTTCTAAAATCCTGCACCAAATACACCGCACAAGTAAATAAAAAAACTGCGACAATAAGAACTCGCCCTTCTTTTTTCCAACACATCCAACTAAAAAGCAGCGCCATGAACACGAGTTGAACCGCTGTTTCATGCGCTGCATATGTAGCAAGAATGGTAGCTGCTGCTAAATATAGAAAAGGAGTAGTTGTTACACTTCGATTTCTCCGAATAATTGATTCACCCGTTCAGTATAATGGGCCAATTCTTCATCACTTCCACCTTTTTCACGCAACTTTTCCAGGAGTTCCATATAAAGAGCAGATTTTTCGACACTCAAAAAATCAATCTTCCGCTCGTCAAATACTACTTGCACGACTTCTACACCTGCCTGCTCTAATAATTCAATGGCATATTCATGATTTTTGTAGTCTGTCGCGTAATAAAGTCGAGCAATTCCGGACTGGATAATCGACTTAGTACATGGCAAACAAGGAAAATGGCTGACATACATATCCGCGCCACTGACGCTAATGCCGTATTTCGCACATTGCAGTAGCGCATTCATTTCTGCATGGATTGTCCGCACGCAATGTCCATCAACCACATAGCAGCCCTTATCGATGCAATGGTCTCCTCCTGAAATTGATCCATTGTAGCCACCTGCCATAATTCTTCGGTCACGCACAATGGTTGCGCCGACAGACAGTCGTGTACAAGTGCTTCTAAGTGCGAGCAAATGGCTTTGCGCCATAAAAAATTGGTCCCAAGTTATTCGCTTCATTTAATTGCCTCCTGCTCATGTAGTTAAAATAATTGTAGCAGAGGCATCTATTTCGTCAACCGTCTTTTCTTGTACGGCTTTCTATTTGGCAGTAATAAGATCTTTTAGTTGTTCAAAGGTTTTGTCGCCAATCCCAGTAACCTCAGTTAATTCTTCCGGTGTTTTAAATCGCCCTACCTCTTCCCGATAAGCAAGGATAGCAGCGGCCTTAGAAGGACCGATTCCCGGTAGTTCCATCAATTCGGTTTCACTCGCCAAGTTGATATCAATCAAACCGCTACCACTAGCTGAAGCTGTCTGAGACGATGCCGCTGGCAAACTGATTTCTTCGCCCACTACTGGTACGTAAACACTGGTTTCATCCACAATTACGAGCGCCAAATTAATAGCACGACTATCGGCTTTTGTTGTGAAACCACCTGCAGCTTGAACAGCATCTTGCATACGGGATCCTGCCGGTAGCTCGTATACACCTGGATTAACCACTTGCCCTTTCATATCAATCATTAAGGTAGTCTCTATTACGGGAACTTCATTTTCTGGGGGTTCTGTCTGCTGAGGGGATTCAGCGTTGATTAGTTCAAGAGAAGTAGCAGGAGCTGTTTCTGACTTACTTTGAGGAAACAAGAAGTAAATTAGTAGCAGCACAATGACAGCTGTGGGGATCAGCAGCCATGCAAATTTGTTCTGAAGCTCGGAAAATTTCAGTTCGCATTCCTCATTTCTTCAGAAGACAATTAAATAGAAGCTGTTTGAATTATATAATAATTCGGTTGCTGCTGTCTAGCTTTTTTGAATAGACAAAAAGCCACCTGCACGTTGCAGATGGCTCCATCAATTCGCCTCAAACTTTTCTAGCATAGAAGAAAATACGTTCACTTTCTTCATCCGGCACCTGATCTGAAAAATCGGCTGTCACCGACTCTACAGAAAATCCAGCCGCTTCCAACCATTTTGTGTAAGCATCGACAGAAAACGTTCGCTGTTCATGCGTTTCTTCAAAACGTTCGAATAACTCATTGTGACGAACGAAAAAAGTCATGTCGTGAATCACGCTATGTTCTGCTTCTCCAGGCTCAGTATGCCAAATGTACGCAATTTCTTCTGCATCATAAACAAATGGACTGGCCATGTAGACTTTATCCACTTTGACAATGGAATGCACGTCAAAGAAAAAATGACCACCCACATTTAAGGCTTCATAAACTTCTTTAAATGTTTGCTGAACCTGTTGCTCATCCTGCAAATAATTAACCGAATCAATAGCGATCGTCACGATATCAAAATCGGTCAATCCCTCTAAATTATCCATCGACAATTGAAGTACCGGAATTGACTGGTTTGCATCTTGAAAGCGTTGATTGGCAATCGTCAACATGTCTTCAGACAAATCACTCGCTGTTACGTTATAGCCCATTTCAGCAAAAAGCTGTGACAATGTGCCAGTTCCACATGCTACATCCAGCAACTTGCCGGATGCAACATGGGAAGCGACCCACTCCACATACTTTTCGTAAGGAATATCTTCCATCAGTCCATCATAGACTGCGGCAAATTTTCCGTATTTCATATTTCCATTTGCGGAGCTTCTCTCCACAGACGTTCAAGGTTGTAGTATGAGCGCTCGTCTTTATGGAAAACGTGTGCGACTACATCACCAAGATCGACAAGAATCCATCGTGCAGAGTCGAATCCTTCAATGCTTTTCACTTCATGGCCTTCTTCGTGGGCTTTATCCATAATTTCTCTTGCAATTGATTGAACTTGACGATCTGAATTCCCTGTACAGATGACGAAATAGTCAGCTAGCAACGAAATTCCCTCCATATTTAAAACAACGATATCTTCTGCTTTTTTATCTTCTGCTGCGTTATACGCTACTTGTAGTAAAGTTTCTTTAGTCATTCTTTCACTTTCCCTTTCTGTTGCACGAAGTAATTGTAACACTTCAGTGAATCCGGAAATACCGGTTGATTTTTTGATTCTAAAAATTCGATGGAATGTTTGATCGCGGCTTCCATCATAACATCCAATCCTTGATTTTTTAATTGTCGCAATTCTTCAACACCTGAAAATTTGCGGTTTGGTTCGATTAAATCAGCAATATAGACGATTTTTTCCAAATCAGACATCGCTTCACGTCCCGTCGTATGGTAACGAATGGCGTTAAGTACGTCTTCATCGGTAACTCCAAATTCGCTTTTCGCTAAATGAGCGCCTACAGGAGCATGCCAAAGTTCTGCGTGGTATTCGAGTAGTAAAGGATCCATGTTTTCAGAAACGATGACAGATTTCATCCATTCTCGATCTGAAAATTTTGCAACATCATGCAAAATTGCTGCTGTTTGCGCATTGGATTCGGACACTTTAAATGCTTTAGCGAGTTCAGTTGCGGTATCCACTACACCAAGCACATGAGTAAATCGGTTTTCTGGAAGTCGTTCTTTAACGGTCTGAAGCATGTGGTTGTGATCCATACAAGCGCTCCTTTCGAATAAAAGCTTCCACTTTCTCCGGCACCAGAAAGGCGAGGGGCCCGCGTGCAGCAACCCGTTCTCTCAATAATGTGGATGACAATCGCAATTCCGGAGAATCAATCAGCATCACCGGATAAGGTGTCTCTGTAGTATACCCCGGCCGCTTAACACCAATAAAGCGAATCAACTTTACCAACTCATCAATTCGGTGCCAAGAAGACAAACCTTCTACCATGTCGGCTCCAATAATAAAATGGAATTCGACGTCAGGTTCTTGTTCAGACAGTTTTGTTAAGGTATCAAAAGAATAAGAAACTCCACCCTGTTTGATTTCGAAGTCTTCTACTTTAAATTGGTCGTGATCAGAAATCGCGAGCCTAGTCATCGCGAGCCGCTGCTCGGCACTAGCACCTGCAACTTCTTTATGAGGCGCAATATAATTGGGCATAAAACGGACTTCAGCCAATTCGGCCGCGAAAAGCGCTTCACTCGCCATGATTAAATGACCGAGATGAGGCGGATTAAATGTTCCGCCTAGAATCCCAACTTTTTTCATCTTTTAACCGGTAGCTCGATTCGTTTATTATGAACCGATTGTTTGTAAAGTACGACAGTATGACCAATCAATTGAACCAACTGTGATTTTGTGCCTTTAGCAAGAGCTACTGCTACTTCATCTTTGCCATCTTCATTATTTTGAAGAATGCTAATTTTGACCAATTCGCGCTTTTCTAATGCTTCTTTGATTTGAACGAGCATGGCATCACTGACGCCGCCTTTACCTACCTGGAAAATGGGTGCAAGATGATGTGCTTCGCTTTTCAAAAAGCTTTTTTGTTTAGTTGTTAACATAAGTGCCTCCTAGTTTTTCTGTGATCATTTGGATCATTTTTTCAGTATTTGGCTGTATCCCTGTCCATTTTTCAAAAGCAATTGCTCCTTGATAAACGAACATACCAACGCCATTTGAGATAATGCAATTTTTTTCTCGTGCTTTTTTCAAGAAAGGTGTTTCCAGTGGATTATAAATAATATCCGCTACTAAAGTTCCTGATTTTACTCGGTCCAGTGAAATCGGCAACGCTTCACCTGTCGCTAATCCAACAGAAGTCGTTTGAATCACAATTGCAAATTCAGCCAATTGTTGTTCAGATTCAATGAGCGTCATGGCAGAAGCATTTGTTTCTGCCGCTAGCTCTTCTGCACGCCGGTAGGTTCGGTTGGTAATGGTCACATTCGTAAAGCCAGCGCGCTTCAAAGCAAAAGCAATTCCTCTTGCCGCACCACCTGCGCCAATCAGTAACACTTTTGATGTCTTATCGATGGCATGAACAAATAGCGAGCGAACAAAACCGTCACCATCTGTATTCGATCCAACATAATGAGTTCCATCAAAATTCACCGTATTGACAGCATTCATTTGCGAAGCACTTTCTTCTAGTTTTCCTAAAAGCGGAACAATGGATTGCTTGTGCGGAAGTGTAATATTAAAACCACTGATGCCCAATGTTTTCATAGCTTCCAATGACTTTTTCAATTGCGACGGTTCCACATGAATCGGCAGGTAAGCAGCTTCTATGCCATGTTCATCAAACCACGATTCATGCATAAATGGGGATAAGGAATGAGCAATTGGATCACCAATTACTGCGTACCATTTCTTCATCTAAAAACCTCCTAAATCAACGATGGGCGCAAGAGAACTTCCACACCCTTAGGCGCGTGAGCAGCAATAACGGCGTTGCCGTGCTGTATAGTAATCCAACCAAGTCCAGAAAACACAATATCCATTTTTGCATCTTTGACACTAAATTCGTGGCGCACCAACTCCGGAAAATCGTCTTTGTACTCAGCTGACGGTGGTGCTAGCATATCGCCTAGATGTTGCGCGTACAAAGCATCCGCGTTCTCTAGTTTAGTTCGGTGAATCCCTAAGTCATTAGCAATGTGGACAGTGAATGATGAACGCTCACCTTGAATAAAGTCAAATCGTGCCAATCCGCCAACAAATAATGTTTGCCCTGCATTCAATTGGAACACACGAGGCTTAATTTCTTTTTTTGGCATAATTTGTTTGAGATCTGCTGTTTTTAAATGATGAGCCAATTGATGATGATTGATAATTCCTGGTGTATCAAATAATGAACGTTTATCATCCAAAGGAATTTCAATCATATCCAATGTCGTTCCAGGGAAATGTGAAGTCGTAATGACATCTGCTTGCCCTGTCGCTTGCTTAATCACGCGGTTGATGAATGTCGATTTCCCAACATTCGTACACCCTACCACATAGACGTCTTTGCCTTTACGGTATTTTTCGATTGCTTCCATCGCTTCTGGAACTCCGGTTCCTCTGTGAGCACTTACCGTTAATACGTCAATCGGTTTCAATCCTAATTTTTTAGCTTCTTGTTTCATCCAGTTGATTAATTTAGGCTGTTTCACTGACTTCGGTAACAAATCCGCTTTATTGGCAATCAGTAAAATATCATTATTCCCAACAAAACGGTGAAGACCAGGAAGCCAGCTGCCATTAAAATCAAAAATATCGACGATTTTGACGATCAACCCATCGCGTTCGCCCAAGCCGTTTAAAATCTTCAGAAAGTCATCATCCGTTAATGAAACAGGCTGAAGTTCATTGTAATTTTTCAGGCGAAAACAGCGTTGACAAATAATTTCTTCTTTTTCTAACGAAGACGGTGGTGCATAGCCTACCTCTTCTTTATGTTCAGTTTGAATCTGCACACCGCATCCGATGCAAGTTGGCATTTCGCTCACTTTTCTTCCTCCCACATCAATTGTCCTTTTTCTTTCAACTTCTTCATGATTTTACGCTCGACTCTTCGGTTAAAACGAGTAAAAAAGCCATCTGACTGCGCTACTGGCAATACTAGTATGGTATGCATCTTGTTCAAATTGCCTCCGAAGATATCCGTTAACATTTGATCTCCAATAACCACGACTTGATCGCGTTTTGCTTCCATAATGCGCAGTGCTTTTCTAAAAGCGCGGCCCATCGGCTTACGAGCTTGATAAATAAATGGAATTCCTAAAGGATCCGCAAACGACTTGACGCGCAATTCCTTATTATTGGAAACGATTACTACTTGAATACCGGCATCTTTCATCGATTTCAGCCATTCAATCAATTTCGGGGTAGCATCTGGACGATCCCATTCTACAAGTGTATTATCTAAATCCGTAATTATCCCTTTAATATTCTTTTCAATTAATATTTCTGGCTTAATGTCAAAAACGTCTTTTACATACTCACTAGGTACAAAATTTTGATACACTCTAACTCACTCCTGTTTTCCGAACTTAATTCTATTGATTATACCATATTTCCTAGTGCTTCTCCCACCTTGATCCGTTGTCCAGAAGACATATCTTCGACAAATCTAACGGAATTGTTCTCAAAAAACAACACAACCGTTGAACCAAAGCTGAAATAGCCCACTTCGCTGCCTTTTTCCCAGTCACTACCGGTCTCTGTGAGTTTAATAGAATTTACAAACATGGCACCGACTTTGACGACCAACATCTTGCCAAACTCAGTTTCTAACTCCGTAATCATCCGGTAGTTGCCACTGATCGGCGCTTTGCCGTATTGCAATCCAGCTGCGTTAACCGGATATGATTTTTTGCCAAGCACATATTGTCTCTTCACTGTGCCATCAGCCGGACTGTGGATACGGTGATAGTCAGCTGGCGATAAATACAGCACTGCGTATTTCCCGTTTTGGTAGCAATCAGCTAAATCGCTATCCCCTAACAAGTCGGCTAATGAATAGTCGTGTCCTTTCACAAAAAAACGACTATCTTTTCGTAGGTCCCCAATGATTTCAATTTTCCCATCCACTGGAGACACGACAGAAACTTCAGCAATTGGCCGACTACTGCCAGTAAGTTTACGAACAAAAAAATCATGAAGTGTCTGAAAGCTTTCTAAAGGTTTTTCGATTTCATCCGTTGCGATTTGATATGTTTTTATATAGCTCGGTATAAATCTGCGGCTTTTTTGAGAACCGGCAAATTGGCGAATTAAATTAGAAGTAAAAGCTCCGTTCGTTAGTTCTATTGAACGCTGGTACAAATATTTTTTCATCGAGATGCCTCCGTTGCTAAAATAGTCTACCATTATTTTACCTTTCGCAGTATAATAGATTGAACAAGTTTACAAAAAAAGAAGGAGTGTTTTCCATTGTTAATAATCGAAAGAATGGATCACACCATAAAAAAGCTGAAGTCACAGGCCGCAAACTCCATTACGATCGGTAATATGTTGTTTGGCGGGGCTTCTCTTATGGCCACTTTAAATGGATCTTATAGCTATAGCGTGCTATTTATATTTATTGCAGCTTTTTTAGACCGCTTTGACGGTATGGTGGCAAGAAAGTTTAATCAAGAATCTGATTTAGGCAAACAACTCGATTCAATGAGCGATTTGTTGTCCTTTGGTGTCGCACCCGCAATTTTAATTTATCAACTTGTCTTGTCAGACTTCGGTTTTATTGGAATGGTTTTTACTGTACTTTATCTGTCATGTGGCGCTTTTCGCTTGGCGCGTTTTAACATTTCAGACTCGACTGGATACTTTACTGGGTTGCCTATTACAGCTGCAGGTACAGTTATCACTTTATCGTATTTTGCGTTGTCGGTATTTTCACCGGTCGTCTATATGTTTTTATTTGTTCTTTGTTCTTTGTTAATGATCAGTACCTTTACCTTGAAAAAAGTTTAAAAAAAGCTGAGTGACGTTAAGAAAACGTCCCCAGCTTTTTTATTTTGTCTTCACAAAATCAGATACGTGCGGCTAGCTGGCTGATGACACTGAAAACAATTTCTGTTGAATGCTTAGCCGCTACAGGCAAGAATTCTTCAAACGATACCGATGATTCTTTTCCGGCAATATCTGACAATGCACGAATGACAATAAAAGCAACATCAAATTGATAGCACACCTGCGCAACTGCCGCCGCTTCCATTTCAGCTGCTTTCATCGACGGGAAATGTTCCCGCACTTTTGCGACACGCTCTGGATCGTTCATAAATGAATCTCCTGTAGCGATCAATCCAACCGCATAATCGTGCTGTCCCATTTCCTTAACTGCTTTAACGGCTAGCTCAATCAATTCTTTATTAGAAGTAAAAGCTGCTGGCAATTGAGGTACTTGGCCCATTTCATAACCAAAGACAGTTACATCTACATCATGGTGACGAACTTCGTCTGAAATCACGACTGCACCGACTTCTAGTTCCTCATCAAAACCGCCTGCTGAGCCAATATTGATAACAATATCAGGTTTATATTGTTGAAGTAAAATCGTCGTTGACATGGCCGCATTTACTTTACCAATCCCGCTTTTTAACAATATAATTTCCTGTTCTTCGTATGTACCTAAAGTAAATTCGCATTTTGCAATTTCTTCCGTTTGCGGATTTTCCAGTCTACTTCTTAATAATTGAACTTCTTCTTCCATTGCACCGATTACACCGATTCTCATCTTGCCATTCCTCATTTCATCTTAATTTCATTACAATTTCACTTGATAAAAGAAAAAGACGCCTTTATTAATAGGCGCCTTTAAGCGTTTTTAAGACGTCCATTTTTACTGGTTTCCAGCCTTCGCCATCGACCCATTCCATATGGACGCGGTATTTTTCAGATTCATCTTTCGACTGAACAGTCGCTATCGATTTCTGCGGACCACCGCCATTTTTTATCATCATGACATACATATTATTCGGATCAAGGCCCGTCGCATAAGAAACGGCTTGAACTTTTTCGTTCCAGTCAGCTGAATTTTTTTGATAGACAGAAACATGATCGCCTTTTTGCTTCGTGCCAATCGGCTCCCAGCTGGTGTTAATCACGGTTTCTTCGACAATTGGATCGCTCGAGTCTTCCCGTGTAATTGTTCCACCTTTAATGGCAGACTCTTCTTTTTCTTTTTCTTCTTCCGCTTTTTTAGCGGCCTCTTTTTCTTTTTCAGCAGCTTCTTTTTCTTTAGCTGTTTCTTCAGTGCCTTCGCTGTCTTCAGTGCCACTCGTTTGTTCGTCGATTTCAGGCGAACTCGCTACTTGATCCGGATCTTGAGCTTGTTCGTTCCCTCCGCCAAAAAGCATGGAAACTCCAATTATGAGAATCAATGCAAATACCAAGCCAATCAAAATGTTCAAAATCGAATTTGATCGGTTTTTCTTTTTCTTCAAACGAGAGGGATACGGCTTTTCTTCGTTATTCATTGAATGTCCCCCTTTCTTAATAGTTTACCATTAATACACTATGACAAATTTGACGTTTCAGCGTTAAATACGTTTCATTTACAGTTCAACTAATGAGAAACGACCATCCTTTTTAAAGAATGGCCGCTTGATCACGTGATTGAAAGAATCTTGATTTCCATTTCTCCGCCTGGTGTTAATACTTTAACATTTTCACCAATCGTGCGGCCAATCATGCTTTTCGCAATTGGAGAATCGTTTGAAATGCGACCTTCTAAAGGATCTGCTTCTGCTGATCCAACAATTGTATAAGACTCTTTATCGCCATCTGGAACTTCTATGAATGTTACAGTCGTCCCTAAGCGAACGACATCTTTGTTTGATTCATTTTCATTTATGATAACTGCGTTACGGATCATCGATTCAAGTGTTGAGATGCGACCTTCTACAAAAGCCTGATCTTCTTTCGCAGAGTCATACTCAGCGTTCTCAGATAAATCACCAAAATAACGAGCGATTTTGATTCGTTCGACTACTTCTTTACGTTTAATTGTTTTTAAAAAATCCAGTTCATCTTCCAACTTCTGCTTTCCTGCAGCTGTCATTGGAAATTGTTTTTCGTTAGCCATTGTTACCACTCCTTCAACTGCTGACCTGGATGCCTACATCCGTCAGTCTCGTATCATCATATTATAGTTTCACTATCTATTCAAGAATAGTTTTAATTTTTGTAACCATTAAATCGATTGCCACTTCATTTTGGCCACCTTCAGGAATAATTACATCGGCATACCGTTTTGTCGGTTCAATAAATTGATTATGCATCGGTCGAACAACCGTTAAATACTGTTCAATAACAGAATCGATTGTCCGCCCGCGTTCATTAATGTCACGCAATAGACGACGAATAATGCGCAAATCACCATCTGTATCGACGAATAATTTAATATCCATTAATTCACGCAAACGCGGATCTTCAAGTACTAATATGCCTTCCAGTATAATAACATCTTTTGGCTCGATTACTACAGTTTCTTCTGCACGTGTATGTAAAGCATAATTGTAAACCGGTTTTTCGATTGCACGACGCTCAAGCAATTCGTTGATATGATCAATTAACAAATCCGTATCAAATGCTAATGGATGGTCGTAATTTGTTTCCAAGCGCTCATCAAAAGCCAAATGACTTTGGTCTTTGTAATAATAGTCCTGCTCGATGACGACGACTGAGTTTTCTTTAAAGACTTCATAAATTGAATTCGTTACACTCGTTTTTCCCGAGCCCGAACCCCCTGCGATTCCAATAACGACCGGCCGTTTAGTAGACATATTAGTTAGCTCCCTGTAAATCTCTTTTTAGTGTATTTATTTCTTTCTGCAAATCAGTATGCCATCACCTGAGGATAATAATTCTGTATCATAGCACGGGTGATTGAGCATATGTTCTTTAAAAGTCGCCAAATTGCGAATCATCGTCCGTTTCCTTCTCGGAACGTCCGACAATGGCATATCTGAAAGACCATGCATGGTCATGTTATCGCAATAGATAATACCACCTGTTGGCAATAATGTTTCGTATTTGTCGAAAAAGCGCTCGTATTGACCTTTGGCAGCATCTATAAAAATTGCATCATACTGCGGTTTCAGTTGGGATAGTTCCAGTTCTAGTGCATCTGCATGATAAATACGGATGCGACTCGCTAACTCTGTTTGAGCAATAAATTCCAACGCCTTTTGATACCGTGAGTCATCGCGTTCTACAGTATCCACTGTGCAAGCAGGTAACGCCTCAGCCATTTTAATCGCTGAAAAACCAATCGCTGCACCAATTTCAAGAATCTGTTTAGGCTGTTGAATTTTTAAAAGTTCAACCAGCTCTCCGATACCTTGATCCTCCATGATGGGAATGTGATGCAGAGCAGCATACGTCTGAATCGCTTTAAGCGTCGTTGATAATTGATTGGTCACCATACAAATAAGCTCCTTTTCGACTCAGCAAAAATTACTTCAAATCTTACCATAAAAAGAGAAGGAAAGCGAGGACGCTTCCTTCTAAGTGGTTTACTCTCCAATATACTCGTCTCGATTCTTCAAATGCTCTTCGTAAGTTTTAGCAAAGTGATTCTTGCCTTCCTTGTCCGCTAAGAAATAGAGGTAATCGGTTTTTGCAGGGTCTAGTACTGCTTGAATCGAAGAGCCTCCTGCATTTGCGATAGGTCCCGGTGGCAACCCTTTGTTTTGGTATGTGCTGTACGGGTGTTCAAATTCGTAATCCTTGTTAAACAAACGCTCTTTGTGTTTGCCCATTGCGTAAATTACAGTTGGATCTGTCTGCAATGGCATATCGTCTTCTAAGCGATTGTAAAAAACACTAGCAATCGTTTGGCGATCAGATTGTGCTGTGGCTTCTTCTTCTAAAAGAGAAGCAAAAGTCAATAACCAATGAGGCGACTTTTCGAGTTCTTCTAAGACACCTTGGTATGGTACAACGTTGGATTGTGTCGCATTGAGCATTTGCTCAATAATTAACGTTAACGATGGCTCTTCTTCATACATAGGATAAGTTGCCGGGAATAGATATCCTTCAAGAGGGTGACGAATATTATCACCTCGTATTTCGTCAGTCAATAAATCTGGATATTTAACCATCAACTCTTCAATATATGCAGGGTCATCAATTTGTTTCAGAAATTCTTCTGCCGTATACGATGTTTTTTTAGCGATAACATTTTCAGCGATTTCTTCAACCGTTAAACCTTCTGGAACATTAATGGTAAACAACGGTTCATGATAAACCTTACCCGTTTTCAAACTTTCCGTAATTTCATCCAGCGTCATCGACTGCACCAAATCATAGGTTCCTGCTTGAAACTCAGATTCATTTTTAAATTTGACATAGTATTTATAGATGCGCGCGTCTTCAATCACATTATTTTCTTCAAGCAGTGCCGCAATGCTGTCCAGACTCGAACCGATTGGGACTTCAACGGTAATCACTTTTTCTGAGTCGGCATCTACCGGCTCTAAGGCATCAGTGACATAGCTATAGGTTTTAAAACCTGCAATCCCAATGATAATTACTAGGATCAGTGCGACTATTAATACGATGCGTCGGACGACTCTCACTTCCTTCTTTTTTTCTTTCATACGTTCAAACATAATTTCTTTTTTTGATGGTTTCCCCACGGGTTTTCCCCCCAGCTTTTCTGTACTGCAAAAGTTGAGCTAGTTATAGCTCACTTCTACCAGTATACAAGAAAAGTGCACAAAAGAAAAAGGCGGAATCAGCAATCAATTCCGCCCTCATCTTTTTAAAGCTCTTCGTTTTCTTCTTCTTCGTCAAGGAACGTGTTCAACATTTCTTCAATCATGTCCCACTCTTCGTCAGTTTCAACTGGGCGAAGCTCTCCGCCACCTTCAGTTTCATCTGATTCAGGGTTTTCTGTGAATGAAGATGCGTGAATTTCAATTTCGCCTTCTTCATCTTCTTCAGCGCCAATTGGGAAATACAAAACATATGATTTTCCGAAATCTGCTGATTCAAATGTAAACAATACTTCAAATAATTGCTCGTTGCCGTTTTCATCAACGACTGTAATGTGTTCTTGTCCGTGTTCCATTTGCGTCACCTCATTATTTTTTAAAATCAAGATAGCCCTGCAAAATCATGACTGCTGCCATCTTGTCGATCACTTTTTTGCGATTTTTGCGACTGACATCCGCGGAGATTAACATCTTCTCTGCTGCAGACGTTGTAAGCCGTTCATCCCATAGGACCACCGGTATACTATACGCTTCTTTCAGCAAATCTGCAAATCTTTCGGATGCTTGAGCACGTGGCCCAATTGAATTGTTCATGTTTTTCGGGTACCCCACAACTGCTTCAGTCACTTCATATTGTTTGATTAGTTCACCGAGACGGACCATGCCAAATTCCTCGATGGCTTCATTTATTTTGATGGTTTCGATTCCCTGAGCTGTCCAGCCCATCGGATCACTAATCGCGACTCCAATTGTTTTCGAACCAACATCAAGTCCAATTATGCGCATCCTTATTCTCCGTTATTCTTCTTAATATAGAACTTTACAAGTTCCTCTAGAATTTCATCCCGTTCTAGTTTGCGAATCATATTTCGCGCATCCTGATGGCGAGGAATATAAGCCGGATCACCTGATAATAAATATCCGACGATCTGATTGATCGGGTTATAGCCTTTTTCTTCAAGTGCAGCATGGACCTGTAGCATCACTTGCTTCACTTCTTGCTCCATCGACTCATCAGACGAATCGAATTTCATAGTTCGATCAAATGAACTCACGACAAGCACCTCGCTTTCGGATTTTAAATAGGAATAATTGCTCCTGCTGTCTGCTTCTTATTATAACCGATAGCGGCCATTTATTAAACCTATTTCACTAAGCTATAAACGGATTCGAGTGCCGACTCTAACTTGTCGACATCTTTTGCACCTGCCATTGCCATATCTGGCCGGCCGCCACCTTTGCCACCACATTGTTCTGCTACGTGTTTAACGATTTGTCCCGCATGGTAATCTCCACCCGCCAAATCTTTTGTCACGCCTGCTGCAAGCATTACTTTATCACCGTCTGTCGCACCAAGAACGATTACTGCTTTATCCATTTTCGTTTTCAAGTCATCCATCATTTGACGCAATTGGTTATTGTCTTTTGCTTCGACTTTAATGGACAGTACGGTAATGTCTCCAATTTTTTGAGCTGCATCTAAAATGCCCGCAGATTGAGCGTTAGAGATTTTCGCAAGCAAGGATTCATTTTCACGTTGAAAGGCTTTTATTTCAGCTTGAACCGATTGCGCTTTTTGAATCATCTCTTTCGGAGAAGATTTTAATAATCCTGCCGCCTGTTCTAATACGTGCTCACTGTCTTTCAAGTTTTCATAGGCACCTTTACCTGTTAGCGCTTCGATTCTGCGTACCCCAGCACCTATGCCGCCTTCAGAAACAATTTTAAACAAGCCAATTTCCGATGTATTGAATACGTGAACGCCACCACATAACTCTAGTGAATAGTCGCCAATTTCAACGACACGTACAACATCCCCGTATTTCTCACCGAACAATGCCATTGCACCCATATCTTTTGCTTCTTGCAAGTTATGGTATCCAGTTTGAACTGCGATTCCTTCCCATACTTTTTCGTTAACGATTTTCTCAATGGTCTCTAACTCTTCTTTCGTGACTTGGCCAAAATGAGAAAAATCAAAACGTAAACGATCTGGACCTACATAAGATCCCGCTTGGTTAACATGCGTTCCTAACGTATCTTTTAGCGCTTGGTGCAAAAGGTGTGTCGCTGTATGGTTTTTCACCGTATGACGACGATCTGCTGCGTCTACTTGTGCTGTTACAGACGCCAGTGTTAATTCTCCCGTGTTAATACGAACAGAATGTAAATTTTGGCCATTTGGTGCTTTTTTAACGTTTAATACAGTCGCTTGAACCAAATCATTGCTCAAGGTTCCGCGATCTGCTATTTGTCCGCCACTTTCTGCATAAAATGGTGTTTGATCTAGAATAACTTGAACTTCTTCGCCTTCATGTGCACGGTCAGCAAGTTCACCATCCTTAATAATAACTACTACTTTAGCATCTGAAACAGTCTGGCTATAGCCAATAAATTCACTGGCTGTTTTAATATTACCCAAAACTTCAGATTGAGTTTGCATCGAATTAACGTTTTGACGCGCGTTTCTTGCACGATCACGCTGCGCTTGCATCGCTGCTTCAAAGCCATTATGGTCGATGGTCATGCCTTCTTCTTCCGCATATTCCTCAGTCAATTCAACCGGGAACCCGTATGTGTCATAAAGACGGAATGCATCTTCACCAGGAATTTCTGTTTGTCCGTTCGCTTTTTGTTTTTCCACAACCGAAGACAAAATTGCTAAGCCGTCATGAAGTGTTTCGTGGAAACGCTGTTCTTCTAGTTTCATCACACGAATGATAAAGTCTTGTTTGTTGTTAACTTCTGGGTAAAAGCTCTTCATAATGTCTCCAACCACTGGTACTAGCTCAAACAAGAATGGCTGTTCAACGCCTAATTTTTTCGCATAACGTACGGCACGACGTAATAAGCGACGTAATACATATCCACGGCCTTCGTTAGATGGAAGGGCTCCGTCACCAATCGCAAATGCAACCGTACGGATGTGGTCAGCAATCACTTTAAACGCCATATCCATATCCGCGTCTTCGCCATATGTTTTCCCCGAAATTTCTTCCGTTTTTCGGATAATCGGTACGAATAAATCCGTATCGTAGTTGGTTGCTACATCTTGAGCCACACAAGCCATGCGCTCTAAGCCCATTCCTGTATCAATGTTTTGTTTAGGCAGTAATGTGTAGGTGTGATCCGCGTTGTGGTTGAATTGTGAGAACACCAAGTTCCAAATTTCCAAATAACGATCATTTTCGCCACCAGGATATAATTCAGGGTCAGTCAAATCGTTGCCGTAGCTTTCGCCGCGATCGTAGAAAATTTCAGAGTTCGGACCACTTGGGCCTTCACCGATATCCCAGAAATTCCCTTCCAAACGAATAATGCGCTCCGCAGGTACACCCACTTCATTTAACCAAATTGCATATGCTTCTTCGTCTTCTGGATGAACTGTTATAGAAAGTTTTTCAGCGTCAAAACCGATCCATTTGTCGTCCGTTAAAAATTCCCAAGCCCAGTGAATCGCTTCAGTTTTAAAGTATTCGCCGATTGAAAAGTTCCCAAGCATTTCAAAGAATGTATGGTGACGCGCTGTTTTACCAACGTTTTCAATATCGTTCGTACGAATTGATTTTTGTGCATTTACGATTCTAGGGTTGTTTGGAATGACACGGCCATCAAAGTATTTCTTTAAGGTAGCGACGCCACTGTTAATCCACAACAAGGAAGGATCTTCAAAAGGAACAAGCGGTGCACTTGGCTCCTGATCGTGGCCCTTTTCTTTAAAGAAATCAATATACATTTGTCTAATGTCTTCTGCTTTTAAATTTTTCATCTATTTTTCCTCCTTAACATAATAAAAAGCCTTCATCCCAAAAAAGGGACGAAGGCTTTATTTCGCGGTACCACCCTAGTTACACAAAGCAGCATGCTCTGTGTCTCTCGAACACCTTAACGCGGTTCAACGGCAGGAATTAGCTGCACTCCGGAGTAGCTTTCTAAAATCGACTGTCGTCGGAGCCTTTCAGCCTAGGGTCCCGTTTCTTTTCGAATCCGATTTTATACTGTCTCCATCAATGTGTTTGTCTATCAATCTAATTTGAATTATAGAAAAAGCTTTGCGTGATGTCAATAGTGATACTTTAATTGGGCAGTGTTACTGCGTAAACCAACTCCGCTTTCCTGCGGGCTTGCGCCGAACTAACTCGGCCTTAACGCCCGAGTAGATTTCGGCACTTCGCTATCCCGCGGGAGTCTCCGTTGGTTTACTTCGTAACTTACATAACAAGTATTTATATGAAATTTAGTTTCAACACAAACAGGAAACCGCATTCTAAATTACGGTTTCCTTTGCATGTTGTGTAAATTTTAAAGATCTACTCAAGCTTCCATAAACTTTTGTGGAGTAATGCCTTCCATGCCAATCATTGGATGGATGGCGTGGACATTTTCGGCAGTTAAACTGACGGGACCGCATTGTTCTGTCTCGACTTGTTGCTTTGTTTGTTGTTCGGTTTTTGGTTGTTCGGTTGTGACCGCTAGACGGCTTTTTAATGTGGTCATGCGCTGTGCGTCGTCCGTGCGTTCAACTCCGTAACGGAAGACGCTTGGATCTCCACAGAGAATAAGAAAATCCCTACTCCGAGTAATACCCGTGTAAAGCAAATTGCGGCGCAACATTTTCATGTAGCCCCGAACTACTGGCATGATGACAGTTGGAAATTCAGATCCTTGTGACTTATGGATCGAACAACAGTATGCTAGCGTGAGTTGGTTTAAATCGCTGCGTTCATAAGTTACTTCAATGCCGTCAAAAGACGCCACTAACATGTCTTGTTTTTCAACGGTTTCTTTGGCTTTCATAATAGCGACAATTTCACCCATGTCACCATTAAAGACATTGCTTTCTGGTTGATTGACGAGCTGCAACACTTTATCACCGATGCGGTACGTAATGTCACCAAATGCTAATTCTTTTCGTTTGCCATCCGGATTCGGGTTGACCATTTCTTGAATCAGACGGTTCAAAGCATCGATTCCGGCTGGTCCTTTATACATCGGAGCAAGCACTTGAATGTCTTTAATCGAATGACCTTTCGACAAGGCACTCCTCACAACCTTTTCAACAACAGCAGGAATTTGGTCGGCTCCCGCTTTGATAAATGAACGATCGGCCGTCTTTACAGTGATGTCTTCAGGCAATTGTCCATTTTTCATTTGATGGGCGAGTTCAATGATGGAGGAACCTGACGCTTGTCGGTAAATATCGGTTAGCTCAACAGTCGGAATCCGTTTTGATTCGAGTAAATCTCTTAGCACTTGTCCGGGACCAACCGGCGGCAATTGATCTTGGTCTCCAACGAAAATTAGCTGTGCGTCTTCTGGTACTGCTTTTAGCAATTGATGAGCAAGCCACGTATCAACCATCGACATTTCATCGATAATAATTAATTTGCCTTCGATTTCTTTTTCGGTTTCTTCGTCTTTTTCTTGCCCATTAAAGCCTAATAAACGGTGGATTGTCATTGCCGGTAGGTCAGTGGATTCACTCAAGCGCTTGGCCGCACGTCCCGTTGGTGCTGCTAGGATAATGGGAAACGGCTCTTTTTTCTTGGCGTATTCTTTCGGATCGAGTGACAACCCGTGCAGTTCTGCATAGATTTCCACCAATCCGCGGACAACCGTGGTCTTACCGGTACCCGGTCCACCCGTTAAAATCATGACCGATGAATTAATACTGTTTTCAATCGCGTCAACTTGCGTTTCTGCATAATTCACACCAAGACGTTCCTCTGCTTCACCAAGCGCTTTACGAACTTCTGAACTTGGAAACTTTGTGCGATTTTCTTGTTCGGCCAGTAAAGTTTCCAGTTTCGTCGCAATTCCAACTTCTGAATAATACAGCGATGGCAAATAAAGCCGCGTTTCTTCGCCTGCGACTTTACTTTCTTCATTTAATTCGATAGCAGCTTTCGAAATCGCTTCAATCGCAATTTCTCCTTGCTGACGTGATTCGAGCATTTCCTTAACTAGCGGAATCAAGGTTTTAGCGTCTACATAGACATGGCCTTCAGACAGAGAAGCTTGGTTTAGAATGTGCAAAATTGCCGCTTTGATTCGGTCCGGATGACTGCCAGTGATGCCAAGCTTGGTTCCGAGTTCGTCGGCACGTTGAAAACCGATTCCTTCGATTTCTTCAATCAGCTGAAAAGGATTTTTCGTCAAAATTTCAATGGTTTCTTCGCGGTAAGCTTGATAAATTCGCATGCCCACTTGAGGGCCAAAGCCCCAGTCGTTGAGCTGAATCATCACACGCTCCAGACCGAGATTCATCTGTAAAGTGGCGCGAATGGTGTCTTTTTTATCATCTGACAACCGCGGCACTTTATCTAATGCATCAGGGTCTTCAAGAATTTTCTTGATCGCATCTTTGCCGAGTTTTTTGACGATTGTTTCTGCTGTTTTCCGGCCAATGCCGTTAAACATATCACTGGACAAGTAATGAATAATTCCTTGTTCGGTTTCTGGTACTTCTTTCGTAAACGTTTCTACTTGGAATTGAACACCATAACGCGGATGATTTTTCACGACGCCTGTAAAACGATACTGTTCTTCGAGCGTTAACATCGGAAAATAGCCAGATACAATAATTTCTTTTTCAGTGTACGGGGTGTTGGTTTCTTGAATTTTCACTTTGGCTATGGAGAATAAGTTTTGAGGATTGTGAAAAATCGAGACGACAGGACGCCCTAATACAAACTGTTTTTCTTCTTGAAATAAATCGATTTGTCCGGTCATTTCTGTCGTCTCCTCTTCACGTAGCTATTGTAATGTCGTTGCAATCATATCGTAAGCATATCGTGCCATTTCATTGCGCTCATCTAGCGTATACGCCAGTTTCAAATGATACATAGCGTCTTCTGTACGATTTGTCGAGACTGCGTAAAGAACACCCACATTATAATGAGCATCCGAATGATCTGGTTCGCTGTCGATTACTTGTAGAAATTGAGGTTCTGCTAGTTCAAATAATTCCATAGATGCCAAACAGATGCCATAGCTCAAGCGGGCTTGAACATCCTGTTCATCCAGTTCTACCGCGCGTTGAAAATACGGCAACGCTAGTTTCGGCTGCTCTAGTTTTTCAAAGCATTTACCGATCATAAAATGCGCATCTGCGCCTTCAAGTTCGTATTGCAATGCTTTTTCATATAGCTTTAATGCTTCTGAATAACGCTCTGAATTAAAATACAAATTAGCCAAACCATAAAAAGCCGTCGCTGATGTTTCATCAAGCGTAATGGCTTTTTGGAAAAATCTTTCCGCACGGTCAATTTCGTCCATCGACGTTAAGACATGCCCAAAATTGATATAGCCTAGCGGGTTGTCCGGTTGTTCATCGATTGCTTGTGTGAAAGCTTCAACGGCTTTTTCAGTATTGCCTTCTTGTAATGCTTGTATCCCGATTTCGTTGTAATTCATTGTTGTCTCTCCCATTAACCGACATATTCCAAACGTGCGCCATTTTTAAAGACACGATCGATCGTTCCACCGCCTAGGCATTCTTCACCATCATAAAACACGACAGCTTGACCAGGCGTAATCGCGCGGACCGGCTCTGCAAATGTCACGATGGCTCTTTCGCCTTTGAATTCAACAGTTACACCAACATCTTGCTGACGGTAACGGAATTTTGCTGTGCATTCTAGTATCCCGCTTAGTGCTGTATTTGATGTGAAGCTTAAGTTTACCGCAGTTAAGCTATCTGAGAAAAGCGCATCGTGATGAATGTTTTGTCCCACGTACAAAATGTTCTTTTTCAAATTTTTGCCGATGACAAACCACGGGTCTCCCGCGCCACCAATTCCGAGACCTTGTCGCTGTCCGATTGTATAGTACATCAACCCGTCATGTGAACCCATTTTAACGCCTTCTAACGTTTCCATTTGACCCGGTTGTGCTGGCAAGTATTGACCCAAAAATTCTTTGAAATTCCGTTCTCCAATAAAACAAATACCCGTGGAATCCTTTTTCGTCGCTGTTGCAAGTCCCGCTTCTAGCGCGATTTCACGGACTTTCTTTTTCTCCATATGGCCGATTGGGAACATCACTTTCGACAATTGATGTTGGTCTAGTTGATTTAAAAAGTAAGTTTGATCTTTGTTGTTGTCTTTGCCACGCAACATTTTTGTTTCGCCGTTTTCTGCGTGTTCAACTTGTGCGTAATGACCAGTTGCCAAATAATCGGCCCCCAGACTTAAAGCATGCTCTAAAAAGGCTTTGAATTTAATTTCTTTATTGCACATAACATCTGGGTTTGGCGTACGTCCTGCTTTGTATTCTTCCAAAAAATACGTGAAAACTTTGTCCCAGTATTGCTTTTCGAAATTTACCGCATAATACGGAATACCAATTTGGTTACAGACGCGAATGACGTCTTCGTAATCTTCTGTCGCAGTGCAGACGCCATTTTCATCGGTGTCATCCCAGTTTTTCATAAAGATGCCGATAACATCGTAACCTTGTTCTTTCAATAAATACGCAGCAACCGAAGAGTCAACCCCTCCGGACATGCCGACGACAACACGTGTATCATGTAATGATTTTGTCATTTTATTCACCTTTTCATTTTAATGCCAAACGCTGGCTGATTTGAGCTGTCTTTTCGGCAGCTTGCTTAATTGTTTCAGACGTCAATCCTAAGCCGAAGCTAAATCGAATAGAATTACGGCTTTCAACAGCCTTATCGCCGTACATGGCAACAAGCACATGAGATGGATCAATTGAACCTGCTGTGCACGCTGATCCGCTTGAAGCTGATATCCCCGCTAAATCCAAGTTGATTAAAAACGACTCAATTTCTATACCTGAAATACTGAGATTTAAAATATGCGGCATAGAATGACTGCCATTTTCTTTATAGTTGACGTTTTGTTTATCCAAAACGTCTTTAAACATCGTTTTGTATTGCTCGTAAGCTGTTGTTTTTTCTTCCATCGTTGCTAACGCAATTTCTGCTGCTTTAGCAAATGCGGAAATCGCCGGTACGTTTTCCGTTCCTGCCCGGCGCTTACGTTCTTGTTCTCCTCCGTACAACAATGGAGTTACCGCCGTTCCTTTGCGTTGGTATAAAAAGCCAACACCTTTAGGTCCGTTTAGTTTATGCGCAGAGACCGATAATAAATCAACGTTTAATACGTTAACATCGATTGGCAATATACCAAATGCTTGAACCGCGTCGGTGTGGAATGTCACATCTGTATCTTTTAACAATTCACCGATTTCGGCAATCGGTTGAATGGTTCCAACCTCATTATTGCCCATCATGACCGATACTAGAATTGTATCCTCACGCAGCGCATTTTTCACGTCTTCTGCTCGCACGCGTCCATTTTCACCCACTGGCAAATAAGTTACGTCGTAGCCTTGTCGCTCTAATTCCTCACAAGCATGCAAAATGGCATGGTGTTCAATCATTGTAGTGATGATATGCTTTCCTTCTTTTTTTGCAGCCGTGCCAAAAATTGCCGTATTGTCCGCTTCAGTACCCCCGCTAGTAAAAATAATTTCATGGTCATGAGCCTGTATGCTGTCAGCTAGCAATTTGCGTGCATCGTCCAGTTTTTTACGTGCCGCTCTACCGGTACCATGGATACTTGAAGGATTGCCGTAAACCGTTCCGAGTGCTTCAGAAAAAGTCGCCACCACTTCGGGATGCATGGGCGAAGTCGCCGCATGATCTAAATAAATTCGATTCATAGTTGTTGACCCCTTTATATATAGTACATGTAATTTTCAGTTTCACCGTTTTCGGCGTTTGCCAAATCTTCAATCGTTGTGGTATCGAGAACATTTTTTACTGCATCACGAATGCGTACCCATAGCTCACGCTGCGGTTGCTTTTCGTCTTCAATGCCTTCAACAGGTTGGATGGGACCTTCTAAAACACGAATCACATCTCCTGCTGAAATTTCTTTTGGGTGGCGCGTCAACATATAACCGCCATATGCCCCGCGGACACTTTTAACAAGCCCTGAGTTGCGTAGTGGTCCCACTAGTTGCTCTAAGTAAGCTTCAGAAAGGTCATTTTCTGCCGCAATTTTACGCAATGGAATCGGACCTTCTCCGTATTGTTTGCCAAGTTCAATCATAATTGTCAGACCGTAACGGCCTTTGGTTGAAATTTTCATGAGTACACCTCTAAGTTTGATAATTTTCATAAGGTTGGTATTCCGTAAACTAGCTGCGCTTTCCCGCGGGAGTCTCCGCTAGTTTACTCCATACTTGTTTAAAACAAATTATTCTCGATAAAAAATCGAATTTACTCTTCTCGAATACTTCCCTACGTGCGACTAGTTTTATTAACAGAATAATGCTAATAATACATCATAAAATCGCCGTTTTAACTACGTTTATTCTTCAAAACAGTATATCATAATTTGACTTGAATGGACTTGCAATGACTTTTGAAACCTCAAACGCTATACTGATAGAACGAATATCCGAAAGGAGTTTTTTCTATGCACAACGAACCTTTAGCTTTTCGTATGCGTCCTCGAACGATTGATGAAGTCGTCGGACAAAAAGACGTCATCGGACCACATACGGCTTTATATAAAATGATTAGTAATGGACATGTACCTTCTATGCTGCTGTACGGCGAGCCTGGCATCGGCAAAACTTCCATCGCTCACGCTATCGCAGGGACATCGAATTTACCTTTTATCGCGCTGAACGCCACAACTTCTGGCAAGAAAGACGTTGAAGAAGTCGTGACCGAATCACGGATGACCGGTAAAGTATTGTTGTTTCTGGATGAAATTCACCGTTTTAACAAGTTGCAGCAAGATGCTTTGCTGCCGCATGTCGAAAGCGGTTCGATTGTTTTGATTGGTGCGACTACGGAAAATCCATTTCATGACGTTAATCCGGCAATCCGTTCGCGTTGCGGTGAAATTAAGCAATTAAAGCGGCTGTCTCAAGAAGATATTGTGCAGTTGCTAAATAGCGCATTGGCCGAACCCAAACGTGGACTCGGCAGCGAACACATTGCGATTTCCAAAAAACAAGTCGAACGCATTGCAGAAGGTACCAATGGTGACGCCCGTAAAGCATTAACGATGCTTGAATCGATTGTCATTGCTTCTGATGAAATCGATGGTAAATACATTGTGGAAGATCAGATGGTCGAACAAATGATCAAGCGTGTCGGCGTGTTCGGTGATAAAAAAGGATCGCATTTTTTTAATTTATTGTCTGCATTACAAAAATCAGTGCGCGGAAGTGATGTCAATGCAGCAATGTATTATTTGGCGCATTTATTAGAAAATGGTGACTTAACTGCTGTTACACGCCGTTTACTCGTTATGGCTTATGAGGACATTGGACTTGCCAATCCTGCTGTTGGCGGACACGTTCTCTCCGCTTGCCAAGCAGCTGATCGTCTCGGTTTACCGGAAGCCCGCATCCCGCTCGCTCAAGCAGTCGCTGAAATGTGCTTGTCCGAAAAATCCAATTCTGCCTATAAAGCCATTGATGCTGCAACTGCAGCTATTAATAAAGGCGATGTTGGCGACATTCCATTGCATTTGCGCGATACACATTACGCAGGAAGCGCCGAACTGGGGCACGGCGGATACCGCTATCCACACGACACGCCCGTCGGCTCGTTCGGTGGTTGGGCAGATCAAGATTATTTGCCAAAAGAAATAAGGTCAGCCGAGTTTTATAAGCCCATCATTGCTGGTGAGGAAAAGAAATTTGCAGGCATTTACGAAAAACTGAAAAGCTTTCGAAAAAACAAAAAATGATATGAATATCGAGCAAAGGGGCTGTCTTAAAAGTCATAAAAGTGACTTTTAAGACAGCCCCTATTTCTACAAAATTATCCGTTATAACAACAGAAAAAACCGGCTCATAAAAAGAGCCGGTTTTTTGATTAATTCATACGTACCCGTGTAATCGGAATGGATTTGGTAATATCGTTAACTACCCAACTCGCAGCAATCAAGCCCACAGTTGATGGCGTAAAGGCATTTGATGAAGGCGGCATTTGAGCTTTTCGAATGGTTGCATCCGGCTTCCCAACGGTTTCTACTACGTCTTCACGAACAATGATTGGACTTTCATCTGAAAAAATTACCGGAATGCCTTTGTAAATTCCGTTTTTGCGTAATTTTTTGCGAATGATTTTCGCTAATGGATCCGTATGGGTTTTTGAAAAATCCGCAATTTTGAAACGTGTGGGATCAGTTTTATTGGCCGCTCCCATACTGGCAATGATTTTTATGTCACGACGATAACATTCTTCCATCAAATGGACTTTGTAAATCATTGTATCGGACGCATCGATCACGTAATCAGGAGTGTAACTAAAAAATTCTTCGCACGTTTCTTCCGTATAAAACATATGCAATGAAATTACTTTGCATTCTGTATTAATGTCAGCAATCCGAGTTTTCATAACCTCTGCTTTCGATTGTCCAACCGTTGATAAATTCGCAACAAGTTGACGATTGATATTGGTGATGTCTACATTGTCTTTATCAACGAGTATAATCGTACCCACGCCGCTCCGCGCACAAGCTTCTGCTGCAAACGATCCGACACCTCCGACGCCAAGTATCGCGACAGTCGCATTTTTTAATAAATTGATTCCTTCTTTTCCTACAGCTAATTCATTTCTGGAAAATTGGTGTAGCATTCCGTCACTGCCCTTCAAAGTTGATACGCATAATAGGGATTATACACATTAAAAATCCCTCCGACAATAAATTGTCAAAGGGATAAAAATGATTTTTTAATTAAGAATCCCAATCGTGCCGTCTTTGTTGGTGCGCATCGTTTGAACCCGCTGAAAGCAGGTGGGTGACCTCTTCACCACTTATAACTTCCCGTTAAGGCATGTTAGCCATGGTGAAATTCGATCTCCCGACGACATAATGTTGGGTCAAAATCGAATTGCTTAAAACGAACACATCAGGATTCTCTATAGACTTATGTTAGCACACCTTTTTTATTTAAACAAGCTTTTTACTCTGTTACTTTTTTATTATTCTGAATGTTCAAAGATAGGCTCAATTCCTCAAGTTGCGCACCTGATACTTGACTCGGCGCATCTGTCAGCAAGTCGCTAGCGCTGGCAGTTTTGGGGAACGCAATTGTGTCACGCAAGTTCGTGCGACCTGCAAGTAGCATAACAAGACGATCCAAACCAAATGCAATTCCACCGTGTGGAGGTGTTCCATATTCGAATGCTTCCATCAAGAACCCAAATTGCGCGTTCGCTTCTTCTTTGCTAAAGCCAAGCACTTCAAACATTTTCTCTTGAATGTCGCGACGATAAATACGCGACGATCCTCCACCAAGCTCATAGCCGTTTAAAACAAGGTCATAAGCTTGTGCGCGAACGTTTTGTGGCTCAGTTGCCAGTTTGTCTAAGTCTTCTTCGAACGGCATGGTGAAGGGATGGTGAGCTGCATAGTAGCGTCCATCTTTTTCGTCGTACTCAAGTAATGGCCAATCGGTAATCCATAAGAATTTATAAACTGAGTTGTCGATTAACGCTAATTCTTTGCCAAATTTCAAGCGAAGTGCGCCTAACGCATCTGCAACTACCGATTTTTTATCTGCAACAAATAATAATAAGTCGCCTGCTTCTGCTTGCGCTCGTTCTGTTAAAGCAGTTGCGGCTTGACCTTCAAAGAATTTAGCAATTGGTCCTTTCACGCCTTCTTCTTCCACTTTCAACCAGGCAAGTCCTTTTGCTCCGTAAACTGCGGCAAAAGCACCTAGCGCGTCAATATCTTTACGAGAATAATTTGCCGCTTGCCCTTTAACATTAATCAGTTTTACTTGACCGCCGTTTTCGATAGCGCCAGTAAAGACTTTGAACGCTGAATCTTTTACTAGATCCGAAACATCCGTCAACTCTAAACCAAAGCGTACATCTGGTTTGTCTGAACCAAAACGGTCCATTGCTTCTGTGTAGCTCATGCGCTGGAAAGTTGGTTCGATGTCGATTTTTTTCACATCTTTCATCATCTGAACCATTAAGCGTTCATTCATACTGATGATATCTTCCATTGACTGGAAACTCATTTCCATATCGATTTGTGTAAATTCAGGTTGACGATCCGCGCGAAGATCTTCATCACGGAAGCAACGTGCAATTTGGTAATATTTATCAAAGCCAGATACCATCAGCATTTGTTTGAATAATTGCGGAGATTGAGGCAAAGCGTAAAATTCGCCATCATGAACTCGGCTTGGTACTAAATAATCACGTGCGCCTTCAGGTGTAGATTTTGTCAAAATCGGTGTTTCCACTTCGATAAAACCTTCTTCGTCCAAAAAGCGACGAATCGATTTTGTCACGTCTGAACGCATTTTGAATGTTTCGTACATCGCAGGACGACGCAAATCCAAGTAACGATATTTCAAGCGTAAATCTTCATTAACATCTGTATTGTCTTCGATGGCAAATGGGGGATTTTTCGCAGCGTTTATTACAGCTGCATGATCTACTTGCACTTCAATTTCGCCAGTTTTCATCGCAGTATTAACTTGGCCTTCTGCTCTTTTGACAACCAGTCCGTCAATATGAACGACAAATTCATTACGTAACGATTCGCCAATGGCAGCGGCTTCTTTTGAAATTTCCGGATTAAACACAACTTGCACAATTCCAGAACGGTCACGGACGTCCACAAAGATTAATCCACCAAGGTCGCGACGTTTTTGTACCCATCCTTTTAATGTGACACGTTGTCCAATAGCCGTTTCGTTCACTTCTCCACAATAATGCGTTCTTGACATATTTATTCCTCCAGTGATTTCTTTTTCAATAAGCTTGCTGCGATTTCTTCGAATGCCATTTCCTGTTGCTCACCCGTCGCCATTTCTTTTAATGCCACTTTGCCGCTCTCAAGTTCCGTTTCACCAATAACGACAACAAATGCAGCTCCTTTACGGTCAGCTGATTTCATTTGCGCTTTTACTTTGCGCCCGGCGAAATCCATGTCAGCCGAAATGCCGTTCAAGCGTAAATCACGAACAACAGCAAAGGCTTTTTTCTTCGTCGTTTCGTCCATCGCTACTACGTAAACTTCTAAATTATTGGATTGACCAATTTCGACTTTTTCCATTTCAAGCGCTAGTAACAGTCGCTCAATACTCATCGCAAAACCAATTCCAGGTGACTCGGGTCCGCCAAGGTCTTCAACAAGTCCGTTGTAACGTCCTCCACCAGCTAAAGTGGTAATGGCACCAAAGCCTTCCGCATCGCTCATAATTTCAAAAGCGGTATGGTTATAATAATCAAGTCCGCGCACTAAATTCGGATCCACGACAAATTCAATATCCATGCTTGAAAGGTAAGCTTGCACTTCATCAAAATAAGCTTGTGATTCTTCATTTAAATAATCGGCCAGTGACGGCGCTGTTGCCATTAACGGATGTTGACGGTCTACTTTGCAGTCTAGAATACGTAACGGATTTTTCTCGAGACGCGTCTGGCAATCGCTACAAAATTCATTGATACTCGGTTCGAAATGGATAACCAAGGCTTTTTTGTGTGCTACGCGACTTTCCGTATCACCAAGTGAGTTGATGACTAAGCGTAATTGCTTAAGCCCGACAGCACGGTATACTTCCATTGCCAGTGAAATTACTTCAGCATCGATTGCTGGATCTTTGGAACCAATTGCTTCTACTCCAAATTGGACAAACTGGCGCATGCGCCCTGCTTGTGGACGTTCGTAGCGAAACATTGGACCGGTATAAAATAGTTTTACCGGCTGGTCCGGCATACCAAATAATTTATTCTCAACATAAGAACGAACGACTGAAGCTGTGCCTTCTGGGCGCAATGTTAACGAACGTTCGCCACGATCTTGGAATGTGTACATTTCTTTTTGAACGATATCTGTCGTGTCACCGACACCGCGCTGGAATAATTCCGTGTGTTCAAAAATTGGCGTGCGTATTTCTTTGTATTGGTAAAGTCTGCAGAGGTTATTTATTTTTTGTTCAACTTCTTGCCATTTAGCAGATTGATCGGGCAGCACATCATATGTGCCGCGTGGCGCTTGAATATTCATCTGTTAGTTCACTCCTTTATTTTTCCATACAAAAAAGCTCTCGCCCCTTGCTTTACGCAAGGGACGAGAGCTCGTATTAGCTTCCGCGGTTCCACCCTAGTTGATGCAAAAAATGCATCCTCTCATTCCGGGTAACGGCCGGTTCCGTTTTTTCCTAATAAGCGGCAAGCGCAGTTCAGAAAAAAGCCTCAAAAGTGTTTTTCGTCGCACTTGTCTGCAGGAAAGTTTACAGCCCGAGACTTCCCCTCTCTTTTCAGCCAAATCATGCAATTACTTTCTTTGTCGTCAGCAAATATATAAGGATAATAAATCAATCTTAATAATTTGCCCGTAGCTTGTCAACCTTTTTGACACAAGCGCTGTAATATTTGATACTATTGAAGAGAAGTTCTCTTAGGGGGTAACGCATGAAACACAAGGGCTTAATTGCAATTATTCTATTCTTTTTATTCATATCCAGTAGCTTTCCGTTGCTAGATAAAAATCATGTTTCGGCCGATGCAGGCACAGTTGAAATTACCGGAACCATGGTCAACGTTCGTTCAGGTCCTGGTTTGTCCTACAGCGTCACGGGTGATTTAGAACAAGGACAGACAGCTTCCGTTATTTCCAAACAAGGTGACTGGTTACAAGTACAGGTCGACCGGCAAGAAGGATGGATTGCTTCGTGGCTAACTGCAGCGTCTGACGAAGACCAAACAGCCACTGGGCAAACAGCCGTCTCTTCTGTCAATGGTCTCAACGTACGTGCGCAAGCTGATTTATCGGCAGCTGTGCTCACCAAAATGGATGCCGGCGATACCGCTGAAATCATTGGCGTGGCGGATGACTGGCTTGAGATTGATTTCCGTAATACACGCGGATTTGTTTCCAAACAGTATATTGTCTCTAGCGACAAAGACACAACGTCAGAAAAACCGGCAGATTCAGCTGAATCTGAACAAAAGAAAGAACCTATCTCCAAAGTTTCTTCTTTTGAAATCGCAGTCAACACATTAAATATTCGCTCAAAGCCTGACCTCAGTTCAAAAATTCAACAGACTGGCACGAAAGGCGAAGTCTTTCCTGTAATTTCCATGGAAGGCCATTGGGTAGAAATCGAATTGGCAAAAGGAAAAAAAGGCTGGGTTTATGCTTTTCACGGTCAATTATCAGATCAGACAGCAGAGACTGTTACAAGTGACGCCAAAGAAGCTGTCACGATTTTAACGGATGGCACCAATTTGCGGAGCCAAGCTTCGACTGATTCTGAAGTAGTCAGCCGGGCAGATGCTGGAAATCAGCTAGCCGTCGTTGATAAGCAAGAAGAATGGTATCAAGTTCTTCTCGCGGACGGTCAGACTGCTTTTGTAGCAGAGTGGGTCGTATCTACAGAAGAAACATTTTCCCAAAAAGAACAAGTTGATTCTCCTGATCGCAGAAAAGGAACATTGGACGGTCTGACTATCGTTCTAGATCCGGGTCACGGTGGCAATGACGGTGGCACAGTGGGCGTGCGCAAAACACAAGAAAAAGAATTAACCTTAAAAACAGCAGAGATTTTATCGCGTCATTTAAATGCAGCAGGTGCAGAAGTTGTTATGACGCGGCAATCAGATACTTACGTCGACCTTCGCACGCGCGTCGCTGGAAGTCACCAAGCTGGAGCAGACGCTTTTGTCAGCATCCACTATGATGCGACCGACGACAGCAGCGTCTCCGGATTCACATCGTACTACCAACACGATTTCCAAAAAGAACTAGCCGCCTATTTAAATGAAGAACTTGGCAAAAAATTGACCTTGCAAGACCGTGGCGTTCAGCATGGCAATTACTTGGTATTGCGCGAAAACAAACAGCCTGCCGTTCTAGTCGAACTTGGCTTTTTGAGCAATTTTAACGAAGAACGCGTGTTGACTAGCAGTCAATTCCGCGAACAGGCGGCGCTCGGCCTCTATACTGGCCTAATCAACTATTTCGATGCACAGCTTGTTGAGTAATAAAAGCACGGTGGACATGTCCACCGTGCTTTTTTCTGTGTATGTTTGGCGACCTCCCACTAGACTGCGCGTATCCTGCTCGATCGCGCGTTTTTCCGCTGGACCGCTCTTATCGCGCAAACACCGCCACAGCAAAAAAAGAAGCGCAGGCATATTCCGCCTGCACTTATCTCAACTGCCTATTTAGATTCAACTAAAATCGTTACGGGGCCATCATTCACTAGCTGAACGTCCATCATGGCGCCAAAAACACCTGTTTCGACAACCAGGCCGTACCTTTGTAACGCTTTGTTAAAAGCTAACCAAAGATGTTCAGCCGTTTCTGGTCGTGCCGCCGCGATAAAACTTGGGCGACGCCCTTTTTTCACATCACCATACAGCGTAAACTGAGAAATCGACAGGATTTCACCGCCGTGATCGAGAATTGATCGGTTCATCTTGCCTTCTTCATCTTCAAACAGACGAAGTTGTGCAATCTTGCCCGCCAAATAATCCGCGTCTTTTTCGGTATCTTCGTGGGTGATGCCAACGAGTAACACATAACCCGATTGGATCGCGCCAGTTACCGCGCCGTCGACTGTCACCGATGCACTTTTAGATCGTTGCAGAACTACTCTCATTAATTTGTCACCCGTAAAACGGAATAAACATCTGGAATCGATTTGATGCGTTCAACAACACGGTTTAGATGCTTGATGTGAGGAATCATGATCGACAAATTGATCGTCGCGATTTTGTCTTTGTCTGCTCGACCGCTGACCGCTGTAATCGTCGTTTTCGTTTCACTGACCATGTGCATCACTTCATTAATCAATCCGTTGCGGTCGTACGCTTGAACTTCAATATCAATTTGGTAGGATTTGTTATCAGGCGATCCTTCATTTTCCCACTCGACGGGAATAAGTCGGTCGTTTTCTCCAGAGTGGACATTTGGACAATCCGTGCGGTGAACCGAAACGCCACGCCCTTTTGTAATAAACCCGATAATATCGTCACCCGGTACCGGGTTGCAACACTTAGACAAGCGAATCATCATATTATCGATTCCTCTAACAATGACACCGGAATCGGTTTGTTTTTTAGGCACGTTGGATTTCATTTCAACAGTAATTTTTTCAATTGCCTCTTCTTGCTCGCGTTTTTTACGCATTTTTTCAGCTAATCGGTTTACAACTTGTTGAGCTGTAATCCCGTTAAAGCCAACAGCTGCATACATATCGTCTTCGCCTGCAAAATTGAATTTTTCACAAACACGTTTGATGTTTTCATTACTCAGTACTTCTTTCAGAACAAATTCTTGCGCTTTTATTTCTTTTTCAATCAAATCTCGACCTTTTTGGACATTGTCTTCACGCAATTGCTTTTTGAAAAATTGCTTGATTTTATTTTTGGTTTGCGTGGATTTCGCGATTTTCAACCAATCGCGACTTGGACCAAAAGATTGCTTCGAAGTTAAAATTTCCACAATATTACCGGTGTGTAACTCCGTATCGAGGGGCGCCATCTTGCCGTTTATTTTTGCGCCAATGGTTTTATTGCCAATTTCCGAATGCACACGATAAGCAAAATCGATTGGACAAGAGCCTGCTGGCATTTCAATGACATCGCCTTTTGGTGAAAATACATAAACCATGTCAGAAAACAAATCGTATTTTAACGATTCCATAAATTCTTCAGCATTATCCGATTCGTTCTGGAAATCCAGAATTTCACGGAACCACGACAATCGTGAATCGACAGAACTTTTCGGCTTGTCGATAATCTTGCCTTCTTTATAGGCCCAATGCGCTGCCACACCATACTCCGCAATGCGGTGCATTTCTTCCGTGCGAATTTGTACTTCAAGCGGATCGCCTTGAGGACCAATAACCGTCGTGTGAAGCGACTGGTATAAATTTTGCTTTGGCATGGCGATATAATCTTTAAAACGCCCTGGCATCGGCTTCCAAGTAGAATGAATAATTCCTAGTACCGCGTAGCAATCTTTAATGCTTTCCACTGTTATGCGGACTGCCAGCAAATCATAGATTTCATTAAACTGCTTGTTTTGAATTGCCATTTTCCGGTAAATGCTGTAAATGTGTTTGGGCCGACCGAAAAGATCCGCTTTAATATCGACTTCGTCGAGTTGTACGCGAATCTCACTCATGACCTTATTCAAATAATCTTCTCGTTCGGTACGTTTCTTTTTCATCAAATTGACAATCCGGTAATACTGTTGCGGATTCAAATAACGCAACGCTGTATCTTCCAGTTCCCATTTAATGGTATTGATACCGAGACGGTGCGCAATCGGGGCAAAGATTTCCAGCGTCTCATTAGCTTTAATGCGTTGCTTTTCGACGGTCTGGTATTTCAACGTACGAAGATTGTGCAAACGATCTGCCAGTTTAATCAAAATAACACGAATGTCTTGTGCCATTGCGACAAACATTTTGCGGTGATTTTCTGCTTGTTGCTCTTCTTTTGATAAATACTTGATTTTGCTTAACTTCGTCACGCCGTCAACGAGCATGGCAACTTCTTCATCGAAATCACGAACGATGTCTTCACGGCTGACTTCCGTGTCTTCGACTACATCGTGCAAAAAGCCTGCCGCTACTGTAGCCGGGTCCATTTGTAATTCTGCCAGAATCCCTGCCACTTGCACCGGATGCACAATATACGGTTCGCCTGATTTGCGAAACTGACCCATATGGGCGTCGTACGCAACTTGATAGGCCCTCTTGATTGTTTTCACATGTTCGGCATTCATATAAGACGCAACCATCTCGAATACATCTTCAGCTGTTCTCACTAGATCTTTCGCCATAATTGCCCACCTTGCTTTAAATTTTTCCAAAAGTATATCTTTCTATTATAAAAAACAATGGGGTTAAAAGTAAAGCTTTGTTAGCTGTTCTCTAGCACTTTAATAAATTCCCTGAGATAATCTGGTAAATCAGGCGGACGGCGGCTCGATACTAAGTGCCCATCGACCACCACTGATTCATCAAACCACTCGGCGCCCGCGTTGATCATGTCATCTTTTATTCCTGGTGTACTGGTCACTTTTCGACCGGTTAAAATATCGGCGGAAATAAGTACCCAACCAGCGTGACAAATTTGACCAATCGGTTTTTGCTGTTCGTCCATACGGCGAACCAACTGTAAAACGTCAGGAAACCGTCGTATTTTGTCTGGTGCCCAACCGCCAGGAACGAGAACGGCGTCGTATTCATTGCCAAGCGCTTGTGCATAAGTCAAATCAGATGTCGCTGGAACGCCATATTTACCAATATATTCAACGCCCGATTCTTCTCCTGCAATGTCCACTTGTGCCCCTTCTTCTCGCAATCTTAAAATCGGATACCATAGTTCCAAATCTTCAAAGTCATGATGAATAAAACTCAGCACTTTTTTTCCTGTCAGTCTCATGTAATTGCCTCCTTGTTGATGTATGTTAAAGCAGATGAGAACTCCGCTTTCTAATATTTTCTAAGTAAACCAACTCGCTACCTGCTCCAACAACGACTGCTTGTTCAGCTGAACCGGTGCTGACCAAGTTTTGAACGCTTACACTGCTGGCATGTTGTTCACCGCCAGCTATTGAAAGATCCGTCTCCGCTGTCGTAAACCCTTGAATCTTACCATTACTCAAAGACACACACGCGGCACGGTATTGAACGGCTGAAGCTGGTTGAAGCTTGTAATCATAATCTGGATCTCCGACAAACAAAAACCGGTTGATCGCCACATTGCGGTAAGCTGAAATAACTAAACTGCGCGGCGCAGAACCTTCGTATAAAGTTGTTTCGATTGGATCAATTGACACTAACCGTTGTGCACGAATAGCAAACGCCGAACGCGATTCGGGATCCTCTTTTTTATGATGACCAATGTGACGGAAATTAAACGACCGGTTATCGTGAACCGATAAATGTCCCGAAATAAAGACATTTGAGGCTGCTGAAGAATTGGCATGCGCTTTAATCTCAATTCCACCAAAACAACGCGCACTCGAATTATTAACTAACCAAACGTAACGAGATCCATCATCTATTTCAAAGCCATTGGAGTTTGAAAACCCTTGCTGATGCGCGCGTCCACTCGGATCACTAAAATGTGAGTTGGTGACAAAAATATAGTCACTATGATGCGTTGTCAATCCGTCGTCGCCAAAACCAGAACCGCTAACGCCATCAAGCCAGACAAAACGACTGCCACTTTTGCCTCGCAATCCATCTCCTGCGTAATTATAAAGCGGTGACGTAATATCAAAACAATGCAGACCTGGATTTAATGCCTCCACATCTTTGACCCACCCAAATGTTACGTGGGCATAAGTTAAACAGCTGGAATAATTTCCGCCTGCACTGGTTTTTTCGACATCTCCCAAACGTTCTACATGCCAATCAAGCGTCAGCCCTTCTACAGAAATATTGCGGTTACCCATTAAGTAATTGCGGTTGGTCAATAACCGGGTCTTGCGAGAGGCTTTAGGATGCAACTTTAAAACAGTTGCTCCTTTTCCAGCACCCGTCAAACGTGTCCATGAAGGCAAACGCAGTCCCTTTACGAGATAAACACCTTTTGGAACCTCTACTTGTACTCGACCTTTGCCAAGTGCTCGTTTAAAAGCATCTGTACAGTCGGTCTTTCCGTCACCTATCGCGCCATAATCAGTAACGTTGACGCACTGTACAATCGTCGACTCAAGTTTTCGGTACTCGCTGTCTAGTTGCGTTTTCCATGCTGGGTATAGCTCATTGTCAGAAACACAGGTCTCCGAAGAACGTTCATCTTCTACCGAATACTTTTCAGCTATTAAAGACCACATTTTTTCAGTCATGCTTTTTTTAGGCCTCGCATACTTGCTAAAGACGAACTCTTTTCGGATGGCTTGAAAGAATTGTTCCGTTTCGCAGGTGATTTTTTCAAGAGGGGTGCGGTCGTCTAGTAATTGATCTATCCACGTAGCGTTTAATCGGGGGTTGTGTTGTTTGCTCAGCTTCATTTGGTCACCTCCAATTTATGGCCTTACCTTTGTCCATACCCTGATTCAAGAAAAAAATCCCTTCACCTTAAAAAGGCGAAGAGATCCGGTATTAATATTGCATTAAAGTCGTGACATCATAGCCGCCTAAGTTTTTGCGTCCATCTAAATAAGTCAATTCAATCAAAAATGCGCAGCCAACGACAATTCCGCCAAGCTGTTCTACTAAATTAATCGTCGCACCGATTGTGCCACCTGTTGCAAGCAAATCATCCGTGATCAAGACACGTTGCCCCGGTTTGATTGCGTCTTTATGCATCGTTAACACATCTGTCCCGTATTCAAGACCGTATTCGGCTGTGATCACTTCGCGCGGCAACTTGCCTTCTTTACGAACGGGTGCAAAGCCAAGTTCAAGCGCATAAGCGACTGGGCAGCCGATGATAAATCCACGCGCTTCAGGTCCTACAATGACTTCAGCATTTACTGTTTTTGCGTATTCAACGATTTTGTCTGTTGCATACTTATAGGCAGTTCCGTTGTCCATCAATGACGTGATGTCCTTAAAACGAATTCCAGGTTTTGGCCAATCTTCAACAATGGTGATGTACTGTTTTAAATCCATATTTGTTCCTCCTTGGCAGACACTGTCGCATCGAACCACTCTTTTAAATCTTTATAAGACGCATACAAAAGCTTCTGCTCCAGAGCAATCTGCTGCTCGCGACGTTTGTAAATCGGCGCTTCTGACAAATCCTGTTTGCTTGGCGATTGCGCAATCTCGGTAATGCCATTGTTAAGTGTAACAAAACCGAGTTCAAAAAACACCTGCAGCATGAAAAATAATGACTCCCGCGTCCAACCTTTGTGTTTCGCCAGTTCGTCACAATGTTTAGTAAAGTCAAAAGTCCCGCGTTTTTTAATAAACGAAAACAGCCATTTAAATTGTTCACGTGTGGGAATCTGTTCAAAATACTGAGAATCTTTCGCATGGAAATGAGCATACACCCGCTTTGGCTTCATATTTGCTAAAACAGATACCAATTGCTCTTCTGATTCCGGTAAATCCAATAACACCAAGTGGTCTTTACTTCCTGACATGGCTTTTACTTGAGCAACAGTGCAAATGGGTTGAGCCAATAGGGACTGGAATAATGCGGGTGTTTCTTCTTTAAACGCTAGGAATACTTGATTTTCTTTCGGGATCAACTTTGACCAACGCGATACTTGGCGAATGCCGCGAATATCAAATAATTGCCATTGATCTGTACGAACATCTTCCACCATCAATTGCGGTTTTTTCCGACCATTCCATTCATTGACCTGTAAATCACCGATAACATCTATTTTGACATCCGGTGTTAATTCATCACCAACCGAACCGAGACCAAAACCAACAGCGTCTATAGAAGCTGCTTGCTGTGTCAGTTCCATCTTCAAGTGATTTTGGGCAGCTCCAATTTTGCGAATGGATGCCACATGGACCCCTTCAAGATAAAATTTCGGCTTAGCAAAGCCCATTCCAAAAGGAGCAAGTAAGCGCATGGACTCGATTGCCGTTATGTCGATTTCGTCAAGACGGAGCGGAATATCGATGTTGACAACAGGCAATAACTCTTCTTCAGTTAAGCTAATTTCCGCTTGTTTGTTTAAGCGCTCACGCAAATCATCGACGTCACTTGCCGCAAGCGTCATACCCGCCGCCATTGGATGGCCTCCGAAATGAGGCAAAATGTCGCGGTTTTTAGCAAGTTCGTTATACAAATGAAAGCCTTCAATACTGCGAGCAGAACCTTTTGCTTTGTTGGTTTCAGGATCTACCGACAAAACAATAGACGGGCGATAAAATTTTTCTGTTAGTTTCGAGGCAACGATTCCAACAACACCCGGGTTCCAGCCTTCTTGAGCGACCACTAACACATGCGGCACACCGTCCGGATAACGCTGTTCAACTTGCTGCATCGCTTCTTCTGAAATTTTCTTCACAATCGCTTGCCGCTCTTTGTTTAACACGTCTAACCCTGAAGCCAGTGAACGTGCTTCTGCTGGGTCTTCTGTTAAGAACATGCGAACAGCTGGATCAGCATCTTGCAAACGTCCAATGGCATTAATGCGCGGTCCAAACATAAAGCCGATTGTTTCTTCTGTAATGTCTTGCTGTTTAACGCCTGATACTTCGCACAATGCAGCAATCGCAGGACTCGGTGAATCGATAAGTGCAGCTAGTCCTTCTTTAACAAAAATTCGGTTTTCCCCGTGAAGCGGAACAAGATCGGCCACCGTACCGATCGCGGTTAGTTCAATCAAGTGGTCTGGAATTTCCTCGTACAGTGCGTGTGCTATTTTAAACGCTACACCAACTCCAGCCAGTTCACCAAACGGATAGTGGCCTTGTGGATGACGCGGGTGAACAACCGCTAGTGCATTTGGTAATTGGTCACCGATATCGTGATGATCACTAATAATAACGTCCATCCCTAAAGCGTTAGCAAAATCAACTTGTTCGATTCCTGAAATGCCATTATCTACCGTGACAATTAGTTTCGTACCCTGATCAAATGCTTGTTGAAACAGTTCACTATTCGGTCCGTACCCATGCTTAAAGCGGTTCGGTATCATAAAGGACACATCGGCCCCTAGATCTTGTAATACGGTCATCATGACGGTTGTACTGGTGACACCATATAGTGATAGGTAAGCCTTTGAGTCTATCGCCAGCTTTTCCCCCACTTCACACCGTGCGTGAGACTTTCACCTCACACGGCGTTCCATCGAAAAATTTCAAAACTTTGGTACTCTACATAACTTAACAGAATTCACTTGTTCGTTTGTCTGTCTAATCGTCCAATTGGATACTTTGAGATTATTTCTTCATCGCATTCTTTCTTAAGAAATCAGGTGTTATCACACCTGTTTTCTTAATTCGCCTTTTCATACGATGGTCTTTCATGCATGCATTCACTTCGTATGCAATGTTCCCCATATCTTCGGAAATCATTGTAGCGGTACGGAAATATTGATGAAGTCCTATTACAGTCGAGTTGTAGAGTGCTATTTTTCTTGCTTGGTCGTTAACACCGCTATCATATCGAATCCCGTTTATGATTTGCTTCAAGTTTTTCTTTGTGCGTTGAACTGCTTTGTCGCACATATGACTTTTCACAACCCATTTCTCACCTTTTGGCATTAACTTCATCTTAAACCCTAAGAATTCTGAGTAGTCCTTGTCTGTTATGCATTTATAAGTCTTTGAAATTTCCGACTAGAGCCTATTCCTCCACCAATTATTATCATGGTTTCAAAGGTACTATGGCTCCACTCTCACGAATGGTAAATCAGTTTTAATAGGTTGCCCCTTTATATACCGAACTGCTTCGTAGGTAGATTAATACCTCCACATCCTTCGCTTTCCACGTTCCAATTTCTTTATCCTTACATATATCCTTAGGTTTCTCCTATGGTCCTGTATGCTTGAACTTGCCTATAACAAGTTATGGGGTTTCATAACGCCAGATTTTTACTCGCCCACACATACGATGGCACTGCCACCTGTCACATTTCTGTGACAACTACGTCTAGACCCGTACATTCAGAGATTCGTCAGTGCTTCTGCAGCACATTCTAACCATAGATACTTTATGGACTCCCGGCATATAGGAAACACCGTCCACCTCTGGACAGCTTTCGTGTCAGGTACTCGCTATGCTTTCCCTAACTTACGGTCTCTCTCTGCCGACTTCACCGAGCTTCATACCTTTCAATTTAACCATTGAGAAGGCATGTCGGAAGATCAGAGTAGGCGTTTCAAGGCGTTACCCTATCATTCCACCTATCAAGAAATCAGTTCTCCCAGGGATTTTAATCGACTCCCTAGTGTCTAACCTTTTCAGTTAGAAACGTGTCGCACCTGCGTCGTAATCGCCATAGACAACAATTTTCTCTTGATTATCAATCGCCTGTCGAATACGCTCGACAGCTAGATCCATGTCTTTCATCAAATACGGATCGTGCATGCAAGTTGCGTCCATTTGCATAAATGTCCGAGCCGCGTCAGCTGTATTCAAGCCCCGTGTCACCAAAATTTTAGCCAGCACTGACGATAGGTTTAATTCTTTTTGGATTTCTTGAACTGTTTGTTCATCTGGCGTCGTCAAGCGCCATCTTTTTCTAGATTCAATCATTGGTATCACTTCCTCACCGATCTATTATACAGCAAAAAATCACAGACAAAAACCTTTCGGCGTCTCTACCGAAAGGTTCCTTTTTTAGATTTCATCTTTTCTTGTATCAACTACTGGTTCTTCTCGTAAATCATCGACTACTGGTTCGTTTGTAACAATTTGGGGTTCTGGTTGGATGCCGACTTTTTGGTATGCACCAATTTCGTTTTGTTGTGTAGCGATTAACGTTTCTTTTACCGCCACTTCTTTTTGAAGCGCTTTGATTTTACGTTGCAGCTGGTAATTGCGCATAATAGCTAGCACGCTGCTGAGTAAGAATCCAAGTAATGCTGATGCCAGAATTACCAAGATCAACGGCCATTCGGCTTCGCCAAATACGTAATTGACGGGTACATCCTCCACATTGACAACTGCAAACACGGCGATAATTACTGCGAAAATAAGTCCGATTAAAAGTAGCCATTGTAATTTCATTGCCATTCCCCCTTTAAATTTAAAAAAATGGAACAAGGTCATTGTCATTATACCCTGTTCCATTGCTATTTTAAACTTATACTACAGGCTCATCAGAACCCCATTTAGATTCTTGTTCTTTCTTCTCGATATCAATCGGTCCTTTTTTCTTCAACTCCCCTTTTTTCAGCACTAGCCATAGCTGCGCTGCAATAAAGATCGAAGAATAGGTACCGGCAATCAAACCGATTAATAACGCGATGGAGAAGTTTGTAATCGATGGCGCACCAAAAATTAATAGCGCGATTACGACTAATAATACCGTTAATACCGTATTTACCGATCGACCAAGCGTTTGACGAAGCGATACGTTAACGATTTTTTCCAATTGTTCTACTGAATCAATTTTTTTCATGCGTTTCATGTTTTCACGGATTCGGTCAAATGTCACAATCGTATCATTGATCGAGTAACCGATAATGGTCAATACCGCTGCGATAAAGGTAATGTCTACTTCTAGTCGGAGCATACTGAAAATAGCAACGATAAAGAATGCATCGTGAATTAATGCAACAACCGATGCCACACCCATACGCCATTCAAAACGGAAAGCTACATATATAATTATGCCAAGCGCAGCAATGGACAATGCATACAATGCATTTTTTGCCAATTCCTGACCGACTGTGGCTGATACCGTTGAAACGTTTGGTTCAGAACCAAATTCTTCAGTAGCTGTCGCTTTCAAGCTATTGATTTCTTCTTGACTAAATTCTTCATTGTAACGAGCTACACCGATATTCGATTCATCACCTGAAATGACGATATCGTCTGTTTCAAAGCCCGCACCATCTAAGAAGCTTTGTACTTCTTCTTTCGTCAATGCTGCTTCTGAAGCAATTTCAACACGTGTTCCACTCGAGAAATCGATTCCTAAGTTCAAACGGAACACACCAAGAACAGCCATTCCAGCAACGATTAAAACAATCGAAGCCAAGAAGAATTTATTGCGATTGCCTGCAAAATCAAACCGGTCAAAACGAGTTGAAAGATCGGTAATTTCTAAACCTTCTTCTGGTGAGTGGATAACTGATTTTTTTAACCCAAACAATCCGGGTTTGTGGTCGAGTGCTCCGCTGTTGACCCATAGACCAAGCAATAGACGTGATCCCCAAACAGCTGTTAAAAAGCTGACCAAAATAGAGATAATCAATAGCGTCGCAAACCCTTTGACGGAACTTGTTCCGAAATAGAACAAAACAATCGCTGCCAATAAGGTCGTCACGTTGGCATCAATAATTGCCGAGAATGACGAACGTGCCCCGACTTTGAAAGCTTCTTTTACTGACTTGCCGACACGCATTTCTTCACGAATTCGCTCATACGTGATGATGTTGGCATCTACTGCCATCCCGACACCGAGCATGATTGCCGCGATACCTGGTAACGTCAGAACGCCGCCAATCCATTCAAATACCAACAGAATTAAGTACACATACGCTGACAACGTAACCACTGCGACCATTCCTGGTAAGCGGTAATAAATAAGCATAAATAGTAACACTAATGCTATACCGACAGCAGCTGCGACCATCGTCTGATCAAGTGCTTGTTCACCAAACTGAGCACCAACTGAAGTCGAGTAGATTTCTGTCAAACTTACCGGCAAAGCACCTGCATTCAAGATTCCTGATAGATTTTGTGTTTCTTCTACAGTAAACGATCCTGAAATTTCAACAGATGGTGATGAAATACGCTGACTAACACTCGGTGCTGAAACAAATTTCGGATCTGCTTTTAAGCGTTCTTCTGCGAACGAATCGACACCTTCTTCAAAATCAAGCCAGATGACCAAGACATTGTCAGGTGCTGGCATTTGCGAAATACTTTCTGTCACTTCGGCAAATTTTCCTGGGTCATTTAATTCCAATGTGACAATAGGATTGCCATTCGAATCAAAAGTTCCCGTTGCGCCACCTTGCTTCAAGTCATTTCCAGCAAGCAGCAAATTATCTTCCGCATCACGGAACGTTAAATTTGCTTCAGTCGACAGCAATTCACGCGCTGACGATTGATCTTCGACTCCCGCTAATTGAACACGAATGCGGTTGTCTCCTTCAATCTGAATAACGGGCTCACTGACACCGAGTACGTTGATTCGGTTCATCAATGCATCGGTTGTGTCCGTCAACACACTTTCTGTAATTTCTTGGCCGTCTTCAAGTGCTGTCACTTCGTAAAGCACTTCAAAACCACCTTGTAAATCCAACCCTAATTTAATGTCTTTTGCGATGGGTAAACTCGTAGTGCCAATAATTCCTATCAGTGCAATGACTAGTAAGAAAAAGGCAATAATACGACCTCTTGCTTTCATATGTAAATTTCCTCCTCAGGTGTGTAAAACACAGCACTATCATTATGAAACAGCTGCCGAATACTGTCAAATTGCACTTCATGAATTGAAGTTTGTTTCTCTAGTTAGACTGGGTTGATGAAATCACTCAAGCTAGTACTTTGCGGCTAAGCTTGCGCATCGATGCAGGAGCATCCCTTTGCCATTTGCCGCCTTAGGTTCTTGTAAATGTATTTGTACATTTTCAAGCGTCGGCACTTAAAACGATAGACGCAGCAAGAAAATATACATGCTAAAACTGGTTTATTTTTTCGGAGACGGTCTTAAAAGGTGTTCGATATTTTCAAGTGTGCTGACGTCATTCCAACGCGCTTTTTTTAGCGCTTCTACTTGGTGGTAAGCTAAAAAATCCGAAGCAGTCATATCCATAATGTCATTAATCATTTCGTAAAGGTGCATCGTCTCTATATCTTTTTTTCGCCATTTTTTCTTAACACAAAATTCCCATAAATCGGCTTCTGTAAATGTATCGTATTGAAAGTGGTGGAATTCACTGCATTTGCTTTCGAGTGCCGGCAAAACGAATTCAAATTGATGGGGATAACTCGTCATGCGTATACTCCTTTCCGATGTACTGTACCCATTGTACCTCGTAACTGGAAAATTTAGAATAAGGACAGAATGTTTAATTAAAAAAATCGCCTTCAAAATCGAAGGCGAGCTTTTATTTGGTTTAGATTGTTGCTTTTGCTGAATCCACTACACGTGCGATTGCTTGACGCTCAAACTGCAAGCGCGTGCCATCCGCTACGGTGATGAAGATTGTCGCATCATCAACTGCATCCACAAGGCCGTGTAAGCCGCCGATTGTGACAATGCGGTCGCCACGTCTTAGTTCTGTCTGCATGTTCTTTGTTGCTTTTTGGCGTTTTTGGGCAGGACGGATGATGAAAAACCACATTAGCAAGAACATCAATAGTAAAGGTGATAACGCAATTAACGTTTCCATTATTCAATTTCCCCCTTTCACTTTCTCTATTCTCGTACAAACTCAGAAATTTTTAGCATTGGGTTTGTTGAAACCGTACGCTTCGAAAAATTCTTCGCGGAAATCTCCCAGGCGGTCTTCACGAATTGCTTGACGCACCTGTCCCATTAAGTTTAACAGAAATTGCAGGTTATGATAACTAGTAAGCCTAATTCCGAATGTTTCGTCTGCGCGAATCAAGTGATGAACATAGGCACGCGAATAATTTGTGCATGTGTAACAATCGCATTTGTCATCAATTGGACCAAAATCACGCTTAAACGCCGCGTTTTTAATGTTCAAACGACCGGTGCTCGTCATCAATGTACCGTTTCGAGCAATCCGTGTCGGTAAGACACAATCAAACATATCAATGCCGCGAATGGCACCGTCGATAAGTGAATCGGGTGAACCAACCCCCATTAAATAACGCGGCTTATCAGCTGGCATTAACGGTGTTGTATATTCTAACGCACGGTTCATGACGTCTTTTGGTTCACCAACTGACAATCCGCCAATTGCGTAACCCGGGAAATCCAGTGACACAAGGTCTTGTGCACTTTGCTTACGCAAGTCTTCAAATTCGCCGCCTTGGATAATGCCAAATAACGCTTGGTCTTGTGGACGCTGATGCGCTTCAAGGCAACGTTCTGCCCAGCGCGACGTACGCTCTACACTGGATTTCATGTATTCGTGTGTTGCCGGGAAGGGCGGACATTCGTCAAAGGCCATCATGATGTCAGATCCCAAATCATTTTGAATATGCATAGCCTTTTCAGGACTTAAAAATAATTTATCGCCGTTCATGTGGTTACGGAAATGAACGCCTTCTTCTTTAATGTTGCGGAATTCACTTAGTGAAAATACTTGAAAACCACCAGAATCCGTCAAAATCGGGCGATCCCAGTTCATGAATTTATGCAATCCACCCGCTTCTTTAATGACGTCATTCCCTGGACGCAACCATAAATGATACGTGTTGCTTAAAATAATGCCAGCGTTCATGGCTTTTAATTCTTCTGGTGACATGGTTTTAACGGTCGCTTGCGTTCCGACTGGCATAAATGCCGGTGTTTCGAAAGAACCGTGCGGTGTATGGACGATTCCAAGTCGTGCACCTGTTTGTTTACAGGTTTTGATGTGTTCGTACGTAACTGCTGCTGTCATGGATGAGTCTCCTTTTTCTGTGGTTCAATAAACATCGCATCGCCAAAGCTGAAAAAGCGGTAACGTTCATCTACTGCTTGGTTGTAGGCGTTTAAGATATAATCGCGGCTCGACAATGCGCTAACGAGCATGACCAATGTCGATTTCGGCAAATGGAAATTGGTAATTAAGCCGTCTACCGCTTTGAATTCATAACCCGGAAAAATAAAAATATCCGTCCAGCCACTATCTTCTTGTAGCCTGCCGTCAAATTTTTGAGCGACCGATTCAAGTGTCCGTGTGGACGTGGTGCCAACCGACACAATTCGTCCACCATTCTGTTTGGTTTTATTGATCAAATCGGCTGTTTCTTTTGGTATTCGGTAAAATTCCGAATGCATTTCGTGGTCTTCGATCGAATCGACCGACACCGGACGGAAAGTTCCGAGGCCCACATGAAGTGTGATAAATGCGATGTTCACGCCTTTGTCACGAATTTGTTCCAGCAACTCATCGGTAAAATGAAGTCCAGCAGTTGGAGCTGCAGCACTTCCTCGCTCTTTTGCAAAAACAGTTTGATAACGGTCTTGGTCTTCTAATTTTTCGCGGATATAAGGCGGCAACGGCATTTCGCCGAGCTGATCCAAAATTTCGTAAAAAATTCCGTCGTAAATCATTTTAAAATGACGGCCACCGTGATCTAATATGCCGGTACATTCAGCACGCAACAAGCCATCGCCAAAAGAAACAACCGTTCCGACTTTCACTTTTTTCGCAGGCTTCGTCAGCGTTTCCCACACATCGTCCTCCACTTGCTTTAATAGCAATAATTCGATGTTGGCACCTGTGTCTTCTTTGACGCCCATTAACCGTGCAGGTAACACGCGCGTATCGTTTAATACGAGTGTATCGCCTTTATGCAAATAGTCGATAATGTCACGGAAGTGGCGGTGCGACGTCTGTCCTGTTTCTTTATTCATCACCAATAGACGACTTGACGTCCGGTCAAGTAACGGTGTTTGTGCAATCAATTCTTCAGGCAAGTCAAAATCATAATCTTGTATGTTTAATGTTGTGTTTGGTGTAGTTAGTTTTGTCATTCAGGCATCTCCATTTTAAAGTGTTCATAGGCAAGTTGGGTGACAGTGCGGCCTCTTGGTGTCCGTTGAATAAAACCAATCTGCAGCAAATACGGTTCGTAGACGTCTTCAATGGTCGTCGACTCTTCTCCAATACTTGCAGCGATGGTATCCAGTCCAACCGGACCGCCGCGAAAGCGTTCAATCATGCCTGTTAATAATTTATGATCAATGTGATCGAGTCCGAGTGGGTCAACTTGCAGCATTTCAAGTGCTTGTTCCGCCATGTCCATCGTAATCGAACCCGTTCCACGAACTTGTGCATAATCACGTACGCGCTTAAGTAAGCGGTTGGCAATACGCGGTGTCCCACGAGATCGACGCGCAATCTCAACAGCCGCATTCGGATCGATATCGGCTTCAAACAGTTTCGAACTACGGACAACAATTTCAGTCAATGCTTCTGTGTCGTAATACTCAAGACGAGACAATACTCCGAAACGGTCACGAAGTGGAGCTGATAAAGCACCAGCACGTGTCGTCGCACCGATTAACGTAAAGGGTGGTAAATCTAAACGCACCGATCTCGCAGTAGGTCCTTTACCAACGACAATATCGATACAAAAGTCTTCCATCGCCGGGTACAACACTTCTTCAATTGCTCGGTTTAACCGGTGGATTTCGTCAATAAACAAGACGTCTCCGGGCTCGAGTGACGACACAATCGCTGCTAAATCGCCGGGGCGTTCGATTGCGGGCCCACTCGTCATTTTCACATTTACTTCCATTTCATTGGCGATAACAGCAGCCAATGTCGTTTTGCCAAGTCCAGGAGGCCCGTATAACAAGACATGGTCCAAACTTTCTTGACGCATTTTCGCAGCTTCAATGAAAATCTGCAAATTGTGTTTTACTTTATGCTGCCCAATATACTGAGACAAGTATTGGGGACGCAGCGATTGCTCGAAGCGGTCATCAAACTCTGTTACTTCACTGTCTATAATGCGGTCTTCCATGCCGTCCGCCTCCTTTCATCAGTTTTGTTTAAGCAATAGCTGCAGTGCTTTTTTCATAAAGCCTTCGGTATCTAAATCCAACTCGCGCAATTGTGGTTTCACTTTATTGATTTCACGTTCTGAATACCCGAGAGCTCCAAGTGCTAGCATCGCTTCTTCAAGCTCAACCAGGTCGTTTGATAAGAGCGTGGTAGTTTCTTCTGAATCGAATGGATCACCGAAAAACTCAGTCAACTTGCCTTTCAAATCCAAAATCATTTGACGAGCTGTTTTTTTGCCGACTCCAGGGAATTTTACTAAATACGATTCATCTTCGCGTTCGATCGCTTCGATGACGTGTTGCGGTTGTCCACTGGCCAAAATAGCGAGCGCACCTTTTGGACCAATACCCGATACCGAAATTAGCTTACGAAACAATTCACGTTGCTCAAATGTCGGAAAGCCAAATAACAACTGCGCGTCTTCACGCACGTGGTGATGCAAGAACACTTGCAAATCTTCTGTGCCAAACGAATACGGATTGGGTGCGAAAATCTGCCAGCCGATTCCTTGCTGTTCTATCACTAAATATTCAGGCGTTACGCGTGTAACTTTGCCTTTTATGTAATCGTACATGGACAGTCTCTCCTCCAATTCAACTCACTAATTATAGCATATTCGCACACTTAAACGAAATAAACCCACTGTTGTTCAGCACATGTTAAGATGTTCTTAACAAGTTGATAAGCGAGGGATCTTTATGAAAAAACTATTCGGTGAACAACGGCGCCAGTTTCTGTTGGAAAAAATAAAATCGTCAAACGAACCCATGACGGGCAGTGATTTGGCTGCATTGGCAAACGTGTCACGACAAGTGATCGTTGGTGACATGACCTTGCTCAAAGCAAAAGGCGAGCCAATTATCGCCACTAGCCAAGGCTATTTGTTCCTAGCGGAGCGCGTGACTGAACTAGCTACCCGGCGCATCGCTTGCCGCCACCAAGGTGAAGACACCGAACGCGAGTTAAAACTTTTGGTCCGAGCAGGCGTTACCGTAAAAGATGTGTCGATTGAGCATCCGGTATACGGTGAACTAACCGCTGGTATTCACGTAGCAACAGTCGAACAAGTCGAGGCCTTTATGCAACGCGTCCATGACACCGGTGCTAGTTATTTGCTGGAGCTAACAGACGGCACACATCTTCATACCATTACAGCAGCAAATCACGTGACACTTGAAAAAGCCATCAGTGATATGCGAGACAATGGATTTTTGCTAGAGGAAAGCGAATAAAATTTAGTGACAACCCGTCCACCTGAACATAGGTAGACGGGTTTTGCCATAAAAAAGCCCTGCAGCATTTTCCGCTACAGGGCTTGTCGTTGATCATTTGTACGTGTAGTACGATCCGAGTGTTTTAACGGTGCACCCAAGAGCGGCAAGCTCTTCAAAAGCCCCACGCATCATCGCATCTTTTTCTTCTGCTAAGACGTCCGCAATAAAGAAATAATCACCTAGCCCCGTTTTCAATGGACGTGACTCGATTTTACTCAAGTTTAGGCGGCGCCATGCAAAAACAGACAAAATTTGGTGCAAGACACCCGAACGGTCATCATCTGGTGGCGTAATCATTAACGTTGTTTTGATTTGATCGTCATGCGCCGGGTCTGTCAGTTTGTGATCAGACTTTGACAACACGAAAAAGCGGGTATGGTTAAAATGGAAATCGTGAATATCCCGTTGCAAAATATCCAACCCGTATTTATGCGCAGAGAATTCATTGCCAATCGCTGCGATGTTGCGTTCCGGTAATTCCGAAACCATTTTAGCTGCAGCCGCTGTTGAACTGTATTGTTCTAACGGCGTATTTTTGTATGTATAAAAAAGGTATTTGTGGCATTGCGCCAAAGCGTGTGGATGCGAATAAATCGCTTCAAACGATTCCGCGTTGCGGTTTTCAGGGTGCACCAACAAATGTTGTTCGATTGAAGATAATACTTCAGCCGTCACATACAATTGCGCTTCGTGGAATAAATAATCCACAGTCAGTGGAACCGATCCTTCTAACGCATTTTCCAGCGGCACGACAGCGTAATCTACGCTGCCTTCTGCCACTGCTTCTATGCATTCAGGAATGGTTGTAAAAGGTACCAGTGTCTCTCCGGGGAAAACTTTTGTTGCCGCAAGGTGTGTAAATGACGCTTCCGGCCCTAAATATGAAATTCGTTTACTTACAGCGTGTCCAGTCATTTAAACATTCCTCCATTAAGATGCTCCACTTGATACCACATCAGCCGACTCGACAAAATCGAGTTTTTTTAGCTGGTGCAAAAATACGTCCAAATCCCCATCCATTGCTGTTACGTCCAGAGACAAAGTGACGTTTGCCCGCCCTTGAATTGGAATCGTTTGGTGGATGGTCAAAATATTACAGCCATTTTCAGCAACTGCCTGCAAAAGTGTCGCGAGGGTTCCAGAGCGGTCTTCTAATTGTAAGAAAACCGTCAAGATCCGTTCTTTGACAATCGAATGGAACGGAAAAACAGCGTCCCGATATTTATAAAACGCAGAGCGTGAAAGACCTGTTTTGTTGACTGCGTCCATAATGGAAATGCGATCGTTTTGCAGCATTTTTTTCACTTCGAGTGTTTTTTGCATCGCTTCTGTCAAAACATCTTCACGCACTAAATAATACCGTTGCTCCGAAATATCCTTCATTCAAGCTACCTCCGCATCAATCCATAAATTCAAATTCGAATTCAAGCAAGCGAACCGTGTCGCCATTTTCTGCTCCACGTTCACGAAGAGCGTCATCAATTCCCATACCGCGCATTTGGCGAGAAAAACGGCGAATTGAATCTTCACGAGAAAAGTCCGTCATCTTGAACATCCGTTCAATGGCATAGCCAGTCAAGATGAACGCACCATCAGGACCACGCGTAATGTCAAAGCCATCTGCATCCGTTTCGTGTTTGTAAAGAACAGTGCTTTCTGAATCGGCTTCTTCTTCGTCGATCAATGGGAACTCCGGCGTTACTTCAATAACGTCAGCAATAGCGAACAATAAGTTATTCAACCCTTTGCGTGACAATGCAGAGATTGGGAAAATGCGTGCATCTTCCGGTAATTTCTCACGGAATTTCGCTAAGTTCTCTTCAGAATCGGGCATATCCATTTTGTTGGCAACAATCAATTGCGGACGTTCCGTCAAACGCATGTTGTATTGTTTTAATTCTTCGTTAATCGTTACATAATCGTCGTAAGCGTCGCGACCTTCAAGACCGGACATGTCAATCACGTGAATAATCACACGCGTCCGTTCGATATGACGCAAGAATTGATGACCAAGACCAACTCCTTGGTGAGCGCCTTCGATTAATCCAGGAAGATCGGCCATAACAAAGCTGCGTTGATCTTCTGTTTCAACCATGCCCAAGTTTGGAACAATTGTTGTAAAATGGTATTCAGCAATTTTCGGCTTTGCTGCAGAAACGACGGACAAAAGAGTCGATTTCCCGACACTCGGGAATCCAACTAGTCCAGCATCTGCCAATACTTTCAATTCCAAAATAACGTTACGCTCATAACCCGGTTCGCCTTTTTCAGACAGTTCTGGTGCAGGGTTTGCAGGCGTCGCAAAACGTGAGTTCCCACGTCCGCCGCGTCCGCCTTTAGCGATAACAGCCGTTTGGCCATGTTCGACTAAATCCGCAATGGTTTCGCCCGAATCGACGTCTTTTACTACTGTGCCTGGTGGAACTTTAATAAACGTGTCTTCTGCTTTAGCACCGTGCTGGTTTTTGCTCATGCCGTGTGTTCCACGTTCTGCTTTAAAAATCCGTTTGTAACGGAAATCCATTAGCGTACGAAGTCCCTCTTCAACGATAAAAACGATATTTCCGCCTTTACCACCATCTCCGCCGGCAGGTCCGCCATTTGGTACATATTTTTCGCGACGGAATGCAACCATGCCATCTCCGCCGTCGCCACCTCTAACATAAACTTTTACGTGATCGACAAACATATTATCCCTCCATCTGTGCGCGAACAACAATCATAACGCTGTCTTCGCTGCACTCTTTTGTTACCGTGAATCCAGCTGATTCCACTAGTTCTAAATCTAGCCAACTCCCTGGACCTGTAATGCTTATTTCAAAAAACGAGCTACTGGATGTCAATAAAATTTCGCTACTGTACACCTCATATGGAGTCAGGTGTAGTTTTGCTGATTGAACGAAATCCTCTAGAAAACACCGCAATTCGGCGTCTTTCTGTGCAGGTGCCTGAACCGCTAAACACATTACCTGAAAATCAAATTCCAGAAAGCGCCAATTTGCCGTCAACAGCCATTCTTCTGTCAGCGGCAGACCGATGTCGGCCAGCCGACTGGCATGCATAGACGCTTCGGCATGCGAACGAATTATCGCTTGCGCCTCTTGCAGACGGCCAAGATCCAAATTCATTTTGATTAATTGCAGTTCGTTTAAAAAATCATGGCGCGCATGCCGAAGCGATTGTGCCACTGTCATTGGTTTTTTCATACGTCACGTCCCGATTCAGCTTCTTATTTCAGTATACCAACAATTCGCAGCAAATTCCTAAAATAATGTGTTCTGCTCGTCTCGCAGACGGTGCCTATTATTTTCAAAAGAAAAAGGACTGCGAAAGCAGCCCTTTTCGTTTTGTATTAAGCTTCTTGTGCAACTGGATATACGCTAACTTTTTTCTTATCGCGTCCGTAACGTTCAAAACGTACGATTCCGTCGATTTTAGCAAAAAGTGTATCGTCTCCGCCGCGTCCAACGTTCTCGCCCGGATAAATTTTAGTACCGCGTTGACGGTATAAAATTGAACCACCAGTAACTTCTTGGCCGTCTGCACGTTTTGCGCCAAGGCGTTTAGATTCAGAGTCACGTCCGTTTCTCGTTGAACCTACACCTTTTTTGGATGCAAAAAACTGAAGATTTAATCTTAACATTCTGTCCCACCTCCTAAGCTGTGAAGGTTATTTTAATATATTCTTCATAGTCTTGTTCAATCGTTTTTAACGAAACAATCATTGCGCGTACCAGCAGTTGAACCTGCTCGTCCGTCTTGTCATTCAGGTTGTTCGGAAAACTGACTTTTAAAAAGCCGCTGTTTGCCTGCTGAATTTCTGGTTCGATTCCCGTCAGCTCCATGATGGCGTTCACCGCTCCAAAAGAGACAGCAGACGCTCCAGCACATACGAGGTCTTGCCCATGTTCAGCATAATCCGCATGGCCTGACATTTCAAAAGACGAAATGCGTTTTGACGTTTCCTTTACAGTTACAAGTATCATTCTTACAGGTTAATTGCATCGATAGTCAATTTCGTGTATGGCTGACGATGACCTTTTTTTCTATGGTAGTTCTTTTTCGCTTTATAAGTGAAAACTGTGATCTTTTTAGCGCGGCCGTTTTTAACAACTTTAGCCGTAACAGTAGCTCCTTCAACAAAAGGAACACCCACTTTAGTATCATCTCCACCTACAAATAGAACTTTATCAAAAGTGATCACGTCACCAGCTTCTCCAGTTAATTTCTCAACGTAGATTTCTTGGCCCGCTTCAACTTTGATTTGTTTTCCACCAGTTTCAATAATTGCGTACATATCCTTGCACCTCCTCTAAGATTAAGACTCGCCTATTCAGGTGACTTGCCGAAGCAACTTCTTAATGTAACCTGATTCGAGCGGTTGCAGCACGGTGCGCTACAAACATAACATTAGAATAATACCATGCGGCAACTAGTCGAGTCAATAGACAATGTTAGTTTTCATGAAATTGCTTGTGCGGCTCGGAGTTTTTATTTGTGTGAGGTGCGGTTATCCCGGCGCGAGGTGCGGTCTTTCGCGTTTGAGGTGCGGTTATCCCGGCGCGAGGTGCGGTCTTTCGCGTTTGAGGTGCGGTCACTTATAAACGCGACCAAAATAAGCTCTTAGTAAATCACGATTTTCAATAATCTGTCGCTTGCCTCGTACATTACTCTTGGGTGCTGATTTTTCGAGTAGCCGGTACAACACGTATTTGTCTTTGACACCAAGCAGCTGGTACGCAACCCGCGTGTCGAGTTTATTGCCAAACAGCACTGCGTATTCTTGCAGCGTGACTTCGTGTGCATCGCGCGAAGTAAACTCACATCCGTCGCAATGCCATTTACGTTCTTGCCAGACAAGTGGACAGTTGCGGCATGTTGGACAAGTCACACCAAGACGCAGTGAATCGAGCGTGATTTTCTGGCGCTCGAGCCAGTGGCGATTGGTATTGCGCACGGGCAATCCCTGCAGCTTTGCTGTTATTGTCGCGACATTAAAAAGTTTCGCTCCGTGCGCTAGTTGCTCTAAATGAAACGGCAAATAATCGAGCGATACGACCGGATACTGTTTTGGCGCCTCCACTACTTTTCCTGAGCGACTCGCCAAAACGATGACGCCGTGTACGGGAACGCCGAGAAATCCAGAAGCTGCCTTTACCGCCCGGTGCAATTGTGCTTCTGGATTACGCATTCCTTCTCTGCGTCCATCAATCATTCGGTGAAACTGAAAATTCACTGAGTCAAAATAAAATTCGCCGATCATGTTCTTTACTTCCAGCACACAAATAAAAGCCGCGTGTACGAGCAATAAGTCAATTTGCGCATTTCCTTCTTTATACGGCATATGCACATCACTCAGAAAAATCGCTCCTGGTAAATCCAACTCTCTTTTCAATAAACTTGCAGTACGCTGTTCACCACTTGCACCTGCTAAAGAATTTTTCAGTTCAGACAACACGACTTGCTTTGATTCATGCGCTACACACAAACGTTCCGCCGCGACCATTTGCATCAGTAAAAATTCGTTCATTCGACACCTCCCAAAAGTTTTTAAAAAAGCCTTCGCTCCAATAGCGAAGGCTCAGAATATGTTATTTTGTAAAAACGGCTTTGATTTTTGTAAACAAGCTTGGTGGCGCTTTTTCCATGCTCATTAATGGCACTGATTCTCCGAGTAAGCGGCGCGCAATGTTGCGGTAGCCAAGTGCTGCGGTGTTTGACGGATCCATCACGATCGGTTCGCCTTTGTTTGAGCTCGAAATAACGCGCTCGTCATCTGCGATAATCCCCAAAAGGTCAATCGATAAATGCGTTGTAATTTCATTGACATCTAACGCTTCTCCCGCTTTCATCAAATGTGGACGAATGCGGTTGATGATCAAACGCGGTGCGTCGATGTTTTCTTCAAGTTCCAGTAACCCAATGATGCGATCAGCATCACGAACAGCTGAAATTTCAGGAGTTGTCACGACAATTGCGTGGTCTGCTCCAGCTACGGCATTTTTATAGCCTTGCTCAATACCAGCCGGGCAATCGATAATAACAAAATCGTAATCTTTCTTCAGTTCCGTTACCAATTCTTTCATTTGTTCAGGGTTGACGTCATTTTTATCAGCCGTTTGTGCAGCTGGCAATAAATACAACATATCTTCAAACCGTTTGTCTTTAACAAGGGCTTGATGCACTTTGCAACGGCCTTCTAAGACATCGATCAAATCGTAGATAATGCGATTTTCTAAACCGAGAATAACGTCTAGATTACGTAATCCAATATCGGTGTCGATTAGGCATACCCTTTTTCCTTGAAGAGCCAATGCAGTGCCGAGGTTGGCGGTTGTCGTCGTTTTACCGACGCCTCCCTTGCCTGATGTTATTACGATAGCTTCTCCCACACTAGCTTCCTCCTTTAAACGTTGAAATTTGCGGACGAATAAACCGCAATTCCTGCAAACGGTCAATGATGATTGTGCCATTTGTATGTAAATAAGCGCATTCCATTTCCGGTTGTTCCGAAAGACTAGACAATTCGTCTGTCATCGTTTCCAATTCGTCGTGAATTTTCAATTGCGTTGCTTCTAACCACGATGCCGCAATAACTGCGTCACGATTGCCCTTTGTCCCTGCATGCGCCGCGCCTTTTAGTCGGCCCAGTACATAGACACTGCCGCCTGCTTCTACCCGACCATTGGGGTTAACATCTCCAATAACGACCAAATCGCCTTCAGCTTTAATCACTTGACCCGACCGAACAATGCCGACATAGGTTTCCGACTGACTTTCAAGAATTTTTTGTTCACTTTCTTGAACTGTCAATATATCACTTGTCGTTGCGATTACCTTTAAATGAGGATTCGTTGACACCACTTTGCTTAGTTCTTGAATCTGGCTGTCTGTGCAATAGCGTTTGTTCAAATGAACCGTGACTTCGGTATCGCTGTCAAGCGCAGGATCCGATACTTTCGCTGCTACTTCAGCCAATAAATCCGCATACGCACATTGATCGTCAAGATACAGCACAAGTCCTTTATTTTTCCCTTTAATCGTAACGAGATTTTTCAAAAAAATGTCACCTGCGCTTTCATTAATATAACCCTATCTTATTGTCACGCTCAGATAATTGCGTGACCATTACCGACTTGAAAACCCAGCCGAGCATCACCAAGAAAATGGAGTTGGCGATCATCGTTGGCCATAACCGCGTCGTGATAAATGTACCAAGCGGCATTCCTGTTAATGAAATAAGCAGGAAGAATTGGTAAAGCAAAAATTCGAACAATGCCAATAAAACAAGTGTCAGCAAGGTTGCCGTCAATAAATTCCGGGGGATTCTTTTGAATGCGAACGCCGCTACCAGACAAATAGCTGGATACAAAAAAGAATATAACCCAATAATATCAATGTAAAAGACATCATACAAGAGCCCGAAAAATAATCCGTAAAACATCGCATGCTTTAAATCATAATAAAGCGTCAAGAAAATCAAGAACATAATTAAAAAACGCGGCACGATGTAATTCAATTCACCGTCAATTTTGAGCGGCGAAAAAAGACCGAAAACCGGTTCCATGAAAAACAGGACGAGGCAGATCAACGGGATAAGAAAACGGATCATGATTCATCGTCTCCTGTCACGCCATTGTCTTCACCGTCCACTTCCGGCATCAATCGGTCTGCGATAATTACATGGTTTAAAAGAGAAAAATCCGCAGCGGGCTTAACATAAGCAAGCTTTGTCAACCCAAACTCATCAATCGTCACTTCTGTGATGGTGCCGATTAAAATACCTTTTGGAAAAATACCACCAAGTCCACTCGATATCACTTGATCGCCTTTTTTCAATTCAATATTGGCGTCAATCCGCTTTAACAGAAGTTCGCGACGTTCTGCGTCGTACCCTTCGATTAAGCCGAAAACGTCTTTCGCACCACCAACGACCATTGCAGAAACACGGTAATTCGGATTGATCGTAGAAATTAACTCGACAGTTGACGTCGTCGGTGTGGTCAATGTGACTTTCCCAATCAAACCGCTCGCCGTCATAACGGCCATATTTACTCCGACGCCTTGATTTGAACCTTGGTTAAGAATAATTTTTTCTTCCCATTGATCGGGATTTCGCGCGATGACCGTAGCCTGAATTGGATTGTAATCACGCAGCGATTGTTCTTTGCCGGTAATTTTTTTCAATTCTTCGTTTTCAGAACGCAAGTCCTTAACTTCAGCCTGCACTCCTGCAAATTCTTCTAAACGCGTTTTTAGATGCTGGTTTTCTTCAAATGTATTTAATAAAGAATCCACATTTTCAAAAATTCCAGTGACAAAATGAGCAGGGCGTGAAAACACCGACTGCCCCGCTCCAACAGCATCTTTTATAAGTTGTTCCGGAAGCGACACATTGTCACGATCACGGAGCGAAAAAGAAATCAGGGCAACGAGCAGGATGACACCCAACAGCAGCAATATGAGCCGCTTGTTCGTAAAAAGCTGTGGCATATTGCCATCCTCCTTATTTAATTGATAACTGACGTCGGAATTTCTCGATATTTTCCAACGCCTTGCCTGTGCCGAGCGCGACACAATCCAGTGGATATTCGGCAATCGATACGGGCATCAGCGTCTCAGCCGAAATAACACGGTCGAGATTTTTCAAAAGTGCGCCTCCGCCTGTTAACACAATACCATTTTCTAACACATCTGCGCTCAACTCAGGCGGTGTTTTTTCTAAAGTCGCTTTAATACCTGCGACAATAGCGGCTACTGGTTCACTCAAGGCTCCGGCAATTTCTTCGGAAGTTACTTGCAAAGTTTTTGGAAAACCGGTCAACAAGTCACGTCCACGAATTTCCATCGAAGCATCCTTGTCATCGTTTTCCATGATGCGTGCAGAACCGATACCAACTTTAAGTGCTTCCGCTGTTCTTTCACCTATCAACACATTATAGGTTTTTCGGATATACTGCGTGATTTCCATATCTAAGGCATCTCCTGCTACACGAATCGATTCGCTCGAAACAATGCCGCCTAAAGAAATAACCGCCACTTCAGTCGTTCCGCCTCCAATATCGACGACCATACTGCCAACAGGTTCCCAAACTGGCAAATCTGCGCCAATCGCTGCTGCAAAAGGTTCTTCAATCGTGAACGCTTCACGCGCTCCCGCTCCGTGAGCAGCATTTAACACAGCGCGCTGTTCCACTGACGTAATGCCGTAGGGCACACAAATCAGTACCACACCGCTTTTCCATTTACCGCCTGCTGCTTTAAACGCTTCAGCTAAACAATGCTTGATCATCGTCAACGTGGTATCGTAATCAGCGATCACTCCGTCACGCATTGGACGAATCGCGACAATTGAGTTTGCGGTACGGCCCATCATGTTTTTAGCTTGGTTGCCGACTGCAACGATTTCGCCGTTTTTTTTATTTTTAATGACTACAGAAGGCTCGCGAAGAACGATTCCTTTGCCTTTAATATAGACCAATGTATTTGCAGTACCTAAATCAATTCCAACATCTTTTAGACCAAATCCAAACACGTTTTTTCTTCCCTTCCATTACAAGCCGTATTTCGGCAATTGTGTTGACACAATACCACTCATTATAGACGAAAAGAAAAAAAATAAACAGTGCTACATGAACCCCTTTTCTTTCAACGAAATGAATTGGTGGTCACCGATAATGACGTGATCAAGAAGTTCAATGCCGATGATGCTACCGGCTTCGACGAGTCGTTTTGTCACATTGATATCTTCTGGAGAAGGCGCTGGATTTCCTGAAGGATGGTTGTGCGCACAGACAATAGAAGCTGAAGAACGGCGCACCGCTTCACGAAAAATTTCACGAGGATGAACAATAGAGGCGTTTAGGCTCCCAACAAATATAGTTTGGCGATGCATCACTTGGTTTTTTATATTGAGGAATAAGACGACAAAATGTTCTTGCTTGAGGGAAGTCATATCGGCCATTAAATAAGAAGCCGCATCTTTTGGAGAACGAATGGTGAATTTTGTATCCGTTTGTTTCGAAGACAAACGGCGGCCCAGTTCTACCGCGGCAAGCAGTTGAACGGCTTTTGCTTGACCGATGCCATTAATCGCCACCATCTCTTCGATGGTGGCATTTTTCAATTCTTGAATTTGTTCAAAATGAGTGAGAATCCGATTAGCCAAATGCAATACAGATTCTTGTTTGCTGCCTGTGCGCAGCAAAATCGCAATCAGTTCTTGATTCGACAAAGCCGCTGCACCTTGATTGATGAGTCGTTCACGCGGACGGTCAGAAACATGGACGTCGCGGATCATTAACGATGTTTCGTTTAGCATCTGACACTGCTCCCTTCTAAGTAGATAAATCCGGCACTGACAAGTTTCTGTGTTAATGCAGCAATGGGCAAACCGACGACTGCGTTGTAATCCCCTTGAATTTCTTTAACGAACAAGCCAGAAAGCGTTTGTATGCCATATGCACCTGCTTTGTCATACGGATCTTCCGTATCGGTATAGGCGTCAATCCATGCCTCTGGCAAATCAAAAAACGTCACTTTAACTGTTTCGTGAAATGTGTGCTCACTGGTACCTTGCACGACCGTAACGGCCGTAATCACTTGATGTATGCGACCCGATAATTTCTGCAAGTAGCCTGTAGCTTGTTCTTTATTTTTGGGTTTCAATAAAACCTCATCACCTAAAACGACAATGGTATCCGACCCGATCACGATGGCGTCCGTGCGTCTGGCCGCAACTTCCTGTGCTTTTTGCGCAGCGCATGCTAAAACATAACCAAGTGCCGTTTGAAACTGCTGCGGATCCGGTTCATCTTTGGTGCTTGGGATAACCTCAAAATCAACACCAAGCATCCTTAAAAGCTCCTGACGACGCGGTGATTGTGATGCAAGAACAACTGGGAAATCAGTTTTAAACTTCATGATGAGAATCGCTCCTTTTTCAAGAATCATACCACCTAACGAATCTCCAAAACAAATTAAGAAAAATGAATTTTGGCCGTGTTAAGCGGTTGAAAAATGAGATTTGACCGATAGGATTTGCAAAAAGCGCTGTCTGTAGCTGTTTATAATTGAGATTTACGAGAAACAGAAATTCCCAAGCGCCGGTGTGTCCAGTCGTTAAGCAAAACCGGACGTTCGTTCGCTTACCTCGCTTGTTGCAGGAGCCAAGCGGTCGGTAAAGGAGAACTGCCTATTACGTTTCAAAATAAAAAAGGATGAAGCCTCAGCTTCACCCTAGAAAATTCATATACCACGCAAGCAACCCGTCTCCCCAAAAACAAACGATGACAGCCGCCAACGCGATCGACGGCCCAAACGGAATCGGTGTCTTGCGTCCTTTTTTCGTGACGCGCAATTGAATAATGCCGACAATGGCGCCGATGAACGACGCAAAGAACAGGGTCATCAAGGTGCCGGCCGTACCGAGCACCAGTCCTATGACGAAAAACAACTTGATGTCTCCTCCACCCATGCCGCCTTTGGACACGACGGCGATCAGGAACAACAGTAAAAATCCGACTGCCGCGCCGAGCAAACTGTCCCACCACGGGTCAAGCGGAATCGCGATGCGAAGCCCGAGCAGCACCACCGCGAACGGCAGTAGCACTTTATCCGGAATGAGCATATACGCGATGTCTGACACGGTGATGATGACCAGTAGCGACACAAACAGGATCGCAACGACAAATTCTGGCGTAAAGCCAAATACCAAAAATGATGCGACGAATAAAACCGCAGTCACTGCTTCCATTAACGGATAAACCCAGTGAATCTTAGCACCACACGTTCGGCATTGACCTCTTAAAAACAGATAAGAAAACACCGGTACCAAATCAATTGCCGTTAAGCGCCGGTCGCAATTGGTGCAATGCGAAGGCGGGTAAGCAATCGATTGTTTTTTCGGCACACGTAAGCCGACAACATTAAAAAAGGAACCAAAAACAAGACCAAACAAGCCAATAAAAACAGAATAAGTCAGTACCATAGAAACCCTCTTTGCTTTAGTTTTTTGGGGGATAGTTAGTGATAGAGTTGAAGAAATCACTGCAGGCGGACGCTTTCCGCGGACGAAGCGCTGAGCCTCCTCGTCGCAGGCCCTGCGGGGTCTCACCACTCCGTTTTTCCGCAGGAGTCGCCGCCTTACGTTCTTTCTTCTAAAGTTTTCATTCAAAAGTTTGTATTCCACGCTACAAAAAAGACAGCTTGAATTTGGCTGATCATAAATTTTTCTTAGAGTAGATACAAACTTATATTTAAGAGTCCACATTGGAGATATGGAGCAAAACAGCGTAGACTCCCGCGGGATAGCGAAGTGCCGAAATCCACTCGGGCGATAGCCCGAGTTAGTTCGGCGCAAGCCCGCAGGAAAGCGAAGTTGCTTTGCGGAATATCTAGAAGTGAAACTTCATAACTCGACTTATACACAAATCTTCAAACCACCTCTACCAAAAAAAAAGAGAAATCGCAATGATTTCTCTGATTTTTCTTTTTCTTTATTACCGATTTACAGCTTCTGCATTTTCTTGCACTTCTACTTCTACCTTTACTTCGGTTTCAGAATCGTCGGTTGAAACTCCGGTTTCTTCTTGCATTATTTCCAGCGCTTCTTCTTCAGGTGCTACTAAGCTAGTGCCGTCATTCTGAGGCAAGGGGTTTACTTTTTTTGCTGGTGCTGGAGAATCAACTTTCAACGATCCATCTGCAAGTTCTACCAAATCCGGTCGGTAAAATGCTGAAAAGGATACGGAAACTGTTAGTGGTTCGCTTATTTGATCGGCTTTTGTCAATTCTGGATTTGCAGTGAAATCAATAGCTCCTACAACCATAATTCGTTCCATCTGCTCGATTTCTTTGATGAAAGTTGCAATACTTTTATAATCTCTGGCATTAAATTCAACAGCCGTAACAATTTCTTGCACGTTCTCTAATCCTTCTACCGGCTGAAGTAATGTCAAAGGTGCCTCCACAAAGTTTACAGACGTCACAAAAGTCTGCGAGATCAATTCAGCTTGCTCAATTTGCAAAAGGATTAAGTCTGTTAATGGCTCAACAGAAACTTTTTGTTGCAAATCCCTTACACTAATTTTCTCAGTTGGAGGTGTTGCTTTTTGCTGCACTTCTAAAGCCATCAACACTTCTTTTTCCGTAGTTAATAATTGCTCGGACTGAAGACGTGCATCTTTCGCTGGTATATACAAAGAAAAATAAGAATACGCTGCACTTCCTGCTAAAAAAATTGCCGCTAACACGATCAAGGCTAGTTCTTTTTGTCGTTTAGTCCAGTTGCTCATTGAACATCCCCCTCAGATTCTTCAGGAACCGTTTCTTCTACCGGGGTCTCTGTAACAGGCGGTTCTTCTACAACAGGAACCTCTTCTGTTGTTGGGGCTTCCGTTATCGTTCCATCAGCATTGACCGTGCCTTCGGCGGCTGGCAAACGTTCATCTATGTAAACCAAACTATACGTAGCTAAATAACGTGGATTTTCTATTAACGCTTCTGGATCCTCAATAGACCCTTCTTCTTCCTCGATCAAATCCAATTCTTCGTTCGTTACAGCATCCAGTGTAGCTGACTCTAAAAATTCAGAAGCCTTTAACTGAGTCAAGTAATAAGCGGCTTCACGAGACGTATCGAATTGAATGGTTAACGTACCTAAGTTCGGTTTAACAAATGAAAACGAATCAAAAAATCCACGTTTGGGTAAACGGGAAACAAGGTCACCAAGCAGTGGCACAGTATCAAATTGATAGCCTTCTGCCCACACAACCGTTGCTTGCAATTGCTGCTCATCATTTAACCCAATAGACGCTTCTAATTGTGCACGAATTGCTTCACTTTGACCCGTGACCAATGTGTATTCTGCATCTGTTGCGACTTGCTGCTTGCTCTGTGACTGTGCCATAAAGAAAAAAGTCGCCCATATTAAAACAGCCGCCAATATAATGCCAAGCACCGCAAAAAGGGCGACGGGACGTTCCCGTTCTTTTTGCGGCAATAAATTAATATCTACTAACATGTTTACACCTCTTTCAGGGCTAAACCGATGGCACGGTTAAACCGTTCGGGAACGCTATCATTTAATTCGGACGGAATGGGTTTCATGACGATCGGATAAACAGGCACGGATAGCCGGTTTTCAAGTCTAGCTTGAAGTTCTGGCCAATTGTCCAATCCATTAAAAATGACTTTCGTAATCCCCGCTTCGCCAGCATTCATACTATAACGATAAAAATTACCCAATTTTTCAGCTTCTGTTTCTATCTCTTCTATCAATATAGCGGAGTCCAAGAAATCTTCTTCAGCCATCTGGAATTCAACGGGACGCATGAACAGCGGATAATGTTCATGAAAAATTGACACCGTCATTTTTTTCGATTGGAGATCAATCATCATAATATGTTCTTCTTCGGCGAAATCGTGTTGCACGTACGCCAAGCGATATAAAGCGAGCGGCGTAATGTCCGCCACTGCCGCTTTCATCTTCGCTCCGTCAAACAGCTGTTCATAGGAACGGATTACGGATTCTTTTGAAGCGATGATCAACACTTCAGCATTGTCGTTGTAAGGCACAACATCGAACACCGGGTCTTCAAAAGGCAGATACAGCGTCGAACCGATTTCAATAAAGAAATGGCCTTTTAGCTCATCTACTTTAACACCTTGAGGAAACGTAACTTTGCGGATAATAACGAATTCGTCAGGGGCGAGGAATCGGACTGACTTCTTAGAGAGACCCCACTGATGGACAGCCTCATCGAGTAACGAACCAAGCGCTTTCACGTCGACAATTTCACCATCTTTTATAATCTCAGGCGGAAGAGCCATCTCTTCCGCTTTACTTATATGAAGCGGTTCTGTGGTTTTGAACTCCACATAGCGGATGGCATCTTCTTCTATAGTCATTGTCACAACACGCGCTTTTTTCGTTAAAAACGATAAGGCCATTTTTTCAGCTCCTAAAATTGATATAAATATGTTAGTATCTTAACTTTTTGGTGCAATTGCAGCTCCAGTAAAGTCTGCATTTTTAATTGAGCTCAATTGAGAATTAGTTAAAGCACTTTTCAAGGTATACGTTTTACCGTTTGCAATTGCGGACCCTGATATTGTGTTACCTGTCTTTGTTTTAGTTATTAATACAGCATCTTGTAGCGAACCTTGATCATCTAAATATGAAGTTGTAACTCCAGTACCTTTTCCTGCTAAGACACTTACTGAAACGGTAGGTTCACTTGGATTTTCAGTAAAATAAATATTAGCCGATGATAATGCATTTTGATAATCCGATTTCACAGCACCATTACGACTATTTTCAATAATGGACCCAATCGAAGGAATAGCAATCGCGGCAATAATTGCGATAATAACAATAACAGCTAATAGCTCGATTAAAGTCATCCCTTTTTCGTTATTCAATTTGTTTTGAAGATATTTCTTCATTTTCTTTTCCCCCTATTTTTTTACTTTTATATACTACTTTGAGTACGTCTCAATTATAACAATAGAACCAATTATAGCAATAGCTTTTTCTTGCTATTTTACAATTATTTTAAAAATAATTGTAAATATTACACTACATACTGTCTACATTATTAAACATTTCAAACATCGGTAGCATAATAGATAGCACTATAGTACCAACTAATGCGGCAAGTAATACAATCATTAAAGGCTCAATTAGCGCTTTCAGTCGATCTGTTTCTGCATCTACTTCACTTTCATAGAACTCGGCCACTTTTAATAACATGTGATCCAGCGAACCCGTTTGTTCTCCGATTGAAATCATATGTGGAATCAGTGGTGGAAATGCCCAGTGATTGCGCATCGGTTCTGTTAAAGAACCACCACGTTCGAGCGAATCACGTGAAGCGATCAACACTTTAGACATCACCGCATTGCCGACTACTTTTTCAACCATTGTCATCGCCTGCAAGATTGGAACCGAACTTGAAAACATTGAACTCAGCGTTCGAGTCAAACGTGCCAACGCCGATTTTTTGAAGATTTTACCGAATATCGGCATTCGAAGCAACATCGTATCAAGCAGCATTCTGCCTTTTGTGCTTCGTTTCATCGCCCAAAACAAAACACCGATCAATAGCGCGACGATAATGATTACATACCAATATTGAATAACCAGGTTACTTGCTTGCATCACCACTTGCGTTAATAACGGAAGTTCACCACCAAACCCTTCAAACATTTCAACAAACATCGGAACTATTGTTGCTAACAAAAAGATCACAACACCGATAGCGATAACACCAACAACCGCTGGATAAGACATAGCGGAAACCACCTTTTGTCTCGTCTGGTACGCTTTGTCGTAATGAGTCGCCAAACGGTCTAACGATTCGTCGATATTTCCGGACATTTCACCTGCTTTGATCAAATTAATCGTTAGAGGCTCAAAAATTTTGGGGTGTTTTGCTAAACTATCCGATAAGCTATTCCCTTTTCGCAACTCATCTTCTATCATTGCGAGCGTCTTTGCTAATGCTTTTGATTCGACTTGTTGAGACAGAATACGAATGGTATCCACAATCGTCACTCCAGCACGCATCAATGTAGAAAACTGACGCAAGAACATAATAAATTGATCGCGTTTCACCGGATTTCCAATACTAATATCCTTTTGGAGAGTCGTGGTTTCAATTTCTTTAATATCAATTACTTTGATGCCGTCATCACGTAATTTAATAATCGCTTCTCTGCGGTTTCCGGCAGTAATCATTCCAGTTCTTACTTTCTTGGTATCGCGTCCTTCGTATTTGAAGCGTGCCATATTAGTCTTCCCCTCTTAAATAAGGGTGAGCCACTTGACGCGTGATTTTCCCACTCGTTAACAGTTCTTGAATCGACGTTGACATCATGTGCATGCCCGCTGCACGATTGGTCAAAATGACGTTTGGTATTTGGTGTACTTTTTCGGTACGGATTAAGTTCGCTACGGCCGTATTATTAATCATGACTTCTGTTGCAGCGATACGGCCTTTACCATCTGCTTTTGGTAACAAACGCTGTGAAACAACGGCTTTTAATACACCACCCAGTTGCGTGCGGATTTGCGCTTGTTGACCCGCTGGAAACACATCGATAATTCGCTCGATTGTAGATGACGCGCTAGATGTATGAAGTGTTGCCATCACCAAATGTCCTGTTTCGGCCGCCGTAATGGCGGTAGTGATCGTTTCCAAGTCACGCATTTCTCCAACTAAAATAACATCTGGATCTTGGCGCAAAGCCGCTCTCAAGCCATTTGAAAACGAATTGGTGTCAAAGCCAATTTCTCGTTGGTTAATAATTGATGTACCGTGTCTGTGTAAGTATTCAATTGGATCTTCTAACGTAATAATATGCTTCGTCATTGTTTCATTAATATGGCGAATCATTGCAGCCAAGGTCGTCGATTTACCAGAGCCTGTTGGTCCAGTGACTAATATCAAACCTTGATGAGTTTCGGCAAGTGTTTTTAGTATGGCTGGCATTTTTAATTGGTCAATTGTTGGAATTCCTGAAGCAATGGCTCTAAAAGCATGCGATACAGAGCCTCGCTGCTGAAACGAATTGACACGATATCTTGCAACACCAGGTAACGAATAGGCATAATCCATTTCTCCTTTTAACACAAACGTGTCCCATGCTTTTTTGGGAATCAACGCTTCACTGATTTCCCTCGACTGATCTGGCGTTACGATTTGCTCGCCGTATCGCTGAAGTTCTCCATTCATCCGAAAGACCGGTGGAATACCTGCTGTTAAGTGAATGTCTGACACATCTAACTTACTGGCTGCTGTTAATATTTCATCTATATAGGTAGTAGGCATAGGCTTAATCCATCATGGCAACGCGCAGAACTTCTTCTGTAGTTGTCATGCCCTCCTTCACTTTTGATAGGCCATCGTCAATCAAGAAAATCGTTTTGTTTTGCAGTGCAATTTCGCGAATTTCTCCAGCTGTTCCGTTACGATTGATAATGTCTTTTATCTCTTCGTTGACAACAAGCACTTCATGAATCGCCATGCGACCACGGTAGCCCGTCATGTTGCATTGTGAACAACCACTCCCACGCGCAATTGTTTCAATTGTTAAACCTCTTTTTTCAAAAATATGCTTTTCGCGTTCCGTCGCTTGATGGATTTCACGGCAATCTCGACAGACACGACGGATTAACCGTTGTGCAACTACCGCATTTAGAGAAGCCGTTACAAGAAACGGTTCTATGCCCATGTCCATTAAACGCGTAATCGAAGCAATTGAATCATTCGTGTGAATCGTACTCAGCACTAAATGACCTGTAAGTGATGCCCGTATCGAAATATCAGCTGTTTCTTTGTCGCGAATTTCCCCTACCATGACGATATCGGGATCTTGGCGCAGAATAGAACGAAGTCCAGCCGCAAAAGTCAAGCCGACATTGGTATTTACTTGAATTTGGTTAATGCCTTCTAGTTGGTACTCAACCGGGTCTTCTACCGTAATAATATTAACCTCTTCACTATTTAACTTGTTCAAGGCTGCATAAAGAGTCGATGATTTACCTGAACCGGTAGGACCAGAAATCAAAATGATACCATTTGGTTTGTCAATTTCACGCATAAAGCGCTCCATATTCAGTTCACTAAAGCCAAGCTTGGAAATATCAGTTAAGTTTGCACTTAAATCTAAAATTCGCATGACAACTTTTTCTCCGTAGACAGTCGGCAATGAAGAAACCCGCAAGTCGATAGGTCGCATATCTACATTTGTTTTAATCCGACCATCTTGTGGAATCCGGCTTTCTGTAATGTCAAGATTCGCCAAGATTTTAATGCGCGCTGTGATCATCCCTTGCATCGCTTTTGGCAATATACGTTCCGTTCGGAGGGACCCATCAATTCGGTAACGAATCAATACTCGGTTTTCTTGAGGATCCATGTGAACGTCACTTGCTTTTAGCGATACAGCCGTTGAAAGAATCTGACTGACTAAACGGACAATCGGTGCATCTAAGTCTCCCATATCTTCTTGTTGTCCTTGCTCTTTTTCAGGCAAATCAACAATAAACTCATCAAATGATTCTTCGTCATAATACTTAGAAATTGTTTTAGTAACATCTTCTTTTGAGGCGATTACTGGCGCTATCTGAAACCCCGTTGTCAATCGAAGATCATCAATCGTGATATAATCCATCGGGTTTGTCATAGCAATAAATAATTTATCACCTTCTATTTTTAGCGGCACTAGCTGATTGCGCTTTGCCATTTCCTTTGGCACCATATTAAACAAGTTTTTATCGAAAGGATAACGGAACAATGAAACGTGTGGAATGCCTAATTGCACTTCAAGAGTTTCAATCAGCTGTTGTTCTGTAATCAATCCTCGTTGTAATAGCGCATCTCCTATTTTTTGTTCTGGTTTTTTGGTGTTGAGGGCTTCATCAAAGTCTGACTGTGTTAACAAGCCATGGTCGACTAGAATATCCCCCAGTCGCTTACGTATTTTTGCCAAGCTTTTTCCTCCCTCACATCGATTAAGGATTAACTAAATTTCCACCCTTATCATATATAGGTTTATCGGTTTCCGAATTCTTGTCTGAATTTGGAGTTGAATTATTTGTCTCTTTGTCTGTAGAACTACCTGTCTTACCAGAATCAGCTTCAGTTTTACCGTTTTCAGCCGCTTGCTCTTTTCCTGATTCAGAATCAGCTTCGCTCTTTTCGTCTGCTGATTCACCCGGTACCTGTTCTTCTTCTGGAGATCCATCTAATCCTGTTTCTGGAACTACTTCTGCAGGAGGAGCTGTTAATGGATAAAGTTCTATACGATTAATAGGTGGATAGAAGTCAGTAGAGATGGCTTCAACTTTTAGCTCGTCTCCGTTATCCATAATCGACCTGACTATTTCAACACGAACACCTTCGCTCCCTTCTTCTTCTACTACTTTTCCAGTCGTAACAAAAGCACTGTATTGCTTAATCAATCGAGGATTGACAGTTTCTTTACTAGAAGTTGAAACAGTATAGTCATATACAAAGGGAAAGCCTTCTAATGACACAGTTAACGAATCATCCGTAAATGCTGTATTTAATGTAAAAGAACTAGCATTTGGATTAGAAAAAACCAAGTCAATGCCAAGCGAACGATTAATGGTTGCTTCTTCGCCAATAGCAATTTTTTCTGGAATTCGATTTCCAATACTACGTTCTTCTATTTTGAAATTTGTCTTGAGTACTACCGCATAAATTGCCGAAGCGATTTCAGTAAGTTCGGAATCTGATAATCCAATAGGTTTTAGTTCATTGATAAAGGTTAAAAAGGAAAATTTTTCACCAGGAGCAATCTGCATACCATTGATGGCTGCCACAACAGCTACTGTGTTTTCATTGATTGATACTTGTGGGAAAGCTACTTTTGATACGGTCTCTTGTTCAACATCAAGAGAATCATCACTAATTGTTACGGTTGTTTTTTCAAGACCTGCTTCAAGTGCTTCTTCTAATTTTACGTTAATTTTTTGTACTTCTGCTTCAGAAAATGCCACTCGCGGGAAATTCTCAGTTAAAAAGCGCTCAGTGGTCTTTTCTGGAAGGTTGTATAAGAAACTATTTTGCATACCGGACTGTGCCTGCTGAGCTGTTTCTTCTAACAGAATTTCTGCATCATCTAGCGGATAATTTGCAGTAGCATCTTGATATCTTACTAGTAATTCGGAAGACTGATGCCAATTTTCGAGCGTTCCAGAAAATTGCGCCATAGCTCCAGCTACTTCCATGTTTGAAACATTTGTTGTGCCTATATACGTATCGTCACCAAATTGCTCTTTTGGAAATAGCCATTTGTCTATGACTGTAGCTCCTGCATTGGAAACGCCAAAAAACAACAACCCCGATAAAAAAATTGTTAAAAACGTCTTACCGAAAACTTGATTATTCAACTTTCTGTTCCTCCTTAATCACAGCGATTGTCTGCATACCAAATGGCTTCTCAACTATCGGTTCATGCACTGATTGCTGAATCGGTTCCACATGTTTAAGTTGTTTCAATGACGTGCTACTTTTTTTGTTCCTGCGCTCTTGAATAAGTTGCTGATTTTTTAGTTGTTCTTTTTCAAGGAATTTCGTATAACTCAATGCAACTAGTAAAGAAACTCCAAGTATGCCAGCTATCGAAAGAATTAGTGAAAATGTACTTTGCATAAAAAGTCCAATGGCAGCCACGAATATACCTCCACCTAGTAAGATCATCCTATTTTTTCTAATATCACCTTTTGTAAAAAAATACAAAATAGACAACGTACTTGCAGCAAAAATTATGAATAGTAAAATGCGAATCATTAAAACTCCCCCTGTATAGTCAGTACTTGATACTGCAATGTTAAAAATGATCTTTCCTTTTAATTTGTAAATTAAAGTAATAAGATAGGTTAAAGTATCTCATCTGATATAGCTATAATACAAGATAAATGGTATAAATAGTAGTGAATCATAAAAATAGTTATCAATACTTATTTCCTATTTAACGTATAATTTATTACATTTTTATGTGGTCAAGTTACAACTAAAATGATATACATAACAAGATGGTTAAACTTTCTAAGTTATTACTACTACTTTTTACATAAGCGGGTGAAAATACAATGAGGTTTTATATGAATAACGATAGAGGGTTTACACTAGTCGAGGTACTTGCTTCCCTAGTCATTCTTTCTATTGTATTGACGAGTTTTACAGTAGTTTTTGCGAATACAAATCGGTTGGCAGTGACAAATAGTGAGAAGCTAGTTGTTATTAATTTAGCTGATTCTTATTTAGAACGAGTCAAATTAACTCCTAACGAATTTATTGATAGTTATCCACCTCTTAAAAATATTGATAGTAAACAAAAGCCTTCTTTTATCCATACAATAAACGAAAAAAATTATGATGTTCTTATAAAAATAAAAAAAGAAACTTCCGCTCCTTTGCTAAGTGTCGTGGTTGTTGTAAAGGCGGTAGATTCTAATGTATCAAGTTCAGTTGAAGGGTTTGTTCCATATGTTATGTCGATCAAATAAACTGAATAACAATAAAGGTGTTACATTAGTTGAGTTGTTGGCAACAATTATACTCGTTAGTATAATAGCTACTCTTGCATATACAGTACTTTTTCAAGGCTATTCCAACTATCAGCGTACGAAAGTTGAAACCGAATTGCGTGATGAGGCAGATTTGATTATGGCTAGTTTAATTTCTGATTTATTTGTCTCCAAAAAATCCGACTTAAAATTAACTGAAACCTGCAAAAACGGGATAGTTGAGTCGTATGTAAAAGTAACCAAAAAAGATGGTTCTAGCTATGAAACTGGGTTTAAAAATAAACAAATACTTATAAAAAATCAGTCTGTACAATTTTTCAATCAATCAGTTTCGTTAGTAAATCCTACTTGTACTGGTAGTTCATCTGAAATTCTAAATTCTAATCTTACTTCAATAGATGGCGTTGCATATACTGTTTCATTCACACTAGAAATAGTAAAAAAACAAAAAAAAATTCAAAAGGAATTTATAAACACTATTGTAGTTATTAATGACTGATTATTTTTTCAATAAGTGTAAAAAATTTATATTCTTTTAAGAATTGGAGGAAGTTCATTTGAACCACATAAAAAAACAGCAGGGCTATGCCTTGTTGTTAACACTTGGGTTAATCGTAATACTTACTATTCTTGGAGCAAGTCTGCTCATGTTAACAAATAATGGTTCCTCTAAGAATGAAGTAAGACAAGATATCACTCGGTCTTCCGACTTATCTCAAAAGGGTATTGATTTAGTTACTACTCAAGTTAATTCTGAGCTTATCACTTTTTTAGGTGACAATGGACGTCCTAGAACTGAATTTATTTTTCAACTAGAAAGAATTTTAGATAGGTATCTCTGTACGGGGAATTCGAGCATCCCAATCAAAGGTGAAACCGGAACATATAAAGCTTGTATTGTATCTTACGTCGATACTGTTGACAAAGACAATCAATCTAATCCCTTAAAAAAACTAGTATCCTTTAAAAGTATTGGGACAGCTGGTGATGCAAATAGAGAAATGATCAGCAAAATTGAAATTGGTGCAGCTACTGCTCCGGAAGCTTTGCGCTATGCTATTGGAACAAATATCGATACAGCCGATGGTCTTCAAAACGGAGAAGGCAATCTTTTGATGCACGGTGGCGTCGAGATTAAAGGAGACTTAAAAGTTGATGGCAATATTGTAACTAGTACCAATGGATACGCACTTTTAGGAGGAGACCGTTGGATTCCAAGCTTAGCTCCTTCTACTCTGCCACTCGAGGGAGCAAAAACAGCAAGGTTATTTTTAGGAAAAAATCCTTATACTTTTAATACAACTTCCAGCTATACAAGCCATATTGCAAGATCAAACTTTGCTACTTCTCCTTACAATTTGAGAACCAATATTTCAGATTTGTTTAGATCTGGTTATGCTCCAACCTTGGTGTCAAGAGAGCCAGTTCAAAGTCCAATAGCAATTACAGAGCAAAAGCAAAACTTTGAATATACAATAAATGGGAGTGGTGTAACCAGTTTATATACAGGTTCAAATAGAATAATTAATAATCAAACATATACAACATCAAAAATTTTTCCAGTCTTTCGTTATAGTCAAGATGAATGCATCGAGTATTATACTTCTGGGAAAAATAAGGGTGAATGCAAGAGAAGTGAAGAAAAATATTACTATGTCGAAACTGGTACTTATACTGTTACAGGTACTAATACATTCAAGCAATTTTCAACAAAGGGAAATGTCGTTATGGCCGGAACAGATACTAAGTTTACAAATGGGCTATATGTCAACGGAGACCTGTCAATCGGAAACAATAGCACGTCTTATGATGTTGATAGATACTCTTCAGTAACCTTAGATGGCCCGATATATGTAAATGGAGATCTTAATATCCAAGGTGCAGATTTACGAAGCAATGCTTTAATCTATGTCAATGGTTCTGTAAACATCTCTCATTCCAGAATGAATGGAAAAATCTTAACAAATAAAAAGCAAGGTTCTTTAATTGTTCTCTCGAAAGGCAATATAAAAATTTCCAATAACTCCGTCAATTATGATGAGCCAAGTTATATCAAAGGATTCTTTTACTCCGAAAAGGATTTTGAAATGTTTGGAGTTGGTTCTAACATGAAAATTGATGGTGGCATTTCAGCAAGAAAAATTGTTCTTAACGCCATACGTGGACGAGCAAAAGACGATCCTTTCAGCGGATCTTACAAAATTCCAGGTAGAAGTGATTATTTTGAGGGTGTCGAAGAACAAAGTAAGCGTAATTCTCGTCTCCAAGTTGTATACGACTTAGAAATTATTTCGACTTATTCAGACTTAAAACAGCAAGAACCTGTTATTTACTCAGTTGACCCACCTACCGAAAAAGAAAGGTCCTATTAAAAAGAGTTAGCAAAAAGGCAGTTGCCTCTTGCTAACTCTTTTTATTTTACATACGCCGCAACCTTATTCCGTCCTGCCTGCTTTGCGCCAATATACAACGCCCTGTCCGCGTTTCGAATGAGCGTCATTCCTTCATCGCTATCGTCAGGTGCAGTTGATACACCCATGCTCATCGTAATGTGGACAATTTGTTGCTCACGATCTGCTCCTAAATCATTTTCAATTAGAAAGTCATGATTTTCAATGCGCTTACGCAAGTTTTCAGCAAGTAACATAGCGAGCTCTTTGCTGTAATTTTGAAGCAATACGACGAATTCTTCGCCGCCGTAACGAGCAATCGTTCCTTCGTCGCCAATCTCTTCTCTTAGTATGTCCGCTAGTTGCACGAGAATATCATTGCCGCTTTGGTGTCCATAACGATCGTTAATGCTCTTGAAGTGATCGATGTCCATCATCACTAAGGACAACTGGTCCAATCGCCCCTCGTTTAGTTCTTTTATGCAGCTTTCTAAGCTTTCATCTAGATAGCGGTAATTATACAATTTGGTTAAGCCACAGCGTTCGCTTTTGGCGATAACTTTTTGCATATAGCCGGCTTTTTCCAGTGACACGGCAAAATACGTACTGAGGATTTCTAAAATTTGCAGTTGATGCTTGGCGAAGGCGTATTTCTTTTTAGATGCCAGTACGAGCACCCCTTCTATTTTGTTGTTCCGTGCGATAGGTGTCGCCATGATGCTTTCTGTATCTGCTGGAAAATTGCCTGTCACCCATTTTTTCCAATCTGCTTTTTCATTGTAGATAGAAGATTCGCCGGTCAGAATGGCTTGTCCCGCGACTCCCTTTTTGTAAGGGACTGGAGCAATGTTACGCGGCTCAAATTGATCGTTTTCATAGATTCGCAAAAATTGCTGCAACTCGTCACGGTAATCGATGACATAAGTGTATTCAACTTTAAACATTTTGGCGACTTGTGCCACAAATAAGTCGAGTATTTCGTCTGTCTCTAAACGCGCAGCGAGTTGATGACCGATTACGCCTGCTTTTTTCAAGTCAACATTAATTTGCTCTGAATTGTTGTACATTTTCATGATCACAGTCATTGTCAAAAACGGTACTCCTAGTAAGACCAGTGCGGCGACTCCAATATAGGCTTCGAATAGATACAACGCAATAGCATACGGAAAAACCAGCAGCATTAAAGCGAAGTCCCATATGGCGTCTATCGAAAAGAACTTGCTGCGATTGCCTGTCGTATAATCATATAAGTAATAAATGATTTGATTGCTCAATACGGAAGCTACTTGGAAGATCAGGCCGAAAGTAATAACAGTTGTCAGGTTGAGCGAATTAAACTCACCCCCTACTGCTATATATGTTAAGCCAGCAATGAGCGAAACAGCTAAAAACATCATGGAGTTAAAAGGAATTCTTAGCGACTGCTCCTCATCTGTCCGACTGCGATACAAAACTATGAGCATGGTCAATTGTGAAACCAGTATTTCAATAAAAATTCCATACTTTAAGAACAGTGCAACTGTCACCCATTGCACTAAAAAAGTCGACGCCCCGTTAATATTCATCGGCATCAAACTCATTAATACAAAAAACAACACATAAGCAAACAAGTTCCAAGGATCCTCTATGGTCGGTGGGAACAACTGATAAGCGATGATTAAACTTACCGGCACCAACAAGACCCACAGGATCCAAAGAATTTTTTTCCGTTTATTGTTACCGGCCATAACATCCTTCCCTTCCTTATGCAGTTATCTATTATTTAACCTATGCTTATGACTGATAACATTGAAAAAATGGAGAAGTAGAATTTCTAAGAACAGTAAGCAGGTAAATCGAACCAGTGACTATAGTCACTTCTTCATTATCATGTACAGGTAATATATCATACCAATTTAGAATTGTCTTCCTTTTACTAGAGTTTTCTGAAAATAATATTTCTGCGGGTAACGCTCTGCTGTCATCAAAGTCAACAAAGGTAAAATGATCGCTAACCGTTTCTAATTGACGCAACACACTCGCGTAGTCTTTCCCTTTCAGTACTCCCATAACAATGTGAATCGGACGATTCGGAAACAGTTGTTTGATCGTCTCAACTAAGGCTTCGGCGCTCGCTTTATTGTGGGCACCGTCAAAAAAAACTTCAGGAAAAACTTCTTCAAACCGGTAAGCGATATGTGCGAACGATAAGCTTTGTAGAGCTTTTTGTTCGCTAAACCCAGCGCCAAGCAGTTCTCTCGCAGCTTCTAATGCCAAACTAGCATTTACTAACTGATGCGGTCCTTTAAGTTTTAGTTGAACAGTAGCTAACTCTTGTGGTTGGATTACTTCAGCATGCAAATCGTTCGCAGTGGCTTGAACGATTTCCAATGCTTCATGTGTCAGTTTACCCACTACGACAGGTTTCCACTTTTTAATAATTCCTGCTTTATGCCAAGCGATTTCTTCTATTGTAGTACCAAGAAAGTTTGTGTGGTCCATAGAGATGGATGGGATGATCGCAATTTCCGGATGGATCACATTTGTGCTATCCAATCCTCCCCCCATTCCTGCTTCAATAATGGTAAAGTCAAGTGCATGATTTCGAAAAATCATAAATGCGGCGGCTGTTAACAGTTCAAAATCCGTTAATGGTGTTGTTACCATACTTAACTGTTTCATCACCAGATCAAGTTCATCTGAACTAACCGGTTTTCCATCGATTTGAATTTGATCATGAAGATTTTCAATGCAAGGCGAGTAAAAGTTACCGACACTGTGTTCGTGTGCTTGTAAGATCGCTGACAGAAACGTTGCGGTGGATCCTTTGCCATTTGTTCCAGCCAGATGAACAAACTTGCCTGCTTTATGTGGATTGCCTAATTCCTCCAGAGCAGACGTGATGGCCTCTAATCCAGGGTGAATGGCTGAGTCTGTCTGTATGTTCCATTTTGTTTTGTATTGTTCTAGTCCGATGATCATAAAGAGCCTCTTTTCTTAGTAAACATGATACACTTTTTAAGTAGGATATTAGCCCGAAGGTGGAATGGATATGACAAGTTGTTGGATTATTTATAACGGAAGTTTAGTTTCCGATAAGTTTGAAGACCAAGCTAGGCTGGTTGCCGAGGCAGCAGAAAGAGCCGGCATAGATGTAAAAATTATGAAAAATTTTGAGGTTGTAATGGATTTATCAGTCAATTTAAGTATACCCGATTTTGCCGTGTTATTGGATAAAGATATCTTACTTGGCTACTTTTTAAAAAGTCGAGGGGTGCCCGTTTACAACGACCCCGCAGTGATTGATTTATGCGACAACAAAGCGACTCAATATGTCCAACTAGCAGCGCACGATTTGCCCATGCCACGGACGATTGTTGCCCCAAAAGTTTATCCGAACTTCTCCATAATGGAATCTGGTTATTTCGAGAAAATTATTAATCAGTTGAACTTGCCGATGATCATTAAAGAAGGTCACGGCTCTTTTGGCATGAAAGTCTATTTAATTGAAACCGAAGCGCAATTTTACGAAAAAGTCGATAGCCTACGAGGTGTCGATTTTGTATTCCAGGAATTTATCGCATCGAGCCGCGGTCGCGACATTCGCGTTAATATTGTAGGAGATCAAATTGTGGCAGCGATGTATCGTCATTCTGAAACAGATTTCCGCGCGAATATAACAAATGGCGGTGTGGCGTCGCCAATCCAACTAACTGCCGTTCAAGAAAAACTAGCGTTGGAAGCTGCTGATGCCGTTGGTGCCACCTTTGCTGGAGTCGATTTGTTGTTTGGTGACAACGATCAGCCATTAGTATGCGAAGTCAATGCCGCCGCGCACATTCGCAATATTTTAAATGTCACAGGCATTAATGTCGCGGACGCCATGATTGCCTATATAGTGGAGGACTTAGCATGAAACTTCTCTATGAAACAGCGGACGCAAAACGCAACCACGAATTTATAGAAGAACTGCAGCGTTTTGGTGATGTTCGTTTGATCCAGTGGGACGATTGGAGTTCAAACGGACTCCAGCTACTCGCGGAAACCGTTAAAAGTGAAACCGTGGTGTTTCGTGCGCGGCGCCCGCAAGCTGCACGATTTCTAGAAGACCAACAGGTTCGACTGGTAAATCGTGCCGAAGTCAACCGTATTGCCAATGACAAATGGCAAAGTTATCAATTGTTTCTATTCCTTGGAGTGCCTGTTATTCCTAGCTACCAAACAGCAACTGAATTTCCGTGTGTGGCAAAAACCGCAGACGGGCACGGAGGTTCCGAAGTTTGGCTGCTCCAAGCCGTTCAAGACATGCCCGTTACCTCTTCGCCACTGATTTTCCAGCCGGTCATTCAGCATCAAGCGGACGTCCGTGCTTATGTAATCGGCAATAAAGTCGTTGGTGCTGTCAAACGCTGCTCTAAAGACTCTTTTAAAGTGAACTATTCTCTCGGTGGTACTGTTGAGAAATACATCCTCACTGCCGCTCAAGAAAAGGATGTCTTACGTATTGCCCGCGCTTTAAAAAGCGACTATGTCGGAATCGATTTTTTGCTATTAGAAGACGGTCAGCACCTGTTCAATGAAATCGAAGATCCTGTTGGGGCCCGGTCATTTTATAAAACACACGAAGAAAACATCGCTGAATTGTTAGTAGAATACCTGCGAACACTGGAACAACATGCACCGTTTGGGCGGGAAGATCGACCGAAATGATTTCTAGTTAAGTTGAACTATTTTTACCTCTGAATATTCTGCCGGAGTCTGCTTTATTTTTATGTAAACACCGAAAAAATTCGACATTTCTGATTTAGTGAATTTCTTAGCGTTGGCGTGTTCAGGGGCTAAGCGAAGCGAGAGCTATGCCAAAATGTCCATTCCTAAGTCTAATTTATTAGCTTGTTAACCACAAAAAACCGCTCTCCCATTGGGAAAACGTTTTTTTTCGTTTTACAAGTTCTTTAATTCTTCGATACGTTTTTCAACTGTTGCGTGTTTTTCTAGGTAATCGGCTTGTTTCGCACGTTCTTCGGCGACAACTGCTTCTGGCGCTTTAGACACAAAACGTTCGTTCGACAATTTGCCGCTCACGAGTTTGACTTCTTTTGCCCATTTTTCACGTTCTTTACCGAGACGTGCAAGTTCTGCATCTATGTCGATCAAGCCTTCAAGTGGCATAAACAATTCAGCACCGGATACTACTGCAGACATCGATTTTTCAGGAGCTACCATGTTTTCGCCGATCGTTAAGGTTTCCGGGTTACAGAAACGTTCGATATACGCGGCATTTGCTTCTAGCACGGCATGCGTATTGGCGTCTTTTGCCGAAATCGTCAACGGCACTTTTTTGCTCATTGGCGACTGTACTTCTGCACGGATCGTACGTACAGAACGAATCACATCCATTAACAGCTTCATGCTTGAAGACTGACTTTGGTCTGTTAATGAGTTATCCACTGTCGGCCACGCCGCAATGGTAATCGATTCACCTTCATGCGGCAAGTTCTGCCAAATTTCTTCTGTAATAAATGGCATGAACGGGTGCAATAAACGCATCGTGTTGTCGAGTACGTAAGCAAGAACTGAACGCGTCATTTTCTTCGCTCTTTCGTCCTCACCGTATAATGGCAATTTCGACATTTCGATATACCAGTCACAGAAATCATCCCATATAAAGTTGTAAAGTGAACGGCCTACTTCGCCAAATTCATAGCGTTCTGCAAGTTCCGTTACTTGTTCGATGGTTTCATTCAAACGCGTCAGAATCCATGAATCCGCAACGGACTTTTTGCCTGACAAGTCGATTTGGTCGTACGTCATGCCTTCCATGTTCATCAACGCAAAACGAGACGCATTCCAGATTTTATTGGCAAAGTTCCAAACGGACTCGACTTTGTCGTTTGCGTACCGAAGATCTTGTCCTGGAGACGAAGCTGTTGCGAGGAAATAACGCAGCGAATCGGCTCCGTACTCAGAAATAACGTCCATCGGGTCAACGCCGTTGCCGAGTGATTTGGACATTTTACGCCCTTCAGCATCGCGCACAAGTCCGTGAATCAAGACATCTTTAAACGGTTTTTCACCCGTGAATTCTAAAGCTTGGAAAATCATCCGTGACACCCAAAAGTTAATGATGTCGTAGCCTGTCACCAATACGTCCGTCGGGTAGTAACGGCTAAGATCATCGTTTTCTTCTGGCCAGCCAAGTGTCGAGAACGGCCATAAAGCAGATGAGAACCACGTGTCTAATACGTCTTCGTCTTGTGTCCAGTTTTCAGCGTCTGCCGGTGCTTCGTGACCTACATAGATTTCGCCTGTTTCGTTATGATACCAAGCTGGAATTTGATGTCCCCACCAAAGTTGGCGCGAAATACACCAGTCGCGAATATTTTCCATCCAGTGCAAATAGGTTTTCTCAAAACGATCCGGCACAAAGTTAACACCCGCATCGTTTTTTTGTGCCTCAACTGAAGCAGCAGCAAGTGGTTTCATATCGACAAACCATTGTGTTGATAGGTAAGGCTCAACCACTGCTCCGCTACGCTCAGAATGGCCTACTGAATGCAAATGCTCTTCAATTTTAAATAACACATCCAGGTCTTGCAGATCTTTGACAATTTGCTTCCGACATTCAAAACGATCCAGTCCTTCATACTTGCCAGCGTTTTCGTTCATCGAACCGTCTTCATGCATAACTAGTACGCGTTCTAAATGATGACGGTTTCCAATTTCAAAGTCATTCGGGTCGTGAGCCGGTGTAATTTTTACAGCACCACTTCCAAATTCTCTATCCACGTAATTATCCGCTACAATTTCAATTTCTCGGCCAATAATTGGCAAAATTACTTTCTTGCCGATCAAGTGCTGGTAACGCTCGTCTTTCGGGTGAACGGCAACGGCTGTATCGCCAAGCATTGTTTCGGGACGTGTCGTGGCGATTTCAATATGACCACTACCATCTGCAAGTGGGTAACGCATATGATAAAACGCACCTTGTACGTCTTTGTAAATAACTTCAATGTCGGAAATCGCCGTTTTTGTGTTCGGGTCCCAGTTGATGATGTATTTGCCGCGGTAAATGAGTTTTTTCTCATACAGCTTAACAAATACTTCTCTTACTGCTTTTGATAAGCCGTCATCTAATGTAAAACGCTCACGCGAATAATCAAGACCTAGCCCTAGTTTTGCCCATTGCTCGCGAATGTGCCCTGCGTATTGATCTTTCCATTTCCATGATTCTTCAAGAAACGCTTCGCGTCCTAAGTCATAGCGTGAACGTCCTTCTTCTTTCAGCTTGCCTTCCACTTTGGCTTGCGTCGCAATACCGGCATGGTCCATTCCTGGTAACCATAACGCATCAAAGCCTTGCATGCGTTTCATGCGTGTCATGATGTCTTGTAATGTGGTATCCCACGCGTGGCCTAAGTGCAACTTGCCGGTAACGTTTGGTGGTGGAATCACAATGGTATACGGCGTTTTGCCGCTTTCAGGTTTTGCTTCGAAGAATTTGTTGTTGACCCACCAATCGTAACGCCCTTTTTCAATCGATTGTGGATCGTACTTGGTGGACATTTGTTCAGTCATTGGAATTCCTCCTTTAATTTCTGGTAGAACGCAAAAAACTCCCGTCGTCTGTAAAGGACGAAGGAGTTTTTCGCGGTACCACCTTTATACACAGGTCCACTTGCACACCTGGCTCTCAAGTTTCATAACGGATGTTCAGTCCGGTTCCCGCTACTCGTTTCACGGCAACTGCTCGGAGGTGACATTCAACTGGACGCTCATGAAAACCTCTCACCAATTGGTTTTCTCTCTGAAATGCAACGTACAATTTACTATCCTCTTCAACGCATGAATATCTAATTACTCTTATTGTACTCAATACTTGGTTTTAGCGTCAAGTTTATTTTGTAAGGTTTGATTGAGGTGGTAGTTATTTCTGCTTTCTTATGTCGCTTCAGTCGCTTTGGGCATGGCTCTCGCAATAAGCCCGGAAGTGCGCCGGTCTTTTTGCTTCGCCTAGCCCGTGATCGCTCCTTGCTTAGTTAATGGACATGGCTTTGGTGGTGTAGGGTAGGTAGTTGGTGTTGTTTTCTCACTTCGCTTAACAAATAAATATAGATTTTTTGGTATGAGGTAAGTTAGGCAGCTTCGCTTTCTTATGCCGCTTCGGTCGCTTTGGGCATGGCTCCCGCAATAAGCCCGGAAGTTCACCGGTCTTTTTGCTTCGCCTAGCCCTTGGACGCGCCTCGCTTAGTCAATGGACATAGCTTTGGTAGTGTGGGTAGATAGTTGGTGTTGTTTTCTCACTTCGCTTAACGAATGAATTTCGGCTTTGTAGTGTGATGTAAATAAGGTAGCCTCACTTTCTTATGCCGCTTCGGTCGCTTTGGGCATGGCTCCCGCAATAAGCCCGGAAGTTCACCGGTCTTTTTGCTTCGCCTAGCCCGTGCTCGCTCCTTGCTTAGTCAATGGACATGGCTTTGGTGGTGTAGGGTGGGTAGTTGGTGTTGTTTTGTTACTTCGCCTAGTGAATGAAGATTGATGTGGGGGTGCAAGTTCGATAAAGTAGCTTCGCTTTCTTATGCCGCTTCGGTCGCTTTGGGCATGGCTCTCGCAATAAGCCCGGAAGTTCACCGGTCTTTTTGCTTCGCCTAGCCCGCGACGCGCCTCAGCTAGGGAGTGGTGGTTGCATAAGTGCACCTATTTTATGTGGGAGTAGAGGGTGTAAAGTTCTGGAGACGCTCGGCCGCGGTGGTGCACGCGCCGTCGCTAAGTAAGGTTGCATTGAACTGGGATAATCGTTTTTCTTAGGTTCTATACATCGCTTCGGTCGTGTGGGGTAGGTAGTTGATGTTGTTTTCTTACTTTGTTTAACAAATAAATATAGATTTTTAAGGTAGCTTTGCTTTTTTATGTTGCTTCGGTCGTTTTGAGCGTAACAATGTGAGACGAGATGAATAACTTGGAGCGAGCTTTGGAACAGCAATGCCGATTTTCTATATCTTGCTAATTTTTCACTACTAACTATTGAGATAAAAGCGACTACCTAAACAGATCAAAATCATTCTAAAAAAAGGGCTATCCCAAAGGGTCATTTTTATGACCTTTCAGGATAGCCCTGTCTATTTTTAGCGTGCCAATTTAGCAAATACGTTATGGAATGCTTCTACGGTTTTTGCGATATGCTCTTCCGTGTGGGCAGTCGATAGGAACATGCCTTCAAATTGAGACGGCGGCAAGTAAATACCTTCTGCCGCCATTAAACGGTAATAGTCAGCGAACAAATCGGTATCTGAAGTTTTCGCTGTTGCAAAGTCGACCACGTTTTCGTTTGTGAAGAAAAAACCAATCATCGATCCTGCACGGTTGACTGTGTGCGGGATGTTGTATTTGGTTGCAGCTTCTCGGAATCCTTTTTCAAGCTGGTCGCCGCGTTCGATAAAAGTGTTGTAGCTTTCTTCTGTTAAGCGAGACAACGTTTCAAAGCCTGCGCGCATTGCGAGTGGATTTCCAGAGAGTGTGCCTGCTTGATAAATAGAACCACTTGGTGCGACTTGCTGCATAATTTCACGCTTACCACCGAATGCACCGACTGGTAAACCGCCGCCGATTACTTTACCGAGACACGTCATGTCGGGTGTAACGCCGTAATGACCTTGTGCACAATGATAGCCAACACGGAATCCGGTCATGACTTCGTCAAAAATAAGAAGCGTGCCGTTTTCGTGCGTTAAGTTGCGCAGCTCCATTAAGAAGCCTTCGTTTGGCGGAACCACGCCCATGTTTCCAGCAACCGGTTCTACGATAACTGCCGCTAGTTCACTGCCGTATTCTTGGAAAGCCATACGAACGCTTTCTAAGTCATTAAATGGCACTGTAATGGTATTTTTAGCAACTGATTCAGGTACACCTGGTGAATCTGGCAAACCTAAAGTTGCGACACCTGAACCTGCTTTGATTAATAGACTGTCGCCGTGACCGTGGTAGCAGCCTTCGAATTTCAAAATTTTATCGCGGCCCGTATAGCCACGTGCTACACGCAATGCACTCATCGTTGCTTCTGTTCCAGAAGATACCATACGAATCATTTCAATCGATGGAACGCGTTCCATAACTAGTTTCGCCATCGTATTTTCAAGTTCAGTTGGCGCACCGAATGACGTTCCAAGCGCTGCTGTTTCTTGAATTGCGTTGACTACTGCTGGTTCAGCATGGCCTAAAATTAATGGGCCGTACGACAAAACGTAGTCAATATACGAATTGCCGTCAATATCTGTAATTGTGGCACCGCTGCCCGACTTCATGAAAATCGGATCCATATTGACCGATTTAAAGGCACGGACTGGGCTATTAACGCCACCTGGCATTAAAGATTTTGCTTCAGTAAATGCGGCTAATGATTTTTCGTATGTCATTCTTTTCCCTCCAACCAGCGTGCTGCGTCTTTCGCGTGATAAGTCATAACGATATCTGCTCCCGCGCGTTTCATACTCAATAAAGTTTCTAAAACGATTTTCTTTTCATCAATCCAGCCATTTGCGGCAGCCGCTTTGACCATCGCGTATTCACCCGATACGTTATAAGCGACAATCGGTACATCAAAATTATCGCGAACTTCACGGATAATGTCTAAGTACGACAAAGCTGGCTTAACAATCATGAAATCTGCACCTTCTTGAATATCAGAAGTTGCTTCACGTAACGCTTCCATGCGGTTTGCTGGATCCATTTGGTACGTTTTACGATCCCCAAATTGCGGTGTACTGTGAGCCGCTTCACGGAAAGGTCCGTAATAAGCAGACGAATATTTAACACCGTACGACATAATGGGTGTGTTTTCGAATCCCGCTTGGTCAAGTCCGTAGCGAATTGCAGCAACAAAACCGTCCATCATATTTGATGGTGCAATAATGTCAGCTCCAGCTTTTGCTTGAGAAACCGCAGTGCGTGCTAGTAAATCTAGTGATTCGTCATTTAAAATCACACCATTTTCGATTACGCCACAATGGCCATGATCGGTATATTGACACAGACAGGTATCTGCAATAACGACTAACTCAGGATGACGATTTTTCGCAAAACGGATGGCTTCTTGAGTGATGCCATGGTCGTGATAAGCTTGTGTGCCAACCGCATCTTTTTCGTTCGGTACGCCAAAAAGAATAACAGAAGGAATTCCAAGGCCCACCACTTCATCTAATTCTTCACCTAATTTGTCCAATGAAAAATGGAAAACGCCTGGCATTGAAGAAATTTCTGTTTTAATGTTTTCGCCTTCTACAACAAAAATCGGATAAATAAAGTCCTCTTTATGTAAGCTCGTTTCGCGAACCATTGAACGGATATTAGCAGAACCGCGCAAACGACGGTGACGGTTAAAATTTAATTCTTTCATTTCGACAAACTTCCTTTCGCTATTTCATTGATAACTTCTATATACGTATATTTTTTAGGCGTGTAATCTACTGTTCCGCCGCTTTTTAGTATCGCCTTTTTCGTAACGTGGCCAATCGCAGCGGTGCGAATATTCGACCAATCTCCACCTGCTTGTCGGTACGCCGACACAGCAGAAGGACTGGCGAAAAGAATAATAACGTCTTTTAGTTGAACGACCAACTTAGCGTTTTCGATATTGAGAATGGTATCGTAAACAACCCACTCATCCACTTGCATCGACATAGAGGCGATGGTGTTTTTCGCCATTTGACCTTTAATAAACAAGCATTTGGCGACGCCAGAAACAGGTGGGAATTCTTCGATAAAATGATCGGCACTAAAAACTTTCGGTATAAAATCAACGCTGTGGCCATGCTGTTGCAACACAGCAGCCGTTTGATCACCTACTGCTGCAATTTTAGCGCTAACGGTTTCATCCAGTTGACAAAACACTTCAGCACTTGTACGGCTAGTAAAAATTAACCAGTCATAGCCTGCAAAATCTGGTTTTTTTGACTGCCGACTTATCGTTTCTACAAGCGGCAAGTAACGTGTTTGGGCACCAAACGACCGTGCATGTTCAAGCGCTTCTATAGGTTCTCTGGAACCTGTAAAAATCACAGTTTGACCTTCGAGCAAATTTTCTTTTTTAGACATTGCTTTCGGCTTTGACGCGCTGAATTAACTCATAGCCGCCTTGTGCACTAATTTTCTCAGCTACGATGCGGCCAGCTTCGATTGGATCGCGACTAATCGCCACTTCTTTGAAAACTTGATCAGCTTCTGGTGAAGAAATTAGTCCAGTAAAAGTGATTTCTCCCTCGTTCACTGTTGCATATCCTGCAATGGGAACTTGGCAGCTGCCATCCATGTCTTTAAGGAATTTACGTTCTGCGTTAACAGCTAATGCTGTATTGTCATCGTTAAGTTTCGCTAATTCAGCCATCAATTCTTTGTCGTCTTCACGGCACTCGATCCCTAATGCGCCTTGTCCGATTGCTGGCAGGCACTCGTCCACTTCCATAAATTCAGTGACTAAGTCATCTTTCCAGCCCATCCGTTTCAAACCAGCCGCTGCTAAAATAATGGCGTCAAAATCGCCTGCATGTAATTTCGCAAGACGTGTATCAATATTGCCGCGAATCCATTGAATATCAAGGTCCGGACGTATTAGTAACAATTGAGAACTGCGACGCAAACTACTCGTTCCAACAACTGCGCCAACTGGCAATTCCATTAATTTTACATGGTCGTTCGCAATATAAGCATCACGCGGGTCTTCACGTTCAGGAATACACCCAATTGCAAGACCTTCAGGTAATACAGAAGGCATATCTTTCATGCTGTGAACAGCAAAATCGATTTCTTTAGCAAAAAGAGCTTGTTCAATTTCTTTAACAAATAAGCCTTTGCCACCTACTTTTGATAGCATCACATCAACGATACGGTCGCCTTTCGTGACAATTTCTTTGATTTCAAATTCAAATGGTACGCCTGCTGCTTTTAACTTATCAATAAACTGATTTGTTTGTGTCAACGCCAACTTGCTTCTTCTTGAACCTACAATAATTTTTCTCAACTAAATCCTACCTTTCTTTAATACCAAAAATGAAATTCAGATAACCGGCTACCCAAAAAGAAATTAATGAGCAACAATAAAAATGCATAGACATGCGCCAACGCATAATTCATTCCGTTTAACGAGCCTTTGCGGTGCCACCAGAGTATAAAGCTATACACCACTAGCAAAATAAACGATCCTACAATCTTCATGTCGAGCAATGAAAACTCCGACAACGAAATATACGCCCATTGCAGACCCAATACGAGTGACACAAATAAAAGCGAAATACCAACCAAAATAGAAATGGTCATAAATTGCTGTGTTTGGCCAAGTGACGGCAAATTTGCCCATTGCTTTGTCCATTTTTTCTTTTTCAACATTCTGTATAAAATCATATGCAGTGCCGCAAAAACAAACGACAGCGAAAAAGCAACATAGGACAAAATGGCAAAACTAATATGGATGAATAATAATTCCGAAACAAGCGTTTCTCCTACCGGTGAACGCTCGATTTGAACCGGTGCAAACGTGTGGATTGTCATAAAAATAAAGCCAATCACATTAATGAAAAACACCGCAAAATCAAAGCGGTAGAACATCCTAAGAACAATCGACAACGTCACCAACAACCAGGCATAAAAATAAATGCCTTCAAACAAGGTCAATATTGGAAAGCGTTGCGTTTCGAAAATGTACAGTCCTAGAAATATGGTTTGCAAAGCCCAAACAATGCCGAGCAGCGTCATCGCAATCCGACTGGCTTTCTTTTCTTTATATAAGTAATCTATAAAATAAAAAACAAGGCTGACAGCATATAGAATAACCATAGCTTCATGCAGCCTTGCCATTGTTATATCAGCCATCCCATTCCCCTTCATCTCCATAGTTAAAGGCGTTCCGTCTCTACATTTTAACATATAGATTCGAAAACGCCTCTTTTAGAAAGCTTAAAATGAATATCCGGGAGTTTCTGTTGTTGATTGCTGAGTTTGAAGAACGGCTTTATCCGTTTTCTGTTGTGGTGCTTTCGACTGCTTTTCTATTTCTTTTTCAACTTCTTCTTCAATTCCAAAGATTTGCATGAATAGCTCCAGCTGCTCACGAGATTTGGGCGCACCGCCCATTTCCTTAGCCTGCAAAATTGGATCTTTTAATAATTGATTGATAATCGATTTCGTATGCTTGTTGAGAATTTTCTTTTCACGATCTGTTAAATCAGGCATTTTGTTTTCAATGCTCGCCATCGTTTCCGCTTGAATGCCAAGCGCTTTTTGACGAAGGGCAGAAATCACCGGAACAACACCAAGCGTCGTTAGCCAGTCGTTAAACTGCAGAGATTCCTGATTAATCATCGTCATAATTTCACCAGCTGCGCGTTCACGCTCTGCTAAATTCGCTTCAACAATTCCTTGCATATCGTCAATATCATATAAAAAGACATTCGGCAAATCACTGATACGCGGGTCCATATCACGCGGAACGGCAATATCTACCATAAACAAAGGTTTGCCTTTACGAAGTTTCTCTACAAATTCCATTAGCTCTAGATCAATGACAAAATCTGCCGATCCCGTCGAAGAAATTAAAATGTCTGCTTCTAATAAAGCGCATTGCAATTGGTTTAACGGTTTTGCATTGCCGCCAAATTTATCCGCCAACAGTTCAGCCTTTTCAAATGTCCGGTTGATAACAGTTACGCGGTTTGCACCGCTGCCTTGCAAGTTTTTAATGGCCAACTCGCCCATTTTACCGGCACCTAAAATAACTACATGCTTGTTTTTAAGCGTGCCAAAAATCTTTTTGCCTAGTTCAACTGCTGCGTAAGACACGGATACGGCATTTTCACCAATAGCTGTCTCAGAATGCGCTCGTTTCGCCAAGGTTACAGCTTGCTTGAACAATTGGTTAAATAGGGTGCCTGTCGTTCCATGCTGTTGCCCTGCAAGAAAACTACTTTTTACTTGTCCGAGAATTTGCGTTTCACCTAATACCATCGAATCGATGCCAGCAGTAACGCGGAATAAGTGTTCAATCGCCTCATCCTGTTCATGGACAAATAAATAAGGAGAAATCGCTTCTTGCGAAAAACCAAAATAATCGGCGAGGAATTGCTTCACGTAATATTTCCCCGTGTGAAGCTGGTCCACGACCGCATATATTTCCGTTCGGTTGCAAGTGGAAACGATGACGTTCTCCAATATACTTTTTTGCTCTTTTAACGCCTGCATTGCCTGTGGCAGATCCGTTTCAATAAATGATAGCTTTTCGCGTATCTCCACAGGTGCAGAACGATAATTCACCCCAACTACTAATGTGTGCATGGGTACAAAACACCTTTCACGTTCATTATTTCATCTACATTCATTATATCACTTTTCAGCTTATTTATGCCTTTAAATTTGTGAACAAGACATGACGCTATTGCTTCTTTATAATTATTATAAACTAATACTAGCAAAGGAATTTCGTGTCTACAAGTATAACGCTCTTAGTCGGAATTGACTGTTAACTACAAGCTGAATGAAGAAGCCTTTAACGCACAAAGTCCGTGATTACATTGAAATTTACTAGATAAGTTGAAGTAAAAAAACCAATTTTTCTATACCGCTTTGGGCATGACTCCCACAGCAAGTGAAGTGTAGCAGCTTCGCGGAATGTCGACAAGTAGCAGGCATGATCAACCTACATAATAAAAAAGCGCAACCCAAGGGCTGCACTTTTTTACATTCTGCTTTCGATTTCCAACCATGCTTGGTCTTTACCCAGTCCCGTTTCCGATGAAAAGATAATAAGCGGATCATTTTTATCCATATCCAGCGTCGTACGGACAATTTTCTTATGCTTGTCCCATTTGCCTTTTGGAATTTTGTCTGCCTTGGTTGCGATAATGATACACGGAATTTCAAAATGTTTCATGAACTCATACATCGCGATATCGTCTCTGCTTGGCGGATGGCGCAAGTCAACGATTTGGATAACTGCGCGCAATGGCTCGCGATTCGTAATGTAACGTTCAATCATCTTGCCCCATGCCTCGCGTTCACTTTTCGATACTTTCGCATAACCGTATCCCGGAACGTCAACATAAAACAATTTTTCTTCAATTTTGTAAAAGTTCAATGTTTGTGTTTTACCCGGTTTAGATGAAATGCGCGCCATGCTCTTGCGACCAATCATTTTGTTGATAAAAGACGATTTTCCGACATTCGATCGTCCGGCTAAAGCAAATTCCGGCAACCCATCTTCTGGATATTGATCCGGACGAACGGCACTAATTACTAATTCTACATGATTAACTTTCATTCATTTTCTCCTTCTAAGGCAATTTCCAATGCCTCATCTGCTTGAGAGACCAATTTAAAAGTCAACTCTTCACGGATTGTCTCTGGTATATCTTCCAGGTCTCTTTCGTTATCGAGTGGCAAAATGATGGTCTTTAAGCCAGCACGATGTGCACTCAAGGTTTTTTCTTTAATTCCACCGATTGGCAGAACGCGACCACGAAGCGTGATTTCACCCGTCATGCCGACTTCACGTCGAACCGGACGCTTTGTCAAAGCAGAAACCAAAGCTGTCGCAATGGTAATACCTGCTGAAGGCCCGTCTTTAGGAACAGCACCTTCTGGAACGTGGATGTGAATATCATGTGACTCATGGAAATTCGGATCGATGCCAAGAGATTCTGCTCGCGCTCGAACAAAAGATAATGCCGTCTGCGCAGATTCTTTCATGACATCACCTAGTTTACCCGTCAATTGCAGCTTTCCTTTGCCTGATGACAAAGAAACTTCAATTTGAAGAGTATCTCCACCGACAGTCGTGTAAGCAAGTCCCGTTGCAACGCCGATTTGGTTTTCCGTCTCTGCCATGCCGTAACGGAATTTACGTTTCCCTAGATACGCTTCGACCTCTGCTTCTCCAACAACTACCTGTTCTTTTTCTTTTGAAATAATTTGTTTCGTCACTTTGCGACAAATAGAAGCGATTTGACGTTCTAGTCCACGGACACCTGCTTCGCGCGTGTAATAACGAACGATGTTCAGCAACGCGTCATCTTTAAACTGCAGTTGCTCGATTGATAAACCATGTTCTTTTAATTGCTTTGGTGCTAAATGATTTTTGGCAATCATCTGTTTTTCAACTTCTGTATAACCAGCAATTGAAATAACTTCCATGCGATCACGCAGCGGTCCAGGAATTGACCCTAAATCATTGGCTGTCGCAATAAAAAGCACGTTAGAAAGATCATAAGTTTCTTCAATATAATGGTCGCTAAACGAATTATTCTGTTCTGGATCAAGTACTTCTAACATCGCAGAAGACGGATCGCCACGGAAATCATTCGACATTTTATCAATTTCATCTAATAGGAAAACAGGATTTACGGTTCCTGCTTTTTTCATCCCTTGAATAACCCGTCCTGGCATTGCACCGACATACGTACGACGATGGCCGCGGATTTCCGATTCATCACGAACGCCACCAAGTGATACACGAACAAAGTTGCGGTCTAATGATTCGGCAATCGATTTTGCGAGAGACGTTTTCCCGACACCTGGAGGTCCGACAAGACAAAGAATCGGTCCACGCAAGGAATTGGTCATTTGTTGAACAGCCAAATACTCCAAAACGCGTTCTTTGACACTTTCTAAGCCATCATGATCACGATCTAATACTTTTTCTGCATACTTAATATCCAAACGGTCTTCCGTTGCTTCTGACCACGGGATTGTCACTAGCCACTCAATATAGTTACGAATAATCCCACTTTCTGCAGCTGCAGAAGGCAGCTTCTCGTAACGATCAAGTTCTTTTAACGCTATTTTTTCAGTAGATTCCGGCATTTCCGCTTCTTCAATCCGTTTTTTCAAATCAACTACTTCAGCTGATTTGCCGTCTTTATCACCCAGTTCGGTTTGAATGGCTTTCATCTGCTCACGCAAATAAAATTCTTTTTGTGTTTGTTCCATTGCTTTTTTCACACGCAGATTAATCTTTTTTTCAAGATCGACTACTTCTTGTTCGCTGTGTAACCGAGTAATAAGTAGCTCTAATCGTTTACTAACATCAAAAGTTTCCAATATTTCCTGCTTGGTCGATACTTTCATCGAAAGGTGAGAAGCAACCATATCTGCCAAGCGACCTGGCTCTTCAATATCAGCTACCGTGTTGTATGCTTCTGTACTAACTTTTTTCGAGCTTTTGACGTAATTCTCAAAATGCTCCAATAGCAAACGCATAAGCGCATCTTGTTCTGCATCTCTTTCTGTTTCATCAGCAAAAGGTGTTACTTCAACAATTGTACAGGCTTCCGTTTCTTCGTAATTTTTTAACTGGCCACGTTCCAATCCTTCTACCAAAACACGAATCGTGCCATTCGGTAATTTCAACATTTGTTTAACGTAGGCCAATGTTCCAATTTTATGAAGATCGGCTCTTTTAGGTTGTTCTATACTCATGTCTTTTTGAGTTGCTAAAAAAACAATATTATCCTCTAACAATGCTTGTTCCAGTGCAGCTACGGATTGCTCTCGACCGACATCTATATGTAGCACCATTGTCGGAAATACAAGAAGTCCGCGTAATGGTAGTAAGGGTACACGTTTTGTTACTTTTCTCTTAGCCATGTGGCAAGTCACCTCCGGGGATATTTTCAATGTGAGTGGATAACACCTAACCTGATAGCTGCTATCGTTGTTGTCTAGCTCCACTTAGGCTCCTTGGGTCATAAGCCACTCTGCCTGTGCGGCAAAGAACGCCGCTTCACCAGATCGTCTTATGCCTGTCGGAGCTAAACGGTCACTTTCGCTTTTCTTTGTCCAGCTCAAGTGACCAGCTCCTCGGGTCATAAGCCACTCTGCCTGTGCGGCAAAGAACGCCGCTTCGCCAGATCGTCTTATGCCTGTCGGAGCTAAACGGTCACTTTCGCTTTTCTTTGTCCAGCTCAAGTGACCAGCTCCTCGGGTCATAAGCCACTCTGCCTGTGCGGCAAAGAACGCCGCTTCGTCAGATCGTCTTATGCCTGTCGGAGCTAAACGGTCACTTTCGCTTTTCTAATAAAAAACAGGCTAACTCAGAACGCGCGGATTCGCACGATCAGAGTCAGCCCGTATCATCCTTTTGATTGGTCTATCCACCACTCAGCAAGTTTGCGCACTGTGTGGAGTTCCACTCATTATGCGGATGTTTTCTCATCGTTGTCGTTAACGTACTCTGAACCATCTTCTAAGATAAGTTTAGGTTGCACGCTGTCCGCAACAGTTTCTTTTGTAATGATGCATTCAACAATGTCTTCACGTGAAGGCAAGTCGAACATGACTTCAAGCATCGTGTTTTCGATAATTGAGCGTAGTCCACGTGCACCGGTTTTGCGCTCAATTGCAAGTTTCGCAATTTCAACAAGTGCTTCAGGCTCAAACGTTAATTTGACGCCATCAAGCTCCATCATTTTTTGGTATTGCTTGATCAATGCATTTTTAGGCTCAGTTAAAATTTGGACTAGCGCTTTTTCATCCAATTGTTCAAGGCTTGCCAATACAGGCAAACGACCGATAAATTCAGGAATCAAACCGAACTTCAACAAATCTTCAGGAATCAATTGACTAAGCAATGATTTCTCATCCATTTCCTCTTTGTTCGGATCTGCACCAAAACCGATGATTTTATTGCCAAGACGGCGTTTAATAATTTGATCGACTCCGTCAAATGCACCACCTACGATGAACAATACATTCGTCGTATCGATTTGGATAAATTCTTGATGAGGATGCTTACGTCCGCCTTGTGGAGGTACGCTTGCAGTTGTGCCTTCTAAAATTTTCAGAAGGGCCTGCTGCACGCCTTCACCCGATACATCACGTGTGATCGATGCATTTTCAGATTTACGTGCCACTTTATCGATCTCATCGATATAAATGATTCCTTTTTCTGCGCGTTCAACATCATAATCTGCAGCCTGAATTAGCTTCAAAAGAATGTTTTCCACGTCTTCACCGACATAACCTGCTTCTGTTAATGAAGTGGCGTCTGCAATTGCAAACGGTACATTTAGAATACGCGCTAACGTTTGTGCCAGTAACGTTTTACCGCTTCCTGTTGGTCCGATTAAAACAATATTGGATTTCGATAATTCAACATCATCAATCTTGCTATTAGAGTTCACACGTTTGTAGTGATTATAAACCGCTACAGCTAGTGATTTTTTGGCTTTTTCTTGGCCAATTACGTAGCCATTCAAAATGTCTAAGATTTCTTTTGGCTTAGGCACTTCTTTGAATTCTACTTCTTCATCTGTACCAAGCTCTTCTTCTACGATTTCCGTACAAAGCTCAATACATTCGTCACAAATATAAACACCTGGTCCCGCGACCAGTTTACGAACCTGCTCTTGTGGTTTGCCACAAAACGAACATTTTAAATGCTCTTTTTCGTCATTGAATTTGAACAATGTATTCACCCCTATTCAAGCCATTATCTTACAAGATTATCGTAATTGTAGCAACTAATTGGATCTATCGTCAATTCAGCGGATTCATCTCTGTGAAATCGGTGTTCTATGTAGTGGAAAACAAGGTGCGTCTCCGCACCTTGTTTTTCTTATTACTTATGTTTTACTTATGTGTTATTCAGAAATTTTTGCGTTGTCCACTAGGAACTCCACTGTGTTTTGCATGCGGATATCATTTTCAAGCATTTCAGTTCCACCTAAAGCTGTTTTGATCTGCTCAATGTCCATGTTGAATTGACCAGCCATTTTTTCAAGCTCTTTATCGATATCTTCTGAAGTAACTTTCATGTTTTCAGCTTCAGCAATTGCTTCAAGTGTTAATGAAACGCGTACGCGTGTTTCAGCATCACCGTGCATTTGCTCACGAAGTGCAGCTTCGTCTTGACCTGAGAATTGGAAGTACAATTCAAGGTTCATGCCTTGCTGAGTCAAACGCTGTTCGAAATCACTCATCATACGGTCCATTTCTGAATGGATCATTGCATGAGGAATATCAATTGTTGCGTTTTCAGCAGCTTTTTGAACCAATTCGTCACGAAGTTTTGCATCAGCAGCTGATTTTTTCTCAGCAACTAAGCTTTCTTTCATTTTTGTGCGAAGTGCTTCTAGGCTTTCAACTTCAGGATCGATTTCTTTAGCTAGTTCGTCGTTAAGTTCAGGAAGTTCTTTTCCTTTAACTTCACTTACTTTAACTTTGAACGTTGCAGCTTTTCCTGCAAGCTCAGCAGCATGGTATTCTTCTGGGAAAGTAACTTCAACGTCTTTTTCTTCTCCAGATTTCACGCCTACCAATTGTTCTTCGAATCCTGGGATGAATGAGTTTGAACCGATTTCAAGAGAATAATCATTTCCTTGTCCGCCTTCAAATACTTCTCCGTCAACGAATCCTTCAAAGTCGATTACAGCTGTATCGCCTTCAACGATCGCTTCGTCTTCTTTAACAGTCAACTCAGCTAAACGTTCTTGGTTTTCTTTCAATTGGTTTTCGATATCTTCATCCGTTACTTCTGTATCAGGTTTTGATACTTCAAGACCTTTGTATTCACCAAGCTCAGCAATCGGCTTTACAACTACTTTAGCTGTAAACACTAGCGGCTGGTTTTTTTCGATTGTTTCGATGTCGATTTCAGGACGGTCAACTGGATTGATTCCTGCTTCTTCAACTGCATTTGCATAGGCGTCCGGTAAGATGAAGTCTAATGCATCTTGGTAAAGTGATTCTGCACCGAAACGTTTTTCGAACATTTGACGAGGCATTTTCCCTTTACGGAATCCTGGTACGTTGATTTCTTTAACAACTTTCTTAAACGCTTTATCAAGACCGGCGTTTACTTCTTCTGCAGGAACCTCAACTGTTAATACTCCTGTGTTACCTTCTTGTTTTTCCCATTTTGCTGACATATTATAAGCCCTCCAAACATTTTCTAAAAAGTCATTTTACGTTTTATACGAATTTTGACAACCTACATATTATAGCACACATGCTGTCAGGTTCAACTATTTCTACCCATTACGCATCTCAAACCACAGTTCAGCTTGCTGAATCAGTTCCAGTAGCTTTTCATCTTCATTAAATGACGTCTTTCCATTGAACAAACCTTCTGTATAATCCATATACGCCTGTACAACTTCTTCCACCTTAAAATCATCCCAAACGAATGGATACAAGAGATAGATATGACGTTCGAATAATTCTTTAACCAATTCAAGTCGCGTCGGATTTTTTGCCAAAGAATCTTCTAAGAGATTCGTCATTTGCCTAATACGCTTGTTATTCAATGGATCGGGCAAACTCTCGGTTTTAAATACGCCTGTGTAATGGAATTTTTGAACTTTTACTTGTGCTTCAATTTTTTCTTGAAATAGCATAAATAATATGTATGTCTTCGTCAATAAATCGGCTTCCGGGTGCTCGATGATCGCTAGCAATTTTTTCTTTAACGCCTGGTAGGACGTGGTCGGCAAAGCTAAAATCAACTGTTCTTGCTCAGAAGGATGCAACACCAAAAAGTTTTCAATGGCATAAAGCGATGCATCTACTTTCTCAGTCGCTACATTCGCAGCAATCCGCTCATTCAATTCACGCAATTGGTGAAACTGCTCAAGTCGCTCTTCAGGTAAAACTTTTTCTTCTATTAAGACTTCAATCATTTTTTCTGCTTCTTCAAATTCACGGACTTGCATTAAAATGCTTATGTATAGCTCCATCGTCTCCAAGTAATGGATCGGACCGATTTGCAACAGTTCTCTACACACTTCTAAAGCTTCTACAAACTCTCCAAGTTCATAGAGACAATATGCATAACCACCTAAAGCGGCTGCATGATCAGGTTCATAAGACAGCACCTGGTAGAGGCTATCTCGAGCATCTTCGTATTGTTCTTCTTTTAGGAACGTCATACCCTCTGACAATAACCGATTGACGGTTGTCGGAAAAACAATGACATTTCCTTTGCGTTTCAATTCCCGGTATTTCTTTCGCACAGTACCACCTCTTTTGTGTTTCATCATCATATCATATTCCCTTTACGCAGAAAATAAAAACCTCAGCATTGCTCGGGCAATCTAACTTCACCAAAAAACTTCATGTTCATTGCTCAACTCTAGCAACTTGGGAATCAGTAGTAAAGCACTAGCGAACAATCCGACCATCATAAGAAGTGAAGAAGTTAACGAAAGATCCATAAGTGTAGACAATGGCAAAGGCAATAAAACCACCCAATTTAGTATCATCGTACGTCGCCTTGATTTTGCAGTGGCGTATTGGTCACTTAGACAGTACGGGCAACGCATCGAGCTACTCATTTTCCATGATGCCTTCATTGATTGCTTCCAAGTCCATTGGTTTTTGCAGTGTTTACACGTCGGCACAGAAACACCTCCTTAGCATTACTACGCATTAACTACTGTTTGGTTTCATTAATCGTCATGTAGGAACTAGTAGGAACAATAGAAAAGCAAACAAATCCTTTCCATCCTCTCTCTCAGCTTGGTCTTCTGTTCGCTAACTATTTGTTTCCGCTGCCTGCTCGTACAGTAGTTTTTCAACCAAAGAAAAATAAGCTACCAGCCTCTTACAGGCTAGTAGCTTATGAACGTTTCTACATTACTTTTCTAACGCTTCGAGAATTGGTTTTTCAAACACAGGCGCAAAACTTCGAGAAAACGTAGCCGTTAAGTGATTGGCATCAAAATGAGTAATAACATTTCCGACGACGTAATGACAATACTCACCGTCGCAGAAATAATCCGTCAAATCAATGGTTGTAGCAGTTTCCGGCATATAATCAGCTTGAGTTATCGGGTTGACGTCTCTAACAATTTCTTCTTGTTTTGCTTTACACTGTTCTGGTTCATCTGCGTTCTGACTGAGGCAGGTTAAAACATGTTGTTTATACCAAGGAGTGTCGCGCACCAAAAATAAAGGAATGTCTTGTTTCTCAAAATACTTCCAAGCTTCGATAAAGCCGTCTGAAACTTCGTCAAACTCCTCTTGTTGGCTGCCTACATTTCCCACAGTGAAAATAAGGTCGGGTGTATCTTTCGCAATTTTTGTTTTCACGTTTGTGAACCACTCGGCACATTCTGGAGAACCGGGCACGTCCTCTTCTGTAAACCGACAACTGCTCTTGAGATAAGTGACAATTTTCAAGTTATGCGTTTTAGCCAACTCTTCAAGCATTGGTTGCCAGTGGGCTGAATGGGATCCACCGACCAAAGCGATGGTGTAATCGTAATCTATGAGCTCCCCATATTCACAAACCTTTGCTGCGGTAGTGACTTTCCCTACCATGCAACGCTCTTCGTAAATAACCGACCGGTCTTGTTCTGCAACTTCAAGTCTCGGAATGAACGGCTCATCAAATTCAGCTAGAGGTGTTAAGCGACCATCCTCCAAATAAACGGCTGCTCCTGGATGATCGTTGATTCTCTCACTTAATGTTTCTGAGTCAGCGACAGGTAATGCCAAAGAGCTTTCTTGGTAGATAAATGTTGAAAGCCATATAGCTCCTGAGAAAACAAAAATGATACTTGCTGTTTTCCAAAGGGACAGTTGGATGTTTCGAACAGGTACTTCGAAGCCGTAAATTGTCACATAAGCAAAAATCGCGGCGACGGTCATGATGAGCAATCCACCTATAAGTGACACGGTTTCGACCTCGAACAAAGCATAATAGAAAATCAGGAGCGGCCAATGCCACAAATAAAACGCGTACGAAATACTTCCGAATTTCACTAAAGGCTTCCAGCTGAGCAATTGGAAAGCACTGAAATGGGTCGAATAATTCCCAGCAACGATAATCAGGACAGCGGATAACACTGGCCATAATGCAGCGTAACCTGGGAACAGCTGGGATACTTGCAAGACGATACCGCAGCTAATCAATCCGATTAACCCCATCCACCCTAAAACCCAGGAAAGACGTGAGGAAATCACTATTTTATGAATGGTTAACGCAAGGATTCCACCCACTCCAAATTCCCATACACGTGTGAAGGTATGGTAATAAGCAACTGGCTGATTGACAATCGTTAAGTAAACAGAATAGCCGAAAGATGCGATCGCAACTACCGAAATCACGATGATCAGCATACGTTTAATGTGATTGCTTGAGAAAAGTCTTAATAAAGTAATCGCCACAAAAAACAGCAATAACCAAACTAAGTAAAACTGAAATTGAATGCTCAACGCCCAAAAATGCTGAAACGGAGAAGCACTGTTGTTCTGAGCCAAATAATCTACAGAATCGATGGCAAGCCGCCAATTCTGAAAATAAAACGCCGAAGCTAAAAATTCGTTAAGTGTTTGCTGCTTTGTAAACACTGGCAATATGTATAGACCCGCAATTAAAGTTGTAATGCTAATTAGCCAAGCTGTAGGCAACAATCGTTTCATCAGTTTGACAATATAAGAAAAGTACAATACTTTGCCATTTTTCCGGTACATAGACAATAAAGATGTTGTGATCAAAAATCCCGATACAACAAAAAAGACATCTACGCCACCTGAAACTCGATTAAACCATATATGATAAATGGCTACTAGTATCGCCGCAATTGTACGCAAACCTTCCAATTCGGGGCGAATACGCCTTTTGGTTTCCATAAACTTTCGCCACTCCTTATTATTGATAAATAGTTGAATACAATTGTATCATATTCTTAATTTCTCACTTTTTTTCTGTAAATTAGATTTATTCGAGTCGGAAATAGACCTACAAACAGACATGTTGAGCGTCCTTAATACTTTTTCTACACACAAAACCTCCACACCGTTTAATAAACGATGTGGAGGTTTTGTTCGAATTATGTACATTCCTATAATGTCCCAGGAGGGATTCGAACCCCCGACCGACGCCTTAGAAGGGCGTTGCTCTATCCAGCTGAGCTACTGAGACGAAAGCTTTCTTAGAGACTAGACGGTGGCACAAGATTTCGCTTGCGGCTTTGCTTTTCTATTGAAAGACAATTTTAATTATAGAAATGATTTGAAGAAAAGTCAATGCTATTTTAAAAAAACATTAAAATAAATGAATTCAGCTTTGTTTTTCTTCATTTAACCACTTAGGCATGCGCTGTTGTAACTCGCGCAAGGCATTGCCGCGATGGGAAATTGCAGCCTTTTCGTGAGGCAACAATTCAGCCATCGCTTTGCTTTGTGCAGGAACGTAAAAAATGGGATCGTAGCCAAAACCATTATTGCCTTGAGGCGTACTAAGAATAATTCCTTCACAAGAGCCCGAAAATGTTTCAGTCTTCTCGTTAGGCGCTGCTACCGCTAGGACACAACGAAAACGTGCTGTACGTCCGTTTTCAGGCACGCCAGACATTTTCTCAAGCACTTTATCAATATTTGCGCTATCGCTCTTAGCAGCACCCGCATAGCGTGCTGAATAGACACCTGGTTCACCGTTCAATGCATCAATTTCTAATCCGCTATCATCGGAAATAACAGGAATACCTAATACTTTCGAAACGGCTTCTGCTTTTAAGATGGCGTTTTCTTCAAAAGTGACACCCGTTTCTTCTACATCCAGGTCTTGTGCTACGTCTAGTAGAGTCAACACTTTATACCCAAGAGGGGCAAGCAACGCTTCAAAATCTTTAGCTTTGCCTTTGTTTTGAGTTGCAATTACAATTTTTTTCATTGTTCCACAACGACCTTTTCTCCAATACGAGCAGCAATATCGCCTAGCGCGCTACGCTGCATCGCAATCAATTGATGGATTCCTGCTTCTCCAAGGTCCAGCAATTCGTTGAGTTGAGCACGTGTAAACGTAGACTCCTCTCCCGTTCCTTGCAATTCCACGAAATGACCTGCCCCTGTCATAACTAGGTTCATATCAACTTCAGCGCTAGAATCCTCAACGTAATTCAAGTCAAGAATGGATCCGTTTTCAGCTGTAACGCCGACACTTGTTGCAGCAAGAAAGTCCGTTACTGGAAATGCCGGAAGCTCTAGCTTACTAATAGCCATCGTCATAGCGATAAATGCCCCTGTAATCGATGCTGTACGCGTTCCACCATCTGCTTGGATTACGTCGCAATCGATCCACAATGTACGCTCACCTAGCTTCTCAAGATCCACAACAGCTCGCAATGCACGACCAATCAGTCGCTGAATTTCCATTGTCCGTCCACCAATTTTCCCAGCTGAAGCCTCACGACGGTTTCGGCTGTTCGTTGCACGTGGCAACATGGAATATTCTGCTGTTATCCAGCCCTTGCCTTGACCTCTCAAGAATCCTGGAACTTTGTCTTCAATCGTCGCTGTACAGATTACTTTCGTCTGTCCCACCGTGATTAATACCGAACCTTCTGGGTGAATCAAATAGTCTACGTCCACTGAAACAGGACGCAACTCGTTAGTTTGTCTATTATCTATGCGTGTCATAAAAATCCTCCTTGTATATGCTCAAATAGCTTACCATATTTCGCTGATAACGACAAAAACCTGACAGCATCTGCTATCAGGTTTTGGGAAATCGAATCGAATAGATCATGGGTCTTTCAATGCCTAACCATTTATGAATAATGGAGCCAAAAATCTGAGTAGATCCCGATGTATAAAAGCGATGCACCGGCGGCTTGTTCCAATTTGCAAACTGCTGTTTATAGCTCAAGTATCGCTCGACGTCTTTGGCCGTTTCTTCTGCTGACGACAAAACGTTCACCGTATCTCCAAGAACTTCCTCAATAAAACCTTGTAACAGTGGATAATGCGTACATCCTAAAATTGCCGTATCAAACTCTTCATAGGCAATAGATGCTAATGTATCTTGAACAATTCGATGAGCAAACTCACCTTCGTATTCATCACTTTCTACTAAAGGAACAAAACGTGGACAAGCAAGTTGTACGACGTGTGCAGAAGAAACTAATGATAAAATTGCTTTTTCATAAGCTCCGCTTTGCACTGTTCCTAACGTGCCTAAAACGGCAATTTTTTTAGTTGTTGAAGATTTAATGGCAGCACGAGCCCCTGGAAAAATAACACCAATTACAGGAATTGGCAAATTCTTCTGCAAAGAGTACAGCGCTGCTGCAGTTGCCGTATTGCAGGCGATAACTAACATTTTAATATTTTTCTTCATCAGCGCATCGGCCATTTGCCACGTATACGTCCGTACTTCCGACAGCGGACGCGGACCATAAGGGCATCGCGCATTATCCCCAATATAATAAATTTGCTCATTCGGCAAAAGTTTCATTATCTCTTTTGCGACGGTAAGTCCACCGACTCCTGAATCGATTACTCCGATTGGCGCATTCACACTCATCGCCTCTATCCTATTTCATGTTGGTATGCAATTTTTCAAGTAACGCCGCAAATTTCACAGCCTCGTCTTGAGTAAAATTCTCTAATACGGTTTTCAAGTATTCCTGGCGTTTTTGAATCACTTCTTCAATGACGCGTTCGCCTTCTTTTAACAATTTTATACGAACAACGCGACGATCCTGTTCTTCGCGAATACGGACAACCAGTTCATTTTTCTCCATACGGTCAACTAAATCCGTCGTCGTGCTGAACGCTAAATACATCTTATTCGATAAATCTCCAATGGTCATATCCCCATGCTCAAATAGCCACTGCAATGCGACAAATTGAGGAGGGGTGATCGTATAGGAATTTAAAATCTCCCGACCTTTTTGCTTAATAATCCCCGAAATATAACGTAGCTCTTTTTCCATGAACGCGATGCGCTCCAATTCATGATTGACGCTTTGCTTGTCTTCATTCATTAATCAATCCCACTCCTTGAAAAACCTATCTTATTTCTATAGTGACGGTTTTTTATTGATATAGCAAGAGCTCCTTATTTTTTTGCACTGATCAATTGCTTGCTCTGAAGCATTTCAATCTCTTGGTCTGACCAAGGGTGACCTTTTCCCGTGTGTTTCGATATTTGGACAATGGCTCCTCTTCCCGTAAAACAAGTTTCCTCTTTTTCGTTGACAGTCCAGTAATGAACGTCGACAGAAGAAGTTCCGATGCGCGCTATTTTGACGTAAACTTTTAACTTTTCATCAAAGAATACTTGTTGGACAAAATCTACTTGCATATCTGCTACGACGGGAAACAACTCGTTGCCCGTTTTTAACCAGCGCTGCATCAATCCCATTTCTTTCATAAATTCGATTCGGGCAAATTCAAAATAAGCAATCGGCACGGTGTTATTAACATGCCCAAACATATCAGTTTCAGAAAAACGAACTTGAACCGGAGCAGAAAAGATAAATTCCTGCTTCCACTCCTCCAAATTTCCAATGTAATTCGCTGTCATAAGTAACCTCCACTAAATAATTTGATGACTTGAACATTTTTTCCACGCACTGAATAGCACGAGGATCATCGCTCTTGTATGAGCCTGTTAACGGGTTCAGCCTGGAGCGTTTTTTACTACCACTCACTCTAGTCAAAATCTACTTGTCTGTTTCATTTTATTAGTATACCAAATTTTTTATGGAAAGGCAGGTCTATTAAAAAAGACAAATTAAAAACCCCGCCGTAGCGGGGTTTTTACTAAATACTAGTCAACCATTCTGTCGCTTCCGAAGAAGTTACGGAACATTTGTACAGTTGTGTCGCGGTTTAGTGCTGCGATTGAAGTTGTCAATGGAATTCCTTTTGGACAAGACTCCACACAGTTTTGAGAGTTACCACATCCTGCCAATCCACCTTCACCCATGATCGCATTCAAGCGAGCATCGCGGTTCATAGAGCCTGTTGGATGCGCGTTCATCAAGCGAACTTGTGACAGTGGTGCAGCTCCGATAAAATCGGATTTATCATTAACGTTCGGGCATGCTTCAAGACATACGCCGCAAGTCATACATTTAGATAGTTCGTAAGCCCATTGACGCTTACGCTCAGGCATACGTGGTCCATCTCCAAGGTCATGTGTACCATCGATTGGCACCCATGCTTTAACTTTCTTCAACGAATCGAACATCCGACTGCGGTCAATGACAAGGTCACGAACAACAGGGAATGTTTTCATCGGTTGAAGACGGATTGGCTGTTCTAACTGATCAATCAAAGCCGTACACGATTGACGTGCTTTGCCATTGATAACCATTGAACATGCGCCACAAACCTCTTCTAGACAGTTCATGTCCCAGTTTACAGGAGTGGTTTTTTTCCCTTCCATGTTGACAGGGTTACGACGAATTTCCATCAATGCCGAAATGACATTCATGTTCATCTTATATGGCAATTCGAACTTTTCCCAATACGAATCTTCATCCGTAGAGTTTCTGCGTTCGATTTCAAATATTACCGTTTTTGCTGCTTCACCCATGGTAAATTAGCTCCCTTCATAATTATGCTTTTGCTGAATAATCACGTTTACGCGGTGGAATCAACGATGTGTCAACTTCTTCATAATGGAAGATTGGTGCATCAAAGCCATTAAATTTAGCCATCGTTGTTTTCAAGAATTCCTCGTCATTACGTTCCGGGAAATCCGGTTTGTAATGAGCTCCGCGACTTTCGTTGCGCATAAGCGCTCCGATTGTGATTGCTCGAGCTAAATGAAGCATATTGCGCAATTGACGTGTAAACATTGCGCCTTGGTTACTCCAAAGTTGCGTATCTGTAATGCTAATCTGATTGAAACGTTCAAGAAGTTCTTGGATTTTCTCATCCGTCTTCTGTAAACGATCATTATAGCGCACAACGGTTACGTTATCTGTCATCCACTCGCCTAATTCTTTGTGCAGAACGTAAGCATTTTCTGTACCATTCAATGCCAAAATTTCTTCCCATTTGCGTTGCTCCTCAGCTTCATGCTGATCATAGATCACTGAAGGAAGGTCTTCCGCAAGAACCGCCAAGCCATTTACGTATTCAATAGCATTCGGTCCTGCGACCATACCACCATAAATCGCTGACAGCAAGGAGTTCGCACCTAAACGGTTACCCCCATGCTGAGAATAATCACATTCGCCTGCTGCTAAAACGCCCGGAATGCTTGTCATTTGATGATCATCTACCCATAGTCCGCCCATTGAGTAATGAACAGCTGGGAAAATTTTCATCGGTACTTTACGAGGATCATCACCTGTGAATTTCTCATAGATTTCGATGATTCCGCCCAACTTGATGTCAAGCTCTTTCGGGTCTTTATGAGAAAGATCCAAGTACACCATATTCTCGCCATTAATGCCGAGTTTTTGGTTGACACACACATCAAAAATTTCACGCGTTGCAATATCACGCGGTACTAGGTTTCCGTATGCTGGATACTTTTCTTCAAGGAAATACCAAGGCTTGCCGTCTTTGTAAGTCCAAATACGTCCACCTTCTCCACGAGCCGATTCTGACATTAAGCGCAGTTTATCGTCTCCTGGAATAGCTGTAGGGTGAATTTGGATAAATTCGCCGTTTGCGTAATAAGCTCCTTGTTGATAAACGATAGAAGCCGCTGAACCTGTATTAATAACAGAGTTCGTCGATTTCCCAAAAATAATTCCCGGTCCGCCAGTTGCCATAATAACAGCATCCGCACGGAACGATTTAATTTCCATGGTCGTCATGTTTTGAGCTGTGATCCCTTTACCAACGCCTTGCTCATCAAGAACAAGACCGAGGAATTCCCAACCTTCATATTTCGTGATCAGTCCAGCCACTTCATAGCGACGAACTTGCTCATCTAGTGCATATAATAGTTGTTGACCCGTTGTAGCACCAGCAAACGCTGTTCTGTGGTACATTGTTCCACCAAAACGACGGAAGTCCAATAGACCTTCTGGCGTACGGTTAAACATAACGCCCATCCGATCGAACATGCGAATAATTCCAGGTGCCGCATCTGCCATTGCTTTCACGGGACGCTGGTTCGCTAGGAAGTCTCCACCGTAAACGGTATCATCAAAGTGGATGTCTGGAGAATCCCCTTCACCTTTTGTATTAACCGCTCCGTTGATCCCGCCTTGTGCACATACTGAGTGGGACCGCTTAACTGGAACGATTGAGAATAAATCAGCGGGAGAGCCTGCTTCTGCAACTTTAATTGCTGCCATTAAGCCAGCAAGGCCACCACCGACGATTGTAATTTTGCCCTTCGCCATGTTAGTATTCACTCCTCTTTTAGTTCACCAATGATTGAAACATTCTTAAACGAATGCAAACAATGCTCTGATACCAATAACCGATAACACAATAAATACTAGAAGTGTGAAATAAGTTGCGTTTTTTTGTGCTGCTGCAGATTGTGTAATTCCCCAAGTAACAAGGAACGACCAAAGTCCATTTGCAAAGTGGAAAGTTGCTGCCACTACACCAACAATGTAGAATGCCATCATCCAAGGATTGTCTAAGATGTTTGCCATCATGTTAAAGTCAGCTTCAGCAGCTGCTCCGATTGCAACTTGGAATCTTGTTTCAAAGATGTGCCAAGCGATAAAGACTACTAGGAAGACTCCTGTATAGCGCTGTGCAACAAACAACATATTGCGCATATAGCTATAATGCCCAGGATTGTTCTTCGCAGTAAACGCTATGTATAGGCCGTAGAACGCATGATACAAAATCGGCAGGTAAATGACAAAGATCTCCAGGAAAATGACGAATGGAAGATGTGCCAAAAAGTAAGATGCCTTGTTGAATGCCTCTTCCCCCTGTGTAGCAAAATGGTTGACAATTAGGTGCTGCGTTAAGAATATACCGATAGGAATAATTCCCAACAATGAGTGCAGCCTACGCATAAAAAATTCACGATTGTTATCCAAAATTTTACCCCCCTCAAAACATTAATTGGTAGCGTCCAAGACAGACGTTTCGTATGACTGTACCTGAAGCCACGCACCATCATGATACAATAATATGACATATTTATTGTACTCCCCCCCTCAAGGAGCGTCAAGGCAACATAACTCCTTTAAACCGATAGCGCTTATGGATTTCGCAGGCGATTACCTTCTATCTAGAGGAAATGTATCGAAATAGAATCGATTTAACAGCATTCCGCAAAGGAGCGATTCTCTAATTGAGAATCGCTCCTTCCGACTATTCTAGTACAAACCACTGTGTAGACATCATTACTATATTAGCATTGAGAATTTGAACATTTTGTGAATTTTTTCACTAGCTTTTATCACATAAAGAATTCATTATTTATGAGTGGACTTCTACCGCAGCCAATCCGTACGCTGCATGTAAAGCATTCGCTGATTTGTTCATATCTACTTCTGGTACAACGACTGAAATTTTTATTTCAGAGGTACTAACCATCTTCACCGGAACTTCTTCGCTTCTTAAAATATCGAACATCCGAGCTGCGACTCCAGGATTCGATACCATCCCTGAACCTACAATCGACACTTTCGATAAGCCGACTTCTACATTCAGTGTCAGAAAACCAATGGCATCTTGTGCTTCCGTTAAAACTCGGCGTGTTTCTTCAAGGCTTTCCTGGCTAATAGAAAAAGAGACAGACGGTGGAAATTCATCACTGATGCTTTGAACAATAATATCCACATCAATGTGATTTTCAGCAAGCTTTGTAAAAATAGTAGCAAGAGATCCGTTGAATGGCTTTTTGTAACTCACAGTTACGCGCGCTATTCCTGGTTCGAATGCCACACCTCTAACGATTAAATTTTTCTCCACAGTGATCACCTCTTGTATGATTGTGCCAGGCTCGTCTGAATAACTTGCTCTGACAGATAATGGGACGTTATTGTTTTTTGCGAATTCGACCGCTCTCGGATGTAGTACGCCCGCTCCGAGATTAGCAAGTTCCAACATTTCATCATAAGAAATTTGTTGTAACTTGCGTGCACCTGTTACATACCGTGGATCTGACGTATAGACACCGTTAACATCTGTATAAATCTCACATTTTTCCGCTTTTAGTGCTGCAGCAAGCGCAACGGCAGTCGTATCCGATCCACCGCGACCAAGGGTTGTAATATTACCAATTGTATCCACTCCTTGAAAACCGGCAACCACACAAAGATAACCATTTTCCAACACACGTTCAAGACGTTCTGTATTTATTTTAATGATGCGTGCATTACGTGGTACGGATTCTGTTTCAATTCCTGCCTGCCATCCAGTAAAAGATAAAGCTTCATGACCCAGTTTCTTGAAAGCCATCGCCAATAACGAAATCGTAATTTGCTCACCTGTTGCCAGTAACATATCCATTTCTCGCTTTGGCGGTTCCGCTGATATTTCTCCCGCTAATCCGAGCAACGTATCAGTTGTCTTACCCATCGCCGAAACAACAATGACTACGCGTTTGCCTGCTTGTTTTTCACGAATAGCTCGTTTGGCAACTCCGATAATTTTTTCTGGAGTCGCGACAGAAGTTCCTCCAAATTTCATGACGATCGTTTTCATTCCATCCACTCCCACATTTAGTATGTGGCCCTCAAAATGACTAGCGATCATGCCACTAGACACAAAAAAAGGTAGCTCCCCGCAACCGCGGGAAACTACCTCTTATCATGTACGAAAAAAACGTCCATGTGAGATAGCCCTCCAGAGATTGACTCTGACAGCTCTGCACTTGTTAAATGCAGAACCAGCATGCGTAATAGCAGTCATACGCACACTTCGGCGACCATCCCTTTCACCATCCTTCGTAGATTCTGCAAATCTCCAGATGCTTACTATTGACGTTCGCGCCTCTATCATCACTTTTCCAAGTGATTTACTTATTCTTACTTATTCTTCTACGATACCATGTTACGACTCGCTTGGCAATGTGCCTTGTTTAAAATGCTGTTCAATAGAGATTGCTAGCGCTTCTGGCATTCCTGCCTCTTGGATTTGTTCTACTGATGCTTCTTTGATTTTTTTAACAGAACCAAAATGTTTCAGTAGCTGTTGCTTACGTTTGGGGCCAACCCCTTCAAGCCCATCAAGTGCTGATTGAATTGAATTTTTTCCACGTAACTGACGGTGAAACGTAATAACAAAACGGTGGACTTCGTCTTGAATCCGTTGAAGCAGGTAAAAAGCTTCACTCGTCCGCTTTAGTGGCACAATTTCAGCAGGTGAACCATACAGCAATTGAGAAGTTTGGTGCTTAGCGTCTTTTGCTAGACCCGCAATTGGGATAGATAAACCGAGTTCATCTTCTAAAATTTCACGTGCCGACTCCATTTGTCCTTTTCCTCCATCAATAACAATCAGGTCAGGTAAAGGTAAACCGTCCTTCAATACACGTGAATAACGTCGACGGATAACTTCTCGCATCGCCGCGTAATCATCCGGCTTTGACGCATTCCGAGTCTTGTATTTGCGGTAGTCTTTTTTAGAAGGCTTGCCATCAATAAACGTAATCATTGCAGATACTGCATCAGCGCCTTGAATATGCGAGTTATCAAAAGCTTCGATGCGAAGAGGCGCTTCAATGTTCATCGCCTCACCCAAATCTGTACAAGCGCCGATGGTCCGTTCTTCTTGTCGCTCTAACAATTGGAATTTTTCTTTAATGGCCACTTCCGCATTTTTCTTAGCAAGTGCCACCAGCTCTTTTTTCTTGCCCCGTTGTGGAACGAGCACACGAACGCCTAGCCATTCTTTTAACATATCCGGATCATCCGCTTCAGGAATTAAAATTTCACTCGGTTTCACATGGTTGGCTTTTTCATAAAATTGCCCGAGATACGTTAAAAATTCCTCTTCCGGATCGCGGTACAAGGGGAAAAGCGATACGTCTCGTTCAATTAGTTTGCCTTGTCGCACAAAAAAGACTTGCACACACATCCAGCCTTTATCAACAGCATACGCAAAAACGTCGCGATTGGTAAAATCATTCATCGCCATTTTTTGTTTTTCCATCACCGTTTCAATCATATTAATTTGATCACGGTATTCTTTTGCGCGTTCAAATTCCAGATTTTCTGCCGCTTCCGACATTTTTGCGACCAATTGCACTTTAACTTCACGGAATCCACCGTTTAAAAACTTTGTAATGCCATCAATCATCTCTTGATAGGTTTCTTTTTCAACCGGTTTAACACACGGTGCTAAACATTGACCTAAATGATAATATAGACATACTCGGTCAGGCATCGTATGACATTTCCGCAACGGGTACAAGCGGTCCAGTAGTTTTTTTGTTTCTGCTGCTGCGTAGGCGTTAGGATAAGGTCCAAAATATTTCCCTTTATCTTTTTTTACTTGTCTTGTCGTGATCAGCTTCGGATGACGCTCTCCCGTAATTTTTAAGTACGGGTAGCTTTTATCATCTTTTAGCATAATGTTATACTTCGGATCGTATTTTTTAATCAAGTTCAACTCGAGAATTAATGCTTCTTTATCAGAAGACGTAATAATATACTCAAAATCCTCTATTTCATTCACCAAACGTTGTGTTTTGGTATCATGACTTCCCGTAAAATAAGAACGCACACGATTTTTGAGAACTTTTGCCTTTCCTACATAAATTACCGTATTCTGGCGATCTTTCATCAAATAACAGCCTGGTTGATCAGGCAATATTGCCAATTTGTGTCGAATCAATTCGTTTGCCATTTTATCACCCTATTAAAAAACCGGGTACCATCACTGGACCCGGTTAAGAATTATGCGTGTTTTTCAACCAATTCAGCTAATGCTTCTTTTGGTCGGAAACCAACTACTTTATCAACTGTTTCGCCGTCTTTCATCAATAACAAAGTTGGAATTGACATGATGCCATAGTTTCCAGCTGTTTCTTGGTTTTGATCCACATCAACTTTTACGATTTTAACTTTATCGCTCATTTCAGCGTCCAATTCTTCTAGCACAGGAGCGATCATTTTACATGGTCCGCACCAAGTTGCCCAAAAATCTACTAAAACGAGTCCTTCTGCTACTTCTTGTGAAAAGTTCTGATCTGTACCGTGTACAATTGTCATGAATAATTCCTCCTTATGATTAACCAAACTATATTCAAAGTATATCATGCGTTAAAAACACTAGCTATTTTTTTGCCTACTCCTCTATTACCCAGCAGATCATTGGGCTAAACGAAAAACAGATTGCTTCCGTCCTAACAGTTGCTTTCCTACAGCAGTCGCTACTTCTTCAAGCCACTCATTAGTAAAAATCCTCAGACAAAAACAGATGACGAGTTTTTGTTTTTCTCGCCACCTGTTTAAGTTTTAAAAGTAAGCGATTAGCCACTTTTTGTAATTACATTACTTTCTTAAATTCTTCTGTCAGCATGGGAATAACTTCAAACAAATCTCCGACAATGCCGTAATCTGCTACTTTGAAGATATTTGCTTCTGGGTCTTTGTTGATTGCTACGATGACTTTCGAGTTAGACATCCCCGCCATATGTTGGATAGCTCCAGAAATACCAGCTGCGATATATAGGTCAGGTGTTACCACTTTTCCTGTTTGTCCAATTTGAAGTGAGTAATCGCAATAATCTGCGTCACAAGCTCCGCGAGATGCACCGACTGCCCCACCAAGAAGATTAGCTAATTCTTGTAAAGGTTCAAATCCTTCTGTGCTCTTGACGCCACGGCCTCCAGCTACGATAACTTTCGCTTCCGAAAGATCGACACCTTCAGTTGATTTGCGTACAACATTTTTAATAATCGTGCGCAGGTTTGTAATATCCACAGCCAACGAATTAACTTCACCTGAACGTTCTTGTCTTTCAAGTGGCGCAATATTGTTCGAACGCACTGTAATAAAGTCAATGCCGTCTTTTAGTTTCACTTTTTCAAACGCTTTACCAGAGAAAATCGGGCGGATAAATACAGCTTCGTCGCCTTCTCCTTCAATGTCCGTAACATCTGAAATTAAGCCAGCTTGTAATTTAGAAGCGATTTTGGGTGCCAAGTCTTTGCCAACTGATGTATGACCAAAAACGAGACCTTCTGGTTTTTCTTGTTCGACAACTGCCATGAAAGCTTGACCATAGCCGTCAGATGTATATGATTTCAAATGCGGATGTTCAACTGTTACGACACGGTCTGCGCCATATGCCACAAGTTCAGCACCAAAATCAGCGACTGCATCTCCGATTAAAACGCCTACTACTTCACCGCCGCCAGAAATTTTCTTAGCAGCTGCAATTGCTTCAAATGAAACATTACGTAATGCGCCTTCGCGCGTTTCGCCTAAAACTAATACTTTCTTCGCCATAGTCTGTTTACCCCCTAAGTAGATGTGAAAAAATGCTATCGTGATATGAACGTACCGAACGCTTAAAATCATCAACAAACTTGTCGTTGTATCTTTTACTTAAGATGCTCGGTCACTTCAAGTTACATTAAATAACTTTTGCTTCGTTACGTAGTAAGCCAACCAGTTCTGTTACCTGGTTTGAGATGTCACCTTCAAGAATACGGCCAGCTGCTTTTTTCGGTGGCAAGTAGATTTCGATTGTTTCTGTTTTCGCTTCTACGTCGTCTTCTTCGATATCTAAATCATCTAATTCCAGTTCTTCTAGCGGCTTTTTCTTCGCTTTCATAATTCCTGGAAGCGATGGATAACGCGGCTCGTTTAACCCTTGTTGAGCTGTCACTAACAGTGGCAATGACGTTTCTAATTCTTCTGCATCGCCTTCGATATCACGAACGATAGTTACAGTTTCGCCATCAATGCTCAAGCTAGTAATAGTCGTTACACAGTTAATGCCAAGTAAATCGGCAACGCGTGGTCCGACTTGTCCAGAACCGCCATCAATTGCTACGTTTCCTGCTAAAATCAAATCAGCTTCTTTGTCCTTTAAATACTCAGCCAATATGTATGCAGAAGTAAATTGATCCATTTCTTCAACGTCGTCTTCTGTATTAATCAATACAGCTTTGTCGGCGCCCATCGCAAGTGCTGTACGCAGTTGCTTTTCTGCTTCTTCATTACCAATTGTAACGACCGTTACTTCTCCGCCGTGTGCATCGCGGACTGTGATGGCTTCTTCAATCGCGTATTCATCGTAAGGATTAATGATGAATTCCGCACCGTCTTCCTGGATTTGTCCACCTGAAACGACGATTTTCTCTTCTGTGTCAAACGTACGTTTTACTAATACATAAATGTTCATGAACGTAAACCTCCCAAGTATTATTTCCCTTTAAATTGCGCTTCCCGTTTTTCCAAAAATGCTTGAATTCCTTCTTTAGCATCTTCTGAAACAAAAACTGTACCAAAAGATTGTGCTTCTGCATTGACACCTTCGTGATACGAAGCAGGTTTTGTATATTGCAACATTTGGATAGCTGCTTTTACAGAAACCGGACTTTTCTTCGCAATTTTACGGGCAATTGTAAGCGTTTCCGAAAGAAGGTCTTCTTCTGGATAGGCACGGTTAGCCAAGCCATATTGCGCTGCTTCCGTTCCTGAGATCGGATCACTCGTTAATAACATTTCAGCTGCTTTTGCTGCGCCTACATACCTAGGCAAACGCTGCGTTCCAGCAAACCCCGGAATCAATCCTAATTGAAGCTCCGGTAATCCTAGTTTAGCATTTTCAGTAACAAATCGCATGTGACAACTCATTGCCAATTCCAATCCACCGCCTAAAGCAGCTCCGTGGATCGCGGCGATAACTGGCTTATGGAACGTTTCAACACGTTCAAAAACTTCCTGACCACTCGCTGACAATTTTGAAAATTCTTCTCCTGAAGGTACTTGTGTGAATTCCTTAATATCGGCTCCTGCAGAAAAGAATCTGCCTTCTCCGTGCAAAACAATGACGCGAACTTCCTCATCATTTTCTACTTGGTTTAATAATTCATCGACTTCCAAAATAAGTGAACGCGACAGTGCGTTTGCCGGTGGACGATTAATCGTCGCGATGGCAACTCCATCTTCTTTTTTCCAACTAATAAATTCCATCCAATGAGCCCCTTTCTTTAAGCTTGCATACCCTTTAGCAGCAAACGATGAACTTGTGGCGCGAGTTCGACTAAATCATATTTATGATCATTCATGACCCATGTTGTGATGGTCTCATCCATTGTACCAAAAACCATCTGTCTCGCTAAACGAATATCCATTTCAATGTCAAATTCTCCATCTTCCATTCCTTTTATGAGAATCTTGTCCATTAGCTTTAAATATTCTCGAAGCACATTATTGATTTTAAGGCGGAGATCGTGATTTGATTGGCGCAATTCAAGTTGCGTCACAATGGCTAAGTGAATATCGCTCGCTAATAACTCGAAATGACTCGTGATCATTAACCCCAGTTTAGTTGATGCAGTCAACTCACGCGAGATGATTTCTTCTAGCTTACTGACGAAAATACCCATTTTCTCTTGAAATACAGAGATGAGAATGTCTTCTTTGTTTTTAAAATACAAATAAATCGTTCCGTCAGCAACGCCTGCTTGTTTGGCTATTTTCGAAACTTGCGCTTGATGATAGCCATTTTCAGCAATCACAATAACAGCCGCATTGATAATTTGCTTATACTTTGGCTTGTCTTTTTTTACCATACTGTCACCACCCAAAAAAAATATGAAAATATGAATGGCGATTCATTCATATTTTCATATTATCGTTTATTCACTAGAGTGTCAAGTTTTTATCCTGTTTACTGACTCAGCAGATTGCAAGTTTGAAATGGGCGAGTTCTTATGACGGAACCGCTTCGTTCTGTTTAGCGACTTCTTCATCCACTAACGATCTTCGTAATATTTTACCAACTGCTGTTTTCGGCAATTCTTTGCGGAATTCGTAAATGCGCGGCACTTTAAATGCTGCTAAATTTTCTCTGCAATGCGTATTGAGTTCTTCTTCTGTTACAGTATAGCCTTCTTTTAGCACGATGTATGCTTTTACTGTTTCTCCACGATACGGATCTGGTATACCAGCTACGACGCATTCTTGAATCGCTTCATGCTCATATAATACTTCTTCAATTTCACGCGGATAAATATTAAAGCCACCAGCGATGATCATGTCTTTTTTACGATCCACGATAAAGAAATGACCTTCATCATCCATGTAGCCAAGATCTCCAGTCAATAACCAGCCATCGACGATTGTTGCAGCCGTCTCTTCCGGTTTGTTCCAATAGCCCTTCATCACTTGAGGACCTTTAATCGCAATTTCTCCAATTTCGCCGTTAGGAACCGGGTTTAATGTACCTGACTGAAAAATTTTACTATCTGTATCTGGATACGGTAAACCAATCGAACCTTTTGTTCGTTCTCCCCAAACTAAGTTTGAATGAGTAACTGGGGCAGTTTCCGTCAATCCGTAACCTTCGACTAGCTTGCCTCCTGTTAGTTTTTCAAACTTCTCTTGCACTTCTGCTGGCAGTGGAGCCGAACCGCTCAAGCAAGCTTCAATAGAAGAAAGATCGTATTTTTCAATATCCGGATGATTCATCAATCCAATATAAATCGTTGGTGCTCCTGGGAATAAGGTAGGTTTTTGCTTGCTGATGGTTTTCAATGCTGTTTCTGGATCGAATTTTGGTAGCAGCACCATTTTGTCGCCAAGCATAACAGATAAAATCATGACCGTCGTCAAACCATATACATGGAATAACGGGATGATTCCCATAATAGTTTCTTCGCCTTTTTTACATTTATACAGCCAGCTATCACACATGGTTGCGTTGGAAATGATGTTTTTATGCGTTAACATGACCCCTTTCGGAGAGCCGGTCGTACCTCCTGTATACTGCAACAACGCAAGGTCTTCTTCAAAATCGAAAGGTGGTTTCACGACAGTTGATTGTGCGGTTTTCATAATTTCAGTGAACAAATGATTAATGCCTCGATGTTCCACTTTAACGGTCATGCCGTACTGCTTTTTCTGGATAAATGGATAAACTAAATTTTTAGGAAATGCCAGATAATCTTTAATCCCGGTGACAATGACATTTTCTAAATCTGTTTCTTTTAATACTTTTGAAATCCGTGGGAATAAAATATCCAATCCAATGATGGCTCGTGCACCTGAATCTTTCATTTGATAAGCGATTTCGCGCTCGGTGTATAACGGATTGGTCATCACGACGACGCCACCCGCATAAAGGATCCCATAAAAACTAATGACCGCCTGCGGACAATTGGGCAGCATAATCGATACTCTATCGCCTTTTTTAATGCCTAATTTTTGAAGATAGTTAGCGAACTTCATAGAAGACTGATAAAGTTCTTCATAAGAAAGTTCTTTCCCCATAAAATGGATTGCTACTTTTTGTGGGTACTTCTCATAAGCCTTTGTTAAATATTCCTGTACCGGCATGCTTGGGTAAGTCAGTGTATGGGGCACTTCTGGTGGATAATGTGCAAGCCAGGGCTTTTCAGTCATTCTTTTGACCTCCTAATTTTTATTAGAATCGCGCGAATATTCCTACTTTTGATTATAAAGAAGATTGAGAACGCTTTCAAACTTTATTTTAGGACTTCTGAGTAAAGACTAATTTTGCTAATGACCAACTCAATCTTTTTGAGTACCTTTCACTAGAGCAGCCCCATTCGAAACAGCTCTCACCTGTCGATAACTAGCTCTACTTGCGAACTTTTCATCCATATAAAAAAGCCAGCTCCAAGGCTGGCACTGTCCATTAAAAAACGAACAGGAAAATAATTCCGACAATAATAAAAATCGCACAGAAAACAAACAAAATTTTAATAAGATTTTCCACAACATCCAACTCCTATTGAATACTAGCTCCGATGACAAACGATAAGCCAACCGAAATGGTCATTGAAATAAAGCCGACAGAGCGATTATCCCGTTCAATTTCATCATCTACTTTAAATTTAGGTGTCAAAAACTCAAACAAAATATAAGCAAAGATCAACAAGGTAAAACCAAACAGACCCCAGCCCACCATTTCAACTAACGAGTTATGCTGTTCGATGGAAAAGCGGAAGATATTGGTGACCCCAAAAATCTTGCCACCTGTAGCCATTGCCACTGCTAGGTTACCTTTTTTGATTTGTTCCCAATTATTGTACTTGGTCACCATTTCGAAAATTACCATTGCGACGATCAAGCACAATACTACCACACTAAAATAGCCAGCTGATTCGACTAGCGGGTGTGTCCAAAACCCTGTCTCTGTCATTTGTTATTCCCCTTTTTAGAAACTTACTTTAATTCGGCGACGGTCACACCAGAGCCGCCTTCTCCCGCTTCGCCAAAACGATAGCTTTTTACACGTGAATGTTTTTTCAAGTATTGCTGGACTCCTTGGCGCAGCGCACCTGTTCCTTTTCCGTGAATAATTGATACTTGGTGGTAATTTGATAATAACGCATCGTCCAAGTATTTTTCAACACGTGCAAGTGCATCCTCATAACGTTCACCACGTAAGTCTAGCTCCATTTTGATGTGACTGTCACGGTCTTTTAAGGTTGCCATCGTTCGGGTTTCTTTTTGCTTTTCGGGTTTTGTATAAGACAGGTCTGACTCAGGCAATTTCATTTTCAAAATACCGATTTGAACAATCCATTCATTTTTCGATACTTTTTCAACTAAGGTTCCTTTTTGACCGAAGGAAATGACTTTAACTTCATCATTTGGTTTTAACGGTTTTTCTGCATTGTCTTTTGCTGCTTTTTTCAAGATTCGGTTTTGAGGCATCGCTTCTTCAAGCCGCTTTTTCGCATGGATCAGTTCGTGCTCTTTTACCGACGAACCTTGATTAAGCTGCATTTTGCGCAAGTCCGTTATGACAGCTTCCGCTTCTGCTCTTGCTTGGTCAACAATTTTCCGCGCTTTTTCTTTGGCTTTTTCTTCTAGCCGTTCTTTTTGTTGCTCGTATTCTGCTAATTGCTTGGCTAATTCTTTTTTCAATTGCTCAGATTCTAGTAAGACTTCTTGCGTTTGTTCTGCGTCTTGTTCTGCTTGTCGACGACTCTTCTCAAGAGATGCAATCATCGAGTCAACTGCTTTGCTATCTGTTCCTGTAAAGCTCTTCGCATGGCTAATGATGTGATCTGGCAATCCAAGACGTTTTGAAATTTCAAAGGCATTACTCCGACCTGGTACTCCAATTAATAACCGGTAAGTCGGACTCAATGTCTCCACGTCAAACTCTACACTGGCATTCGCTACACCGGGACGATTATAACCATAAGCTTTTAGTTCCGGGTAATGCGTTGTCGCAATAACACGCGCGCCTCTGCCATGGACCTCGTCTAATAGTGATATTGCTAGCGCCGCTCCTTCTTGAGGATCTGTACCCGCTCCCAGTTCATCAAAAATCACCAGTGAATTTTCATCGAACTTGGTCAAAATATCAACAATATTCACCATATGCGAAGAAAACGTACTCAAGCTTTGCTCGATTGATTGTTCGTCGCCGATATCGGCAAAAATTTGATCGAATACCGCAAGTTCTGAACCATCAAGAGCCGGTACCGGCAAACCAGATTGTGCCATCAACGTCGATAACCCAACCGTCTTTAACGTCACTGTTTTACCGCCTGTATTGGGGCCGGTGATGACGATCGCTGTTATATCTCTACCAAATTCGATATCGTTTGGTACGACTTCGTCTTTTGGAATTAACGGATGTCGCGCTTTTCGCAAATTAATATAGCCTTCTGTGTTCATCGTCGGCTTGGTACCTCGATGAGCTGAGCCGTATTTTGCTTTTGCTAAGATTAAATCGATTTCACCGAGTACATCAACTAATAAGAAGAGTTCATGCGCCACTTCTTGGACCTGTGCTGACAACATCAGCAAAATACGATCGATTTCTTCTTTTTCTTTCATCTTCAGACGACGCACTTCATTATTTGCTTGGACGACTGCATCTGGTTCGATAAATAAGGTCTGTCCTGATGAAGATTGGTCATGTACAATGCCTCCGTAATGGCTGCGGTATTCTTGCTTGACCGGAATGACAAAACGGTCATTGCGTATCGTCACAATCGAATCCGACAGCATTTTCGAAGCATTTTTGCCACGCACCAAACTTTCTAAACGCTCACGGACACGACTTTCTTGTGTACGCAATTGCTGTCGAATAGTCCGTAGCTCTGTGCTCGCACTATCCAATACCCCACCATTGTCATCAATACAAATATTAATGGCGTGTTCAAGAGCTGTCAGGATGGGCATGGATTCTTTTTTCTCTAGGAAATGCGGAATCTGCACTACTGTTTCTTCTTGAATGGTTTCGAAAAACTGACGCAAAATGCGGCTCGCACGAACAGTCGATGACACTTCCATTAGTTCCATTGGACTTAGACTGCCACCAATTTGTGCTCTTCGTGCGTGAAGTCGAATGTCAAAAATCCCCCCCATCGGCACATTGTTTTTAACACGCAGTACTTGTGCGCCTTCGTCCATTTGTTCAAGTAGGCGATTAACTTCATTGATATCTGTGGATGGCAACAGATTATCCACATGGGCTTTTCCGAGTGAAGACGTACAGTAACGTGCCACTTCATCGCGGATTTTGTAAAATTCAAGTGTTCTTAATGCGCGTTCTGCGATCATGTAAGAACCTCCTAACTTTGGATATAAAATAAATGGTTCTATGTCGTTCTTCTGCAAGTGTCTGGATCATTTGTTATTTTGATTTGTTGATAAATTCTTTGAATTTTTCAAGTGACCACGTATTGACGACCGTGTCTTTTTTCAGCCAGGCTTTTTGGGCATGCTTGACGCCGGTTTCCATGACTTCCAATCCTTCAATGGCATGAGCATCTGTGTTGATTGCGACAGGAACTCCTTTTTCTTGAGCCAGTACAAGGTAAGGAACAGCAAGATCTAAACGGTACGGACTGGCATTCAATTCAACAATTTTGCCGTATTCTTTTGCCCAATCGAGGATTTGTTCAACATCCGGATTATAGCCATCACGCTGGCCGACAATTCTACCAGTCGGGTGTGCAATCATGTGAACATTTGGGTTTTTCATAGCCGTTAAAATCCGTTCCATAATTTGTTCTTGTGGTTGCTGGAAACTTGAATGGATGCTGGCAATGACAAAGTCTAACTGGCTCAGCATGTCATCATCGAAATCCAAGCTAGCGTCTGGCAAGATATCCATTTCTGTTCCAGAAAACACTTCGATTTCCGGGTATTTTTTATTCGTTTCACGAATTAAGGCGTGTTGCTCTGTCAGTCGTTCAGGGGTTAGGCCATTCGCCACTTTCAAATACTGCGAATGATCGGTAATAACCATAAATTGATAGGATTTCGCGACACATGCCTCAATCATTTCTGTTAAGGAGTTGGCACCATCTGACCAAGTGGTATGCATGTGCAAATCGCCTTTAATGTCTTCAATCGTTACTAATTCTGGCAATTCATCTAAACGATCGAGTTCACGACCATCTTCACGCACCGATGGCGGAATAAACGGCAAACCAAAATGGGCAAAAAATTCTGTTTCAGATGCAAACGTAGTGACCGTTCCGTCTTCCTGCTCGACACCGTATTCACTAATTTTCTTGTTTTGCGACTTGGCCAGTTGACGCATTTTCACGTTATGGTCTTTCGATCCGGTAAAGTGGTGTAGCGCTGTGACAAATTCTTCAGGCGCGACTAAACGAAAATCTACATCAATTGGTTCTAATACTTCTACAGTCACCGAAACTTTTGTGTCTCCAGATGCAATCGTTTCCTTTACAGGTAAAGCTGCAAGTAATTGCTCTTTCACGAGCGCAGGTTCAGCGGTTGCAATAATAAAGTCGATATCTTTACTCGTTTCTTTCGTCCGGCGAAAACTTCCAGCTACTGAACACTCAGTAACTTCGGCAATTGATGTTAAAACATCTTGAATAAACGCCACGGTTTCTTCCGTTTTCCAAATTGGCTGACGATCCGGCTTGGTTTCAAAGTCATTGATCTCTTTGAGTATCTTTTCTTCTGATTTCGGACCAAATCCTGGAAGTTTCTGGATTTCTTCATTCAAGCAAGCTACCTTCAAGGTTTCCATCGAATCAATGCCCAATTCTTTGTAAAGTTTGGCAATTTTCTTACCACCTAATCCTTGAAGTTTCATCATTGGAATCAGCCCTTTTGGCACTTCTTCTTGAAGCTCTTCGAGAACGGTTGACTTATTGTCATTTATTAGTTCGAGTATAACGTCTCCCGTTCCTTTTCCAATACCTTTTAATTTGGTGACATCTTCGATTTCGTCCAAACTGCGCTGATCGAGTTCCAGCGCTTGAGCGGCTTTTCGGAAAGCCGATACTTTAAATGGGTTTTCCCCTTTAAGTTCCATGTATAACGCAATTTTTTCAAGTGTTCTGATGATAATTTTCTTATTCACCAAAAGCCCTCCTCGTTTCGATTAAAAAAACTTCCCTCGTAAGAGAGAAGTTCCTACTATAGATAAATATACCACCATTCTTTTACTTTCTCAGAAAAATAAGGCGTATTCTCAATCATGGATTGAGCAATTCCTGAATTCTCCAATTGGTTCTGCACCACATCAAGCGGAAGCAGCGCGAACACATAGATGAAAATAAACAACAGTATGTAGGCTTCGATAAACCCTAAAATCGCACCAAGAATTTTGCTGAAAAATCCAAGTACTGGTAAGAACTTTAAAAAATCAAACATCGATGCAATCAGTTGCAATGCGAACTTCACAACAAAGAAAATAAGTGCAAAGGCTAATAATTGATAAAAAGTTTGATCCAAGTCTAATTGATCCACCACTAGCGTGAACTGAGAGTTTTCATTTATCGCTGGATAGGGAATCCACAACACAAAGTATTCGGACAGTGGTTTATAGTATTTATAAGCCGCGACTAGTGCAACAACAAACCCGATCATATGAATCAACTGGACAATAAATCCTCTTTTTGCGCCCACGATGATACCACCGATCAGTAAGATGACTAATAGTATATCAAGCATTCACGTCAACCCTTCAGTTTTTTCAATTCATTTTCTAATTGTTCAACTTGCTCTTTCAGTTTAAGATAGTCATGTACCGCATTTGATGCAGTTAAGACGGCAAGCTTTGCTTGATCCAATGATGGATTCAACGCATTAATTTCTCGCATGCGGCTATCGACAATCGATGCAACTAAGCGCATATGACCGGATGTTTCAGTACCGACCATTTTATAGGTGTTGCCATAGATGTCAACGACCGTGTGAATTTTATGTTGCTCTGACAATGCAATATCCCCCTTTGGAATTCTTTACCCATCATACCATGAACACAAGCTGATTGTGAATCAAAGAAAGGTGACCTACTCATGTCAAACGTCGTTCTAAAACTTACAGAAGACAGTCTTCTCAAAGTGATTGCTCATTACGAGAAAAACAAGATCATTTCCAAAAATCCATATGCTCGCTTTAGCGCTAAAATCTCCGATACCGTCGTGACTGTTTACACCTCTGGAAAAGTCATGTTTCAAGGGAATGGAGCTGCACGAGAAGCAGCAAAATGGGGAATTGCCCCTGCAGCTGACAAAATCGTCTCAACCAAAGGAGACAAACTTCCTGACGGTTTTGCCCAACTTTCGGTTCTCGGATCTGACGAAACGGGCACCGGTGATTTTTTCGGACCAATTACCGTCGCGGCGTGTTACGTACCGGCCGACAAAGTTGAACTTGCACGCGAACTCGGTGTGAAAGATTCGAAACAACTGACCGATGCCTGGATGCGCCAAGTTGCCCCCGACCTTAGAGCAACATTTGCGCATAAAGTGCTAACTTTAAAAAATGATAAATACAACAAAGTCCAAAGCCAAGGCTGGTCACAAGGAAAAATCAAAGCCTTGTTGCATAACCAAGCACTCAGATATGTTCTAAACGAGATTGCACCCGAAAAACCAAGCTTTATCTTAATCGATCAATTTGCAGAACGCGGCATCTATTATAAGCACATTAAAGAAGAACCAGAAATCATTCATGAGAACGTCTTGTTTTCCACAAAAGCAGAAGGTCTTCACGTTTCAGTTGCCTGTGCGTCGATTATCGCTCGCGTTGCATTTCTTGAAGAGATGGACCGAATGAGTCAAGACGCGGGTATGACTTTGCCAAAAGGCGCTGGAAAAATCGTGGATGAAGCAGCGGCGAAGATTTTGCTGAAGCATGGTGAGGCGTATTTGAAGGGGTTGACGAAGGTGCATTTTGCGAATACGGGGAAAGCTGTTGCAATAGCTGCTAAGAGGCGCAAGTAAATCTACACTTAACATTTAATGAAGCTTATTATTTTTATAAGGTAGATATCCAATTTAAAAGTTCTTAAAAAAGTGCTATCCCATAATCTCGAACTCGACGTTTACTTTTTGAAGTCCTAGAGGTGAAATCTTTTGAACAACCAATTGCGCTTAATAGGAGCGAACACACTTTCTACATCTATTTTGCGTCTGCTGTAAAGTTGGGTTACAGATTCATCCTCAAGAGCTGCTTTAGTCTTTACTTTCATTTTACGGAAATAATCTTTTGTTTTAGCTTCAAAATGGATGATGGTACTGAAGACGAATCGGTTGAAGCTATGCCCGCGGAAAACGTCCGTCACAATGGATATCATTCTGTTCTTTAACTCGCAAAAGGAGCTGTACCCAAAAGTCATTGTTCATGACCTTTGGGACAGCCCCTTTTTAACCTTGCAATTAAATTCCGTTAACTTCTCAGCTCTGCTCCAGCTTCTGTCAAAGCTGCTAATACTTTTTCATGTGCACGGATAACATCTTCATCCGTTAATGTTTTTTCTGGATCAAAGTAAGTTAACGAGAAGGCGACTGATTTTTTGCCTGCTTCCATCTTATCGCCTTCATAAAGGTCGAACACGCGGACGTCTTTCAATAGTTTGCCTCCTGCATTGCGGATGACGGTTTCAATCGTTGCCGCTTCTACCACTTTAGAAAGAACTAACGCCACGTCACGTGACATGGACGGGTAACGTGGTACTGGCGTGTAAACAAGTGCCTCTGTTGCTTTACTTAACAACACAGCCAAGTTCAACTCCATGACAACCGTAGTTTTCAAGTCGCGCGCTTTTTGTTCAGACGGATGCAACTCACCGATCACACCAATACGCTGACCGCTATGCATGATAAAGGCCGTTCTTCCGGGATGCAAATCATCCATTTGGCCACGTTCAAAAGTCAATTCAACACCAAGTTTATCGCTAAGCCCCTCCACAATACCTTTCAAGACGAAAAAGTCGACGGGCTTTTTCTCACCTTGCCAGCTATGATCGAGCCAAAGACCTGTAATAGCGACCGCTAAATGTTCCTGCTCGTTTAGTAACTCATCTTGACCTTTAAGGAAAACAGAACCGGTTTCATACAAAGCGACCGAATCCATTCTTCTTGCTGTGTTATACGTAACAGATTCCAACAAATGCGGCAACAAGCTTTGACGCAACAAACTACGCTCTTCGCTCATCGGCATTAAAAGACGCGTTGTTTCCGTTTCTTCCAAAGCAAATTGTTTTACTGATTTTGCAGAAGTTAACGAATACGTCGTCGCTTGTAATAATCCAGCACCTTCCATAAGCGAACGAACAATGCGGCGTTTTGCCTGATAGGGAGTCAAGCCACCTGGTGTCGTTTCAGCTTCTGGTAATGTTGCTGGAATTTCATCGTAGCCGTATAGACGAGCAATTTCTTCGACTACGTCTTCAGGAATTTGAATGTCTTGTCGACGTGTTGGCACAGAAATGACCAGTTGGCCATTCGTTGCTTCTGTGTTAAATTTCAAGCGGTTTAAAATATCCCACATGTCTTCAAAGGAAATCTTCATACCCAGACGGCTATTAATGAAATCTGGAGACACTTTAACAATTTTCTCTTCTTTGTTTAATTCATCGAATATGACAGAGCCAGCTAATACTTCGCCACCCGCAAGTTGGGACAACAACTGTGCTGCACGTTCTGCGGCTGGAATGACACGATTTGGATCGACGCCTTTTTCAAAACGTGAACTAGCATCACTGCGTAGGCCATGATCTTTAGAAGTTTGACGAATAGAACCCGATTCAAAATAAGCAGATTCGATGACAACAGTCGTCGTTGCTTCGCTTACTTCCGAGTTAGCGCCGCCCATAACTCCTGCAATCGCCACTGGTTTTTCTCCATTGGTAATCACTAATTGACGGCTAGATAATTTCCGCTCTGCGTCATCTAAAGTGTTAATCATTTCGCCTTCTTTAGCATGGCGAACCGTAATGTTCCCTGTTTCCAATAACTCATAGTCAAATGCGTGAAGTGGCTGACCATATTCCATTAATACATAGTTTGTAATATCAACTACGTTATTGTGTGGACGGACACCAGCTGCCATTAGTCGTTGTTGCAGCCACATAGGTGACTCTTGAACTTTAATGTTACGAACGACTTTTGCGACATACAAAGGGTTGGCTTCAGGCGCATCGACTGACAAGGATAGCATCGAAGCTGCTGTGTCAGATGCTTCTGTATAGCTAATCTCAGGCAGGTTGATTTCTTCTGATAAAATAGCTCCTACCTCATAAGCAACGCCCAGCATGCTCATCGCGTCTGCGCGGTTTGGTGTCAGTCCTAGTTCTAATACAGTGTCATCTAAACCAAAATTTACAATGACATCAGAACCGATTTTTGCATCTTCTGGCAGCACATAAATGCCTTCAGCGTAGGCTTTTGGCACAAGCTTGCCTTCAATTCCGAGTTCTTGCAACGAACAAATCATGCCATGCGATTCTTCTCCTCGAAGTTTCGCTTTTTTGATGTTGATGTCACCTGGAAGTTTCGCTCCAGGACGTGCCACGATTACTTTTTGGCCTGCTGCAATGTTCGGTGCACCGCAAATGATTTGTGTTGTTTCTTCTCCAACATCTACTTGGCAAATTGATAATTTATCAGCTTCGGGATGTTTAACACAAGATTCAACATAGCCCACTACGACATTTGTCATACCGTGTGACCGGTCGATCACTGCGTCTACTTCAATACCTGAACGCGTTATTTTTTCACCTAATTCAGCGGGTGGTAATTGTTGTGTGTTTACATAGTCTTTTAACCAGTTAATGGATACGAGCATGTTTTATTTCCTCCTTAAAGTTCTGTACGTTGGAACTGAGATAAAAAGCGAACATCGTTTGTGTAGAAATGACGAATATCTTCAACGCCGTATTTCAGCATCGCAATCCGTTCTGGACCCATACCGAAAGCAAATCCAGTTAAGCGTTTGGAGTCATAACCAGCCATTTCAAGTACATTCGGATGCACCATTCCAGCGCCTAGAATTTCAATCCAGCCTGTTTTCTTACACACGTTGCAGCCACTGCCGCCACATTTAAAGCATGAAATATCCATTTCAACAGAAGGCTCTGTAAACGGGAAAAAACTTGGACGAAGGCGAATTTCGCGATCATCGCCGAACATTTTCTTCGCAAATACAGAAAGTGTTCCTTTTAAATCACTCATGCGAATGTCTTCGCCGATAACCAATCCTTCAATTTGTGTGAATTGGTGTGAATGGGTCGCGTCATCGCTATCACGGCGATACACTTTGCCCGGGCAAATGATTTTGATCGGCTCGCCGCCTTTTGCTTCCATTGTCCGCGCTTGAACTGGTGATGTATGTGTGCGTAGTAGGATGTCTTCTGTTATATAGAAAGAATCTTGCATATCACGAGCTGGATGACCTTTAGGTAAATTCAACGCTTCAAAATTGTAGTAATCTTTTTCTACTTCCGGGCCTTCTGCTACTTCGTAACCCATTGAAATAAATAAGTCTTCAATTTCTTCTACTACACGCGTCAGTGGATGTGCATTACCTGTTTTGACGGGACGTCCTGGTAATGTAATATCAATTGTTTCGCTTTGCAACTTCTCATAGATCGCTTGTTCTTCTAAGATGGCCATGCGTTCTTCGAGTTGCGTTGTAACTTCCTCGCGTACCACATTAACCAAAGCTCCCATTTTCGGACGCTCTTCAGCCGGGAGTTTCCCCATGCCTTTTAATAAATCCGTAATCGGTCCTTTTTTCCCTAAATACGCGACACGAACATCATTCAGTTCTTTAACAGTCGACGCTGTGGCAATTTTTTCGAGTGCTTGTGTTTTCAATTCCTGCAATTGTGCTTCCATTTTTTCTCCTCCTTAGACAGTAAAAAGCCCCGTCCCAGAAAAGGGACGAGGCATTATTCGCGGTACCACCCTAGTTATTGCAAATCGCAATCACTTGTTTACATAACGGCTCTTCACCGGCCCATCTTTACAGTATGTCTACTGGTCCCGTTAGGCAGCTCGCGGGGTGAACTTCTGAGGCGTTTACATATCCACACTTCCAGTCAAGGTGCAGAATCTCTGTGATGTAAGGGCGCAACATACTTTTCCCGTTCTTCGCTTTTACTTATTTACTTTCTCATTATACGAAAGTTCTAGACTTTTATCAAACTTAGTTTTTAGGAACCAAGCTATACAAAAGAATCCCTGTCGCCACTGCAACATTCAGTGATTCTGCGCTACCGTATAGCGGGACCATCAAATTCTGATCGGTTTGCTGCAAAAGTACAGCGTCAACGCCACTGCCTTCATTGCCAACAAGTAAAGCAAACTTTTCACATGTCTCAACTTCGTGAACCGGTGTCGAGTTATGAAGCGCTGTTCCAAAGATTTGGATATCATTTGCTTTAGCTTGCGCTGTCCATTCAATCAGTTCGCCTTTAACAACAGGAATCTGAAAATGTGAACCTTGAGCAGATCGAACCGTTTTCGGGTTGTAAGGGTCTGCACAGCCTTTTCCAAGAATGACTGCGTCAATGCCGCTTGCTGAAGCTGTCCGAATCATCGTCCCGATATTGCCAGGATCTTGAACAGCATCAATCATCAATAGCTTAGACCATGTTTTTTGCTCATCTTCTGTAAATTCGGGTTGTGCACAATGCGCGAAAATTCCCTGCGTGTGCTCAGTTTCCGAAATTTCCTTCGCTACTCCTGCCGTGACCGAATAATGAGGAACGCCTTCAATATCCCAGTCTGCTGGGATATCTACGCCTTCACGGACAATTAATGATTTGACAAGATCTTTTTTACGCAAAGCTTCTTCTGTCAAATGAAAGCCTTCGACTAGGAATTCTGCAAATTTATCGCGTTCTTTTCGTGTCGTTCCAAGCTTTTTCCAATGCTTGACGAGCGAGTTTTGGTTAGATTCAATTCTTTTCATTATAGCTTCACGCCTTTATTTCAGAATAACACCAGTATAACATACCCAAAAGCGCAGTCACCTAGAAGTCGATGTCGAGCTATTGCCACTTTACTTATGCAAGATATTTTGACGAACCAACATTTTTCGCCACGTATTAATGAGATCTAAGCAACTTCACCTTCATTTATTCAAGCCGTAAAAAAATCAAATCCAAGCGCTGTCAAAATACCGAATGCTAATGTCCAAACAGCAATGCTGATCGTCAGCCAAACCGTCGTGTTCTTTTTAGTAGCACCAAGTGTCATCCCGATAAAAGCTGCAATATGTGTACCAATTAAAATAGGTCCAAGCATCGCTAGTCCCGGCAGACCGTACTTGTTCCAAATTCGTTTGGCCCGTTCACTTTTTTTCGAAGTGGCTTTACCTTTTGCTTGTTGTCGTTTTGTGTACCAAAGTTGGAAGCGGTCAAAGCCAATAATTAATGCCAGGACGGTGACCATATTTCCAACAAATGCAAGTACCATCACCCATAACGGGGATAACCCCCAAACAATGCCAAGCGGAATAACCAACGCAATTTCAAACCACGGAATGGCCGCTCCTAAAAAAACGAGAAAATATTCATAGATCATTCATCTTCCTCCTTTAAATGCGCGCGAATTTCTCTGTAGTAAATGACGTATTGAAGTAACGCGACTACCAAAATGGCAAGCACGGTATAAATCCGTGGCAGCGGCGAAAACATTGCAAATACTGCGAGTGCTGGCAAACTCCAAGTCATAAAGGTATAGACTTTTTGAGAAGCAATGCGCGTAATATGTGTCATGCCTTCATCTTGTTCTAAATATTCAGGTGGACGAATTGCAAAAGACGGAATTTTTTGTGTTGGATACAGCTTGTTATGGCGTCTTATTTTCATGTAAAAAATGAACAACATGATCAGGTATAAAATGATTGACCCTACAATAACAAATCCTTGAATGACGCCATACTCAACTAATATGCTTTGTTCTATTTCTGTATTGACAATTTCAGTCGTTTCGGGTGAATTGACTCCGAACAAGAAAATTCCTAACACCATGATAAATCCCATCATCCACAATGGATACTGCATACGAAAATCATTTTTCATGTCCTCCGTCCTCCTCTAACCAAAATAAGTCGTTGATGTTCGTCTGCAGAGCTTTTGCGAGTTTTAACGCTAAGGTAATTGAAGGGGAAAACTCCCCTTTTTCAATAAAAGCAATCGTTTGTCGCGTGACATCCACTTGCTTGCCGAGATCGCTTTGGGTAAAGCCGTAACGAGCTCTTAGTTCTTTTACTCGGTTCTTAAGCATCTGCTTCATCCACCCTTTTATGTTCGGTTTATATTACATAATGTATATTATACTTAACATCATGTCAATTATTATGTACATTTTCGAAGCTAGAGACGCTTTATTTGCGGATTGAATGACTTTGTTTGCGCGATAAAATCGGTTGTTTACATTATCTCGCGCTTTGTTTGCGCAAGACGAGACGTTGTTTGCAAAACCAAAAAAAGCTTCTCACTTGAGTGAAAAGCGGACCTTAAAATTAATAGTGCTCCAGAAGCTTTACACAAGAGCGCGACTATTCGTCTACTCTTTATTTGCGGATCAAGCGACTTTGTTTGCGGGATACACTCGGTTGTTTACATTATCTCGCGCTTTGTTTGCGCAAGCTGAAAGTTTGTTTGCGCAAGTCGAGACGTTGTTTGCAAAATCAAAAAAAGCTTCTCACTTAAGTGAAAAGCTAGTCTTTTTTCTTTAACTGATAGGTTCGATTGCGCAATGCACCAGCTGTGTCAAATTCGAAAGTCGACAATAAGCGAGACGCTACAAAAGGCGATTCGATATTACAATACTGCCTCAACATCTTATTACTCAGCTGATTATGAACGAGCGAAAAATATTCCCGAATCGTCGTTTCAAATGCATTTATATCTATCGATTGGCACAATTCGCATATCCAGCCACATCGTTTTTTTCGAACCATTCGCAGGCTTTTGCATGAATCGCAAAAAATACCGGTCTGTAGTTCGCCAGGATTTATAGCATACAGCTGACATAAAGGAAGTCGCTTATAAGGAGTTTGATGTTTTTGAAGAAGTTTATCGATTTTCACTAAATTCGGTCGGATATTCGAGTCGGGGAAAGAGGAGAGTATGTTGAGTAAATAATCGATTAGTTGATAAGTTTTACAAACATCGGTGGTTTGCGGTTTCGTAATAAATTCACATTGTTTGGATGTGAATACAACAATTCCTTTGACCGGCAACTGGATTTTATGCAGTTTGAAAAATTTCGTTAAAAAGCGAATGTGTTTATTTAATTGAATCGCGGGATCTTCCATCACGGTCCGCACGCCTTCTACATCTGTTCGAGCAAATTCGCCTGTTTGATTATCGAAATGTAGCCGTCCACTAATGTTTTTCGACTCAATAATAATCACACCACGTTCTGTTAGCAGCAATCCGTCCATTTGGATTTTCCACTCACCAAGTGATAAGCAAACATTCTGCAAAAAGCGGTAGTTTTCTTCAGGGCTGAATTCAACCAGCTTTCGTACCAGTCTAGCTTCTCCTCGTTCTCCAGCAGCGCTTCGGTACAATTCGACTTGAAGAAATTGGCGTTGTGGATGCTGCTCTGGCAACCGGTATAATAACCTTTCGAGCGCTGTTGTTTGAGATAATAAAACGAGTTCTTTTTTGTGCATAGAGCACCTCCTATCAGAATAAATAGAGTATAGCATTCTTTTTAAAACCTGAAAATCTCTAAATGGATGCTTTTCGCTAGCGAAAAGCGAAAAACCTTTAGTTGTTTGCGGTATACACGCTGTTGTTTGCGCTACCTCACTGTTTGTTTGCGGCAAGAAAGTCTTTATTTGCGCAAAAGATCACTTTGTTTGCACAACAAAGAAACCCCTCGCCAAAGCGAAGGGTTTCCGGATTTTATTCGAATGTAATACGCGCGACGGTATCTTTATCTAGCTTTTTGATCACTTCGATGATTAATTTCACTGCATTTTCGTAATCATCGCGATGCAAGATTCCAGCGTGCGAGTGAATATAGCGAGTAGCTACGCCGATTGCAAGTGCAGGAACGCCGTTTGCTGTTAAGTGAATGGACCCAGCGTCAGTTCCGCCGCCTGCGATCGTTTCAAATTGGTACGGAATGCCCGCTTCTTCAGCCGTATCGACCACAAGTTCGCGCAAGCCGCGGTGAGATACCATTGAAGCATCGAAAAGCAATAGTTGTGGGCCATCTCCCATTTTACTGTTTGACTCTTTGCTCGTAATGCCTGGTGTGTCTCCTGCAATACCCACATCTACTGCAAATCCGATATCTGGTTGAATCTTCGCAGTCGCCGTTTTCGCTCCGCGCAAGCCAATTTCTTCTTGCACTGTTCCAACACCGTAAACGACGTTCGGGTGATTGACACCTTTTAATCCTTTTAAAACATCAATCGCAATCGCACAACCAATTCGATTATCCCAGGCTTTTGCCATTAATAATTTTTCGTTGTTCATCACCGTGAATTCAAAATACGGAGTGACCATATCTCCTGGTGTGACTCCCCACTCTTTTGCTTCTTCACGGGAAGAGGCACCAATATCAATAAACATATCTTTGATTTCAACAGGCTTCTTACGCGCTTCTAGTGAAAGAATATGCGGTGGTTTTGAACCAATTACGCCTGTGATTTCTTTACCGCTTCGTGTTGTAATTGTCACGCGCTGCGCTAGCATAACTTGTGACCACCAGCCACCTACTGTTTGAAATTTTAAAAATCCTTTATCATCAATTTGCGAAATCATAAATCCAACTTCATCCAAATGACCTGCTACCATAATTTTAGGTCCGTCAGCTAATCCTTCTTTTCTAGCAATCAAACTGCCAAGACCGTCTGTTTCAATCGAGTCAGCGAATGGTGTTATGTATTTTCTCATGACTTCACGCGATTGACGCTCATTTCCTGGAATAGCGTTCGCATCTGTCAACTCTTTTAGCATTAATTGTGTTTCATCCAAATTAGTCATTCCTTCGACCTCCTAAATAATTCATTGCTCACTTATTGTAAAGGAATCTCCACCAATTATCAAAACATTCGTTCTATCAATAGCCGTTGTTTTGGCGGTCGTAGTTGGTTTGGTTCTTCTGAATATAGGCTTCCAGCACTTCCTCATAGCTAAACTCTAATGCCACCGCTATTCCGCCATAACAGCTCCAAATTTCCATAAAATTAGACATTGAATAATTTCTAAGGAATTCTTGAATGGCTTTTTGAGTTCGCAAAAACAACTCGGTCAAGTCTGTTTCACTAATGGGATCTGGCCAATTTTCGAGTGTGTTTAAATGCTTTTCAATACCAAGTGACAGCAAGAAATGGATAGAATCGACGTATTCCTCTAAAATAACAGCGCGACTTGATGGACCTTTTGTGCTCCAAAATTTAAAGCAGCGCGTTTCATTTGCCAGTTCCGCTAACTCTACTAGTAATGCTAAGCCTTTTTTACGAAAAACATCTTCGTTAATTTTTTGATTGGATTGAATAAAGCGATCTAGTTCTTCCTGCATTTTAAACAATTCATGTAGTTTCATAAAACCTCTCCTTATTTCATTCATTCTTGAAACCAAACTACTTCCTAATCGTATAGTAATGAGTAGGATTATGTAAATCAGGGGGTAATTCATTTGGCTTTTCTCATACGCTTTATTGTATTGGCATTAATTATCTACTTATTTTACCGACTGATCCGTTATGTTGTAGATCCTAAAAGAAAACTCGATAACGCACTTGAATCGGGTGCTTATTATTTTTTAGACGATGTGAAAAATGTGCAAAAAAACTTTTTTATCGCACTTCGTGGCGTGTTGTTTGAAGGCGAAAAATACTTAGGCACAACTGAACACTCTTTTGAAGTCGTCTCTATTTTTGTATGGGTCGAAAAACCTGATCAATTACAGGGATTCACAAAAGCAGATTTTCATTTTCTAGAAAAAGAAATTTTGATGAATTATCCAGAAGCTCGTATAAGTTGGAAAAACCCAATAGAACAGTTAATGAAGCAAAATGGATGAGCATGAGACTCATCCGTTAACAAAAGTTTGATAACTCCACATCAAAATAAGAATATCAAGTAGAGCCAAAATCAGAAAACCAACACGAAAATTAGTATGCTTCGTTTTGTGACGAAATGCCATCATGCCCAAATAAGCCCCAATGCCGCCACCAAAAATAGCGACGGTCCACAAGTTTTTTTCAGGAATTCGCTGACCGTGACGCTGCGCTTGAGATTTATCGACTTTCATCATAACGAAAGCCATCGCTGTTACAATTGCAAAATAACCAACAATAATCAAAAACATCGGATTTTCCTCCATAAGAAAAGACTGACGAAAATTCGTCAGTCTTTTTATTGTAGCGTTAAATGCTAGTGCATTGCAGCTTTCTAGTTGTGTGATGTCTATGAACTGCAATGAACAGGCACTTTCGCTTTTATTATCTAGCTGCAATGACCTGCTCCTCGGGTCATAAGCTGCCCTTCCTACGCGGCTAAAGCCACTAGGGAAGTTCATCTTATGCCTATCGGAGCAAAACGGTCATTTCCGCTTTTATTATCTAGCTGCAGTGCCTAGACCCTCGGGACTTAAGTCAGCCCACCTGTGCGACAAAAAACGCCGCTTTGGTGGTCTGTCTTAAGCCTGTCGGGTCTTAACAGGCACTTTCGCTTTTAATTACTTAGTTACTGCTTTTTTTGCTTGGTCAACCAATGATGTGAAAGCAGCTGCATCAGATACAGCGATTTCAGCTAGCATTTTGCGGTTGATGTCGATACCAGCAACTTTTAATCCGTGCATAAGACGGCTGTATGAAATTTCGTTCATACGTGCTGCTGCGTTGATACGCGTGATCCAAAGTCTACGGAAATCACGTTTTTTGTTGCGACGGTCACGGTAAGCATAGTTACCTGACTTCATTACCTGTTGGTTTGCTACTTTGAAAAGGATGTGCTTTGCACCATAATAACCTTTTGCTAATTTAATGACCTTTTTACGACGCTGACGCGTCACTGTTCCACCTTTTACGCGTGGCATATCACATTACCTCCTGCTGAATATAAAAAATTCGATTTTTTGTTACATGTCTAGACTCAAGCACCCAGATTCTCGGGGTCATAAGTCAAAGTGGCTGTGCGGCAAAAAACGCTGCTTCACCTCTTCGCCTTATGCCCGTCGAATCTATACGGGCGCTTTAGCTTTTATTATTTCATGTTATAGATTAACGATTTGATACGTTTTAAGTCGCCTGAAGAAACAAGTTTCCCTTTACGAAGTTTACGCTTTTGCTTTGTAGATTTGTTTGCGAATAAGTGGCTAGTGTGTGAGCTGTGGCGTCTTACTTTACCAGTACCCGTTTTTTTGAAACGTTTTGATGCACCGCTGTGGCTTTTCATTTTCGGCATTTCGAATTCCTCCTAAACAATGATCTCTTATTCTTTTTCGTTGACTGGTGCAAGCATCAAGAACATGCTGCGGCCATCCATTTTCGGGCGCTGCTCAACTGTTGCAACTTCTTTGCACGCTTCTGCGAAACGTTCAAGTACACGTTGTCCAATTTCTTTGTGCGTAATTGCACGGCCTTTAAAACGAATAGAAGCTTTCACTTTGTCGCCTTTTTCAAGGAACTTGATAGCGTTGCGAAGTTTCGTGTTGAAATCGTGATCGTCAATTGAAGGGCTTAAGCGCACTTCTTTAACGATAATCACTTTCTGATTTTTACGGATTTCACGATCTTTCTTCTGCTGCTCAAACTTGAATTTACCATGATCCATGATCCGAGCAACCGGCGGCTTAGCTTGAGGAGCCACAAGAACAAGATCCAAGTTGACACGAGCTGCAATTTCAAGTGCTTCGATACGTGTTTTGATGCCAAGTTGTTCACCGTTTTGATCAATAACTCGCAACTCACGTGCACGAATACCGTCATTTACATTAATGTCTTTGCTAATAGTAATCCACCTCCGGATAGTGTCGCGAATAGCTTAAATGTGTGAACCGGCCGAACCGGTTTACAGGGTTCCGATCAAAACAAAAGCGGATGGACCAATGAGGTCCACCCGCAAATATGACAACACGCGTCTTTCTGCGTGTAAAAGTCAATCGTGTATACCTGCCAACAATCGGTCGATCAGGTGAGAAGCGGGTGCTCCTGCTTGCACATATAAGTATTCTATAACCTTATTCATAATATCACGCGTTGTAAAAGAAGTCAAGTTGTTTAACGAATTTCACTTTGAACCAGTTTAACAAAATCTTCAAACGGCATACTTTCAGATTTCTGTTCGCCGTATTTACGAACATTCACCGAACCATCTTCTAGTTCTTTATCTCCGATCACAAGCATATACGGTACTTTTTGCATTTGTGCTTCACGAATCTTGTAGCCTAATTTTTCATCGCGCTCATCGATATCTACACGAATTTTATGCGACTGCAGTTTTTCTTGAAGTTCTTTTGTATAAGTACTATGAGCGTCAAGCGATACTGGAATCATTTCCACTTGGACAGGTGCCAGCCACGTTGGGAAAGCTCCTTTGTATTCTTCGATTAAGAATGCAACAAAACGTTCCATTGTTGACACGACTCCGCGGTGAATAACGACCGGACGATGCTGTTTGCCATCTTCTCCGACATAAGACAAGTCAAAGCGTTCTGGCAAAAGGAAATCTAGTTGGACAGTTGACAAAGTTTCTTGTTTACCAAGAGCTGTCTTCACTTGAACGTCTACTTTCGGTCCGTAAAATGCCGCTTCGCCTTCTACTTCCTCATAGTCAATCTCCATTTCATCCATTGCTTCTTTTAACATCGCTTGTGCACGATTCCACATGGCATCATCATCAAAGTATTTTTCTTTATCTGCTGGGTCGCGATAAGACAAACGGAATGAATAATCTTTGATATCAAAATCTTTGTAAACTTCAACAATCAAGTTGACGACTTGTTTGAACTCTTCTTTGATTTGGTCTGGGCGTACGAAAAGATGCGCATCATTCAACGTCATTCCGCGAACGCGTTGAAGACCCGACAATGCACCTGACATTTCGTAGCGGTGCATCAACCCAAGTTCAGCAATACGAATTGGCAACTGACGATACGAGTGAATACCTTGTTTGAAAATCATCATATGATGCGGGCAATTCATTGGACGCAATACCAATTCCTCATTGTCCATTTTCATCACTGGGAACATATCGTCTTGGTAATGATCCCAATGTCCGCTTGTTTTGTATAACTCCACGCTACCCATTACAGGCGTATACACGTGATCGTAGCCTAAGCGCTCTTCTTTATCGACAATGTAACGCTCGATAATGCGGCGGATTGTTGCGCCTTTTGGCAACCACATCGGCAAGCCTTGACCGACCTTTTGAGAGTTCATGAACAAATTCAATTCTTTCCCGATTTTACGGTGATCACGTTCTTTTGCTTCTTCTAGCATTTCAAGATGCGCTTTTAAATCTTCTTTTTTGAAAAAGGCAGTTCCGTAAATACGCTGAAGCATTTTGTTGTCGCTGTTCCCTCTCCAATATGCTCCGGCCACACTTAATAACTTAAACTCTTTTAATTTACCTGTTGATGGTACATGAACACCTCGGCAAAGATCGAAAAAATCACCTTGCTCATAGATAGATACTTGATCATCTTCAGGAATGGCTTCAAGAAGTTCTAATTTGTACGGATCTTCAATCGCTGCAAATCGTTCTTGTGCTTCTGCACGAGTCACGTCATGACGAATAATTTCAACATTTTCATTGATGATTTGCTTCATTTCTTTTTCAATCAATGGCAAATCCTCTGAAGTAATTGCTGATTCTGTATCGATATCATAATAAAAACCGTTTTCAATAACCGGTCCCACACCGAGCTTCGCATCTGGGTACATCCGCTTGATCGCTTGTGCCAATAAATGTGCTGTGCTGTGGCGCAATACTTCTAGACCTTCATCAGATTCTGGTGTGATGATTGCAATATCCCCATCTTCTTTTAAAGGTGCACGTAAATCGACTAATTTATCGCCCATTTTACCAGCCAATGCTTTTTTCCGTAATCCTGGGCTAATTGATTGAGCAATTTCCTCAGTAGTTACGCCTTGTTCAAACTCTTTTACTGCTCCGTCTGGGAATTTCAGTTGAATCATGTTTGCCATGTCAATCTCTCCTTTTAGTTAACTCTGATCGAAATGTCTAAACCACAGGGTCTGGTAGACATTTCTTTATTCTTGTCTAGCTGCAATGGCCTGCTCCTCGGGTCATAAACTGTCCTTCCTGTGCGGCAAAAGCGCCGCTTCGGAAGTCCACCTTATGCCTGTCAGAGCAAAACGGCCATCTCCGCTTTTCTTTTTTTCCACAGAAAAAAGCCCCATCCCAAAAGGGACGAAGCTTTAGCTCGCGGTTCCACCCTTCTTCTATTTTGAACAGCTGAAACCATTCAAAATGAAGCTCTGCATCGGCTAACGGGCCGGTACCGTCAGCTGCTACTAAAAAACTGTTCACAGCTGCTGCTCAAAGGGGGTAAGCGAAAAAACGATACTTAAGAAGCTCACAGCCTAGGCTTCTCTCTCTGAAAGTCGTAAATTCCGCTCATGTCCTTGTCAAGGCATGTAAAATCTTGGTTCGATTGTTATTACTATAAACCGAATTGTTCCAAAAGGCAATAGTTCTCGCACTTAATTTCTTCGATTGCGTCCATCAAGTTTAACTGGACTCGTTAATGCACGAATTCGTTCCATAATGCGCGCCGCTTTTAAATCTTCTTTTTCTCCGCGCTGCGAATAGGTTAAATGGTACTCCAGCTCGGTATAGCTAAAGTTTGACGACATAAATGTTGGCAGTTTTTCAGACATCCGGTAATGGAGAATTGTTCCAAGTACCTCGTCTCGTGTCCAGCTTGACATTGCTTCAGCTCCAATGTCATCTAGCATCAAGACGTCTGCTTTTTTCACATAATCCACTTTTTCCTGCAATGTTTGATCACCAATCGCCTGTTTCATTTCTCGCATAAATTCTGGAACGAACACCAACACAGATTTCACATTGATCTCAGCCAGTTCATTGGCCACTGCGCTCAATAAGTACGATTTCCCAATACCGAATTGTCCATAAAGATACAATCCTTTCTCAGGTAAATTGTCAGGACCCGTTGCTTGATCGAGGAAATCACCAACCGCTCGAAACGCTTCCATGCGACTGTCATCTAATTCAAAGCCGTCCAGTGTCGCTTGCATCACTTCTTTTGGCATATACATGCTATGGATTAAAGAAGATGCATGGCGTTTGTTGTCGTGAATATCCTTTGAGCGACATTTTGTATACGAAATCCCGATAGTTCCACGTTCTAATACAAGATTCGGCTCAAAACCTTTTAAATGATTAATACAGCCATCCAAGCTAGGGCATTTGTTGCAATCATGGGATTGGTCGATGTATTCGTATAACTTGTGAAGCCCTCTATCAATAGTAGGTGCGTCAATTTCATCTGCATGATTTTCCAAGAATTTTTGAACTCCTGCATGCGCCAATACTTCTTTACGCATTTCACCATAACGCTCAGAAAAAGCAGGGGCATTGACTACACGTTTTAAGGTTTCGCTAATCGGTTCCATTTAACCACCTTTTCCTTTCTTCAGCGCAAGTTTCGCAAGAAGTTTTTGTTTTTCTACTTCTAAGCTTTCGTTTCTTGGCTCTGCTTTAGCAACAGGTACATCGTCTTTTTTATGGAACCATTCCGGCAATCGTTCTTCACGCAGCGGCTTTTGATTGCCTGTGAATGGTTTGGCGATAGTCGTTAGCGAGCCTTCAGACTTCCACTTCATATACTGCGTGTGCTCGACACGGGCAATTTCCATTGCATCTTTTGCGGTTGTAATATTCTTGCGTAGCCAGTGCGAAGCGATTTTCTCCACATATGCTTTGGTTAGCTTCATATCGGTTCGTAGCAACACATAGTGAAGCAATACATTTACAACCGCTGTCTCCATCTTGTGGAAAGTGACTAATTGGTTTGCTAGTTCCACATCTGACGGCAACGGTTCGTGACCATCCGCAATATCTCTCAGTACTTGGATAGGAGCTGCAGTCTCTAAATAAACCAATAACTCATCTTCTTTTGTTTTTGACGTTTCGTCTGTTGCTTCAATAGGTTCTGTTGCTTTATGTACAGGAACCAGTTGCGGCGCTGTAGTGGACACTTTCATTTTGTAATGCTCGGTTGCTGCTTTTTTTAAAAGATCAGTCGTCAATTTGTAATTGTCATCAATCGCCATTAAGACAACTGTTTGCATTTCAAGCGGGTCCCAACTATACAAAAAAGCCAATTTGGCAATATAGGCTTTTATGCTGCCCGTTAATACACGTTTGGGAACTAATTGCTCGGAAAGCCCTTGTTGCAATAAACCAAAGTCAAAATCTGATTCCGTGCTGTATCCCCCATTTTTTCGTTCTTGTAAATCTTTTTTCTTAGCGGGATAGCCTGCTTTGGCATGAACTGGTTGAAAAATATCGGTAAAGGTTCTTGACACTTCTTCGTAATCAGTCGGAATCTCCGTTTCGATGGCAAAACGTTTACGAACTTTTCGGTAAGACGTTTCACCAATTTTACTAAATAAAAACATAGACAATAACGGATCCATAAAAAACGTTTTTGGATCGAGTGGCGGACACAGTTCATAGATGAAAGAACGCTCACTGCTTTGATTTTTATACGTTCTAAGCAATCCAATTGCTTCTAACTGGATTCTAGCGTCAAATATTTTCGAAATAGAATTCCCCAACATATTCATCAATGTATAATGACTCGACTCTTCACTAGTCGCTTCTCCTTCAGCCCATAAAGTTAAATACAATGCAATGGCTTCCGCACCAATCATAGGTTGATAGAGCAATGTTAGAAGTTGCCGATCGTAATTTGAAAACGGATAAGGTAAGCGAATTCGAAATGGATCAGCAGGCTGCAACTCTTTATAATATGCAGTCATAAGTCACCGCCTTAATCGATTTTCTTGTCTTCCGGAGTTTTATTTAGCAAATCCTTGAGTTCATCAATAAAAACAGTGATGTCTTTAAATTGGCGATACACTGAAGCAAAGCGAACATATGCTACTTCGTCGATTGTTGCTAGTCGATTCATGACCAATTCTCCGACTTCTTCAGATTTCACTTCTGGGTTACCCGCACGGCGAAGGTCTTTCTCAATCGTAAAGACGACTTCTTCTAACACTTCTAGAGATACCGGCCGTTTTTCACATGCGCGAATAACGCCACGCAAAACTTTTTCACGGCTGAACTCTTCACGCGAGCCATCTTTTTTGACAACAATCAGTGGCATTTCTTCCACTTTTTCAAATGTCGTAAAGCGATAACCGCAAGACTCACATTCTCTTCGCCTTCTGATGGATTTCATTTCGTCTATTGGCCGCGAATCGACAACACGTGTGCCGTTATGTTGGCAAGCTGGACATTTCATTTTTACATCTCCCTAACTTCTCTATCTCGTGTATCTAGTATAACAAAAAATCATTGAAAAAATAGAAAAAGCAGAGGATTTCATCCCCTGCTTACGTGTTTTTGGTTAAATGGATTATGCTGTTACTGAAACTTTGGATTTCTCAACACTTACTGGTCCCATACCGCGTGGTATTTCTACAAGTTCGCGTGATGTTGAACCTAGTGCGTCTGCGATATATTCCGCTGCAATAGTCGGATCTAAATCGCCGCAAGTGTAAACATCTACACTCGCATAGCCGTGTTCTGGAAAACTGTGAATAGTTAAGTGAGATTCTGAGATAATCACAACTCCGCTAACACCTTGTGGTGCGAATTTATGAAAAGCTACCTCTCTTACTTCAGCTCCAGATTTGAGTGCTGCATCAACAAAAGTTTGTTCGATAAAATCCATATCGTTTAATTTGTCAAAATCACACTGCCAAAGTTCTGCAATTACGTGACGTCCCATCGTTTCCATGGTTCGTTTTCCCCCTTTGATATCATTTTGGTTTTTGCGCAAAATATTCAAAGTTGACTACCACGGGGGAAAGTTAGTCCAAAGAGGTCCTAACCCTTTAAGCAGTCATGTGAATAAAAATCTTACGCTCCTAATTCCGAGTTACATGATGGAAATTCAGAAGTGGTAGCCATTTTTCAACTACGATTCATAGTATAAAACGTATTTATCGCAAATGCAATAATAATATCTTATTGATTCAGAATTTTTACGATCACATAGGCAGAGAAAAACCCTGTTTCTCTTTTAAAAAAACTAGAGAACAGGGCATTCAGGCTTATTTAGAAACAAGAACCATCGCATTGGCAACTTTTTTAGTCAAGTCGATTACACGTGCTGAATAGCCCCACTCGTTATCGTACCATGCCAAAACTTTTACTTTGCGATCGCCAATAACCATCGTCGATAATCCATCAACAATTGCCGAATCTGAATTGCTATTAAAATCAACAGAAACCAATGGTTCCATCGTCAAGCTCAAAATTCCTTCTAAGCTATTTTCAGAAGCTTCCTTGAAAGCTCTATTAACTTCTTCAATTGTCACTGCTGTGTTCAAGTCAACAACTAAATCGACTAAGGATACATTTGGAGTTGGCACTCGTAATGCCATACCATGAAGTTTCCCTTCCATCTCAGGCAACACCAATGATAGCGCTTTCGCAGCACCCGTAGAAGTTGGAATAATGGATTGTGCACAAGCACGCGCGCGCCGAAGATCTTTGTGCGGGTTATCTAAGTTCTGCTGGTCGTTTGTGTAAGAATGGATGGTCGTCATCAAGCCATTTTCAATTCCAAATGTATCATTCAGCACTTTTACAACAGGCGCTAGACAATTGGTCGTACAGCTAGCGTTGGAAATGATATCATGCTTATCAATGTCTAGTTTGTCATCATTAACTCCCATAACGATTGTGATATCTTCTTTTTTTCCAGGCGCTGTCAAAATCACTTTTTTAGCTCCTGCTTCTAAATGCAGCGCTGCTTTTTCACGTGAATTGAATTTCCCAGTTGCTTCGATAACGATATCAATGCCCATTTCTTTCCATGGCAAATTCAGTGGATCGCGCTCACTTACCAATTGAACCCGTTTTCCATTAACAATTAAAGCATCTTCTTCTGAAGATACGTCACCCGTAAAGGTACCGTGATTTGTGTCATACTTAATCAAATGCGCCAGGGTCTCAGCTGGATACGAAGCGTTGATTGCTGTTATTTTAACATCATCCATCAATATCGCCTGTCTGAAAACCATACGGCCAATACGGCCAAATCCGTTAATTGCAATAGAAACTGTCATGTAGGAATCCTCCGTTTGTAATTAAGTTATACTCATATTTTTAATTTCTTATATAGTATAACACAATCACCTATTTAGAGAACCTTTAAAATTACATATCTTTTATTCTTTTTCAAGGCTGGTTTGCCAATTTGCTAAAATTCGATTTAATTGGCTTTCCGTCTCGTTCAATGTACCGTTATTGTAGATAACCGCATCCGCTCCATCTTCTTTTACAGACATTGGCAGTTGTGAACTAATACGTGCTCGCGCCTCTTTTTCAGTAAAGTTGTTGCGTTCCACTAGCCGAGCAAATTGATTTTTTTCGGTAACACTGACCACTAAAATTTTATCGACCAAGTGCTGTAGGCGGCTCTCAAATAATAACGGAATATCCATGATGATGGTCTTGAATCCTTGCGCCAAAAAATCCTGCCGCTGCCGGAGCATTTCCTGACGAATTGCCGGATGAATAATATCGTTCAATATTTTGCGACTTGCCGGATCGTTAAAAATGATTTCGCCTAGTTTTGCACGGTCCATCGTTCCGTCTTCGCGCAGTATCTCATCGCCAAATGCTAAAGCGATTTGTCCTAAGGTGTCAGAACCTGGTTCTACTACTAACCGCGCTACAAGATCCGCATCAATAATCGGATAGCCTAAATTTTTTAACATTTCGGATACGGTACTTTTTCCACTGGCAATGCTACCTGTCAATCCAATGATCATTATTCATCCTCATTTCTGGCAAGTTGGGCAATATACAGATGCCCGACCTCCGATTTTCAGCGTCTTCGTCATCGTGCCACAAACCATACACTGTTTTTTTCCATACATACCAAAACGATCTTGCATGCTGCCTGATTCACCATTGATGTTGCGGTAATCCGAAATCGTACTTCCGCCTGCTTCTATGCTTTCTAGCAAAATAGCAACAATTGACTCAAATAGTTCTACTTTTCGTCTCCGACTAATGCGTCTAGCCGCTCGTTTGGGATGTATTTTCGTTTTAAAAAGGGCTTCTGTTGCATAAATGTTACCGCAGCCCGAAATAATTTGGCCGTCCATAATAAGTTCTTTGATTGCTTTGTTTTGATATTTAGCACTCTCAGCTATCGCCAAAAAATGTTCTCGTGCACCTGGCTCAAAAGGCTCCGGTGCCATCAGCAGTAAAGGAGGGAATTCTGCCTCTTCTTGCAATACCCTCATTTCCCCAAAACGACGAATATCCGAAAACGCTAGTAAGTTGCCATCGCTCAATGTCAAAATGACATGAACGTGTCGCCGGAATTTATCTTCCGGAATAGACTGAAGCTGGTCGACGTAAAACCAAGCTCCTGACATTCCCAAATGATTAACTAATAAAAATTCATGGTCTTTTCGCAATGTAAAGTAAATATATTTGCTGCGTCGCTCGACACGGACAATTTGCGCTCCTGTTAAGCTATCAACAAAACGGTCGGCTTCCATCCGCTTAATGATTGCTTCTTTGCCATTCGCTTTCGATAAGCGAATAATGTCCGATACCGTTACTGCCTCAATTTTTTTACCAATAGAAACAGGGCGGATCTGCCGAACGACACCTTCTACTTCTGGAAGTTCAGGCATATCGTTACCCTCCGATCATTTAGTATCGTACCAAGTTGCACCATTGGCGATGTCTACTTTTAACGGCACAATTAGTTTCACTGCATGTTCCATTACTTCAGGTACTAATTTCATCAGTTTCTCCAATTCTTCAGGTGGCGCTTCAAAGATTAATTCATCGTGTACTTGCAACAGCATACGTGTTTGCATCCCTTCACGCTCGAGTGCTGCATCCATATCAATCATCGCTTTTTTAATAATATCCGCTGCACTCCCTTGAATCGGCGTATTCATCGCTGTACGCTCTGCAAAGCTGCGCAAATTAAAGTTAGAACTCGTAATATCCGGTAAATAGCGTCTCCGGTTCATCAATGTCGTGACAAATCCATCACGCTTTGCGTCTGCCACAATCGTTGTCATATAACTTTTGACGCCAGGAAAACTTGTGAAATAACGTTCAATAAAGTCTGCTGCTTCTTTCCGTGGAATGCTTAAGTTTTGAGACAAACCATAATCACTAATGCCATAAACAATTCCGAAGTTAACGGCTTTAGCAGCTCTTCGCATATCGCCTGTCACTTGTTCTACAGGAACATGAAAAACATCGCTAGCCGTTGTTGTATGAATATCTCGGTCATCTTTAAAAGCTTGCACGAGACGCTCATCTTCCGACATATCTGCCAAGACACGCAATTCAATTTGTGAATAATCCGCTGCGACCATTACCCAGTCCGGCTCTGAAGGAATAAAGGCTTTCCTGATTTTCCGTCCTTCTTCAAGGCGCACCGGGATATTTTGCAAGTTCGGATTAGTTGAACTAAGTCGACCAGTTGTTGTAAGAGCCTGTTGGAACCGGGTGTGGACTTTGCCGTCTTCGTGTACTTCTTTTAGCAATCCTTCTATATAAGTGGATAATAGTTTGCCCAATTGACGATACATGAGAATATGCGAGATGATCTCGTGCTGCCCCTCTAGTTTTTCTAGAACATCTGCTGCTGTTGAGTAACCGGTTTTGGTTTTCTTTAAAGCTGGTAATCCAAGTTTTTCAAACAGGATGACACCTAATTGCTTAGGGGAATTGATATTAAATTCTTGTCCGGCCAGCCCATGTATATCCGATTCAATTTTTTCGAGTTTATGAGACAATTCCTTGCCCATTTCGGACAATTGATCGCGATCGACTTTGACGCCTAGTGACTCCATTTGACCTAAAACTGTCGCCAGTGGCAATTCTAATTTGTCGTATAAATCAAATTGCTCGTTTTCTTCGAGTTTTTCCATAACTAATGGCCGGACTTTCCAGATAGTGCGTGCTTTTCTAGCAATATGCTCGTTTAGAATCGTTTCTTCCGGCACTTTCTTTTTAGCACCTTTGCCGTAGATTTGTTCGTTTGTTGATACGTCTCTATAACCGTACTCTTGGACAATACTCGCCATATCCGTATAAGTTAACGACGGATTCACAATATAAGCACCTAGCATCAAGTCAAAATCGACACCTTTTAATTCAATGCCCATACGTAAAAATGCGGCAGTTGCTGCTTTTGAGTCTGCCATAAATTTCTTTTTCGATGGATCTTTAAACCACCTGTTGAATTCTTCTGATTGCTCAACAACTGTCATTGGAATTACATAGGTTTCTGTCTCCGTCGCTAAAGAAACACCAAGTAAATCACAGCTATGGTAATGTTCATCGTATAACTCTAGGTGAACAGCCATCTCGTCTTTTAATATAGCTGGGTCAATGGCAGTCAGTACCTCGAAGTGCAATTCCTCTTTAACTGTTTCTTCTGCTGTATATTCCATTTTTTCTAGTAAAGATTTAAATGCCAATTCCGTCCATACTTTTACCAATTCGTCTTGATTTGGTCCAGCATAACTCAATTCTTCAATGCTAATTTCAATGGGGGCATGTCGTTCTATGGTCGCCAGTTGCTTGCTGATATAAGCAAGATCTTCATTGGCGACTAGTTTTTCTTTCATCTTGCCTTTTTGCAAGTCAATTGCTTCATAGACACCTTCAACTGAACCGTGTGCTGCTAATAATTTTAGCGCTGTTTTTTCGCCGACACCTGGCACACCCGGAATATTATCCGATGCGTCGCCCATCAGACCTTTCATATCAATAATCTGATTGGGTGTCAGGCCGTATTTTTCTTTAATATGCTCGACTGTGTACTTTTCGATATCCGTGATCCCTTTTCGCGTGATAAAGACGGTCGTCGTTGATGATGCCAATTGCGTCATATCCTTATCTCCAGAAATAATCACAACTTCATCACCCGCTTGTTCTGCTTCAAGACTCAAAGTTCCGATAATATCGTCCGCTTCGTAATTGTTCAATTCATAGCGTTTAATGCCGTAAGCATCAATCACTTTTCTCAGATAAGGAAATTGTTCCGACAACTCAGGCGGCGTCTTTTGTCTCCCGCCTTTATACTCACTAAATGTCTTGTGACGGAAAGTCGTTTTGCCTGCATCAAACGCCACAATCATATGCGTTGGTTTTTCTTCTTCGATTATTTTTTGAAGCATCATCGTAAATCCATAGACAGCATTCGTGTGAATGCCATTTTCATTGGTCAATAGCGGCAAGGCGAAAAACGCACGATATGCCAAGCTATTGCCATCTAATAAAAGTATTTTCTTTGCCACAAAATTACCCCTCTCCATAAAAAAAAGCCATCATTCCCTCTATTTTACCACGCGGGCAAATAGAAGAGAAATAACGGCTCTAGCCTTATTCGAAATTACCGGATAAGATTTCTGCGTAAGGTGAATCAGATGGTAAAACGATGACGGTATCATCACCAATTGTTTTCTTATAAGATTCTAGTGAGCGATAAAGCTCATAGAATTCCGGATCTTTTGAGAACGATTCGTTATAAATTTTAGCAGCTGCGGATTCGCCTTCTGCTTGGATTAATGCGGCTTCTTTACGCGCTGTAGCAATTACTTCTTGTGCCTGTCGGTCAGCTTGCGCTTCCATTTCACGTTTTTTCGCATCTCCCTGAGATAAGTATTCTTGAGCCGTGGATTCACGCTCTGAAATCATCCGCGTATAAACAGACTGCTCATTTTCTTCAGGTAAATCTGTTCGTTTTATCCGAACATCCATCACTTGAATGCCGTATTGATCTTTGTTTAGCAATTCATTCACTTTCGCCGTGACAGCATCGTTCACACTGCCCCTAGAAGAGTTTTCATCATTAATGATTTCATCGTAATCTAACTGGCCCAGTTCTGTACGAACTACCGAGTAAATAAATTCTTCCATTCGGGATTCAGCGTTGACGATTGTCCCAGCATTTGAAATCAAGTCAAGTGGATTGACAACATGCCAAACTGCATAATTATCGATGATGATTCGTTTTTTGTCTTTCGTATTAATTTCCGCTTCTGAAACATCGTAAGTCATTTGATAGTTCGGCAAAGTCGTAACGCTTTGAATAAAGGGTATTTTCATGCGGATGCCTGGCTCTTCTTGAATTTTCACCACTTCACCAAATTGACGAACAACTCGGTATTCATTTTCTTTTACAATATACACATTCGTTAAGACCATTAACAAGAGAACAAATGCTACAACTAAACCGACAATCAATTTCCAGTATTTCTTGAAGTCAACCGGATCTCTCGGTTCTTTTTTCTTTTTTGGCCTATCATAAGGGTTGAATTTTTTCACTTCTCCTAAAGGTTTGTTTGGTTCCATTAGTCGCCACTCCCTTCTTCAGTTTCCGCAACCGGTGGGATAGTTGTCTGCAATCCTTCAAGTGGCAAGTATTTCATCGTTCCACCTTCATCGTTCATAATATACAATTTGGCGTTTGGCAAGACTGTTTCTAAGGTTTCCATAATAATCCGTTGCTTTGTAACTTCTGGATTGTTTTCGTATTCTTTATACAATTTATCAAATAATGCAACGTCTCCTGTTGCTTGTTGAATACGCGTTACTTTTTGACCTTCTGCACGTGAATTAATCGCAGCTTTTTCTCCTAAGGCTTCGTTACGTTTTTGGTTTTCGTATTTTTTGGCTTCGTTGATTTTCGTGTTCATCGTTTCTCTAGCATCTGTTACATTCGTAAATGCCGCGCGCACTTCTTCGTTCGGTAGTTCTACATCTTGGAGTTTGACAGCTAACACAGTTATGCCGATATCGTACTTCTCAATTAAAGAAGCAAGCAGATCGCGTGTGTCCGATTCAATTTCCGCTTTTCCGGATGTTAGTGCGTCATCAATCAGCGAGTTGCCGATAATTGAACGGATAGATGCAGATGTTGCATCATGCAAAATATCTTGAGGAGCTTCTGCATTAAATAGATATTTCTTAGGATCCGTGATTTTCCACTGAACAATTAAGTCCGTAAGAACGATGTTTTCATCTCCTGTAATCATCTTAGTTTCTTTGTCGAATGCCACAATTTCACCTTCGTCGTTTTGGTTGTAGCCGAATTTCAAGCTGTAAGTTTCTTTTGAAAGAATTTCTGCTTTTTGAATTGGCCATGGCATTTTAAAATGTAAGCCAGCTTCAGTATTCGTTTCATTGGCTACACCGAATGTAATAATGATTGCTTGTTCGGATTCATCTACCGTGTACCAAGAAGTAAAAATCGCAATCAGCAGAAGAATTCCCGTAATTGATAAACCAATCACCGCTAGTAGTTTTTTAGTTGTCATGATGGCCCCTCCTTTTTTCTTGTTACTGACTATACGGAATAATAGTGAAATAGTTTCAGAAAAATAGAAAAAGAGTCCGGGGGAAGGACTCTTTTTCAAATTATGCGGTTGAAGGGGGTTCTAGTAAACCTTACCATCCAAGTATGAAGCCAGTGTTAAGCTTCTGTAAATTTACCATTGATTGTTTTTATACTTTTTATAGTAATTCACTTGGCGTGCCAATAAATAAATTTTTCGTTTTAGATGCTTATCTTGTTTGTAAAATAACGGATTACCGTATTGGCCTTTTTTAATCAAGCGCTTAATGTCTTTTAGCACTGCTTTATTCGCGACAAAATTGCGCAAGACTGCTTTTGGTACGACTGTGAACAGGAAATCTTCATTTAAATACGTTATAGGCTTTTCAGTATGATAGATCAAATCATCCACAAAATACTCAGCCATATTATGCCCAAGTGCTGTGACGTAATAGCTAGAACGTCCTTGACGAATGTTCACCTCAAATACTTTAAATGTATTATCGCGCGAATCGTATTTTAAATCGAAATTTGCAAACCCGTTATAGCCGACTGCTTCAAGAAAATTTTGCAGTTTGACCATCACGTCTTTATCAAAGCGTGTGATCAATGCGGTGTAGTTTCCAATTGCCGTAACAGTATGTTCTTGTAACACTACTTGCGCAAAAGTAACGAGTTGTGTTTTGCCTTTCGAATTAGCGTAAATAACCGAATCCCACATAAATGTATCGTCTCCTGGAATATAGTCCTGGATGATCAATTCGTCGCGGTAACCACCAGTTTTAATTTGCTGGATGACGTTGTGCATTTCTTTTGGGCTTTCAACTTTATACACTTTCTGCTGGCCTTCAAACTTGTTTCTGCTGTATTCGATGCCGTTGCTTGGTTTAATAATAACTGGGAACATCATTTCTTCTTCAAACGGCTTGTTCGAATTGCAGCTATAAAAGAACGTTGTCGGTGTGTCAATACCATGCACTTTGCAAAGCTCATAGAAATTAGCTTTCACTTGCAGTTGGTTCATCAAATCTTCGTTGATGTAATTGAAAACATAATGCTCTCGCAAAATTTTAGCATTTTCAATAATCAAGCGCACATAAAGATCGTTAGTACCAATGAGCAAAAGTGTTTTACCAGGTGCTCTATACTTACGTGCAACTTCGATCAGAATGTTAGCAAACTGAGAATCATCCGCTAAACCTGAACGTATTTCAATCGTTTCCGTAATCGAACTTAGTGAAGTAAACGATAAATGTTCTTTACCGACTAAAATGGGCTTAATGCCATATGCCTCGTGAAATGAGATAGCCATATTATAAGCGTTCATGTCTGTACCGATAATAATCGGTAAAAATGGGTGTTTAGTTTCCATACGTTCCTCCTAAATTAGCTAGCTATTGGCAGGCAAATGGTAAATGTAGTTCCGACACCTACTGTGCTATCAACTTCCACTTGCCCATGATGTGCCTCGATTAAATGTTTAACAATAGACAGCCCGAGTCCGGTACCTCCTGAATTTCGACTGCGTGCTCGATCGACGCGATAAAAACGCTCAAACAATCGACTGATTTCAGAACTCTCGATTCCGATTCCTTGGTCTGCCACTTGAATAACGGCTTGATCTTCTTTCGTAAAAAGCCGAATGGTTATTTCAGTATAATTACTAGAGTATGTAACAGCATTAATTAAAAGGTTCATCATCACTTGGATTAAGCGATTTGGATCACCTAGTACTATTACTGGCTGAATTTCTAATTGTAATTGAATGGATTTTTCATTAATTTTAGGCTGAATCATTTCTATCGCTCTTTTAATGACAGCTTTCATATCAGTAGGTTGCGCATTTACTTCAAATCCACTTTGTTCTACGTTCGACAAATCAAGCAGATCATTAATCAGCATTTCCAATCGGTTGCTCTCAGTATGAACAATGTCTAAAAATGACAATAAAGTATCTGTGTCTTTGTAGGCCCCGTCCAGCAGTGTTTCTGAGAATCCTTTAATAGATGTGACAGGCGTACGAAGTTCATGAGAAACGTTGGCAACAAAGTCTTTACGAATCTGCTCCAATCTTTTCAACTCCGTAATATCTTGGAATACGATAACAATTCCTAACCAACGTTCGTGCTCCCCAATAACCGGTGCTCCATAAACGTTTAAATTCCTCTGTTTTGACCTCAATACAAATTCAATCTGAGCACGTGAATGTGTTTCCGTCATAAACACATTTTCGATAAAATTTTCCACCACATTAGGGACTTGTATTTCCTTATAAAACTTCCCCAATATCGCCTCAGGTTTTAAGTTGAATTCATCTAAAAAAGGCTTATTGACAAGCGAAACGGCACCTTGTCTATCAATCATGATCAGTGCGCTTCCCATGTTCTCAATTAACGTTTTTAGTCGTTCTTGTTCCATGACGCGCACAGCTGTAATTTCTTGAAGATTGCGGGCCAGAACATTAATCGTCCTACTCAATTCGACACTTTCTTGGGCATTGGATTCCGTTGCGCGCGCAAGATAATTGCCTTTGGCTAATTCCAAAGCAGTCTCAGTCGCATTTTCAACCGGTTTAATGTTTACATTAATCACGCGGTTACCAACTATGGCTGACAGTAGCAACGCGCTCAAAAATGTCAAAAACAAAATCAGCCAAATATCGGACTTGTTCTCAGCACCTTCATAAATCGGCAGTAGTTGGAGTACGACAATAAACAAACCAGCCAACATCATTCCGATCCATACGAGCAAAGTGCCTAGTAGACGACGACGAAACGATTTCATATGTTTTTCGGCTCCTCGAACTTATAGCCCAGTCCCCGAATTGTTTTAATAAACGTAGGTTTTCTACTGTTTTCTTCTATTTTATCGCGCAAATGGCTAATATGAACATCCACAATACGTGTATCTCCTGCGAAATCATATTTCCATACAGCGCTAAGCAACTGATCACGTGTTAAAACCCGATTTTTGTTTTCCATCAAATACACAAGCAGTTCAAACTCTTTTGGAGTAAATTCCAATTGTTTTTCACTAAGAAAAACTTCAAAACGATCAGGATAAACAGCTAATTCACCGAGTGAAATAGGTACCGAAGAATCTTGCTGTGCAGTGGGAACGTTACTGGCTCTTCTCAGTACTGCCTTAATGCGCGCTACAACTTCTCTTGGGCTAAACGGTTTGGTCATATAATCATCCGCCCCTAGCTCCAGGCCAAGAACTTTGTCAAACTCATCGCCTTTAGCCGTCAACATAATTATCGGTGTATTAATTTTTTGTTGACGCAAGGATTTACACACTTCGACACCGTCCATTGATGGCAACATCAAATCCAACACAATTAATGATGGACTTTCGCTAAGTGCCAAGTCAAATCCTTGTTTGCCATCATTGGCAATAATCGTCTCAAAACCCGCTTGAACCAAATTATAAGAAAGCAATGTCGCAATTGAATGTTCGTCTTCAATGATTAATATTTTTTTCATCATTTTACATCCTCCACACTCAGTTTGAAACCCCCATCTCAAACCGCATTAAACATAATTCGTTGCATGAGCCGTCAGTTATTCCACTATTCGCGGCGGGTTAGCAGCAAGTTGTCCTGCCACTACAATTTCACCGTCTTCATTGATTCCTTCAACCCGAACAACTACCTTATTATGCTCGATATCCACTTCGACAACTTCCAAGTTAAAATCGATCGTTGCGTAATGATGAACAGGTTTTAAGAATTCCAACTGTTGACTGACAATATAAGAGCCAGGACCCGGTATGTATTTTGATACCGCAGAAGTAAGAATACCCGTCAACATAATATTCGGCACGACAGGTTTTTCAAAACTAGTCTGTAAAGCGAAATCATGTTGGATATATAGCGGGTTGCTGTCATTTGTCAAACCCAAATACAAGAGAAGATCTTTGTCTTCAATTTTCTCTGTCAGCTTTAAGTTCTCACCAATCTTGATATCTTCTACTCGCCGGCCTAATTTCCGCTTTTTCCCAAGCAACAAACAACATCCCTCCATTTTCTTAATATCTCTATAGTATCAATTTAGTCAATGAAAGCGCAAGCGACGAAAGAGACAGGAAGAGTAACGTTTATGAATAGCTTGTTCAAGAAAATAATAAATGAGCAGGGAATTCTCCCTACCCATCATCTATTACATCATGTTAATACCTTCATAACAGCTTTCACTGAATCTGCTGATTGATTTAACAAAGCTTTTTCTTCTTCATTTAAATCGATTTCGATGATTTTCTCAATACCTGCTGCACCTAAAATGGTCGGCACCCCTAGATAAATTCCATCCATTCCGTACTCACCTTCTAAATAAGCAATGGTCGGTAGAATTCGACGCTGGTCTTTAATAATCGCTTCAGCCATCTCTACTAGTGAAGCTGCAGGGGCATAATAAGCTGAGCCATTTCCCAAGAGATTGACAATTTCTGCTCCACCTTTACGTGTACGTGCAACAATTTCATCCAAGCGCTCTTTAGAAATTAACGTTTCTAATGGGATACCGCCTGCATAAGAATAGCGAACCAGTGGCACCATGTCATCGCCGTGTCCACCTAGCACAAATCCTGTAATATCTTTAACCGACACATCGAGTTCCTCAGCAACAAACGTTCTAAAACGAGCAGAGTCTAATACCCCTGATTGTCCAATCACGCGTTCTTTTGGTAAACCAGATGCCTGAAAAACCGTGTAAGTCATGGCATCAACTGGATTAGTTAAAACAATAATTGTCGTTTCCGGAGAGTATTTCACAATATCTGCTGTTACAGCTTTCATTACTTTTTGATTGGTTTGAACCAAATCATCGCGGCTCATCCCAGGCTTACGTGCAATTCCTGCCGTGATAATGACTAAATCAGAGTCTTTTGTGTCTTCGTAATTAGAGGTACCTTTGATGCGCGCGTCAAAACCAAGAACAGGACCTGCTTCAGCCATATCCAAAGCCTTGCCTTTTGCTGGGTCTTCCATTGGTGGAACATCGACTAACACCACATCGCCTAATTCCTTTTGGGCTAGTAAGAACGCTGCAGTAGCTCCGGTAAATCCAGAACCAATTACTGAAATTTTTGTGCGCTTGAATGTCATGAAATATCTCTCCTTTTACAAAATTAGTTTTCTTGTTGTCTCTCCTTGAGTACCCCTAAAATTCACTCTTCTCTTTTGTCGCCTACATTGCCGGGACACTTCAGTTCTAACATAACACATCCCATCAAAACCTAATAATAATGGGCATAAAAAAAAGAGAGGGATTCCCTCTCTTTTGATTTTAGGCTTATAAGTTTTTGATTAATTCATCAGCAAACTCAGAGCATTTCACTTCTGTAGCGCCGTCCATTAGACGTGCAAAGTCGTAAGTTACAACTTTAGAAGCAATTGTTTTCTCCATAGAGTTTGTGATCATTTTAGCAGCTTCAGTCCATCCTAAATGTTCAAGCATTAATACGCCTGAAAGGATAACAGATGAAGGGTTTACCTTATCAAGACCAGCATATTTAGGAGCTGTTCCGTGAGTTGCTTCAAAAATCGCATGTCCAGTATCGTAGTTGATGTTCGCTCCAGGAGCAATACCAATTCCGCCTACTTGAGCAGCCAAAGCATCAGAAACGTAATCTCCGTTTAAGTTCATTGTTGCAACAACATCGAACTCGCTTGGACGTGTAAGGATTTGTTGCAAGAAGATGTCAGCGATTGAATCTTTAACAAGAATTTTACCTGAAGCAAGTGCTTCTTCTTGTGCTTTGTTCGCAGCGTCTGTCCCTTTTTCGTCTTTAATTGCATCGTATTCGTTCCATGTAAATACTTTGTCGCCGAATTCTTGCTCAGCCACTTCATAGCCCCAGTTTTTGAAAGCTCCTTCAGTGAACTTCATGATGTTCCCTTTATGAACAAGTGTCAATGATTCGCGGCCTTCAGTAATTGCGTAATTGATTGCAGCACGAACTAAACGTTTTGTTCCTTCTTCTGAGATTGGTTTAATACCAATACCTGAAGATTCCGGGAAACGGATGTTTTTAACGCCCATTTCGTCTTGTAGGAATGCAATCAATTTTTTCACTTCATCCGAACCGTTAGCATATTCAATACCAGCATAGATATCTTCAGTGTTTTCACGGAAAATAACCATGTCAGTATCTTCTGGGCGTTTAACCGGTGAAGGTACACCTTCGAAATAACGAACTGGACGTAGGCATGTGTAAAGATCCAATTCTTGGCGAAGTGCCACGTTCAATGAACGGATACCGCCACCGATTGGCGTAGTCAAAGGTCCTTTGATTGCGATTAGGTATTCGCGGATTACGTCAAGAGTTTCTTCTGGAAGCCATTCGCCTGTTTGGTCAAATGCTTTTTGTCCAGCAAGAACTTCTTTCCAAACAATTGATTTTTCGCCGTTATATGCTTTTGTAACTGCTTGTTCTAAAACACGCGATGCTGCATGCCAGATGTCTGGTCCTGTTCCATCACCAATAATATAAGGAATTACCGCATTGTTAGGTACGTTCAAAACACCGTTTTCTACTGAGATTTTTTCGCCGTTAGTCATGTTAAATTTCCTCCTGTAGTCAAAGTCATAGGGCTGCACAGAGTGCTAGCCCTATAAGTTGTATTTTTTTATCTTACAATATAGATAAAAATTTCTTATCGTTCTTCAACTGGCACATACGTTTGCATGCCCGGTCCAATGTATTCTGCACGTGGGCGGATCAAGCGGTTGTTTGAGTATTGCTCCAAAATGTGTGCCAACCAACCCGATGTACGTGACACGGCAAAAATCGGTGTGAACAAATCGTGTTCGATGTTCAAGCTATGGTAAACCGATGCCGAGTAAAAATCAACGTTCGGTGGCAAGTTTTTCTGACCGGTAACGATTTCATCGATTTTCACCGACATGTCGTACCATTTTTCTTCGCCGCGAATTTTGGTCAATTTCTGTGACATGTCGCGTAAGTGCTTTGCACGTGGATCGCCTTTGCGGTAAACCCGGTGACCAAAGCCCATAATTTTTTCTTTGTTGGCTAGTTTTTCGTTGATGACTGTTTCCACGTTATCGACCGAGCCGATTTCCGTTAACATCTTCATCACTTGCTCGTTCGCACCACCGTGAAGAGGGCCTTTTAACGCACCAATTGCCGCAGTGACACCGGAATACACATCCGACAAGGTTGCGACTGCCACGCGTGCCGTAAACGTCGAAGCGTTCAATTCGTGATCTGCATGTAAAACTAATGCTTTGTTAAACGCTTCTTCTTCAATCGCTTCTGGCAATTCACCAGACAACATGTACAAGAAGTTTGCCGCAAAACTCAAGTCTGTTTTCGGTGCAACAGGTTCTTGACCATTGCGGATGCGACCGAAAGCTGTTACCAACGTTGAAATTTTCGCTTGGATTTTAATGGCTTTGCGGTAGTTGGCTTCAGGCTCCATCACTTCTGCTTCTTCATCGAACAAACCAAGCATCGAAACTGCCGTACGTAGTGCAGCCATCGGGTGAACGTGTTTGATGTCGTAGGTTTTAAAATGATCCAACACGGCTTGTGGAACGGCCATGTTGTCCGCTAATTGTTGCTTGAGTTCCGCCAATTCGTTTGCTTTTGGCAGGCGCTGGTGCCACAACAAGTAAATCACTTCTTCAAAACTTGCGTTAACGGCTAAATCATCGATATCGTAGCCGACGTATGTAAGTGTGTCATCAATAATCGAGCTAATGGCCGATTGTGTTGCTACTACACCTTCTAAACCTTTTGACGATGTCATTTAAATCGCTCCTTCTCTAATCTAATTCACCATTCCCAAAAAAAAATGCAGAATGATGTCTCATCTGCGTTTATGAACTTCTGTTTTTTGACCTTACTAAGCTATTATAATCAACTTTGTAGAATTTGTGAATGGAAACGCTTATAGAAATTAAATTTCCTCTCTGAAACGATGGAAATACCCGGCATTATCTTACGATAACCCGGGTGTTTTTCATCTTTTTGTGAATCATTCGGTAAATGAATGGCTTATACATTTTTTGAGTAGGGCTAAAAAGCAGTGTAAATCCCACTGCATCAGAGATAAACCCAGGCGTCAGCAGCAAAACTCCGCCAACTAAAATGAATGCCGCATTCAACAATTGATCACCAGGAGCCTCGAAACTATTCATTCCTGCTTGAATATCTTTTAATGCTTTTAAACCTTGTTTTTTAGCCAGGAAAGCGCCTAACAAGCCCGTTGCCACAATAATTGCCAGCGTAACGAAAAAGCCAAGCTTGCCTCCTGCCCAGATTAACAAAGCCAATTCAAGAGACGGTACAATAATTAAGGCCAAGAAAATCCATTTCATCATTTTGACCAGCCTCCTTGTGGAATTTTACAGAACACTTGCATGGCCGTGATAGACGATGCCTGATTCTGCGTCCATTGTAATATCGTAATTTGTTTTAATTAGAGTAGTTGCTTCTCTAACACCCACGATAACCGGAATTCCAAGACTCAAACCAACTACTGCTGCATGACTCGTTAATCCGCCTTCTTCGGTGATAATCCCTGCACATTTGTTGATGGCTGGCATCATGTCACGATCTGTTCCGATTGTTACGATGATTTTACCTTCTGTATCGATTGCTAGTGCTTCTTCTGCATTTCTAACAACGACAGTTTCTGCAAAAGCAACTGTCTTGCCAATTCCTTGACCTTTAGCCAGGATATCGCCAATAACATGAACTTTCATTAAGTTAGTTGTACCCGCTTGTCCTACAGGGACACCTGCTGTGATAACGACAAGGTCGCCGTGTTTCACATAGCCATGCTTCAAGCTTTCGTCAACTGCATTTTCGAGCAATTCATCTGTCGAATGGACTGACGCACCAATAATTGGTTGTACGCCCCATACTAAAGATAGTTTGCGCGCTGGACGTTCTGAAGATGTTACTGCGATGATTGGTGCTCCCGGGCGATATTTAGAAATCATTTTCGCCGTTGTGCCACTTTCAGTTGGTGCAATAATGGCACGAACCTTTAAGTTCAAAGCCGTATAAGCTACAGCTTGACCAATCGCTTCTGTCATATTCGACTCTTTTTCTTTTCTTCTATTTGAAACAATTTGCTTATAATTTAACGCAGATTCTGTCGTTTCGGCAATGCGATGCATCGTTTCGACTGATTCGACAGGATAAATACCCGCGGCCGTTTCACCTGACAACATAATAGCGTCTGTGCCATCAAAAATTGCGTTAGCAACGTCACTTGCTTCTGCGCGTGTCGGGCGCGGATTACGCTGCATAGAATCTAACATTTGCGTAGCGGTAATAACTGGTTTACCTGCACTATTGCATTTTTCGATCAATGATTTTTGAACTAGCGGAACTTCTTCTGCTGGAATTTCTACACCTAAATCTCCACGTGCCACCATCAAGCCATCGGAAACCATAATGATTTCATCAATATTGTCGACACCTTCTTGGTTTTCGATTTTCGGAATAATTTGTATATGCGAGCCATTGTTTTTTTCAAGCAAGCCACGGATTTCCATCACATCTGAACTTCTTCTAACAAATGAAGCCGCAACAAAATCAACGTTTTGTTCAATGCCAAATAAGATATCTTGTGCATCTTTTTCAGTAATACCAGGCAATTGAACTGAAACGCCTGGAACGTTAACACCTTTTTTACTTTTTAATGTTCCAGCATTTTGAACTGATGTATGGATAATGCCGTTTTCCATATCGAGACTTTCAACACGCAATTCGATCAAGCCATCATCCAAAAGAATGATTGATCCTGCCTTAACATCTTCGATTAATTGGTCGTAAGTAATTGAAAATCGCTCAGCAGTCCCCAACACTTCAGTCATGGAAACTTCGATTTTCTGACCTGTTACTAGTTCAATCGAATCGTTCTCCATCTGATGTGTACGAATCTCAGGACCTTTTGTGTCCAACAAAATCCCAACAATTTTACCAGCTTTATCAGCTGCTTCGCGAATTCGTTTAATACGTAAAGCGTGTTCTTCGTGATTACCGTGCGAAAAGTTTAAACGAGCTACGTTCATTCCCGCTTCGATTAAGCGTTCTAGTAGTTCAGGTGATTCACTTGCAGGACCGATCGTACATACAATTTTCGTTTTTCTCAATAAACTCACTCCATTTACTATTTTAAATTGCTAATTCTTTAGATAATGTATACAAACTCATATCAGCATTATGCTCTGCAGTAAATGCTTCTGTCATATCATAGTCTACCACTTGGTGATTCTTCATGCCAATAGCCCTGCCTCCGACGCCTTCAAGAAGAACTTCCACTGCCCGTGCACCGAACAAACTTCCTAAAACACGATCTCGCGCAGTTGGTGATCCACCACGTTGAATATGACCCAGTACTGAAACCCGTGTTTCAATATCTGCTTTTTCTTTAATAAGAGCTTTTAGTTCGTTACCATTCATAACCCCTTCGGCCACAATAATAATACTGTGACGCTTGCCACGATTACGGCCTTTTTGTAAACGGTCGATCATGTCATCGATATTGTAGCTTTCTTCAGGAATCAGAATAGTTTCTGCTCCACCCGCAAGCCCGGCCCATAATGCCAAGTCACCTGCATCACGGCCCATCACTTCGACAATAAACGTTCGTTCATGGCTCGTTGCAGTGTCACGAATTTTATCGATTGCTTCGATAACTGTATTCAACGCCGTATCAAAACCGATTGTGTAGTCGGTTCCTGGAATATCGTTATCAATAGTTCCTGGAACACCGACACACGGAAAACCTCTTTCGGTCAAAGCCATCGCTCCTTGGTACGAACCGTCTCCACCGATAACAACCAGTCCTTCAAGACCGGCTTTTTTCATTTGTTCAATTGCTTTTAATTGGCCAGCTTCTGTACGGAATTCTTCGCAACGTGCTGAGAATAACTTCGTTCCTCCACGCTGGATGATGTCACCGACGTCCCCTGCTTCTAGCGTTTTAATAGTGCCCTCGATTAATCCCTGGTATCCGGAATAAACGCCAGCCACTTCAATGCCATGAAAAATTCCTTTTCGAACAACTGCTCGAATAGCAGCGTTCATGCCAGGTGAATCTCCCCCGCTTGTCAAAACTCCAATTTTCTTCATAGTAGCCCTCCTGCAGTCCATTTACTCTTTTTACCTTACCACGACATGGCCTTACTGTCAGTCCTGAAAAGTCGTGAGACATGTTAAGTGTTTATGAAGGTAGTCTGATTTATCCTCCAGAAAAAATATTATTGTTTGTATTGCGGAAATCAAAAAAACCGCCGAGGCGGTTTTTCATCATTCGCTGAATACACCAATTGATTTGAATTTGTTATAACGCTGTTCAATCAGCTCTTCTCCAGACATCCCGTTCAACTCTTCCAATGAACGTCTGATTGCTTCTGAAATGATGGCTGCTTGCTTTTGAGGATTGTGATGCGCACCCCCACGCACTTCAGGAATCATATGTTCAATTATTTTCATTTCCAAAAGGTCAGGCGCTGTAATTTTCATCGCTTCAGCAGCTGTTTGTGCTAACGCAGAATCTTTCCACAAAATGGATGCTGCTCCTTCAGGAGAGATAACAGAGAATGTCGAATTCTCTAGCATTAAAATTTGATTTCCGACACCAAGTGCTAGTGCACCACCACTTCCACCTTCACCGATGACAATTGACAAAACCGGCACTTCAAGTCCAGCCATTTCGACTAAATTACGTGCAATGGCCTCACTTTGTCCGCGTTCTTCTGCAGCTTTTCCAGGATAGGCGCCTTTTGTGTCAATCAAGCAAATGATAGGACGCTTGAATTTTTCAGCTTGCTTCATTAGCCGCAAGGCTTTTCGATAGCCTTCAGGATGAGGCATACCAAAATTACGACGAACATTTTCTTTTGTGTCCTTGCCACGCTGATGGCCGATAATAGTAACCGGCTGACCGTGGAAAGAAGCGATTCCACTAACGATGGCAGCGTCATCTCCGTACAAGCGATCTCCATGCAATTCAATGAAATCGTTAAAAATCATCGGTATGTAATCGAGCGTTGTTGGTCGTTCAGGATGACGAGCCACTTGAACACGGTCCCAAGGTTTCATGTTTTCGTAAATTTCTTCTTCTAGTTTAGAGAAACGCTCTTCTAAAGACTTGATTTCTGAACTCAAGTCTACTTCAGCGTTTGCTGTGTAATCTTTTAGCTCAGAGATTTTTGCACGCAGCTGAATAAGTGGTTCTTCAAAAGGCAATGTTTTTTTACCGTTCTTTTTAACCATTTGTGACAGCTCCTTTCGTGTGAAGGCGCACGATGGTCGCCAGTGTATGTTGCATCGAAGCACGGTGGACAACTGCATCTAATTGACCATGCGCCAATAAAAACTCAGCAGTCTGAAAATCTTCCGGCAATTTTTCGCGGACGGTTTGCTCAATAACGCGACGACCTGCAAAACCGATCAGTGCTTTTGGTTCGGCAATATTGATGTCTCCTACTGATGCAAAACTTGCTGATACACCACCTGTTGTTGGATGCGTCAAGACTGACACAAAAAGTAAACCTTCATTGCTGTGACGCTTTAATGCTACACTGGTTTTCGCCATTTGCATTAGAGATAAAACCCCTTCTTGCATACGCGCACCGCCACTCGCTGTGAAAATGATAAATGGCAATTTGCGTTCTGTAGCCGCTTCAATGGCGCGCGTAATTTTTTCACCGACAACCGAGCCCATTGAACCCATACGGAAATGCGAATCCATTACAGCTAACACAATATCTTGTCCTTGCAGTTTACCAGAACCCGTTAACACGGCTTCGTTCAAACCAGTTTTTTCGCTGTCTGCTTGAACTTTTTCCGTATATCCTGGAAAGCCAAGCGGATTTTGTGATTTCAAATGGTCGTCCATTGACTCGAAGCTGTCTCCATCCAATAAACTATTTATCCGTTCGTAAGCGGTCATTTTAAAATGATGATCGCATTTCGGGCAAACTTTTTTATTTTTTTCTAAATCTTTTGTTAAGGTAATTTCCTTGCAAGAAGGACATTTCGTCATCAAACCTTCTGGTACATCTTTTGCAGATTTTGACGGCATGGTTGCTTCTTTGCTATCTTTATTGCGTTTAAAAATATCACGAATGATTGCCATTGTGTGTTCTCTCCTTTTTTAGCCAGTCACTCCAAGTTCGAAACTCTCGAATAGCTGTATCTGCGTCTTGTTGCTCGATTGCTACTAGTATACTGTTCATAAAATCAATTTCATCAAAAGAAATGGTTCCATCATATGGGTTGCCACTATATTGCGTAAGCAAAAACCAAATTTTTAACGACAAACGATTGCCAGACAAGACCATTAGTTCTCTAACAAAGTCTTGACGCTGAAAACTTTCATCTTTTAAGCGCAACCGAAAACTGTCCCAAACTTTCATTTGGCTAATGGTTTCATTTCGACAAATTATATGAATAGCAGCGATTTCATGAAGCAACCGAGTTTCCCAGACATCTTCATGTGACCGATTATCCTGTAAAACAAAAGTTGATAGAACTTCAACCAATTTATGGTTTCTGTGATCAGACAAAAAGGTACCTTCTCCTCTACGAGTCTCAATCAACCCCAACAGTTCAAGACTACGAAGCGCTTCTCGCAATGTTGAACGGCCCACTTGCATCGTTTCAGCCAATTCTCTTTCAGATGGAATGCGCTCTCCAGGCTTGATTTTTTCCTGTCGAATCATATCACGAATGTCCCGTACTATATCTAAATAACGTTTCGATTGATTCATGATGGTTCCTCAGTTCCCATTTTTTTGAAAGTGGTCTGGCCACTCATATCCTTTACCTTACAAAAAAAATACTGTTACGTAAAGAAAAAACTGCTTTTCTTTGAGAAAAGCAGTCAAGTTTCTATTGTTTTACAGATAATAGCCGTTTTCTGATTACGATTTTCGACTATACCTTGAATTTCGAGTACAGCATGGAGTTCCAAAAGAGGAGTGTATTTAGCGTATTCCACTGGAAACAACGTAACGGAAGCTGGACCCGTATCGTCCATTAAAGTGACAAATGCCATAGCATCTCCTTTTTTTGTACGAATCCGTTTGACATCTTCTACCATACCTAAAACCGTTACCGATTCCCTATCCCGTTTGTTTTTCAGCGATTTCAGATCTTGATAGGTTTTTTGACGATTTTCTTTCTCACGTTCAATCGGATGCTTCGACAAGTAAAAACCAAGAACTTCTTTTTCATAGTCAAGCTTTAGCGTTTCAGGCATATCTGTAGCCTTCGTGTATTTCGGTTTCATGAAGCTAGAGCCCATATCATCAAACAAGCCAGGATCTTCTGTTGGCTTAACGAGTTCAGCATGCTTAATGGCACTATCAAGCGACGCCAGTAACACTCCACGGTCATAACCAAATTCATCCAGAGCACCTGCTTTAATGAGTGGCTCAAATGATTTACGGTTAAAATGCAAAGCCGAAATACGTTCGGCAATATTAAACAAACTACTAAACGGTCCACTTTCTCTAGCAGCCAGTAACGCTTTAATAGTCGTACCTGGAACTCCTTTTACTACATTCAAACCGATTCGTATTTCGCCAGCTTCTACAGAAAACGAATGACGACTTTTTTGAATAGATGGTGACAACAACGGGATGTTCTTTTCTTTGATTTCTTGCATTAATTGTTTTGTTTTATCGACATTACCCGCACTGTTGGTCAACATTCCGGTATAGAAATAGACTGGATAATGGGTTTTCATATAGCTTAGTTGATAAGAAATTATGCTATAAGCAACCGCATGACTTTTTGGAAAACCGTAATCGGCAAAACGAACAATCAAATCATAAACTTCTGCCGCTTCTGCTTCTGTAAAATTTTTGGCTTTTGCCCCTCGGACAAAGTGTGCACGCTGTTCATCTAGAATTTCTCTTTTTTTCTTACTGACAGCGCGACGTAATAGATCGGCTTGTCCAAGAGAAAATCCAGCCATTTTCGCGGCAATGTGCATAATCTGTTCTTGGTAGACGATGACGCCGTATGTTTCGCTCAAAATTGGTTCAAGAATCGGATGAACGTATTTAACAGATTCCTGTCCGTGTTTCCGTCTCGCATATAGAGGGATAAATTCCATTGGACCTGGTCGGAACAAGGCATTGACAGCAACAATATCACCAAAAGCCGTTGGTTTGATTTGTTGTAGCGCACGCCGCATGCCGTCAGACTCTAATTGGAAAATGCCAGTCGTATCGCCCTTGGCCAGCAGTTGATAGGTTTTAGCGTCTTCTAGTGGAAGGCTTCTATAATCGATTCGCTTTTTGGTATCCCAATAAACCAAGTTACGGATTTGTTCTAATATGGTTAAATTACGCAAACCAAGAAAATCCATTTTCAACAAACCGATGGCTTCGAGTTCTTGCATTGGCCATTGCGTCAAATAGATTCCTTCATGACCTTTTTCAATGGGCACGTGGTCCACTAGAGGCGTCGGGCTTAAAATCACACCTGCTGCATGTGTCGAAGCATGGCGTGGCAGGCCTTCTAATTTTAACGCGGTTTTAAACCAAGATTTGCGTTCTTCTTTTTCAATAATCCAATCGTTAAATGCAGTAGACTCTTTAAGAGCTGAACGCAATGTCGTTCCTGGACGATTTGGAATCATTTTTGAAATGGCTTCGAGTTCTTCTGCTTCAAAACCAAACACACGGGCAGTATCACGTGCAACGGCTTTCGCTGATAAGGTGCCGAATGTAATAATCTGCGCCGTGCGAATGGCACCGTATTTTTTCGCTACATAGTCGACCACTTCGTGGCGCCTGTGATCAGCAAAATCGATATCAATGTCTGGCAGCGTAACTCGCTCTGGATTCAAGAAACGTTCAAATAACAACCCATGTTCAATCGGATCAACATCGGTAATTTTCAGCGAATACGCAACAAGTGAACTTGCCGAAGAGCCACGTCCAGGACCTGTTAAAATATCTTGATCTCTGGCATATTTCATAAAATCTGCAACAATCAAGAAATAATCGATAAAGCCCATCTTAGCGATGACCGATAATTCGTAGTCTAAACGCTGCTGATAAATTTCTGAAAATCCGACTTTCCGTTCAGCTAACCCCAATTTGCATAGCTCCGCAATAAAAGTCGCTTTGTCAACTTTTTCATCCACAGGAAAAACCGGCAGCAATTGCTGATTCATTGGAATTGTTACGTGACAACTTGCCATCAGTTCTGTTGTACGCAAGAGCCATTCCGGATGATCTACAAACCAAGATTCCAATTCTTTAGGGCTTGGAATATAGGCACTCGTGTGCTCCGGTTCATGCCTTTGCGGATCGTTCATCTTTAGCCCTTGACCAATCGCAGATGCCACTTCATAAGCAAATGCATCTTGCTCACGCAAATAACGACTTTCGTGTGTTGCGATAATGGGTAATTGGATGGTGTCGCACAATTCAATAAACGTCGACTCGTATTGAGACTTAACACCACCTGGACGTTCAAGACTTCCAAAAGCGCAAACACCAAACAAGTCTTTTACAAATTGGAAAACCTGACTTCGATCAGCTAATAGCCACTCTGCTTTGTTTGGAATGACACAAATCAAGCCTTCTTTATAAGCTTTTAACCATTGTTCAGGTATTGCCTCTTTGTCTCTCGTCGAAAGAGCACTGGAGATTTTCAGTAAGTTGCCATAACCTTTATTGGTCTGGGCATACAAAATGATTGGATAATGCTGCTCTTCGTATTCGATAAAAACTGATAAACCAATTACTCCGTGAATATCTGCACGACGACATTCTTCCCAAAACGGTAAAATGCCATACAATTTTGTATTAACGATTGCGACTGATGTGGCTCCTTGTTCCTTTAAATAAGGGAAAAGTTCGTCAAGGCGCACCGTGCTTTTCAGCAAATCGGCTGATGTGCTTATATGCGGATAAACCATTGACAATAAACTCCCTCCTTAATTTGCAGTTGCACAAATTTCTTTTAGACGATCAATAACACGGTCAGCTTCTTGCCATGAATACGCAGTTGCCCCAGAAGCCAGCGGGTGACCTCCGCCACCAAATTCTTTAGCCAACTCGTTAATAACGGGCCCTTTCGAACGCAATCGAACTCGAATTTCACGGTCTTCTTCAATCAAAATAACCCACGCTTTTATATTTTTTACATTTCCAAGCGAACCAACCAATAAAGAAGTATCTGTTGCTGTAACATCAAATTCTGTTAAAATGTCTTTGGTGATTTTAACATACGCCGCACCATTTTCATCCATTTTGAAGTTCTGGTACATATATCCTTGCAAATGCAATAATTTACGATCCATTTCGTACATGCCGTTATGCAGCGCATTGCGATCAAAATCGTATTTGATCAACTCACCGGCAACTGAAAAAGTTTTTTGTGTGGTACTTGGAAATAAGAATCGTCCAGTGTCACCAATAATTCCTGCATACAATAAACGAGCTGCTTTTGCTGACATGTTCCAGTCTTCATGTTCACGACCATATGTATAAAGGTCATAAACCAATTCAGATGCTGAACTAGCCGTTGTATCCACAGACACGATGTCTCCATAGGCATCGTCATTTGGATGGTGATCAATTTTGATGAGTTTGTCGCCTGTCTTATAGCGTTGGTCATCCACACGTTCTGTATTGGCAGTATCTGTGACAATTACTAAAGCCCCTTCGAAATCTTGATCTTCGACAGTGTCAGGAAAATCTAAAAAATCCATCGTGTAATCGTGTGTACCGGCAGCTAAAATACGCTTGTCTGGGTAGTTTTGTTCCAGCAAGTACTTTAAACCAAGTTGTGAACCATACGCATCCGGGTCGGGTCGCACATGACGATGAATAATAATGGTGCTGTATTGCTTAATTGTGTCGATGATTTGACTGTTCATTTCCGAGTTCCTCCATTTATAAGGAAATCCATTCGCAATTTTACTCAGTTCTCAGTACAATGATAATGAGTTTTGGAATTCAGGAGGTCCTTATGTTCATTTTTGTCGTTTTAATTATTGTATCATTTGTCATTTATTTTTATAACAAAACAAAGCAATTCCGCACACGCACCGTTTTGCCCATTCGAAAAAAATGGTATGCTGCACGTGCATCGATGGCGTTGGGAAGTTTTGTCGCCTTTTTTGGTGTCAATCAACTATTCGTTTTTCAAACCGTGATTACGTACATCATTTCAACTATTTTCATTGTTCTTGGTCTAGCTTTGGTTTATTACAACTACAAAGCGGCGCGTCATTATCATGTATTTCTGGAAGAAGAAGCAGATTTGAATCCATAAGTGATTCCATTTGCCCGACAGACTAATTAGGCAGCAGGCACACTCGTTTACTGAGTGTGCCTGCTGCCTTTTAGAGGTCTTTTTGCTTTAACGATCTAGTAATTGGAAAGTCAACATGGCTTTTCCGACGATTTCGTTTTCCAAAGATACTTCAACTTCAACTTTGGCAGATTTTCGACTAATGTCCAAAATGGTTGGTTTGACGTACACCAGCACATCCAACTGAACCGGCTTCAAAAAATAAATGGTTAAGTTTTCTAATACACTATCTTTTCGGTTTTTCGTTTTTAATATTGCCGATGCCGCTTCGGTTAAAATCATGGTATACGCACCATGAGAAATCGAACCATAAGCATTCGTCATTTGAGGTGTCACGCGAAACTCGAGCAATAGTTTGTCGCTAGTTTGTTGGTGAAGTTGACTTTTGATGATATCATCAATTGTTTCGCCTTGTTGTGGCTGGCGTTGAGCCGTTTGAATCGCTTTTAACACATCTTGCCTACTAATAACGCCTTTCAATTTGCCAGAGTCGTCCGCAACAGGCAGTAAATCAATGCCTTCCCAAATCATACGATGTCCTGCCGCCGCAACACTGGTCTGCATTGAGACGGTAATGGGATCTTTAGTCATGACTTTTTCTATTAATTCCGTAGGCGGATGCCCAATCACATCACGCGAAGTAATAATGCCGACCAATCGATTGGATTGGTCCACTACTGGGAAGCCACCATGTGTCGTTTCTTCATTTAATTCGTGATAACGACGAATGGGTTCCTTAAGATTTAAATGATCGGTTTCTTCTAGCGGAATTAAAATATCTTCAATTAACAAAATTTCCTTTTTAATTAATTGATCGTAAATGGCTCGATTAATCATTGTGGCAACCGTAAACGTATCGTAGCTAGTCGAAATAATCGGAAGCTCGAATTCATCCGCTAATTTTTTTACGCCATCCGATGCTTCAAATCCACCGGTCACAAGTACTGCCGCACCTGCACGAAGTGCATATTCATGTGCTTTATAACGATTCCCAACAATTAGTAAATTGCCTGCTTCTGTGTAACGCATCATATCTTCTAGCTGCATGGCCCCAATAACAAATTTGTTGAGGGATTTGTGCAGCCCAGCTCTACCACCCAGCACTTGCCCATCAACAATATTGACAATTTCAGCATAGGTCAATCGTTCAATATTTTCTTTCTTTTTACGTTCAATACGAATTGTCCCCACACGTTCAATGGTCGACACCAATCGGTTTGTTTCTGCTTCTTTAATCGCGCGGTAAGCCGTTCCCTCACTGACCTGCAAATCCTTCGCAATACGCCGTACCGAGATTTTCTCCCCCACAGCTAAAGTCTCAATATGATCCAGTATTTGTTCATGCTTAGTCGCCATGATTTCACCCATTCTTTCTACGTTCCTTTACCTTACAGTGTAGCATAAGTACACGAAAAGTGGAGACGGGCGCTTTGGTCCGACAGGCATAAGACGCGGTGGCCGAGCGGCATTTCTTCAGCCGCACTGACACTGTGGCTTATGTCCCGAGGAGCAGCCCGGCGCAACTAGACAAATCGAAAAGTGGAGACGGGCGTTTTGGTTCGACAGGCATAAGACGCAGTGGCCGAGCGGCATTTCTTCAGCCGCACTGACACTGTGGCTTATGTCCCGAGGAGCAGCCCGGCGCAACTAGACAAATCGAAAAGTGGAGACGGGCGTTTTGGTCCGACAGGCATAAACGGCATAAAACAACCCGAAAAGTTTTTACTCTTCGGGTTGTTTTATGTGCTACAGTTTAATGCTTTCGCCTGACTGTAAAATGTTTACTTGTGCATCTTTTACTAACGACTTAAAGTACTCAGGATCTTGCTTAATGGGCGGGAATGTATTGTAATGGATCGGAACAACCACTTTCGGTTGTAATAATTCGACCGCATAAGCTGCATCTTCTGGCCCCATTGTAAAATGATCGCCAATTGGTACAAACGCCACATCAATATCATTTCGCTCACCTAACATCTTCATGTCACCAAACACTTCTGTATCACCTGCATGGTAAATTGTTTTGCCTTCTGCTGTAAATAAAATTCCAGCTGGCATGCCACCATAAACGACTTCACCTTCTGCTGTTGTGAAAGAAGAACTGTGAAATGCTTTTGTGAACTTTACCACACCAAACTCGAATTCGTGTGCGCCGCCTAACCCCATACCTACTGCGTTTACACCGAGACTGTCTAAATAATTAGCTAGTTCAAATACAGCTATAACTTGCGCATTACTTTTTTTCGCTAGTTCGACGGTATCGCCAACATGGTCGTTATGGGCATGTGTTAAGAGGATCACATCTGGCCTTTCTTTTTCGACCGTTAAATCAGTGAACTCATTGCCGTTAATAAATGGATCAATTAAAATAGTATATTCACCTGTTTTGATTTTCACAATAGAATGACCATGATATGAGACGTGCATAAAATCCCTCCAATTGATGTTTGAATATAGTGAATTCAAGTCATATAGCTGATTTATACCCTGTTTTTTGATATGCTACACATATAGAGGAGGAATACATATGATAAAAATTAACCAACTACAAGATTACCTGAAACAACATTCAATTGATGCGGCATTTATTACAGATCCCTACAACGTTTTTTACGTTAGTGGTTTCAAAAGTAATCCACATGAACGTCTACTAGGTGTCATGATATTCGCAGAAGCTGAACCCTTTTTAATTTGTCCTAAAATGGAAATTCCAGATGCAAAGAATGCTGGGTGGACAGGCGAAATCGTCGGTCACGAAGACACACAAAATTCCATGGAAATTTTATATAAAACAGCAAAATCGCGTGGCATTGAATTAAAAACAATGGCAATTGAAAAAGCGCATATGACAGTAGATCGCTCCGAAGCGATTCTCTCATTCTTTGAGCCGCGTACAATTGTACAACTAGACGATCAGTTAAATGCTATGCGTGTAATAAAAGATGACGCAGAACTTCGAATATTACGTGAAGCAGCGGCATTAGCTGATTACGCGATTGAAGTAGCTGCAAAAACAATTAAAGAAGGCATTACTGAAATTGAAGTCATGACAGAAATTGAATTAGCGTTAAAAAAACGTGGCGTTACGCATATGTCGTTCGATACAACTGTATTGGCTGGAGACAAAGCGGCTTCACCACACGGTAAAACTGGCGATCGTAAATTGAAAAATGGCGACTTGGTATTGTTTGACCTTGGCGTTGTTCATAAAGGCTATTGCTCAGATATTACCCGTACATTAGCGCTTGGAGAACCTAGTGAAGAGCAAAAGGCTGTATATGATATTGTCTATCGTTCTGAAACAGCTGCTCTTGAAGCGGTCAAACCTGGCGTTACAGCTGCTGAACTTGATCAAATTTCACGTAAAGTAATTACAGATGCAGGATACGGTGAGTATTTCACACACCGTTTAGGACATGGTTTAGGCATCGATGTTCATGAATTCCCTTCTATTCATGGAGAGAATTCGATAAAAATGGAAAAAGGAATGGTCTTTACATTAGAGCCTGGTATTTATATTCCTGGTAAAATCGGCGTTCGTATTGAAGATGACGTCGCTGTAACTGCAGATGGTTACGAAGTACTGACAAAATTCCCGAAAGAACTTCAAATTATCCATAATTAATAGACACAGCGACACCAGAAAAATTCTGATGTCGCTTTTCATTTACCGTAAATTGAACGATTGGTTTAAACCATCACTTTACTGCTAGCTATTTATTTCTATTCATCTAATTACCATGTCAAAAGACGCCTTTAATTAGACAAAAAATTCACGAAATTACATCCAATTTAGCAGGAACTTAGATAGTTTTAGCGAATGTTTACAAAGAGAGATAAAGGAGGAATGTAGGATGACATTAAAATACAGTCAAATTCTTGTAGCAGTCGATGGTTCGAAAGAAGCTGAGTGGGCATTTAAAAAATCAGTTGGTATTGCTGGACGGAATAACGCTACATTAAATTTGGTAAACGTAATCGATACCCGTTCGTTCGCTGCAATTGAAGCGTACGATCGCTCGATTGCTGACCGTGCTCAAAAGTTTGCTGAAGATTTATTAGAAGAGTATAAAAAAGAAGCGTTAGCCGGTGGTGTTGAAAAAGTGAACATTGTTGTCGATTATGGTTCTCCTAAAACAATGATTTCAAGAGATTTGGCACAAAAAGTTGAAGCGGATTTAATTATCTGTGGTGCTACCGGATTAAATGCGGTTGAACGTTTCCTAATCGGTAGCGTTTCAGAACACATTGTTCGTTCAGCAAAATGTGATGTATTGGTTGTACGTACTGAAGAAGCTCAAGACGATGCACCAACAGGTTAATACGTAAAACGAAAAAATCCTTTCACTCATGTGAAAGGATTTTTTCGTTTTATTAAGATTTCACTTTGATAATAATTTTTCCGCGAGCATGATGAGTTTCGCTAAGTTCGTGTGCATCTTTTAACCCTTGCTCACTAAACTCAAACACGTGACCAATCGCAGGTTTAAATTCTCCTGATACAAACAAATTAGCCAGCTGATGTAATTGCTCACCGCTCGGCTCTAACCAAAAGCTGCTTGCTTTTACTTCGTGCTCTTGCGCTTTCTCTGCAGAAGGCTGACCTGCAATCGAAATCAGTTTCCCGCCTTTTTTCAAGACTTTGAAACTTTTATCTAGTACTTCTCCACCCATTGTGTCTAATACTGCATCAAAGTTTTCCAGTAACTCACTAAAATCTTCTTCACTGTAATTAATGACACGGTTTGCACCTAGTGATTTGACCAGTTCATCGTTTTTGTCACTTGCAGTCGTCGCTACATACGCTCCGATGCTGTTAGCAATTTGAATGGCCATACTTCCCACTCCACCGGCTCCCGCATGAATCAATACTTTATCTCCTTTTTTAACTTCGGCAAAGTCGACAAGGCATTGATAAGCAGTTAGCCCAGCTAATGGAATTGCCGCGCCTTCTTCAAAAGTCATGCTTTCTGGCATATGAGCTAATAGCTGTTCTTCTACTGGCACAAATTCTGCATAAGTCCCTTGACGTGTTGTCGCAGGTCTCGTAAAGACACGATCGCCTACTTTGAAATGCTTAACGTTTGTGCCAATTTCAGCAACCACACCCGCTGCATCCCAACCTAAAATAATCGGGAATTCCCAAGGTAACATTTCTTTTAAATAGCCTTCACGTAATTTCCAGTCAATTGGATTTATAGAAGTGGCATGAACTTCAACTAGCACCTGATTTTCGTTGATAGTTGGTTTTTCTACTTCTCTTTCTTTCAGTTGTTCTGTACCACCATAACTGTCGATAATAATTGCTCTCATGTCAAACATCCCCTTTCCTTATTCTATAAATATACCCTATTTCAGAAATAGTACACCTTCCGGAGACTTGCATTTATAGTCTTCTTTTCTGGTACATTATGTTATTATTAACACTGTTCGCTAAAAGAGGTTCGCAAACTCCCTCTCTAAAAAACTAAGGAGTGTTACAGATGAAAAAAGAAAAAGCAGTCGTCGTTTTCAGCGGTGGCCAAGACAGTACCACTTGCCTATTTTGGGCAATCAAGAATTTCAAAGAAGTAGCAACCGTCACTTTTGATTACGGCCAGCGTCATTCGGCTGAAATTGAGTGTGCCAGAAAAATCGCTGAAGAACTAGGTGTATCATTTAAGGTATTGGATATGACTTTGATCAATCAACTCTCAGCAAATGCGTTAACACGTGATGATATCGACGTGACCGCAGAAGATGGTGAATTGCCATCTACTTTTGTACCAGGCAGAAATCACTTATTTTTATCTTTTGCAGCAGTTTATGCAGACGCTATCGGTTGCCAACATTTAATTACTGGAGTAAGTCAAACCGACTTCAGCGGTTATCCCGATTGTCGTGATACGTTTATTCGTTCACTAAATGTCACATTAAATTTAGCAATGGACAAGCAGTTTATCATCCATACGCCGTTAATGTGGCTCGACAAAACCGAGGTTTGGGAACTTTCTGATACACTTGGTGCTTTTGAATTTATTCAAGACAAGACCTTAACTTGCTATAACGGCATCCCGAGCACTGGTTGTGGCGAATGTCCTGCCTGCAAATTGCGAAATGATGGACTTGCTCGCTATCAGGATAAAAAAATGGCTGGTGTTAGAGCATGATGCAGCAATTTTATCCGACAATTCCACACGATTTCCAATTTGAGCTCAATAAGGACTTTCATTTTTCAGCAGCGCATTTTATTCCAAGTGAAGAAGCAGGGAAATGCCAAGTCATGCACGGCCATACGTATCACCTCAACATTACAATCGCAGGTAACGAACTTGACGCCATTGGTTTTCTAATTGACTTTAAATTATTAAAAGAACTGATTCATAAAAATACGACCACAGTGTCTTGAACGATCATCCGGAATTTGCCACTAAATTTCCGACCACCGAGCTTCTTGCTAAGCAAGTGTGGCAGTCGATTCAAACGATGCTGCAAGCGACCAGCAACCGTCCCAACTGTCTGCAAGTTATCGTTCGTGAAACACCAACCAGTTATGTTGTATTCCGTCCGAAACAAGAGGACTTGTTATGAGAATTCCAGTGATGGAAATTTTCGGTCCAACCATTCAAGGTGAGGGCATGGTAATGGGACAAAAAACCATGTTTGTGCGCACAGCAGGATGCGATTATTCCTGTTCTTGGTGTGATTCTAAATTCACTTGGGATGGCACAGGCACAAGCGTCTCCAAACAACCTACTGAAATCGTTGAGGAACTCATCCAAACCGGTGGCAAGGCCTTTTCGCATGTCACCATATCCGGTGGCAATCCCGCTCTCCATAAAGGTATCGGTGAACTCGTTGATTTGTGCCATTTGCAAGGCTGGAAAGTGGCTGTAGAAACGCAGGCATCTCTTTGGCAAGAGTGGATGATAGAAATCGATGATATTACCTTGTCACCAAAACCACCTAGTTCTGGTATGAAAACAGATGTAACGAAACTAGATGTATTTATAGAAAAACTGCAAAATGCCAATGTCAGCCTGAAAGTTGTTATTTTTGACGAAATTGACTTTGCTTATGCAGAAAAACTTCACCAGCGTTACCCGGCAGTTCCATTTTTCTTACAAACAGGTAACGAAGACACTGCAACGACAGATGATTTGCAGTTAGTGACTACCTTACTTCATAGATACGAACAATTAATTGATTACCATATTCAGTCCCCTATTATGAATGATGCCAAAGTGTTGCCGCAATTGCATACTTTAGTATGGGGCAATAAACGCGGCGTTTAAACAGATAAACACGAAAAAACTCCGTCGACCTCAAAAGGTCGACGGAGTTTTTTTCGTGTTATGCTTTTTTAACAAATTCCGATTTTAGTTTCATCGGACCAAAACCATCGATCTTACAATCAATGTCGTGATCACCATCAACCAAACGGATACTTTTTACTTTTGTTCCAATTTTCAAAGTTGACGAACTGCCTTTGACTTTCAAGTCTTTAATGACTGTTACAGCATCCCCATCTTTTAATACCGTTCCGTTTGCATCTTTGACGATTTTTTCTTTTTCATCCTGTTCAGCTTCAATCGCTAAATTCCATTCATGTGCACATTCAGGACAGACAAACAGATTGCCGTCTTCATACGTATATTCAGAATTACAATTAGGACAATTCGGTAATGTAGTCATTTTCTCCTCCAGCTGATCTTTTAGTCAGTTAATCAGTAATACCAACAATCTTTTTACCAGTATACCAGAACTATCCACTCGTCCGTCTGAGTTATTTTACGACTAGTACGGGACAATGCACGTGATTGACAACTTTCTGACTGACACTGCCAAGTACTAGCGCCGATACTGGCTTTAATCCCCTGCTGCCAATCACAACCAAATCAAATTCCCCTTCATTGGCCATTTCAATAATCACGGGTGCTGGACGACCGTGCATCATTTCAATTTTGTAAAAGACTTCTCCACGTTCTAAAGCTTCTTTGATCGGTTGAATTTTTTTCTTTCGCGACAATTCAAACTCGAGCTGACCACCATCGTGAACCTTTTCATTGCTGTCTTCATCAAAATCAGAAACGTATACGATTGTCACTTCTGTCCCTTTCACTAACGTTGCGAGTTGGGCAGCTTGCTTTCCAGCTCGTTCAGCATTTTCAGAACCGTCTATAGCGACTAAAATTGATTGATACATTTCTCCACCCCTTTAAACTAGTTTCCGTGACTTTGCAATAAGTACCCTCTACTGACACTATTCGACTTTCTATTGAAATTCCCTGCTTCTCTAGAAAAACAGATGACGATAAACGTCAGCTGTTTTCTCTTTATAGTCGTTATTTACTTGTATGTTAGCGTTTTTCCGGTGAATCCAAATAAAATCGTTAGAACAGGCGATAGCAAACAAAAGAATGCGAATGGTAAATACTCCAGTGTCGGAACGCCAATAACACCCGTAATGAAAATTCCACATACGCTCCAAGGAACAAGTGGGTTGACGACTGTTCCAGCATCTTCCATCACGCGACTCAAGTTTTTCCCTGCGAGTCCTACTTTGTCGTAAGGCTCTTTAAATGCCTGTCCCGTCAATAAAATGGACAAGTATTGTTCACCGATCAGAATATTGATACCGATTGCGGTTAATGCCGAAGCCGCAATAACCGACGAAACTTTTCTCAGTACGCTCTCTACTTTAGCTAACAAACATTGAACAATCCCTAAAGTAAATAGCAATCCACCCATACTAAGCGCGAGCAGTACTAAGGCTACCGTGAACATCATGCTCTCCATTCCACCACGTGACAACAAACTATCAATCTCTGTGATACCAGTAGAAGACACATATCCGCTAAATAGCACCTTAAAAATCTCGGAAGCTGTAGACGTTTGATGCAGATAAGAAATCGCAATGGCTGATATTGAACTTAATGCCAGCGTCATTAAAGCAGGTGTTTTCGCCAAGGTTAAAACAATAAGCACGACTAATGGAACAAGCGTATACCCGTGAATCATGCCTGTAGCTAACAGTCCTTCTTTAAAGATCGAGATGTTCTGCACACTAGCTCCCGTCGCCTCCGGAGAAAGCCATACAAACAACCCTAGAGTTATGACAAAAGCGGGAATTGTCGTCCATCCCATATTGCGAATGTGGTCGAACAAATCTACACCGACAATGGTCGAAGATAAATTTGTTGTGTCTGACAACGGAGACATTTTATCCCCAAAAAATGCGCCTGAAACAATTGCACCAGCTGTTATGGCTAATGACAAATCCATTGCCGTCGCCATCCCGATAAAAGCCACACCAATCGTTGCAACCGTCGTGAGTGAGCTACCAATAGACAATCCAATTAATGATGTGACGATAAAGACAATAGCATAAAAAAACGTCATAGAAATCAAGGTAAAGCCTGCGTATATCAACGTTGGAATGGTACCGCTAATCATCCAGCTACTAATGAGCATACCGATAAAGAAAAACAGAAAAACTGCGCTCATTCCCGCACCTGCACCATCAACTAATCCTTTTTCCAGTGTTCGGTAGGACACTTTCTTTAACAATCCATAACCGAATAGCAACAAAACCGAAAATAAGATAGGAAGATGTGGAACTGATTTAAATCGAATAATACTGACACTGATTAATAGAAAGATAGCAGTTGTTATTAAAATAGCTTCTGAAACTCTTGGCGTGATGACTGATTTGATATTATGCATGACAAACTCTCCTTTTTTATAAAAAAAAAAGAGAAAACGCCCGTCCCAATAAAGGGACGAAGGTTTTCTCCGCGTTACCACCCAATTTGATGTTCTAGCTTACCAAACATCCACTCTTTGCGAATCGATCAAAACTGATGACGTATTTCATCCCATTTGCTGCCTGAATTTACACCTACCATTCAGTCTCTTGCTGCTGCACACAAATTGCCTACTAAACCATCGATCGACTTATTTAAACACTTACGTAATGAAAAAATACGGCTTACCACTTTAAATCCAGTAAAGTTCATACTAATCTAGAGCAACGACATAAGAAAATTTTTTCGAACGACTCGACTAGTCATTTTTAAAAGTATATTGAAATAAATTTTACCAGTCTTCTCTGACAAGTCAATACTTTGAGTTAAGTTTTATTTGAAGACATAGGTTTTCGTTAACCAATCATAAAGCGTCTGTTTATTTTTTGTAAAAATAACCATCAAAATAGAAAGAAAAACCCATCCATAAATCCATCCCCAAACTAGATAGTCTAGTAATTCTAATTCCTCAGCTCTTAACTGAATCATTCGATACACCATAAAGTGAGAAAGCTCTCATGGTAAAAACTTCAAAAACGTCCGACTCATTGCTCGACCTATCAACAAAGGCTTTTGGTTCTTAATCTGTTACGACAATACCCATTTTATATTTCCCAAACGATTGCTTACCCATTTTTGAGTCTGCAACGATAAAACAGAGAGAAACAGGTAGCGTAAGCAATATGAAGCCCGTTAGTTGAGCAATAATTCGTGAAGCTTGAAACCCCTGTTGTATGGAAGGAATGAAAATCACGGATACAATAAACAATACTCCCATATCGGAAAAAATCAACACATAATCAAGTGCAAACGCTTTTAAACGAAGCCACAATCCCGCATACATCAAAGACCTCCACCCTCAGTCACTATTCACGACCTAGTTGAAAATAAAGGTTTAACGGCTAATTCTAAAAAAAGAGACAAGGAATAATCCTTGTCTCTTTTAACCCCATCTTAACATTAAGTAACGTAATCGATCACGTACCCATTTTACGGCGGTTATTACTAACTTTCTTTGATTGCTGGCTCTTCATCTTTTTAGTCGATAGTGAACCGTTACCACCAGATAATTTGTCTGAAGCTTGGTTTTTCTTAGCTTCAAGTTGGCGTTTTACAGCTTCTTGAAGACTCACTTTTTTTGGTTCTTCGTTTGACTCAGTCATTGCGCATCCCTCTTTTCGTTAAAAATGGTGCATATGGATGTTTTTATACCTTTAGTATAGCATAACTTCCCTGCTCTATTCTTTGTTTTCTTTAAACCAACTAGTAACTTGAGAAAAGAATTGAGACATGGATTCGGGCTTAGACATATTCGGAACACGTGCCAACAAAACTTCTTTCGGCGCTTTAATACCTTCTTGCTTTTTCTGTAAGACGAGAATCCCTTTAGCATGCGCTGAGTTTTTAAATAAGCTATCTGGCAATTCCATAACGGATTGAATATGCGCATGTTTTTTCAAAAAACTATGCAATTGACTGGCATGCTCGGATTCAAATAACGCTTTCGGGACGATGAAAAACAAATAACCACCATCAGCCGTGTGTTTTAACGATTGTTCGATAAACAAATGATGTGCATACGTCATGCCTTCATCTGCTTTTAGTTCATAAGTGGCTGCGGTTTCGTCGTCGGGATAATAACCGACCGGTAAATCTGAAACGACAACGTCTACTGGATCAATCAATAAAGGCTGAAGTGCATCTTGTAGATAGAACGTAATGGGTTGTTCTACTAAATTCCCTGCATTTGAAGCAAGACGCACGAGAAGATCATCTAGCTCTACGCCCGCTCCTGTCAAGCGGCCGTCCAAGTAATTCATGACTGTTAACAATAGATTACCTGTTCCAACTGCCGGGTCTAAAATGACTGCTTGATCTTTTTTGACAAACAACTCAACCAAATAACCAACCAATAACCCAAGTGCGTCAGGCGTCATTTGATGATGTGGTTGAATGTGCTCTTTCATGCCTTTTAACACAGCTAGCTGAAGTGCTTTACGAACTTCTTCTTTGCTGGCATCCGCTTCTAACTTGATAAGTCCATCCAACCAATTTTCAGTAGTCGTCAATAAACTTTCCAGGTAGGCGTTTTCTTGTTCTTTCTGAATTTCTGTTGTGTGATTATCAATAAAATTAAACGTTTTTTCCATTGCTGAATTCATAATTCGCCGTCCTCAATAAGGAAACCCACTCTCTCGAGTGGGTTTCTTGTATTATTTTGTTAATTCTTTAACTGCATCTAAAGCCTTTTCGTAATCGGGATGATCTGTTCCTTCAGCTACATACTCTACATAAGTAACTTTGTCGTTTTCATCAAGTACGAAAACTGAACGAGCTAGAAGTCGAAGCTCTTGCATCGTCAATCCGTAAGCTTCACCGAATGACAAGTCACGATGATCCGACAAAGTTGTAATAGCATCTACTTTGTTGATGTCTGTCCAACGTTTTTGAGCAAATGGTAAATCAACTGAGATGGCGAGTACTTCTACATTGTCCCCCAGAGATGCGGCTTCGTCACTGAAACGTCTCGTTTGATCTGAACAAACACCCGTATCCAATGATGGAACCACACTAACCAACCGAATCTTTCCAGTTGTGTCTTTAAGTGTTACAGGTGATAAGTCTGGTGATAACACAGTAAAATCTGGAGCTTGATCTCCAACCTTCACTTCTTTGTTAGGTAAAGTCATCGGATTATTCTTGAATGTAATTTGTACCAATCAATACGCCTCCCTTTCATTAGTCTCTTTATCATACTAAAATGCTTGGGTGTCATGCAACCCAGACCCCTCTATATGCTTTTTCTTCATCAATCTATTTTTTCTAAAAGACTCTTCATGAACAACTGTCGTGTCAGCAATGTAGTCGTGGACGCCTTGTTTTAACGGTGTAAAGCCAACAATCCAGTAGAGCGGCAAAATGGTCACGGAAAGAAAGCGACCAATCCACTCGCGGAACAGGAGCGTCATCCAAGAGATGCTATCGGACTTCAAAGACACTACACGGATCCCCATAACCATCTTTCCGACAGTTTGACAAAAGAATTTTGTCATTAACACAAAATAGCCGTAAAAGAGGATGGCCGATACAATTGCATACGGCGCATACCAAGGAATACTGGTTGTTTCTATTCCTGTCAAAGCAAATATAGGTTTGACTAGAATAGCAGTAAGACCCGCAATAACCAGTAAATCGATTAAATAAGCCCAAAATCGCACCCAAAATCCAGCCGGTTTCCGTTCGTAAAAAAGAACTTCTTCAAATCCTCCGCTTTCAGGACGCTGTTTCGTGACGGGCACTTCCACTGTGGTTTCATTCGTTTCGTGGTCTGTCATTGTGGTCCCTCCTTATTTTTCACCGTATAAATACATCATACGTGGAGAACTGTATTCAGTTAGCATTTTTGTAATCATTTGTGTTTCGAGATCGTTACCGAAAAACGAATTCATTTTCATGGATAAAAGCGAACCCCAGCCTTGCGAAGCTCCGTATTGGAATACTTGTGCATTACCTAAATCGAAATCAGTTTTTACTTGTGCGATTACGTCTTCCTCGAATCCGAAATCATCCGCTAAATTCGCCTCTACTGCTTGACGTCCATTCATGATACGTCCGTCTGCCACAGCTTTTACTTCTTTTTCTGTCATGTCACGACCTTCTTCAATTACATCGACAAACGACTCGTATGAATCATCTAGCATTTCTTGAAGAATTACGCGTTCCTCTTCTGTCATGTCACGAGTTGGGCTCATAATATCTTTATATGGACCCGACTTGATCGTCACAAAATCCACACCCAGTTTGTCTGCTAGTTCACCATAATTGACACTTTGCATAATGACACCGATAGAGCCAGTTACGGTTTCCTTGTTAACAAAAATCTTTTCTGCTGGTGCTGCAATATAATAGCCACCTGATGCAGCTACTGCTCCCATTGATACGTAAAATGGTTTTTTTGTTTCTTCTTGAATTTCAATAATCTTATCGTAAATTTCCGCCGACTCCACAACGCCACCACCCGGTGAATTTACGGTAAGTACAACGGCTTTAACCGTAGGATCTTCTTTAACATTTTCTAATTGTTCCATAAAGAAAGAGTGGTTATAACCAGTCGTTCCAAACAGTGAAGCTGCATCTCCCGTGTCTTGAATCACACCATCTACATTTAAAACAGCTACACGGTTATCAAAATCTCCATCTTCTACCACAACTTCCGAAAAACTTGATTGCGTATTCGCTACGAGTTCGTCAACACCTTCAGTAAAACCACCTTGAAGAAAAGCAAATGCCGAGTTGATAACCAATGAAATTCCGAGTACAGCTGCCGCTACAACTAGAGCAATCCATCTTTTTGTATTCATTTATACCATTCCCTCCTTAGTTCTACTCTTACTATACGTGAAACACGCACAAATGTTTCAACAAAAAGAAACACTAAACCGAAATTTTCCTGCTTGCCTTTCGAATTCCCCGTGCCTCCAAAATTTTTGAAGAAGTAAACAAAATTAAAGCGCTCCAAATCAACGAGAAAGAAATAATATCGACTGTTGTAAAAGCTTCACCGTAAATGAAAACCCCAATTAGCAACATTAGCGACGGAGCAATGTATTGCAAAAACCCAATCATGTACATCGGAATCAATGGAGCACCGATTGCAAACAATAATAATGGGAAAGCAGTAACCAATCCACTAGCGACTAACAACACATCTGTTGTTAGTCCTGTCTCTAAAAAAGAAACGCGATCGATTGACATCAAATAGATATAATAGGCAATTGCAATCGGAAAAACAAAAAGTGTTTCAATTGCCAGTCCGCGCAAAGCATCTAATTGAATGGTTTTTTTGATCAAACCGTAAAAAGCAAAACTGAAAGCCATACCGAGCGCAAGCCACGGCAAAGAACCAAAAGTGAAAGTTAAAATCAAAACACCAGTTGCCGCTAAAAGAAAAGCAATTTTTACCGCTGGAGACAATTTCTCCTTCAAAAAAAGAGCTCCCAACAGCATAGAAATTAACGGATTTATGTAATAACCGAGACTTGTTTCAACAATCCGGTCATGCGAAACCGCATAGACATAAAAAAACCAATTAGCAGAGATGAGGAACGACGCCAACATCAATAAGAAAAATTTCTTTTTTGATATCCACAGCTTTTTTAGATCAAGCCACAATTGGCGACCTCCTTTAGTTAAAAGAATAAAACCAAAAGTTAATACGAAAGACCATATAATTCTTCCTGCTAGGATTTCGTCCGCTGGAACGTGACTAATTTGTTTCCAGAAAATCGGCATAAATCCCCATAATGTATAAGTCAAAATAATGACCAAAACGCCTTTTTTTGAATCTGTCATTCTACATCGCTCACCATTCTTTATTAAATTTTATATTCCGAAATAATAGTCTCATTATAGGCTTGATGGGAGCAGAAAGTAAATAATCATACGTCAATTATAGAAACATCCGTTACCCATTCTTGCTCAAGTTCAAATCAAAAAACGGCAACTCTTTTTTAATAAGAGAAGTGCCGTTTTTGGGGTTGCATTTATTTTTTCGCGTGTTCTTGCTGGCGTAATTCCACACGTCGAATTTTACCAGATGCCGTTTTTGGCAACTCTGCTAAAAAGTCGATTGCCCGAGGGTATTTATAAGGTGCGGTTAATTCTTTTACGTGATTTTGTAATTCTTTTACCAAACTATCTGAAGCCGTATGACCTTCTACTAGTACGACAAAAGCTTTGACAATCGTGCCGCGTATTTCGTCGGGTGCACCAATAACTGCACATTCTTGAACAGTCGGATGTTTAACCAGTGCATCTTCTACTTCAAAAGGTCCGATTGTATAGCCGGAAGAAATAATGATATCGTCTCCTCGACCTTCAAACCAAAAATAACCATCTTCATCTTTTGATGCTTTATCACCCGTTACATAATAATCTCCGCGGAATTGCATCTTGGTTCGTTCGGGATCTTTAAAATATTCCTTAAACAAAGCAGGTGTCTCAACATGAACAGCAATATCCCCCACTTCACCAACTGGACACGGGTTACCGAACTCATCAATGATTTCGACATGGTTGCCAGGCGTCGGTTTGCCCATAGAACCAATGCGAGACTCCATGCCTTTCATAACTCCGACCAGCAACGTATTTTCCGTCTGGCCATAACCATCGCGGACTTCTATGTCAAAATGATTTTTAAAAACATTGATGACTTCTGCGTTAAGTGGTTCCCCCGCAGACACTGCGCTGTGCAAAGCGGACAAATGATAGTTGGCTAAATCTTTTTGTTTTGCCATCAACCGGTATTCTGTCGGCGTACAGCACAACACATTGACTTTGCGTGTTTCCATGAGTTCTAAATAAATAGTCGGATCAAATTTACCATTGTAAACAAAACCGGTAGCTCCGCTACCTAGTGTCGCTAAGAACGGACTCCAAACCCATTTTTGCCAACCTGGACTTGCGGTTGCCCAAACAACATCCCCTTCTTTTGCACCGAGCCAGTGCTCCGCTGACGTTCGAAGATGTGCATATGCCCAGCCATGGCTATGTACGGCTCCTTTGGGATTGCCGGTAGTTCCTGAAGTATAAGATAAGAACGCCATATCGTCTTTTTTAGTAGGCGCTGCTATGTATTCAGGAGAAGCGGCAGCCATTTCATCAACTAAAGAAATCCATGAACTTCCTGATTTTCCAATGACAAACTTCACGACATTGTCCATTTCCTTCACACCTTCGAATTGATCCATGAACGGCTCATAGGCGATTACCGCTTTTGCATCACTGTGATTTAAGCGGTACGCAATATCTTTTGCCCGAAGCATTTCAGAGCTGGGAATGACCGCTAAGCCCGCCTTTAGTGCTCCGATATACGCAACATATGCTTCGATCAAACGTGGCACCATTACGAGCACGACGTCACCTTTAACAAGACCTGCTGTTTCAAAACTATTCGCTGCACGATTTGCACGCTCTATTAATTCATCATATGTAAGTTGGTGTTTTTCCCCTTGATCGTTTTCCCATAGAATCGCAAGTTTGCCGTCACCTGTTGCGTATCGCTCAATTTCCTCCACCAAATTATACGAATCCGGCGCTAGTAATTCTTCTCTTTTCATGCTGTTTCCCTCCTCTGACTAGAGCTAATTGTTATATCCATATCATTATACATTAAATTTTTAATTATTCATATAATTTCATCTAGTTAAACTTTTAAAAAGAACTCATATTTTCTGTTGCTGATTGTGTGCGTTTAGTTCAGATCTAACTCGCGAACTAAAGTTATGCGTCACAAAAAAAGCTGCCTGTAAAAGGCAGCTTAGCTATTATAAAAGATCTTCAAACTGATTCTCTTTAATGCGTGGAAACTTAATAACTTCTCTTTGAGATACTGCTTCACCGATCATTTCATCGAACGAAACAAAGTTCTCGTAGTACTCGACTTTTTCAAGTTTTGGCTTGATTTTGGGATTTGCTGGTGTAAAAATCGTGCAGCAATCTTCAAACGGACGGATAGAGATATCGTACGTGCCAATTTTTTGAGCTGTATCGATAATCTCCAACTTATCCGTCGCAATTAGCGGCCGCAAAATGGGCGTGTTTGTGACCGCGTTAATCGCTTGTAAACTTTCTAACGTTTGGCTTGCCACTTGTCCTAGACTTTCTCCTGTAATGATTGCTCGGCAATTTGTCTCAGCCATCACCAAATCAGCTACGCGCATCATCATGCGCCGCGTCGAAGTCATCGTGATGTTATCCGGCACTTGCTTGTGTACTTCTTGCTGAAGCTGTGTAAACGGTATGATGTGCAAATTGACGGATGAACCAAACTGCGATAGCTTTTCAGCTAAATCAAATACCTTTTCCTTGGCACGTTCATTAGTAAACGGTGGACTAAAGAAGTGAATCAGTTCTAGTCTAACGCCACGTTTGAGCATATGATAGCCTGCAACCGGACTGTCTAAACCACCCGATAGCATGAGCAATGCTTTACCGCCCGCTCCTACTGGCAAACCACCTGCTCCTTGAATCACTTCCGCCATCATATAAACAGCTTCTTTTCGAACTTCTACTTTCAAATCAATTTCAGGGTCTTTCATTTGAACTTTTAAATCTGGAAAGACTCTTAATACATGTGAGCTGAGTTCTTTCATGATTTCCGGTTTTTCGTGAGGAAATTCTTTGAATGGTCGTTTTACCGATATTTTAAAACTTTTATCGGTATCTTCAATTTTAGCGATAACTGCTTCTGCTGTTTTTTTCATTGTTTCCATGTCTAATTCACATGCTGTTACTGGACTAAACGATTGGATACCGAATACATGCGGCAAGCGCTCAATCACTTGTGCCAATTGTTGCTCACTGTCTGATGTAATAAACATCCGGTCACGCTCTGCTTTGATTTGGATTCCTTTCAAGTCTGAAAAAGTCTGTCTGACATTATCTCGCAGCCGTCCAATAAATGAACTGCGATTTTTGCCTTTGGTTGATAATTCGCCGTAACGTACGAGAACTTGATTGATTTTCATTTATCGTTAAACTCCTTTAATCATGCGGTATACCCGCTGAAATGCTGTTTTAAGTGCAATAATATCCTGCTCTGTTGTAAATTCTCCAAAACTGATGCGGATCACACCATCTTTAAATTCACGCGGCAAACCGATTGCTTGAATTACTCGACTCGTATGACGCGTTTTCGATGAGCAGGCACTTGAAGTGGAAACAATGACCGATTCTTTTTGCAAACCCGATACCAAAATCTCACCTTTAATGCCTTTTACAGCTACCGCTAGAATGTGAGGAGCAGCTTGTTTTGGGCTAACTATTTTTACGCCGTTAAACCCTGAGAAAAATTGGCGTAAGTCTTGATTCCATTGTTTGTGTAGTGGATTTGGTTCTACTAACCTTAATGCTTTTGCTAAAGCGACTGCATTTGGTACAGAAACGGTACCACTGCGTATCCCCGATTCCTGCCCTCCTCCATATTGAATCGTTTCTAATTCAACTCCAGAATATGCTAGAAGCCCACTGCCTTTTAGTCCGTGAATTTTATGTGCCGATAGTGTGATCAAGTCGGGCAAAGCGGTTGGATCAAATATCAGTTTCCCGATACTTTGCACTGCATCCACATGAAAGAAAATACGTCTTTTTCTTAACAGACGAGCAATATCTGCAATTGGATGAATGGTGCCTATTTCATTATTGACATGCATTAATGAAACTAAAATTGTATCGTTCTGCAACGATTTTTTCAATTCATCAACATGAATACCTCCGGAAGAATCGACTGGTAAACGCGTGATGTTAAAGCCTTGTCGTTCTAGCGCAACAAGGCTATTTAAGACAGAAGGGTGCTCTGTTTCAGCAGTGATGATGTGCTTGCCTCTATGCTGATAACTCTGAGCTGTACCAATCAATGCTAAGTTGTTTGCTTCTGTACCACCAGAAGTAAAGACAACATTCTCCATATGCAACAGATTTTTTAATTGAGTTCGTGCGGTTTCTAGCAAATCTTCCGCTTGGTTTCCGAGCACATGCAATGAAGACGGATTTGCATAAAATAGCTCATTTACTTTCATATACGCATCGAGCACTTCTTTTTTTGGTTTTGTGGTTGCGCTATTATCCAAGTAAATCATCTGTTCACCTCCGAAAAGAAAACCACCAGCAGATTAGCTGGTGGCTTTACATGTTGTTTTTAAATGCGCCATGCGTCTTCTTTAACCAGCACTTCAATCCGTTTCATCGAACCTGGTTCAAAGTTTTCGACTGCAGTTGCCGCTTCTTCTAATGCTTTTGTATAACGAAGCTGTCTAAATGATTCTTCAGCTTCTTCAAGTTTGGCATCTAACTGAAGATTGGATTTGCGGTAACGGTTGCCATATTGAATGATGCGCTCAATCAAAAGTACATTTTCAACCATTTCAACTGCTTTAGTATGACCGTCTTCAATACTTTTTTCAGCTTGTTCTAAATAATTATCCACAAGCTTGATGTTTAATGGTACTTCACGCAAAGTCTGGATTGTCACGAAAAGGTGTTCTTCGGCTTCTTCTAGACGCACATCCATGTCTTCTGGAATACCCGGTATATTGGCTTTATGCAAAATACGATCGGTTTCTTGCAATTTACGTTTCAACTGTTCTACTTTCGCGCGCGCATTGTTTTCTTCGATGCGCAAGCTCTTAAGTGCCGTCATAAAATCAATTTGTGTCGAGTCAACAATTGATAAATCCTCACGAATATGAACCAATTCTTCTTGAAGACTTGAATATGCCGATTGATCTTCTTCGAGACGTGATGCCAGCAAACTATAGCGTTTTGCTAATTGCTCCATTTTATCCATACATGACTTTGGAATAGCCGCTTCGCTTTCGCTAATTTTATAGCTATGCTGAACGTATCTACACTCTTCATCCATTTCTTTTGTATCTCGTGCCACAACTTCTAAATGACGCTCTGTATCGATGCGGAATTCGTCTACATATTGTTTCGCTTCCACTTCTTTTTCCAAAAGTTCATAAAATGAATCAATGCGATCTTTTATTTTTTCGACTGCAATTTTCGTTTGTGGAATTTCCAGAAGCGTTATATTTTCTTTTAATACTTCTAGTTCTTCTTCTATTTCGTCCAGTTGAAGAGTCAATTCTAAATGTCCTAAGTAATAAGACTGCTCTTCCATTTCTTCTTTGCCTTGACGCAATTCAGCAACGTAAGAAGGAATTTTAGTTTGGACATCCGACAATAACGGTGGAATGTCATCAACTAGTAAAAACGCCTCTTCGCCTTCTGACGATAAACTAATGACGGTTTCACGTGCTTTCAGGTAATTCCCTTCATTGGTCAGTTGTTCATATTCATCAAATAACGGAATAAAAGACTCAAGTTTTTTCTCTAACGGTACAGCAGCCATCCCGTAAGAATGCTGATGAGCCAATAAGTTTTTACGTGCACGACGGTATTTTTCTTGAAGAAGATCAATTTCACTGCGATTTTTTTCCTCGCTACCAATCAACTCTTTTAGTTCTACCAAAATGCCGTTCATCTGCTGATCCACAAGATCAATTTTAACTTCTGTATCTTGTTCTAGCTTTGTCGCTTTGTTGAATCTGAAACGATTAATTGCTTCTTCTGCATCATATAAAGCAGCATCAATTTTAGGAATATGCACATCCATAATTTCAGTCCACACGTTGCGCCAGCGTTCGAACATTTCTTCTGTCTGGCCATTCATGTTCAACTGTTTCACTTTAGTCAATTCTTCAAGTATCGGTTTATTTTGTATTTGCAGTTTTAACTGTTCCAAGCGCTCAATTTCAGCTAAATGTTTTTTACGAAACATAAAACCAATGATTGTTACCGCTAATAGAATGATGACCGCAATGATGATATACTCCATCATAAGTCACATAGCCCCCTGTTCCAAATCACATTACCAGTTATACGTAAATGTATTCATGATTCTTTTATTTTAACATGTATTCTACTCTTTTGTTTGCCAAATTAGAAGAAAAGCGATTATATTTTTTAATAGACAGAAAAGAGGATGCCTTTATGAAGCGAGACGGTCACATTCACACCCCCTTTTGTCCACACGGGACAAAAGACTCAACAAAATTATATATTGAAAAAGCAATAAAGTCCGGATTTACGGATATCTCTTTTACTGAACACGCTCCACTTCCAGCTAACTTTTCAGATCCTACTCCTGATCAAGACAGCGGCATGAGCACAACTCAGCTAACTGCCTATATAAATGAAATTACCTATCTTAAGCATGTTTATGAAAAAGATATTCGCATTCGATTAGGGTTGGAAGTTGATTACATTGAAGGCTTTGAAAAAGAAACAGCCCTTTTTTTGGATGAAATTGGTCCGGAATTAGATGATTCTATTTTATCGGTTCATTTCCTGCACGTAAATGACCACTATGTTTGCGCTGACTTTAGTAAAGAAGTATTTACAGAACTCGCAACGGCTTGCGGATCTGTAGAAGCTGCCTATCAGCTTTACTATGACACGCTTGAAAAATCGATTTACGCAGATCTTGGCCAATTCAAACCCAGACGAATTGGTCATCCCACATTAATTCACAAATTCCAAAAAGCACATGGCGAGAACATCAATGATGACAAACAAATCCGACACATTCTCGAGCTAATAAAGAACACCGGCTTAGAACTGGATGTAAACGGGGCGGGGTACTCGAAATCAGATTGTTTGGAAGCCTATCCTCCGCTCCCTTATATCGAATTCGCCCAATCACTTGGCGTTCCGTTAGTATTCGGCTCAGACGCCCATAGTGTCAATGGCTTGCATAAGCATTACGACAAAATTTATACTTACTTAAGTTAAGCGGATTTGATTTTCAACATACAATACACCGAAACGAGGGAATTCTTTATGTTTACACAAACAGATTACAGTGGCAGTAGCATTGAACAATACACGATGCTTTCAAAACAATTAGATGCTTTATTAGACGGTGAGAAAAACAGCATTGCTAATTTAAGTAATGCCTCTGCTTTACTCAATCAATTTCTTGAACGCATCAACTGGGTTGGATTTTATTTGATGGAAGAAGGCGAACTTGTTCTTGGGCCTTTCCAAGGTTTGCCGGCATGCGTACGAATTTCAGTCGGAAAAGGCGTTTGCGGTACAGCTGTTGCTGACAAAAAAACCATGTTAGTAGAAGACGTTCAAGCATTTCCTGGTCACATTGCATGTGATGCAGCGTCACGTTCTGAAATTGTCGTGCCATTGATGAAAGAAGATCAAGTGATTGGGGTTCTTGATATTGATAGCCCTGAGTTAAGTCGTTTCACAGAAGAAGATCAGCAAGGCTTAGAACTATTCGCCAAAGTGTTGATGAAGCATTTATAATCGAATGAAAACCCGAAACTCAATTGATGAGTTTCGGGTTTTTTTAGATTTCTTGAAGTTTTGGTTTCACTTGCTCGAATGCTTTGTTTAAGTCTTCGATTAAGTCGTCTGTATGCTCAAGTCCAACTGATAAACGCAGTAAGGAATCACTGATGCCCATCGCTTGTCTACTTTCAGGTGGCACGACCGCATGAGTCATCGTAGCTGGATGCTGAATCAATGTTTCTGCATCTCCTAAACTAACAGCAATTTTGATCAGTGATAACGCATTTAAAAAGGCTTGCGCTTCTTTTTTACCACCCTCAATTTCAAATGAAATCAAACCGCCACCTTCACGCATTTGGCGTTTCGCAATTTCAACTTGCGGATGACTGTCATCAAACGGGTAATATATATTTTTAACGATTTCTTGTTGTTTTAAAAATTCTAAAACTACTTTTGTATTGCTAACATGTCGATCCATTCTGACATGAAGTGTTTTTAATCCTCTAAGCAATAGCCATGCATCAAATGGCGACATAATACCACCGACGTCTTTTTGTACCGTCATTCGAATATGTTGCATTTCTTCTGCATCACTTCCGACTAAAACGCCACCAACTACATCTCCGTGGCCATTCAAGTATTTCGTCGCACTATGCAAAACAAAGTCTGCGCCCATTTTTAATGGATTTTGTAAGTAAGGTGAACAGAAGGTATTATCTACAACGACTCGAATGTTGTGTTTTTTCGCTACCGCCATGACTGCTTCAAGATTCACAAGTTCCATAGTCGGATTGATAGGTGTTTCTACGTATATGCAGACCGTTTCTGGGCGAATCGCATTTTCTACCTCTTCTTCAGTAGTCATCGACACCAAGCTATGCGTAATGCCATATTTCTCTTCCATAATCTCCAACAAACCGAACGTGCAGCCGTAAATGCCTCGTGAACAAAGAACGTGATCTCCCGCTTTCGTCAAATAAATCAAAATCGCACTAACCGAGGCCATCCCCGACCCAAAAGCTAATGCACCTTGACCGCCTTCGATTTCTGCCATTCGTTCTTCGAGTACGCGAACTGTTGGATTTCCGAGACGCGAGTAAATATTTCCTTCGCAATTCCCTGCAAAACGATCTTCCCCTTGCTCGGCACTTGCAAACGAATACGTTGAAGTTTGATAAAGTGGTGTCACCAAACTATCATGATGTTTAGTGCTGTCGTACCCTTTATGGATAACCGCCGTCTCAATGTTCATTTCTTTATCTCTCATTAAATATACACCCCTTAACTATTATAGAAAGCGCTTACATACATACTCATTTCCATTCTACCTTGTCCTATCAAAAAAGAAAGTTAGGTTGCCTATCTATTCTATAGGGGTTACTGTTGACTTACAGTTCTAAATTCAGTTATACTATGCTTTGTGTAAAATAATCGCAGCAGTTGTATGTGCGTGTTTGCCCATTTTATTCCTCATAGCAGGTGTATCGTGTAACTCTTTGGCTGCTGAGCGAAGGTACAAGAATATAAAATGGCTTGCAGCATGAATGCATCTGGTTTTTATTTTACTCTAAAAACCAAAAATAGAGGAGGAGACTTATATGTCTCGTTATACAGGTCCATCATGGAAACTGTCACGCCGCTTAGGAATTTCCCTTACAGGCACAGGTAAAGAATTAGAAAAACGCCCTTACGCACCAGGTCAACACGGTGCTAACCAGCGCAGAAAAGTTTCTGAATATGGTTTGCAATTACAAGAAAAACAAAAACTACGCTTTATGTACGGAGTGAACGAACGTCAGTTCAAAACTTTGTTCAATAAAGCTGGTAAAATGGACGGCAAACACGGTGAAAACTTCATGATCCTTCTTGAAGCTCGCCTTGATAACGTTGTTTATCGTTTAGGTCTTGCGCGCACTCGTCGCCAAGCTCGTCAAATCGTAAACCACGGCCACATCCTTGTTGATGGCAAACGCGTTGACATCCCGTCATTCAGCGTGAAACCAGGACAAACAATTGCTTTCCGTGAAAAATCAAACAACCTTGATGTAGTAAACGAAGCAATCGAAGTAAACAACTTTGTTCCTGAATACGTAACTATCGATACTGATAGCAAAACAGGAACATTCGTACGCCTTCCAGAGCGTAGCGAATTGTCTGCTGAAATCAACGAACAGTTGATCGTTGAGTACTACTCACGTTAATTCCAACTTGATTTCGAAAACCTCCCAAACCTTTTTAAGGATTGGGAGGTTTTTTCTTTGGGTTTTGGAAAGCGCAAACAAACTTGATTATCGCGCAAACAACTTCTCCTCCGTTGCAAACAAACTAGCTTAATCCGCAAACAAACTCCTTTTCCCACAAATAAATTCTCTCCCTTCAAATAATCCGGTCTTTCGGGCAAACAAAGTGAGCGATCCCGCAAACAACCACATAGTCACCGCAAATAAAACCAAATTCCACTATAATAAATCACAAAAAAATCCCTAGAACCTTTGTTGGTTCTAGGGATTTCTATTACAATGAATCAACTTTATTTTGTTTTAATGCTTGAGCAAGCGTGTTGTACACTTCAATATCAATAAATTTAATGCCTAACTGCACAGCAGTTTGAGCGATGACTGGACTAATGCCAGATAAAGCCACTTTTACGCCAATGATTTCTAAACCTTTGATTAGCTGGAACACTTGTTGCGCAACCATCGTATCAATCATCGGTACGCCTGATAAATCAATAAATAGTTTTTCTAAATCGTGTTTCGAACTTTGTGCCAATGTTTTTTCAAAAATAATGTCTGCACGATGTGGCGTGATTTCGCCGACCAATGGTAGCATTCCAATCTTGTTAGCCAACAGAATAACTGGCGCACTCATTTCCACAATCATTTGTTGCTGTGAGTTCAATCGTCTTTCTGCAGCCTTGGAATTTTTATCTGTGAATTTAAGACTTACCTCACTAATTACTTCGACGATTTTTTTTGTCCATTCCATCAGCTTTTCAAGACTTACCTGCTCTTTATGATTCAAAGAAAAACGTTCAATTTCATCCAAGTATTGCTGTTGAGTCCGAAAAAATTCACCAATAACTTCTACAATAGGTGTGTCGAGATGCGCTTCGTCCGTGGCAACCAGGTCTATCCAATGCTGAAAGTCTGATTTAAAATTAAGCTTCCCCTCTTTAAACATTGTACAAAACAAAAGATGAAATTCATGATTTTGTTTTTTTAATAGAGCGATTTTATCCGGATCGGTCGAACCATAAACACCTGCTTTACTTTTGTCCAGTGAATGGTACCAGTCTTCAGTCATTTCCCAAGTTTTTGCGTTCAAGTGTTCATATAAATCTTGGTCTTTTAACATTTATTAGCTATTGCGGCAAATCGACTATTAGGTACTCGCATAATACAAGTTCGAAAATTTTTTGTCTCATTTGGCAATAGCCTCACCCCGCTCTCACTAATAATTTCATTGTTGTTTAGCAGTTTAGTTTTTCTACTCAACTATGAATACCCATTTTTTTGAAAGTTAAACGTGGAGCCTTACTCTTTCTCTTTTTAAAAAATTACTACGCAAATTTCCCAAGCTCCTTACACGCTTTTGTTTTATCAATTTCACCGAATTGAAAGAATTTAATCAATAGGCATGGTAAACTGAAAAAATGGAGGTGGAGCTAAATGCGAATTATTTCAATTTGCCCGAGCAATACAGAATTACTAGCATTTTTAGATGCCGAACATCTACTCGTCGGGGTTGATGATTATTCTGACTGGCCTAAAGAAATTACAACATTGCCTCGTCTAGGACCTGACTTGTCGATTCGGATGGATGAACTAGAAGCGTTACAACCTGACTTGGTATTGGCGTCATTGAGTGTTCCTGGAATGGAGAGGAACATAGACGAGTTGGTGCGGAGAAAAATCCCTCACCTTATTTTGGATCCTCAGTCATTAGAAGAAATCGGACAAGACCTGTTAAAGGTCGCGCATGCTTGTGGACTCGATGCCACGACTGTTCATAACGAATACCTAGCCGTCATTGAAGACATCAAAACACGTGGGCAACTTGCTGCAACTCGTCCATCGTTGTACTGGGAATGGTGGCCAAAGCCTGTTTTCACACCAGGTAACATCAACTGGCTAACAGAAATCAGTGCCATTACCGGCGCTAGAAATTTGTTCGATGACACTGATTCTGCTAATATCCAAACAGATTGGGCCGATGTGCTCGAACGCCAACCTGATTATATTTTACTTGCCTGGGTCGGTATTTTAACGGCAAAAGTAAAACCGGAACTCGTTAAAAAGCGCCCCGGCTGGGATGACATGACCGCTATCAATCACATTCATGTAATGGAAGAAGAATTGTATTGCCGACCTTCTCCTCGCTTGATTGAAGGCGCTATCCGTTTAGGAAAACTCATTCACCCGAATGAATTCAATGATATGGAACTGCCTCGCTTCATTAAAGAAAAGCAAATTTAATCTGCTATGTTGAAAGGACAGCCAAAATCCGGCTGTCCTTTCTTCATTTTTATTGAAATTGCACCATATGGTATTTCTTTTTGCCGCGGCGGATAATGGCAAAAGCATCTTCCAAACGGTCTTTTCCACCAACAATGTATGCTACGTCAGTTACTTTTTCACCATTTACTGAAATTGCACCATTTGTAACGTCTTCACGCGCTTGTCTTTTTGACGAAGAAATACCGGCTTCTACAATCAAGTCCACAATTGTCTTGTCTTCTTTTGACATTTCCACAGAAGGAACGTCTTTAAATGCGGCTTTCATCTCTGAAGAAGACAAAGCTTTCAAGTCTCCACTGAACAACGCTTTGGTAATACGCTGAGCATCTGCAAGTGCAGCTTCCCCGTGAATCAGTTTTGTCATTTCTTCTGCCAGCGTTTTTTGCGCTTGGCGTAAATGTGCTTCAGTTTCAACCGTTTTTTCTAACGTCTCAATATTTTCACGACTAATGAATGTAAAAATTTTCAAGTATTTGATTACATCTGCATCAGCTGCATTGATCCAAAACTGGTAAAACTCGTAAGGTGTTGTCTTTTTTGGATCTAACCAAACTGCACCACCGGCTGATTTCCCAAACTTCGTACCGTCCGCTTTTGTGACCAGTGGAATGGTAATACCAAATGCTTTAGATTCTTCATCATGTGTTTTGCGAATCATTTCAAGACCTGAGGTAATATTCCCCCATTGGTCCGAACCACCGATTTGAATGCGACAATTGTGTTCATTGTACAGATGGTTAAAGTCGATCGCTTGAATAAGCGTGTAAGCAAATTCTGTAAACGAAATTCCTGTCTCTAAGCGTGACGCAACTGAATCTTTTGCGAGCATGTAGTTAACTGAAATTAGTTTGCCGTAATCGCGTAAGAATTCGATCACGTTCATCGCACCGATCCAATCGCGATTATTAACCATTTTGGCTCCGTTTTCAGACTGAAAATCAAAAATTTGTTCCATCTGAACTTTGATGCCTTCGACGTTGCGGTCAATTTGTTCGGTCGTTTGCAATTGACGCTCTTCGTTGCGACCTGAAGGATCCCCAATCATGCCTGTAGCTCCACCGACTAATAAAATCGGTTGGTGGCCATGCATTTGAAAACGGCGTAATGTAAGGAGCGGCACAATATGCCCAATATGCATACTGTCTGCTGTTGGATCGACTCCGCAGTATAATGAAATTTTTTGTTCATTTAGTAACTTCTCCATACCTTCTTCATCTGTTTGTTGGTATAACAAACCGCGCCATTGTAAATCTTGAATTAATTCGTTAGCCATTCCAATTCCTCCTTTAACTTTTAAAAAGATGAGCGCCATAAAAAACCACATAAAAAAGCCCCTGCATGAAAAATTCATGCAGGGACGCAATTAGCGCGGTACCACCCAGCTTGGAGAACACAGTCTCCCTCTCATCATGTGCCATACGGGACACTTCCGTAAACTCCAGACCTGTAATTCGATCTATGCATTTTGACCGGTTTGCACCACCCACCAGCTCTCTAAACAAAATTGCACACTCTACTTCGGGACCTTCATCGTTTTAAATATGAATTATAGTAGTAGTTTACGTTATTTTTCAATATTGTCAATATGCTTCGATGCAATTATAACTTTATGATATACTATAAAAGATTTTAGGAGGGTGATCATGTGCGCGATAAAATAAAAAATTGGATTCATAAAGCCGAAGAAACAACTGATAGATGGACTTCAAGTAAGTGGTTCAAGCGAATGAGTATAACATCAGGAGTCCTGTGGAATTTAGCCTTGATTCTGGCCATTGTCTTAGTGACAGGAGGAGTTTTTGCTGCATCGGTTGGAGCAGGATATTTTGCTTCGCTCGTTGATGAAGAAAAGCTTCGTTCTGAAGATGAAATGCGAAACGAAATTTACAGCTATGTGGAAACGTCAGAAATGTTTTTTGATAACGATGTCTATATCGGAAAAATTCAGACTGACTTGGAACGAAAAGAAACAACACTTGATAAAATTTCACAGACCGCCATCGACGCTGTATTTGCAACGGAAGATGAATACTTTATGGAACATGAAGGCATTGTTCCAAAAGCCATCTTCCGCGGCCTACTTCAAGATGTTGCAAACTCCGATAGTCAAACAGGTGGATCGACGCTGACACAACAGCTCATTAAAAACCAAATTTTGACAAACGAAGTTTCTTACGAGCGAAAAGCAAAAGAAATTCTCCTTGCTATGCGTCTTGAAAAGTTTATGACAAAAGATGAAATCATGGAAGCTTATCTCAATATTATACCGTACGGCAGAAACTCATCAGGTGCTAACATTGCCGGAATTGAAACTGCAGCTAATGGACTGTTTAACAAGTCAGCCAGTGAATTAAGCTTGCCTCAATCTGCTTTTATCGCTGGAATACCAAAAGCCCCTTTCCGCTACACACCTTATAATTCAGTTGGCCAGTTGAAAGACGCGGATGGATTAGCACCAGGAATCGATCGGATGAAAACCGTTTTATTCCGAATGAAAGAAACTGAGTACATCACACAAGAAGAATACGATGCTGCCATTGCTTATGACATCGTTAAAGATTTTCGTGAAAACGAATCACGTTCACGAGATAGCGAACCGTATATTACAGATGAGCTCGAAAAACGAGCAACACGTATTATTATGGATGTGCTTGCTGAAAAAGACAGTATAGATCCGAAATCACTTGAAGAAAACAATAAGCTGTACGAGGAATATGCAATTTTAGCTGACCGGGCAGTTCGTTCAAATGGTTACCGAATTCACTCAACCATTAACAAAGAGCTGTACTTGGCTCACGAAAAGGCAAAAGACGCTTATGCACGTTACGGCACAACATTGTCCGTACCAAGTGAAGACGGCGGAGACAAAATGAAAGATCTTCCTGTTCAAGTTGGAAGCATGATGATGGAAAACAAAACAGGACGTATTTTAAGTTTTGTCGGTGGACGTGATTTTGAAATTGAAGAATTGAATCACGCAACTCAAGCATATCGTTCGATTGGTTCTACAGTAAAACCTTTACTCGTATACGGACCAGCTCTTGACCTTGGTACGATTGGTGCAGGAAGTCCCGTTGTTGATGTGAAATTCAAATTAGCTGACGGTTACTCGCCTGCAAACTTCATCCCTTCTAGCGAACAAGGCATCATGTCAGCACGTGATGCGCTAGCACAATCTCAAAACTTGCCAGCTCTTCGCTTGTTTGGTCAAATTAGAGAGCAAATGCCGATCAATTACTTGATCAATGCCGGCTTCTCCAAAGTCAAAGAGGAATCAAACTATTATCCTGCTACTGCTTTAGGTGGTGGTGTCGAAGGATCTGTAGAAGAGTTAACGAGTGGTTATGCCACTGTCGCAAATGGCGGTAAAAAAGTTGAGCCGTATATGATTCAACGCATTGAAGATGCAGATGGCAATGTCATTTTTGAACACAAAGTTGCCGAAAAAGAAATTTATACACCGCAAACTGCTTATATTTTGACCGATATGTTAAGAGATGTGTTTACTACAGATCGCGGTACCGCGAACCGAGCGAATAGTTTACTAAGTTTTAGTGGCGACTTCGCCGGGAAGACAGGAACTACTCAGAACACAAAAGATGTTTGGCTAGTTGGCTATAACCCAAACATTACGATGGGTCTATGGCTTGGATACGATAGCGAAAAATATTCACTTGATAATTTCCCGAATTCGAATTTACAGCCTTCTGTTCGTGTCAACCAACTGTGGGCAAGCTTAATGAACACCACTTATCAAACAGTTCCAGAGCTAGTTGGAGCAAAGTCGACTTTCAAACAACCTGAAGGTGTCGTTACCAAGTCGTTTTGTGGAATTTCTGGCTTGGCACCAGGAGGAGCTTGTCAAAGTGCTGGTCTTGTACGTTCAGATTTGTTTAATGCCAACGTTATGCTTCCAAAAGGACAAGATGATAGTTTAACAAGTAGTTCCTTTACAACAATTAATGGTAAACGTTATACAGCTTTATCAACTACACCAAGCGAATTCGTCTCTGGTGGAGGCATTGGTGTATCGCAAAAATACATTGATCGCATGATGGCTCCGTTCGGCGGAGATGCTGGTAAATTGTTCCCTGGCAATTCAAAATTCTCTTCAGTAGTTGCAGGTGCAACTTTCAAAGCAGATGGCGCTGCTCCTGGAGCTGTTCAAGCAGCAATTAGCGGCCAAACCATTACGTGGACCAATTCTGGTTCAACTGATGTTGTTGGATACCGAGTTTACAAAGGCGGCTCACGCGTTGCTTCTATTTCGGAATCGAGAAGCAATTCATATAGCGCGAGTGGGGCTGGAAGTTATACAGTCGTTGCTGTAGACATCACAGGCAAACAATCAGGTGCTTCAAATAGTGTCAGCATTGCTGCACCAAAGCCAAAACCAAAACCTGAACCAAAACCAACTCCACCACCTGAAGATAAAGAACCAGAAAAAGAAGAAACACCACCGGTTGAAGAAGAAGTTGTGACTCCTCCTGAAGAAGAGGAAACTCCTCCTGAAGAAAAACCGGAAAAGCCAGTTGAGGAAAAACCGGATCCTGAAAAACCTGAGAAACCAGAAGAACCTGAAAAACCGGATCCTGAAAAGCCTGCTGAAGATGACGCAGCGTAACTAAAAAATCCCGATTCGCTCGTTTAGCGAATCGGGATTTTTGCTATTAATCTTCCATGGAAGACAAGTCACCTGTTGGCAAATTAAGTTCCCAAGCCTTTAGCACTCGGCGCATAATTTTACCACTTCGTGTTTTCGGAAGTTTGTCTTTAAACTCAATTTCACGTGGTGCCGAATGGGCAGCTAACCCTTTCTTAACAAATTGCTGAATATCTTGAACCAATTCTTCTGAAGGCTCATAGCCATCGTTTAATGCCACAAACGCTTTAATAATTTCGCCACGTACCGGATCTGGCTTACCAATCACCCCGGCTTCAGCAACTGCTGGATGTTCCAGTAATTTGCTTTCTACTTCAAATGGTCCAACTCGCTCACCAGAAGTCATAATGACGTCATCCACGCGACCTTGGAACCAGAAATACCCTTCCTCGTCCATATAAGCTGAGTCCCCTGAAACATACCATTTATCTTTTAAGAAATAAGAATCGTATTTCGCTGGATTATTCCAAATTTGACGCATCATTGCTGGCCATCCTTTTTCAATCGCTAAGTTCCCCATCTGATTAGGTGGCAATACATTGCCTTGGTCATCGACAATGGCAACATTGATGCCCGGCACCGGTTTCCCCATTGAACCTGGCTTAATGTCGACAGATGGATAATTACAGATAGTTTGTGCTCCCGTTTCAGTCATCCACCACGTATCATGAATACGTTTGTCGAATACTTCCGCTCCCCATCTGACCACTTCAGGGTTTAACGGTTCCCCTACAGACAACACATGACGCAGCGTCGATAAATCATATTCTTTTACTAGTGCATCTCCTGCGCCCATCAACATACGGAAAGCTGTCGGTGCACTATACCAAACTGTTACGCCAAAATCTTCAATGGCTTTGTACCAGCCATCTGGAGAAAAGCGTCCACCTAAAATGACGGTCGTCACGCCATTCAACCAAGGCGAAAACACGCCATAAGCTGTTCCTGTCACCCAGCCTGGATCCGCTGTACACCAATAGATATCCGTTTCATTAAAGTCCAACACCCATTTCCCTGTCTGGTACTGCTGGACCATCGCATACTGGGCATGCAAGACACCTTTTGGTTTACCTGTAGAACCAGATGTGTAGTGAAGAACCAAACCATCTTCTTTGTCTAACCACTCAATATCAAATGTATCTGAGCTGACCGGTAACTGTTTCAACACATCGACGTGTCCGTCTTGCGCTTTAACGTTCTCCCCTACTAGAAAAATCGTTTCAAGCTCCGGCAAACGATCATAAGGAATCCGCTCTAATAGTTCTGGCGTTGTAACAATTGATTTGGCTCTACTATCGTCAAGTCGATCGTAAATAGCGCCTTCCATAAATGCTTCAAACAGCGGGCCGACAATTAGCCCCATTTTTAACGCTCCGAACATCATGAAATAGAGCTCCGGAGAACGAGGCATAAAAATGAAGAGGCGATCTCCTTTTGCTAATGTTGAATTTTCTTTTAACAAATTAGCTGCACGATTTGTCATACGCTTCATTTCATAAAACGTGTATGACTCATTACGATTTTGATCTTTGTAGTAAAGAGCTACTTTGTTTTTCCGGTCGGAATCTGCGTGACGATCAATGGCTTCGTGCGCCATGTTAACTCGACCAGTCTCATACCAACTAAATTCTTTTTCAACGTCAGCCCAATCAAAATTGGCAGCTATTTCTTCGTAATTATGTAATTGATGAATTCCTGGTTTTGCTGGTAAGATTTTCACATTCATACTGTTCACCCTTTCAAGTTGATTACTTATATTCTACAACATTGCCACAAATTATTGCGAACTATTTAAACTCTTTAGAAAACACTGCATATTCCAGTGGCTTTTTTCCAAATCTACTTACGTTCATGTATAATGGAACCAATTGTATCTGACAGGCGGTGAAATGATGGAACATAAAAAAATGTACAACTCGATGGAATTAGAAACTGAACACGGTCTTCTGGTCATTGAAGGTCCTATACCTGGAAAAGAAATAAGCAAACTTGAGTTCCACGAAGACTTGGTCGCCTTCAGACCACCCGCTCAGCAACACAAAGCCATTACCGAAATTGCCGATTTGCCAGAAGGACGTATTCTTATTGTTCGAGATGATAACATGATTGTCGGTTATGTTACATTTCTTTATCCGGATCCTTTAGAACGTTGGTCAGAAGGAAAAATGGATAACTTGATTGAACTTGGGGCAATTGAAGTAATTCCAAAATACAGAGGTAGCGGTGTTGGAAAAGCCTTATTGAGAGTGTCAATGATGGATGATGCTTTCGAAGATTTCATTGTCATTACAACAGAATATTATTGGCATTGGGATTTAAAAGGGACAGGCTTGAATGTTTGGGAATACCGAAAAGTTATGGAGAAAATGATGCAAGCTGGTGGACTAGAATATTATGCTACCGATGACCCTGAGATTAGCTCTCACCCAGCGAACTGCCTAATGGCCAAAATCGGTAGCCGGGTCGATAACGAGTCAATCCAGAAATTCGATCAGTTACGTTTTATGAACCGTTATATGTATTGATTTAACACAAAGGGGGTGCTCATATGTTAGTGGAAGAAATTATGAAAACGGACGTTCATACGCTCACGTCCAACCAAACTGTGCAAGATGTTATGGACTTATTCAAAGACAAGCGAATTCGCCATGCACCTATTGTTGATGACGGGAAAGTAGTCGGCATTGTAACCGATCGTGACTTAAAAGATGCAGTTCCTTCTCGATTTACCGTCTCACCAAAAGGTGAACCTTACAAAAAAAAAGTAACAGAAATTATGACACCTAATCCGGTTACAGCACATCCGCTCGACTTCGCAGAAGAAGTAGCCATGATTTTCTATGAGCAAAAAATTGGTTGTATCCCAGTAGTCAGCAACCAGAAACTTGTCGGCTTTCTGACCGAAACAGATCTTTTGTACACCTTTATTGAACTAACCGGCGCACACCAGCCTGGTTCACAAATCGAAGTGCGCGTAGAGAACCGATCAGGAATTCTATACGAAGTTTCAAAAGTATTTCATCAACAGAATGTCAATGTGCTCAGCGTCCTCGTTTACCCCGATAGAGAAAATAATGCCAACAAAATTCTGGTTTTCCGAGTCCAGACGATGAATCCACTTGCAATTATCAATAATTTACGAAAAAACGGATTTGACGTTTTGTGGCCAAGTATGCCACAAGTGAACGAATGAAACACGCTGTATTCGTCTTTTCAGAAGATCAATTGGGGTATAAATTTTCTGAAACACATCCATTCAACCAGAAAAGACTCGTCTTAACGATTGATTTATTAAGAGAAATGAACGCGCTTCCAAAAGATTTAATTGTCCCAGCTCGCATTGCAACCGATGAAGAATTATTACTAGCACATGATGAACGTTATATTGATATTGTCAAAAAAGCGAGTCGCGGTGAAATCACACCAGAAGCCGGTGAAAGTTATGGCATCGGCACAGACGATACGCCCATTTTTGAAAATATGCATGAAGCGAGTGCACGTCTAGTAGGTGGGACGCTAACCGCTGTGGATTATGTCATGGAAGGAAAAGCACAGCATGCATTAAATCTAGGCGGCGGTTTGCATCACGGTTTTCGAGGTAAAGCATCCGGGTTTTGCATTTACAATGACAGCTCGGTTGCTATCAATTACCTAAAAAGTAAATACAATGCACGGGTGCTCTACATTGATACCGATGCTCACCATGGCGACGGTGTGCAATGGAGTTTTTACGACGACCCTGATGTCTGTACAGTCTCTATTCATGAAACAGGACGTTACCTGTTTCCAGGAACAGGTAATATTAATGAACGCGGCAGTGGTCAAGGTTATGGTACTTCTTTCAATTTTCCAATCGATGCTTTTACTGAAGACGAGTCTTTTCTCGAAGTTTACCGGACGTCCATGAAAGAAATCATTGATTTTTTTAAACCGGATGTCATCTTGACACAGAATGGGGCAGATGCCCATTATTTGGACCCTCTGACCCACTTATACGGCACGATGAATATTTACAAGGAAATACCCCGGATTGCTCACGAACTCGCTCATGAGTATTGTGAAGGCCGCTGGATAGCTGTTGGTGGTGGCGGCTATGATATTTGGCGTGTAGTTCCACGTGCTTGGTCGTTAGTTTGGATGGAAATGAATAATTTTCCTATACCTTCTGGGAAATTACCCGAGTCGTGGACCGCGAAATGGCAGCCAGAGTCGCCAGTTAAGTTGATCGATACGTGGGAAGATCCACCGAACTTGTACAAAGCCATACCACGTAAAGCAGAGATTACCGACAAGAATCTGCAGATGTTGAATAAGGCTTTGTATATGATTCGTAACAAATGATGAGGTATTCGTTTCCCCTACTGAACAACAAAACCCTTGTGCAGATCATTTGATCCGCACAAGGGTTTTGTTTGTTTATAGCAATGAAGTTTTAAAAACTTAATCGTTTTTAGTCGATTGTCTTTCTTCAATTCGGTATGGGAGAATAACTTGCTGTTCTTCGATTTCTTCGTTGTTCATATATTTTGTTAACAAACGCATTGATACCGCTCCAATGTCGTAAAGCGGGAAAGCGACTGCTGTTAACGTTGGACGTGCCATACGTGACAGTTTGGAATTTTCGTAGCTAATAACTTCTGCATCCCTTGGAATCTTTCGGCCTTGCTCTTCTAATCCATGAATGACTCCGATTGACATTTCGTCGTTCCCTACAAAATAGGCAGTCGGCTCGGCAGTCGCTAAAATTTTGACAGCCTCAATGCCCTCATCATAAGAGTTGTTGCATTCAACGACCAGTTTTTCATCGTAAGCAATCCCTGCATCTGCTAATGCTTCTTTATAAGCTTTTAACTTATATTCCTTGTTAATCATCGAAGTCATTGGCCCTGAAATAAGCGCAATTTTCTTATGACCATTATCAATGAACTTCTTAACAACTTCGTAGGCAGCACCATAATAATCAATATTAACCGAAGCAATTGCTGCTGATTCATCAATTGAACCAGCCAGGACGATTGGAGTTGGAGAACGCTCCATTTCTTTGAGAAGTTCAGGTGAGATGACATCACTCATGAAAACAATTCCATCTACTTGTTTTCCGAGCATTGTTTCCAATAGCTGAAGTTCCTTATTTTCGTTCTGATCTGAGTTGGATAAAATAATATTGTAACGGTACATTGTCGCGATATCTTCAATTCCACGGGCTAGTTCAGCGTACATGCTATTGGAAATATCGGGTATAATGACGCCGACCGTCGTTGTTTTTTTACTTGCAAGTCCACGAGCCACAGCATTTGGACGATAGCCTAATTCTTCTATCACTTTTAATACTTTCTTCCTTGTGGCAGGTTTGACGTTTTGATTAGCATTTACTACACGTGACACAGTAGCCATAGAAACGTTCGCCTCTCTTGCCACATCATATATCGTAACGGTCATTGTGCACCCTCCTTTTCCAGTCTTTCTATAATCATACGACAAAAACTTCAACAATATCAACTAAAAAAAAGAAAAGCCGAAGAAACTCCGGCTTTTCATGTTTATACTTTCATTTCGTACTGTTTCATGAATTTCATTAATGCATCGTAGTATTCATCAAATTGACCTAAATCCATTTGCTGTTGAGCATCAGATAATGCTACTGCTGGATCTGGATGAACTTCAGCCATTACGCCATCCGCTCCAATTGCGATAGCCGCTTTAGCAGCTGGAAGCAATAAGTCACGACGACCTGTTGAGTGAGTTACGTCTACAAATACCGGAAGATGCGTTTCTTGTTTTAAGATGGGCACAGCCGAGATATCTAATGTGTTACGTGTCGCTTTTTCGTATGTGCGAATTCCACGTTCACATAAAATGATGTTTTCATTTCCTGAAGCAATAATGTATTCAGCTGCATGGATAAATTCATCCACAGTTGCTGACATGCCGCGCTTTAAAAGAACAGGTTTGTTGATCTGGCCTACCGCTTTTAATAATTCGAAGTTTTGCATATTACGAGCGCCTACTTGAACAACGTCTACATAGTCAAGAGCCGATTCTAAATGTCCAGGTGTTACGATTTCTGAAACCACAGCCAAATTATGCTGATCAGCTGCTTTTTTCAACATTTTCAATCCTTCTAAGCCAAGTCCTTGGAAATCATAAGGTGATGTACGTGGTTTGTAAGCTCCACCACGAATCATTTTCAAGCCTTTCGCTCCGATAGCTTCAGCAACTTTCATCACTTGGTCTTGAGATTCAACTGCACATGGGCCAAAGATGAATGATGGATCTCCAGAGCCTACTAGTTCGCCGTTAATGTTGATAATCGTATCTTCAGCTTTTTTCTTACGTGAAACAAGTAAAGCTTTGCGGATATCTTCTTCTTGCATATCCAGTGCTGATTTGAAAATTTCTTTAAAGATATGATCAACTGTTTTCTGATCTAATGGTCCAGCATTATTTTCTTTTAACAGATTCAACATATGACGTTCACGCAACGGATCGTAACGGTTAACTCCTTGTTTCTCTTTTAGTTTACCGATTTCCTGAATTACGGAAGCTCTCTCATTAATCAGAGATAGAATCTGCAGGTTGACTGCGTCCACTTTTTCTCTTAGTTGCTCTAAATCTAAATTACTCATTCTATAACTTCCCCTTTCGCGAATAACCTTTATCAGGTGACTCATATTAACATGATAGGACTATTATAAGCAAACTATTCAATAAAGTCACGGAAAATGTTTTAGCGATTCAACGCGCTAAAGTATTTTCACGCAATAAAGCCGAAGCGACTAGGCTTCGGCTTTGTTTTAAAAAATAAATTCTTTCATGGAATCACTTTTAATTTTATCGTGTGAAGCGTGCCAGTCCATTTTTTGACTTGTAAAATGAAACAATTGTGGCGACTCATGCGTAACTCCCGTAATCTCTTCGATAGCTTTAGAAAGTTCACGATTTTCCTGAACGACTAAATACAAAAAGAGTTGATTCGGGTGCAACGAGCTGTACTCATTATACTCATTCCACGCTTTAGCAGACACTGGGCACGTACTACTGTGTTTGAAGAGCCAGTAATGCTGATTATGCCCTACTGCTTGTTTTAGACTGTCTAAATCGTCTACATGCACTAAGTTTTCCATCTAAATCGCTCCTAGATTAATTCTTTTTATCGTAATTAGTCGTTGGATTTGATGATTTATTGCTGTTGTTGTTGCTGCTGGTCGTATTTGGACCCTTGCTCGCACTTGCTGTGTTGCTGTTCATGTTGCTGCCTGTGTTGGCAGAATTTGACGAGCTTGATTTTTTTTCTTCTTTTACTTCTTCAACCGCTTCTTTTAAAGCGTTGGCTGTGGAAGTGAACGCATCAAAGTCGGCAGATGAATTTTGAATTGTCGAATGAATGTCAATCGACTCTTCGCCTTCTGATGAAGCGGTTCCATCGTCCATCGGTGAATTACCAGCCTTCATATTTTTTACTTTATCAACTACTTTTGTTGATTGTTCTTTTAGCTGTTTTGCGAATCCACCTGAACCATCGTCATTAAAGTCTGTCTGCTGAGAGGCTTTTTCTTTTAATGTAGTTGCTTGAGTTTTAAGATCAGCTTGGAATTCTTTTCCTGATTTAGGAGCAAGAAATAACGCAGCTGCAGCTCCGATAACTCCCCCAACCAAAATACCAACCAAGAAACTTGAACCTCCATCTGATTCTTCATAGTCGTAAAGATCGTCGTAACGGTTTGAAGCTCCGTATGACTGAGGTACATAGTCGCTCTGCTGATAGCTTCTGCCACTATTTTGGCTGTACTGGCCACCTTGCGTATAGTAATCCTTATTATACTGTGAATCGTTCGCATCAGATTGATTATAAAAGTTTTTGTTTTTACTCATTGATATTCCCTCCATTTAATTTATGATAAAAGCAATTTTAATATTGTTCGTTATGAGGTAATTTTTTTTGTCCAGGTACAGGTACCGAAGCAGCATTCGCACGAGCTTCGTAGATTTTACGCTCGTTCCACTTATCACGGATTCCCATAGCCACGTTGCCCCATTGAACAACTTGAGCAATCTTATCTTCATTTTGTTCTACATGCACTCCAACGCTTGACGTAATGCGACGGACAGTAGAGTTTAAATCAGTAACTGAGTTGCCGACACCTTTTACTGCATCTACGACACCGTTTAATTTTTCTGATTTCACTTGAATGTCTTCAGCTAGTTCATTTGTTTTATGCAATAGGTTTGTTGTTTCCAACGTTACCCCCTGCAATTGATTTTCAAGACCGGCTACGGTACCTGAAACTTCTTTTAATGTGTTTTTCAACGAATTTAATGTCATTGCCAACGCTATGCATAGAACTAAGAATCCAATAGCGGCCACGATCGCGGCAATGTAAAGCAAAATTTGCCAATCCATTCTATTTCCTCCTTTTAAACGAATTATGTTATATCCTTTTCTACCCTTGAAGAGTTTGGATTAAACACCGTCTTTATTATTATTCGACAAAAATAGTTTCGTTCCTGCATGAAAAAACAGTTTAACTCGAAAGTTAAACTGTTTTTCCTGTATTCAATCCATTTTCGAATGCTTCTTGGAATTTAGTGACGTCTCCCGCACCCATGAACAAATAAACTGCGTTACCATGCTTGGCTAGTAAGTCTACCTCTTCTAACTGTAGCAAATGACTGCCTTCGATTTTCTCAGCTAAATCTTGAATTTTAAGCGTCCCTACTTTTTCGCGTGCAGAACCAAAGATGTCACAAAGATAAACCTGATCTGCTTCAGCCAGGCAATCAGCGAACTCTTGTAAGAAAGTTTGTGTCCGCGTAAATGTATGTGGCTGGAAAATAGCGATAAGTTCACGCTCCGGATATTTTTGGCGAGCGGATTGTAAAGTTGCCCGGATTTCTGTCGGATGATGCGCATAGTCATCGATTAAAATTCGATCACCAATTGCTGATTGTGTGAATCTACGCTTTACTCCTTCAAAATCTTCAAATTGCTGCTGAATGATATCTGCAGGAATGTTTTCATAATGGCAAAGCGAAATAACTGCTAACGCATTTAAGATCGCATGATCTCCAAACATCGGTAGCGTAAATGTATGAAAAAACTCATTACGAATCACGACATCAAAAGTAGTACCCTCAACGGTTTTCGTAACATTTCTCGCTTGGAAGTCATTTTCTTCCCCAAAGCCGTAGTAAACGACAGGGATTGGTGCTTGAATCCGTTGCAAGTATTCATCATCACCACAAGCAATGATGCATTTCTTCACTTGCTGCGCCATTTCTTCAAATGCCTTAAAGACATCATCAATTCCCGTAAAATAATCGGGATGATCGAAATCGATATTGGTCATAATTGCGTAATCTGGGTGATAAGCCAAAAAATGTCGACGGTATTCGCAAGCTTCTGCGACGAAGAAATGAGAATCTTCTTGTCCGACGCCTGTTCCGTCTCCTATTAAATACGACACAGGTTTATAGCCAGCTAAGACATGCGCCATTAAGCCTGTCGTCGATGTTTTACCATGCGCTCCTGTAATGGCAACTGATACGTATTGGCGCATCAAATCCCCTAGGAACTGATGATACCGAATAATCGTAGCACCTAATTCACGTGCTTGAACCAACTCAGGATGATCATCACCAAATGCATTTCCTGCAATAATGGTCATCTCTTTTTCTATATTGTTTGCATCAAACGGCAAAATGGTAATGCCTCTTTCGCGTAATCGATCTTCTGTAAAAAAATGTTGCTCAATATCCGAGCCTTGTACGTGTTCTCCCATATCATGCATGATTTGGGCAAGTGGACTCATACCAGAACCTTTGATTCCGGTAAAATGTAAAACTGTCATAAATGAACCTCCTGTGGGAGTTGAAAATTAGTCTATATAAGTCGCTAAGCGAACTTTATAGCTGATAAAGATAAGCACAAGTACAGTATTATATCATAAATTTGTCTTTCTTTAAAATGCCTCATTATTTACTGCATTCTTTTTTATGTGGCTAGCTTGTAGATTTTTCTACTTAGCGTTTCTTTCTCGTATTAAAGGAAAACTGAAGTCGTCTGTAGAAAATCCACAGACGACTAGCTTTTACCGAAATACTTCTTCAATATCGTTTTCTGTAATTAACACTGACCGAGCTTTGCTCCCATTCTGCTCTGAAATAAAACCATGTTTTTCGATTAAATCCATTAACCGCGCAGCTCGATTATAGCCAATATGGAACTTCCTCTGCAACAGCGATGTGGATGCACTTCCTTGTGTCATGATGAATCGACAAGCCTCTTCAAACAGGTCATCCTGTTCAGCAGGAGACTCACTTCGCTTGATCAATTCTTCTTCTCTAAAAAAGTATTCAGGCTTGCCTTGCAATCTGACATGCTCAATGACTTTTTCAATTTCGTCATCGGTAACAAACGTCCCTTGTAAACGATTTGGAGCCGACATTCCGTTTCCAAGATACAACATGTCTCCTCGTCCAAGAAGACGCTCTGCACCTTGAGAATCCAGTATCGTGCGACTATCTACTTGCGATGAAACCGAAAACGCAATACGTGTCGGAATATTGGATTTGATCAATCCTGTAATCACATCTACAGACGGACGTTGAGTCGCAATCACTAAATGGATACCGCAAGCGCGAGCTTTTTGTGCAATCCGACAAATAGAATCTTCGACATCTGAAGGAGACATCATCATTAAATCGGCTAATTCATCAATCACAATTAAGATATACGGCAAATGCTGCACGTAATCTCCTTTTTCTTTCACTAATTTATTGTAGCGACTAATATCACGCACACCACTATGTGCGAACAATTGATAGCGTCGTTCCATTTCTTCAACTGCCCATTTTAATGATGCAGTTGCCGCTTTGACATCAGTAATAACGGGACTGACTAGATGCGGTATATGATTATACGGTGCCAGCTCGACCATTTTCGGATCGATTAGCAACAGCTTCAAGTCTCTTGGTGATGATTTATATAACAAGCTGACCAGCAACGAATTGATGCACACCGATTTCCCAGAACCTGTAGCACCCGCAATTAAGCCATGAGGCATTTTACGTAAATCAAGCGTGACCGGCTTGCCAGTCAAGTCCAGCCCAAGAGCCGCTTCGAGTGGAGAATCCGACTCTTCAAAAATAGCACTACCGATAATTTCAGAAATCCGTACAGCACGACTTGTGCGATTCGGAATTTCAATTCCAATGGAACTTTTCCCAGGAATTGGCGCTTGAATTCGAATATCTCTAGCTGCTAACGCCAATTTTAAATCATCCGCTAAATTGCGAATTTTGCTAACTTTTATGCCTTGTGCAACTTTCAACTCGAACTGCGTTACAGCTGGACCTTGGACGATACTTAAAATTTCAGCTTTAATCTGAAAATGAGACAATGCTTCGATTAACCGTATGCCTTGCTCATCCATCCAAACATCATCTTTACGATCGTTTTCAGGAGCCATCAAATATTCTAAGAGTGGCAGCTGATAAGCTTGAGATTCAGCTTCTGATACTGAATTGAAGGCATGTGAAGGCTGATCAACTAAATTTACCGTTTTTTTTTCCGATAGTGGCGTTGTTACTAGTTGCTCATCATGCGGTGGAACATCTGACAATGGTTTAGTTTTGTTTTTTAACAGTTCTTTGTCTGATTTAAGCATTAGCACATTAAATGGCACGGTTTTTTCGCGTTTTGGCGCAGGTGTTGACATTGCTTCAGTTGATGGCTGTTGTTCCTGTGCCGGTAACTCTCTAGCCATTGCTGATTCGGACTGCTCTTCGTCAATTTTCAGCTCTGTTACTGCGGACAACTCGATCGTAGGCTCTGATATTGTTTCTAATTCATTGTTTTCCTCCGTAGCAGCTGCTACTGGTGCCGTTTTTATCGGTGAAAAGGGCGGTACTATCCGTTCATCTTGCTTCTCTTCTACAATAGAAACTTCAGCTGGCTCTTCTTCGGAAACATTGATTACTACAGACTCTTCGATTGATTCTGTAGTTTCAACAGCTTTGGCAACCGCTATTATCGGTTCTTCCTTTTTTTCAAAAATTGGAGCAATCTCGTGTTCGATTGGCGCTTTCGGTTTATGCCATCCGCTTCTAGCCTTTTCTTCTATAGCTTCATCTAGCAACTGACGGCTTATCTTTTCTTCTCTGTCCTCTCCTAACTTTTGAGTAGGTGCAGGTCGAGCCGTATTAAAGCCGTGAATCGGTGAAGCGATACGAGTTGGTTCAAACCGGCGCGTCTTATTGACCGGCAATTCGGCATTTTTCCGATTGGCAATTGTCGATTGACGGATTGGTGCCTCTTTTGGCCCCATCACTTTTTTTTCTATGGGAAATACAGGCTCTTTTCGAGATGTTTCTCTTTCACGTTCATTGAAAAACGGCTTTTCTTGACGCGGTGCTGCGCGTTTTACATCGTGAATAAAACCCTCTTTTTCTTCATCTGGAATAAGTGGAAAGCGAAAAGGTGCTTTTTCTTTTTTTACAGTCGGGGGCGTTTCAGAGATAATTTCTTCTTCTTCGAACTCCTCGGTGTCATCTGTGAACATGCGATTCCATACATTTTTAATCCAGCTCATTCTGCATCACGCCTTTACTTTGAAAGCTGAACCGATTTCTGCATCATCAGACAAGACAAGAATTCCTTTTTCATCTGGTGCATCTGGTAAAGCTAGCTCTTTTGCCGAACAAATCATTCCAGACGATGCCACTCCCCGAAGTTCTGCATCACGAATGATCATTCCTGAAGGCATTACAGCTCCTACTTTTGCCACAACAACTTTTTGTCCTTGCTCAACGTTTGGAGCACCACAGACAATCTGTAATTGCTCGTCTCCAACAACTACTTGGCAAACATTCAATTTGTCAGCATTCGGGTGCTTTTCTTTAGCTTCTACAAATCCAATAACAAATTTTGGTGAAAAATCGACTTCAAGAGTAAAATCAACACCATTTTTAGCTAGTGCATTTTGCAAAGATGTTACAAGCTTTTCAGACACTTCTACTTGTTGGCCTTCAGCTAATTCTGCATAGCTTGAAGCGTTGAATACATTAAATCCAGCAATCGTTCCCGTTGCATCTTTGATCAATGTGATATCCCCAAATTGTTCTGGGTTAATTTTTTCTGGAGTTTCTGTTTGCAGTTGAACGAGCAACACATCGCCAATTCCTTCGTTGTTATAAAATACATTCATTTTTTATCGTTCTCCTCGTTTGGTCTATTTTTTGCCATAATGAAAATCGGCTCTAATTCGTCATTTTCATAAATGAACGATAAGGAAGTGATCGGCACTTTGCCATTCGTAAAGAAATGCATAGCCATTTGCGCGAGCACGTCGTATCCCGTTTCATTTCGGATATCGCCTATAATCAATACATCTTGATGAGGTACAGATACGGTCATATCCCCTGTAATTTTAGCTTTCATTTCTTTTAAAAACGATTCGTTCAAAATTCTTGAAGCGTCATAACCATCGTTTTCGTTAAGAAAATAAAAGATATTGCCAGCAACATGGTCTTCTTTCACAGCAGTTTTTAGTTTCTTCACTTGAAATTTCGCAATTTCCTTAATTTGCTCTTCTGTGAGACTTAATGAATTTACCACATTTTCATCAATTAAGCGATAGGTAGTACCAGCATCTAAAGCAAAATAAACGCGTGTTTCTGCAGTATGTTCAGCTGTGATAAATTTATGGCCCTCGTTAGATTCAGTTGGGAAAGAAGTTGAGCGAATAACCGGAAAAATATGTTCGGTCGATTTCATTTCTCCTTTCGCTTCTTTTTCCATCGCTTCAAAAGTTTCTGTAATGGTATAAACGATTTCTTGAATCGCGGCATCACCTTTTGCTTCGAATCGGTTGATTACTTGCGGCAAGGAAATACTCATGCCTTTACCGAGTTCTTTGTGTTGAATGTTGACAACATCTTGTTCGCGGTCAAAGCGCCATTCTAGTTGGCGGCTTGGCATACGCTCTCTTAATATATTAAAAAGTTCAGTAGATTTCATCGTTGGTTGGCCTCACTTTCATAAATAAACGGTTCAGCCAAGTATAGGCGAACCGTTTTTGTTGTTATTGCGACAAATTCGAAACAAACTCTTCGATTTCTGCCTGTGTTTTACGGTCTTTGCTAACAAAGCGTCCCGTTTCCTGTCCATTTGCAAAACCAAGAAAACTAGGAATGCCATAAATATCTTGCTCAATACACAAATCGATAAACTGGTCGCGATCCACTGATATAAACGTATAAGCTGAAAACTTCTTTTCGATATCAGGCATGATTGGATCAATTACACGGCAATCTGGACACCATGCTGCAGTGAACATAAAAACAACCTTTTTTTGCTTCGTTAATTCGTGAAATTCATCCGTAGATTGCAAGCTTCTCATTTGAGTAATCCCCTATTCATTCTTCGCGATTGAGCGTACAGTTTTCATCATCCAGTCCATATTTTTTGGAAGTTCGTTTTCGTTTGTAGTCGTCGTCAAGCTCACTCCACCCGCACTAACAACTAGTTCTAACTGATTTTCCGCAACTTCTTTAACTGTTGTAAATCCGAAACGACCGTTTTGCTGAAACGTCTCATCTACCAGCCATTGCTGATCCGAATCAACTTTTTGCAAATCATAGAAGAAAGTACTTGTAGCTTTTTCGTTCGGATTAATGACTAAAGCAAAAGAGTTTTTGCCATTTGTGATTAAGCGATTGAATTCATCCGCTGTTTCTTCAATAACGTAATCATTTGGCACAAACAAATCGACTTGCCCAACCATTTCATTGGGATTTTCCGGCTTTGCCTGAAACGCATCACGTGCGTTCGATACTCCCTGTAAAACCTGTTCTTCCGGCGCTACCGCACAGCCAGACAATAGGCCTAGCAGCACAGCCAGCATAAAAACCCGTCTATATCGAGGCACGCACATTCCCCCTGACATTACTGCTATTTATTTTAAAGGTGTTTTCAAAGACATGCAACTTAATCGCCGTCTCTCTGATACTGCCCAATTAATAATTTAACAACGTGACCGAACATTTCTCCTCGATTAACAAGACCATCCGTTAAAATACCAATGGCTCCTTTATGATGACGGATTCCACTTTCGTTGGCGTAGTCATCCATGATTGTACCAAGTTCAGTACCCGAACGAAGACCTGCTGCAATTTCCTCTGGTAGTGGAATTTGAGCACCCGCTGCTGTAATCAAACGTCCGTCTTGAGTTGCTAACGCCCCCCAATTGCATAAGTATAAAATCTCTTCAACTTCATATACTCCGCCTTCTAGCCCGATAGCGAAATCTTGATCTCCTAATGCATTTTTGGCTCTGTTAACTGCTCCTTGACGCGTTTCTTGCTGAGAAAAAGGCTGTGCTGAAACTTCCGATTCAGCATCTACAGCGGATAAATCAACAGCCCATTCTAGGTTTTTAAATACATTTGACACTGCCGTAATTTTCGCAGAATTTTTTGATGCAATTGCTACACGATTTTTTCTCATCAATAGTATTCCCTTCAAAAAAAGAGCCCTGCAGGCACTTTTTAGACATTTTTTTGGATGGTTTCAAGCGTTGTTCGATCTGTCGCTTTTATAAGCTTCACTAATAACTCTTTAGCTGCTGCATAATCGTCTGTGTGAATGATTGACGCTGAAGTATGAATGTAGCGAGAGCAAATTCCAATTACTGAGCTTGGAATTCCTTCATTGGCTGTATGTACTCGTCCTGCATCTGTTCCACCTTGTGAAACAAAATATTGATACGGAATATTATGTGTTTCGGCTGTATCCAATATAAATTCACGCATACCACGATGAGTGACCATGCTCTTGTCTAGAATACGTAATAATGTTCCTTGACCAAGCTGGCCAAACTCATTTTTATCGCCTGTTGCATCATTGGCCGGACTGGCATCTAGTGCAAAAAATAAATCTGGTTTGATCATCGTTGCTGCTGTCTGTGCTCCTCGCAAACCAACTTCTTCCATCACTGTAGCGCCTGAGAACAATTGGTTCGGTAGTTTTTCATCTTTTAGTTCTTTTAAAAGTTCAATCGCTAAGCCACAGCCATAACGATTATCCCATGCTTTCGCCATAATTTTCTTATCATTAGCCATTGGAGTAAATGGGCTGAATGGCACAATTTGTTGCCCAGGTTGGATGCCAAGTGCCAGTGCATCTTGTTTATCATCGGCACCAATATCAATCAACATGTTCTTAATGTCCATTGGCTTACTGCGAAGTTCTTCGCTTAATAAGTGTGGAGGAATAGAGCCGATCACACCTGGAATTACCGTGTCGCCTGCCATAATGTCTACACGCGTAGCTAGCATCACTTGGTTCCACCAGCCACCTAAAGGCTGAAAACGAATCATGCCATTATCGGTAATTTGGGTGACCATGAATCCCACTTCATCCATATGGCCAGCAACCATAATACGCGGGCCGTCTTCTTGACCATCTTTAACGCCGAAAACGCTTCCTAAATTGTCTTGAAGCAAGCGGTCAGCGTATTTCCCCAGCTCTTGTCGCATAAATTTACGGACAGCGTGTTCATTTCCTGGTGCTCCTGGTAGTTCGGTTAAGATTTTAAACATTTCAAGAGTTTCAGTATGCATATTAAAATTCCCCCTAATTCATTTACCTTTATCAAGTTTAGTGCTTTTATCAGATAATTTCCAGTTTTATACTCTCTTTTTTAAAATAACTAGACTTTCAAGCTTTCATTTCGTCCTTCAAAATATTTATGGTACAATTTATCCACTAAGCAGAGGAGGGATTTTAGTGAAAAATCGTGATTTACTTATTGGATTTGCTACAGGCATCGCAGCTTCGTATTTAGCAAAAGAAGTCTATAATCGTACAGAAAAGCTATATCCAGCAGATGACGTATTAAAAGAAGTTAAATCTGCATTTAAAGAAGAAGGCCCTATTGATGGTTCTTGGATTTTTATGAAAACCGAGCCTTATAAGCAGCATGCATTAACAACCGAAGTCTATAAAGGCGGTATTACTCGCCATAAAGAAGATGAACTTCAACAATTCGAATTTTTAGCTGATGCTTTTACCGGTGCAGTGATCGAAGTAAAACAAGTATAAAAAAAGGAGCCCATAGGCTCCTTTTTTTATAGATTTTTTTCTTTCCGCTCTAGTGCTTCGACAATTTCTTTGCCGTCTGTACTCCACTTCAGAATGCGGTAATACGCATCGTGATAAAAACTAAAATAATAGCCGTTTTCCAATGCTTCTTTCATCAGCTTTTCTTTTGCGTAAATTGAATCCATCGGGTAATCATCAAAAGCTAACACCCATAATGGATTTTGATGCGCGTGAGTTGGCATGATGTCGGCCATATGCAAAATTGTTTCATGGCCACTAGTCATTTTGATGACACTATGGCCATCTGAATGACCTCCGGTATGAATGAGCGTGATAGCATCAAACAAGGTTTTTTCACCTTCAAAAGTTTCGACTTGATCGACAATAGGTTGCCAATTTTCTTTCCAGTAAGTGTTTCGTGAGCGGATATTCGGATGTTGCATTTCATTCCATTCTACTGCTGATACATGGATTTTAGCATTTGGAAAAGTAGACACCAGCTCTTCGCCTTGCCATTTCGTTAACCCCGCTGCATGATCGCCGTGAAGATGAGTCATTAAGACGGTATCAATATCTTCAGGTGCTAGCCCAAGCTCCGCCAAATCTTCTTCTACTCGCGACTGCTCAGAAACACCTAGGTTCCGCAACTGACGCTCTGTCAATTTGCCATCACCAAGACCGCTGTCGATTAGTATATTATGACCTTCAAACTGGACAAGTATAGGATGTGTTGGTAATTCAATTTGATTTTTTTCATTGGTTGGATAACGTTTTGACCAAATGACTTTTGGTACTACCCCAAACATCGTACCGCCGTCCAAAAAAGTCGTGCCCCCATCAAGCCAAGTTAAGTTCATCTCGTGAAATTGAAATGTCTGCATTCCCTTATCCCCCCTATTATGATCAACTACCTGAAAACTGTGCTTCCATTCGGTAAATTGGTTGGCCTTTTTTCGAGAATTTTTCTTCGTACTCGGTCATGATGTTCCATTCAGGCTCATTGTCATGAAGATCCAATGACACCTCTTTTAATAACATACCATATTCAGAAATACTCGTGAGTGAATATTCGAACAGTTTTCTATTGTCAGTCTTAAAGTGAATTTCGCCTTTTTTAGGTAATACGGCTTCATATAATTTAAGAAATGATTCATGTGTCAACCGGCGTTTTGCGTGACGTGTTTTTGGCCACGGATCCGAAAAATTTAAGTAGAGTCTGTCCACTTCACCTTTTTCGAAATAATCAGCAATTTTTTTTGCATTAACTTTTAAAAGCCGTAAGTTTGGAACGCCGTTTTCTTGTTCAAGAACTGTCTCAAGAGCTGTGACGATGACACTATCAAACAGTTCGATGCCGATGTAGTTGATGTCTGGATTTGCTTTTGCCATTCCAATAATAAAGCGGCCTTTACCGGTCCCTGCTTCGATATGAAGCGGCTGATTATTGCCAAAAACTTCGTTCCACTTGCCTTTTTGTTGTTCTGGATCTGGTATAACAATCTCCGGGTGATTATCGAGCAAATCTGCTGCCCATGGTTTAAAACGTGATCTCATGTTTCATCCTCTTTCTATTTATATAAGCTGAGCTAGTAATTCTAACCTGTCGCAAACCAGTACCTGCATCACGAAGCGTACTTTGTCATCGGCAACTGTTATTGACTTAAAACTCCTTTTAATTCAACTTATATAGTCGGTTAATTTTATTGATTGCCAATCGGTTTGACTTACTGTGTAGCTGACTAAATCGTTTGCTGGGCTCATGCCAGCATCATCTCCATCTACATGACGGCATACTGGCTTTTCGGTCGAGAGCCAAAATTCTGTGCTGCTCATTTGAGTAACTTCTTTGAAACGTGTATGTGCTCCGCTGAATACCGTACCAAAAACCAGCAATAGTTTCAAACGGGAAATTTTGTGAACGACCGTCAATTCAAGTAAACCATCGTCCGTTTTTGAGGAAGGCGAGATTTTCATGCCCCCACCAAAATAAGGTTGGTTGTTGACAGTCGCTAACCAAACGTCTTTGTAAGTAACTAGATTACCGTCGCATTTTACAGACAACGTAAACTTCTCGAATTTCAATAAAGTCCGGATGACATAGACAACGTAAACTAATTTCCCTAGACCCAGTTGGTTTAGTTTTTTCTTAAGAGGTGACCGGTTAACCGAAATGGATATTTCTGCATCAAAGCCGATACCTGAACTGCTAACAAACTGAAAAGCTTTGCCGTTAGTGAATTCACCAAGGTCTTGCCGTTTGGGTAACGGCTTGTGAAGAAATTGTTCAATTGCCTGCGCATCTGTAAAAGTGCCGTAAGCACGTCCAAAATCATTGCCTGATCCTGCTGCTATTGAACCAACAATCAATTTTTCAGATCCTGCTGCACCTGCAATAATTTCACGCAGCGTACCATCTCCACCAAAGCCGATTAAGAGAGCAACTTGTTTACTTTCCCGGTAGTTTGCAGCAATAGCTAAGGCGTGTCCAGAATATGTAGTGACGACTTGTTCGAATGGAAACTGAATTGTTTTCTCAAAGCGGCGCCATCTTTTCAAGGCTCGACCATTCCCAGCTGCAGGATTAATAATAAATACTATTTTCATAAACACTCGCCTTCGGATGTATTAGATGTGTCTTTAAAGCCGATAATCGAAGATCTTTTGATAACGTGGTATTTCTTTCATTGCAATTCGGAACAGTGAAAACTCCGTCACTTCAAATTGCATCTGATCAATTGAAAATTGTGGTTCTGCAGGCACGCCTCCTGCCCATTTACTAGCCAATGTGATATGCGGCACGAATTCTTTCAGGTTTGGACTCACCTGTAGTGAATCCAAAGCATGGACAATTTGTCGCTGAAGCACATTTAATTCTTCACAACTTTCAAGAGAGGCATAAATTATACGTGGAGTTACCGGGTTACCGAAAGTCTTAATGCCATTCACTGTTAGTTTAAATGGCTGCTGATTGGTTCTGGCTAGTAGTTTTTCAATTTGACCTATTTCGCCATTCACATCTTCGCCAATAAACAGTAAGGTAATATGCATATCTTGAGCTGGGGTTTGCCTTTTATGACTTTTCAACTTCCAACTGTCTCGTTCTGCAACTAAGTTCTCTGCAATGTTCTGTGGAATTTTTATGCCAATAAAGTAATGTGGTTTCATTTAACGTCACCTCGCTTCAGTTTACCATGTGCACGGGTACAAAAAAATAGTGATTGGCTTGAGCCAATCACTTTTCTTCTGATAAATGATGGATTACGATTTTACGCCGACTCCAATGCGCGCTTCAAAAGCCGCCTGTAATTTACGCGTCAATTCTCCAGGAACACCTTGACCGATTTTTTTATCACCAATTGCGACAACTGGCATTACTTCAGTGGTCGTTGAAGACATGATAAATTCGTCCATTTCAAGTGCTTGAGCTTTTGTGAAAGGTGTTTCTTCTACTGGAATTTCCAACTCTTCGCATAATTCAAGAATTACACGTCTCGTAATGCCATTTAAAATAAGGTTGTTAGCAGGATGGGTATAAAGGATGCCGTTTTTAATGCCATACATATTCGATGAACAGCCTTCTGTCACGGTTTCACCACGGTGCAAAATCGCTTCAAAATATCCTTCTTCATAAGCTTCTTGTTTCGCTAGTACATTGCCGAGCAGGTTCAAGCTTTTAATGTCACAACGCAACCAACGAATATCTTCGATAAACTTCGCCGTTACTCCAGACTCTAAACTCCCAACTGGACGCTCTACTGATTTCGTATTGCCGGTAATCACAGGATTTGCTTGTGTTGGGAATTGATGCTGTCGTTCTGCAGCGCCGCGCGTAACTTGAACGTATACCTGACCGTTATCAATCATGTTCAATTCCACAAAATCATACATCATTTTATGAAAAACATCTTTTGGATAGGGAATAACAATTTTGATTTTATCAGCACTTTCATAGAAACGGTCAATATGTTCTTTTGCTGTAAACAAGTTGCCGTCATAAACACGAATGACCTCGTAAATACCGTCTCCAAACTGATAGCCACGATCTTCTTTCGAAATCACCAAATCCTCTTCACGAATAAACTCACCATTATGCAATATCAAATCCATATCTAATCCCTCTTCCCTTATTTTTTACAAGCCAATTGATAAATTGCTTCTGCGTAAATTGCAGTTGCTTTAACTAAATTGTCGATATCGACAAATTCATCTGCTTGGTGCGCAACGTCCGGCTCACCTGGAAACAGCATACCAAATGCTACACCTTTATCAAGTACGCGCGCATATGTGCCCCCACCAATAGCAAGAAGGTCTGCTTTGTCACCTGTTTGTTTTTCATAGGCATTTTGTAGCGTCTTGATAAATGGATCGTTTCCATCCACGTAATGAGGAGGAGAATTGGACGCAATGTCCAGAACAAAATCCTTGAGTCGATAAGCCGCGATCTTTTCTTCAAATGGATAACTGATGGAATACCGCATGCTGACTGTAATCATCGCTGTTTTCTTTTTCTCAAAGCGAATAATTCCCGCGTTAAATGTCGTATTTCCTGATTGTTCATCCATAAACTCCAGTCCCAGTTTGCGACCACGCGAATCTTGATAAAACGTATCCGCGACAAATGCCACAAATTTCTGGCCATCGCCTTCTAAGCGATCTTTCAAAAATAATGCCAGTAAAACCCCTGCATTGACACCGTCTTCAGGCTCCATGGCATGGGCTGACTTTCCATTTAACGTCAACTCGGTCGAGCCGTTATGCTGTTCGACGACTCCTGTAACATTGTGTTCTTTGCAAAACGCTTTAAAATCTTCCTGCCATTCTGCTAGTTGGCCATTTAAAATAGCGGTTGCTTGGTCAGGCACCATATTGGTTCGATGACCTGCAATAAAAGATTCTAAAATCGCATCTTCATGCATGGAAAATGTTGAAAACACCAAGGTTGCGATCCCCTTTTCAGCATTGATGATTGGGAAATCCGCATCTGGTGTAAAGGCAATAGAGGGCATTTCTTCTGTTTTAAAATAACGATCCATGCAGCGGAACTCACTTTCTTCATCGGTTCCAATAATCAACCGCACGCGTTTTGTAAATTCTACGCCTGCTTCTTTTACCATGTTCAAAGCCGTCCATGCGGCAATTGTCGGACCTTTGTCGTCGATCGTGCCTCTGCCATAAAGTCGACCATTTTCAATTTCTCCACCAAATGGAGCTTTTGTCCATCCACTTCCCACTGGCACAACGTCAACGTGTCCTAAAATACCGAGCAATTCTTCACCTTGCCCAATCTCAAGATGCCCTGCAATGTCCCCTACATTTTTTACTGAATAGCCCTGAGTTTTCCCTTTTTTTAAAAACCAATCCAATGCCTGTTTAACTTCTTTTCCAAAAGGAGCCGTTGGTGTTGTGTCGTCACTTAACACGCTGGGAATCGCCACTAATTCCTGTAATTCTCTCAGCATGGTCTCTTTGCGTTTGTTAGCTTCTAGCAGCCAATCCATGGTTCACACTCCTTTTTGTTATGGCTATTGTACACCTTTTTCCATCAAATTAAAGAATTTGTGACAATTTGCATAAAAAATTCTGTCTTTCTATTGTTATTTTTGTGTAAAGATAGAGGGAAATCCTAGAATTCGAGATGTTTTTCCGGTATACTGGAATTGTCAGACTAGTCAAATTGACACACTATTTTAGGAAAAGGGGCTGTCTTTGGCATCAATCATAAACCAGCTGTATAAATCTCAGCCTATCGTCCGCTAGTCTTTGCCAATGGGAAAAAAGATGAAGGAGTGGTTCTATTATTATGAAACCCACAACCGATCGCATGCTCATTCGAATTAAAGATATGTATAAGTACATTCTCGACAACGGGACTGTAACGACGCAAGATCTTGTCGATGAATTCGGCATCACTCCTCGCACCATTCAAAGAGATTTGAATGTGTTAGCCTTTAACGACTTGGTGACCAGCCCAACTCGAGGCAAATGGACAACGACGCAACGGAAAGTGAAAATGACGTCTTAAACAATTTCCTAAACAAAGAAAATGACCGCAGCTATGCGGTCATTTTCTTTGTTTTAAACTAGTTACTTCTTCTTCCGTCAAATGACGGTATTCTCCAAGACCAAGCTCTGGATCAAGACTCAGAGGCCCCATCGACAAACGTTTCAAATAAACTACCCGCTTGCCGACACTTTCGAACATCCGTTTAACTTGATGGAATTTGCCTTCAGTAATCGTCAATTCGATTTTAGATTCGGCACCACTCTCAATTATATTTAAACTAGCTGGCTTCGTCACGTAACCATCGTCAAGCGCTACACCTTTTTTGAATGCTTCTGCATCCTCTTCTGTGACTTGTCCTTCAATTACTGCATAGTAAGTTTTGTCTACATGCTTTTTGGGTGATAATAATTCATGGGCTAACTTGCCGTCATTCGTCAGCAACAAAAAACCTTCAGTATCTTTGTCCAGTCGCCCAACTGGAAACGGCTCGAAATGCTGTTCTTGTTCTCCCAATAAATCGATTACCGTTTGGTCGTATTTATCTTCGGTTGCAGAGATGACGTCTTGCGGCTTGTTCATCAGCAAGTAGATAAACTCAGTATAAACAACCGCCTCGCCTTCTACTGCTACTTGATCTGTCTGTTCATCTACATGTATTTTTGGATCACGGACAATTTCCCCGTTCACTTCCACTGCAGTTGATTTCAGTAGGATTTTAACTTCTTTTCTAGAGCCAAAACCCATATTCGAAAGGAATTTATCTATGCGCATTGTGTCACTCCTAAAAGCCTAATTTCCGAGAAATTTTCGTTATTTTTGACCCCATTAACTTTTGTGCTAGTCCTGTTTTCAGTCCAAGATAACCATAAACAACTATTCCCACACCACCAACTAAAAGCAAGCGCAACATTGATAATAATTTATTGTCCATGCCTATAAATAGATCTAATCCCGACATCGCTAAGAAAACCGCTCCCGCCATAATCACGTTTAAGATGACGATTAAAATAACACGTCTTCCAACCATTTGCGAACGGTAATTCATGGTTTTAGCGATGACCACCATGTTCATACCAATCGCTACTAAATAGCCAATAATCGTTGCAGCAATAGCACCGTCTGTTTCAAAGCGTTCGATCAACGGTGTATTTAATACTGCTTTTAATAATAAACCTATCGACAAGTTGATAATAATCCATTTTTGTTTGTTAATCCCTTGTAAAATAGAAGCAGTGACTGGAAAAGCTGAAAATAAAATTGCTACTGGTAAATAATGTGCCAGGATTTCAGATCCAACATCACTGACTTCGTAAAAGACATGGTATAACTCATCAGACAGCATCGTCATACCGATAACAGCCGGTAATGTCAAGAATAGTAGTAACTGTATTGATTGATCGAGTGTTCGCGATACTTGAAGATATTCACGACGCGTAAAATGTTTGGTGATCAATGGAATCAATGCCATTGAAAATCCAGTTGCGAGCATCACAGGAATCATGACTAGCTTATGAGCAGTCAAATTTAGAATTCCAAGAAGATCGATTTCAGAGACATTCCCACCCGAGCTCATCGCTCGGTTAAATGTCATCAAATCAACAAATTGGAATAATGGATTGGCAATTCCTAGGAAAATAACTGGAACCGCGTAAATCAAAATCTCCTTGTACATATCACGTAACTTTACATCGTACGATTCAACGGAGTTCGCTAACAGACGATTATATTCAGGCTTTTTCTTTTTCCAGAAATAGGCTAGTGTCACAACACCACCAAGTGCCCCAACTGCAGCTGACAACACAGCAAATTGAATCGCCGTTTTTGGTGTACCTTCGAAGATATAAATTACTGCATAAGATCCGCCTAATAGGAAAATAATACGAACGATTTGCTCCACTAACTGTGAAACAGCGGTCGGCATCATGTAATTATAGCCTTGGAAAAACCCTCTCCACAAACTCATAAACGGCACGACAATTAATGCAAAGCTGACCCAGCGAATGGCTTCAGTAATGTCGCCTACTGAATAAATAAGCTCATCTTCAGAAATGGTGATGCGCGCTAGTGGTTCTGCGAAGATATAAAGTAAAAGAAACGACACAAAACCAGTAATCATCATTGTCAAAAGACCTGACTTTAATAATCGCCTACCGGTTTCATAATCACCGAGAGAATTGTATTTCGCGGTAAATTTCGAGAACGCAATCGGTGCACCGGAAATAGCCAGTGCCAGCATCAAGTTATACGGGATATACGCATATTGATAAAGTCCGATATTGTCTTTTCCTACCATGCTATAAAACGGGATGATATAAAGAACGCCAAGGATTTTCGATAAAAATAGACCCAAGGTTAAGATGGCTGTACCTTTAATTAATGATGACATTTTACACTTCCTGACTTGTTCGTGATAAAAACAATCTACACGATAGTTTACACCTATAGAAGAAATTACTCAACGTGTTTCGCTGCATCGTGTATACTTGAGAGAAAAACGAAAGCGAGTTCTTATTCTATGTATGACGTTATAATCATAGGCGGAGGTTCCTCCGGCTTAATGGCATCTATTGCCGCAGCTTCGATTAACCAAAAAGTATTGCTGATCGAAAAAGGTAAAAAGTTAGGAAAAAAATTAATTATATCTGGCGGTGGACGTTGCAACGTCACCAATCGATTGCCACTCGATGAAATTGTTAAACACATTCCAGGGAATGGACGTTTTCTTCATAGCCCCTTTTCTGTATTCGATAACGAAGATATTATTTCCTTCTTTGAAGGACTTGGTGTGGCCCTAAAAGAAGAAGACCATGGCCGCATGTTTCCCGTTTCTAATCGGGCACAGGACGTAGCAGATGCCATGTTTAAAGAAATGGAACGACTCAACGTCACCATTTTATTGGATTCACCCGTGAAAAAATTATTAATGACCGATGAAAAAGTAACCGGTGTCCGTCTGCACACTGGTGAAGAATATACGGCGAAAGCAGTGGTTGTAGCGGTTGGAGGCAAAGCCGTGCCACAAACTGGCTCTACTGGAGACGGCTACCCGTGGGCAGAAAAAGCAGGTCATTTGGTGACAGAGCTTTATCCAACTGAAGTACCACTTTTATCAAAAGAACCGTTTATCGTCAGTCGCGAGCTTCAAGGTTTGGCTTTACGTGATGCCGCTGTAACCGTATTAAACAAAAAAGACAAGGTGCTTGTCACGCATCAAATGGACATGCTGTTTACGCATTTTGGATTGAGCGGTCCTGCAGTTTTGCGCTGTAGCCAATACGTTGTCAAAGAAATGAAAAAAAATGGTGGTCACCCAGTTGAAATGCGTATCAATACCTTGCCAGATGAAAATGCAGAATCTGCCTTTCAGCTGTTAAACAATATGATGAAAGACGAACCCAAAAAATCATTGAAAAATGTTTGGAAAAGTTTAGCGCAAGAGCGTTGGTTGCTGTTCCTTATGGGCCGTGCAGAAATTGATCCATTACTGACTGGTGCCGAATTGCCAAGTGACAAAGTACGCGCAATGGCTCAACAGCTAACCGCTTTCACAATGTTCGTTAACGGTACACAATCGATTGAAAAAGCGTTTGTTACGGGTGGCGGTGTATCGATCAAAGAAATCGAACCCAAAACGATGGCTTCTAAAAAGAAACCTGGATTGTATTTCTGTGGTGAAATTTTAGACATTCACGGCTACACGGGTGGCTACAACATCACGTCTGCATTAGTCACAGGCAACGTAGCCGGACAAAGCGCAGCACAATTTGCCAAAGAAAGTTAATGAGAAGGCGGAGGTTAAACGCTATGGGTGATGTAACCGAGTATGTTCTGTTGCTAGTCTATTCCCTTCCACTGCTCATCATTTTCGGCGCCTTGTTAATTGGGCGTGCTTTTGGTAAAAAGAAAAAGAGTTAGTTTTCAAACAAATAAGAAGTGTCTATTTTGAATAACCTGCTCTAAGTGATTGCTTTTCACTCGTTCTCTTAAAAGCCTTTAGTCTATTTTTTGTACCATTAAATCACACTAAAGCTTATGTCCTATCAAAATTGGCCAAAGCAGTTCATACAGACAAACAAGCTACTGGTAACAACACAAAAGAGGCAGACCGGAATTTCTCCGATCTGCCTCTTTTGTTATTCGTTTTAATAAATGCTAACGGAAGACTCCGCTTTTCTTTGTCCAGACTTCGTCTTCCAGCTCCTCGAGTCTTAAGTCAGCCCAGCTGTGTGGCAAAACGCCACTTCGCCAGTCTGCCTTAAGCTTGTCGGAGCTACCGGAAGACTCCGCTTTTCTTTGTCCAGACTTCGTCTTCCAGCTCCTCGAGTCTTAAGTCAGCCCGGCTGTGTGGCAAAACGCCACTTCGCCAGTCTGCCTTAAGCTTGTCGGAGCTACCGGAAGACTCCGCTTTTCTTTGTTAGCCTACTACGATGTTAACTAATTTCCCTGGAATGACGATGACTTTACGTACTTGTTTACCTTCTGTCGCTTTCTGGACTTGTTCGTCTGCAAGTGCAGCTGTTTCTAGTTGTTCTTTTGAGCTGTCTTTAGCGATTGTCAGCTTAGTTTTTACTTTGCCGTTTACTTGAACTACAACTTCGACTTTATCGTCGACCATTTTCGATTCATCGAATTGTGGCCAATTTTCGTAAGAAACAGATCCTTCATGACCCAATTTCTGCCACAGTTCTTCTGCTACGTGAGGTGCGATTGGCGACAGTAATTTCACAAAGCCTTCTACGTATTCTTTCGGAATCGAATCGACTTTGTAGCCTTCATTGATGAACATCATCATTTGTGAAATAGCCGTGTTAAAACGGAGTCCTTCAAAATCGTCCGTGACTTTTTTTACGGTTTGATGATAAACTTTTTCCATTTTGCCATCGTTGGTGTCCGTGACTTTCGCACTCAATTGATCTTCATCCATCAATAAGCGCCAAACGCGGTCTAGGAATCGACGAGAGCCATCTAGTCCGTTTGTCGACCAAGCAATTGATGCTTCAAGTGGCCCCATAAACATTTCGTACATACGTAATGTATCTGCACCGTGGCTTTCGATAATTTGGTCGGGGTTGACGACATTGCCTTTTGATTTCGACATTTTCTCGTTTCCTTCGCCCAGAATCATACCTTGGTTAAACAATTTCTGGAAAGGTTCTTTTGTTGAAACTACACCGATATCGTAAAGCACTTTATGCCAGAAACGGGCATACAGCAAATGAAGCACTGCATGCTCTGCACCGCCGATATAAACATCGACCGGCAACCAGCGTTTCAATAGTTCTGGGTCTGCCAACATTTCGTCATTCGTTGGATCGATAAAGCGCAAGTAATACCAGCAGCTTCCTGCCCATTGTGGCATCGTGTTGGTTTCGCGGCGCCCTTTCATGCCTGTTTCTGGATGAACAATATTGACCCAGTCCGTAATATTAGCAAGCGGTGATTCACCAGTTCCACTTGGCTTAATATCCGTCGTTACCGGCAACATCAATGGCAAATCTTGTTCTTCAACGGGTGTCATCGTGCCGTCTTCCCAGTGGATAATTGGAATCGGCTCGCCCCAGTAACGTTGACGGCTAAACAACCAGTCACGCAAGCGGTACGTAATTTTCTTGTCGCCGACTTTCTTGTCAACTAGCCATGCAATGGCTTTTTCGATTGCTTCTTTTTTGTTCAATCCATTAAGGAAATCGGAATTGATCAATTCGCCATCGCCAGCATAGGCCTCTTCTTTGATATTGCCACCTGATACAACTTCCACAATTGGCAAATCGAATTGCTGAGCAAATTCATAATCGCGCTCGTCGTGAGCAGGAACCGCCATGATGGCACCTGTTCCATAAGTTGCCAATACATAATCGGCAATCCAAATCGGCATTTTCTCACCACTTGCTGGATTTGTTGCATAAGCGCCTGTGAAAACACCTGATTTGTCTTTTGCCAAATCAGTACGTTCCAAATCACTTTTCGTTTTCACGTCATCAATGTATTTTTCAACAGCCTGTTTTTGTTCTACTGTTGTAATCGCAGCTACTAATTTATGTTCAGGGGCTAGTACCGCATAAGTCGCACCAAAAATCGTATCCGGGCGTGTCGTAAATGCGCGGAAAGAATGTTCCGTGTCTGCTACTTGAAATTCCAGTTCTGCGCCTTCTGATTTACCAATCCAGTTGCGTTGCATATCTTTCAAGCTTTCTGGCCAATCCAAGTCTTCCAAATCTTCAAGAAGACGATCTGCATAATTTGTAATACGCAACACCCATTGGCGCATTGGACGACGCTCAACCGGATGACCTCCACGTTCTGATTTGCCATCAATGACTTCTTCATTTGCAAGAACCGTACCGAGTGCTGGGCACCAGTTAACCGCTACTTCGTCAACATACGCCAGTCCTTTATTATACAATTGAATAAAAATCCATTGTGTCCATTTGTAATAAGACGGATCTGTCGTGCTAATCTCACGGTCCCAGTCATATGAAAATCCAAGTTCTTGAATTTGACGTTTAAAGGTTTCAATGTTTTTAGCTGTAAATTCAGCTGGGTCATTTCCAGTATCCAGTGCATATTGCTCTGCCGGCAGACCAAATGCGTCCCAGCCCATTGGGTGAAGAACGTTGTACCCTTGCATGCGTTTGACACGACTTAAAATGTCCGTCGCCGTATAGCCTTCTGGATGTCCTACGTGAAGTCCAGCACCTGATGGATACGGGAACATGTCTAGTGCGTAAAACTTTGGTTTTGATGGGTCATCCACCATTTTAAACGTCTTATTATCTTGCCAATATTTTTGCCATTTTTTCTCAACTAGTTTGTGATTGAATGTCATTTCCGATTCCTCCTCAAAATAAAAAAATCCCGTCCCTTAAAAATAAGGGACGGGATTTTCCCGCGGTACCACCCAAATTAGCGATTGCTCGCTCAACTTGATTCCTTAACGCGGAAAACGGTGTATCTTACTTAGTTTCACATACACGGACTCCAAGGCGAGTTCACTTGCGCATTTTACCAGCTTGCACCTACCGCCGGCTCTCTGTCAAAAACACACAAACTACTAGTCCTCTTCACTGTCATTGGTTATTGTCTCTATTTTAGACGAAGCACTGTTTTTTCGCAATAGCTTAAGAAACTTTGACGTTTTTCGTATTCAACGGTGCGTCTGTAGAATCGATGATATCTTGAACAGTAAAGCCTTCAAATACCTCTGACAACACTAAACCATCTTTTGTTACTTCAATCACTGCACGCTCTGTGATGATTTTGTTGACCACGCCTTTGCCAGTTAACGGCAAATCACATTGTTTTTTGATTTTAGCAGACCCGTCTTTTGACACATGATCCATAATGACAATGACTTTTTTGGCACCATGCACTAAATCCATCGCTCCGCCCATGCCTTTAATCATTTTACCAGGAATCATCCAGTTGGCTAAGTCGCCGTTTTCAGCTACTTCCATTCCACCAAGAATGGCGACATCAATATGTCCGCCGCGAATCATCGCAAAAGATTCCGCACTGGTAAAGAAAGACGATCCTGGGATTGTCGTTACGGTTTCTTTTCCAGCATTGATCAAATCCGGATCTACATTGTCTTCTGTCGGATAAGGACCGATTCCTAAAAGTCCATTTTCTGATTGAAGCACAACACTTTTGTTATCAGAAATGAAATTCGCTACCAAAGTCGGCATACCGATTCCTAAGTTAACGTAATCGCCATCGTTGATTTCTTTTTCAGCGCGTTTTGCAATGCGTTCTCTGACCAATTGTTTATCCAATATTTCTCCACCCTTTCTTAAACAGTGCGTGTTGTAAGACGTTCGATCCGTTTTTCCTGATCTGCTTGAAGCAAGCCTTGTACATAAATGCTTGGCGTTTGAACGTGATTCGGATTGATGTCACCGATTTCCACGATTTCTTCTACTTCCGCAATGGTAATTTTTCCAGCTGCTGCAGCAAGCGGATTGAAGTTTTGTGCCGTTTTGTTGTAAACCAAGTTCCCCATCTTATCAGCTTTATGTGCTCTCACCAAAGCAAAGTCAGCTCTTAATGCGTGTTCTAGTACGTGTTCTTTGCCGTCAAATTCGCGAATTTCTTTGCCTTCTGCAACAGTTGTACCAACCCCAGCTGGTGTAAAAAATGCTGGAATTCCAGCTCCACCTGCGCGCATTTTTTCAGCAAGTGTTCCTTGCGGTGTCAATTCCACTTCGATTTCGCCCGACAATACTTGACGTTCGAATTCTTTGTTTTCACCCACATAAGAACCAATCATTTTTTTTATTTGTTTGTTTTTAAGTAGCAGTCCCAGGCCCCATTCGTCTACACCGCAGTTATTAGAAATGACGGTCAGATTGGTTACCCCTTTATCAACTAGTGCTAAAATAAGTTGTTCAGGTATGCCTACTAACCCAAAACCGCCCACCATAATTGTGGCACCGTCTTGAATTTGTTCAACTGCCTCTTTTGCAGAACTGTAAATCGGTTTCATTCCATTATGCCTCCTCTGACTCATCAACTAAAAAGTAATTAGTAAAACGCTTCCATAACCAATTTAAACAAACTATCGCACTAAACGCAATATTCATAAATATCAGCACTACATTTCACTAGCATTGTTGATCGTTTCCACGGCATGCTACAATGTTGTTTAAGGAGTTGTTACGAGTGAATACAGAATTTCCTTTTTCATCTGATGGAAAACGTTATTATACATGGAATCGCCATTTGCGCGATCATTTTGGTTTTAAGGTCATGAAAATCGCGTTAGATGCCGGATTTGATTGTCCGAACCGGGATGGCACAGTGGCACACGGTGGCTGTACATTTTGCAGCGTTGCAGGTTCTGGTGATTTTGCTGGAGACCGTGTGGACTCGATTCCCAAGCAATTTGATAAAATCAAAGAAAAAATGCATCGCAAATGGAAAGATGCTAAATACATGGCGTACTTCCAAGCCTATACCAATACACATGCGCCGTTACCGGTGATTAAAGAAAAGTTTGAAGCGGCACTTGAGCAAGAAAATGTTATCGGGTTAAGCATCGCAACGCGTCCGGACTGTTTGCCAGACGATGTCGTAGATTATTTAGCCGAATTAAACGAACGAACGTATTTATGGGTCGAACTTGGCTTGCAAACGGTTCATGAGCGAACGGCCCTTTTGGTCAACCGTGCACATGATTTTGAAGCTTATGTCGAGGGCGTAACGAAATTACGCACGCGCGGCATCCGGGTATGTACACATATCATCAACGGCTTACCACTTGAAGACCGTGACATGATGATGGAAACTGCGCGTGAAGTGGCAAAACTTGATGTTCAAGGCATTAAAATTCACTTATTGCATTTATTAAAAGGCACACCAATGGTTAAGCAATACGAAAAAGGCATGGTCGAGTTTCTTGAAAAGCAAGAATACATTCACTTAGTCGCCGACCAACTTGAAGTGTTGCCACCTGACATGGTCGTGCAACGCATTACAGGAGATGGCCCGATAGACTTAATGATTGGTCCGATGTGGAGCGCAAACAAATGGGAAGTCTTAAACGGCATCGATGCAGAACTCGCACGCCGTGAAAGTTGGCAAGGTAAACGGGCTACAGGGAGTGTGACTTCATGACGGTACAACGTGTATTGCCTTTTACAAAATCATTACTTGAACAAGCGGTCTCTTCTGGAGACGTAGTCATTGACGGCACTGCTGGCAACGGACATGATACACACTTTCTTGCGAGTTTAACTGGAGCAACCGGAAAAGTTTTCGCTTTTGATATACAACAAGAAGCAATACAGGCGACTCGAGAGCGTGTCCAAGAGTTTGACCACGTCGAACTGATTCACGACAGCCATGCCAAAATAAAAAACTATGTGTCACAACCCATTGCTGCTGCTGTTTTCAACCTTGGCTATTTGCCAAAAGGCGATCACTCCATAATTACGAAAGCACAAAGTACACTTTCTTCTCTCGAACAATGTTTAGAGCTGTTGAAAATAAAAGGTGTTTTGTTAGTGGTCGTATACAGTGGACACGAAGGTGGCAGCGAAGAACGGGATGCTGTTATGGAATTCGTTTCCTCACTTCCGCAAAAAACTTTTGATGTGCTGAAATATGAGTTTATCAACCAGCAACATTCACCTCCGTTTCTTTTAGCAATTGAGAAAAAATAAGAAATCATTTAAAAAACGCAGAAAAGAGCACTTGCTCTTTTCTGCGTTTTTTAAGCTTAGTTTTCTATTCCTTCTTTTCCGGCGGATTTGCTAGTAAAGCTGCCACAATTCCAAGAAGCGGGAAAATCATAATAACCCATAACACTTCCTTATAGCCGCCAAAGAAATCGTAAAACAAGCCGAACGGCAACGGCCCAAGAGCAGAACCAACGACCATAAAGGCCATCGAAATACCGGTTATGCTACCAAGGTATTGCCGACCGAAATAATTCGGCCATACAACACTGAGAGTTACCCGTTCAATTCCCAACATAAAGCCCCAAACAACCGCAAATAGAATCGCGCCTGAAAACAGGTCCGCTTCTTTTAATAAAAAAATTGAGGCGATTTCCCCAACGAATACAAAAGCTAACATCCACTGCACACGTATTTTATCAAGCAAATAACCTGCTAGAAACGTTACCGGAAAACCGATAATCGCCATTAAACTCAAGACAGTCGCAGCTGTTTCAGGTGCTAACGATTGAATTGAAAAAATAGACACCAAATGGAAAGTCATTCCCGTATTAACCAAAGCAGGAACCACTACACAAAACAACAAGAGCCAAAAAGAGCGGGTCTTTTTCGCTTCTTTTACTGTCCAACTACTATCTGAGGATAACGGCTTTTGTTGATCCTCATCTCTTACTAGAGGTCCATTATCTGGAAGCAAGCCAATATCTTCTGGTCGATTTCGGATAAAGAAAAATGCTAAAGGTGTAAAAATCAGGACAATGGATGCGCCAAGAATTTGCCAAGTCGTCCGCCAGCCATATGCTTCAATTAACCAAACATTGATCAATGGAAATGCAGCCGATCCAATCATCCCACCTAATGCAGCTAAACCAAGTGCACGACCTCGTTTTTGTATAAACCATTGTGGTATCAACGCATTTGGTACGAGCGTCATTGATCCTTGACCAAACAACCGTATAGCGAAAAACCCCATAAATAACATCACCCAATTGACTACAAAGCTATTAAATATACTGGCTGCTGCTAAAATTAAGGATACCGCAATTGCCATTTTTCGCGCACCGACTTTATCAATCATTCGACCGATAATAAACAATAAAAACCCTGCAAGAAGTGTCGCTGACGAATAAATACCGGACACGGTTGAGCGGCTCCAGCCAAATTCTTCTATGTAATAATCAATAAAAATGGCATTTGAATAAGTTTGTCCAGGTCCAGAAAAAAAGTGAGACAATCCTGCGAGAATGACAATAACCCAGCCGTAATAAAATGGTGTCTGGATAACACCATTTCCATTAATCCTTTTTCCTTTTGTTTTCTTCACAACAACCCTCCTCCAAAGAAAAAGAGCCCCTTTGAGCTCTTTTTATCCGTTCTATTATTTTACAATTAACACTGAGTAATTTGCACGTCTTACCTCTTTATGGCTAACACACAAAAGAGACCTTGCCCCATTAATAGGCAAGGTCTTTTTAAGTGATTTGTATCACTTTAAATTCTTTTTAATATACTGCACAACTTTGCGAAGTTCTGTTGCGCTCGGACGTCCATAAGGGCTCGTTTGCTGCTGTTGATAAAGAATATTCCCTTTTTCATCAAGCAAATAATGAGCAGCTTCCCCGTGGATTCCATGATCTTCATATGGTGCATCTTCTCCGTGGTAATAAGCTCCGTACTGCTCTAATAAATCTGTTGTAAGGTCAGACAGGAGTGGAAAACTTAAGCTATGCTCATTTTTCATCCCTAACGAATTTTCTTGGCTATCTGTTGATAGAGCCGTAAAATAAACGCCTTTTCCTTCAAAATACGAAAGGCTTTCTTCAATTTCTTTTAAATCTTGGTTACATACTGGGCACCATGATCCTCTGAAAAAGACCAAAAATCTCCAACCTGGACGATCCGTCAAATCTTGTTCCAAAGAATAAGTACCGCCTTCTGCTAATGGTAATTCAAATTGTGGTGCTTTGTCACCGAGTTGTAATGTTGTCATAGGTAGTTTCCTCCTTATTTTTAAAACGCAATCAAGTGAACGTTATTTCCACTTTAACAATCCAGTTAAATCATCAAATACATAATCCGGCTCTAGATCGAGTTCTTCAACTGGCATCCCTTTCCGGTTGATCCAAGCTGTTTGGAATCCAAAACTTTTCGCACCTGATACATCCCAGCCATTAGACGACATGAAAAGAACTTCATGACTTTCAATTCCAAGTTGTTCTAATGCATATTGATAAGATGCCGGTGTTGGTTTAAATTCTTTCACGTCATCAATACTCAATACTTGATCAAACAACTCTTCTAAACCTGCATTTTTAACTAATGGATCCAGCATATCGTGAGAGCCATTTGAAAAAACCACTAAGTTTTTATCTTTTAACTGCGTAAGAACTTCTTTCGATTCTGAGTAAAGCGGTAAATGCAGATATGCAGCTAATAATTTTTGCTCGTTTTCTTTACTTGGCTGCAAGTCATTTTCGTTCAGTGCATATTTTAATGCATCATGTGTAATGGCATAGAGCGTGGCATAATTGCTCATCAGCTGGCGCAACATAAAATATTCCACTTGCTTGGATCTCCATGTTTGACTGATTTTCTCGCCGTAACCTGGATATAATTCCTCGCATTCTCTTTTTATTGCCGTAACATCGAATAAGGTTCCGTATACATCGAACACGAAGGCTTTGATTGAACTGTCCACTCTCCATCCTCCTTTTGATGATTCTGCAAACATCGACTATACGTATGTACAATTGGTTGACCTACAATACAGTCTCTTCTCTTTATACCCAAAGGCAGTCGGATTAATCGGAAATCAACAAATTAATCTAAATGTAAAATAAAAACCCGAACGGGCACACTTTTAAAAGTGCCAACAATCGGGCTTAATCTCTCATTTATTAAAATTAGTTTAGAAATAATTCATCGGATCCACTGCATTTGAGCGAGCCCCATTCCAAGAGCCAATATGGACTTCAAAATGAAGGTGAGGTCCGGTAGAACGTCCTGTGCTACCGACTAATCCTACATTTTGGCCTTGTGAGACTGCTTGACCAGCTGAAACGTTAATAGCGCTCATATGACCGTATACAGTTGCATACGATTGACCATTGATTGAATGGGTCAAAATTACAACGTTACCGTAGCCGCCCATATTACCTGCAAAGGAAACATAACCGGATGCCGCGGCAGAAATTGGTGTGCCCGTTACATTGGCAATGTCCTGTCCGAGATGCGATTCAGCACCGTCGCCAATATCCCGTCCACCAAAGCCTGACGAGTATCGTCCAGAAACGGGTCTAATAAACATCGCGCTAGATGAAGGTGCAGGTGCAGTTTCCACTTTTTCAGGCGCGCTCACAACCGGGCTTGATACTTTCGGCTTACTCGCTGTTTCAGCTTTGGCGCTAGTTTTAGCTTGTGCTTCACGCGCTGCTTGTGCACGTGCTTCTTCTTTTGCAGTAGCATCTGCTTGTGCTTGTGCTCTTGCTTGTGCTCTTGCTTGTGCTCTTGCTTCTGCTGCAGCTTTCTCAGCAGCTATTTTTCGTTGACGTTCTTCTTCTGCTTTTCTGGCAATTTCAGCTAAACGTGCTTGTTCGTTCATGATTTGCTTTTCTAAATCAGCGCTAATTTCGATAGCTTCTGTGCGTTTATTTTCTAAACCGCCTTTTTCTGTTGCTAATCGTTGCTGTTCAGTTTCTAAGTTCCGAACAAAACCTGCTTGCTCTGTTTTTTTACTACCTAAAGATGCTTTTAACCCAACTAATTCCGAACGGTGTAATTCTTGTTCAGCTAGCTTGGATTCTACTTGTTCTTTTTGTTCCGCTAGCAGTTCTTTATCTGCTGCTTGTTCGCGCATGATTTCTCGGTCTGCTTCGATCAATGTATTGACTGCAGAAAATCGATCAATAAAATCTACGAAACTGTTTGCGCCAAGTAGAACGTCCATGTAATCTACAGAGCCGCCACTCAATTGAATTGCACGCGCTCGTTCTTTCAATAACTGTGTGCGTTCCTCAATTTTTCGTTCCAGCTCTACAATTGATTTTTTTAGCTCATCAATTTCTATTTTCGTTTGATCAATTTCTGCTTGGACATTGTTAATGTTTGCTTCTGTATCATTGATTTGCGTATTCAAATCTGCAATTTTTGATGCAAGCTGCTCTAGCTTTGATACATTTTGAGTGATTTGCCCTGCTTTTTCATTAATACCTGCATTCAATTCACTTTGTTGTTGTTGTGTTTCTTGCTGTTTTTGCTCTAATTCACTTAGTGTATCCGCGTTAGCTGTTGGTATCAATATTGATAAGGCTAATACAGAGGATAAACTAGTTACCATCCATTTTGAAATCACGTGTTTAATCCCCTCTCGAATCTTTCTAATGTTTTAATCTCTGTATGTCTTATGTATATAAGTGTAAATCGTATAGGTTTCTTCGAAAATTGCGACTCGCTCAGTATACCAGCTAGGAACCTCTATACTGTTACAGCAATATTTCTTTTTCTTCTAATAATGAAATATTTTTGTAATATATTAGAAATTATAATAATCAGAATTTTACACCTGCTTAAAACTACTTATTGTTTTACACTAGTTGTTCGAGATAAAAAGAATTTCAAAGTTTCTTTACCGTACTATTAACATGAACTAATAAGAAAAGAAGCTCTGATTAGAGCTCCTTCTTGTTCCGTAATAAGCGATAGTTTCTTACTTATATTTGCTCAAAAGTTCTTCAGGAATATGACAGTAATCATCTGGGCATCTGGTCAACCGATCTTGATGTTCTTCTGCACTTTTTACGTAGTTTGTAAGCGCCCGTACCTCAACTACGATAAGGTCGTAATCGCTTCTCTCGCGAAGAAATGCCTCTGCTTCTTCTAAGTGCTGAGGCTTTTCACTGTATACACCCGTTCTGTATTTCTCACCAATGTCCTGCCCTTGTTTGTTTAAACTGTATGGATCGATAATTTCAAATAAATAGCCCATTAATTCTTGGCATGTCACAATGGCTGGATCAAATGCTGTCTTCACACATTCGGCGTAGCCATCGTAATCTCCTTCACGTGTAGGACTTGTTCCGTTAGCCCTTCCCGCTTCTGTAAATATGACACCAGGCAAAGTTTTAATAAAAGCTTCTACTCCCCATAAACATCCACCCGCAATATATAACACTTCCATGTTGTACCTCCTAGTAGTTTTTAATATAACTTCGATTGTTCCAATAACATAAGCGAAAAAAATGATTCTGTTAATGGATCATATGTAAACTCAATGAAACAGGTTAAATTATATGATAGCGCTTAGTTTCTCCCATTCTTCTCTCAATATACCCATTTTGATGGCATCAAAATACTGTCCTTCTACTGTTCGGGCATTTCTAATACGCGCCTCTATAATCATCCCCATTCGTTCGGCCACTATTATCATTCGTTCGTTTCCGGACCAGGTTGACATTCCCAATCTATGTAATTCTGTTGATTCAAAAAGAAAATCAATCCAGAGTTTGTAAGCTTCCGAACCATATCCACCATTCCAATAGTCTTTATCGTAAATCACAATTCCGGTCTCGAGCCAGTTTGTATTCTTATCTATCCAGTAGGCACCCACATAGCCAATCACTTTTCCCTCAGCTCTTATCACAAGAGAAGCTGGAACTCCTGTTGCAATCTCTTCTTCATTTAGCCAGTGTTTGCGATGTTCTTCCTTTGTTATTCGCTTTTCGGGTATGTAAGGTCCATTCCATTTTTTCGCTTCTTGTTCCTTTTCTTCAAATCTCCAAAAATACAAATCATCCAAGTTTGCTTCCCTATTTCCTATTAATTCAACTTTTCTTCCAATTATCTTTATCATAGTCATGGTTCAGCCTCTCTTCCTGTAATCATATGTCCATTTTGTTAGCCCTTTCAAATAGAATTGAACTGTTTACTTTCTATTTAAGAAGTTATATTTAACTCCCTTTATTGCATTAATTTCAGACAAATACTCATAAGCAGCAAGAAGCAATAATGGCTTTTTGGTTTTTAGAATCTCTACTGTTTTTCCTTCGTCCTCGATTCTAGACATTAGTCTATCTGACTTGGGGAACTTGAAGACGATTTCTTCATTTACTATTAAAATATCATTATCCCAACCCGTGCTATTTGTTTGCACTTTATTTAGTGGTAAATCCGGAAACCTATTTTCTACAAAACTAACATGTCTTCCTTGGTCATAAGCGTCTTCCTCCATATTTAATCCCCTTCTGATAATCCACAATTTGTAAACCACTTAACCGACTTCTGCTGTCATTTCCGGCTTCTTATTGCTGAAAAATCAAATGGGAAGCTCCTTTAACCGATAGTCCAGTCCCATATTGTTATACCACTCATTTAGGCCGGTCCATAAATCTTCACAAAGGGAATAAAATTTTTCTTTGTCTTGCAGCTGCCCTTCCGTGATGAAATCCAAGAGTTTTTTGTATCCTGAAGGAATGGATTCCAGTTCCACCGATTCTTTAAATGTTCTGGCTCTTGTAGTGTAAAACGTCTTATTTGCAAGCCCAATCAGTTTCGCACTTTGCCAGAGCAAATCTCTGGCACCTATATCTAGATAATTTAAGTTGCCATTGCTGTAATTATTTCTTATTTTCGCAATGGTTTCATAAGGCTCCCAGACCATGAACTCTTGCATAATATCTCGCCTATTAGCATCCAATGCTTCAAAAGGAAGGTCTTTGACTTGCTCGAATAAATGAGTTGGATCATGAATCGAAAGAATATGAATAAACACACCGGCCTTAATCGCCCATGAATCGTCCACTTCTTTTGCTTGTTCGATAAATGTACGATGGTCTTTTGTACTGAGTTCGATTTTGAATTTGTCGTAGATAAATTCAAGGCTCTTTAACTGATTGGCATCTTTTGTAGTGACATGCAATTCGATGTCTGAAAACGGTCCATCCGTTTTTAAAGCGATAGATCCATAAGCACCGATAGCCAATATGGCATCCCCGTGTGCATCGAGCAGTCTCTCTTTTATCGTGTGTATCATTTCTAACTTTTCTTTTCTCGTCGTTGAAACCGGATAGGCTAGCATGTCTAAATCCTTTCATACACCTTACCCGCAACGAAAAGAACATGCTAAGGCCTCTTGAAAAAATGGCGTAGTTTCTATCTACTATATCCAAAATTTTCTTTTAACGCCATTTATTTTCTGTTAATTTCACGTATAATAGGAATAATCAAATTTCTCGATAAATCGAAATCCCCCAAGATTTATCTTCAATCGGAAAGGAACTGCTGATATGATAATTAGTCCAATTTGATCCCCCTTCAATAGAAATCATTTAAGAAATGAACTCTTGGGGGAACTTATTCATGAAACTGAATCGAAATTTCAACTTATTGCTGACCGGGCAATCGCTTGCCAACATCGGCGATGTCTTGTACATTGTCAGCATCATTTACATGATTTTCGAATTGACCGGATCAGCCACTGCGGCTGCTTTTGTCCCGTTTACCATCACCAGTTCGATGTTCATCTCGAACACCTTAACACCTTTGTTGATGCAACGCTTCAACCTGAAATGGCTGTTGGCAGGTTCGCAGATGGGCAAAACGGTGTTGCTAATCGGACTGGCATTCTTTCTGCCGCAACTCTCGCTGGCCAATTTTTACGGACTGTTTTTGCTTATCAGCCTAGTCGCCTTACTGGACGGCTGTGCCAATCCCGTAACCCAATCGCTCATTCCGAATTACGTGAAAAGCGAACAGTTGCTAAAAACAAATGGCCTTATGGAAACTGTTACCCAACTAATCCAAACCGCCATGTGGTTTGTCGGTAGCTCCTTGTTGATTTGGCTCTCTGCAAATGAATTGGTCTGGTTAACAGCCGGCTTATTTTTGGTCTCGAGTCTGCTATTGAGCTTTTTGGAGAGGGTCTACTTTACGCCATCGAAGGCGCAAGGAAAGTGGGAACAAATTACAGAAGGCTGGCAAACGGTCTCCAATTCGCCTGTACTCAAGCGAATTGTCTGGATGGATGTCCTGGAGACGATAGCTGGGACGGTGTGGATTGCGGCGATTCTCTATGTTTTTGTCAGTGATGCCTTATTAGTAGATGAAAAATGGTGGGGGTTCATCAATGGCGCATTTTTTTTAGGATTGATCGCTGGCAGCTTGTTCTGTCTGCGGTTTTCAGATTGGATCGAACAAAAGCTCAGCCAGTTTATTTTCCTTGGTGCAATCTCCAGCAGCTTGGTCACCATCTTCTTTGGCTTGACGAACCTTCCGATGCTTGCGCTGCTTTTTTCCTTTTTGGTTGGGGTTTTTGGTCAGATTAAAAATATTCCGCAACAGACGGTAGTTCAGACAAGTGTTCCCAAAGCACAATTGCCAACCGTATTTACTACACTCGGCGCAATTGGTACCGGAACCTTTGGCATTGCTTCCCTTTTGATGGGTGTTCTGGCAGACGCATTTGGCATTCGCGGGGTATTCATTTTGTCTGGAATTTTATTGAGCATCGTCAGCTTGATTGCTTATAAAGGCAGAGTCTTACTATGGCGAACAGTATAAGCTTTTAATAGAAGAACTTTACGATCAGCTGGCTGATTTGATGGCTGAAAAACGGCTACTGACAGAAAATATCTCTACTTTTTCAGTCGTGGAAGTCCGCGGAGCCATCGCAACTGCCTCCCCTGTCATTGATGAAGGAGACGGGTGGGAATAACCGTTGTATCAGCTTGAATGGACACAGTATTCAACGGAAGATTATGAACAGCTTGATGGCAGCCAAAAGATTTTCGTCCATAAAGCGCTGGACCGAATCAAATTGAGAGTTATGGAAGCGGGCCAATCCCTTCACGGCAACTTGGCGCAATGCAACAAGCTGAAAAACAAGAAGATGGGCCTGCGGATTATTTTCAGAGAAGCCGAGGCGACCATCCAAATAATTCAGATTGTAGCTATTGGAAAACGCGATAAAGAAAAAATTATAAAATGGCTGAAGAGTGATTAAGCTAATTGAAATGAAGAACAAGTTTTCCCGACTAAAAAGAGTCCGACAAAGCGAACACTTTAGAAGTGCTCGCTTTGCCGGACTCTTATTTTGTTGAACCAAATTATTCTCTATTTTGATGACTACAACTTCTGATAATCTGATGATACGTAAACTAGACTATCTTTATAAAGTTGATTTTCTTCTTGTAAAACTGATTCTGATTTACATACATATATGAACCAAGCCTATAGATATTAACTTCTCAGCCCACGGCCTTTTTCGATCAGATACCAATTGAGTCCATAAAGTAAAACCACAAAAATAATCGAAATGAGAACAGAGAATAGAATCGGTACATCGATTACACCGAGGATCCCGAATCGAAATCCAGAAATCATATAAACAATCGGGTTGAACTTTGATACAAACTGCCAAAATGGAGGCAACATCGAGATGGCAAAAAATACACCACCTAAGTAAGTTAATGGCTGAAGAACAAAAGTAGGAACAATAGACACATCGTCAAACGATTTTGCAAAAATGCCGTTCAACAGACCAGCCAAAGAGAACAAAATAGACGTCATTAAAAACGTTAATATGACAATACTCCAAGAATGGACTTGCAACGGGACAAAAAGTAGCGAGATAATGGTGACCAGTACCCCTACCAGAGTACTTCTTCCTAGTCCTCCCATCACAAATCCCCAAATAATAATATGGGTCGGGACGGGAGCGACCAATAGTTCTTCAATATTCTTTTGAAATTTTTGTGAGAAAAATGATGACGATACATTCGAGTAGGAACTGGTAATGACTGACATCATAATCAATCCAGGAACAATAAACTCCATGTACGAAAATCCTTCCATTTCGCCAATCCTTTTGCCAATCAAATTCCCAAAGATGATAAAGTATAAGGAAGTCGTAATAACAGGCGGAACCAATGTTTGGATCCAAATTCTAAGATAACGGTTCGTTTCTTTGACCGCCAAACCTTTTAATGCTACTAAATATAGTTTAAACATGTGAATCCTCCACTACGCAGTTTCTTTTGTAAGTTTTAAAAATAACTCTTCTAATCGATTAGACTTATTACGCATCGACAACACTTTAATCCCTTGTTCGGTCAATTGGTTAAACAGTTCGTTGATCCCTTGATCACGCCCTACTTCCACAGAAAGGGATCCTTCATCCATAAGTTCACTCTTATAGCCTTTAATTACCGGAATTTGTCCTGAAGATTCAATATCTAAAATAATTGTTTCAAACTGAAGCTTAGCAAGCAATGATTTCATACTTGTATCTTCAATCAGCTGCCCCTTTTGAATAATACCAATATTGCGGCATAACATCTCCGCTTCTTCCAAATAATGTGTTGTCAAAATTATCGTCGTACCATTATCATTCAACTCTTTCAGAAACGTCCACATCTCTCGTCTCAATTCAATGTCCACACCCGCCGTCGGCTCATCAAGAATAAGTAGACGCGGTTCATGCATCAAGGCGCGTGAAATCATCAATCGACGTTTCATCCCTCCGGAAAGCATCCGTGCCTGAACATTTTTTTTCTCCCATAAATCAGACTGCTTCAAGTACTTTTCGCTGCGCTCTAATGCTTCCTTCCTTGATACGCCGTAATAACCTGCCTGGTTCACGACAATCTGTTGAACCGTTTCAAAAGGACTGAAGTTAAACTCCTGGGGGACCAAACCAATCTGCAGCTTCGCCTGCATTAACTGTGTGTCCATATCATAGCCGAAGACTTTGACATTTCCTGATGTCTTATTGACAAGGGATGTCACAATCCCGATGGTCGTAGATTTCCCAGCACCGTTAGGACCTAAAAGAGCGTAGAAGTCTCCTTCTTCTACTTTCAAATCGATGCCACGCAAAGCCTCAACGCCGCCAGTATAGACCTTTTTCAAGTCGTTTATTTCTAATGCATATGTCATTCACTTTATCTCCTAACTATCTTTTTATTAGTTGTATTTAACTACCTAATTGCCAGTATGCCACTCCCTCATATTCGTAAAGATTTGTGTATACATTTTTTAAATGCGCCGGTTGTGAAATTAAGCTAGACAACCGAAAAAGTCATTCGTGATACCTCACAATGTATTTTCCAATCAAAGAAAAACTTCAGAGTGATCACGAATGAACCGGTGATGATAGAATCCTACCACAACCAAATATGCACGTTTCAATCATCGCTGAGTGCCTGAATCGTTCCAGACAGCCAATTTATAATATCATAAAATTCCTGGAATCGGGGCATAAAGCCCTCGACTTTCACAAGTAGTACGAAAGAAACAAGAAACCTTGCGTTTGCTGAAAATGGGCTTACCGAAGAAAAAATCGCTTATATTCAAGACAAGATGACGCAAGTCTAAACAACAGATGTCATTGTCGGTCGTGAAAAAAAGCAATCCACTGTTTCATGCGCACGCTCTATCACATGTTCAAAAATCGGATTTTTAATGTAGCGACTCTGCCGATAAAAGGGAAACGGAAATCCCATAGTCACTAGGAACGTCACGGAAAGCAGGCGTTCAAAAGGTACATTTTCGAAAAAGAATTCGGGCACATTGAAGAGATACCATTGTGGGCGCCCGACACAAAAGTGCGGTAACCACGCTCGTTGAAAGGCTAACAAAAGTCATCATCGCCGTGAAGCCTGCAGGATAAGGCGTGCCATAGTGAGACCACATTACATCAGTTGTTTCAAGGGATTCCCAGAAATCTGTTCAAGTCCATCACGTTTGATTCTAAAAAGGAATTCTTCAACTGAAAAGCGCTGTTGAACCAACATGACGTCTCGATTTATTTTACGGATCCCGGCACGCCTTCTAAGCGCCTTGAATGAACATTCCAACGAGCTGCTTTGAAAAGGCTGCCAAAGGAAATGGACTTCGACCAGGTGGATCAACCGTTCATTTCCTCAGTGGCCGACAAGCGGAATCACATCCCACGTAAGTCGCTGAATTACCGCACACCTTTGGAAACATTTTTGAGTCACCTGAATGGAGTGGACTTGTCTAGCTTATATTGACAAACGGAAAATCAATAAAAATAGTATGAAACTGCATGATTTTAGAAGAAAAATGAAACTTTAATGAAAATAAATCAGTATAGTACTTGATCATAAATTTTGCTGAGGAGGAAATACCATGAACGTTAGCTTACTATTGTCCATTGTGATGGTAATTGTTGGAATGTTTTTCTTAATTTTATCGCTTTTATTTCTAGGCGAAATTCAAATAGGTGCATTTGTAGCTTCTTTAATCATTGCTATTATTTTTTATATTCAATACAAAAGACAAAAGAAAAATGCGCCTAACAACTGAATGTAACTTTCATAGAATTATGCTACATTCAAAACAAGTAGAAAATCTCTTGAAATTTATTTGTTTAAGAAAAACGAAACCTTCATTGGATAAAAATGGTATATATAATATCCAGTTAAATCATTCATGCTTTCTAGTAAAGGAGACCATAAAATGTTTAAATCTAATCTTGCGAATCAGCTGATTAAGATTATCCTGATTTGGATTATCTATTTTTTAATATTTACGAATGGCGTCTTTTCCTACCCTCAAGATATAGTCTTTATTATTTTAGCTACAATTTTTTATATTTTACTAACGACTTTTTTCCTTTGGAGAATAAAAAAACCTAGCAAAAAAGTGAGATCTGAACAAGCGTAATTTGAAAGTAATGCCGAATAGCGCTAAAGGCCAGGTAAGGGATTTCCCCTTTTCCCTGGTCTTTTTGAATGTAACTTAATTAGTATTAAGTTACATTCAAACAATCCGATATTCTCAAGCAATTACTCCAATAAATCTATAATTTATGGATGACTTCAAACCGTTCACATACTAGAAGCATGGTTTCTGAGTATGGTAAATTATGTACTTTTAGTTCGCTTTTAAAAAATTGTTCATGAGCATTCCACCAATAGGTGTAATCGCCTTCACCTTCTGCTAAGGCAAAGTCAATTGGAACTTCATTCATAGGTAAAATCGATACATCTGTCACTCTAATAATTGCAACGGGTAACTCCTTTGAATTTAATACAATGTTATATTGACCAACGTGTGGTAACGGTTCATTCTCGAATTCATACCATACGTGAGCTGAACATGTAGCTGTTTTCTTCCCTTCGACTACTAAACTAGCTAACCAATCTGCATCAGCGCCGAATTGAAATGCTTCTACTTCTTTTGTTTGGATTTGGCCTTGGCTTGTCCAGTAATCATTCCAAAATTTCAACGTTTGTTCATTCATCAATAAAACCTCGATCCTTAAATAATTTTGTCATTCAATATCGTTAAAAACGCTGTAAACGAAAGTAACTTAATTGCTATTAAGTTACTTTCAGATTTGACGTTCATTACCTATACGATCTCTTTTATTTTTAAAGAACTCCATAACAAGAATATTTATGAATGCGTTTATCGGAATGAAAAATAGTAATGTCACTATACCCATTGAATCAAATAAACCTTCTGTCTGTTTATGAAAAGTTTGAACGTCCAATTTGTAAAGATAAACCGAAGCAATTGAAAGGATAAGTGCATTTACAAAAAAGACAGCTAAAATTCTTGTCCATTTATTTGCTTTTGTTTTTATCATCCAAAGAGCTACCAGAGAAGAAACAAGTAAAGAAAATAGAATAATTCCTAGAAATACTGGATGCAAATATATCCCTCCTAGATTGATTTTATTAGGAAACGAATGTAACTTAATTCACAATAAGTTACATTCAGATTTGCTTAGATTCTTTCAAGCTTCTAAAAAGTAAACTGGATAAAATAAACGAAAGAATCACAATGGCCGGAATAATAATAATGCCTGATATTAATTGAGTTTGAGTATTTAGAGGGATATATGCATTTTCAAGCCACGCAAAAAATTTAAAAAGTAAAAAGAAAATAACAAAAGTCACTAAATAGTAAACCAGTTTTTCTGAGATTTTTTTCAATGTAGACCTCCCGTTATATTTACTGGATCGTCACACTTGTTTTGAATGTAACTTAACTGCACATAAGTTACATTCAAAACCTAGTCTTTGCCCCAATACTTTCATTTAGCTTTTGCCAATAATTTTTCATTCCTCCAGATTGTTTTGCAACTGCCGGACCAAGGACATTAGCTTTTCTTTCCTTTACTTTTGTTCTAAGTTTCAGTGGCAGAGAAAATTTGTGAAATCTTCCCTACCATTCCCGCCATTCTTCTGTAATATCTTCATCGGTCTCCAGACCAGCTTGCTGCGCATTTTCCAGTAGCAAATCACAGAGTTCCTCCCGTTCCATCGTCTCAATGAAAAAGTCATATTTTTCATTCAACGCATTTAAACGGAGGACTGTTTTCTTCACTTTTTTAATAATTTCCTTTTCGGATGGATTGTTTAGATTGGAAAGTACAACCCTATAGTCTTGGAGCACAGTTTCGGTTGCCATTATATTCTCTTCGGTAAATTGGTCATCTCCGTCATTCATCCTTATTCTCCACTCTTGAGTAGGCAACGTATGCTCTACCTGATTAGCATTTTGGAAAACCGGTTCAGTGTCTTCCGGTAGGAATTTTTCTTTAAAAGTGGGACGGTCATTGAGTCGTGGCCCCTCTATAAGCCGGTGCGAATAATGTTTTTTATTCGTGAAATAAACGTGTTCCAATTCGATACAGGGGGAGACATCTCCATCCTTGACAGTAGAGTCCCAAAACCTCATGCTGCTCAAGTGAGGAAGATGCTTAATGAATCGGATAGAAGGTATCGCTCCACAGTTATTTAAAGCTAAATGAACGAGCGACAAAGCTTTTTCGATTGGCAAAAAGTCTTCTATATTTTTCGCAGCTTCGATTTCAAGTGAAATCAAATTTTTTGATAGATGCTGGATCGCTTCGATGTCAGTCAAAGCTCTCATTCTGAATAATCCTAAGCTATTCAACTTCTTCAATCCTTGAATCCCCTCTAGGGAAGTGATATTAGAGCTGATGAGCTCGAGATCTTCAAGAGCTTTCATGTCTGAGAATTCTTTTAGATCTTTTCCTTTTGGCTTATAGCCCCAGATCTGTATTTTCTTCAAGTTGATCAAGTTGCCGATTCCTGCTGCCTTAGGCGGCAGTGTTCCGTAAATCTCTTCCAAAGTGGTCAATTGGCTAAAATCAATTGTCGAGGAAGAAACAGCATCATCAATTGATAAATCTTTAAGCGACTTCAAGTGATAGAGTCCGTTCAAATTCTTCACATTCGGACCTTGTAGCGACAAAGATTCAATGCTTGGGCATTCACTCAAGAAATCGATTTGTGCTTCTTCATAGTAATACGTAATCTGTACACTTTTGATGTGGTTTGTTTGGATGTATTGGATAGATTCTTGTACATTATGTTTGCCAATCAATACGGTGATACCATCCTCGTCATTTCTAATGCGTAGTTTACCTTTTTCCATAGGTCCTCCTTAGTTCTCTTTTCTCTCTTATCATTAGAACCAACATACTTATGTTAAATATACTTAGAACTAACTATAATAGCTAGATAAATTTGGTAATAAAAGCGTTCGTAAAAATACACCTACATGAACGAAAAAAGAAGATGCTTAGGACCAGCACCTTCTCTAGTTTGCTTTTATAGACTTCCGATAAGCTACGATATGTAAACTAGTCATAATACAACTATAATAGCTATATATTAACTTGGAAATATAAAGAAAAGATAAATTCAATGAAAGTTCGTGCTAAAATTTAAAATGTTATAATTTTACAAATACTCTATGTATATTTTAGTGAAAAGCGAAGAAAATAAGAGCTTGTCTTAATTACGAAGACTCCTGGCCTTTTCGAAGCCACATAGGACTTTGAAAATTGGAACGGAACTCTACTTAGTTAGAGTAAAATTACTTTAGATTGGAGAACTTACGTAATGAACGATTTTAAAGAATATTCTATTGATATAGGGAATCAACAACTTTATTGCGAATACACAGATGAACTTAACTCATTACCTACTATCGTTTTCGATTCTGGATACGGATGGACGAAAGATAATTGGGACATAATAAAAAACGAAATCGCCTATTTTTCAAGGGTGTTCATATATGATCGGGCTGGACTAGGAAAAAGTAAATACACAGGAGACCCCCGCCATAGTCAGAGAAACGTAGAAAATTTGCGTAGGTTGCTTAAAGAAGCAGAAATAAAACCACCTTATATTTTGGTCGGTCATTCATTTGGTGGCGTAAATGTTCGTTTATATACAGCCACTTATCCGGAAGAAGTAGCTGGACTTGTTCTCTTAGATTCCTGCCATGAAGATCAGAATAAGCTTATGGCCCCACTCTTCTCTTCCCATACGCAGGATGAGTATTTCAGTCAATTTACCGTCGAAGGAACACTGAGTGAATTTGAAGAAAGCCTAGAACAAGTCCGAAAATATAACTCACTTGGAAATATTCCTCTTATTGTAATCACAGGTGAAAACCAACCGCACCATACATCGGAATCTTGGGCTTATTGGATGATGTTCCAACAGGATTTGGCGAAATTAAGTACCAATAGTCAACACGTCATTCTAGAGAAAGCTGGACATGCTGTTCACTTAGATTCTCCAAAAGAGATTATCCATCAAATCAAAAAGATGGTTGATACCTTCCAACAGTCATAAGTTATTTAGTAGGTCCCAACAGTAAATGAATAATTTTAATAAAAGCCAATTAAAGAAACCGAAATTGAGAAGAAAAGAGCATTGCGATTCTTCTCTCTTTTAATTGTTTGAAGTATTCGTAAAATTATACTTTCCTAAACTAAAAGATAAGGAACTTAAACTTTAGCCTTTTATCTGTTGATAAGCTCCGATAAGTATACTCTTACTCATTCAAAAATACGGACATAGAGCCTTGAAATAAACCCTTTTGAATGTATTATTTTTTGTGTATTTTCAGTTTCGTTGTTTTTTGATGAAGTCAATGGAATGGCAATTCGGAATGTAACTTAATTAGTATTATGTTACATTCACTTTCATCAAAATCGGTTTTATTACAGACTCTTTTATCACGAGTAGTTGTATAAAAAAGAAATATTTATCATTATAGAAAAAATTATCGAGATATTTTTTAAGGATTATCTCCCTCAAAATTAGTTAAATAAGTCGACTAGTAGAGACTTCTACGTAAAAAAATTTTTCAATAAATACAAGCAATATTTTAATTCCAATATTTATAATTTATTACTTTTGTTAAAAAAATTACATTTATAAGTTTAAAGTGTTAATTAAAGGAAATAGTTGTAATAAGACAAAAAAATTGAGGAGGAATTATTTTGAAGAAATTCTTAGGAAGTTTTTTACTCTTGGCTTTCATGTTTACAGTCCTACTAGGTGGTCAAGTAAGCGCAGGAACGAATACTGGTACGACGGGGTCCATTGATCTAAGCGATTTAGATCTAACTGACTTAAAGCCTGGTGATGTAATTGAAGGTGATGGTTTTCAACTCAGACAGTTGTCAGACGAACAACTCGAAAAAGAGTTGGGATATAGCTTACCAGAAGAAAAGATGTCAGTTATGGCTCAACAATGTGCGACAGGTTCAACTGCATTTACTAGAGGATTGACTACTGATGGTCCCACTAGTTACAGACCTGTAGTCAATATTTACACAGAATTATGCTTAAATGATGATAATCAATATGTGATTGAAAGTATTCAATCAATCAACATTGATGCTACTGATGGTGGTGTTGTAAAAGGAGTTTCCGGAAATACGGAAGCTTCAGCTCTTAACAACGGAAAAACACTTTTTTATGTAGTCGATGGCTATTGGTACAATAATACTACTACCACAACTGGAACAACAGGCGGGTTTACTACGCCAGTTGCGTCAGCTACTTTCAACGCTTCTGATACTACTAACTACTTCGGCTATACGTATCAATCAGATAACATTATTTTATTCAATTAAAGGCAACATTGTTTAGTCCAATTTAAAGCTGTTAAGATAACTCTTAACAGCTTTTTTTATTTATTAGACGATATTGGAGGGATAGAAGTGAGAAAAAAATTTATGATTATTACTATAACTACAATTCTATTTTTGATCATAGCAGGTTGCAGTACAGAAGAAGATACTGGATCGGACGAATCACAGCAAGAAACCGTTGAACTTGAAGATCAGAATAATCAAGAAGAATACCTAGGTAAAAATCTTGATATTGGCGTACTGGGAACACCTCCGGAAATAAGTGATGAAAAAATAAACTTTAGTTCTGTGGAAATTGAAGAACTAAGTATTGAAACAGTTGAACAGTATGATGGATTTTTCATTATGGAAGACTATTTAGAGAAGGCTGCAGACGGTCCATATAGTGATATATTTGAAAAATCAGATGTCCTCTTTTTCTTTATCCAAACAGAAGCCTATTATTTCCCTTTTGTAGAGGATGAAATAAGTTACTCAGACTACTCTACTAGAATAAATGATGAAGAAATATATGCTTTAGGATATTATCCTGGGGATGAAGAAAATATTAGAACGTGGCAGTTGGATATTACAGCTCAAGATCCTAGCGAAGAAGAAAAAGAAGAAATTATAAAAGGCCTTTATTACGAAATGTTTAATATTATTAGAGATTTAGAGAAATGATCGTATTTTAAAACTCCACTTACTGTTCAAGTGGAGTTTTAATTTTGATTTTTTTTACTTCGTTTTGAATGTAACTTAATTCACAATAAGTTACATTCAATAGCCTAATAAATAAAGCTGGAATTGAACTGAACCTATTTTGCACCGTTGTTTTTCTCGTATAAATCTCTATAGCTAATTACGAGAAGACAGAACATAAATATTAAGCAATAAAAAATTCTAGCATTAAATTCATCAGTCCCAAAAGTTTTATCAAGCAAGATACTGACAGTTAAAGCTAACATGCTAACGACACTAAAAAGAATATATAATGGCTTGTGTGATGAGAAATACTCTTTCTTCAATTCAATCACTAAATAAACGACTGCGAAGATAAGTGAAACAAACCGAGTTAGAAAAAAATATTCGTATTGAAGAAAAAACGTTGCAACTAAAAAGCCGATAAATGCCAAAATAACAATTATAGAAAAAATATCTTTTTTCATCCCAAACACCTCATATTTCATTCTCGTCTACATAATATTCTTTAATACTCTAACTGATTTTGAATGTAACTTAACTGCACTTATGTTACATGCAAACGAGAGAAAACTATCTGAATTTCAGTTGATACAATCTCTTCAATAGCTATTCCAGATATCTTTGAAGTACTCGGACAATACTCCTTTTCCTTGAAACCTGTCGTCAAGAACTACTTCCAATGGTTGATACCCATTCTTCAGCTCAACCTCGCTAGAAGCTAGGGAACCTATGTAAGAATACCGATATACGGGATCTTCTGGGTTTAGTTCATGAGCACGTTTTAACATCGATTTACCTTTTTCTTCCCACTCTTCATAATCCCCGAAGTAATACGGAAAAAGAGAAATCATCCACCCGAAAATCCAGAGGAATTCTTCATGATCCTCAAAATTAGTTAATCCGAAATTCGTAACTTGAATTAATATAGTCGTTAACTCATCTAAATCTATACTTTTTATCCCTAAAGGCCCTTCTTCGACTACGAGATACCAACAAAAGAAAGCAAGGCGAATAGTCACTTTTAAGTCATTAGGATCTTCCTGCCAACTCTTTATTAAAAGCGATTTAGCTTCATCCCACTTTTCCTGACTTTCTAATACATCCACTTCCACCCATTGCCAATCCATCATAATGTTTTCCCCAATCTTGAGTAATTGTTGACCTTCTGTCAGTGGAAATTTGAATGTAACTTAATTGCTATTAAGTTACATTCAGTTTATTAGAAATCAATGAAATCTGAGTATCAAATATGGCACTTATTGATATTAATTAGTATTTTTTCTAACTCAAACAAATACCGTATTGGTGTCAAACTAGGTCACTTTGAGAGTGAAATCAAAGATAAGAAGTACCAAGATTCATTGTTCCTTTTTACTTTTTTTGGCTGCATTGGAATTGAGATAGATCGTGTATCCAACTGCTATGAACAAAAATATAATTCCATACCCAATCTCTAGATTCAGCCAATATACAGATAAAATTAACGTTATGGTGACAATGATGAGTAATTGCAGGCTTGATCGATGATGCTTATTCATTGCTTTCGACCTCATTTCTCGTTCGATTATTTATGTAAGGGAATGACCCACAAATCTCGGAAGCGAATGTAACATAATTCACATTAAGTTACATTCAAACCTTTTACTTTTCTGATTTTAATAGTTGAACAATGAATTATAACGGTTGTTTGTGAAAAAAGAAGAATTTCATGTTGGAGCTTCTTTTTACTCAGTGGAAGAATTTCATCATATCCCCATTCATCAAGCCCTCTTTTGCCTCCATCTACAATTTTATAAGGTATGTTCGAATAAACATTACGAGTAATATCATAATCCATGAAAAATTTACGGACGTTAATCCATTGGATTTCATAGAGTTCGCCATTATACTGCTCAATCAACATTTTAACCACTGTAGGGTCTTTGGTTTGACCATTTTCTTGGTTCAAAATATTAATCGAAACTACTTTGCCATCATGAAATGAATTATTTTTTAGAAAGATAGCTGTGCCTTTATTGAATCTATTTAAAAGTTTTTCTTTTTCTTCGGTATAACCTTCTAAATCCCAATGATCTTCGTCTACTAAATATTTCATCATCCAATAATTCCTCTCTCAGTTATTCATTCCTCTTGTTACTAATGTTGAATGTAACTTATCTGCACATAAGTTACATTCAATTCCTTGATATTCTATGTTATTTTGGTTCTTCTGTTTCTATGAGCTTCTTGCAGATATATCCGACAATGTATTCTCTCTTTGTTATTTCTTCAATATCCTGATTTTCTACTAACTCATCTAGTACCTGATCCAACTTTTTCCATAACTCTGTATTTTCATATTTTTCATATGGATGTGTCATTCTACTATTTACCTTAACTTTCATTTTGTATCTCTTCTCTATAATACTTATTTTACCATTCTTGATTTTTATAGATAGAGTGAATAAACTATTTCTCGTGAAAAAACCGTTCGCAAAAGTACACTTTTACGAACACTCTAAAAACAGCACAAAAACTAAAAAAAGAACGTTCGTAAACGTATCTAAACACTTTACGAACGTTCATATTTTACATATACATTTACGAACGCTTTTCTTAGTCCCATTCCTATTAGCGTCTATATTCCGTTAACACTAAAGTTAAAATAGTAATTCGTTCCTTACATATTCACATCTCACTCAGATGTACGGTTTTCTTGATAAGAAAGTGTATCCCAGAATGAGATGTCCGCATCTGCAATAGAATCATCCGCAATTGCACGAACTGTTGCATCGAGTGTCGTGATGGTTTGTTTAATTAGATAGCCATTGCTCTTTTGTCCCAGAACATACGACTCGTAAGAATGATCCGACATGCCGCGCATCTCGAATAACAGGGTAGAAATTCCATACTCGACTGCAATGCCATTTCGACTAATGGTTTCTGCATTTCCGCCTCTGTACTTGCCTAAATGGCCCCATCCTTTTGAATCGATAGCATCGAATACTACAGCTCCCAGCTGCTTGGATTTAAGAAGTACATCCGGGTCAACGTTCGGTGTTGTCGGGTACAAAATAGAACCGGATACCAGTTCTCCATCTCGCTCACTTTGAGTACCTTGATGATGCAAATCAATCATGTAATCGATATCATATTTTCTCATCACATTTTCGTGGAAGGCTTTTGTTTCAGGTTGAATTTTGGTAATGTGATCACGGTTTAAGTCGATGCCGTCCGCGTTATAGCGTGTGAGATTCCGCTCTCCTTTCGCTATGTAATCATCTAATGAAAAGTTTACATCTCCCATTGCTCCATCTGGATTGAGCATCGGCACGATTAACATATTGACGCCATCTGTTACCCCTTTCATCTTGCCTGTTCCAAGGTGTTTGATAAATTCAAGCGCGCCTTCTGTTGTCAATTGTTCGTTGCCATGTTGTTGAGTGAGAAAAAGAATGGTTGGATTTTCAGGATTTGTCACATATTTAACTAAGTACAAATCACGCCCTTTAATACTTTGACCAATTACTTCAAGTTCCATATTTTTTTGTTTGGCTTCTTGTGTTTTTAAAAAATCCGCCATTTCATCATATGTTGTTAGTATGGATGTGTTGATGGTTTCGTTGCCACCATAAGCTGGTCCATTCCCCACTGCTCCGACAACAGGCGACATAAAAGGAGAAGCGCTCAAAACCATCGCTCCGGCAATTGTTAATGTCATCATTTTTTTGCGAATCATCTTCTTGTTAGCTGTTTTCGTCACATTCATTTTCTTCATCCATTTTTCACCCCTATGATTTTTTTAGAAACGGTCTTAAGAAAAACAATTCAGCTCCATCTGTAGCCTCCGCTCCAAAGTATTTCGTCACACTAATGTTCTTCCTTCTTTATTGATTGAAATCCTTTAATTGATTTTAAAATGAACAAATGGAATCAGTATTTTTTAAATTAACAGTCTATTAGTCATATTGAACACTATAACTTTCTTCTTAGCATCAAAAAACCACTTCCTCTAGTGGAAGTGGTTAGAATATAAAATGTATTTATTATGAATCTGTGAATAAAGAAATGTCAGTTTGTCTACGTCTTTTCATTTCTTCAGCAATCAATTCAAAGGTTTTGAGTTTGTCCTTAAAATCGTACGTTGCTGAAACTAGCATGACTTCGTCTGCTTCGTATTCTGAAGCTACTGTTTCGAGTTGGTCTACAACGTGTTGCGACGTGCCCACTACCATGCGACGACGATTTTCAGCGACTAATTGCTTTTCGAATTTCGAGTATGGATAAGCACTTGCTTTTTCAGGTGGCGGTGTGCCGTTTGAGGGCATCCCTTGCGCACTCATGGATAATGATAAATCTAAAGAAGAGGCGATCCACTCTGCTAGTTCAGGTGTTTCTTGGCAGACTACAAAAATGGCAATACCGACATAAGGTTTACTGCCATCAATTGACTTAAACTGTTTTCGGTATTCTTTCGTAAAGTTTTGGCCGCCTTCTCCATTGATAAAGTGAGCAAACATATAAGGCAATCCTTTTTCAGCTGCTAGCCGTGCTGAATTTTCACTAGATCCTAAAATCCAGATGGGTGGCGTATTTACCGTAACCGGCGTTGCTTTCATGCCAAAGTATGGATGGTCTTCTGGAATAGCATCGTTTAAGTACATACAGAGCTCGTCTATTTGTTTAGGAAATAGACTACTGTCTCGCTTTTTCCCTTCATTTAATGCATAAGAAGCACGTGGCATACCACCAGGTGCTCGTCCCATTCCTGCATCGATTCTTCCAGGATATAAGGCTTCCAGCAATTTGAAGTTTTCCGCAATTTTAAAAGCAGCATAATGTGGCAGCATGACGCCACCAGAACCTAGCCGTATTGTTTGAGTCACAGCTCCTAGATGCGCAATCAGCACTTCTGGAGAAGATCCGGCTAGCGTTGTTGCATCATGATGCTCAGACACCCAAAAGCGTGTATAACCCCAATTTTCAGCTTGTTGTGCAAGAATGGCGGTATGCTTTAATGCCTCCTGCGGTGTGCTGCCTTCTGAAATTGGTGATTGGTCTAATAGGCTATACTTTAATGCCATAAAAATTCTCTCCTTTACAAAAAAACAAACAGCTTATTCTTCAACCAAGTAACCGACAGAGCGCAAAACTGTATGGATAAACGCCTGCGCTGCTAGAAAGACTTCTTCTTTTTCAGGTTCTTGGAAAATATCGTGATAGCAGAATTTCCATTCTTTGTAGCTGAATTCGTTTAGTTGTTGCTTTAGTAACCATTGACGAGCTACTTCTTTCTCAACAATCAAATCTCGCTCTGCTGTATACAAACAAGTCGGAATCTGCGGATACCTGTCAATACTTGCAGCCGTTTCTTTCATATAACTCTGCACTTCTTTATACCAACTTGCAGTAATAACCGTTTGATACCGCTTGCTTTCGGTTTCTTGACTATAGGAAAAACGATCGCGTGTCAGGTGGCGTAATTCGATGCCGTGATCCATCTTTCTGCGGCCAGTCAATTGCGCAACTCCCGGAAATGCGTTTGGCGCTTTCGGTGGCAATTTTTTTAACTGCAACCAAGGCGATGTAAAAATAACTCCGGCTACATTGAATTTCCGGTTCCCTAAGACATTCATCGCAATGGTTGCGCCCAGTCCATGGGCAATGACAAATACTGGCAACTCATTTTCTGACGACAGTCTCAGCAACTCATTTACTGCCTGTTCATAGTCATCAAACGATTCTCGGTGAACTTTGTCCGCTCCCGCATTTTTGCCATGGCCCGGTAAATCTCCTGTATATACGTCAAATCCTGCCGATCGCCATTTTTCAATTTGCCATGCATAGCGCAGGTGTTGTTCATACGCACTATGTATGAACACAACTACTGCCTTTGCTGATCCTTCAGCCTGCCATTTCCACATAATCCAACTTCCTTTCCCTGCTAATCAATTCTTGATGTTGTCTGTTAATTTGACGTTTTGATTTGATTTGTTACGATTAAGAATATCTTATCTTGTTTAAAGGAGCTTTGCTATGATTTATCCATTTAAAGACAAATTCCCTAAAATCGATCCATCTGTTTTCATTGCAGACTACGTCACAATTTCTGGTGATGTGACAATTGGCACAGACTCTTCTGTGTGGTTTAATACGGTGATTCGCGGGGATGTCTCTCCGACGATTATTGGCGATAAAGTCAACATTCAAGACCTCTGCATGCTTCATCAAAGCCCGGGTAAAACCTTGCTTCTTGAAGATGACGTGACCATTGGCCATCAAGTTACACTTCACAGTTGCAATGTTCGTAAAGGTGCTCTCGTCGGCATGGGTTCGATTATTCTTGACGGCGCTGAAATCGGAGAAGGCGCATTTATTGGTGCGGGTAGTCTCGTACCGCCTGGAAAAGTTATCCCTCCTGGCATGCTAGCACTCGGACGCCCCGCGAAAGTCGTCCGCGAACTTCGTGAAGACGATAAAGAAGATATGGAACGTATTGTTCGAGAGTATGCAGAAAAAGCAGCTTATTATAAATCACTCCAAAAAAAGTAACAATAAAAAAGGACGACCGGGCATCACTGCCTAGTCGTCCTTTTCGTTTTGTTAACTTATACGCCAGCTTGTTCTTTTAAGATCGCTGCTTTGTCTGTACGTTCCCACGGCAAATCAACATCCGTACGGCCAAAATGTCCGTAAGCTGCCGTTTGCTTGTAGATCGGGCGACGTAGATCCAACATTTTAATGATTCCAGCAGGACGCAAGTCAAAGTTTGCGCGTACCAAATCATCTAATGTGTCTTCATCAACGATGCCAGTTCCAAACGTATCAAATGCGATCGATACAGGATGTGCTACACCAATTGCATAAGCTAGTTGCACTTCGCACTTATCTGCAAGGCCAGCTGCGACAATGTTTTTTGCAACATAACGTGCCGCGTAAGCCGCTGAACGGTCAACTTTTGTCGCGTCTTTCCCTGAGAATGCGCCGCCACCGTGACGAGCATAACCACCGTACGTATCTACGATGATTTTACGTCCAGTTAAACCTGCATCTCCTTGAGGTCCACCGATAACAAAACGGCCAGTTGGATTGATAAAATATTTTGTTTCTTCATCGATCCACTTTGTTGGAACAACTTCGTTAATGACGTATTCCTTAATATTACGTTGAATTTGTTCTAACGTTACTTCTGGATGATGTTGAGTTGAGATAACAATGGTATCCACACGAAGTGGTTTGTTGTTTTCGTCATATTCAACGGTCACTTGCGTTTTGCCATCTGGACGCAAGTATGGAAGAATTTCTTCTTTGCGTACTTCAGCCAAACGACGTGCCAATTTATGTGCCAATGAAATCGGCAATGGCATTAACTCTTCTGTTTCGTTGTTTGCGTATCCAAACATTAATCCTTGGTCACCTGCACCGATATCGTCTAACTCTTTATCTGTCATTTGGCCTTCGCGTGATTCAAGCGCTACGTTTACTCCAGCAGCGATGTCCGGTGATTGCTCATCGATTGCGGTAAGAACTGCACTTGTTTCTGAGTCGAAACCATATTTAGCTCGCGTATAGCCAATTTCTCTTACTGTTTGTCGAACGACTTTCGGAATATCCACATACGTAGAAGTGGTAATTTCTCCGGCTACTAGAACGAGTCCTGTCGTAACGGTCGTTTCACACGCAACGCGTGCATTTGGATCCTCGGTTAAAATGGCATCCAAAATAGCATCTGAGATTTGATCACAAATTTTATCTGGATGTCCTTCTGTTACTGATTCTGATGTAAATAATCGACGGTTTTTCAAAAAATGTTCCTCCTTATATCCTGCGAGATTGCTCTCGAAATTGATACGGTACTCGTTTCCCATGTCAAGTCCGTTCCAGACAATCTGGATTGAACTTCAAGCCGTTTGTGGCCTTTCACACGAGGATTAAGGGCATTTCACAAAAAAATCCCTTCACTCATTCGTCATGAGGAAAGGAAGAATCATCATTAGCACCTTTCACTCTTATCATCCAAGGTCTGTGCACCTTGTGTCAGGTTGGGCACCATCACTGCAAAAGCAGCAGGTTGCCGGGTTTCATAGGGCCTGCCCCCTCCACCAGCTCGGAATAAGAGTATCCGTTCAATTTTTCATCATACGGAATTAGCAAAGCGATGTCAACAATTTTCGAAAATAAAATTACATTCTTCAAATAAAAACAATGATTTTTTGATTATGCTATTCTACCAAACTTTAGATTCCCGCAAGTAAAAAACCAAACTATTCAGTAATATCTCTGTTCACACAAAGCCATTGTACACTGTAGAAAACCGCTTTAAAAGGCATCAGTACTATTTGGAAATTATAGAAATAATTCTACGTATTGTCGGAGCTATCCTCTAATATTTTTTAATTTCCCCAGTGGATTAGTGTAGACTAATAAAGCTAATGTGTTATACTAATGAACGAATATACATCCTCCCCATTATGGGAATAACAGAAAAGGAAGGTACATATATATGACTTCAGTGAACTTTGCAAACGATTTAAAAGATCTTTTGACTGGCCAAAATGTGCATGTTCAATTATCAGTGCCACAATTAGTGGAAGCGGCAACATCCCGCAAAGAAGCAGTATTAACTCGGGAAGGTGCTGTAACAGCGGAAACAGGAAAATATACTGGCCGCTCACCGAAAGACAAATACATGGTGGAAGAAGAAAGTTCTAAAAACAAAGTCGACTGGGGCAATGTGAACCGTCCGATTTCAAGCGAAGTATTTGAAAAGCTTTACGCTAAAGTGATTAAGCACCTTAAAGACAAAGATGCGCTTTATGTATTCAAAGGATTTGCCGGAGCCGACCATGAATCACGTGTGCCCATCCAAACAATCAATGAATACGCATGGCATAATCTATTTGCTCACCAATTGTTCATCCGGCCTACAGCTGAAGAATTGCAAACACACGAAGCTGAATTCACAGTTGTGTACGCTCCGACTTTTCAAGCAGACCCTGCAGTTGATGGTACAGCTTCTGAAACATTTATCATTGTATCGATGGAGCAAGGCATTATTTTGATCGGCGGCACTGAGTACGCTGGCGAAATGAAAAAATCAATTTTCTCTATCATGAACTACTTACTTCCTGAAAAAGGAATTTTACCTATGCATTGTTCAGCAAACGTTGGTCCAGAAGGCGACGTAACTTTATTTTTCGGTTTATCCGGAACAGGTAAAACAACTTTATCAGCTGACGGTGATCGCAAACTAATCGGTGATGATGAGCACGGCTGGTCAGATAACGGCGTATTTAACATTGAAGGCGGTTGCTACGCTAAAACGATTAATTTGTCTCGTGAAAATGAACCACAAATTTACGACGCAATCCGTTTTGGTTCAGTACTTGAAAACGTAGTAGTGGACCCTGAAACACGCATTCCAAATTATAATGACGGTTCATTAACTGAAAACACACGTGCAGCATACCCAATGCAAGCAATCGACAATATTGTAGACCCTTCTGTTGCAGGACATCCGAAAACAATTGTCTTTTTGACTGCTGACGCATTTGGCGTATTGCCTCCAATCAGTAAATTAACAAAAGAACAGGCAATGTACCACTTTTTAAGCGGCTATACATCGAAACTTGCTGGAACAGAGCGCGGAATCACTTCACCTGAAGCAACATTCTCTACATGCTTCGGTTCACCTTTCTTGCCGTTGCACGCAACAGTTTACGCTGAAATGCTTGGTAAGAAAATCGACGAGCACGGCGCTCAAGTTTTCCTCGTTAACACTGGATGGACTGGTGGCGTATACGGAGTCGGTAGCCGTATGAAACTTTCTTACACACGCACAATGGTTCGCGCTGCGATCAAAGGCGAATTAAACACAGTGCCAACTGAAAAAGAAGCAGTCTTCGGTTTTGAAATTCCAACTGAAGTACCTGGAGTTCCAAGTGAAGTATTAAACCCACGCCATGCATGGTCAGACAAAGCAGCTTATGACCAAAAAGCAAATGAATTGGCGCAAGAATTCCAAGAAAACTTTAAAAAGTTCGGCACTGTCGCACCTGAAATCAGCGTGCTAGGCGGACCAACTCAAAAATAATCTTGCAAAAACCCGTTCGGATTTTATTCCGAACGGGTTTTTTTACTTTTCTTTTTCTCTCATCCACAGACAAACTGCTTTGACTGTTTTCCAATTCGCTGCAGGTGGAAAAAAGTGCGTGTAATCTGGAAAATACCATGTTTCATGCGGCTGATCCTTTAACTTTAATGCCTCTTCTAACAAATATGCTTGTCCGGGTGAGACATTGTCATCTAGTAAACCGTGAATGATCAAAACGGGCGCAGTATTTTCTTCAATCCGCAATAATGGGTTGCGCTCTTCAAATTGAGTTAAAGCGGTGTTCGGCGTTCCTCCGTAAAGTCGCTTCATCATGCGACGCATATCCGGACGTTCTTTATACGTTAATACCGTATCTGTAACACCTGCCCATGTAACAACCGACCTAATATCTTGACGCAAAATAGCTGTCCATAATGCCATAATCCCGCCTCGTGAAAATGCCAGTAAGTGGACATTTCCATTACTGAATTTTTTTAAAACATCGACAGCATGAACGGCATCCCACCTGTCCTCTCCTGCAAATTCATCACGGCCTTCACCGCCTCGATTGCCTCGATAATACGGAGCAAACACCACAAAGCCTTGTGCGGCAAATTGAGCGATTCGTGCAGGACGTACCATCCCAATCGACTGAATGCCTCCTCTTAAATACAAGATGCCACTATTGCTTCCTCTTTTTTTCGGTTCAGCTAGCATTCCTTTTACGCGTAATCCTTCTGACCAGTAAACAATTTCTGATAACCGAACGTGTGGATTCGGCGATGGATAAGGTCTCTTCGATCTAATCGTTCCATTTTTCAAGCTGCTTCACCTTTTCTATTATTTTACTCATTCCTTCATCTTTCATTAAAAAACTAAAGTGGCTAGTTGTCTTTAATTCTTTTAACAAGACGATTCCCTCTGTTTCAAGAAGGGAAATTCGGTCTATTCCTTCTACCTCTGCGACAAAAACCGTTTTGCAAAACGGTTTCTCTGAATACACCACGTATTCAGCAAACCAGTCTAAGTTTTTGATATGCGCCCCAGTTTCTTCGTAAACTTCCCTCTTGGCAGCCTCCTGTAAACTTTCCCCCACTTCTACTTTGCCACCTGGAAATTCTAACCCTCGCTCATTATGCTTGGTCAGTACCCACTTTCCGTTATCGCTACAGATTACCAATACATGTCTACTTTCAATAGAAAAGCTATTTTTTTCAAATGATAGTTCACATAAGTAGCCGTTCAAGTCTCGATAATGCATTTTTTCACCTCAATGCCATAAGAAAAGCGTACACTAAATTTCAGTGTACGCTTGTATAATTCTATCTTACTTCTTTTCGCCCAAGAATGCTGATAACATCCAAGAATGTTTTTCAAGGTTTTGATGAATGGCATTCAACATGTCTTCTGTCATGTCGTCACCATCTTCAGCTGCCAAATGCATTCCTTTTTTCAGTGATTTCATAATTTTATCGTAATCACTCACAACAGTATCTACCATTTCCTCAGCCGACTCCTTGCTATTCGCTTCTTCGATCACAGAAAGCGCTAGCTGTTCTTTCATTGTAGCGACCGGCTTTCCACCAAGCGCTAATAACCGTTCTGCAATCTCATCCATATGCAATGTCGCTTCATTGTATAATTCCTCAAATTTTACGTGCAATGTAAAAAACGAAGGGCCTTTTACATACCAATGGAAATTATGTAATTTTGTATAAGCAACAGACCATGTTGCCACCTGTACGTTTAGTTCTTGGTTTAATTCGTTTGACATTTCCGATCACACTCCATTTTTTTGATAAGTTCATATACTTTATTTATACCACTGATGCCCCTACAATAAACATATGAAGTAATTCTGCGAAAAGAGTTGAAATTTTATGAAGACGACTTTACTACGGATGTTCCGTTTTTATCAACGATTCATCTCTCCTTTATCACCCCCAAGCTGTCGATTTTATCCAACATGTTCGCATTACGGCATTGAAGCTGTCGAAAAGCATGGCGCGTTAAAAGGCGGATATCTAGCCGCGAAACGCATTTTAAGCTGCCATCCTTTCCATAAAGGGGGAATCGATTTCGTCCCTGAAGAATGGCCACCAAAAAAATAATTGGTGGTTTTTCTTGTGTTTTTATTGCGTATACTGTAATATTCAACTAGTCATTAAAACGTAATCATTACATTTTGGAGGAAAATATGAAAAAAATACTATTACTAATCTCTATTGTTTTATTATTAGCAGCTTGTGGAAAAACAAGTGATGAAGCGCAAAGTATCGATACTGATGCTTCGAAGCTACAAATTTACACAACGGTTTATCCACTAACTTATTTTACGGAGCGCATCGGTGGTGATTTGATTGATGTTCAGTCAATTTATCCTGCCGGTTCCAATGAACACACCTTTGAACCCACACAACAAGAAATGATTCAACTCGCAGATGCAGATTTGATGTTCTCGATTGGTCTGGGTCTTGAAGGGTTTATCGACAAAGCTCAAAAAACATTGAAAAATGAAAATGTTGAATTTGTAGCGACAGCCGAAACAATGACAGAGGAAGATTTTGAAGCGGTACTTGGCCATACAGAAGAAGCCCATGTTGAAGAATCTGCAAGCGACGATGGTCATGATCACGGTTCAACTGACCCGCACGTCTGGATGTCTCCTGTACTAAGCGAGAAATTAGCAGAATCGATTAAAGATTCCTTGATAACAGCCGACCCAGAAAACGCAGAAACTTACGAAAGCAACTACACAGAATTAGTTGTTGAGCTCGAAACCTTAGACCGTTCGTTCGCTGCGCTATCTGAGCGCGTCACGAAAGACACCTTTTTCGTTTCCCATGAGGCTTTTGGCTACTTGTCAGAGCCTTACGGTTTTGAACAAATGGCAATCGCTGGGCTAAATAGCCAGGATGAGCCTTCGCAAAAAGAGTTAACAGAGATTGTTGATTTAGCGAAAGAAAAAAACTTAGAGTATATCGTCTTTGAACAAAATGTTTCGTCTAACCTGACAGAGGTTATTCGAAAAGAAGTAGATGCTGAAGCAATCCAAATGCACAATCTTGGCGTTTTGACACAAGAAAACATCGACAATGAAGAAACATATTTTACCTTGATGGAAAAAAATCTTCAAGTACTTGAGACCATTCTAAAATAGCAAAAAGGCACAGCAGAGAGACCTTCTCTGCTATGCCTTTCTTTTTTTCATATTAGCTACCCGATGTTAATTTAGTTAGTCGTTTGGTCAAAAATTGCCGCCATTCAGCTGCGAGTTCTTCTACTTCCAATACTTTGACGATCCCATCGATGTCTCTTGGTCTATGGAAATTGATTTCATTGGCATATAGAACCGATACTTGTTGTGGGCTTTTTGCTACTAGACGAATCGATGAATCGGCTCTCACAATGCCTTCTTCTAGTACACGGCAAAGATAACCAGTAAAGCCCGTTTTCACCATTTCTTTTAGTAAAGGCTTCATGTCCAGTCGCCTGTCAATGGTATTACAAGGAACTCTTCCTTGCGTCACTTGAATAATAGCCTCTCCCACTTGAAAAATGTCCCCAATGCAGACGTCTCGCTCTAACATATTTGTCACCGTTAAATTTTCGCCAAAAGCAGCAGGGGGTAACTGAACTTTAAATTGGTCCTTCCAATAAGCATAATGTTCATACGAATAAATGCACACGGCACGTTCTGGACCTCCGTGATGCTTAAGATCTGCGACACCATCTCCTTGAAAACCGCCCTTAGTTAACAACACCGTTTGCGCTTGTTGTTTACGAATAGCGGTTTCCATTTCCTTGCCGTTTTCATAGGTCATTTTCTCAGGTAAACCGATCGCAAAATTTTTGATGACCGCTTTTTCTGAACTTCTCATACATCCCCCACCTTTTGATCCGTCAGCTAATCGACTCTGATTTACTTTTCTGTATTATACATCAGACCATCAATCTTCTAAAATTTCATTTAAAAACTTTTCGCGATGATCTAAAAAATATTTGGTGATTCGGTAATGGTCGGTCATTTCATAATCGATTTCTTCAATCGCTCCTCCGTCAAAACTTAAAATTTGTGCATCTGGATATCCAAGAAGAATAGGTGAATGTGTCGCAATGATAAATTGACAATTCTCTTGTGTAGTCAAGTCTTTTAAAATCCTCAAAAATGTCAATTGTCGTTGGGGGGACAATGCGGCTTCTGGCTCATCAAGCAAATACAGTGCTCGCCCATTAAAGCGATTCAAAAATAAAGACAAGAACGATTCCCCATGAGATTGCTTGTGCAACGAACGACCTCCATATGACTGAAATCCATCTTCATCCACATCTTCTAAATGTGTCGCAAAATGATAAAATGATTCAGCGCGCATGAAAAATCCATTGGTCACTTTCGGCATCCAGGATAATCGAATGTACTCACCCAACACCGATTCAGAAGCGTGTACGTCATAGTTATTGTTGCGTCCACCTCCCGCTGTATTAAATTCGCATTTATCTGCGATGGCCTCGAGTAATGTTGACTTGCCCGACCCATTTTCTCCAACAAAAAAGGTAATGGGGTTGCTCAGCTTGACTTGTTTCATACTGTTTACCGCAGGTACTGTAAAAGGGTATTGTTCAAAATCCTCTACTTGGTCTCTCAATAAACGGATGCCAGTCAAAAACATTCCTTCACCTCCTCGCTAGGGCTTAAATGAGCAGTGTCTACTTTATAACCGATTCCTGTAAGCTGACTTAACTGGATCTCACCATTGTCGACAAAAATTTCCGGCTCGATTATATCTTTTTCCCAAAAATGAGTAGAAGCAGAAAAATCACCTGGATATTCTATACCTGGTAACGACGCCAGCGCTAAATTATGAGCCTTTGATACGCCAAATTCAATCATGCCCCCCACCCACATGCCTATAGAATGCTCACGACACAATTCCACCACTTTCAAGGTTTCTGTCCAGCCTCCAAGACGACTCATTTTTAACACGACAATGTCTCCTGCTTTCATATCGATCATTTGCTGAACATCATCTACACTAGAAATACTCTCGTCCAAACAAATTTTAGTGTTGAGTTGCGCTTTTGCTCGCGCATGTAACGCCCACTCACGCTCTCCAAACGGCTGTTCAATAAGCGTGAACCCAACATCATCAAATTCTTTTAACCGTTCAAAATTGGCTTTGTTGAAACTACCATTGGCATCCGCAAAAAATAATAGCTCGGGATAGTTAGTAACAACAGATTTCAACACAAACGGATCTGTATCTGGATGAATTTTGATTTTGATACGCTTGTACCCCGCATTGTTGGCTTGTGCTACTCGGTCTCCTATTTGAGACGGATCTGCAGCTACAACGATGCCAGCAGGAACTGCTTTCAAAGTGCCACCAACAAATTGCCAAAGCGGCTGCTGTTGCTGTTTTGCAAACAAATCCCACACAGCCATTTCTACGGCTGCTTTTGCCATCCGATTGCCTTTCACAGCTTTGAACAGTTCCCAAACTTCTTTTGGATGTTGAAAATTTTGACCCGTGAGTAGTGGCAGTAACACGTGCTCAAGTACAAAACGACAGCTGGTAATGGTTTCTTCTGTATACCAAGGAGTTTCAAATGCTACACATTCTCCGTAGCCAATGTCTCCTGACTCGTCTCGTACACTTACAACAATTACTTCCCGCTCATCTACTTGCTGTAAAACAGATTTAAAAGGGGTTTTGAGCGGTCTTCGTACTTTCTTAAAGCCAATCTCTTTAATGGTTATACCCATGCTCTCAACTCTCTTCTCAGCAGCTTGTTGGAAGCATTGCGCGGCAACGACTCAACAACCGTCAATTGTTTTGGCACTTTGTAAGACGCCAACTGCTCGCGGCAATAATCTAGCAATTCTTCTGCAGTCACGTCTTGTTGCAATACCACAAATGCCACGGGAACTTCTCCCCACCTCTCACTCGGTGCCCCGCAAACGCCAACTTCTTGAATAGCTGGATGACCCGATAAAACTTTTTCAATTTCAGCTGGGTACACATTTTCCCCACCAGAGACGATCAAATCCGAACGGCGGTCCACCACAAACAAAAATCCTTCATCATCTAAATAACCCATGTCTCCCGTATGAAGCCAGCCATCTTGTTGCACATTCCGCTCCGCAAATTTCCCGATATAGCCGGGTGTTACTTGTGGACCGCGAATCAGGATTTCTCCCACCTCACCCAATTTTTCCGTTTTGACTTCATATAAAAATAATGGCTTACCCGCTGATCCAATTTTTCGCTCTGCGTCCGCCACTTGTAAGGTTGTTGTTTGCGATGATGTTTCTGTCATGCCGTATGTTTGCAACACCGGTATCCCACAGTTTTCAGCACGTTTCATATAGGCAACGGGAATCGGTCCACCTCCAGCAAGAACCGCTTTAAAACGATTAGAAGCTTGCGTGGAACCTCTTTCGACACTCGTTAATATGCGTTCTAACGTCACACTCACAACCGACATATGCGTCACGCTGCCGTTACAAATTTCTTCTGCGCTGCGTTCTGCGTCAAATTTCTCATATAACCGGACGCCCATGCCATAAATTAACGATCTCATCAATATGGAAAATCCACTAATATGGAACAATGGCACGGCACATAGCCAAACATCTTCCGGTGCAACGCCAATATTAAGTGCAGAAGATACAGCACTTGAAAAATGATTTTCCGCTGTTTGGCGAACACCTTTTGGATGTCCGGTAGTACCTGACGTATACATAATCGAAAGAGTCCGGTCTTTTGCCCATTGTTGTTGCGGTTCGAATTGATCGGCGTTGGCTTTTTCGATTTCACTAAATAAAACCATGCGTGAATCGTCCATTTTTTCTTTTAGCACATCAGCTACGAAAATAAACGCGACTTCCGCATCGTTTATTTGGTACGTTAATTCATTGCTTGATAAACGCTCATTGAGCATGACCATTTCACAGCCTAGATGCATACAACCATACAAGACAAAAACAAATTCTGGAGTAGATTTTGCTAATACTGCAACACGTGAATGTTCTTTCACGCCAAGCGCGCTAAGTTTACGTGCATAATCGAGTGCAATCTTATTGATTTCAGAAAAAGTCCATTGCTGCTGCTCAAACGACAAGGCCATACGGTCCCCGCTCAAATAACTTCGCTGACTCAACCAATTCGGATAGGTCATGTTAAAAATCCTTTCTTCAAAAAAAGCTGTCCCCAAGAGGACAGCTTTCAATTATTCTATGATCATGGGAAACGTGGGAATTGACCAAAGTCCGGTTTGCGTTTTTCTTTAAACGCATCGCGTCCTTCTTTTGCTTCGTCTGTTGTGTAATACAATAGCGTTGCGTCTCCAGCCATTTGCTGCAATCCAGCAAGACCGTCTGTATCAGCATTCATCGCCGCTTTTACAAAACGAAGTGCAGTTGGGCTCATTTCAAGCATTTCCTGACACCATTGAACCGTTTCGTCTTCTAACTGTTCAAGAGGTACAACTGTGTTCACTAAGCCCATGTCCAGTGCTTCTTGTGCGTCGTATTGGCGGCATAAGTACCAAATTTCACGTGCTTTCTTGTGACCAATAATACGTGCCAAGTAACCAGAACCGTAGCCAGCGTCAAACGAACCAACGCGCGGTCCTGTTTGGCCAAATCGTGCGTTGTCTGCTGCAATCGTCAAGTCACACACAACGTGCAAGACGTGTCCACCGCCAATTGCATAACCCGCAACCATTGCGACAACTGGTTTTGGAATAACACGGATTAAACGTTGTAGATCCAATACGTTCAAACGTGGAATTTCATCTTCCCCAACGTAACCACCGTGTCCGCGTACAGATTGGTCGCCACCTGAACAGAAAGCTTTTTCACCTTCGCCAGTTAAAACAATAACGCCTACATCTGCGTTATCGCGCGCACGTGAAAACGCATCGATCAATTCATGAACTGTTTTCGGACGGAATGCGTTGCGCACTTCCGGACGGTTAATCGTAATTTTCGCAATACCGTTAAAAATTTCATACTTAATGTCTTCATATGTACGTTCTGTAATCCACTCGCGTGTCATGATTTTCCTCCTTGATAGTTCAAACTTAAATACTCTCTTACTATTGTAGCAAATTCAGCAGGTTTTTCCACATGTATTGCATGTCCTGCGTCGATAGTTTTATGAATGGCCTTTGGCATCAGACTAGCCATCTCTTTAGCAATCAACTCAAACTTCAAGTCCAACTGCCCTGTCACCAATAAAACCGGCATATTTAAACACATTAACTCTCCCCAATAAGAAGCTTGAGAACCGGTTCCCATACCGAGTAAACTATTCGCAAGCCCTACTGGATTTTGCTCCAAGCGTTCTTGGCGAATTGCGTCCTTGACCTTTTCTGGCAAAGATTTCTGACTATCGAACAATGCAATGTTTTCCCAGGAATCGATAAAACCTACAAGACCTTGCGTAACAATTCGCTCTACAAGATGTGCGTCATTGGCTCGGCGTTTTCTTCTGGCCTCTTCACTTCGGAGTCCAGGAGAAGCACTTTCTAGAATCAATCCACTAACTCGCACTGGAAATTCACAAGCATAAGCAAGCGCTGTACGCCCGCCCATTGAATAGCCGATAAGAGAAAAGCGATCAAGCTCTAACTGGTCAAACAAAGCATCTAAATTGGCGAGTTGCCGTTCCATTGTATAAAATTCGACTGATTTTGGACTCTCCGTCTTTCCGTGACCAATCAAATCAATGAAAACAAGTTTGTGGTCCGTCCAACCTGTTGCAACTGAGTGCCAGCTTTTTGTAGTGCCCGTAAAGCCATGCAGAAATACTACGGTTTCTTGTTTTTCTCGATTCCTTACTTCTATATGGTAGTGAGTTCCATTAACTGTTAGTTTCATTGCTTAGCCAGCTCCTCATCAAAGCGGCTCCATAATTTACGATGTGTCATCACATTATTTTCACGATTGGTGAACACTTCAATAATCTTCACTGATTTTGTTTTCGGCTCATCTAACGCGGCAGCAAATTGGGCAATCGTTTCAGCAGATACATATTGCGCATCGTACATGTTCGCTGCATCGCTAAACGTTAATCCAGTCGGCGTACCGAACAGTTCTTCAAAATGACGTTCTTCTTGAGACTGAGGCAAATAAGAGAAAATGCCGCCACCATCGTTATTCATCACAACAATCGTCAAATCGGTTTCCTGCATTTTAGACGCAATCAAGCCGTTCATGTCATGCAAAAAGGATAAGTCGCCAATATATAAATACGCAGGTCGCTGTTTTGCCGCTTGTACGCCAAACGCCGTTGACACCACACCATCAATGCCATTCGTCCCGCGGTTCGCATACATCATGATATCCCGCTCTGTTGATTGGAAGAAGGTATCCACGTCGCGAATTGGCATACTGCTACCAATGATCAAATCGCAGTTTTCTAATGTCTCAAAAAACACTTTTGCTAACACGCCTTCATCCAACTCTTCTTGACTATGAAGAGCTACAACTTTCCAATATAAAGAGGATGCCTTGGTCCATTTTTCACGGTACGAATTCGTTTGTTTCATTTCTAAAGACAATTGCCACAAACCATTTATAGAAGCCTGAATGTGATGCGTTGCTACCGATTGCGCATCTCGCAACATCGGACTTTCATCAAACACCACATAAGTTTCAGGTCTAGCTGCTGCCAAAAACAAACTCAGTGGTTTTGAAACCGGTTGTGGCCCAATCCGAAACACGACTTGTGGGGTTACTTGTTCTTTAAACTCTTTATTTTTTAACAACGCATCGTATGAATCAACAATCAGATGTCTTGTAGTTGATGGACAATTGCCTCGTAAATTCGATAGTGGATCGGCAAGTACTGGCCAGTTGAGCTTTTGAATAAACTCCCAAAATTCAGGTGGCATCGGTTTGGTCATTTCCCCAACAATTAATAGTCCCCGGTCCTTTTTTAACACGTTCTGCAAAAACACACGACTTTCGGCAGATAGGGAAAGTTCTCCACCAAAATGGGCAATGTCTCCGCTACTTTCATAAGTTTGTTCAAAATCAATACCGAGTGGTTCACGAAATGGTACATTGATATGCACGGGTCCTCTTGGTTCACTGTTGGCATTTTGAACAGAACGGTGCAAATGACGCGTTAAGAACGCCAATTGATTTTCCGTTTCCGGCATCGGCAAATCAGTTGACCATTTAACATGTGATCCAAACAAATTGATTTGATTGATTGCTTGCGGTGCCCCGACTTCTCGCAACTCGTGCGGTCGGTCAGCCGTTACGACGATTAACGGTACACGTGCGTAGTAAGCTTCGACGACTGCTGGAAAATAATTAGCGGCTGCAGTTCCAGATGTGCATAACAGCATCACCGGTTTACCAGACGCCTTCGCCATGCCCAGCGCGAAATAAGCTGCGGAACGTTCATCGATTTGACGGTATACCGTCAAGCCTTCTTGTTTCATACAAGCATAAGCTAATGGTGTTGAACGAGATCCTGGACTAATGACTGCAGCTGCCACGCCTAGTTCAACTAGTGAATGGGTGAATGCAGATACATATTCTGTTAATGCTTTACGACTCGTCACTCAATTGACCTCCCAATGCCCGGAGCATCGGCCTAAACTTAACCCATGTCTCGTCATATTCTGACTCTGGCGTGGAATCTGCTACAATTCCACCTCCCGCATATAAATAAGCTTCTTTGCCATCTAGTAAAGCCGACCGAATAGCAACCGCAAATTCGCCGTCTCCTTTGGCATCAATCCACCCAACAGGCGCAGCATAATAACCGCGATTCATTGCTTCGTAGTTCCGAATCATTTCCAACGCTAGTAATTTGGGTTCTCCACCGAGTGCTGGCGTAGGATGAAGAACTTGCACCAAATCAAATAGCGTAGCACCTGGATTCAAGTCTCCTTCAACCGGTGTATATAAATGCTGAATATCCCTAATTTTCATCAATTTCGGCAATTTGGGTACGATTGTCCGACTGCAATTCGCTCTAAAAACTTCACTAATCATGTTTACTACATATTGATGTTCAGCACGATTTTTAGAATCTTTCAGTAAAATTTCCCCAAGTTCGGTATCCTTCTCAATGGTTTTTCCACGCGGAGTAGAACCCGCTAAACATGTCGAAAGGGCTTTATGATTTTCCACTTTTACTAATCGTTCAGGAGTCGCACCAAAGAAAAATTGGTCTTCTGCCTCCAAACCAAATAGAAAACTTTCAGGTTGTTCATTAGATACTTGATACAATGCTGAAGTCGGTGTAAACACATCTTCAAATTCCAGTTTCATCGTGCGTGCAATAACGACTTTTTCAACTTCTTTAGCTTTAATAATGTCGGTTACTTGTTTGATGGAATCCAAATAAGCTTGTTTTTTCAGTTCTATACGACCCGTTGTTTGCGGTTTATCGTATTTGTCCACTTCTGATACTTGGGCTGCATGGATCAATTTATCCCGCTCTTTGCGCATCGCCTCAAATTCTGCAAAACTCTCTTGCTTTTGAGTGATTAAATGGATACTAATAAAAGCCTGTTCTCCTTTTAACACTAGTTGAAAAGTCGGCACTGCGAAATAAGCCTGAGGAAATCTCTTCCATTCACTCGCTTTATTGTTTAACGGATCAAACGAAAATCCACCAAATAGAACCGGCTGAACCGAATGCTCTTCATTGACAATTTGGCGACATAAGTTCTGCCAATCTTTTTTTATTTCTTCAAATCTTCCATTTGCCTTGTTTGTAGACAATACATGGGCATGACCGATTCCGACCAACGTAAAGGTCTTTTCCCGATTTTGCCAGTACAGTCGTTTTCCTGAGTGGTCACTTCCGCCGGCTTCAAAAAATGCCAATGCTGACATGCGTGTTACTTCAATTGTTTCCGTATAAAAGCGGTAGCCTTCGTATTGGCTATCCGCAGATTGTTGAGTCGATGAAGACGATTCTGAATTCACCTGATTACCTCCGTTTTAAGACAACAGTCTAGTTTATTCCACAAACGTTCTACTTTTTAATCTCTACCTTCTATCATACTCTTTTCTGCTAAAATCAGCACATCATTTGCTGTATTCACTGTTATTTTGAAGTACAATGAGGAGTGGAAAGAATTAAAGGAGAGAGATATATGACACATTCACTACAAGCAGACAGCGGATGGCGCGTATGGTGGCAACTAACTCGGCCGCATACCTTAACCGCTTCTTTCGCTCCCGTATTCCTCGGAACGATGATTGCTTTACAGTATTCCCCTATCGATTGGATTTTATTCCTAGCTATGCTCGTTGCGAGTTTATTGATTCAAGCAGCTACTAATATGTTCAATGAATATTACGATTTTGCTAGAGGGTTAGACAATGAGAACTCTGTCGGTATTGGGGGTGCAATTGTTCGGAACGGTGTGAAACCGAAAACTGTATTAACTCTAGCTTTATTGTTCTACGGGATTGCTGCAGTTATTGGTCTCTACATTTGTTCACTAACTAGTTGGTGGCTTTTAGTTGTAGGTGCCGTTGCAATGGGGATTGGCTATTTTTATACCGGTGGGCCATATCCTATTGCCTACACACCTTTTGGCGAACTTTTCTCTGGCGTAGTCATGGGCTATTTGATTGTAATCATTGCCTTCTATATTCAAACGGGGATGGTAACCCTAGAAGCATCGTTACTTGCTATTCCGAGCACATTATTAGTAGCAGCTATTATGCTAGCTAATAACATTCGCGATATTGTGGGCGACGAAGAAAGTGGACGCAAAACACTTGCTATTTTGGTTAAAAGACCGGCAGCTGTCAATATTCTTATGTGGTTTTTCATTCTAGCCTACGTATGGATTGTCATCCTTATCCTAGTAGGAATATTGACACCGTGGGCTTTACTAGTCTTCATAAGCGTCATTAAACCTATTAAAGTCGTTCAAATCTTTAAACGTTTTACAGAACCTCTAAAGGTGATGCCGGCGATGAAAGATACTGGAAAAACAAATACATTTGTGGCTTTTTTACTTGGAATTGGGTTACTGATTGATTACCTTCTATAATATAGACAAACAAAAAAGGATTTCTCTAGAAATCCTTTTTTTGTTTGTCTAAAATAATACTTTGAAGAACAGTTAATTATAAGTTATAGTAAATAAATAATTCTAAATTTTCGAATGAGGAGGATATATAGTGAAACCTATCATCATCGGCATTATTGCAGCTTTTTTCTTTGCATTTACTTTCGTACTCAACGCCACGATGGAAGCTGACGGCGGGAATTGGATCTGGAGTGCGTCTCTCCGATACTTTTTCATGATTCCCTTTTTACTTTTGATTGTTGTTTTAAGAAAGAACTTAAAACCACTGTTACAAGAAATGAACAAAAACAAAAGAGCTTGGACCTTATGGAGTTTTGTTGGATTTGGCTTATTCTATGCTCCACTATGTTTCGCTGCAGCCTATTCCCCTGGCTGGCTCATCGCAGGAACATGGCAAATTACCATAGTCGCTGGTACATTACTTGCTCCCTTATTTCTCATTACCATACATAGCAATAAAGAAACTACTCAACTAAGAGGAAAGATTCCTGTTAAAAGCTTGATGATTTCTTTTATCATATTAGCAGGAGTCAGTTTAATGCAACTTGAACATGTAGCAGTTGTTTCTTCTTCAACACTTTGGTTCGGTTTTATCCCTGTTATCCTCGCAGCTTTCGCATACCCATTAGGAAATAGAAAAATGATGGATATATGTGGAGGCAGGTTGGATGCGTATCAGAGGGTTTTGGGCATGACACTAGCTAGTCTACCTTTTTGGTTCATCCTATCATTATATGGGCTTGTTACTGTAGGTGGACCTAGCGCTTCACAAAGCTTACAAACTTTAATTGTAGCAATCAGTTCAGGTGTAATGGCAACAGTACTCTTCTTTAAAGCGACTGATCTAGTTAGAGGCGATATGCAGAAACTAGGAGCAGTAGAAGCGACACAATCAATGGAAGTTTTATTTGCGTTAGCAGGAGAAGCACTTTTCTTGTCAATTGTCTTACCTTCAAGCTTAGCAATAATCGGAATTTTCATTGTAATGCTTGGCATGATTCTTCACAGTCTTAATTCTAGTAAAACGAAAAAAAGTGTTATGCAATTAAATGCATAACACTTTTCTATAATGACCCCTACGGGATTCGAACCCGTGTTACCGCCGTGAAAGGGCGGTGTCTTAACCGCTTGACCAAGGGGCCAAATACTGGCGGAGAAGGAGGGATTTGAACCCTCGCGCCGGTTGCCCGACCTACACCCTTAGCAGGGGCGCCTCTTCAGCCACTTGAGTACTTCCCCAGTATGGCTCCGAAGGTAGGACTCGAACCTACGACCATCGCATTAACAGTGCGGTGCTCTACCACTGAGCTACTTCGGAATGGTGGGCCTAAATGGACTCGAACCATCGACCTCACGCTTATCAGGCGTGCGCTCTAACCAGCTGAGCTATAGGCCCATATGTAATATTATGGAGCGGGTGGGGGGAATCGAACCCCCATCATCAGCTTGGAAGGCTGAGGTTTTACCACTAAACTACACCCGCGTAAAATGGTGGGTCAGGACGGAATCGAACCGCCGACACTTAGAGCTTCAATCTAATGCTCTACCGACTGAGCTACTGACCCACTTTATTTATTGAAAATGGCGGTCCCGACCGGGATCGAACCGGCGATCTCCTGCGTGACAGGCAGGCATGTTAACCGCTACACCACGGGACCATTTGGTTGCGGGGGCAGGATTTGAACCTGCGACCTTTGGGTTATGAGCCCAACGAGCTACCGAACTGCTCCACCCCGCGACAATATTATAATTCAAAAGAAATTCGTCCACACATTTTAAAAAATATGGAGGAGGAAGAGGGATTCGAACCCCCGCGGGATTTGACTCCCCTGTCGGTTTTCAAGACCGATCCCTTCAGCCAAACTTGGGTATTCCTCCGAGATAAAATACATATGGTGGACCTTGCAGGACTCGAACCTGCGACCGGACGGTTATGAGCCGTCTGCTCTAACCAACTGAGCTAAAGGTCCTAAAAAAGTGGCGGCAGAGGGGATCGAACCCCCGACCTCACGGGTATGAACCGTACGCTCTAGCCAGCTGAGCTACGCCGCCGGGATCTTTACTTTAAAAAGTTGGTGGAGCCTAGCGGGATCGAACCGCTGACCTCCTGCGTGCAAGGCAGGCGCTCTCCCAGCTGAGCTAAGGCCCCATTGTTTGGTCGGGAAGACAGGATTCGAACCTGCGACCCCTTGGTCCCAAACCAAGTGCTCTACCAAGCTGAGCTACTTCCCGAACTTGAGTTGCTGAGTATAAAAATATGGTGCGCCCGAGAGGACTCGAACCTCTAACCGCTTGATTCGTAGTCAAGTACTCTATCCAATTGAGCTACGGGCGCATATGATGCTATTCACTATTTCGTGAAAAGATGGTGCCGAGGACCGGAATCGAACCGGTACGGTAGTCACCTACCGCAGGATTTTAAGTCCTGTGCGTCTGCCAGTTCCGCCACCCCGGCTAAGGGTCGGTATCACGTGCAAATAAATATGGAGCGGAAGACGAGGTTCGAACTCGCGACCTCCACCTTGGCAAGGTGGCGTTCTACCACTGAACTACTTCCGCAAAAATGGTGCGGGTGAAGGGAGTCGAACCCCCACGCCCGAAGGCGCTAGATCCTAAGTCTAGTGCGTCTGCCAGTTCCGCCACACCCGCGTGGCAATATAAAATTAAAATGGTGAGCCATGAAGGATTCGAACCTTCGACCCTCTGATTAAAAGTCAGATGCTCTACCAGCTGAGCTAATGGCTCGAAAAAGTGGTGCCGGAGAAAGGAGTCGAACCCTCGACCTACTGATTACAAGTCAGTTGCTCTACCAACTGAGCTACTCCGGCAAAAGAAATAAATGGTGGAGGATGACGGGATCGAACCGCCGACCCTCTGCTTGTAAGGCAGATGCTCTCCCAGCTGAGCTAATCCTCCGATATATATTGCCCAGCGACGTCCTACTCTCACAGGGGGAAACCCCCAACTACCATCGGCGCAAAAGAGCTTAACTGCCGTGTTCGGGATGGGAACGGGTGTGGCCTCTTTGCCATCATCACTGGACTATTTGGTTTTGAAAGACAAGATTTATTATACCAGTAGTACTGGTTTTTTCAAGCTTTTTTTACAAAAACTTGGGCTTATTCTTTCAAAACTGGATAAACGACGGGTGAAACAAGCAAGTTTTTCGCATACAGTGTGTTGGTTAAGTCCTCGATCGATTAGTATTCGTCAGCTGCACGTATCGCTACGCTTCCACCTCGAACCTATCTACCTCATCGTCTTTGAGGGATCTTACTTGCTTGCGCAATGGGAAATCTCATCTTGAGGGGGGCTTCGTGCTTAGATGCTTTCAGCACTTATCCCGGCCACACATAGCTACCCAGCGATGCCCTTGGCAGAACAACTGGTACACCAGCGGTGTGTCCATCCCGGTCCTCTCGTACTAAGGACAGCTCCTCTCAAATTTCCTGCGCCCGCGACGGATAGGGACCGAACTGTCTCACGACGTTCTGAACCCAGCTCGCGTACCGCTTTAATGGGCGAACAGCCCAACCCTTGGGACCGACTACAGCCCCAGGATGCGATGAGCCGACATCGAGGTGCCAAACCTCCCCGTCGATGTGGACTCTTGGGGGAGATAAGCCTGTTATCCCCGGGGTAGCTTTTATCCGTTGAGCGATGGCCCTTCCATGCGGAACCACCGGATCACTAAGCCCGTCTTTCGACCCTGCTCGACCTGTACGTCTCGCAGTCAAGCTCCCTTCTGCCTTTACACTCTACGAATGATTTCCAACCATTCTGAGGGAACCTTTGGGCGCCTCCGTTACTCTTTAGGAGGCGACCGCCCCAGTCAAACTGCCCGCCTGACACTGTCTCCCAAGCCGATCAGGCTTGTGGGTTAGAATTTCAATACAACCAGGGTAGTATCCCACTGACGCCTCCTCCGAAGCTAGCGCTCCGGAATCTCAGGCTCCTACCTATCCTGTACAAGTTGCACCAAAATTCAATATCAGGCTACAGTAAAGCTCCACGGGGTCTTTCCGTCCTGTCGCGGGTAACCTGCATCTTCACAGGTACTATAATTTCACCGAGTCTCTCGTTGAGACAGTGCCCAGATCGTTACGCCTTTCGTGCGGGTCGGAACTTACCCGACAAGGAATTTCGCTACCTTAGGACCGTTATAGTTACGGCCGCCGTTTACTGGGGCTTCAATTCGCACCTTCGCTTGCGCTAAGCACTCCTCTTAACCTTCCAGCACCGGGCAGGCGTCAGCCCCTATACGTCACCTTACGGTTTTGCAGAGACCTGTGTTTTTGCTAAACAGTCGCCTGGGCCTATTCACTGCGGCTCTCTCGGGCTATTCACCCTACCAGAGCACCCCTTCTCCCGAAGTTACGGGGTCATTTTGCCGAGTTCCTTAACGAGAGTTCACTCGCTCACCTTAGAATTCTCTTCTCGCCTACCTGTGTCGGTTTGCGGTACGGGCACCTCCCGCCTCGCTAGAGGCTTTTCTTGGCAGTGTGAAATCAGGGACTCAAGGGTAAACCCTCTTGCCGTCACAGCTCAACGTATTAGAAATGGGATTTGCCTCATTTCACGCCTCACTGCTTGGACGTGCACAACCAACGGCACGCTCTCCTTATCCTTCTGCGTCCCCCCATTGCTCAAACGGCGGGGAGGTGGTACAGGAATATCAACCTGTTGTCCATCGTCTACGCCTATCGGCCTCGACTTAGGTCCCGACTAACCCTGAGCGGACGAGCCTTCCTCAGGAAACCTTAGGCATTCGGTGGACGGGATTCTCACCCGTCTTTCGTTACTCATACCGGCATTCTCACTTCTAAGCGCTCCACCAGTCCTTCCGGTCTGACTTCAACGCCCTTAGAACGCTCTCCTACCACAGATCTCTAACGAGATCCATCCACAGCTTCGGTAATCCGTTTAGCCCCGGTACATTTTCGGCGCAGTGTCACTCGACCAGTGAGCTATTACGCACTCTTTAAATGATGGCTGCTTCTAAGCCAACATCCTGGTTGTCTAAGCAACGCCACATCCTTTTCCACTTAACGGATATTTGGGGACCTTAGCTGGTGGTCTGGGCTGTTTCCCTCTTGACTACGGATCTTATCACTCGCAGTCTGACTCCCAAGCATAAATCACTGGCATTCGGAGTTTGTCTGAATTCGGTAACCCGGGATGGGCCCCTAGTCCAAACAGTGCTCTACCTCCAGGATTCTCAATCTTGAGGCTAGCCCTAAAGCTATTTCGGAGAGAACCAGCTATCTCCAGGTTCGATTGGAATTTCTCCGCTACCCACACCTCATCCCCGCACTTTTCAACGTGCGTGGGTTCGGGCCTCCAGTAAGTGTTACCTTACCTTCACCCTGGACATGGGTAGATCACCTGGTTTCGGGTCTACAACTGCATACTCTGTCGCCCTATTCAGACTCGCTTTCGCTGCGGCTCCGCCTTCTCAGCTTAACCTTGCATGCAATCGTAACTCGCCGGTTCATTCTACAAAAGGCACGCCATCACCCATTAACGGGCTTTGACTACTTGTAGGCACACGGTTTCAGGATCTATTTCACTCCCCTTCCGGGGTGCTTTTCACCTTTCCCTCACGGTACTGGTTCACTATCGGTCACTAGGAAGTATTTAGCCTTGGGAGATGGTCCTCCCAGATTCCGACGGAATTTCACGTGTTCCGCCGTACTCAGGATCCACTCTGGAGGGATAGGGTTTTCGGCTACGGGGCTGTTACCCGCTGCGGCGGACCGTTCCAGGTCGCTTCGCCTAGTCCTATCTTTTGTAACTCCGTATAGAGTGTCCTACAACCCCAAGAGGCAAGCCTCTTGGTTTGGGCTGATCCCGTTTCGCTCGCCGCTACTCAGGGAATCGCATTTGCTTTCTCTTCCTCCAGGTACTTAGATGTTTCAGTTCCCTGGGTCTGCCTTCTCATGTGCTATAGATTCACACATGGATACTACCCGATTAAAGGCAGTGGGTTCCCCCATTCGGAAATCTCCGGATCACAGCTCACTTACAGCTCCCCGAAGCATATCGGTGTTAGTGCCGTCCTTCTTCGGCTCCTAGTGCCAAGGCATCCACCGTGCGCCCTTTCTAACTTAACCACTGGTTAATTAAAAAGTTGTGACGAAATCGTCACGCGTACTTGAATTACTTGCATTTGTTTCAATGTCGTTTTATCCAGTTTTCAAAGAACAAGAGTGAAAGTCACAAAAAAAGGCGTTGCCGCCTGAAGGTGAACCTTCAAAACTGAACGCAAAACGTCAACCCCGAGCCAAGCTCGGTTCCGAATTTATCCTTAGAAAGGAGGTGATCCAGCCGCACCTTCCGATACGGCTACCTTGTTACGACTTCACCCCAATCATCTGTCCCACCTTCGGCGGCTGGCTCCACAAGGGTTACCTCACCGACTTCGGGTGTTACAAACTCTCGTGGTGTGACGGGCGGTGTGTACAAGGCCCGGGAACGTATTCACCGTGGCATGCTGATCCACGATTACTAGCGATTCCGGCTTCATGCAGGCGAGTTGCAGCCTGCAATCCGAACTGAGAACGGTTTTCTGGGATTGGCTTGCCCTCGCGGGGTTGCAGCCCTTTGTACCGTCCATTGTAGCACGTGTGTAGCCCAGGTCATAAGGGGCATGATGATTTGACGTCATCCCCACCTTCCTCCGGTTTGTCACCGGCAGTCACCTTAGAGTGCCCAACTGAATGCTGGCAACTAAGATCAAGGGTTGCGCTCGTTGCGGGACTTAACCCAACATCTCACGACACGAGCTGACGACAACCATGCACCACCTGTCACCACTGTCCCCGAAGGGAAAAGCGTATCTCTACACCGGTCAGTGGGATGTCAAGACCTGGTAAGGTTCTTCGCGTTGCTTCGAATTAAACCACATGCTCCACCGCTTGTGCGGGCCCCCGTCAATTCCTTTGAGTTTCAGCCTTGCGGCCGTACTCCCCAGGCGGAGTGCTTAATGCGTTAGCTGCAGCACTAAGGGGCGGAAACCCCCTAACACTTAGCACTCATCGTTTACGGCGTGGACTACCAGGGTATCTAATCCTGTTTGCTCCCCACGCTTTCGCGCCTCAGCGTCAGTTACAGACCAGAAAGTCGCCTTCGCCACTGGTGTTCCTCCACATCTCTACGCATTTCACCGCTACACATGGAATTCCACTTTCCTCTTCTGCACTCAAGTTCCCCAGTTTCCAATGACCCTCCACGGTTGAGCCGTGGGCTTTCACATCGGACTTAAGGAACCGCCTGCGCGCGCTTTACGCCCAATAATTCCGGACAACGCTTGCCACCTACGTATTACCGCGGCTGCTGGCACGTAGTTAGCCGTGGCTTTCTGGTGAGGTACCGTCAAGGTACCAGTAGTTACTTGGTACTTGTTCTTCCCTCACAACAGAGTTTTACGATCCGAAAACCTTCGTCACTCACGCGGCGTTGCTCCGTCAGACTTTCGTCCATTGCGGAAGATTCCCTACTGCTGCCTCCCGTAGGAGTCTGGGCCGTGTCTCAGTCCCAGTGTGGCCGATCACCCTCTCAGGTCGGCTACGCATCGTCGCCTTGGTAGGCCATTACCCCACCAACTAGCTAATGCGCCGCGGGCCCATCCTGCAGTGACAGCCGAAACCGTCTTTCCGTACAGCCTCAGGAGAGGCCGCAAACTATTCGGTATTAGCACCGGTTTCCCGGAGTTATCCCGATCTGCAGGGCAGGTTGCCCACGTGTTACTCACCCGTCCGCCGCTAAACAATGGGAGCAAGCTCCCAAAGTTCCGCTCGACTTGCATGTATTAGGCACGCCGCCAGCGTTCGTCCTGAGCCAGGATCAAACTCTCCATTATAGAGTAGTGTTGATTGCTCAATACTGCTGGCGTATCGCCGTCCGAAGACGCACGATTCGCTTTGATCTGCGTGATGCTGATCAGTAAGTTGTAGTCACGAACACCGAGAAGGAAAACAACTTTGCTCTGATCGCCATAAGGCAACCTTCGCAAAAGCCGTTCTCGCACCGAAGTGCTCGTGACGTCTTTCGTTGACGTTTTGCTGTTCAGTTTTCAAGGTTCAAGTTATTGTTTTTTTTAGCCGCGCTCATTGGCGACTTAATTAATATATCTCATCCCAACTTCGTTGTCAATACTATTTCAAAATATTTTTACGAGTTGTCTTAAGGACATATATAAATATAAACCGCCACGAGCAAAAAATCAAGCCTTTATTTTTAAAAAGTACATTTTAATTTTTTGATAGTCTGCAACGAATAGCGTTATCCCCGCCAACACTACACTTCCACCAACAATTTGAGATACACTTAAATATTCTCCGAGTATGAAATACGCTAGTATAGCTGCTCCTATCGGCTCAAAAAGAATAGCAATTGATATAACATTCGTGCTTACCCACTTTAAAGCCCAGTTAAATAATGTATGGCCTAACAGATTCGGAATAATCGCTAACAACAAAAACCACATCCACTCAGAAGCTGGGTAAGGACCAAAAGATTCTCCTTTGAATACAATATAGAAGAATAATGTTATTGTGCTAACTCCGTAAACCACAAACGTATACGTGACCAGTGATAACCTCTTTCTGACATCTTGACCAAATAATAAATATGCCGTAATTAAAGCACAAGCTACTAAAGCTAACAAATCTCCATAAAGAGCACTTCCACTCACTTTGAAATCACCGTAGCCAATTAAAACACTTCCCGCAATTGCAATAGCTCCCGCAATAAGCGTCTTAATAGATACTTTCTCTTTAAAGAAGAAGTATGTACCAGCAAAAGCGAACAGCGGTTGCAAGGTTACAAGGACAGTCGAGCTTGCCACTGACGTATAATTAAGCGATTCAAACCATAAAATAAAATGAAAAGATAAAAACACACCCGCAATTGACGCAAAAACCCAATCTCTTTTGCTTAGCTTTTTGATTTCATGGGTATATTTTAAAAAGAAGACTGGGCTCATGATCAACACCGAAAACAACATCCGGTAAAAAGCTGTCACTCCTGAATCGGCAGATGTCATCTTAACAAAAATAGCCGATAACGCTACTGAGAATACTCCTATCATAATAGGGATATATGGATGAATAGCCGGTTTTTCCATACCTACACCTCTTCTTCTATATTAACTTCACCGACGACACACTTAACAAGTTTGCCACGTTCGCTAAGGAGAATCAATACAAGACAAAAAAATGGAGGTTTTTTTATGGAGTTTTTCAGCGCAATGCAAATTTCTTCATATGAAACTTTCTTTAAACTTGTCATAGCCGCTCTCTTAAGTTTAGCAATCGGACTGGAAAGGGAATTAAAAAGAAAGCCTGTCGGATTAAAAACGAGCATCGTTATCTCTACGTTCAGTTGTTTACTAACCATCATCTCGATTGAATCTGCCTATATTGCACAAGGTAGCGAGTATGCTAATGTTAATATTACAATGGATCCTTTGCGTCTTGCTGCACAGATTGTTTCAGGCATTGGTTTTTTAGGGGCTGGCGTAATTTTAAAACGTGGCAACGATTCTATTTCAGGACTTACGACTGCGGCCATGATTTGGGGAGCTGGAGGAATTGGGATTGCAGTTGCTGCTGGCTTTTATATCGAAGCCGTAACTGCGGTCTTACTCGTCCTGATTGGAATAGAAGTTTTGCCTCACCTACTTTTTAAGTTTGGACCAAAACGTTTGAAGATGGTTGAAGCAAATTTAAAGGTAGTTGTCACTGATCGAACGTCCATACGGGAGGTGCTAAATGAATTAAAAATAAATGGGTCCGTGATCGAAAGCATTTCAATCGCCTACTCAGATGAAGTAGGTTCTTCTTTCTTTCATGAACTCCGGATTCGTATGTCTGTCCCTCACGACAAAGACACCATTGATTTGTACCAAGAAATATCAGACATGAAAAATGTTGTGCATGTTGAAATCGAATTAATTTGATTGAGGAGGATTTTTATGAAAGAGTTTTTCGGATTATTGAAAAATGGCAATAAGCCGTCTTTGACGGCAGCAGTCATTAATACGTTTATCGCAATTATGAAAGGTGTCGCGTTTTTCTTCACAGGGAATGTCGCCATGTTCGCTGAAACAATGCACTCTATCGGAGACGCAGCGAACCAGTATTTCGTTTTTATTGGCTCTGCACTCTCTAAGAAGGCGCCGACCAAGCAATTTCCAAATGGTTTCGGGCGTCTATTGAACATCGTTCTCTTAGGTGCCGTCTTGATTGTTGGAATCATGGCATATGAAACTATTATCGAAGGCTGGCATCAAATGACAAAACCAGTCGAAGCAGAAGGATTCATCATCAGTGTTGTGGTATTATCCATCGCAATCATTCTTGAATTTTTTGTTCTTTATAAAGCAGGAAAAGAAATCCTTCACGAAGCAGGTGTTAAAGGTGGAGCTCTAGCTCCCTTGACTACAAGTTTTTCTCACTTGAATCGAGCGAAGCCTGCAACTAAATTAGTGTTTTTAGAAGATTTGGTTGCAACTGCAGGTGGGGTCCTTGCCTTAACCGCTGTATTAATCGCGCATTACACTGGCTTTCTTCAAGTCGAAGGTGCTGCGTCTATTGCGATTGGCTTTATGATGTTCTATGTTGTCGCAAAAGTTTTCATGGATAACGCACGTGGCGCCATTGGTGAAACGGACGAACATATGGTAAATCATATTGCACACTTGTTGAGTGATCATCCAGATGTTCGAGACATTCAAGAGTTAGAAGTTGTTAAAGAAGGAGAATTTCTTCATGTTGAAACTAAAATTGAAGTTGATTCAAATTTAAACGTGATACAGGCCGATGCTTTACAAGAGCGTTTAGCCGAGCTTATCCTCAGCCAACCAAGTGTTGACGACGTCATTGTTTCTCTCGATGCAGATGATGGTGAAACACATTGGAAGCATTTAAGTAAACGACCAGAAAAACTTAATCCAAATTAAAAAAGGATTGGCGCTCAGCGCCAATCCTTTTTCTTATAGTGATGCTTGCAAAATTTCTTTCACATCTTCACCTTTTAATTTTGCAAAGTTACCGAATTCTCCATAGACCATCGCTTTCTCTACCATTGCATCAATTTTTGAATCATCGATGTCGTAGTAGTCCAAACGAGTTGGTGCTCCTAATGAAGTCCAGAATGCAGATACGCGATCGATTCCTTCATAAGCAATTTCTTCCTCAGACTTACCTGCTGAATCTACGTCAAAGACACGAACTGCCATTTGAGCAAAGCGAGCTGGATTTACTTTTACGTTATGGCGCATCCATTGCGGGAATAAAATTGCCAATCCACCAGCATGTGGAATGTCATAAACTGCAGACACTGCATGTTCAATGTTATGCGAACCCCAGTCTCCTCTATAGCCCATTTCAAGGAATTTGTTCAATGCCATTGTTCCTGCGAACATGATTGTTTCGCGGTGCTCATAGCTTTGAAGATCTTCCATTAATTTTGGCGCAGTTTCAATTACCGCTTTTAATACACCTTCACACATACGATCTTGAACCGGTGTGCTCGTCGCATCGTTAAAGTATTGCTCGAAAATATGAGACATCATATCAACAATTCCGTAGACCGTATGGTTTTCCGGCACTGACAATGTGTAAGTCGGATCTAGGATTGAAAATTGCGGGAATGACAACGGGCTTCCCCAGCCGTATTTTTCTTGTGTTTCTTCATTCGTAATAACTGAACCTGCGTTCATCTCTGAACCAGTAGCAGCAATTGTCAAAACTGTACCAAATGGCAGCGCTTCTTGTGGCTGTGCTTTGCGAGATACTAAATCCCATGCATCGCCGTCGTATTTAGCGCCGCAAGCAATCAGTTTCGTGCAGTCAATAACTGAACCGCCTCCAACTGCTAATAGCATATCGATGCCTTCTGTTTTGCAAATTTCGATTCCTTTTTTAGCAGTCGAAATACGTGGATTTGGCTCGACTCCCGCTAGTTCAAAAACTTCAAGGTTCGCTTCAGCCAAAGTTTTAATCACATCATCGTAAAGTCCGTTCTTTTTAATACTGCCTCCACCATATACAAGCAGAACTTTTTTACCGAATTTAGGTAACTCTTCTTTAACTGCTTCGAGTTGGCCTTGACCAAAAATAAGTTTTACTGGGTTATAAAATGAAAATGCATTCATCCAATCATCCTCCTCTATTCAAATAATAGTATGTAGTCTCTTACAGAAAAAAGCAAAAGATTGAGACTAAAAAACCGCCTGGAAAGGATTCCAGGCGGTTTTTTCATATCTTATACCCATCCACGGAAGCGTGAAGCTTCAGCAGTTCTACGAGCGCCGACCATGTAAGCAGCTAAACGCATATCGATATTACGCGTAGTAGCGACATTATAAACATTTTCAAATGCATCAATTAGCTTTTTGTTAAGCTTTTCGTCCACTTCTTCTTGTGTCCAATAATAACCTTGGTTATTTTGCACCCATTCAAAGTAAGAAACCGTAACTCCACCAGAACTTGCTAAAACGTCAGGCACCAAAAGGATTCCGCGTTCTGTCAAGATTTTAGTAGCTTCAGCAGTCGTAGGACCATTTGCTGCTTCAACCACAATAGAAGCTTTAATGTTATTCGCATTTTCTACCGTAATTTGATTAGCAATCGCTGCCGGTACCAAAATATCACAATCTAATTCAAACAACTCTTTGTTTGTGATGGTGTTATCAAATAAAGTTGTAACCGTACCGAAACTATCACGACGGTCCAATAAATAATCAATATCCAAGCCATCCGGATCATGCAAGGCACCGTAAGCATCTGAAATTCCGATTACTTTTGCTCCAGCGTCGTGAAGGAATTTCGCTAAGAAACTTCCTGCATTACCAAAACCTTGAATGACAACACGTGCCCCTTGCATATTTAGGCCGCGTTTTTTCGCAGCTTCGTTAATACAGATAGTAACTCCTTGTGCCGTCGCTTTGTCCCGACCTTGAGATCCACCAAGAACAATTGGCTTACCTGTAATAAAACCAGGGGAGTTGTACTCATCGATTTTGCTGTATTCGTCGTACATCCAAGCCATAATCTGTGAGTTGGTGAATACATCTGGCGCTGGAATATCTTTGTTCGGCCCAACAATTTGACTAATCGCGCGAACGTATCCACGACTCAATTTCTCAATCTCGTGCATGGACATTTCACGTGGGTCGCAAATGATGCCACCCTTCGCTCCGCCATAAGGCAATTCCACAATTCCACATTTTAATGTCATCCACATTGATAAAGCAATTACTTCATCACGATTTACATCCGGATGAAAACGGACTCCACCTTTTGTCGGTCCAACTGCATCACTGTGTTGAGCGCGGTAACCTGTAAAGACTTTTGTTTTGCCGTCATCCATACGCACTGGAATGCGTACTTCTAAAAGCCGCATTGGTTCTTTTAGAAGTTCGTACATCGCATCTTCGTAGCCAAGCTTATCTAATGCAGTTTTAATAACATTCTGTGTAGACGTCAACAAGTTCAAGTTTTCAGCCATTGTATTAGTTCGCCTCTTTATATTTAATATTTACTCATATTCTAGTGTAACACATGTCAAGATTTGTGTGCCATGCAGAAATTAATTAGCGAATACTTTTTGAATGCGTTCGATCGCCCAATCCAATTCTTCTTTTGAAATAATTAGTGGCGGTGCAAAACGGATAACCGTATCATGTGTTTCTTTGCATAAAAGACCTAACTCTTTTAGTTGTTCACAATATGGTCTTGCTGCTTCAGTCAATTCCATACCGATGAACAATCCGCGACCTCTAACTTCTTTAACAGAGGGGTGTTTGATTTCACGCAATTTGCCCATGAAATATTCACCTAGTTCTTGAGAACGCTCAGAAAGTTTTTCATCAAGCAATACTTCTAAAGAAGCTACTGAAACTGCACACGCAAGCGGATTCCCACCAAAAGTAGAACCGTGTGATCCTGGATTGAATACACCAAGAATGTCTTTGTCAGCTACCACACATGAAATTGGGAATACTCCGCCCCCAAGTGCTTTACCTAAAATGTACATGTCCGGGTTTACATCTTCCCATTCGCAAGCAAACATTTTACCTGTACGAGCAAGTCCACACTGAATTTCGTCAGCAATGAACAACACATTATTTTCACGACAAAGTTCTCTCGCAGCTTTTAAGAAGCCTTTTGGTGGCATGATAATTCCAGCTTCACCTTGAATGGGTTCGATTAAGAAAGCAGCTGTATTTGGTGTAATGGCATTTTTCAATGCTTCTAAATCACCAAAAGGAATTAAGTTGATACCCGGAAGCATTGGTCCGAAGCCTTTACGGTATTCAGGATCCGAAGATAATGAAACAGCTGTCATTGTGCGGCCATGGAAGTTTCCGTCACATGCAATAACTTCTGCTTGATTTTCTGCAACGCCTTTTACATCATACGCCCAACGACGTGCAGCTTTGAAAGCGGTCTCAACTGCTTCCGCACCAGTGTTCATCGGCAACGCCATTTCCTTACCAGAAATATCGCAAATCATTTCATACCAAGGAGCTAATTTATCATTGTGGAATGCGCGTGAAGTCAATGTAACACGGTCCGCTTGATCTTTTAATGCTTGAATAATTTTCGGGTGACGGTGCCCTTGGTTTACAGCTGAATACGCTGACAGCATATCCATGAATTTATTGCCTTCTGGATCTTTTACCCAAACACCTTCTGCTTCTGTAATAACGATTGGTAGCGGATGGTAGTTATTAGCCCCGTATTTTTCTGTTTGTTCAATGATTGTTTGTGTCTGTGTCATGTAATTTCCTCCTTTTTAAAAAAAGGCAGACAGTCGTCCGCCTTTTAATGAATGATCATACCCTTTGGTTATAGATTAATACATTTCAGAAGTAGTTTTTGCTTGCATATGAAGACCGATGTAATCAGGTCCGCCTGCTTTTGAATCAGTTCCAGACATGTTGAATCCACCGAATGACTGATATCCTACGATTGCGCCTGTGCAGCCGCGGTTAAAGTATAAGTTACCTACGTGGAAATCTTCACGCGCTTTTTCAAGGTTAGCACGGTTGTTTGTAATTACTGCACCAGTCAAGCCGTATTCTGTGTTGTTTGCAATTTCAATTGCATGATCAAAATCTTTTGCTTTCGTTAGACCCACCACTGGACCAAAGATTTCTTCTTGCATGATACGTGCTTGTGGATCAAGATCAGCAAAGACAGTTGGGTTTACGAAGAAACCTTTAGAATTGTCTCCGTCTCCACCAGCTACAAGACGTCCCTCTTGTTTCCCAATTTCAATATAGCTCATGATTTTATCGTACGAGTTACCGTCGATAACTGGGCCCATATAGTTTGATTGATCAGTTGGGTCACCAATCGTCAATTCTTTTGTCAATTCGATAACGCGTTCAAGTACTGTATCGTACACATCTTCAACGATGACTGCACGTGATCCAGCAGAACATTTTTGTCCACTAAAGCCGAATGCTGATTTTACAATTGATTGTGCTGCAAGTTCAAGGTCTGCTTCTTTATCTACGACCATTGTGTTTTTACCGCCCATTTCAGCGATCAAGCGTTTCATCCAAATTTGTCCTTCGTTCACTTTAGCAGAACGTTCTGCAATGCGAAGACCCACTTCTTTTGAACCTGTGAACGAGATAAAGCGAGTGTTCGGGTGATCAACTAAGTAGTCGCCAACTTCAGATCCTGGTCCAGGAATAAAGTTAACAACACCAGCCGGCATGCCTGCTTCTTCAAGAACTTCAATGAATTTGTAAGCAACCACTGGAGTTGTTGAAGCTGGCTTCAATAGTACTGTGTTACCTGCTACCATCGCTGCAACAGCCGTTCCAGCCATAATTGCAAAAGCAAAGTTCCAAGGTGAGATTACAACGCCTACACCTAAAGGAATGTAGTCATAACGGTTGTCTTCGCCCGGACGGCTTTCTACATGCATGCCGTCTTTCAGACGTAGCATTTGGCGCGCATAGTATTCCATGAAATCAATTGCTTCAGCTGTATCAGCATCTGCTTCGTTCCAAGGCTTACCTGCTTCTTTAGTCAAAAGTGCTGAGAATTCATGTTTGCGACGACGCACAATTGCAGCTGCTCTCATCAAAACGTCAGCGCGAATTTCTGGTCTTACTTTTTTCCACGTTTTAAATGCTTCGTCAGCTGCTTGCATCGCTTTCTCAGCTAGTTCTTTGTTTGATTTTGATACTCGACCAATCAATTCTTCTTTGTTTGAAGGGTTGAATGAAATAATTTTATCTTCAGTAGTGATGCGTTCTCCACCAATAATTAACGGATAGTCTTGTCCAAGATAAGCTTCAACTGTTTTCAAGCCCTCTAGGTAGTCTTTGCGATTTTGGTCAACTGAGAAATCTGTGAATGGTTCGTGTTTGTAGGGAATCATGTAAATCCTCCTTGAGTTTTAAGTAAGCGCAAAAAAAATTTGCACTTTCAAACTGTTTCCACTTATAATAATGCAAAAGATTGTTGCATAATTCAAGTGTTTTCGTTTAAAAAATCAAAATAATTTTGGAGTGAGCGTTTTGAAGACTGAAAACATCGACTTATCCCCGTTCTATAAATTTGCTGGAGAGCACGTGGCTATTGGGATTCATGCCATAGATATGAAAGGTAAAACTATTTTATATAATAAAAAGATGCGTGAAATTGAAGGATTCGATTTCGAAGAACTTGCCGATCGTTCACTGCTTGAAATGTTTCGTTTTGATCAACATGAGAGTACGTTACTCCAAGTTTTGCAAAGTGGCACGCCTGTTTTCAACGTCAAACAAACGTATTGGAACCGAAAAGGGCAAGAAATTACGACGATAAATGATACTTACCCGGTAGTTGAGGGAGATGCATTAATTGGGGCAATCGAATTATCACGTGACGTCACTACACTTGAAAAAGTAATTTATCAACCTTTAAGAAAATACGATGAGCCTATTACCTTCTCGGCAATTACTGCTGTTTCTAAGAGTATGAGAAAAGTGATTGATACTGCCGAAAAAGCCGCTACCGCTAAATTACCTGTTCTTCTTGTAGGAGAATCAGGGACTGGTAAGGAACTAATTGCCGAGGCTATTCACTGGGCACAGTCTTCGGTTAGACAGATGTATACGCTGTACTGCCATGGAACAGATGGTACCATCATCGATCAATTAGGCGAAGATATTAAACAAATGGGCGATGGAACGATTTACTGTGAACGAATTGATTTGTTGCCTTTGTCTTTGCAAGAGCAGTTATTGACCATGGCTGAAGAACGTTCACGAGGAAATACCTATTTTATTGCGAGTGTTGGTGAAGATCCGGTTGAATTGATTACTTCACACAAGTTGCTGAAGGATTTGTATTATTTCTTTTCGTCGATGACCATTAAAGTAGAACCGCTGCGTTCACGGAAAGAGGACATTTTGCCGTTTGTTGACGATTATTTTTCTCGTCACCGAATGAAAGTAGGTTCGGTTGTTCGCGGATTGGATTTAGAAGTGACTGATTTGCTTCATGCTTATGACTGGCCAGGAAATTTAAAAGAACTTGAAGTGCTGCTCGATGAAATAACGTCGATGCTAACAACACAAGAAATTATAACTGTAGACATGCTGCCTTATCACTTTAAACTAAAGACCAATTTGAACGGCGCACAAAATCCTGAAGATTTTATTGTTCAATCCACCACAGAGTTGCTGCCACTTGAGGATTATTTGTTTGAAGCGGAAATGTATTATTTGCAAAAAGCGATGGATTTACATAGTGGCAATGTGACAAAAGCCGCTGCCGCTCTTGGCATGAGCCGTCAAAATTTGCAGTACCGTCTACGTAAAATCAAAAAAAATGAAGCACAGACATGATGTCTGTGCTTCGTTTTTTGTTTATTACTGTTGACCAGAACGCTTGATCCACTCTTCCATTTTTTCTTTCAAAGAGTTAAATCCTTCAGAATCACTTTCGTTCACATGTGACTGAAGAGATTGTTTTGGTTTTTCAGTTTTTTGAGCTGCTACTGGCTGCTCTTGAAGTGCGCGGATTGACAAGCTGATTTTTTTAGATTTTTCATCAACTTCCAATACTTTCACGTCAACTTCTTGTCCTACTGCCAAATACTCACTAACTTCTTTTACGTAACCGTGAGTGATTTCTGAAATGTGGACCAAACCTTGTGTTTGATCGTCTAAAGCTACGAATGCGCCGTATGGCTGGATTCCTGTAACTTTACCTGAAACCTTATCGCCTGTTTGGTATGTTTTTGTCATGTTTACCCGCTCCTAGTCATATCTAATTGTCCTGTACACCTATTGGCATCTGTATATTATAGCACAACTATATGCTGGGAGCAAAATCAGTATTCATTTATATTCGACATTCGCCAGCCATCTTTGGTTTTATCCATGTTAAACATTTCAGGAAACAGATTTTCCTGTGCCGTTGTATAGTATTGTATTTCCACTGTCCCTCCACGTCCCAGTGGATGATTTGGAGTAAAATGGCTCCTAAATGTCAATTGTGCCAATTCAGAAAATGGCCGGAAATTTTTCAATGCTAATAAATCGACAAACTCTTCATCAGTCAAATGGGTTTCTATCATCAATTTTTTCATCATTGGAACGTCTTCATTTTCAACAGCCTTGAAAAACATGGCTGCAACTTCGGATGGCTTAGCCTCCGTTAGAAGTTGTGCTTGGAAATCAGTAGCAAACGATGCATACAAAGACTCAACGGCTTGATTGAATTGTTGGTCTTCTCCTTGCAAATCGTAACTTTCATATTGGCGATAGTCGATTTGCCAAATTTGATCTTTTTCTGTAACCAACAGTAGATCCAATTGTTCATCAAACTCATACATGTCAATTCCCGGATATATATAAACCTTGTCTTTTACTCTTTGTGTATATGAACTATTAGAAAGTTCAACCCATCTCGCTGTTTTCGTCAGCTCAGGAATTTTCCTCCACTCTTTAATGAATGTTTCAAGTGTTGGCTTTGACGGACTGTCCGCTAACAGGTGCCATTGCGTGGTTGCATCTTCTTGTTTGTTGGCATAGTGATACATAAACAAGACATCCAACGGCGATACACCTGATAAAAGCTGTAAATCATAGGACGCTTCAAATGATTCATACAAAGATTGGATGCGACTGTAATCAAAATCTTTCAAATCAACAAATTCGTCTTCAAGCTTTAAGTTGCCATTGGGTAATTTGTTGGCCAATTCGCCTGACTTTTCCATCGCTAACGCATCCATCACATGATGAAACTCTAATTCGTCATAGATTGTCGAAGTGGTCCAATCGCTCGCTTCCATTTCTTTTAAAATGGGCAGCATGATAAACGCCATCGGATTAGAAGAAGCGATACTATTCCAGGCAATTCGGTAATCCATTTTTACTTTTCCTTGCTCATCAAAGACCGGCGAATTATCGCTGCCCTTAACTAATTGCCAAAAAATTTGCTGATAAGCAATTTCGATGCTACTTAACAAAGCCGAACTTGGTCCCTCTTCAAGCAATGCCGCTTCCATAGCAAACAAATGATAAGGAATGCTTTCAAGAGGTAGCAAAAAACCACTATTATCAAAATAAGGTTCACTGCTAAGTAAATGCAAATATTGCCCGGCGTGCAGATCTCCCATAATAGGTTGCTGTTGCGTAAGATTGTCGACATTTCGAACCGTTCTAAAATAACTATTTTTCGGGTGGGCAATTGGCGTTAAATTATATTCTGGTAATGCCTCTACAACTAAACGTAATTCTTCCGGATAACTACTAGCTTGTGCTAACAGTTTTTCGGGTGACAATTGATCCATCACAATCGTTGACTCTAACTCTTGTTGGTATTTTAGGAGCAGGTTGTCTACAAACAAACGTAATTCATCCGTTTTCGCTGCATAATCCAATAAAAAACCTTCCGTTTCAGTGCTCAACATTGGGTTCGGACCAGCTAAAGAGTCAACCATTCCTCTCGGTGTTTCAATCTTCCTAAAAAGACGATCGACAACAACTTGCATGTGAATGGGATCGTCTTTTAATGACTTTTGCATGTTATCGCTGAAAACTCGCTCCATTTCAACGTCTGCCTGTTTAACGTATGCTAATTGTTCAAACTGTTGCGGCGTCATTCCTAAACGTTCGGGAGCTGTTTTCTTAATGGTGTCGTATTGCGACTGCCAATCCGTCATCATCTTATCAGTCACTATTTCAGATTGTTCGGGTTCTGTTGCGCCTGAAGTTTTTGCTTGTTGGTCGTTTACAGTAAAACTGATGCCGATGACGAGCGCTAGAAAAAGACCTGCAGTTCCAAGAAACATCGCTGATTTTTTGCCCAGTGGCTGCGGTGAGGAAGACGTTTTTACACTTTCCAGATTTAGTGTTTCTTCATCTGACCGCTGAATATCTAGTTCTATTGGTGATAGTGGGACAAAACGTTGATAAGATTTCTGGAGCATGGTCAACCTTTGCACCAATTGCGTTTCATTTAAATTCATCGTAAGCCGAATCGTATGCAGTCCCTCATCAATAGCTTGCTGTACTTGTTGCTCTGAAATCTCTAGTATGGTCGCTATGTCACGAGGCGAAAAATGATGAAAATAAAATAAAACGATAGGCACTCGCTGAAGCGGTAGTAATTTTTGTAATTCGTCGTGCAGTTCTTGATCTTCTTGAAAACTAAGAATCATCGGAAGATCCGTGCTTTCAACTCGAATTGGCTGTATTGAAACGCGCTGAATCAGTAACTGATAAAGTTGGATTTTTGCTTGTTCCGGCGTAAGTTGTCCAAGGTGTTTTTGCAGTTCTAGCAAACTAGTTTGTTGGAATTCTGGCAGTTTCGGGGAGCGGACACCCAATTGATAAGCAAAGCGGCCCATGTCAGGAAAAGCACTCTCAACCCAACAATAAAGCGAGGCTGTATCCCCTTTTTGAGCTTGTCTAAAATGATCGTTTGCGGAAGTCATTGCCACACTCCTCGTATAGTTGGAATAATCACTTTTTTACTAATTCTTGTTTATTATACGACTCTTCCTACAAAACGTTTCAAATACTGCTATTTTTTTTTGTGTAGCTCGTGTAAAATGAGGAAATCTATATGAGATAGGAGTGACGAATTTGGAAAAACGCGATCAATGGAGCTCTAAGCTAGGCTTTATCTTAGCGGCAGCAGGAAGTGCTATTGGCTTAGGAGCTATTTGGAAGTTCCCATACGAAACTGGCGCAAATGGTGGCAGTGTTTTTATTCTGCTGTTCATTATAAGTACGATCGCAATTGGATTACCGATTCTACTCGCTGAATTTGTCATTGGCCGCAGAGGTCAGGCTGATGCGGTCACCGGATTGAAAAAACAAGCCCCTGGCAAGCCTTGGTATTTAATCGGCTGGTCTGGATTTATCTTTTCGTTCCTCATTTTGTCTTTTTACAGCGTTGTGGGCGGCTGGGTATTGTCTTACCTAGGTCGTTCTATTCTATTCCAATTGTCTGATCTGGGGGACAACGAATTTGCAGAACTTTTCACAGGCATTATTACAAATCCATGGGAAGTGCTGCTTGCACAAGCTGCCTTTATGGGATTGACGGTGTGGATTGTACAAGGCGGCATTAAAGGAGGCATCGAGCGTGCTAGCAAAATTATGATGCCTGCTCTATTGATCTTCTTTGTAGTACTCATGATTCGGTCGTTGACACTTGATGGTGCGATGGAAGGTGTACGCTTTATGTTCGTTCCAGACTGGTCTTTCTTTAACTTTGAAACGGCATTGGTGGCACTCGGTCAAGCCTTTTTCTCACTAAGTGTCGGTGTGGCAGGAATGATTACTTATTCATCCTACTTATCGAAATCAGAAAATCTGACACGCTCTTCTATTAGTGTTGTGTCATTGAATATCGTTATCTCAATTATGGCGGGATTGATTATCTTCCCAGCTGTTTTCTCTTTAGGCTATACACCCGACCAAGGACCAGGGCTAGTATTTATCATTCTGCCTGCGATTTTCGATCAATTGTTTATGGGACAATTTTTAATGATCATTTTCTTTATTCTGTTGTTGTTTGCAACATTAACCTCTTCTATTTCCATGCTAGAGATTACCGTTTCCATTGGCGTCAAAAACAAATATGATCGCCGTCGTCGTGTTGCGCTAATTTTTGGCTTAATGATTTTCATCGTCGGAATTCCAAGTGCTTTGTCGTTTGGCGTTATGCCGCAAGAAGTTTTCTTCGGTTTCACATTTTTTGACTTCGTCGATACCTTGACTAACCGAATCGGATTGCCCTTAGGCGCTCTATTCACTGCATTATTTGCAGGTTATGTTTTGACAAAAGAAGACGTCCATAACGAACTTCCGCAACAAAAACTATGGGTCGATATCTGGCGAGTAGTAGTTCGCTATATCGCACCGATCGCTATTATTGTTGTTTTCATTCAAGGAATTATTGCCATTTTTTGACTCAGCTGTTTGAAAAATGCCACAACTTGTCCTATCGAAAGTTTTCACGACATGATAGTATATAACTTATAGAAGAAAGTTTCTTATGAGAAGGAGTGCATGATTATGAAAAACGACTTACACGCTCAATTAAAAGCGCTTCGCGAAGAACGCGGGCTATCATTAGACGAACTGGCTTTAAAAACAAGAATTGGTGTTGCTAAACTGCAAGCCTATGAAAGTGGCGAAGAAGTACCATCAACTCAAACAATCATGATTCTTTCAAATGCATTAGAAGTTCCTGCTTCTAATTTAGTAGACGGATTAGAATCGAACTAAAACAAGAAAAGAGCTTTCAGCGAATTCCGCTGAAAGCTCTTTTCTTGTTTTAAATAATGTGTTTGGCTTCGTATTTAACTGCAAGCAGTTTGTAAGAAATGTCCACACATTGTTCTAACGGAATCCATTTTCCAAACGACAATTCGTAGCTAGTTTGAATTGTTTTTGCGAGATCTGAAGGATGGTCTAAAACCTGCAATTGAGCAACGACATCTCCAATTTCTTTACCATATAATTCGGAGCCAATAGCAAAAGGATCCCAATACTTCATGATTGCAACCGCTCTTCTGTTCATTTCACTCGTGTCCATTTGTCTTCACCTGACATTTCTCTATTGTTAAGGGCTATAATAGCACATAAACAGAAAAAGAAAAGCAGGAAAAACCGATTAGACCGTTTTTCGATGCTCTCTTATTGCTGAAGAATTTCAATAGAGTCGATGGTCACATCTGTAACTGGCTTTTCAGCTTCGGTTTCAACTGCTGCGATGGCGTCTACTACATCCATTCCTTCAATCACTTGACCGAATACGGTGTGTTTGCCATCAAGCCAAGGCGTGCCTCCTTGTTCTAGGTAAGCGTCTTTAACTTCCTGCGGGTATTCGGTTGCAAACATATCCGCTGTTACTTCTGGTGCTTGGACAATGAAAAACTGGCTGCCATTCGTGCCCGGTCCTCCGTTAGCCATCGATAAAGCTCCCCGAATATTAAACAGATGGTCATTAAACTCGTCTTCAAACGGCGCTCCATAAATACTTTCACCACCGCCACCTGTACCCGTCGGATCTCCTGTTTGCAACATGAAATTTTCAATGACTCGGTGGAAAGTCAGACCGTCGTAATAGCCTTCTTCTGCATGTGTCAAAAAGTTTTCCACTGCTTTTGGTGCAATGTCCGGAAACAGTTTGATTTGCATAGCGCCCATGGACGTAGTCACTTCAACAAGCGCTTCGTTGTCTGCAACTTCTGTTGATAATTGCGGATAGCCGTCCACTTCCACTTTCGCACTTTCGGTTGTTGTTGTTGTTGTTGTTTCCTGTTCTTCTTGTCCTGAGCATGCACTTAGGAACAACGCTAATAAAACTGGTGCCACAATTATTTTTTCCATCTTTTTCACCCCGCTTTATTTTAGCATAGTTTCATTCAACAAAAGAACTCGCTTTGTAAGCGAATAGCGTATACTGACAGGAGACAGAACAGTTTGAATTAATCAATAAAACCTAGCTCTTTCTTCGTGTAACGAAGTATTATATAATGAGAACAGATGCTTCGTTCAGAAAGAAGGGTTCTTTATGGACACTCAGAAAAAGAATTTCTTTATTATTATGTTCACTAACTTTTTAGTAGCTGGTAGCACTACCATGATTATGCCATTCTTATCTCTTTATATTGAATCACTCGGGAATTTCACAGATGAATATGTGCAACGTTGGTCTGGTCTAGTCTTTGGCGTTACGTTCGTTGCGGCTTTGATCATGTCGCCCATTTGGGGACGCATTGCTGATAAATACGGCTTTAAGCCTATTTTAATCATTAACGGCTTTGGTATTGCCATCAGTATTTTCTTAATGGGAACCGCTGATTCCGTCTCAGAACTGTTTATGATTCGTTTGTTCATGGGTGTAGTAACTGGATTTATCCCGACTTCCTTGGCTTTTGTCAGCTCTCAAACTTCCAAAGAGACAGCAGGGAAAACTCTCGGCACGCTTCAAATGGGCAGTGTATCCGGCACATTGTTCGGTCCAGTTCTCGGCGGCTTAATGGCAGATGCTTTTGGTTTTAAATATACATTCTTGATTACAGCTACTGTCATTACCATCGCTGCATTGTTTGTCGTGTTTGGCTTGCATGAAGTTAAACGACTGAAAGTAAAAGGTGCTCACGTTTACGCACCGAAAACAATCGTCAGCGGAATTTTAAATCACCGTTTAATGCTCAACGTTATGATCATCACAGCATTGATTCAAATTGGGAATTTCAGCATTCAGCCTTTGTTATCGCTGTATGTGGCAGAACTAACAGAAGGAAGTACGCAAGTCGCTTTTCTAGCGGGTATTACTTTCAGTGCCACTGGCGTAGGGAACCTTCTTTTTGCTCGGCGCTGGGGACGACTAGGCGATTCTATCGGTTACGAGAAGGTATTAGGTTTTCTACTTTTGCTGTCTTTTATCTTTATCATCCCGCAAGCTTTTGTCACAGAACTTTGGCAACTCATCATTTTGCGGTTGTTCTTCGGAATGGCAGTTGGCGGAATGATTCCAACGACAACTGCTTTAATGCGTCGGGAAGCTCCAATTGAAATTCAAGGAGAAATAATGGGTTACAATACGAGCTTCCGCTTTCTTGGAAACATTATCGGCCCAATGTTCGGTGGGATTATCAGCGGTGTGATTGGCATCTCTTCTGTCTTCATCGTAACGGGCGTGTTGTTTATCTTTGCATTCATCTTTCTACGGTCTACATTAGCAAAACCGCAGCAAGATTTTGAAGACGTCCTGCTCGAACAAGAATTAAAAAATACGTAAACCAGGTTTCTACTAGAAAACCTGGTTTTTTTGTGTCTTTTTTTGATTTCACAAAATTAACTTAATTGGCTTTCTTCCTATTTCTAAAGTTTGCAAAAAGTAAAGCTGATCTTGGTCCATTAGTAGACGGGCGGTGCAAATCCACTCGATTTGCGTTATAATTTCTAATTAGAAACTCATCACGTTTATGCTGGAAGGAGGATTCATTTGTCATTTGTGTTTTTAATCTTTGTACCTTTGCTTGCAGCCTTGTTCATTCCGCTGTTATTTAAGAAATTCGGAAGGATTCACACAGGCTGGTTTGTTTTAGTCGTTCCCGTTATTTTATTCACTTACTACGTCTCATTGCTTCCCACAACGATTAGTGGAGGCAATTTAGTTTCTGAATTTCAATGGATCCCTTCACTTGATATCGCCTTTGTAGCGTATATCGATGGATTGAGCCTGCTGTTCACGTTATTGATTACAGGCATTGGCGCTTTAGTCGTGCTGTACTCTATTTTCTACTTGGACAAACATCGCGAACAATTACATAACTTTTACGTTTATTTATTGATGTTCATGACGGCAATGCTCGGTATTGTTCAAAGTGATCATTTAATCACTCTTTATCTGTTTTGGGAGTTAACTTCGATTTCATCTTTCCTGCTGATTGGTTATTGGTATACTCGTGATCGTTCAAGATTTGGTGCCTTAAAATCAATGATGATTACCGTTTTCGGAGGATTGATGATGCTCGGTGGGTTCGTGCTACTGAGTATTATGGGTGATACATATTCGATACGCGAATTAATCCCACAAGCAGCTGAACTCGTAACGCATGATTTCTTTATTTGGGCGCTCGTTCTTGTGCTGCTCGGAGCATTTACAAAATCTGCGCAGTTTCCATTTTACATTTGGCTTCCAGATGCGATGGAAGCGCCTACTCCTGTTAGTGCGTACTTGCACTCAGCGACTATGGTCAAAGCGGGCTTGTATTTAGTGGCACGACTGACGCCTGTGTTTGCGATATCCGGTACATGGATGTGGCTAGTCGCCGGCGTTGGATTGTTTACCATGTTCTGGGGCTCGTTTTTCGCCTTGAAACAAAAAGATTTAAAAGGGATTCTCGCATTCTCGACCGTTTCTCAACTGGGTTTGATTATGTCGTTACTCGGAGCTTCGGCTGCTGGTTATCATGTTGACAACATTGCTGAGACGACATTTAAGTATGCTGGATTCGCAGCGATTTTTCATTTGATTAACCACGCGGTCTTTAAAGGCAGTTTGTTCATGATTGCTGGTATCGTCGATCATGAAACCGGTACACGGGACATTCGCAAACTTGGTGGTCTCATGAGCCTAATGCCGATCAGTTTTACCGTAGCTATGATTGGAGCTTTCTCTATGGCAGGCTTGCCTCCATTTGGTGGATTCCTTAGTAAGGAAATGTTTTTGACTGCCATGCTGTCATTAACGGAATTTGATTTGTTTTCCATGGACGTTTGGGGCATCTTATTCCCTGTTGTCGCTTGGCTGGGCTCGGTATTTACATTTATCTACAGTTTCTATTTTGTTTTCCACACATTTGCTGGCGAACACAAGCCGGAACAATTGCCAAAACCTGCTCATGAAGCACCCATTGGCATGCTGATTTCACCTGTTTTTTTATCACTTCTTGTTGTGGTCATTTTCTTTATTCCGAACCTTGTCGGTGACTGGTTCGTGAAGCCAGCTGTTTTAGCGATGCAACCGTTTCTTTATACATCGCCGGATGAAATTAACATTCATGTTGAAGCATGGCACGGACCTACGCCTGAGCTGTTTATGACGCTTGGAATTGTTGCTATTGGATTCTTGATGTTCTGGACGTTGCGCAAATGGCAGAAGAGCTATGATCTTTTCCCAGATACGTTAACGTTGAATGCTCTGTATGACAGTGTCATGTTCATGAGCGATACGGGAGCAAACCGTTTTTCAAGACTTTATATGACTGGCTTTATCCGTTCGTATTTGGTGTATATGTTTAGTTTCGTCATATTCATTGTTCTTGGAACTTTATTCTTAACGGATGCTTTTGCTATTGATTTTACAAACCTTGCACCCGTTGGATTTTATGAAGTCGTGATTTTAATCGCATTAGTCGGCTCGACACTTACCATTCTTTTCTCTAAGTCTAGACTGACAGGAATTATCGCACTTGGTGCTGTCGGTTATTCAGTAGCGTTATTCTTTGTTATTTTCCGTGCTCCTGATTTGGCTTTAACACAACTTGTTATTGAAACAATTTCTGTTGCTTTGTTCTTGCTGGCGTTTTACCATCTGCCACAGATCAGTCGGAAAGAAGAACGGATGCGCTTCCGTTTTGGAAATGCACTTGTGGCAATAGGTGTTGGAGTGACGGTAACGTTGGTTGCTTTGTCTTCTCTATCACAAAAAGCTTTGCCTTCGATTTCCGAATTCTATAAAGAAACGGTTTATAAAGAAGCTGGCGGCGGAAATATCGTCAATGTGATTTTAGTTGATTATCGTGGGTTTGATACTTTGTTTGAAATTGCTGTATTAGGTATTGCGGGTATCGGTATTATTACGATGATTAAACTACGCTTGACGAAAAAGGAGGATCAGCATGAGAACAAATGATGTAATGCTTCAAACGGCCACAAAAGTAGTGACCTTCATCATTTTGATGTTTGCTGTCCACATTTTCTTTGCAGGACATTATACACCAGGTGGCGGATTTGTTGGTGGGCTGTTAACTACCAGTGCAATTGTGCTATTAATGCTCGCTTTTGATATTGAAACGGTGAAAAAAATACTGCCGATCAATTATGTAACAATGACAGCAATCGGCTTACTGTTGGCACTTGCTACAGCTTCTGCCTCTATCATCTTTGATGTTCCTTTTTTTACACATGCTTACGATTATTTTGATTTACCGCTTTTTGGTAAAACTTCTCTACATTCAGCAATGCTGTTTGACGCAGGGGTTTACCTGGTTGTTGTCGGTGTAACGATGACCATTATTCAAACGATTGGAGAGGATGAATAATGGAAATAATTATGTCGGTTGCCATTGGATTTCTCTTTATGGCAGCTGTTTACTTAATGCTTTCGAAGAGTTTGATACGCATCATTATCGGAACAGGACTGCTGAGTCATGGCGCCCATCTTTTACTTTTAACTATGGGGGGACTTGGAGGAAACTCTCCTCCTGTCGTAGCTGATGGCGTCAGTGTCAGCGATTATGCAGATCCCTTGCCACAAGCTTTGATTTTGACAGCCATTGTTATTTCATTTGCTGTTACATCATTTTTCCTAGTGCTCGCCTACCGCTCTTATCAGGAACTCGGTACCGACAATATGGATTTGCTGAGAGGAACTGAAGATTATGAGTAATTTACTCCTTTTTCCAATCATCATTCCGTTGTTTTTTGCTGCTATCCTGATGATGTTCCCGAAAAACTTGAAACTTCAGCGCACGTTAGCTGCTGTTGGAGCTGGAGCTGCTTTACTTTCTGCTCTTGTGTTAGTAGCAAAAGTTAATACAGCTGGTGTTCAAGCGGTAACACTTGGCAGTTGGCCGGCACCATTCGGTATTTCTATGGTGTCCGATCCGTTATCTGCCTTACTGGTGGTCACGTCTTCGATTATTACATTGTTTGTTATTTTTTATAGTTTTCCAACTATTGGCATCAAACGCGAACAATCTTTCTATTATCCAGCTGTGTTATTTTTAATGGTTGGTGTTAACGGTGCTTTCACGACTGGAGATATTTTCAACTTATTCGTTTTCGTCGAAGTGTTGCTAATGGCTTCTTATACATTAATCGTTCACGGCGGCGAGAAACCACAGTTGCGCGAGTCCATCAAATACTTATTGGTGAACATCATTTCATCTGCCTTGTTTGTAGCAGCTGTTGCTTTTCTTTACTCTGTTACTGGTACGTTGAATATGGCGGATTTGGCGGTCAAGATTCCACAAATAGAAGAAACAGGCATTTTGACTGTTATTGCTGTGTTGTTCCTAGTTGTCTTTGGATTTAAAGCCGCTATCTTCCCCTTGTACTTCTGGCTACCGGGGTCTTACTATGCACCTCCGATTCCGATACTTGCATTATTCGGCGCTTTGCTGACAAAGGTTGGCGTCTATGCCATCATGCGTACATATACTTTATTCTTTACGATGAATATCGGCTTTACGCATGAATTACTTGGCATTATTGCCATCCTGACAATCCTTGCTGGATGCATTGGCGCTCTCGCTTACTTTGATGTTAAAAAATCATTATCTATAACATCATTATCGCTGTCGGTGTTATTTTGTTCGGAATTGCGCAGTTAAATCAACCAGGTATTGATGGCTCTATTTTTTACCTGATTCATGATATGTTGATCAAAGCTGCCTTGTTCTTCCTTGTTGGAATTGTTGCGGTCCTTTTTGGCACAACAGACTTGCGACAAATGGGCGGATTGATTAAAACTTATCCAGTTTTAGGCTGGGTTTATCTGGTCACTGCATTTGGGTTAGCGGGTATTCCGCCACTCAGTGGATTCCCAGGAAAACTTTTGATTGTTCAAGGTGGATTTGAAGGCCCGCAGTTTTGGGGCAGTATTATTATTCTGGCAACTAGCTTAATTGTGTTGTTGAGTGCTGTGCGTATTTTTGTCTACGCTTTTTGGGGAGAACCGGTTGAAACCGTTCCTCTAAAAAAATCAGTTTTCAATCAAATGTTCATTCCAACAGTTGTCCTGGTGGCCTTGACAGTGGCGTTCGGGGTCGGTGCGGAACTCTTCATGCCGCTCATTTCAGGCGCGGGTGAAGTGCTGCTGAATCCATCCATCTATATTGATGCGGTATTAAAGGAGTAGGTAACCTATGGCTTTACAAATATTATTGAATTTCTTCCTAGCCTTTGTTTGGATGTTTATGACCGTGTCCTTTAGTCCTTCAGGATTTGCAATTGGTTTCTTGGTGGGCCTTGGCATCATCATCTTAATGCGCCGATTCTTTTCACACAGACTTTATACAGCAAGAGCATGGGCGATTATCTCGCTATTCCTCTTGTTTCTTAAAGAGCTTTTTCTATCAAGCGTTCAAGTTTTGTGGATTGTTATCAAACCGTCTATGAACTTAAAACCCGCTATTTTTGAACTAGAAACAAAATTGACGGAGGACTGGGAAATTACTCTCTTATCCGCTTTGATTACGTTAACACCCGGAACACTGGTTGTCGGCATTTCCGACGACCAGAAAAGGCTGTACATCCACGCGCTCGACTTTGATGACATCGACAATGCAGTTAACTCCATCAAAGATACATTCGAACGGGCCATTTTGGAGGTGAGCCGCCCATGATAATGTTTTACTGGGTTTCACTAATTATCGTCAGCATCGGATTTACTGGACTGCTTTTTCGGCTCGTCAAAGGACCGACAATCGCAGATCGCGTAGTAGCCCTTGATGCCATTGGAATCTCGCTCGTTTCAATCATCGCTCTGCTGTCATTGATTATCGAAACAGAATTCTTTTTAGAAATCATTTTGCTGTTAAGTATTTTGTCCTTTATCGGGACTACCGCTTTTGCGAAATTCCTTGAGAGAGGAGAGATTTTCGATCGAAACAATCATCATTAACATTGTCATCATTGTATTAATGAGCACAGGCGTCATTTTTAGCGTAGTAACGGCATTGGGACTTATTCGCTTGCCAGATGTTTACACGCGCACACACGCTGCCTCTAAGAGCTCGACACTGGGTGTCCTTTGTGTATTGCTCGCTGCTTTCATCCATTTTTGGTTAATCGAAGGCATTTTCAATACACAATTGATTATCGCGATTGCTTTCTTGTTTATCACTGCTCCTGTAGGTGGACATTTGATTGGACGTGCTGCCTATATGTCTGGCATTAAAGTTACCGAAGAAACGGTACGTGACGACATGAAGGATGCAGTAAAAGAAGCAAAACAAGAAATAAGAGATCATAAACCAACAGAATTATAAAACAAGCCTGCAGGCACTTTGCCTGCAGGCTTGTTTTATAATTTATCGTTCGTCTGCCATCTTCTCAACTAACATAGCCAGTGTTCTAACCATGGCACCCGTACCACCTTTTGGTCCAAGATCGTGAGCTCCGTCTGCATCAGAAGTACCCGCAATATCCAAATGAATCCAAGGCGTGTCTCCTGCAAATTCTCCAACAAATCCCCCACCGAAAATCATATGACCATCGCGTCCCGGTGAATTATTCAAGTCTGCCACATTGCTTGTTCGTATGCGTTTTTTATCGCTTTCTGTTAATGGCAAGCGCCAAACAAATTCTCCACTTTCCAGCGATGCTTCAAGGAAAGTCTCAAAAAATGATTCATCGTTTGTTAAAGCGCCAGTTTTGTCTTTGCCTAATGCGACAATAACTCCACCAGTCAATGTTGCCACATCCACAATGCGTGTTGCGCCCAGTTGCTTCGCATAACTAACAGAATCTGCTAGTACTAAACGGCCTTCTGCATCGGTGTTGAGGATTTCAATGGTTTTGCCACTCATCGAAGTGATCACATCATCTGGTTTAAAGGCATTACCAGAAATCATATTGTCGGTTGATGCAATAACGGCAATGACGTTTTGCTGTGGCTGCAATTCACCAATAATTTTCATGGCGCCAAGAACTGCAGCAGCTCCACCCATGTCGCCTTTCATCCCTACAATGCCGTCTTTTGGCTTGATTGAATAGCCACCTGTATCAAAGGTAATTCCTTTTCCGACAAGTGCCAGTGGGTCTTCAAAGCCTTCTGTTGCCTTGTACTTCAAAACAATGAGGCGTGGCTCTTCGACTGATCCTTGATTGACCGCAAGAATCGCGCCCATGCCCAGTTCTTCAAGCTCCGCTTTTCCTAAAATGTCGGTTTCAAAGCCATAAGCTTCTCCAAGTTCACGTGCATATTCACCCATTGCTGTTGCAGTCAAAACGTTTGCTGGCATATTAACAAGCGTTCGCGCTTCATTGACAGACTGTCCGAAAATAGTGCCTACAGTAGCTGCTGCTTCGACGTCTTCTTGTACTTCTTCTGCCAATAAAGTCAAAGTTTCTAACTCTACTTGCGTTTCATTTGATGTCGTTTTGTAGTCATCAAAGCGATAGCCACCCATCGTAATGGCTTCTGCTGCTAAAAAGGCAACATCTTCAGAGGTGATTCTTTCATTTTTAAACGATTCCATATAAATTGCCGCATGTTTTATCTTTTTCTTGGCTAATTCTTTGCCGACCAATCCGAAGCATGATCGAAGGTCTTCTTCAGTTAACTTTTTGCGATCATTCAATCCGACAAATAAAACACGTGGGATCGCTCCTGAAAGTGTGGGATAGGTAATTAATGATTTCAAATCAAATGATAGATCTAGTTTGATCCACTGTTCTAATTTGCCATTAAAGCGCTTAGTGAATTCACTCCACCCTTTGCTGTTTTCGGGATGTCGGTTTAGACCGACGATCAGGATATCAGCTTTACTGTCGTGCGAATGTTGCTGTAGATTGATTTGCATGTAATTCCTCCTTTTTACGTTCTCTTCCAGTGTAGCATTTAATTCGAAATTCGAGTAGTTCGTGTAACGAAGGAAAAACATGCTACTGTTATTGTCTAGGATACACCAGGACAACACATTACACAGAAAGGCTGTATCACCGTTTATGGTTATTACTTTAAGGCGTCTTTCACTTACAAACAACAACTTAACACAACCAAAAAATCGCCAATCCGGATGACCAGATTGGCGATTTCTTATTAAAACATTTGGTAACCCATTTTACGCAAAATTTTCATAATGAACCCTGACGTAATGGCTCCTGCCCAACCAGCAAGTAAGACGGCAAGATCACTGCCTGTCATGGAAGTAATGGTATCTCCTAGCATCGAAAAAGATTCACCCGGATTCGTGAAATAATCAAAAATACCGACATCATCCACAACTAGCAAGATAACGACGGGATAAACAATCCCCATCAACCAAGTCATGCGAAGCAGCATGTTCAACAAAAAGCCGATTCCGAAAAACATAACATAAAAAAGCAACATAGAAATAATTAATTGCACAATTGTAAATGAACTGTTCATCAACTCTAACCTCCGTTATTCCTTTCATCAGTTTACCCGAAAAAACAAAGGCTTTCAATCCAACAGAACAGAGTTCATCGCTTTGTCACTTATGACCGAAATGCGGAAGCGGCCGTTTAGCTCCGACAGGCGTTAGTTGAGCTGGCCGTGTGGCATTTCTTCAGCCACACAGCTAGTTCGACTTACGTCCCGAGGAGTTGGCCGGTGGAGCTGGACAATGCTAAATGCGGAAGCGGCCGTTTAGCTCCGATTCTAAAAAAAAAAAGCAATCGGCATGACTCAACCGATTGCTCTTAATGTGCAGCTTATTTTTTTCCTGAACCCGAACAGCAGGAGCACGTTTCTGAACCACCCAGTCGTAATTGGAAATATCCTTGACCTGAGCAATAAGAGCATTGATCAACGTTTGTAGCCTTTTTGAAGATCGTCATTCGAAACACCTCCTTCTGTTCTTGTTTGTAATATTCTGATAATATAGCACGATGCCTATTAGAGTGCAAGCTAAAAAATAAATGTAACCGCTATCATTCGAAAAAAATATTATTTTCTCGATTTACCTGAAGCATTTACTCTTTTTTAAAAAAGAGTTTGTAGTCCGAATAGCCAAATACTTTACCTGGATCTACGTTCTCAATTGGTTCTAACCCATCTTCTAGTACGTAAGAAACCATTTCTTTAAGCATCACAGAAGCCTCTGCATCATTCGATAATTCTGCAGGCATTAACCAATCTGCTGAATACAATTCGGCTAACTGTGCACGAACTGGCTGTTTTTCATTTTTTGCTTTCAATAAAAAAATGGCCATGTTGTCACTAACTTTCCCTTGAATAACGCCTGAACGAAAACCAATCATCCTGATTACTTCACATTCAATTCCTGTCTCTTCTTTAACTTCTCTTAAGGCAGTTTGGTCAATCGTTTCAGTGCCCTCCACAAATCCCGCTGGAAGCGACCACTTCCCGTGCAGTCCGCCATATCTTTTTTTCACGACTAGCCACTGACCTTCGGAATTTACAACAAGTGCAGCCGCTCCTAGCCAAACATTTCCTCGTTTATTAGTTGCCATGACCATTCTCCTTTTTACTTACATTAGACCAGTCTGTGATACAGACTATCTAAAAACACAATAAGCCCTATCAAGGTACAAAAAAAGCTCCCCGCTAAGGGAGCTTAAACTGTTTATCTTATAGAACGTTGAATTTACCTTTTTTCAAAACAAGCATAGGTCCGCCAATCATGAACAATGCGCGGTTATCAATCATTTTTTTCATGAATGACGCTCTTTTACCTGTTACTTTTTTGCCGAAGACAACACCAATTGCATCGTCATCACCAAGTGAACAAACTGTTCCTTTTAGATCTGGAACAAATTCAATCGTTGTTTCACCATTCATCAATGCTTTCAGGTTTTTCGCTACGCTTTCACCTTGTTGCATAGCAATCTGTGCAGTTGGTGGGAATGGACGATTCGTTTCTTCGTTGATCATTAATGCACAGTCACCAATAATGAAAACATCATCGTATCCTGGAGCACGCAAATCTTTATCGACTTTAACGCGAGCGCGCATGTTTTCGATTGGAGTGGCTTCGATCAAACGGTTACCACGGACACCTGCAGCCCAAACGACCGTACCAGCTTTGATGAATTCAAATTCGTCATCGCCTTTTTTAATTTTAACGCCTTCTGGAGTCGCTTCTACAACAGGTGTACCAATTGAGAATTCGATTCCTTTAGACTCCAGATGACCTACTGCGTAGTTGACAAGCTCTGGATCAAATCCAGGCAATACCATTGGTGCAGCTTCTACACAAACAACACGCACTTTTTCACGTGGCACGTCAAACTCTTTACAAAGTTCAGGTACGCGGTTCGCTAATTCACCAAGGAATTCAATTCCTGTAAATCCAGCTCCTCCGACAATAATCGTCAAACGGCTATCATCTTTAACAGGCTCTGCAGACCATGTAGCAAATTGGAATTCAATATGCTCACGAATATAACGTGCAGCTTTTACGTTGGCAATAGATAATGCGTATTTATCGAGACCTTCAATTCCGAAAGTCTCTCCTTCAAAGCCAAGCGCAATAACAATGTAATCATATGTGAATTCACCATTGTCTGTAGAAACTTTTTTACCTACTACATCAATTGCTTCAACAGTTGCTTGTACAAATTTCACTTTCACGCCATCAATAACATCTTTGATATCGTAACGCACTTGTTCTGGAAGCAAAGTTCCTGCAGCAGCTTCGTGGAGCCAAGTACTTTCATAATGATATTCATTTTTGTTGATTAATGTAATGTCCGCAGCATCTGTGCCAAGAACTTTTTGCAAGTTTACTACAGTAGTCAATCCACCGTAACCTGCTCCTAATACTAATATTGACGGTCTTTTCAACACAATCGCAACCACCTTCAAGTCATTTTTTAATCGAATATCGACAAAGCCTTTTAGCCTTGACGCCCCGATAAACACCTATCCTCTATACTAGACCTAAACCCTTCTGATTTCAACTGAATAATGCGTTTATGCTAAACGTGTCCATAATAAAAAGCCGGTTTGTCACCGACTTTTAACAATTCTCTGGAGTACCTGCTTTTTTAGCTGTTCGGAAGGAAGTTCCACAGCCACATGATGCAATGGCATTGGGATTTTCTATTGTGAATCCGCCACCCATTAATGACTGTTTATAATCAACTACCGTACCTTGTAAAATCGGTGCGTCTTCTTTAGCAATTAGAATGGGAATTCCAAATTGCTCATACCGATCATCTGCTTCGCTTTTGGTTTTTTCAAACCCCATACCATATGTCAATCCGCTGCATCCGCCGCCTTTAACAGCAACACGCAAAAAGGATCCTTCTTCTTCGTTGTGACGCATCATTTCTTTAATTTGGAATGAGGCTGCTTCTGTAATTTCTACTACTTCTGTCAATCTGATCACCTTCCTCTAACTCTATCATAGCAATCATTTCTATCATTGTTCAAGCCGTTGACCTTGAATTAAAATGCTATCGAACTAAGAATAATTACTTCCATTTATTTATATAGAAAAAGAGACCTAAAAAGGTCCCTTAGCATTAGAATACTTGTTCTACTTCTACAATTCCAGGAACTTCTTCCACTAACGCGCGTTCAATTCCTGCTTTTAATGTAATGGTCGAGCTTGGGCAGCTTCCGCATGCGCCGAGCAGACGAAGTTTTACGATGCCATCCTCTATATCAACAAGTTCACAGTCTCCACCGTCACGCAAAAGGAATGGACGTAATTTATCTAAGACTTCCATTACTTGATCTTCTAGCAAAGCTTCAGTCATTTATATCGACTCCTTTCATTATAATCATTATAATGTGATTAGCAGGAAAAAGCCACTAATGAATTCACAGGGGGTCCAAATTATGAAGAAACAATTATCAATAGAAGTCTACGGAACCGATGTTATTTGCGCAAGTTGTGTCAATGCACCTTCGTCAATTGATACGTATGAGTGGCTAGAAGCCGCCATCTCAAGAAAATACAAAGATCAGCCATTTTCAATTACCTATATCGATATTGAGAAACCAATTGAGCTAGACCATCAAAAAGATTATGCACAACGCATCATGGACGATGAATTCTTTTATCCTTTAGTATTAGTTGAAGGTGAAGTTGTTGGAGAAGGTTATGTACAACTAAAACCTGTTTATCGTGAACTTGAAAAACATGGTTTTTCAGAAGGTAAATAAAAATGAGTAAAGGGTTTGGAATAGACATATTCCAGACCCTTTTTCTTTAGCCATTTACTCTCTTTCATAAAAAACTGTAGACAACTCGAACGAGTTAAGTTTGCCTACAGTCAACATGCTTTTAATTAGCCGTTATGCCATTTGTACATCCACAATACGCCGGATTTCATTAAACGAGCAATACGACCAGTAACTGTGCGATCTGCTAAGTAAGCGAATCCTTGTTTTTTCCCTAAAGAACCTAGGAAGCCTTTTAGTTTAATTTCAGGCATCGTTTCAGGCAACGCCTCGCCTTTCCATGTTGCTTTCAATATTTTAACGATTTGCTCTGCTTGTTCTTCTGCTAGCTGTGCAGAAGGTGCCATTGGCAAGGCAGCACAGTCTCCTACCACATAGACATTGCTGTCGTTTGGCAGTTGATGATATTGATTGATGACTACGCGTCCACTAGCATCACTTTCTAACCCTAAATCACGGACTGGCTTGACAGGCTGAATGCCTGCAGTCCAAACAACTGCATCAACAGGAATCGTTTCTTCATGATTATGCAGCAACTTTGGTTCTACTTGTGTGATATTCGAATTCGATACCACATCTACGTTATGTTTTTCAAACCATTTTCTAACGAAATCACTCAAACGTTCTGGGAAATCACGTAAGATTCGTGGACTCCGGTCAAACAATTTAATATTCAAGTCTTTTCGACTTTCACGCAGTTCACTGGCTAGTTCAATCCCACTAAGACCTGCGCCCACTACACCAACTACAGCACCAGCAGGCAGTCCTAATAACTGTTGATACGTAGCACGTGACTTACCAATCGTCTGAATGCTGTAAGTAAATTCTTCAGCTCCTGGTACGTTGTGGTATTTGTCTTCGCACCCTAAACCAATTACTAAGTCATCGTAGGCTATGCGTTCTCCGTTCTCCATAAAAATACATTTTTCTTGAAGGCCGATTTCCAGTATTTCTCCGTTAACTACTGTTAGGCGTTCGTGTTCTGGAAACGGGACGCGGACTTCATGGTCTGACTCTGTACCAGCGGCTAACGCATAAAATTCCGTCTTCATGCTGTGGAATGGTGTCCGGTCTATCAAAATTATTTCGGTATCCTGTGGAAGGCTTGACGGCAACAAGCGGAGCAAAATCCGCATATTGCCATAACCGCCTCCAAGTAAGACTAATTTTCTCATAAAAATCTCCTTTAACTTTCATCTGTCAGATCAATTTCTCACATATGAGTATAGCTGATTGTGATAACTTTCACAATGCTTTCACCAGAAATCAATTAATTGACTCCTGCCACAAAAAAAGGTAGGATTTCGTTGTAGTGAGGTGACTTAGAATGAAACCAATTGTTGAATTTTGCATTAGTAATATAGCCAATGGTGCACAAGATTCTTTTGAAAAACTCGAACGAGATCCCAATCTCGATGTTTTGGAATACGGCTGTTTAAGCTATTGCACAAAATGTTCCGAGTCTTTGTACGCACTTGTTAACGGAGAAATCGTCGAAGCAGACTCTCCCGATGAGTTGACGAAAAAAGTTTACGAATTCATAGAGGAAAACCCATTATTTTAAGCCGTTCAAAAACGGCTTTTTTCAGTATATGGAGAAATTGGAACACTTAAGTTCGTGGGGCTAAACGATTTAACCCGGCGATGCGGCTTTGTGCTGCATCGCCGGGCTTTTTCTTTTGGCAGTTGTTTTTATAGCTCCCAAAACCCTAGATTTTCAATTGTAAAGCTTGGTGGATGTTCTTTTTTCAATACATAATCTGTGCTACTAACACCTGTATTAACGTGAATGGTATCAATGCCAAAGCGTATGCCCGCTTGAATATCCGTATCATAGTTGTCTCCAATCATCACCATTTCGCTTTTTTCAAAACCCGATTCATGTTGAATGGCTTCTAACATATGAATTTCTGGCTTGCCAATAAACACAGGCACTCTATCTGTCGAAGCAGCTACCATTGTTGTGAATGCGCCATTTCCTGGCAAAAAGCCTTGTTCAGAAGGAAAAGCCAGATCTTGATTTGTAGATAAAAAAATAGCTCCTTTGCGAATTTCTAAACAAGCGGTTGCTAATTTATCATACGTAACATTTCGATCAAGTCCCATTAATACGATGCCGGCTTGTTCTTCTACTCGTTCGAGCCCTTCTTGAAGCAATGCTTGATCTAAGCCGTGAGAACCAACTGTGTATACAGTCTTTTTTGGATACCACCGTTTAATGTATTTGGCTGCTGCAATTGCGGAAGACATAATGCGTTCTTTTTTAGCAGCAATCCCAAAGCCCGCCATTTTGTCTTGGAGTTGCTGTTGCGTCATAGATGCGTTATTCGTAATAAAAAAAGGTTCAATCCCCCGTTGCTGCAGGCGCTTAACAAAGTCTACCGCTCCTTCAACGGCTTCAGTTCCGCGATAAATGGTTCCGTCTAAATCTAGGCAATAGGCTTGATAGTGTTTTCTACTTGTCATCATTTGTCTCCGGTATAAACGCTGAAACTGGACCTAATTCATGAACAAGGTAATGCTCGACTCTCGGTCCAAACGCTTTCAATGATTCAAGATTCGCATCAAGTGCTGCGATAATTGCTTGCTGATCTACTTTCATAAACTCTCGAACTAACATTTTTCGCAACGCAATGACATCCTTAAACGGCTGATCCATGTCTGCTGTAATTACTTTTTCATCAACTAAAATATCGATTATGTCATCATAACTTCCAGGGTCACGCATAATAAAGCCATCAATCATCGAGTTACCGACATCAATGATCGACTCAATAATGTTTGCCCCGACACGTTCTAGCGCAAGTAAGTCATTAAATGACGTCCATTGCTGCTTTTTTTCGTAAAATTCCAATAAAGCATTCATGTACTGAATCGTTTCAGTAATTTTTCTGCGGTCAATAAAATACATAAAAATACCCTCCAATAGGCGTTTGAAAATCGTCAATTTCTTTCTTTATCATATCATATTGCCAAAAAAAAACCCCCTTACGGATTACACATCCGCTTCGGGGGTTTGCTGTTCGGGTTCTTCAATTAAAGGAGCTGCTTTTCCACCTTTTTTTATAACGAAATAAGCGCAACCAAAATTACAGTACTCGTAAAGATAATCCTGTAAAGTACTAATTTTTGTATCATAGGTTGCTTTGTGGTTCGTGTCTTCAAAAAAGCCTTTCAACCGTAACTGTCCATAGCCCCAGTCTCCCAAAATATAATCATATTTCGACAAAATTTCGCTATAGCGTCCTGTTATGGCCTCCTCTTTGAATCCTTCTCGGTGATCTATTAATATGTCGTATTCCCATTGATCCAATGTAATCATTTTTCCACCATCCATTAGCTGTTTGTAGCAGCTGCTTGCACTTCTCCGAGGCGCTGACGCTCTTTAGCAGCTGCATTGACTTGCTCATCCGCATGGTAGCTGCTTCGAACCAAAGGGCCTGCCTGGCAATGCGAAAACCCTTTAGTCATCGCAATCTCCCAAAATTCTTTAAATTCCTTTGGCGAATAATATTTTTGTACCATTAAGTGTTTTTTCGAAGGCTGAAGATATTGACCGATTGTCATGATATCGACATCGTTCGCACGTAAGTCATCCATTACTTCAATAATTTCTTCTTTTGTTTCCCCCAAGCCGATCATTAATGAGGATTTTGTTGGGATTTCCGGATGCATTTCTTTTGAACGTTTTAACAGTTCCAGTGATCGGTCGTACTTAGCACGCGCTCTAACTCTTGGCGTTAAACGGCGTACTGTTTCTATATTATGATTTAAAATATCCGGTTTTGCTTCCATTAGACGTTCCAGATTTTCATAGACTCCACCCATATCAGACGGCAAGACTTCAACAGTAGTAAATGGATTAGCACGTTTAATCGCGCGGATTGTTTCAGCAAAAACAGCTGAACCTCCATCTTTTAAATCGTCTCGTGCAACCGCTGTAATGACTGCATGTTTGAGATTCATCATTTTTACAGAGGCTGCCACACGTTCAGGTTCTTGAAGATCCAATTCATTCGGTAGTCCTGTTTTGACTGCACAAAAACGGCAGGCTCTTGTACAAACAGCACCTAAAATCATAAAGGTAGCGGTTCTCCGGGTTCCCCAACATTCGTGGATATTTGGACATTTCGCTTCTTCACAGACGGTATTGAGGTTATTTTCTCTCATCATCTTTTTTAAATCTGTATAGTTTTCATTGGTGTTGAGTTTGATCTTTAACCAATCGGGCTTTCTAAGATGCTCTTGTTTTGTTGACATGCACATCGTCCCCTGTCTATCTGATTTGTGAATGGAATCCTATTGTACTCCAAATGTATCATAAAGGTTTGTTCCTCACAAGTTCACGTCTCTCTCTAAAGACATGAAAAAGCCCAGAAACCAAAAGTTTCTGGGCTTGTAAATTATACGTTGTTTGCAGCATTTTTCGACTTGTTCTTTTTGCTGCTACTGACTGCATGAATGATGCTAGCAGCCAAGCCACCCCAAATAATGACCATGCCGATAATCATTACCACAATTGAACTTACAGTCATATGATACTCCTCCTTTTAATTGCGCTCGTCATATTCTCCCTGTTCTTTATGCCATTTTGCAAGAGAGAATAGAACCCCGAAAATGATTGCAGCGGAAGCAACTGCTACGCCTCCTGATAAGGTAAACATATCTGAGTACCCTTCGTAGTTTCCAGTTTCAGTATCAAACTCTTTCAGAATGTTTAGCTTGAGTAAACCGAACATCATATAACCTAAAACGATTGGTGTAATGATGCCGAGACTGAATTTCCACCAGCCACCCAAATGAATATCCGAGATTTCGTTAGCATGTGCTTTAAGTGTATCTGCTTTGCGGAACACCCAAACGACTAGCACCACTTCTACTAGACCGATTGCTGCAACACCAAATTGGTTGATAAAGTAATCTGCAAGATCCAAGAAGAACAATCCGCCTTGTGTTGCAAAGAGAATTGAAATCAATGCTGCAAGTCCGCCTCCGAAAAGAACAGATTTTCTACGAGAAATACCGAACTTCTCAGAAAACCCAGCGACATAAGTTTCAGTAATTGACATCAAAGACGTCAATCCAGCGAGTGTTAACGACAAGAAGAACAATACGCCGAACAATCCGTTGAATCCTGGAAATTCATTGATAATTTGTGGGAATACCACAAATGCCAATCCAACACCGGCTGTTGCTACTTCACTTACTTCAACACCTTGTTGCGATGCCATAAACCCAAGAGCTGCGAAAACACCGATACCAGCTAATAATTCAAAGCTTGAGTTGGCAAAACCTGTGATAAAAGCGTTATTTGTAATGTCCGACTTTTTAGGAAGATAGCTTGAGTACGTAATCATAATGGCAAATGCGACAGATAAACTAAAGAATATATGTCCATAAGCTGCGACCCAAACCGACGGATCCATAATAGCGCTAAAATCTGGTTGGAAGAATGCTTCTAGTCCTACCAATGCCCCGTCCAGTGTAACTGCACGAATAACTACTGCCAAGAAAATGACGACTAAAGTTGGAATGAAAATCCGGTTAGCCACTTCAATTCCTTTTTTCACTCCTGCAAGCAAAATTCCGAGTGTAATGACCCAGACCAGCACTAGAGGAATAAATACGCCCCAAACAATTCCACCTGTTTGCCCTGGGCTAACTGTCAGTTGCAAAAATTCATTGAATAAGAAATCTTGTGTATCTGTGCCCCATGCCTGATTGATTGAAAATATAGTATAGCGCATTGCCCAAGCGATAATAACGGCATAGTACACAGATATAATGAAGGACACAAATACTGCCCACCAACCAAGCCATTCTAGTTTTTTACCACCCATTCTAAAGAATGATAATGGTGCAGAACCTCGGTACTTATGACCAATCGTAAATTCAAGGATTAAAATTGGTATACCGGCAGTTAATAATGCAAATAGATATGGTATGAAAAAGGCACCCCCGCCATTTTCAAAGGCAACATACGGAAAACGCCAAATGTTACCTAAACCTACTGCAGAGCCGACAGCTGCCATGATAAAGCCGGCACGTGTACCCCATTGCGAACGTTCCATCACTCTTCCCCCTCTGTATTCCCATTCTATTTACATAAAAATAGGAATTTTGTTTGTTTTCAGATTATTAACTAATCTAAAAATAGTATACCGAGAGAGCGCTTTAATGTAAAGACGATTTCACAATATAATTTAAAAAAACTATTGCGGCAAAAGTAAAAAGGCAGAGAAATAGCTTCTCTGCCTTGATTTCATTATATATTTTGTTGTTTTTCAATAATAGTTGTTCGTTGTGACCAGACAACAAAGAGAATGGCTAACACGGCTAAGACTACGCCTAACGAAATCAATAGCGAACCAGTGAAACCTATGACAATGTACCCAATTGCAGCGATACCTGCAGCGGTTAACGCATACGGTATCTGAGTTAAGACATGGTCCATATGATTGCTTCCCGCTCCTGTCGAAGACAAGATCGTCGTATCGGAAATCGGTGAACAATGATCACCAAAAACCGCTCCTGCTAACACTGCTGATAACGCTGGCAATAATAAGGATGGGTCAGCCTCAATCATAATTGTACCGGCAATCGGTAATAAAATACCGAAAGACCCCCACGATGTTCCTGTAGAAAAAGCCATAACACCCGCTAACACAAACAGTAAAACGGGAAGAATAGCTGTCGGAACATTGCCTTCAGACACAACGCCTGCTAAATATGCACCCGTTTCAAGTAACCCGATCAAAGAAGTCAGCGACCAAGCAAAAATCAAGATTAGCACTGCACCCATCATTGATTTGATACCTGCCCAAATGCCTTTGCCAATCCAGCCCACGTTAGCTGTTTCGTTCTTTTTCATTTGCATAACGTATAAGATAATGGACGTTAATGCGCCTAGCACACCACCTGTTAATAAGGAAGCTGGCACATCTGTATTTTCAAAAATCAACCAAATATCAAATACTTGATCTGCGTTCTGATAGCCCGTCCATATCATTGCCCCTACTGTACCAACAATCAACAATAAAATTGGTAGTAATAAATCTCTAACATGTCCATGTGAATGAGTTGGAAAATCTTCTTTCATTTCACCTGGAATTGTTTTGTTAGGATCAAAAAGTTGTCCTTCCGTAATGGCAAGCACTTCATGTTTCTTCATTTCACCAAAATCAACATCACGAATAGCAACAAAAAAGACAATAGCTAGAGAAGCAACTACATAAAAGTTCATCGGTGCCATCCACAGGAAAGCTTCTAATGCGGAATATTCAACAAAAGTTTGTCCTGCTAAAATCGTCGCAATAATCCCAATAATTGCAGCTCCCCAACTTGATACGGGAGAAACGACACAAACAGGTGCAGCAGTCGAATCGATAAAGTACGCGAGCTTAGCGCGTGACACTTTATAACGATCAGTAATTGGACGTGCAACTTGTCCTACAGCTAAAGCATTGAAATAGTCATCGATGAAGATCACAATTCCAAGAACTACTGTTAGAACCTTCGCCCCTCTTCGCGACTTGATACGTGTGGAAGCCCATTCAGCGAAAGCATGGCTGCCTCCTGATAAACTAACGAATGCTGTAATAATGCCAAGCAACAACAAGAAAAGAATGATAAAGACGTTGTAAGCGTTGAAACCTTCATCCCAAAAAATAATCGTAAATGATGTTACAAGCTCTTGTAAGGCATCAAGTGGTGCAAACCATGTCAATATTACAGCTGCTGCTACAATACCGGTACCTAGCGACAATAGCACACGACGCGTTAAAAGTACCATAACGATTGCAATAATCGGCGGCAAAATCGAAAAAATCGTATTCTCCATAAAAACTCCTCCTAATTTTTGATGGGTGAAAAATGAGATAAAAAAAGCCGACCTCTCCAATTGGATAAAGTCAGCCTTCTACAATTCGTCTGTGCATTAGAACATCAAACAACCCTGTAGCTCCCCATTTAAGCTGTTGCTCAAATGACAGTGACATTCTTATTTAGAATGACCCCAATCCATCTTCTTAGACCTAGAAAATCGATTTCGGCAAAACTTCCTTTCAGATGCGTTCAACGCGGTCAAACTCGCGCATCTTACTGATCAGTCCTGCAGCCTCTACCCACCAATATATATTTCTTTATTAGCATAGCCCAAAATCACCATAAAATCAACTGCGTTTATATTCCGAATAGGCCTTCTACTTCAAGGCTTTGCTATGAAAATACTCGCTAAACACATCACGCAGAAACTCTGGCATAAAATATGTCTTAGCCGCTCTTTTCAAGCTTGGAAAAAAGTAGCCAAACGTTAACATGTCTAACGTAACCAATCGGTAAGTTTGATCGTGCACTGCTAGTTGCCCATTGATATAAAACCGGTGATTTATAATTTCCATATTCAAATGAATCATCTTGCCAAACACCGCGCCACGGAATCCCATTCCTTTTAACTCGAGCTGTGGCCATTCTGAGTTCAAAGACTGCAAATAAATCTCTTTTAACTCGGCTCCGCTTAGCTCGACAAGACAAGGGTTGATTGGATGAGGCAGCATTTGATGAAAGTTGTAGCGAGTCATCGCACCTTTTGCCATATCTTCCATAAATATTCCGGCATTAAATAACGCACAATCGGCTTCTGTAAATTCAATCAGCGCTTGTCCAAACAAAGTTGCCAGCTCTGAATCTTTAAACCACTCTGCTTTTAGCGTCTTGTCGCTATGAAAAACTAACTCGTTCATTTGTATTTTTCCCTGCTCGATTAGCCGTTCATCAAATCCTTCTTGTTCTTCGCGTAACCGAGACACTTCAACGAGTTGCGCAGTGGTTTTTTCAAATGCTTCTGCTACAGCAATATGACCAACGTAAACACCGAATTTTCCTGCAGCACCTAGCAAAGTGTCCCCTTGCCATTTGCCTTCATGAAAAACATGATGCGTATGTGCCCCCAAAATAATATTGATTTGTGGACAAAGATCCGCCAATAACTCGTCTTCTTTAATGCCAAGATGTGATAAGCAAATAATTAAATCCGTGTGTTCTTCAATTTCTTTTACTGCTTGAATAATAGATTCTTTGGCATCTGTAAGTCGCCAACCCAGTTTATGATAAAAAGGCGTAAACTCTGCGGTTGCACCCACTAATCCAATCCGTTTTCCGTTTGTTGTACGGATAATATGATAGGGCTTAGCCCATTGAGGTCGATTGCCACGCAAATCAAATAAATTTGACACCACCACTTTAAAATCGGCTTGAACATACAAATCAGCAAGCTCTTCTTTTGACAGTGTAATGCCTTCGTTATTGCCAATCGTCACAGCATCGTATTGCGCTTCGTTTAGTAATTGCACATTGCCTTTGCCTGCTGTGCCTTCTGTATAAGGATGCGAACGATCAACATGGTCACCAATATCTAAAATAAGACAGACGTCGCCTTCTTCTTCGTGCCATCTTTTTCGTTCAGCTAAAAACGATTTAATCTGTGGCCAATTTGTAAAATGGCTATGCAAATCATTTGTATGATAAATATGAATAGTTTCACTCATGAAAACACCTCTTTAAGAACTAAATATTCCTTCATAAATCGATCGCAACCCGAGAATCAAAAGGACAATACGCAAAATGGTCACCAGCATTTCCGAATTCAGGCGCTTGTTTAACTTCGCACCTATTTTCGCACCCATGTATGCACCTGGAACAACGGCTAGCGTATAAATCCATGGCACGTTTCCTAATGAGATATGGGTAACGGAGTTGACAAGTGCTGATAAAAACACCATAAACATAGACGTCCCAATGGCTACATGTGGTGGGAATAAGAACAATAAAATCATCGCAGGCACGATAATTGAGCCACCACCGATACCGAACAACCCTGAAGCCACTCCAACAAAAAAAGTTAATAACAAGGCAAACCAAATTGGATAACCATAAATATATTCTTTATTTTGATTGTCTATAAACGTTGTTTTACGACCGTTGTCCACGAACCAGCGAACCGCTTTGAGCCGGTCGCGCAACAGTAAAAGCAGCGATAGAAAAACGAGAAGAATTCCGAAATACAGATTGAATGACGGCAAATCCAAGTTTTTATTAACAAAAGCACCAATGATTGTACCGGGTGCACTTCCTGCAAAGAAAATAAGTCCGCTTTTATAATCGACTGTTCGAACTTTCATATAAGCTAAAGTTGAAGACAAGCCTGTGAAAATCATCATGATGACTGATAAGCCAACAATTTTCTGAGGCGAAAGGTCCGGAAAAAACGCAAAACTGGTGCCTAGAAAAAGTAAAGCTGGAACCAGTATAACGCCACCACCAAGCCCTATCAATGCACCCACTATGCCAGAAGCCACTCCGACAAGTGCCATAACGATAAAAACCATTAAAATCCTCCTTCAAATAAATCCATTTGCTTTGGTGAAAGCCCGTCAAATGATAAATCATTCATATTCTGGAACTCTTTAGCGTCACCTGCTGCATGGCCTCCTGAGTTATTATTAAAAATCACGTAGACCGTTTCTGCTGTTTGCGCCAATAGGTTTACAGCACGACTGATTTCGCCCAGTTCTTCTTTATTATAATCATAGAGATAACGAACTTCCCGCCAGTTTTGTCCATGCCCTGGATTTAGCCAGCCATGAACATTGCGACCGTGAATACGAAGTAGCACTTTGTCTGTTCTTGAAGAAATTGGAACCAGTGGAATTGAGCCATCTCCTGCCTGCGGTTCGTCACACACTGTGTGAATCAACTGATTATCCCGTAAGAAGTCCACGGTTTTTTCACTCATCCCATTGGCATACCAGGATTGATGACGAAATTCGATTGCCAGATCAAATTCTTTTAAACGCCCGGTAATCTCTCGAAGTTGATCGACATTGTCTTTTTGGCAATCAAACCACGGCGGAAACTGAAGCAGTACCATTGCCAGTTTCCCAGCTTCTTTTAATGGGCGAATGGATTTTTTAAACGCTTCAAACATGTCATCGCGTGAGTCAAATGGATTTTCTCCACGCAGATGTCCTGTCATTCCTTGATAAGCTTTTACTACAAACTGAAACGGCTCTGGCGTTTCTTCCATCCACTTCCGAATATTTTTTTCCGGCTGAACTGCATAAAAGGAGGAATCCAATTCTACAATTGGAAAATGAGCACTGTAATCGATCAATTTATCTGTTTTCTTTGAGCCAGGGCTATAGACATCTGGATGGTCTCCCCACCCCGTCAAACCTACATAAATCATCGTCCCGCCTCCATTTCTGGTTATTATTTTATGATAGCATAGAAAAAATAGAACGTCTTTTTTTAAAGGGAGTTTCTTTTGATCAATTGAGAGTTCAGGGAGAAAATATTATTTTAGGTTACTAAGATAGCCGTCTAGTTAGAAGTATTTTAATTCCACCGAATAGCATGGGAAGCAATTAAATCTTACAAGACACAAAAAGACTGTCACCAAAAGTCATATTTCATGACCTTTTGGGACAGCCCGTTAGTTATTCGTCTATTAACCGATCGAGCCTTCCATTTCGAACTTGATTAAACGGTTCATTTCTACCGCATATTCCATTGGAAGTTCTTTCGTGAATGGTTCGATAAAGCCCATTACGATCATTTCTGTTGCTTCTTGCTCAGAAACACCACGGCTCATCAAGTAGAACAATTGCTCTTCAGATACTTTTGAAACTTTCGCTTCGTGCTCCAAAGAAACGTTATCGTTTAAAATTTCGTTGTATGGAATTGTATCAGAAGTTGACTGATTGTCCATAATTAACGTATCACATTCAATGTTTGAACGTGCGCCGTCCGCTTTACGTCCAAAATGAACGATTCCGCGATACGAAACTTTCCCGCCTTGTTTTGAAATTGATTTCGAAACAATCGATGAAGATGTATTTGGAGCCAAGTGAATCATTTTCGCTCCAGCGTCTTGATGCTGTCCTTTACCAGCGATTGCAATCGACAAAGTCATGCCGCGTGCGCCTTCACCTTTCAAGTAAATAGCTGGGTATTTCATTGTCAATTTCGAACCGATGTTGCCATCAATCCATTCCATTGTTCCGTTCGCGTCAACAAATGCACGCTTTGTTACAAGGTTAAAGACATTGTTTGCCCAGTTTTGAATTGTCGTATAACGGCAATAAGCATCTTTTTTCACAATAATTTCAACAACAGCAGAGTGAAGTGAATTCGTTGTGTAAACAGGAGCTGTACAGCCCTCTACATAATGAACGCTTGCGCCTTCATCAACGATAATTAATGTACGCTCAAATTGGCCCATGTTTTCCGAGTTGATACGGAAATAAGCTTGAAGTGGAGATTCTACTTTAATGCCTTTTGGCACGTAAATAAATGATCCACCAGACCAAACTGCCGTATTCAACGCTGCAAACTTATTATCTGCTGCTGGAATTACTGACTGCCAATATTCTTTGAAAAGGTCTTCGTTTTCACGAAGAGCAGAACCGGTATCTTTAAAGATAATCCCCATGTCTTCCAATTCAACTTTCATGTTGTGGTAAACAACTTCAGATTCGTACTGAGCCGAAACACCAGCCAAATACTTTTGCTCTGCTTCTGGAATACCTAATTTATCGAATGTGCGTTTGATTTCTTCAGGAACTTCATCCCATGAAGTTTGGCTCGCTTCTGATGGTTTTACGTAATACGTAATTTCATCAAAGTTTAGTGAACCTAAATCGCCGCCCCATTGTGGCATTGGCATTGAATAAAACAATTTTAATGCTTTCAGACGGGATTTTAACATCCATTCTGGCTCATCTTTAATTTTTGAAATTTCTCTTACAATATCTTCAGTCAGGCCACGTTTAGATCTAAAAACTGATACATCTTTGTCGTGGAACCCATATTTATAATCACCGATTTCCGGCATTTTTTTCGCCATCGTCGTTCCTCCGTTCTATATTACGATTTTTCTTCGTTTTGCACGCCTTTTTCCATGGCTTTCCATGCCAAAGTCGCACATTTGATACGGGCTGGAAACTGAGAGACGCCTTGCAATGCTTCAATGTCACCAAGATCAATCGAATCATCGTACTCTTTGCCAAGCATCATATCTGAAAAAATGCTGGAAAGTTTTAATGCCGTATCAATTTCTTGCCCTTTGACAGCTTGCGTCATCATTGAAGCAGAAGCCATTGAAATCGAACATCCTTCACCGTCAAACTTCGCATCTTTGACAATGCCGTCTTCGACCTGCAAAGTCAATTGGATGCGATCTCCACAGGTCGGATTGTTCATTTCAATACTAACGCTATCATTTTCAAGCGTTCCTTTGTTGCGGGGCGTTTTATAATGGTCCATAATAACACGTCGGTATAATTGATCTAAATTATTAGAAGACATCGTTGAAATACTCCTTTGCCGAACGCAGACCTTCTACCAAACGGTCAACATCTGACTCGCTATTGTATAGGTAGAAGCTCGCGCGTGCTGTAGCTGAAACTTCCAGCCATTTCATTAAAGGTTGCGCACAGTGATGACCAGCGCGCACCGCAATGCCGCTCATGTCAAGAACAGTTGCAACATCATGTGGGTGAACATCATTCAGATTGAATGTGACAATCCCTGCCCGTTTTTGTGGATCAGTTGGACCGTAAATAGCCAATCCTTCAATCAAGCTCATTTTTTCCATTGCGTAAGCAGCCATTTGATGTTCATGCTTTTCAATTTCATCTAAGCCGATTTCATTGAGAAAATCGATTGCCGCACCTAGTCCAACAGCACCTGCAATAATGGGTGTACCGCCTTCAAATTTCCAAGGCAACTCTTTCCATGTCGAATCGTATAACCCAACGAAATCGATCATTTCTCCACCAAATTCGACCGGTTCCATATTATTTAATAACTCTTTCTTGCCGTAAAGAACGCCAATTCCAGTAGGGCCACACATTTTATGACCCGAAAATGCAAAGAAATCACAGTCAAGTTGCTGAACATCTATTTTCAAATGCGGCGCTGCTTGAGCACCATCAACAACCATCACTGCACCATTTTCATGAGCAATCTGTGCAACTTCTTTCACTGGATTCATCGTGCCAAGAACATTCGAAACATAAACCATCGAAACGATTTTAGTTCGCTCTGTTACAACTGCACGGACCTGCTCCAAGGAAATCGTGCCATCTTTTTCAAGTTCAACGTATTTTAAAATGGCGCCGCGTTCTTTAGCCAATTGCTGCCATGGAATAATATTAGAATGGTGTTCCATATAAGTAATGACAATTTCATCGCCTTCTTGGACATTGGCTCTTCCGTAGCTTTGCGCAATGAGGTTCATGGCAGTTGTCGTTCCTCGCAGGAAAATAATTTCTTCCATCGAATTAGCGTTGATGAATTTCCGGACTTTTTCGCGTGCGCCTTCATAGTGTTCGGTTGCGCGATTCCCGAGTGTGTGAACGCCTCGGTGCACGTTGGCATTATCCAATTCATAATAATTTTTTAATGCTTCAATTACTTGAATCGGCTTTTGTGAAGTAGCAGCACTATCCAGATAAATCAGTGGGTGACCATTTATTTCTTGGTTGAGTATTGGAAAATAGCTTTTTATCTCTTGGTTGATCATTAGCGGACTTTCCTTTCGATAACCTCCGTCAATTGCTTTTTAACGCCTTCGATTGGCAATACACGGACAACCGGTGCCAAGAAACCGTGAATAACAAGACGTTCAGCTTCCTGTTTTGTAATACCGCGGCTCATCAAGTAATACAATTGAAGCGGATCTACGCGTCCAACTGATGCCGCATGTCCTGCTGTTACATCGTCTTCGTCGATTAACAGAATCGGGTTAGCGTCGCCACGTGCTTTTTCACTTAACATCAATACACGTGATTCCTGTACTGCGTTAGATCTTGTCGCACCGTGTTCGATTTTACCAATGCCGTTAAAGATAGCAGAAGACGAATCTTTCATAACACCATGTTTCAAAATGAAACCTTCAGAATCTTTGCCCCAATGAACAACTTGCGTTGTAAAGTTTTGTTTTTGCGATCCTCGTCCAACGACTACACTTTTCGTATCACCAAAAGAATTATCGCCGATCAAGTGCGTTGTGTTTTCAGAAATTGTATCGCTATCATTCATCATGCCTAAAGCCCATTCAATACGTGCATCACGTGCTACAACACCGCGACGGTTTACATACGTAATAAAGCCTTCTGCTAATGTGTCTACAGCGCCGTACGTAATTTGTGCGTTATCTTCAGCAAAAACTTCTGACACGATGTTTGCCGAGCCGTTCGCATGTGGAACTGTTGAGTAATAGTTTTCCACATAAGTTACTTTACTGCTTGTATCTGCAACAACGATAACGTGGTTAAACAATGACGCTTCTGCATCATCATGATAGAAAACTACCTGTACAGGTTCTTCTACAACAACGTTTTTCGGAACATAAAGGAATGCTCCGCCGTTCATCAATGCAGCATTTAACGCTGTCAATTTATGCTCGTCCGTTTTCACGCCTTTAGTCATAAAGTATTTCTTAACCAAATCGCCATGTTCACGTAGAGCTGTAAAAATATCCGTCAAAATAACACCTTGTGCCGCAAGTTCATCAGAAACACGTGAAAATGCAGGTGTGTTGTTGTGTTGGATATAAAGGTTTTTTTGCTCTAAATCTACGATTGCTTTAACATCTTCTGTTAAATCTTCAAGTGAATCGAACTTTGCACTTTCAACCGTGTGTACTGGGAAATCTGTAAAGTTCCAGCTAAGAATTTTTGTTTTATCTGGTTTTGGCAATGGCAAGCTTTGCGCTTCCCCAAACGAACGAAGACGAAGCTCAGTAAACCATGAAGGTTCACCATTCATTTCTGAAAAAGAGCGCACATCCTGCTCGGTCATTTTTAAATTTGTTTCAACCGTCATGCTAGTCTCTCCCTTCAATTATGCTTGTCCTACAGTCTCGTCTTCAATGCCAAGTTCAGCTTTGATCCAGTCATATCCTTCAGACTCGAGTTTAAGAGAAAGTTCTTCTCCGCCTGATTTAACGACGCGGCCTTGCATCATAACGTGAACATGATCAGGCGTAATGTAGTTTAGTAGACGCTGATAGTGAGTGATAATCAGGCAACCAAAATTTTCGCTTCTCATTTGGTTAATGCCATCTGAAACAACTTTTAATGCATCAATATCAAGTCCAGAGTCAATTTCGTCTAGAACAGCGATTTTAGGTTTGATCATCATAAGTTGTAAAATTTCATTACGTTTCTTTTCTCCGCCTGAAAAACCTTCGTTCAAGTAACGTTGCGCCATTTCTTGTTCCATATCCAGAACTTCCATTTTGCTGTCTAGTTCACGAATAAATTTCATCAATGAAATTTCAGATCCTTCTTCGCGACGAGCGTTCATTGCAGAACGCATAAAGTCTGCGTTTGTTACGCCAGAAATTTCGCTTGGGTATTGCATTCCTAGGAAAAGACCTGCACGAGCGCGTTCGTCAACTTCCATCTCTAGAACGTCTTCGCCGTCAAGTGTAATTGTTCCTTGAGTTACTTCATATTTAGGATGACCCATAATAGCTGACGCTAGTGTTGATTTACCCGTACCGTTAGGCCCCATAATTGCGTGAATTTCACCTGTATTAATTGTTAAGTCTACACCCTTTAAAATCTCTTTGTCTTCGATTTTAACGTGTAAATCTTTAATGACCAAAGTTGACATGTAAATACCTCCATAAAGTTAATGTTGAATGGAAAACCATTCTTAATTAGTATCATTCTAATCTTAACTCATATTCACCTTACTAGCAAATCATTAAACTACTAAAAAAATGACGATAAAACAATTTAGATTGCTGCATTTATCACTTATTTGTAAAAGCCTAGTGTGACAACTGTCACACCTTCATATTTTCAATAAAAGAATCCTAATTGAGAAATTATATCAATAAAAAAGCCAGCATCCGAAGATACTGGCTTCATGTTGTTATATGCTCTGCTTAGTCTCGATGAACCTGCCGCTCGATCTGGCTGGCTACTTTTTGGCCTAGCTGATAATCTTGTTCACGACGTTGTTCTACTTCGAGAATTTTGTCCGGGTCATTTTGATATTCGTCAATTCCGAAGCCATGCGCATTTCTAAATGCATGCTCCATTTTATCGGTCTTCTCAATGCCGTTCGATTCAATAATGAACCATTCCTTTCAATCTGTTGATTTAACGCTTACCTTTTACAGTATACCCGATAAAAGAGCAAATAAACACCAAAATAATCAAACTAATCTGAAAACAGATCTTTTGCCTTATACATAACTTCATCAAAAAGCCCTCTGACATTTAGTTGTCAAAGGGCTTTCTGCTTATTGTGAAACTTCGTTTTGAATACTAGAACCGGCTAACCCTTGCTCTGTTAGCAATTCATTTAACAACGTATCTGCTTCGGTGAACTTTTCGTCAGCTGCTTCAAAAGATGCATCTTTCGTTAATTCTTCCGCTTTTATTTCATAGGACTCACGAATAGCTGTGAATGCCGTTTCAATTTGTTCTTTTTGATTTTCTAATACCGCTGGAATTTCCAAGGTCTCAATAGCAGCAGCTGAATCTTTAGCAGAAACAATCGCTGCGTCTGTCATCGCTTTCAGCTCTTCACCTTCTGGTAATAGGTCTTCTGCTTTCATTTTTTCAAATGTGTTCAGATCTACATCAACTGCATTGATCGTATTTGAAATGGTCAGATAAAATCTCATCATGTCTTTCTTAACATCTTTGCTATCTTCTGAACTGGTAGTAGCTTCAGTTGACTCCGCTGATTGTTCTTCTCCACAGCCAGCCAATAATACCGCCGCTGATAAACCAATTGCCCATAATTTCTTCATGGTGTTTCCCCCTATTGTGTAATATCTTCGCTATAATAGCACAGAAATTATCAATAGAATAGACCTTTCAAAATAGCCATAATTGTTTGAATCGATCGACTATTGTAAACTTTTTTGACCATTTGTGAAACGGTCGACGATGTGTGCTAAAGCACCATCTCCGGTAACATTTGCTGCAGTACCAAAGCTATCTTGCGCCATATAAAGTGCGATCATTAATGCTACCATTGTTGCATCAAATCCTAGCATACTTTGCAGTAAACCAATCGCTGCCATAACAGCTCCACCTGGTACGCCTGGTGCTGCAATCATCGTAACACCCAACATTAAAATGAATGGAAAGAAGCTGCTAAATGTCGGCGCTCCACCTGTTAGTAATAATACGCCGATTGCACAGGACACTAATGTAATAGTACTGCCTGATAAATGGATAGTTGCAAACAATGGAACGGTAAAGTCTGTTACGCGTTCGTTAGCTCCCGACTTGCGTGCTTGACGCAATGTGACGGGGATGGTTGCTGCAGAAGACTGCGTTCCAAGTGCTGTAAAATAAGCAGGCATCATCGTTTTTAAAATCGATAATGGATTCTTCCCTTTTAATGCACCAGCTGCCGAATATTGCAGCAACAGCATTGTCCAGTGAAGTATGATAATCATCACAAAGACGACGGCAAACAACGACAAAATTTCAAATACCGCTCCGCCGTACGCCATATTGGCAAATATACCAAAAATATGAAACGGTAACAGAGGAATAATAATGTAAGAAATTGTTTTCTCAATAATTGCCTGAAATTCATCAAAAAACGATACCATTGTTTTGCTTCCTGTAGAAGCCATGCCAATACCTAGTAAAAAAGCCAAGATCAATGCGGACATAACACCAAAAACAGGTGCCATATCGAGTGCGATAAACGAAGTCGCTAAAGCATGCTCTGGATCTTCCATACTGCTTAAAGAACCCGCTTTCATAAAGTTAGGCAGAACTGTCGTCGCCACGAAGAACGCTAAGATTCCTGCCGCAATGGTGGAAGCGTATGCAACAACTGTAGCCATCCCCAATAGCTTACCAGAACCTTTCCCTAGTTTGGCAATTCCCGGTGCAATGAACCCAAGAATGATTAGCGGCACAACAAAGTTTAAAAAGTTACCGAAAATCGTTGTAAACGTCGCAAATACTCTCACTATTTCTTTTGGTGCTACTAACCCAATAAGTACCCCTAGAACGATTGCCACCACTATTCGAGGCAATAAACCAAAATTGAACTTCATGAACCTGTCCCCCTCATATGAACAAATGCTTCTTTTTTATTATTCAAAAATAGCACAAACCTCTCGCGAATGTAAGGTATACAAGAAAACGCGAAATATTTTTATTATTTCGAAAATAATAAAAAGATGAGAAATGGCTGATGTCCATTCCGACGGACGCTTTCCGCGGGCACGGCCTCAGCCGGCTACGCCGTCTTCACCACATGCTGTTCTCGCAGGAGTCGCCATCTCCATTCCCATCAGCCGTTCTGGAACAAAAAGGATACAAAAAACCGTTCATTATCATTCGATGTACCAGCGTCCAACAGATACACACTGTTTTATTCCGCACCTGAAAACTAGCGGATTCCAGCCTGCCCATGCCAAAGACGGTCATCGCGGGCGCAGGTGGCAGCGAAGAGAATTACCTGTATGCGCTCGGGGATGAAAAAGAGCCACGATTCGACTTTCTCATTCCATAAAGTAACCAGCATTCGCCAGCCACTTTCAGTACCCTCTCCAACCAATCAAAAACAGACGGAGAAAAAGAAAATCTTTTTCTCCGTCTGTTTTATTTTAGGGGCTTATGAGACAGCTCCTTTTTTATTCAATCTACCGGTACTACTGAGCCGCCCCATTCTTCTAAAATAAAGTCTTGGATTTCCTGGGATTGTAATACTTCAACTAAAGCTTTCACATTTTCGTTATCTTCATCACCTGCACGCACGGTAATAATATTTACGTATGGCGAATCAGATGATTCTATTGCAATTGAATCTTCTAGAGGGCTGATGCCAGCATCAATCGCATAGTTGGAGTTGATCAAGACTGCATCTCCCTCACCTGATTCATATAATTGAACAAGTAAAGCTGCTTCATAGTCTGGCTCAAGCTGTAAATTTTTCGGATTTTCAACAATATCACTCACTTCAGCCGATGTTTTATCTACACCTTCTGCCAATGTGATTAAGCCTTCTACCTCAAGCAGCGATAAAATACGACCCTGCTCCGATACCGAGTTGCTCATCAAAATGGTTGCATCCTGTGGTAGTTCATCAAGAGAAGCATATTTTTGTGAATAAACACCGATTGGTTCAATGTGAATCCCTCCAGCATTTTCAAACTCATAACCATTATCAGCTATTTGAGTTTCTAAGTAAGGAATAGTTTGGAAATAGTTGGCATCAATTTCACCAGACTCTAAATCTTTGTTTGGCAAAATATAGTCTTGATACGTTTCAACTTCAAGTTCAATTCCTTGCTCTTCTAAAAGGGGCTTCGCTTGTTCTAAAATTTCAGCATGCGGTACGTTAGAAGCGCCTATGCGTAATGTCTTAGACTCTTCTTCACTTGCTCCACCATTTCCACATCCTGCGAGTACCAATGCCGTTAACGCTGTTCCTACTACAAATTTCTTCATCTCAATCTCTCCCTTATGTGTTGTTTTATAGAACGGAAAATCCGTTTTTACCGTTTGTCTGCTTTTATCGTGACCCAATCACCAATGTATTGAATGATAAAGACAATGATTAAGATTAAGATTGTTGCCATCAATGTAACGTCTTCACGACTGCGTTGAAAGCCGTCGAGGAAAGCAAGTGTACCAAGACCACCTGCGCCGATAATGCCGGCCATTGCTGTATAGCCGACCAATGCAATCGCCGTGACCGTAATGCCGGATATTAATGCCGGTTTTGATTCGGGCAATAACACTTTCCAAATGATGGTGCCGGTTGTTGCACCCATTGAACGAGCCGCCTCGATCACACCTTTATCAATTTCTTTTAGCGCAATTAGCACCATTCGTGCATAAAATGGAGCTGAACCGATGATTAATGCCGGTAAAGCCGCATTCGGTCCGCGAATCGATCCCATCAAGAACAAAGTGACAGGAATCAATAAAATGATCAAGATGATAAAAGGAATTGAACGGAAAATATTGACGAATGCGCCAGTCAGCCAATTAACGAGTTTGTTTGCCCACAATTGTTTCGGTGCTGTTAAGAACAAGATAATACCAAGTGCTAAACCAATAACAAATGTAAATACAGTTGATAATGCGGTCATGTAAAGTGTTTCAAGAGTAGCTTCCCACATGCTGTCCCACTTTACATTTGGAAATAACGATTCAATCATTGTCCATCACCTCCGCTTGAATATCTTCTGAGCGAAGAAATACCAGTGCTTCTTCAATTTCTGCTTGAGACCCTTTAAGCTGTAAGATCAAGGTGCCGTATGCGCCACGCTGCGTATGCGAGATATTGCCTTGAACAATATTCACTTCCACGGCATGACTGCGAATCAATTTAGTTAAAATGGGTTGTTCGGTTTGATCGCCAACAAAAACCAATTTCACCAATTCGCCAGTTGGGTATAATTCCCGCAGGTTTTTGATGGTTTCCTGTGAATCTCCACTGTCGGCTACTTGCGCAACAAAGCGTTTCGTGATTGCCTCTTTCGGTGATTGGAACACATGTAAAACGTCGCCAAGTTCTACAACTCGTCCGCCTTCCATTACAGCCACACGGTGGCAAATTTTCCGGATGACGTGCATTTCATGAGTAATCAGTACAATTGTCAATCCCAATCGCTTATTGATGTCTACTAACAAGTCAAGAATGGCATCTGTTGTTTCTGGATCGAGTGCTGATGTCGCTTCGTCACACAACAAGACTTCTGGGTCATTTGCTAATGCCCGGGCAATACCGACGCGTTGTTTTTGTCCTCCTGATAGCTCAGAAGGATAGGCGTTTTCACGACCCGTTAATCCGACTAATTCAATTAACTCCTGTACACGATTTCCGCGTTGTGCTTTTGCCACTCCGGCAATTTCTAGCGGAAATTCAATATTTTCTCTCACTGTACGAGACCATAGTAGATTAAAATGTTGGAAAATCATACTGACTTTCTGACGTGCCTTGCGTAATTCTCCGCCTTTAATCGCTGTGATAATTTGTCCATTAATCTCTACAGTTCCTGACGTTGGTTTTTCTAACCCATTCAACAATCGGATTAAGGTACTTTTACCTGCTCCACTATAACCAATAATACCGAATATCTCTCCATCAGAAATGGATAAGTCCACTTGATCCACAGCTGTTAAAATTGCCTTGCCTGTATCGAATTTTTTTGTCACTTGCTTTAACTCAATCATTCTTCCAACACTCCTAAATCTTAAAAATAAAAAACCCTTCCGCGCATAACTGAGCAGAAGGGCAAACGTATAGTATACGGAAACCAATCTCTCATCGTCCAAAGCTTTCGCTTTGTGTGATTTGGCACCATTTCATTTTCATGACGGTTGCCGGGCTTCATAGGGCACTTCCCTCCACCACTCGTAATAAGAGTTTTGATATGAAATTTTTGAAAAACTTAAGGACTGTATTCTATTTGACTCTTCGCTTGTTGTCTAGATTTCAGACAAGCAATTGGTTTTTTATCAGAAGACTAATTTACCATGACCGGCTGTATTCGTCAACAGGTTTTAACTTACTATACAAGTATGGCACTGATTGAAAAGCATAGATTTTCTCTTTTAGTTTGCCACCTTCTGTTATAAGTAAGCACGGTACACTCTCCACTTCGTAGAGATCCGCTATTTCTTGAACGTAATTTAAATTTGCTTTGCCCATTGGAAGATCCGGTAACAATTCGGTGACAACTGATAGCATCTTAGACGCAACCTGGCAAGTTCCACACATTGGCGCGTACAAATAATAAGCCGTTGATTTATTCGTATTCTTTTCTTTGATCCATTCTTTGTGCGTCCATTCATTCATTTTCTTCATCCCTCTGTTAATAGCTTATTTACCTGGATATTCGCTGTGATGAGCACATCCATCAAGATCCGGAGCGGTGTTGCTGCAACTTCTTTATAATTTCGGTTAATGTAAAAATGACGAGCTTCAGGAAATTCACGCTTGACGAGTTTCCTCAGTTTTTCTCCTGAAGAGTCTGCATCTACTAGTATGATCATATCCTGGCCTTCGTACGGTAATAGTAACTCTTCCAGTCTCGATGCACTTACTGTACCATTTGTACAAAGAATCGTCACGGGTTCTGCAATGAGTGGTGCAATCCTTGACTTATCACTGAGCCCTTCGACAACAATCACCTTTCCCATAACACTCACCCCATCAAATATAAAATAAGAAAAGTTCTAAGACTTAGCGGTAAAAGAAAACTTTCGTTTTATTGCGATAAAGCTCTTTATATAAGTCGAACTAATGATTTCCACTTGTTGATATTCCGTAAAACAGCAGTGCTTTCGAGCTCACAGGATGTGGATCATGCAACCCGTTCCTTTGCTGAGCACAAAGCAGTATAGAAAAGTCGGTTTCTTTTACCAACTTATCTAGTTTTAAAATACCAATAGAACAGGCTGACGTCCATTTCCATGACTTATGCGAACTGCTGACAACACTTATCGGTCATAAAAAAAAGCGCCAAGATAGGCGCTTTTCAGTAATTACTCGTTGGTCATTTCTTTGTATTCGTCTGCTGTCATCAATGCATTAACTTCTTCTTCAGAAGGGGCTTCGATTACAACCATCCAAGCCTGCTCGTAAGGAGACTCGTTCACAAATTCTGGGCTATCTTCAAGTTCAGAGTTAACCTCGATTACTTTTCCGCTAATTGGCGCATACAATTCTGAAACCGTTTTAACGGATTCAACACTGCCGAAAGGCTGATCTTTTTTTAGCTCGTCTCCAACTTGTGGAAGTTCAACAAAAACGATATCCCCTAGTTCCGCTTGTGCGAAATGAGTAATACCGATACGTGCATTGCCATCTTCGGTTTTAACCCATTCATGTTCTTTTGAATAACGAAGTTCTGCTGGTGTGCTCATCTTGACCCCTCCAAATTATGTAGTTCATTCACATTCAGTTTGACATAAACAGCCGCGAAATACAAGATGGTGCTACTCGCTTACAACCAGCGATTTTGATAATCTGCTTCTTTAAAGCCAAGTGTCACTTTTTCGCCATCCCAAGCCAAGGGACGCTTGATCAGCATGCCATCAGAAGCAAGTAGTTCCAATTGCTGGTCTTCGCTCATAGTCGATAACTTATCTTTTAAACTAAGTGAGCGATAAACCAAACCACTCGTATTAAAAAACTTCTTCAATTCTAAACCACTCGCTTGATACATTTGAGCTAATTGTTCTTTAGTTGGTGGGTTTTCCGCAATGTGTATTTCATTGAATTCCACTTTGTTTTGTTCTAGCCAACTTTTTCCTTTACGGCAAGTCATGCATTTTGGATATGCGTAATAAGTAATCACCTTAAAACCTCCCTTTTTTCTAAGCTTACCAAAGAGAAGCCTTGTGGTCGATGAATAAAAACAGGCAACCCCCAAATTAACGGAGTTGCCTGTTTCATAAAACTTCTTACACGACGTATTTCTCTACATCAATTAGCTTAACAGCAGCTTCGCGTTTTTTCGCAATAACGTTATAAGGAGTTGAACGCGTTAATTTGCGCAACGCTGAAAGCATCATGCGTTGGTTATCGCCTTCAATAGCCGCGATCAATGTTTCTTTCGCATCTCGCTCGATTTGATCAAACGCTTCTTGACAATAAATTTGTGTATACAACAGTTTTTGTTTCGCTTTTTCTTCACCTGAAGCGGCAATTGCTTTTTCAGTACGCAACACGACAGATTCCATCGCAAAGACGTTGCTGACGATATCGGCAATGTTCACTAGCACTTCTTGTTCGGCCTCTAGTTTTGTGCCGTATGTTTGTGCCGCTAGTCCCGCTGCGAGCAATGCAATTTTCTTCGCGTTTTTTACCAAGTATTTTTCTTGGTCTAATGCATCTGTCCCTACTTCTTCAGGCATCATCATTAACAGCTCTTCTTGTAACTTTTGAGCGTGTTGCAATAACGGCAATTCACCTTTCATTGCTTTACGCAACAATGTACCTGGTACGAGTAACCGGTTGATTTCGTTGGTGCCTTCGAAAATACGGTTAATGCGTGAATCGCGGTAAATGCGCTCAATTTCATATTCTTGCATAAAGCCGTAACCACCATGCAATTGAACGCCTTCATCGACGATATAATCTAACGTTTCTGTACCGAAAAATTTATTTAACGAACATTCTACCGCAAATTCAGCAATTGAATCTGCCACTAGCTTGCCGTCTGCTTGTTGCTCGTCTGTAAACCCGCTCATTCGGTCTTCAAAAAGGCCAACAGTACGGTAAACAGAACTTTCAACTGCATACAATTTAGAAGCCATTGTCGCTAATTTTTCGCGCGTCAAGTTGAAAGACGAGATTGGTGTTTTAAACTGCTGACGTTGGTTCGTATACGGAATCGTCAATTCCATCGCACGTTTCGAGGCACCAATTGTACCTACCCCTAATTTATAACGACCAATGTTCAAAATGTTAAACGCGATAATATGGCCACGTCCTGCTTCGCCCAAAAGATTTTCCACAGGAACTTCAGCGTCTTCAAGAATTAACGTACGTGTTGAAGACGATTTGATACCCATTTTCTTTTCTTCAGGCCCAACAGAAACACCTGGGAATTCACGTTCAACGATAAACGCAGAGAATTTGTCTCCGTCAATTTTTGCATATACAACAAAGACATCCGCAAATCCAGCATTGGTGATCCATTGTTTTTCACCATTCAAGACGTAATGCGTACCCGCTTCATTTAATTTTGCTACTGTTTTCGCGCCTAATGCGTCAGACCCTGAACTTGGTTCTGTTAATGCGTAAGCTGCAATCATTTCGCCAGTTGCTAAACGCGGCAAATAGCTTTGTTTTTGCTCTTCGTTACCAAAAAGAACGATTGGCAATGAACCAATTCCTACGTGGGCTCCGTGAGTAATTGAGAAACCACCTGCTTTGGACATTTTTTCAGCAATTAGGGCCGAAGCAATTTTGTCTAATCCCAGACCGCCGTATTGTTCAGGAACATCAGCACCTAGAAGGCCAAGCTCACCTGCTGTTTTTAAAAGACGAACCGAATGCTCAAATTCATGGTTTTCTAACTTTTCAACAACTGGCATTACTTCAGTGTTGACGTAATCTTCTGTTGATTTAGCGATCATTTTTTGCTCTTCAGTAAAATCTTCCGGCGTGAACACACGCGACAGGTCTGCATCTTCGATTAAAAAGCTTCCGCCTTTGATCAATGTTTTTTCTTGTTCCATGATGAATTCCTCCTAGTTTTTACTTGCTTATAGTGTTATAGGTTGAAGAATTCGCTTCAGGCGGACGCTTTCCTGGGGACCGGCTGAAGCCGCTTCCCTCGCTTTGCTCAGTCCAGGGTCTTCACCTCGGCCTGATCCCCAAGGAGTCGCCGCCTTCCGCTCATTCTTTTAAATTTTAATGGCGAACTTTCTCTTCTTTTGATAGGTATCGAGTTTTAATATCTTTTCGACAGACAGCTAATAGCTTAGGCGCGTCCACGGGCTAGGCGAAGCTATGAGACGAGTGCTTTTCTCGGCTCATGGCGGGAGCCATGCCCAAAGCGGTCGAAGCGACTATTACCTTACGCCTATTCTCTACAGCATTTCAAAGACGCCTGCTGCGCCCATTCCTCCGCCGATACACATGGTTACAACACCAAATTGTTTGCCTTGTCGTTTTAATTCACTCATCATGCGAATGGTTAAAATAGAACCTGTTGCACCTAGCGGATGGCCGAGAGCGATGGCGCCTCCGTTAAAGTTGACTTTGTCGATATCAAGACCTAAGTGACGAATAACACCAAGTGATTGAGAAGCGAATGCTTCATTTAGTTCCCATACATCAATGTCATCAATTGTTAAGCCTGCCAATTTCAAAGCTTTTGGAATTGCCACGATTGGGCCAATTCCCATGATTTCTGGTGGGACACCGCCTGTTGCGAATGAACGGAATTTGGCAATTGGTTTGAGTCCAAGTGCTTCTGCTTTTTCGCGGTCCATCACGAGCAATGCGCCTGCACCATCAGACGTTTGTGAGGAGTTCCCAGCTGTCACGGAGCCGCGTGCTGAGAAAGCAGGACGCAATTTTCCGAGTCCATCCGAATTGGTTCCGTGACGAACGCCTTCGTCCATTTCGAACATAGACGTTTTTTCTTGGTATTTATTGTTTTCGTCAATATAAGGTTTTGTTACTTCAACAGGGACGATTTCATCATCAAAGTTTCCAGCTGCAATAGCTGCTGCTGCCTTTTCATGAGAGCGAACTGCAAAGGCATCTTGGTCTTCACGGCTCACACCGTATTTGGTCGCAACTTGTTCTGCTGTATGACCCATGCTCATGTAATATTGAGGTGCTGTTTCAGCTAGTTTTGAATTGGGACGAATGACGTTACCCATCATCGGTACCATACTCATTGATTCGACACCGCCTGCAATAATGGCTTCGGCTGAACCGACCATAATCCGTTCTGCTGCGTAGGCAACCGACTGAAGACCTGATGAACAAAAGCGGTTAACGGTTACGGCTGAAACCGTATCGGGCAATCCTGCAAGTGCTCCGATGTTACGCGCGATGTTCATGCCTTGTTCTGCTTCTGGCATGGCGCAACCCATGATTAAATCATCGATCGGCCCGTCATAGCCACCAGCTCGCTGTAGCGTTTCTCTGACAACTAAAGCACCGAAATCATCCGGTCGCACAGTCGCTAAAGAACCTTTTGTCGCTTTTCCGACCGGTGTTCGAGCACTGGCCACGATTACTGCTTCACGCATGTGTATTTCCTCCTTTTATCCTCAACGATTAATTACGTAATGGTTTTCCTTTGACCAGCATATGTTGCATACGTTGCTGGGTTTTCGGTTCTGCGACTAGGCTTAAGAACGCTTGGCGCTCAAGGTCAAGCAAATATTGTTCATCGACTTTTGTGCCGTATGGAACTTTGCCGCCCGCTAGAACAAATGCTAGCTTTTTAGCGATTTTCAAATCGTGTTCGCTAATATAGCCGGATATAAACATACCTTCTGCACCTAAAAGTAGCGTTGCATAGCCAGGTTCACCGGGAACAGGCACTTTTTCACGTAAAGGTGCTTGATAGCCATTTTCATATAATGACAGAGCAGCCTGTTTAGCATCGTAAATTAAATGGTCGCTATTGGCGCTAATACCATCTACAAAGTTTAAGAAGTTATTTTCACGTGCTTCTTCTGCTGAAGTCGAAACTTTTGCCATAGCTATTGATTCGAATACTTTCGTTGCGATGTTTTGATAATCGACTGTTACACCATTCGGTAAGCCTTTTAATTGTTTCATATAAAGTTCTTTGTTTCCGCCGCCGCCAGGAATTAATCCCACGCCCACTTCGACAAGACCCAGATACGTTTCCATTGAAGCTTGAATGTGTGCGGCTGGCAAGGTTACTTCTGCACCACCGCCTAGAGACATACCAAATGGTGCTGCTACTACCGGTTTGTTACTGTATTTGAGTTTCATCATGGCATTTTGGAACGTTTTAATCGTGAAATCGAGTTCGAACATATTATCATCTTGTGCTTCCATCAAGATCATGCCGAGGTTGGCACCGACACAGAAGTTTTTGCCTTGGTTCCCAATGACCAGTCCTTTGAAGTTTTTCTCGACCTCGTCGACCGCGAAATTGATCATTTGCATAATATCTAAGCCAATCGCATTTGAACGTGAATGGAACTCTAATAACGCAATCCCATCACCTAGATCAATCAAACTAGCACCCGAATTCGATTTGATAACGCCGTGTTTTTTCTTATAGCGCTTTAAATCGATTACTTTCTCATTTACTGGGACAGGCTGGTAAGTTGTGCCATCAAAGAAGTACACATCGTTATTTTCTTCTTTATAGAAAGTTTCGTTTCCACTGTCTAGTAAAGCTTGCGCAAATGCTGGAATAGTGTGGCCTTGTTCTTTCATTTTATGGACTGATTTTTCAACACCAATGGCATCCCAAATTTCAAATGGTCCTTGTTGCCAACCGAAGCCCCATTTCATAGCATTGTCAATGGCAACAATATCATCAGCAATTTCTCCAGTTAACTCAGCCGAATACAAAAGTGTCGGAGCAAGTATGCTCCAAAGCAATTCACCGGTACGGTCTTCTGCATACACAAGCGTCTTCATTTTAGCTGCAAGACCTTTTTGCTGTTTCGCGAGTTCTTGTGAAGGCGTTTTCAATTTACCGGCTGTGCGGTATTCAAGCGTCTCTGGATCAAGTTCTAAAATCTCTTTGTCTTTTTTCAAGAAGAAGCCCTGTCCCGACTTTGCTCCTAACCAACCATTTTGCACCATTTTCGTCATAAATTCAGGCGCTTCAAAAACCTTTTGTTCTTCTCCTGAAGTTTGATCATGGACATTTTTGGAAACATGCATGAACGTATCCAGTCCAACAACATCAAGTGTACGGAATGTTGCTGATTTTGGACGACCAATTAGTGGACCCGTTACCGAGTCGACTTCTCCTATTGAATAGCCACGTGCCATCATTTCACGTAACGTAACCAATAGACCATATGTACCGATTCGGTTAGCGATAAAGTTTGGTGTATCTTTTGCAATAACTACACCTTTTCCTAAACGATTTTCCCCAAATGCCGTCATGAATTCGACAACTTCTGGAGCAGTCGTTGTCGCAGGAATGATCTCTAACAGCTTCAAATAACGTGGTGGATTGAAAAAGTGAGTTCCTAGGAAATGTTTACCGAAATCTTCCGAACGCCCTTCGACCATCGCATTAATGCTAATACCCGATGTATTTGAAGAAATAATGGTGCCATCTTTTCTAACGCTATCAATTTTTTCATATAATGATTTTTTTACATCCAGGTTTTCGACAATAACTTCGATAATCCAGTCGATGTCTTTTAATTTATCTAAATCATCTTCCAGATTTCCTGGTGTGATTAGTTGAAGATTTTTTTTAGCTGTTAATGGAGCTGGTTTCTGTTTAAGTAACTTCTGAATAGAGCCGGTTGCAATTCGATTACGAACCACACTGTCTTCCATAGTAAACCCTTTTGCCTGTTCTTCTTTTGACAATTCACGAGGAACAATATCAAGCAACAATACAGGAATTCCTATATTTGCAAGGTGCGCTGCAATTCCCGAACCCATAACACCTGAACCGAGTACAGCCGCTTTTCTAATTTGGTAAGCCACTAGCAAACCCTCCTTGATTTTTTGAATGAATACTCATTCATTTTTAGTTTAAAAAAATAGAACGTTCTCCTATGTCTCTTAGTGTAAGTTATTTTCTCTTTTTTCGCAATATTTAATCGCTAAAAAATCCCTTAATTTTTCAGAAACAAATTCTTTGCCATTTTATAAATACACGGTAAACTGAAAGGGAACCTATAAGGAGGCCATCTAAATGAAATCACTTTCTACGAACGAACAATTTAACGAAGCTATAAACGGCGAACAACCGGTAATCGTAAAATTTCAAGCTGGTTGGTGCCCAGACTGCAGAAGAATGGATATGTTTATCGATCCAATCGTCGAAGAATACAACCAATACCAATGGGTAGACGTTAACCGCGATGAACTTCCAGAACTTGCTGAAAAATATGACGTAATGGGTATTCCAAGTCTATTGATTTTCAAAAACGGCGAGAAAACAGCTCATCTTCACAGCGCTAACGCAAAATCACCTGAATCTGTTACAGAATTTTTGAACGACCAAAAAGAGTAGGCTCATGCCTACTCCTTTTTTCTCTACTAAAATTTTCAAGCGTCTATCACATGTTTCATTTAATAATTTCATACTTACTACAAGACCCTGGAGGTATATAGATGGATCCACAACAGGAAATAACCCAATTAAAAGAACAACTGCTTTATTATGAAAAGCTGATCAAAAATATGTCTGCTCCGATAATTCCATCAGTTGTTCCAAAGACCATTTTAGTACCAATCGCTGGTTTTATTTTTTCAGAGCGCTTTGATTTGATTCGTACAACTGTATTAACCTACGCAGAAAAGCATCGCGATACTGAACGTGTCATCTTTGATTTTACTGGTGTGACAACTGATAACTTGATGGAATTCGACTATGACGGATTAGCAAGTGAACTGAGCCAGTTGAATTCTGCTCTGAGTTTAATGGGACTGCGTGCTATTTATGTCGGATTTAATCCATTGTTTGTACGTGAAATCGTCCGGGCTGGCATCCAAGTCGAACTGGAAGTTTATACAACATTTAAAACTGCTCTTGAACGTTTGCTCACTGAAAACAAAAAATTAACGACTACGTGATAAAACTAATTGTTAGAAACTCCGTGGAGGTAAAATTGCCATGAAAAAACTCATCGCTTTTCAAGGTCTTTCCCAACATGATACAAGTATTCACAAAAAATATCGTTCTTCTGCGTGTGGACCTGTGACTATTGCTGCCATTATGCAATACCACGAAGAACTCAATATTGGTATCAATCAACTGTATCAACTTCTCGGCTCTACACGCATCGGGTTGTTTACTTGGAGACTATTGAAAAATTTTCAGAAGCTCAGCGGCAAACGGTATGAGGCAAAAAAAGTTCTCGATATGTCCGAGGTAAAAGAAGAATTGTTGGCAAATCGACCGCTTGCTATGAAGTTTGACCGCTACTTTACTTTTCGTTGGTTTTCTAAACCGCTATATAGCTATCACTGGGTCCCGTTAATTGGTTTTGAGGAAAAGTCAGCTGACCTCGTTCTCTATTTTCACGACAACGGACAGAAAAACCGTCCCAGCAAAATGCGGACGGCTTCTTATTTAGCAAATCAACACGTGCTGACCTTTGTGAAAATTACGCCCAAGGATCGATCGTAACTTCGGCATTTTTTTCGAGTTGTTTAGCCAGTAACAATAATTGTTGATCGCGACATAACTGTATATGGTCATTGGTGTAGCTAGGAACAACAAGTTGCTCTAGCGGCATATCCAACTGGATGTCACATTTGATGACAGCCAGTTTTTTTGATAGCAGCAGCATTTCTTTATGTTCTTCAATTTTCTTTTTCTGTGCCGGTTTTAATTCGTCGATGGCTCTTAGTACACCATCAGTCGAGCCGTACGTTTGAATCAGCTGAAGTGCCGTCTTCGGTCCAATCCCTTTAACGCCAGGATAGCCATCGCTTGGGTCACCCATAAACGCTTTAACATCAGCAAACTGCGAAGGCTGAATGCCATACTCTTCAATAAATCGATCATCAGTATAGACATCGTAAACGTGAAATCCTTTTTTCATAAACGCAATTTTGACAGAAGGCGATAATAGTTGCAGCATATCTTTGTCACCGGTAATGATGGTAAAGTCGACTTGGCCCTGCCATTGCTTTGTAAATGACCCGATAAAGTCATCTGCTTCAATCCCCGCTTCACCATAATTTTTCCAACCCAGTTGCTCAGAAATTTCTTGTGCCCAGTCAAACTGATGCACCATGTCTTCTGGTGGTGCCGGACGATTGGCTTTATAGCCATCGAAAAGATCTGTACGGAAAGTTTTAGATCCCATATCCCAGCACACGGCCATATGTGTCGGTTTCATCATCGTTTTAGCCGCTAGCACGTGTCGCGTAAATCCTTGAACGCCATTTGTCGCTAATCCTTCTGTTGTGCGGAAATATTGGTTGACTGCTGAGGTTGCAAAAAACGACCGGAACAAAAGAGCCATTCCATCTATTAATAACACATGTGGTTTTTCCATATAAAAATCCTCCATCTTTTTATTGCTTCCCTTCTATTCTAACGCCTATGTATTGAAAAAACCGCCAAAGCGGCGGTTTTAACGTTTGCGTTTAATTGCTTTGTATTCAATTGTTACTGCTTTATAGAAGGATGTCATCATGAGCAGGATAATAATCGAGAACGGGAACGCCGCAATGATTAGCACTGTTTGCAATGTATCCAGTCCACCTGTCGAGAGTAAAATGACCGCAATGGCTGATTGTGCAATCCCCCAAGTTAATTTTACTGTGTTTTGAGGATATAACGATCCACCTGTTGTTTGCATACCGAGAACAAATGTTGCCGAATCGGCAGAAGTAACAAAAAACGTAGTGATTAAGAATACGGCAATAACAGATAAAATCACGCCAAACGGCAATTCATTAAATACGGCAAACAAAGTTTGCTCTGTCAATAATCCAGTCAAATCCACTCCGCTTTGTTGCACATCGATTGCTGTTGTACCAAAAGCTGCAAACCAAAGGAAACTGATAAACGTTGGAATCATCAATACGCCTAGTAAGAATTGACGAATTGTCCGACCTTTGGAAACACGTGCGATGAAAACACCAACAAATGGAGACCAAGAAATCCACCAAGCCCAGTAAAAGATGGTCCAGCCATCAATCCACGCACGATTTTCGCCATCGATTGGGGCTGCACGGAAACTCATTTCAACGATGTTTTGGAAATACGTACCGATTGTGTCAGTAAACATATTCATGATCAACAAGGTTGGCCCAAGAATGATGACGGCTAGCAATAGTACAACAGCTAACACCATATTGGTATTTGACAAGTATTTAATCCCTTTGCTTAGCCCAGACCAAGCTGAAATCATAAACAATACCGTCACAATGGCAATGATGACCAATTGAACAGAAAAACTATCTTCCGAGATTCCGTCAAACAAATACGCAAGGCCGCCGTTTATTTGGATAGCGCCAAAGCCAAGAGTCGTTGCGACACCGACAACTGTTGCGAAAACCGCAATGACGTCAACAAAAGTACCCCATGGTCCTTTCATCTTGTCTCCAAATATCGGTTTTAACGTTGCCGAAATCAAGCCAGGTTCCCCTTTTCGGAACTGAGCATATGCAAGTGCTAATGCCACAACGGCATAAATCGCCCATGCATGAATACCCCAGTGGAAAAAGCTGAATCGCATTGACTCACGCATCGCTTCAGCGGTTCCAGGTTCAGCGGTTGCTGAATCAATCGCGTAATGCGACAGCGGTTCTGCCGCTCCCCAGAATACCAAACCAATTCCCATTCCTGCTGAAAACAGCATGGCAATCCACGTTCCAAATGAAAACTCAGGCTTGTCTGAGTCTTTCCCTAATTTGATTTGCCCCATCGGACTGATGAGGAAAAACAAACAGAACAAAACGATGATGGAAACAATTAATAAATAATACCATCCAAACGAAGTTGTCAGGAATGATTCTATATTCCCTGTAACTTCTGAAAAACTATCAGGTGCAAGCGCGCCAAAGCCAATGGCTAACAATACGAGCGCAAGTACAATCCAAAATACATTGGTTACTTTTTTCATATAGTACCTCTCCTCTTCCATTTTTATCGCCGCTTTAACGGTCAGTAGATTCTCGCATCCTGAGCAAGATTCCGCTGACCGCTAAAGTCCGAATCGATGAACTAAAAAACAGCAGAGGATGAAGACCCCCGCTGATTGAAGTTTATCTTTATCACAAGTGTAAAGGATACGGAAATTTTCGGCTCCTGTCAAACTAGCCGGGCTAAAAAAATTCCTAAAAGACTTTAAAACCAGGTTTTTACACATTCAAAAAATGATAAACAACTGACCATTTTTTCATAGTAGTAGTCGCTTACGTCCTCACATACTCCACTCTACTAGCAAAATTTCCTGTTCAAGCTAAAAATCGTTGTTCACCGCATAAAATCCATTTCTCCGCATTTTGTATCCATCTATTTATTTTTTAAAAAAATCAGATTCACAAGGAATCTGATTTTCGGTGGTTTATAAATTAATGGTGACTTCTGCTTTTTCGCGAAGTTTTGCGATTAACGCTTGTGTGGCTTCACTTTCTTTTTGCGCCTTCATTTGCTCTTCAATCTGTGGCTTGACTTCTTCAAATGCTGGAATTTCTTCGCCATCCGATTCTTCTTGCTGTGCTTTTGCTTCATCATAGTAAGTTTGTAGTTCTTTATCCGTTAGTTTGATTTCGCCAGTTTCTGATGCAACCAGCTGATCAATTTTTACTTGCGATTCTACTTGAGTCATTACTTCTTCTTTAGAAACGCCTTGCTCTTCAAGTGCTGTCAATAACTCATCTGACGACTTAAGGCCATTTTGCTGAGCCAATTCTTCTAACGCTGTATTGATCTGTTCTTCCGTTGCCGATAACTTTTGGTTTTTCGTTTCTTGAACAAGCAATTCTTGTGCCACTAGGCTTTCAGCAACTTGCTCTTTTAACTGAGTCTGATCGACTTCTTGACCAGACATTTGTGCTTGCATCGCCATCTGTTGAAATTGTCCAGTATAGGTCGATTCAAATTCTTTTTTATCGATTTTTTCTCCATTTACTTCTGCTACGACATCAGGAATGTCTTTCAAATCAGGTTCAGGCATTTCTGGTTGCTCCGCGCTTTCTTGATCGGTTGCTACCTCTTCTTGCGGTGTTTCTTCACCTTCTGTTTCTTTAGCAGTATCATCACCACAAGCAGCTAACGCTACCATGGATCCTCCAAGTACAATTGTTAAAAACCATTTTTTAATCATGGGTATTCTCCCTTCAAACATAATGTGGATTATTGTAGCACACTCTGTAGAGCTGTAAAAACAATAACCATTGCACCTTGTCTATTAACATTATTTAGAAATAAAAAAATTCTACATTATTCAGCAAGCTTTTCTTATATAAACACGCTTACCATCATTAGACTCCCTCAAAACAATCAGTTGCAAGACGAAAGTCATAGATCTTCGTATTTTTTTGATTTGAATCACTTCTACTTTAATTTTAACTAGCTCTTACTTAATTTTAAGAAGTCAGTCATTATTTCAGCACTCCCTGGTGTAAACACGAACAATGAAAATGCAATAAAAACGATCCCTATAACGCCAAATCCGATGCGCATCGGTAACTGAAACCGCTTTTCATGAAGACTCCAGAGAAGAGTAAACTTTTTCCTATAAGCAACATCAAGAAATACCGAAACTCCATACGGACACCTCTTTTAGCGTTATACGGTAATAGGACGATCGTGATTGGTAGAGGTTCGATCTATCTTGAATAAACAGAAAGTCAATGTTGGGCAGGAACCAAAAAACGCCAAAACCAGTAAAGGTTTTGACGTTTTTTATCTCACTATGGAGACGGCGGGAGTCGAACCCGCGTCCAGAAACTCCGCTACTTAAGCATCTACGCGTGTAGCTCATCTATTAAGGTTTCATGCGCCATTCTGCCGATAAGCAGGCGTCTTGGGCACTAATCTGAGAATCTCTCCCGGTTGCCTCAGATGGCAGCAAACGGTGTATCCCACTAAAGTTGAGCTTTACCTAGCCACATGGGCGATGGATAGATAAAGCAGATCCGAGCTTACGCTGCGAATGCTAGGTTTTGGTTTGTTTTGCCAGTTGTTATAAGTACGTTTGTGACGGAGACGACCCTCCGACGCGCAACTCAAGCCCAGATCATCCCTGTCGAATCCGTAACGTCCCCTTATTAAAAGAGACACGGAAGATGTATAAACAGCTTCATGTGCTATATCCTTATTATAAGGCAACGAAGGTCAGACATCAAGCCCTAGCGGTTGTGTTCTTTTATTGCTCGGGCAATGTCGCGTTTCGCATCTTTTTTCTTCAAATCTTCTCGTTTGTCGTAGTTTTTCTTACCCTTACCGACACCGAGTAAAATTTTAGCAAAGCCGTCTTTCAAATACATTTTCAGCGGGATAATCGCGGAGCCTTGCACTTTTGAGTGTGCCAGCAAATTAGCAATTTGCTTTTTATGAAGCAACAGCTTACGCGACCGTGTCGGATCGTGGTTAAACTGATTTCCCTGATCATACGGGCTAATGTGCATATTTGAAATCCACGCTTCACCGTTACGAATACGGACGAACGATTCTTTTAATTGGACTTTGCCATTTCGTGCAGATTTAATTTCGGTTCCCTGCAAGACGATACCTGCTTCGATTGTTTCTTCAATGAAAAAATCAAAACCGGCTTTCTTGTTTTGGGCAATTACTTTGCCTTCTCCTTTGGCCATGTGGTTTCACCTCAGCTAGATTCAAAAAGCGGCCCTCGAGCCGCTATTTTATTTTTTCTTGTTGCGCCCTTGCTTTGCTGCGCCTTCATAGAACTTTTTCTTGGCATTTTTCGGCTTGCGTGTAGGTCCGCCGCTTTCTGGCTTTTTGCCATCACGTCTTGGTTTTCCAGCGCCGTCTTTTTTACCAGCACGGATTACTTTCGGCTGATCTTTTCTCGTACGACGAGGTGTTTGTACCATGCCAACAATTTCAAAATCAATGGATGACTCTTCTGGTTTAACACCAATCACTTTGATTTCAATTTCGTCACCAATACGGAATTGGCGATTGGTACGTTCCCCAATCATCATCATGCTGCGATCATCAAAGCGGTAATAATCATCAGTCATGTTAGACACGTGAACCAACCCTTCAATGGTATTCGGTAATTCAATGAATAAGCCAAAGTTCGTTACTGAAGAAATAATCCCAGTAAACTGTTCCCCGATTTTATCAGCCATAAACTGTGATTTCTTCAAAGCATCGGTATCGCGTTCTGCTTCTACTGCCCGGCGTTCACGCTCGGATGTATGGGTCGCAATGTCATCCATGTTCGCATCCCAACGTGCAATCGTTTTCTGAGACAAATCTTTTTCGATCAAATACGTGCGGATCAAGCGATGGACGATCAAATCCGGATAACGACGTATCGGTGAAGTAAAATGCGTATAAAATTCAGTCGATAAGCCAAAGTGTCCTAAGCTTTCAGACGAGTATTTCGCCTGTTGCATTGAACGCAACATCATCGTAGAAATGACTGGCTCTTCTGGAGTTCCTGCAATCGATTCGACGATTTCTTGCAATGCACGTGGGTGGATTTGTGTACCCGAACCTTTGACCACAATACCAAAATTTGTAACGAATTCGAAAAAGCGTTGCAGTTTTTCCGGTTTTGGATCTTCATGTATGCGGTAAATTGCTGGTACTTCTAGATGATGAAAATGTTCTGCTACTGTTTCGTTAGCAGCTAGCATAAACTCTTCAATTAGACGTTCAGCAATCGTTCGTTCGCGAACAACTACGTCTACTGGATAGCCGTTTTCATCTACTAATACTTTTGATTCTTTGAAATCAAAATCAATGGCACCTCGACGCATCCGTTTCTTACTCAAGACTGCTGCTAGTTCTTTCATCAATTCGAACATGGGCACCAATTCGCTGTACTGCTCTTTTAGTTCTTGATTGTCTTGCTCAAGAATTTCATAAACGTCCGTATAGGTCATACGTGCGGATGTGTTAATAACACTTTGGAAAATATCGTGAGACTGCACTTCACCTTGGTCATTGAAAATCATTTCACAAGACAAAGTCAAACGGTCAACTTGTGGATTTAATGAACAAATACCATTCGACAAGCGATGCGGAATCATTGGAATCACACGGTCAGTCAAGTAAATACTCGTTGCACGGTCATAAGCTTCACGGTCCATTGGAGACCCTTCCGTCATATAATGGCTAACATCTGCGATATGCACACCCAATTTGTACGTACCGTCTTCGTATTTTACGACTTGAACAGCATCATCCAAATCTTTAGCATCCGCTCCATCAATCGTTACAATTTGCTCGTTACGTAAATCACGGCGATCCTTAAGATCTGCCGGGTCGATTTCGTCTGGCACGTTGTTCGCTTGTTCTAAAACATCAGGCGGAAACTCCGTTTCAATGCCATATTTATGAATAATCGAAAGAATGTCAACACCTGGATCGTTTTTATGACCCAAAATTTGCGTCACCATACCCGTCGCAGACATTCTGCCTTCAGGCCATCCCGTGATTTCAACTACTACTTTATGGCCATCAACAGCACCTAACGTATCACCTTTAGCTATAAAGATATCCATATTCATTTTTTTATCATCTGTTACGACAAAGCCAAATCCTTTGTTTTCTTGGAATGTACCAACAGCTTTTGTCGTTCCGCGTTCAAGGATTCGAATAATCGCGCCTTCGCGTCGATCACCAGATGACCCTTCTGAGACGCGAATCATAACTGTATCTCCGTTTACCGCACCATTTACTTCCGTCGGTGGAATAAACACATCGTCCAAGCCCGCTTCTTCAGGTGCCACAAAACCAAAACCTTTTGGATGCCCAATGAATTTTCCGCGCATCAAATTCATTCGTTCTGGCACACCGTAGCGGTTTGATCTTGAACGGATAAGTGTTCCGGATTCTTCCAAACGCACCAAAGTTTTGACCAATTTCTCGAATTCATCGGCATTTTCAAAACCGAATTGCTCTTCTATTTCCTGTACAGTCAGCGGCTTATATGCTTCTTCACGCATGAAAACCAATAAGCGCTGTTCTAATGAACTTTCGGGATTCCCCAAATCTAACTCCTCCTTTATGACCGTTCACACACTCCAATCAAGTGATTCGAAAAATGTGAAAATGTCTTCGTGCAATTGCTTTTTCTCTTTATCAAGCGTAATGACATGCCCTGAGTTTTCGTACCATTTGATGTTTTTATCGGTTGATTCCGCATTATCGTAAATGACATTAGCCGAATCTGTATTAATCACCGTATCCAGTCTACCTTGGGCAACGAACAAAGGCGCATAAATATGGTCTACATGTTCTTTGACTTCTTCAACCAAGGCGCGTAAATCGGCTAACGATTCCATCGGCTGCTCTTTCAATGCCTGCATCTCTTTTTCGATAAGCTCAGCACTTTTCCCTTCAAATCCCTTGTAATCGCGTGCATATTTTAAAACACCTTCATACATGAGATCTGTAGTTTTCATGTACATAGGTGCACACATCGTGACAATTCCTTTAATAGGTTTTGTATACCCTAATTTCAGGCTAAATACGCCACCAAGTGACAGTCCAGCCACGGCAATTTCCGTATAGCCTTCTTCTATCAACGCATCATATGCTTGCTCTACATCTTTCCACCAATCTACTGGACCGGTGACTACCAGTTCCTCAGGTGCCACACCATGACCTGCGTAATGCGGTGCAATGCTCGTATATCCTTTTGTTTCTAGAAAACGACCTAACATCCTTACATCCGCCGAATTCCCAGTAAATCCATGCAAAAGAAGTACTGCTCGAGGTCCAGATTTGAAGAAAAATGGTTTTGGTTGCGAAATCCGCATAACAATTCCTCCATTTCAATACTAAAAGAAAACGCCCAACCATGTATGGTCAGGCGATTTAATCATCTACATTAAACTTTCGTTACGGCAATAGCCAGAATAAAGAATAAGGCAGCAAGTACAATCGTTACTCGGTGTAAGACTAAGTCCAAGCCACGAGCTTTTTGCTTGCCGAAAAGTTGCTCTGCTCCACCGGAGATGGCTCCTGAAAGACCTGCACTTTTTCCGGATTGCAATAAAACGACTACGATTAATGCGAGCGATACGATGACGAGTAATGTCATTAACAACGTATGCATAAATTCCACCTCCTGAAACGAACGTTCACAACAAAATTAAGTTTACCAAAAATTGTGACCGGTGACAATAGCAATAGAAAATAGAAGGCAAATGCCCTCTATTTTCTAAAAGTTAAATCAGAAAATTTGATTTATCAATTATTTAACTTCAATCAAATTCTATTTTCTATCACTTTATTTTTTCAAGTTATAGAAAGTTTTCAATCCTAGGTATTGACCCGTTTCGAACAACTGATCTTCAATGCGTAGTAATTGGTTGTACTTCGCAACGCGGTCCGTACGTGACGGTGCACCTGTTTTGATTTGTCCAGCGTTTGTCGCAACTGCGATGTCTGCGATTGTTACATCTTCAGACTCGCCTGAACGGTGGCTGATAACTGCTGTGTAGCCCGCACGTTTCGCCATTTCAATCGCATCAAATGTTTCTGTTAATGTACCGATTTGGTTTACTTTGATCAAGATTGAGTTACTGATGCCTTCTTCAATTCCTTGAGCCAATTTTTTCGTGTTCGTTACGAATAAATCGTCTCCAACTAATTGAACGCGGTCACCGATTCGTTCTGTCAATAATTTATGTCCAGCCCAGTCGTTTTCATCTAAGCCATCTTCGATTGAAATGATTGGGTATTTATTGCAAAGCTCTTCGTACCAGTCAACCATTTCAGCAGATGTTTTCACTGTATTATCGCCTGGCAGGTTGTAAACACCTTTTTCTTTGTCGTAGATTTCAGAAGATGCAACGTCCATTGCAAGCAAGATGTCTGAACCTGGTTTGTATCCAGCTTTTTCAATTGCTTCCATGATTGTCGTTAATGCTTCTTCATTTGAACCAAGGTTCGGAGCAAATCCGCCTTCATCTCCAACAGAAGTATTATAGCCTTTTTCTTTTAATACAGCTTTTAAGTTGTGGAAAATTTCTGCTCCCATTTGAACAGCTTCACGGAACGATTTTGCGCCAACTGGCATTACCATGAATTCTTGGATGTCCACGTTGTTGTCAGCATGTTCGCCGCCGTTTAAAATGTTCATCATTGGAACTGGCAGTTGCTTCGCGTTAAAACCGCCTAAGTATTGGTAAAGAGGCATATCCAAGTAGTTTGCTGCTGCGTGTGCAACGGCTAGAGAAACACCAAGAATTGCGTTAGCGCCTAAACGTCCTTTGTTTTCAGTACCGTCTAATTCGATCATCGCTTTGTCGATTGATACTTGATCAAGCACTGAATATTTTTCTTCTAATGCTTCAGCAATTTCACCATCAACGTTTTCTACTGCTTTTAAGACACCCTTACCTAGGTAACGGCTCTTATCGCCATCACGTAGCTCTACAGCTTCGTGTTCACCAGTAGATGCGCCTGATGGTACGATTGCGCGACCAAAAGCGCCGCTTTCTGTGAATACTTCAACTTCGATTGTTGGATTTCCTCGTGAATCTAAAATTTCGCGTGCTTGAATGTGTGTAATAATTGGCAATTAAAACAGCTCCCTTTAATATAATGGTTTTCCGGTCATTTCAACCGGTTGTTCTACATTTAGCATTTTTAAAATGGTTGGTGCTAGGTCAGCAAGAATGCCGCCTTTACGAAGTTCATGACCTGACTTCGTTAAAATTACTGGGACTTGATTGGTCGTATGTGCTGTCATTGGCTGTCCTTCAAGGGTACGGACTTCGTCAGCATTGCCGTGATCGGCAGTAATCAATGCCGAGCCACCCTGAGCATGTAGCGCATCAACTATGCGACCTAGACATTCGTCCACTACTTCAATGGCACGAATCGTAGGTTCCAGCATCCCACTATGGCCAACCATATCCGGGTTCGCAAAGTTCAAGATGATGGCGTCGTGCGCACCCGCTTCAATTTGCTCAACTAGACGGTCGGTCACTTCGTAAGCACTCATTTCAGGTTGCAAATCGTAAGTTGCAACCTTTGGCGAAGCAACGAGAATACGATCTTCTCCAGGAAAAATGTCTTCACGTCCACCACTCATAAAGAACGTAACATGTGGGTATTTTTCGGTTTCTGCAATGCGCAGTTGCGTTAGTCCATTTGCGGATAACACTTCACCAATGGTATTTTCCAAGTTCAATGTTTCAAATGCTACACGCGTCGGCAAATCTTCACTATAAGAAGTAAAGGTGATATAGCTTAATGCTCTCGGATGCTTAGCACTTAATGGGAATCCAACAAAATCTTCACGAATAAATGCTTTTGTTAATTGAATCGAACGGTCCGGTCGGAAGTTAAAGAAAATTAGTGAATCGCCTGAATCAACGGTCGCTACTGGTTTGCCATCTTCTTCGATTACGAATGGTAGAACAAATTCGTCCGAAACGCCTTCTTCATAAGAAGCAGCAATACCGGCAGTTGCCGATTCCGCCATTTTTCCAACGCCGTCAACTAAAACGCGATATGCTAAATCGGCACGTTCCCAGCGCTGATCACGATCCATTGCATAATACCGTCCGCTAATCGACGCGAATTTCCCAATACCAATTTCTGTCATTTGCTGTTCAGCTTGCTCTACGTATTTAAGCGCAGTCCTTGGTCCCACATCGCGCCCATCTAAGAAGCCATGAACATAAACTTCCGTTAATCCTTGCTGTTTAGCAAGTCGCAATAAAGCGAAAAGGTGCTCATAATGGCTATGAACGCCGCCATCAGATAATAACCCCAATATATGAAGCGCTTTGCCGCGGCTTTTCGCGTTCGCAATCGCTTCAAGAAATGCTGGATTTTCGTAAAAATCGCCATCACGAATTGCTTTATTGATACGCGTTAAATTTTGGTAAACCACTCGGCCAGCACCAATATTCAAGTGACCTACTTCTGAATTACCCATTTGTCCTTCAGGCAACCCAACCGCTTCACCTGAAGCGGTCAGTAATTCATGTGGATAAGTCTCCCATAAACGATCAAAATTCGGCTTATTAGCCTGTGCTACTGCATTACCAAAACTTTCTTCACGGCAGCCAAATCCATCTAAAATGATAAGAGCCGCTGGGTGTTCAGTTTTACGCATGCGAACCAGCCTCCAACAATTTAACAAATGACTCGGCTTCTAGGCTTGCGCCTCCAACTAATGCTCCGTCAATATGTTCCATTGTCATTAACTCATCTACGTTTGCTGGCTTTACGCTGCCGCCGTATTGAATACGCAGTTGCTCAGCTGCTTCATTCTGATACAAAGATGCTACTTTTTTGCGAATGATTCCACAAACTTCGTTGGCGTCTTCAGCAGTAGCTGTTTTCCCTGTGCCAATTGCCCAAATAGGTTCATAAGCAATAACCAATTGAGTGATTTGTTGTTCAGTCAAACCAGCGACTCCTTTTTCTACTTGTGCTTCAACGACAGAACCCGTTTCTCCGTTTTCACGTTGTTCAAGTGTTTCGCCAACACATAGAATCGGCACTAACCCATGAGTAAAAGCAGCTTTTACTTTTTGGTTGGCTGACTCGTCTGTTTCATTGAAATACTGGCGACGTTCTGAATGTCCAATAATGACATACTTAACGCCAATATCCGTTAGTTGGACAGGGCTAATTTCGCCTGTATAGGCACCTTCGTCTTGCTCTGACATTGTTTGTGCTCCGATTTGAAGCGGACTATTTTCTGCAGACACAACTAGTTGTGCCAAGAATAATGCTGGTGCGCAAATAACAGCGTCTACTTTATCAGATGCTGGCACTAAGCCATTCACTTTTTCAACAAATTGTTTTGCCTCTGTAGCGGTTTTGTACATTTTCCAGTTTCCTGCAATAATTGGTTTTCTCACAAGAGCACTCCCTTTCAGTTTAGCTATCTTATTTATTTGTTTGTTAACGCGCTGACACCTGGTAAATCTTTCCCTTCCATAAACTCTAGTGAAGCGCCTCCGCCTGTAGAGATATGATCCATTTGTTCAGCCACATGGAATTTTTCAACAGCTGCTGCTGAATCTCCACCACCGATTACGGTGTAACCTGAAGTTTCTGCCATTGCTTGTGCGACAGATTTCGTGCCATTTTCAAATGCAGGCATTTCAAAAACACCCATCGGTCCATTCCAAATAATCAACTTCGAATTTTTAATAACATCCGCATATAACGCTACCGTTTCAGGACCAATGTCTAAGCCCATCCAGTCAGCTGGGATTTCCGTGATTTTCACACTTTTGGTTTCGGCATCTTTTGAAAATTCGTTAGCTACAGTTGCATCTACTGGCAAATAAAATTTAACGCCTTTTTGTTTTGCTTTTTCAATAAATGAGTTAGCCAAATCTAATTTATCTTCTTCAACAAGAGAGTTTCCGATCTCGTAACCTTGCGCTTTGATAAACGTATACGACAACCCTCCGCCAATAATTAAATTATCTACCTTATCTAACAAATGATCAATGACGCCGATTTTGTCTTTTACTTTCGCGCCGCCGATTATTGCCGTGAACGGACGTTCTGGCTCAGACAAAGCTTTGCCTAAAACCTCTAACTCTTTTTCTAACAGTAAGCCTGATACCGCCGGTAAATGACTCGCAATGCCTGCTGTTGAAGCATGAGCACGATGAGCTGCTCCAAATGCATCGTTAACGAAAACGTCTGCTAGCGAAGCAAATGCTTGTGCAAGTTTGTCGTCATTTTTTTCTTCACCTTCATGGAAGCGGACGTTCTCAAGTAAGATGATGTCGCCTTCTTGCATCGTTGAAATGTCCTGTTCTACTTTTTCGCCGATTGATTCGTCCAGGCTTTTCACTTCTTTATGTAACAATTCGCCTAAACGAAAGCCTGTTGCAGCCAGTCGCATTTCTTCATTGACTTGGCCTTTCGGACGACCTAAATGGCTAGCCAAAATTACTTTAGCGCCTTGGTTGACTAAATATTCGATCGTCGGTACAGCTGCACGGATTCTCGTATCATCCGTCACTTTACCATCTGACATCGGTACGTTAAAATCGACACGGCAAAATACCCGTTTTCCTTTCAAATCCAAATCTTTCATGGTCATTTTCTGCTGCATGAAAATACCTCCTATTTGTATTCAAAAAAATAAGGAGCGGGGTAAGTTCCCCGCCCCTTTTACCCTCTTTTATTATAGAGGTTCATTGGTAATTAAGCTATGATTTCGGGATTATAAGCCCGTTTTGTACATGTGAAGCGCAAGGTCGATACAACGGCCTGAGTAACCAGATTCGTTATCGTACCATGAAAGAACTTTAACCATGTTATCGCCAACCATCATCGTTGAAAGACCATCGATTGTAGCTGATGCTGTGTTGCCGTTATAGTCTCTAGATACTAGCGGCAATTCGCTGTAGTCCATGAATCCTTTTAATTCGTTTTCTGCTGCATCTTTTAATGCTTTGTTCACTTCTTCGACAGTTACGTCTTTTTCAAGATGAGCAACTAAATCGATAAGTGAAACGTTTGGTGTTGGAACGCGGATCGCCATTCCATCAATTTTGCCTTCTAATTCAGGCAATACTTTTGCAACTGCTAAAGCTGCACCAGTAGTTGTCGGAATCATTGATTCTGCAGCTGCACGCGCACGACGGAAGTCACTGTGCGGAGAGTCTAAAAGAATTTGGTCATTTGTGTAAGAGTGGATCGTTGTCATCATTGCATGTTTGATACCGAAACGCTCGTTCAATACTTTCGCCATTCCTGCAAGACCGTTTGTTGTACATGAAGCATTTGAAATCACATGATGCTCTTTCGGATCATATGTTTCGTGGTTAACACCCATAACAAGTGTCTTCATGCCGTTTTTGCCTGGTGCTGAAACGATTACTTTTTTAGCGCCGGCTTCGATGTGTTTAGAAGCAGAAGCAGCATCCGTGAAGAATCCAGTAGATTCAACAACGATGTCTATGCCATGCTCTCCCCAAGGAAGGTTAGCTGGATCTTTTTCAGAGAATACGCGGATTGTTTTGCCGTTAACAACAATGTTGTCGCCATCAACTGAAACTTCAGCGTCTAAAATACCATGAACAGAATCGTATTTCAAAAGATGTGCCAACATTTTTGCGTCTGTCAAATCGTTTACTGCTACCACTTCTACTTCGTCATTTGTTAAAGCTTCACGAAATACAATGCGTCCTATACGTCCAAATCCGTTAATTGCTAATTTTAAAGTCATTTAGTATTCCTCCAATTTTTTAGTCAATTCCATAATTTTTCGTGCAGCACCTTCGTCTGTGATCAACACTGTCGGACTCGCTGCGTTTTTAGCGTACGATAAAATCGCTCTTGCTTTAGATTCACCACCGGCAACTGCCAAAACAGTTGTCGCTTTTTGCACCTGCTCTAATTGAATGCCCGCCGTTCGAATGCGATAAACAATTTTTCCGTCTTTATCGAAATAATAGCCGAAAGCCTCACTAATCGCTCCGCCTGAATGAATCTTTTCAACTTCTTCAGTAGAAGAGTGCCGACGAACCGCCATCTCTCCTGCATTGCCAATCCCGTGGACGACAACATCTGTTTGATCGTACAAATCCATCATTTCTTTAATCACTGGTTCTTTCATCATCATGGCAAATGCTTCTGCACTCAAATGATCAGGCAAGTATAGCGTCTTAAATGAACCACCTGTTTTTTCGGCAAATGCAGCTGCAATCGTATTTGCTTGGTGCAAAACATCTTCTCCCAGTCCACCGCGTGCAGCGATAAATTGCAGCGCTTTGTCCGGCTTTACGTTCGTTAGTTCTTTCGAGATAGCCGCCATTGTGCTACCGCCAGTAACAGCGATTTTCTTATAGCGAGCAAACAACGTTTCCAAAAAACGAGCAGCCTCTTTACCAATATGGGACTTCACTGCTGGAATTTCATCGCTATCTTGCGGTAAGATCACAACTTTCGTAATTCCTAGAATTTCCTGTAGCTGTATTTCCATATCTGTCAGTCCAGACATTTCACGCACAAAAACTTTTAGCTTCTCTAGCACTTCCAATCCTTGCGAAGTAACTGTCATGCCCGCTGTTTTCATTTCAATCAATTGCTGATTGCGTAGTAAATCCGTGTCTTTTCTAATTTCTCGCTCTGTCAAACCGGCAACTTCACTCAAAGTTCGCCTACCGATTGGCTGTTCCAAGTTGATAATCTGTAAAATTTGATAACGTTTTTTCAGGAGTTCGGACATTTCCGGCATCAACTTTTGCTGAGCGACAGATAATGCATCCATAGGTTCACTCCATTCTATCTGGACGTTTTTTGTCCCACTAATTAATTGTGCGTCCCACTAAATTCATTCTACCTAATCTTTCTTTTAATTGCAAATAAAAAGAAGCGTTAAGTTTCTAACGCTTCTAGTAATTCAACATAACCAATATTGCCATACACCAATACGCGATTGTTTTTTTCTAATACAGGAATCATCATCATGTATTTTTCGTGTAAGGCTTCATCACTTTCGATATCTACTTCTGTGTAAGGCAATGGTACCTCCTCGTTGACTAGTGCAATCATCAATTTGGCTTCATCGCAAAGAGGGCAATTAGAACGCGTGTATAAAGTGTACATCTGTCTCCTTCTTTCTAAATAAAAGTATGAAGTTACTGGTGAAGCTTTCTCCAAACCGATATCTGTTAGACAATCAATAACACGTTACTATTGATCAACAGAGCTTTCCATTGTTTCTACTAAGTTAGGTAGTAAATCAAGTGTACACTGTTACTAAATTTCAATTTGTGCTTAAAACTCGTTACTCTCTTCTTTAAGGTGCATGAAGCCATTATATTGGTACGAGAATCGCTGCTTCACTACCAATAGATACGATGACAATAAGAATCAGTAATTTGCTCACCTGTTGCTTTTCTCTACTAGTATAAGCTATTAGTCATTTCCCTTTCTACCGGCTCTTTTAAACTTCCCTTTTCTCTTTGGTTTTTTGAAATCAAAAAATACAGCCAAAAGTAAAAAACACCCCTTTACCAATTAAGGCAAAGGGGCATTTCTCAACTTTAGAACAATAGATTTTAGTTGAATAGGCTTTTTCCGGATTCAACGAGTTGTTGTGCTTTTCTTATGCCCTCGGAAGGAATCGAACCTCCATCTCAAGAACCGGAATCTTACGTGTGATCCATTACACTACGAGGGCGTTTTCGCTATTAGCGACTTTTCTATTATACAAAAATATTTTAACATAATCAAGTCCGTTTTTTTGATTCGTTAGATTTGACCTTCATTGACCATGATGTGTATGATAATAGTACAGCTGAGAGAACTTTCAGCATTGTTTGTAAAACACTTAATCGAGGAGGAACTATTCTATGAACTTAATTCCTACAGTAATCGAACAAACTAGCCGAGGCGAACGTGCTTACGATATTTACTCACGTTTGTTAAAAGACCGCGTCATTATGCTAGGTAGTGCAATTGATGATAACGTTGCAAACTCTATTGTGGCGCAACTTCTATTCCTTGAAGCAGAAGATCCAGATAAGGATATTTCAATCTACATTAACAGCCCAGGTGGTAGTATCACAGCTGGTATGGCGATTTATGATACGATGCAGTTTATCCGTCCAGACGTTCAAACAATCTGTATCGGTATGGCTGCTTCAATGGGTGCTTTCCTACTTGCAGCAGGAACAAAAGGCAAACGCCTTGCACTTCCAAATGCTGAAGTAATGATTCACCAACCGCTTGGTGGTGCCCAAGGACAAGCGACTGAAATCGAAATTGCAGCAAAACGCATTCTTCACCTTCGCGAAAAATTAAACCAGATTCTTTCTGAGCGTACAGGTCAGCCAATCGAAGTTATCGCTAAAGATACAGATCGCGATAACTTCATGACAGCAGAACGCGCACTTGAATACGGCTTAATCGACCAAGTGATTACACGTAGCAAATTGCCTGAAAACCACAAAAAAGAAAACTAAATCAAGCAAAAAACTCACAGTCATCTTTGACTGTGAGTTTTTTTATACGTTTCGTTTGTGGAAGTTACTTGAAATAATAGATTGCTGCTTTTTTACGCTTCTTTTTCAATAATCTCCGATAAAGACTGAACCGCTTTTTCTTCATCCAAGCCTTCTGCAGAAATGGTGACTTCTGTTCCTTTACTAATTGCCAAGCTCATAATTCCCATAATACTTTTGGCGTTTACTTTCTTATTGTCTTTTTCCAAATAAACATCTGCGCTGTATCGATTTGCTTCTTGAACAAATAACGCTGCTTGTCTTGCTTGAAGACCTGATTTTAATCGTACTTTTACTTGTTTTTCAACCATACGGATCCTCCTCCAAAACTCAACTCTCTTCTATATAAACGAACAGCCTAGCTAGCGGCCGATCATTTCTCCATTTCTCAGGGATGCTGCAATCTCATCAATTTTTCGCAGACGATGGTTTACCCCCGACTTGCTGACGGTTCCGCCCGATACCATTTCCCCTAGCTCTTTTAACGTCACATCTTGACACTCTACCCGGAGTCTGGCGATTTCACGTAGTCTTTCAGGCAATTGGTCAATGCCAATTGTTTGGTCGATAAATCGAATATTTTCTACTTGCCGCAATGCCGCATCGATGGTTTTGTTTAAGTTAGCGGTTTCACAATTTACTAACCGATTAACGCTATTACGCATATCTCGAATAATTCGAACATCCTCAAATTTCAATAAAGCAGAATGTGCGCCTGTAATGCTTAGAAAATCAGAAATTTTTTCTGCTTCTTTCAGGTAAGTCACAAATCCTTTTTTACGTTCAATCGTTTTGCTATTCAAACGAAATTCGTTCATTAATTCAACTAACGAGTCTGCATGGTCTTTGTAGAGCGAGTAAATTTCGAGATGGTAAGATGACGTTTCAGGATTATTGACAGATCCTCCAGCTAAAAAGGCACCTCGGATATACGAACGTTTGCAACAGTTCTTTTCAATCAGCGACTTGACAATCTGGTGCTGGAATTGAAATCCTTCAGTCAAAATTTCGAGATCTTCGAGAATATGCTTAGCGCCTTCTCGGATTCTACAAATGTAAATATTATTCTTTTTTAAGCGCATCTTTTTTCTAACCAGCAATTCGACGGGATAAGTTTTGTAAAAACGTTTTAATAACGTGTAAATACGGCGGGCGATCGCCGCATTCTCAGTTTGAATATCCAGGCTCAATTGCCGATTGGAAAACGATAGAGTGCCATTCATCCGGATCATTGCGGAAAGCTCTGCTTTGCCGCAGCAATCATCTATCTCTATTTGTGTCATTTCTTTTTTTGTTTCGGATGCAAAAGACAAAATTCGTTCCTCCTTTCAAAGCGTCAAAAATACAACTGCTTCGAATCTTCACTAGCACGGCCATCAGCATATTCGAATAACCATTCTGCAACTTTCGTCGGCTCGTGACGTACAGTTTCTCCAGAGATATTAGCAATGTCTTTTCTGTAGACTTCGAGACCCATTTTTTTCAGGCGCTCTTCGTCATACTCAACAGGCCATGCTTTCTCTTTTTCGTAACGTTCTGCAATGTTAGACGGCATTTGGACTTTATCAATTAGAATAGCATCTAGAAATTTTTCTCCGACATGATTGTAAAGTGCTTGAACATGGTCAGAGGCTGTATATTGATAAGTCTCCCCTGCTTGTGTCATTAAATTACAGATGTATATTTTCTTTGCCTTAGCAGCTATGACTGCTTTTTTAATATCTTTCACTAACAAGTTCGGCAAAATACTGGTGTATAAAGAACCTGGACCCACAACAATTACGTCTGCATTTTTAATTGCTGCAATTGTTGCAGGCAAGGCTTTAACATCATGTGGTTCAATAAACACACTTTTAATTGGCTGTAAATAGGCAGGAATTTTGGATTCCCCTTTTATAATCGTCCCATCTTCTAGCTCTGCGCTAAGCGTAACAATTTGGTTGGCGGCAGGTAAAACCGTGCCATTGACACTTAATACACGACTCATTTCGCGGACTGCATGGGAAAAGTCGCCTGTAATATCCGTCAATGCCGCGAGCATTAGATTACCCAAAGAATGACCGTCAAGATCTAAGGAGTGCTTAAATCGATATTGGAACATTTCAGCAACTAAAGGTTCTGTATCTGATAATGCTGCCATAACATTTCGAATATCTCCCGGGGGTGGAATATCCAGGTCATTTCTTAAGCGTCCCGAACTTCCACCATCGTCTGCAACTGTTACAATAGCCGTCAAATCCAGTGGATACAATTTTAACCCACGCAACAATGTAGACAGTCCCGTGCCGCCGCCTAAAATAACGATACGTTTCCGGTGCTGATTATGTTCCATGCACTCAATCCTTTCTAATTTTAATGTCTCTATGCGTGATAATCACTTTATTATTCTGTGCCAGAAGCTTGCCATAGTACTCAGCTAACGTAACCGAGCGGTGTTGGCCTCCTGTACAACCGAAGGCGATAACAAGTTGTGCCTTCCCTTCATTTTTGTACTGTGGAATCATAAACTGCAGTAAATCAGTTAATTTTTCTAGCAGCGTTTGCGTTTCTTGCCATTTTAGTACATAGCTCGACACTCGCTCATCAAGCCCTGTTAGCGGATTCAACTCTTCAATATAATAAGGGTTTGGTAAAAAGCGTACATCAAACACCAAATCAGCATCAATCGGCATGCCGTGTTTAAATCCGAAAGACAAGACGTTTACGGTAAAGACATTACTGGTCTTTGATGAAAAATCGGCGATGATTCGTTCTTTTAGTTGGCGAGGCTTCATGTTAGAAGTATTGTATATATGCTGTGCTCTCCCTTGAAGGTCACTCAGCATATCGCGCTCTTTTTTGATGCCACCCAAAACCAATCCACCGGGTGACAGTGGATGAGATCTTCTCGTTTCCTTGTAGCGGCTCACTAAGGTTTCGTTTTCTGCATCCAAAAATAGAATCGTGATGGAGACATTCGGATCTTGTGATAGGTGGTCAATTGCGTCTACTAAACTATCAAAAAAATCGCCTCCGCGCAAATCCATAACTGCAGCTACGCGCTTCATCGATTTTCCCGAATCTCTCATCAAATTGATAAACGTTGGCAATAACGTGGGAGGCAAATTATCGATTGTAAAAAAACCTAAATCTTCAAAGCTTTGGATTGCGACCGTTTTACCTGCACCTGACATGCCTGTAATAATGATTAACTCTGTTTCTTCTTTATGCTTTTCCATTAGGATGATTCACCTCTTCAATTGATGATTGGATGGTTTCTTTGATCAGCTGAAATTCTGGCGTATAGTAGAATGTCCCGTACTGAACTCCTTGCTGGTTAGCTGCAAATTGCAGATTGGTCCGGTCCCCTTCAGCCATTGGCAAAGATGCCAACGCTTCTACTGGATGCCACTCTAACAGCCCCTCGGTCGTTTCTTGAAATAACTCTCCAATTACGCGGTTTGCAGCGAACGTAAACAACATCCACTCATCCACCGTTTTTTCATGTTCTTGAATCATCATGGTATAGACCCCTTTTAAATGTGTACCTATTGGGGTAGCATTCGTTTCTTCTTTGAACTCACGGACTGCAGCTTCGATAATCGATTCTCCGGCTTCCATTTTACCACCGGGCGCTACATACCAATCACGTCGTGGTTTTTTCAATAATAATACTTGTCCATTTTCAATGACTAATAAATTCGCGATTCGCTGCACATTCGACACTCCGTCTCTATTGTAAACTCTCTCCATTATACATCTATCCTGGCGTGTCATGCAAAAGAATAAAAAAAGAGGCTGTCTTTCGAGTTACTCGAAAGACAGCCCAACAAAATCTTTTATAAAAAGGGGGTCAATTTACTCTTCTTACTATAAACCTTATTCATGACAACCACGTTACAAAACAGTTAAAAACTAATTAAGCTTGTGCTTTCATGCTAATTTTCTCTACTAACTCTTCAATATAGTGTTGAGCTGCTTGTGCGGCAATACTGCCATCGCCTGTCGCAGTAACTACTTGACGCAATGTTTTTTCACGAACATCGCCTGCTGCATAAATCCCTGGAACAGTCGTTTCCATTTTGTCGTTCGTTACAATATATCCGTCCTTATTCAAAATGCCCAACTCAGCAAATGGTTTTGTTAAAGGAAGCATGCCGATATAGATAAAGACACCATCTGCTTTAAATTCTTTTTCAGAACCATCTTCAGTAGACACCAGCGTAACTGCACCTACTTTGCCATTGCCATCATCGTGAATTTCTTTAACTGTATTGCTCCAGATAAAGTCAATTTTATCATTTGCAAAAGCACGATCTTGAAGAATTTTTTGTGCACGTAATTCGTCACGTCTGTGGACGATTGTTACTTTACTCGCGAAACGAGTCAAGTAAACACCTTCTTCAACCGCTGAATCACCACCGCCAACTACGACAAGTTCTTTTTGTTTAAAGAAAGCTCCATCACATACTGCACAATAACTGACACCACGGCCTCCTAGTTCATTTTCACCTGGAATCCCCATTTTCTTATACTCAGCACCGGTCGTCACAATAATTGCACGTGCTTTGTACTCTTTAGATCCGGCTTTAATGGTTTTGTATTCTTCGCCATCAATAATTTCGGTTACGTCACCGTATGCATATTCTGCACCGAATTTTTTTGCGTGTTCAAACATTTTTGTTGAAATGTCTGGTCCTAAAATGTGTGAAAATCCTGGATAGTTTTCAATTTCTTCCGTATTGGCCATTTGACCACCTGGAATACCGCGTTCTAGCATCAATGTTGTTAAGTTCGCGCGAGATGTATAAACAGCGGCTGTCATGCCTGCTGGTCCTGCTCCGATAATAATTACATCAAAAATTGTAGTTGCTTCAGTCATATTACTAGGCCTCCTATTTCTCAGTAGTTAAATCGTATAAGATTCATGCGAAAGCTTCAACTTTTATGCCTATGATTCGATGTGTGGTAAGAAAACAGTTAGTTCTTTACTGTATTTTGTCAACGTAGCAACCGATATACCAAATTGATCCGCCAGTTCTTTTTTTGTGGTTTTTTCATTTTTAGAAGAGTGAATCATATATTCTGCAGCCGCAGCAAGAGCCGCGGGATTTTTGAATGCATAGTTCCTGCTAAAGCCTTTTTCTAGCAGTAAAAACCACAGTTGAAAGAGTTCTTCTTGCTGTTTTTTCACCATTCCATATGAGCCATAAAGAAGTTCTGCTGCTTCCATCGCACGCATAAAAGCCTTTTCAGCCGGAACGCTTTCTTTGAAAGGATGACCAAGTGCATAACCCAAAACAAAAGTTTCCAAAACAGAAGGCTGATCAGATGCCAACCAATTTGGGTGTGAAATAATTTCTTGCTTATGTGCTGATTTGCCTAACAAAAACAAGCCGAATAACCGTTCACTTTTCTTTTGGTGATCCAGTTTTCCAACCAAATAATCTCGATCATGCTCAAGCGCATCGACGTGCGGCATTTCTGAATGCTCGTTCCATGGCGCATAACCGTCTTTATCTGGGTCCATTTTTTTCAATTGATCCCAAGCTTGTCTTGACGCGTCTTCATGGCCTGAATGATACGCAGCATGCGATAACCAAAAGTAAAACGCTGCATCACCTTCAAAGCCTTTTTTCTGCAAACTTTTGAGCCAGCGATAAGCTTCTTTGTATTTACCAACCAATGCAAAAGTCGCACCTAGTTTATAGCGATGCTCAAATACATAAGGTTGTATTTTTTTTAGCAAATCGAGTACATCATCCAATTCTGCGTTTTTTTCATAGTAATGAAAGACTGCTAAATTACACAAAGCGTGCAAATTGCCAGTATTTCTCCGCAGTACATCGTAAAGCAGCGCTTTCGCCATTTCTGCTTCTCCGATATAAAAGTAAGCCAAAGCTAAGTTATTGCAAGCTCCCCAAAAATCCGGCTTTCCTTCAATTAACTTTTCAAGCAATTCAATAGCACCGGTAAAATCACCTTGCTCCATCATTCGACGTGCTTTTTCCTGTCGGTAATGGTGTTCGCTGTCCTGCAAGTCCCCGTCCTCATCAAAATTTTGCCAATCTTCTTGCTCGGCAAAATCAATAATTCCCATTGCTTCAGATGCATATTTCCCTTGTGTTTCATAAACCAAGTACTTTTTAGCAAATTTTCGAGCATCCCAAAACAAGCCCATATGTGCATGGACTTCAGCAAGAAAATACAGAATGTCGGGTTCTTTTGAGTCTAGTTCATGTGCTGTATGCAGCACATCCATTGCCTGCTCAAACTCTTGTATTTCCATTAGCACAATTCCGTATTGCGTCAAAATGAGCGGATCTTTCGGACTCAACTCTGAAGCACGACGCAAATACTTATGTGCTTTTGAGTAATTTTCACGCTGAAGCTCTTTCAACGCTTTTCTGTAATAGAATTCTCCTGTCGGAATAAACGACAATACGTTTTTAGTATTTATTTTTTTATTCTCCAAAATATGCCTCCGAAAAAGTAAAAGAGACGATTTCCATCGTCTCCATACTCAAATATGCTGTAATTATAGCATATTTCCCTATTATTTACTTGTCGCTTTTGTTTCATGACGTTCTTTTAATACATTGGTCACTTTGTTAAAGTTTACCTTTTGTTCTTGTAAAAGCACCAACACATGATACAACAAATCGGCTGTTTCCATTGATAGCTCTTCAGCGTCACGATTTTTGGCTGCGATAATCACTTCAGCTGCTTCTTCGCCTACTTTTTTACAAATTTTATCTATGCCTTCTTCAAACAGATAAGTCGTATACGCACCTTCAGGCATTTCTTTTTCACGCGCTTCGATTAACGCGGTCAATTGTGCGAACATATCGCCTGGAGATTCATTGCGCTCACCATGAATGGTTTCAAAAAAGCAGCTATCCTTACCCGTATGACAAGCGGGTCCATTTGGAATTACTTCATAAATTAGCGAATCGCCGTCGCAATCTAATCGCACAGCCGTCACTTTTTGAGTGTTACCACTCGTCGCACCTTTGTTCCACAATTCACTACGGCTTCTTGAGTAAAGCCACGTTTCATTTGTAGCCATTGTTTTTTGGACGGCTTCTTCGTTGGCATAAGCCAAAGTTAACACTTCTTTTGTTTCGGCATTCTGGATTATCACGGGAATCAGCCCGCTTGGATCATATTGTATGGTTGTCATCGGACGTTCACTCCCTCTTTCCGTAAATATTGCTTGACCTCATCTACACTGGTTTCTTTGTAATGGAAAATAGAGGCCGCTAAAGCAGCATCAGCATCCACCATTTTAAAGACTTCGCTAAAATGTTCTTTGTTTCCTGCTCCACCACTGGCAATGACCGGTACTTCTACCGCTTCGCGTACAGCTTGTGTTAATTCCAAATCAAAACCGTCTTTCGAGCCGTCTTTGTCCATGCTCGTCAACAACAGTTCACCAGCTCCAAGCTCAACACTTCTTTTTGCCCATTCAACTGCGTCCCAATCAGTTTTGTTGCGACCACCATGTGTGTAAACGTCCCAGCTATCACCATTTTTCTTAGCATCAATTGCTACGACAATACATTGAGAACCAAAAAAGTCTGCGCCTTCTTTGATCAACTCAGGACGGTCAAGGGCAGCTGTGTTTAAAGAGACTTTATCAGCTCCGGCGCGCAACAAACGTTTCATGTCATCAAGACTGCGAATACCGCCACCTACTGTAAACGGAATCGACAGTTCTGTTGCAACAATTTTCACGACTTCGACCATCGTTTCCTTGCCTTCGTGAGAAGCCGAAATGTCCAAAAACACCAATTCATCCGCCCCTTGCTCATCATAAAAACGAGCCAATTCAACAGGATCTCCCGCATCACGCAGCGAAACGAAACTAACGCCTTTGACGACACGTCCTTCTTTTACATCAAGACAGGGAATAATGCGTTTTGTCAACATGACAAAACCTCCTCCAGCGTAAAACGTTTTTCATAAAGTGCTTTCCCTATAATAACACCTGCGATGTTACTTTGCGCAGATGCTTCTTTAACATTTCGTACATCTTCTAGCGAACCAATGCCACCTGAAACAATGACTTGTGCTGATTCAGCACCCACCAACGATTTATTGGCGGTAATATTTGGTCCTGCGAGCGTGCCGTCTGTTGCAATATCTGTATAGATAAAATGTTTTGCACCTTTTTGCGCGAAATAATCCGCTACTTCTGTCGCTGCTTGTCCAGATGTCTCGATCCAGCCCTCTGTTGCAGCCATGCCATTTTTCGCATCAATACCGATCACAATTTGGTCGGCTCCAAATTCTTCAATAAACGATACAGCAAGTTCCGGATTACGGATTGCTAGGCTGCCGATAATGACACGTGCTACACCATTTGATAAATAATGCTGGATATCTTCACGAGTTCGAATGCCTCCGCCGACTTGTACTTTAGCACCGAGCTTTGCGGCTTCAATGACCACTTGATCGTTAATGCGGATGCCGTCTTTGGCACCGTCTAAGTCGACCATATGTATCCACTCTGCACCAGCTTCTACGAATTTCCGAGCCATTTCGACTGGTGAATCTCCGTAGATGGTTTCCTGAGTATAATCTCCTTGAAATAGGCGTACACATTTGCCATCCCTTAAATCAATCGCAGGATAGATTTGAAACTTAGACATGTAGGTTCCTCCTAACATTTGAAATCCATTGTTCTAATAAATAATGGCCAAAATCACCTGATTTTTCTGGATGGAATTGCATACCCGTTATCAAACCTGTCCCGACTACTCCCGGAACGTTGAGGCCTCCGTAGCTTGCTGTAGCTAAAACTTCTTGCTGCTTTGTATTTATCGCTAAAAAAGAATGTACAAAGTACACGTGCGTATCACTTAATACATCCTCTAACCAATACGGCATATGCGAAAATTCCAAACGGTTCCAGCCCATATGAGGAATTCGGTATGTGCCTTTTTCAAAACGACGAATTTGTCCTGTCAGTAACCCCAAACCTTTTGTCGGTTTCACTTCCGAACTATCTTCATATAACAACTGCATACCGAGACAAATTCCAAGAAGCGGAATATTTTTTTCTGGCAATGATTGGATAAATCCTGAAAGTCCTTTGTCATTTAACAACTCCATAGCATCTGGAAAAGCACCGACTCCTGGCAGCAAAATCCCTTCTGCTTCGAGCAGCACCGCAGGGTCATCGGATACAATCACTGTACATTCCAGCTTTTTTAACGCTTGCTCGACACTGAATAAGTTGCCCATGCCGTAATCAATAATGCCAATGATCATGTGAGCAACCCCTTTGTTGATGGTACACCTTTAACTCGTGGATCAATCATCGTCGCTTCATCAAGCGCACGTGCTAGCGCTTTAAAGATTGCTTCGATAATATGGTGCGTATTTTTTCCGTAATGAACGATAACGTGGACGTTCATCCTTGATTCTAGCGCAAATTTCCAAAGGAATTCCTGGATCAATTCCGTATCAAACGTTCCTACTTTTTCAGTCAGCGGCTGACTACGGAATTCCAGATGTGGGCGATTTGAACAATCAATAATTACTTGAGCTAACGCATCATCCATTGGTACAAATGCGTTGCCGTAGCGACGTATGCCTTTTTTATCGCCAAGTGCTTCTTTAACAGCTTGACCTAAAACAATGCCAATATCTTCAGTAGTGTGGTGGTCATCGATGTGCGTATCGCCATCTGCCGTAATATCGCCATCAAATAAGCCATGTTTAATAAACAAATCCAGCATATGATCCATAAATGGAACACCTGTATCAATTACCGATTTCCCTTCACCATCTAAGAAAAATTTGATGGCTACTTTGGTTTCATTGGTATTGCGTTTGATTTCAGCTTTTCTCATAATCGGTTCCCCTTTTCCCACGACCGCGATTCGACTGCACGCGCATGGCCTTCTAATCCTTCAAGACGTGCTAGACGAGCAATTTTTTCTTTATTGTTTTGCCAAGCCTGTTCGCTATAACGGATAATGCTGGTTCTTTTAATAAAATCATAAACAGATAAAGCACTCGAAAAACGTGCCGTGCTGTTTGTTGGCAATACGTGATTCGTTCCTGCAAAATAATCGCCAATTGGTTCAGACGAAAACCTTCCGATAAAAATGGCACCGGCGTGGCGAATCTTCTCCGCGACTGATTCTGCATCTTCTGTCATAATTTCCAAATGTTCAGGCGCTAGTTGATTGGCGGCTGTAATCAGCTCTTCTACCGTTTGCCCTAGATAAATCATGCTGTGATTTATCATCGCTGGACTCGCAATGGCTTGACGAGGCAAGTTTGCTAATTGACGCTTTACTTCTTTAGAAACCGCATCAGCCAATTGTTCGCTAGTCGTTAATAACACAGCGCTCGCCATCGGATCATGTTCTGCTTGTGACAATAAATCAGCTGCCACTTCATCAGCATATGCGGAATCATCCGCAATTATCGCGATTTCACTTGGTCCAGCAATCATATCAATCGCCACGTCACCATTCACTTCTCGTTTAGCAAGCGCAACAAAAATATTGCCCGGACCGGTAATTTTATCAACGGGTGCGATAGATTCCGTGCCGTATGCTAAAGCTGCGATTGCTTGGGCACCACCTGATTTATAAACTTCTGTAATGCCAAGAATATGAGCCGATGCGAGTACTCCGTCAGACAATGTGCCGTCTTTACTCGGTGGTGAAATTAAGACAATGCGTGATACGCCTGCTACTTGTGCCGGAATGACGTTCATCAACACAGATGAAGGATATGCAGCTGTGCCACCTGGTACGTAAAGTCCAGCTGACTCGATAGCTGTAACACGCTGTGCAACATACGAACCATCATCGTTATCTAAACGGTAGCCTTGTTGTTGCTGACTTTCATGGTACTTCCGAATATTCGCCGCAGCTTCAGTTAAGTCCGTTAACAATTGCGGGTCAAAACGGTCGACTGCTTGCGAAATTTCTTCTTCTGTCACACGTAAAGAGGTTAATTTAGCACCATCCCATTTTTCTGTAAAGCGAAACATCGCTCTGTCCCCGTGATCTTTCACTTCTTGAATAATCGCTTTTACCGCTGTAACTTGCTGTTCCGTGCCTTCTGCAATCGTTCTTCTGATGGAAATTCCTGAAGATAAACGAGTCACTTTCATAAAATGGCCTGCTTTCTCAGTCTTTCTACTAGCTCTGTAATGCGTTTTTGCTTTAAGCGATAACTTACAGGATTTGCAATCAAACGTGACGTGATGTCGACAATTTTTTCGTATTCAACTAAGCCATTTTCTTTTAATGTTTTACCAGTAGAGACAATATCCACAATACGATCCGCTAAACCAATCATTGGCGCCAATTCAATCGAACCGTTTAATTCGATGATTTCGACTTGCTCGCCTTTGCCACGATAATATTGCGACGCTACTTTCGGGTACTTAGTCGCAACACGCGGAGATACTTTATTCATCGGCGTGTCCGGCATACCTGCAGTTGCGATATAACAGCGGCTGATACCAAGATCTAATAATTCATAAACATCTCGGTCATGCTCAAGCATCACATCTTTTCCAGCAATGCCAATGTCTACAACTCCATGTTCGACATAAGCTGGAACATCCATTGGTTTGGCAAGAATAAAACGAATATTTTCATTGGGTGCTTCGACGATCAATTTTCGTGAATCATCGAGTTCTTTTGGCAAATCATAGCCTGCTTTTACTAATAATTCATAAGCTTCTTCAAATATTCTCCCTTTGGGCATGGCAATCGTTAATGCATCCATTACTTCACACCTTCCAATCTTAGAACCTTGCTGAAATGTTTACTAAATTCGTCAAGAGCCATAACCGCTGGTGCAAATTGCAATGTGACTCGGGTTCCTTGCTGACGAAGATTTTGTGCTTCATCATAGGCACGCTCTTCGTGTTGTTCATCAAATAAGATTAATGTATGGTCTTGTTGTTCGGAAACAGCTGAAATCAGTTCTAGTAAACGATCTACACGTAAACCAAAGCCGGTTGCACCAACCTCTAATCCAAATTGCTTCATTAATCCGTCATAACGTCCCCCGTTGCCAAGTGGAAACCCACTGCCCGTTGCATACACTTCAAATACTAAGCCAGTGTAATAGGTCATATGGCTGTTAAACGACAAATCATACGTTACCGCGTCTGCTAAGCCGCTGCGCTCCAATATGGTTTTCAGCTTTTTCATATCTTCGAATAAAGAACTTTGTTTGGCGTTATGAGGATCAATCCATTGCTGCCATTCTTCTACAGTAGAAGTGGACATCAAACCAATAAATGATTCTCGACTAGAAGCTTCTATAGGTAACTGGTGAACCAAGCTTTCAAAGCCTACACTGTTTTTGGAAACGAAAGCACTGCGAACTTGTTCAATTTGCTGCTGATCCAAACCGAAATCCTCTAAAATCAACTGCAATAATTGGGTATGTCCAATAACAAAGCGGCTAGACTCAATATCTAGATTTTTTAAAATGGTCCATGCCAAAATAATAACTTCTGCATCTGCATATAAAGAGTCATCGCCAATCAACTCAACGCCCATCTGTTCAAACTCAGCTGGACGTCCCCCTTCACGTTTTTGAGCGCGAAAAACATTTGAATAATAGCCAAGTCGTACCGGCATCTTTTCTTTTAGTAGCTTAGATGCAGCGACGCGTGCAATGGGTGAAGTCATATCTGGACGTAATACCAAGGTTTCACCTTGGCTGTCTAGTAATTTAAACAACGCATTATCAGCAATTGCTGAAATTTTACCGATGGTTTCGTAATATTCTAAAGTAGGTGTTTGCAGCAAATCATAGCCTGCCTGTTGAATAATAGACGTTCCATTTGTACGGAGTTCCGCTTTCTTTTTTGCGATAAATGGGAAATCATCTCTCATGCCTAGTGGTTTCTCGAACATTTGTATAGTCATTTATAAAACTCCCTAATATTGGTTATTTTACTTTAGTTCGCTAATGTGATGAAGTAATATTTATTTTAGCGCACTGTTCCATCTACCGTCAAGAGATATACTCGAAAAAAATCCTGAAAGCAATCGTTGCTTTCAGGATTTTGCTTGGCGCTCTGCCATTTGTTCAGCTGTATAAATAATATTCATCGGATTTCCGCCGACAAAAGCTCCAGCTGGCACATCTTTATGGACGAGCGTGGCAGCGGAAACAATTGCGCCGTTTCCAATCGTGATGCCGGGCAAAATCGTAGTGTTTGCTCCAATCATGACGCGGTTTCCGATCACTACGTCGCCAAGTCGATATTCATCTATTAAATATTCATGTGCAAGAATCGTTGTATTGTAACCGATTACGGTGTTTTCTCCAACCGTTATTTTCTCCGGAAACATAACATCCGGCATGACCATCAACGCAAAAGATGAGTGTTTTCCAATTTTCATATGGAGAAACGTTTTATACAGCCAATTTTTCATAGGCAAAAACGGCGTATATCTAGCCGTTTGAATCACTAGGAAATTTTTGGCAACTTTCCAGAATGGCACTGTTTTGTAAATATGCCAAAGTGAATTAGGCCCTTCCACAAAATGCCGTTGTGTGTCTCTCATTTTACAGCCTCTTTAGTTAATTCCAGTAAATCACTAATATGCTGCAACATAAAGTCCGGATTAAAACTGGCTAAGAATTCTTCTCCTTTTGCAGACCACGCCACGCCCGCAGTTCGAACTCCTGCATTTTTACCACCTTCGATATCGTGGGAATTGTCACCAATCATTAAGGCTTCATCGTGAGACGCACCTAATTGCTCTAATGCCAAATGCAAGGGCTCTGGATTTGGTTTTGGGTTTGTGACATGATCCAGACCAACCAACACATCAAACACATCGTTAACGCCCATTAGCTTCAAGCCATGACGTATTGTGTCACTTCTTTTTGTCGAGACAATTGCCATTTTCATTCCTTGCGCTTTCAGTAAACGTAAGGTTTCTGCGACACCATCATATTCTTCGACTAGTTCATCGTGCAACGTACGATTGAGCGCGCGGTATTGAACAGTCAGCTCTTCCACGCGGTCCGGATCAATCGCTGCAAATGTTTGTGTTAACGATGGGCCGATAAAATCCAGTGCATCTTGACGATCAAAGCGACCAGGATAATGTTCACCAAGGACGGCTAAGAAAGTTTGAATGATTAATTCATTGGTATCGAGCAAAGTTCCGTCAAAATCGAATAATAGCGTATTTATTTTTTTTGCAGTCATGTCGAAATCACTTCCTTTTGTTTTTCTTCCGCTCTACGCCACATATAAGAAACAAAGACCGTTAGTACTAATGCCGTAACGATTCGGATTAACAATAGCGGCCAGATTGGAATACCTAATGGCATAAAAATTAATGTGTCTTCCACTACCGCGTGACAAGCAACGAGAAAGATAAATACCAGTGTCGCATCCTTTTTACTAACGCCATCTTCTCGTACAGCTTGAATCATCACACCCGCTCCCATAGCGAGTCCGAAAACCAGTCCTGAAGCAAGTGTTAACGAAGCGTTTTTCTGAACACCCAATAAACGAGTTAAGGGTCCGAGCAGATTGGATATTTTTTGAAGGTATCGTTTATCTTTTAAAATTTGAATCATAATCATTAATGGAATAACAATCATCGCCAACTGAAGAACACCAAACGAAGCTTTTTCAAGTCCGATTAGCATCACCCCAATCCAACTCTCAGGAACAGCTGATGCTTCAGGCGCAAAACCGTATTGCGCCATCTCGCTGCCACCTTTCCAAAAGACATTAATGATAATAGCAGATAACGCAGCTAGACCAAAGCGGACAACTAAAACGATCCACAGCTTGACGCCAACTTTTAGCGCTACGCCAGTTTCAATGAAAATATTATGTGAAAATGATAGCATGACGGCCAAGATAAAAACTTCTTTAACCGTTAAATCTAATGATAGGATGCCGGCAATTCCAGCATAAAGATTAAGCGCATTACCGAGAACCAGTGGAATTGCCGCATCGCCGCTTAATCCAAACAAGCCCATAACGGGTGATACTAAATCGATAACAAAAGGCAAAACCGGTGTGTATTGAAGCATGGTGACGAGCAAAGTGATAGGGAAAATGATTTTCCCTAATGACCAAGTCGTTTTCAACCCTGCCTTCAAACCATTTTTCAGTGTCGACATCTGATCGCTCTTTTCCTAATTAGTTATCCTTATAATGAGGTGGATTTTTAATTGTGACACGACGGTATACGATGAATACAACAGCGATGACAATAGCCAATACTGACACTAGTTGTGCAGCACGAAGTTCACCAATTACATACAGGCTATCTGTGCGCATTCCTTCGATATAGAAGCGGCCAACAGAATACCAAATCATATAGAAGAAAAACATTTCACCACGTACTAGATTTACTTTTCGTAGTAGCAACAAAAGAATAATTCCCACTAAACTCCACATAGATTCATACAAGAAAGTTGGATGGTAATAAGCCCCGTCTATGTACATGTGATTGATGATCCAATCAGGGATAAACAGATTTTCAAGGAAAGTCCGTGACACTTCTCCGCCATGTGCTTCTTGGTTGATAAAATTACCCCAACGACCAATGGCTTGTCCGATTAAGATACTTGGTGCTAATATATCCGCCACTTTCAGAAATGACGTATTACGCTTTTTGGTAAACAGATAAGCGACAATAACAGATGCAATCAAGGCACCATGTATCGCAATTCCACCGTTCCAAATAGCAATAATTTGACTAGGATTGTCTTTGTAATGTTCCCACTCGAACGCTACGTAATAAATACGTGCGCCAACAATCGCCAGCGGTACCGCCCAAATTAGTAAATCAGTTAAAAATTCAGTATGCAGTCCTCGCTTAACCATTTCACGCTGGCCTACCAAAAAGGCGATGATAATACCAACAGCGATAATAACACCGTACCATTGAACCGAAATCGGACCGAGTGAAAAAGCGGTCGGATCTATTGAAGCTAATATTGCAAACATGTCGTGCACCTTCCCATTCGCTTAGTTTGTATCTTGTGCAATCACGTCATCCAGACGCTTCGAAAACTCTTCGGCGGCGTTAACGCCCATTCGTTTCAAACGATAGTTCATCGCGGCAACTTCGATAATAACCGATAAGTTACGACCTGGACGAACAGGAATTGTTAGTTTCGTCAATTGTGTATCAATAATCTTCATTTTTTCTTCTTCTAGTCCTAATCGATCGTAGGTTTTGTCTTGATCCCAGATTTCCAAATCAATGACCAAAGAAATCCGTTTAAATGTGCGAACAGCGCTCGCACCAAATAAGGTCATGATATCGATAATACCGACTCCACGAATTTCGAGCAAATGCTCAATTAGTTTAGGTGCAGATCCTACTAATGTATTTTCACCTTCTTGATGAATTTCTACACAGTCATCGGCAACTAAGCGGTGACCTTTTTTGACAAGTTCTAAAGCTGTCTCGCTTTTACCAACACCACTTTTTCCCGTCAGCAACACTCCAACACCGTATATATCTACAAGAACGCCATGGATTGCCGTCGTAGGAGCTAACTGACTTTCTAAAAAGTTCGTCAGCAAACTCGAAAACCGAGTCGTTGACATTGGAGTCGTCATGACTGGCACATGCCGATTGCTTGAAGCAGCGATCAATTCTTCTGGAACTGGTACACCATGCGAAACAATAATTGCTGGCGTATCGTCTGTGCATAGCTTCATCATACGATCTAATCGTTCTTTAGGTGATAGCATAGAAAAAAAAGAAAGCTCGGTTTTGCCGAGCAATTGCACACGATTTGCTGGATAATGGGTGAAATAACCGGCCATTTCCAACCCTGGTCTTGAAATATCGCTAATGGGGATATGACGGCCAATGCCTTCTTCTCCACTAATTAATTCCAAGTCGAACGTCTTCATCACTTGTTTTGTCGTTACTTGTCCCATTTGGTATTCCTCACTTCCTATCCACACATTATTTTGAATTTTCATCAAAACAATTATTTTTATATGCGGTTTGCTTTTATTTTAACATGGAAACTATATATTTGAAGATTTTTGTCCCCTTTGTCATGTTTCCTTCCTATATAGATTGCAAAAGGAGGTCTATCCCAATGAAGATTATGATTGATGCCGGACACGGCCCAGATACACCTGGAAAGCGCTCACCCGATGGCAAATTGAGAGAATTCCATTTTAACGTGGCCGTAGCAGAAGAAGTTAAAAAGCGATTGGTACTGGATGGACATATTGTCTTTTTCAGCCATCAAAATGACTTTGATGTTCCATTACACGAACGCACGAACCTAGCAAATCGTATGAAGGCAGATGTATTCGTCTCGATTCACGCCAACGCAGTGGGGCATACATTTAACTCTACAAATGGCCTAGAAACGTTTACCTATAACCACCCTCAGCCTGCTACACACATGCTAGCATCTGCAGTCCAACAGTCACTAATACAAGTAACTGGACGAAAAAATCGCGGGATTAAACAAGCAGATTTCGCCGTACTTCGGGATACCCATATGCCAGCTATTCTGGTGGAATGCGGCTTTATGACACACAAGGAAGAAGTCGAATTACTTAAGTCAGCCGCTTACCGAAAACGCTGCGCACAAGGAATCTGTTTCGGTATCGCTTGTTTTGAAGCAAGTCGGTAAAGGGGGAACTTTACACTTATATGAAAACGGGGCTGTCTCAAAAGGTCATGAACTAAGACTTTTGAGTGCAGCCTCTTTTTCTTGCAACAGAACAGGCCGCTTTTCGCGGGAACAGTCTCAACCGGTTGAACCATCTTAACCACACATTGTTTCCATTCCCATCAACCCCTTTAAAACTTTAAAAAGTGCATTTCTGTAAACTGAAAGTACAGGTCAAAGCAGCTCTTAAAGTGGCATCGATAACGCAAAATCACAATAGAAAGTGTGTTCTTCTATAAAGGAAAATTAATCATTCCCAAGAATTCACCTCTGGAACCTTGAAAAAGTAAACCGAGTTCGGAATTGTGAGGCGCGATTCAAAAAAACAGACAGAGAAAAAGATACTTTTTCTCTGTCTGTTTTATTTTAAACACTTATGGGACACTCCCTTTTTTATAATTGCATATAAATTCTGCTAAACTAGAGATAAAGAGGTGACAACATGAACAAAACGATTGGAATTCTTGCGCATGTCGATGCCGGTAAGACTACTTTTTCAGAACAACTGTTATATCATACGAAAAGTATTCGGCAGCGCGGGCGAGTCGACCACCAAAATGCTTTTCTCGATAGCCACACCATTGAAAAAACCCGAGGCATAACAATTTTTGCTGATCAGGCAACCTTTACACTAAATGATTCTACTTATTTTCTTATTGACACACCTGGTCATGTTGATTTTTCTCCAGAAATGGAGCGTTCGATTCAAGTAATGGATTACGCCGTTATTATCATTAGTGCAGTTGATGGCATTGAAGGGCATACTGAAACCGTTTGGCAGCTTCTTCAAAAACATAAGATTCCGGTCTTTTTCTTCGTTAATAAAACAGATCGCGAAGGAGCAGATGCCGTTCAAGTTTTAGCAGACATTCGTTTGAATTTTTCCGAAGATGTCTGTGACCTAACAAATAACTTTCACAATGGTGAGTTGAGCGAAAGTCTCATTGAATTTATTGCTGAACGAGACGAAGAATTGCTGATGCAGTATGTCGAGACTGGTTTTGATAAAAAAACCTGGATAGAGGCTTTTCAGCGGTTGATTGCAGCTAACCAGATTTTCCCTTGTGCTAGTGGCTCTGCTTTACAAGATATCGGCATCTTAGATTTCCTGCTCCAACTTGATCAATTAACGACTAGTGCTTATTCAGAAGATCAAGCATTTGGTGCACGAATTTATAAAATTCGGCACGATGACAATGGCAATCGAATCTGTTTTTTAAAAGCGTTTAGCGGGACTTTACAGGTTCGTGATAAACTCGTTTATGGTCCTAATCAGCTTGAAGAAAAAGTGACGCAAATCCGCAATTATAATGGCAACAAATTTAAACTGGTTGAACAAGCAAGGGCAGGCGAACTTTTTGCGATAGCGGGATTGACAGAGGCTATGGTCGGTGATGTCATTGGGAATTATGCTACTGACAACCAATCTGAAGTAGTGCCAACATTGAAATCAATTGTCCTTTTTGATGCGTCTCTCCCTGCAAAAGAAGTACTATCAAGTTTCCAAATTCTCGGTGCTGAAGACCCTTCTTTGTCGGTTTTTTGGAACGAGTATTTCCAGCATATCCAAATTCAAGTAATGGGCATTATTCAATTAGAAGTTCTCGAACAAGTAGTTCTAGAACGGTTTGGCCACCACGTCCAGTTTGGGGAACCTGAAATTCTCTATAAAGAAACGATTAGCATACCCGTGATGGGCTATGGCCATTTTGAACCTCTTCGCCATTACGCTGAAGTTCATTTGAAGCTAGAGCCGGGTGAGCGTGGCAGCGGCTTACAGGTAGACAACGTCTGCCATGCTCACGCTTTATCTGTCGGAAATCAGAACCTCATCTTGCATCACCTTAACGAGCGCGACCATCATGGCTTACTAACTGGTTCTCCTTTGACCGATGTTAAAGCAACGCTTGTAACTGGACGCGGTCACAACGAGCACACCTCTGGCGGTGATTTCCGGGAAGCAACTTTTCGAGCGCTTCGTCAAGGACTTGAACAAGCACAAAACCGTCTACTTGAACCCATGTACCGTTTTAAAATCAAAGTAAGTTTAGAGCAAATGGGAAAAGTATTATCGGATGTTCAGCAAGCACATGGTAGTTTTAATACTCCTGAAACCATTGGTAGCAAAACGATCATCGAAGGTCGTGTACCCGTAGCGACATTTATGAAATACAGCACAGAATTTGCTGCACTTACCCACGGCAAAGGCGCACTCAGTTTACTATTTGATGGTTATGACTTCTGCCATAATGAAGAACAAGTAATCAACCGGATTGGCTATGAAAAAAACACTGATCCTCTTTATACATCCACTTCTATTTTTTGCGCAAAAGGCAAAGGTTATAAAGTTTCTTGGGACGAAGCAGAAAAAGCGATGCATTGTTTGTGAAACCTATCTGCATGAAGGAGGAATGGGCTATGTACGAACAAAAAACAAAAGAAACCGATGCCGACGTTATTGAATTTATCGAATCTGTCGATCATCCAAAAAAACGTCAAGATGCTTATAAGTTACTGGAACTATTTGAAAAGGCGAGCGGTCACTCCGCAAAAATGTGGGGCCCCAGTATTATTGGCTTTGGCTCTTACCATTATGTTTATAAAACCGGACACGAAGGCGATGCGCCACTTGTCGGTTTTTCTCCACGCAAAGCGAAGATTAGTTTGTATTTTGCAACTGGTGATGAAAATCGCGGTCCTCTACTCGAGAAATTCGGCAAGCATACAAGTGGAAAAGCCTGTATTTATATTAATAAAACCGAAGACATCGACCTTGATGTCCTTCAGCAATTGATCCAACAATCCATCAGCTTTCTTCAAAGTTTGTATCCACCTCTAAAATAACAATGTAGTTTCGTCACCTAAAATCGTTAAAAAGCCGGCACAGGAAATCTGTGCCGGCTTTTTGTTTTATCTATTATTTAGTCGATTGTTAAATAGCGTAGCAAGACAGAACCTGTTTTGGTTTCTCCATAGACTAATAACGGAGCTGCAGCTGGTTCAGTTCCTTGCTTTGAAAAACGTATCGATTTTTGCATGAATTGTCCTTGTTCGTGCGTAGAATCGATATCCGATAATAAGACATCTATTTTGCCCAAGTTTGACGAAACTTCACCTTTTAACGGCAAATGAGCTGGAATGTAAATTTCTACATTGCCTGCCAAGGTTTTCGTTTCAAGTTTGCGAGCTTCTTTGCATCTTGTTGTAGCGACAATATTGCCGTTTAATGATTTAGTAACGATTGTTTGAATATCGCCATCAATATAAATGCGGCCATTTAATGTCTCTGCTTCCACTACTTTCCCTTTTGCTTCCTGAACATGAATAGCACCATTAGCCGTTTCTAGTTCAGCATCATCAAACTCTACATTTTTCAAATCCACTTTACCATTTGCTGTTTTCACTTTTATCAATGCAGCATTCATGCGTTTCATTGTGAATCCACCATTGAACAAGCGAGCTGTAATATGTTGATAGGAAGCTTCTGGAACATACAGGATCACATTTACTTGCGTTGTTTTCAAATCACTGATGACGCGTAACTTTTGATCGTCGGCAATAAAAACAAACTTATCAAGAAAATCTTCTTTCGCTTGTGTTGCTGACTCTGAACGATATGCTTTAACGTTGCATTCTGCACGTAGCAAGCCGTCTTGAGATGGGAAAATTTCCAGCTGACCATTTGCGATATCCGCAACGATGGTGTTCAAGTCTGTCATATTTTCTGTAAATGTATGAGTAAACTGAACTGCTTCACCGAATGGCGAGTCAAATTCCATCGTTTTTAACTTGCCAACAGACGACTGCATAAAGTCCATCATTCGTGTACCCAAATCATTAAAGTCTCGTGACACATTTTTGGAAACGTTTTTGGAAACGTTCTTTGAAAAATCTTTGGATACTTTTTTAACAATATCTTCTGGTCTAAAAAATCCACGTTTGCTAGGTTTGTCTCTTTGGTTGCTACGGCCATAATTTGACTCGTTCGACGATGAACTACTACCATCAATTGCCCGCAGCAACTCAACTGCTTCACGTGCTGAAATCGTACCATTCTCAACCATATCCAAAATGCGTTCTTTTTCACTTTGCATGTATTGCGGCCTCCTCTTTGTCTGAATGCCGATAAGTAAATCCTTACCCTTACAAACAGATGGTTCTTCTATGTTGATACGTTTACTAGCAGAAAAAGTTTCATTTAACTGTTTTTTTCTTGCGACTTGCACCTTTGACGACAGCATCCATACGTGCCCGGTCGCGCTCCAGTACTGGTTTCAAGTACTTTCCGGTATAAGAATTTTCAACAGCGGCGATTTCCTCGGGAGTACCTGTAGCTAAGATCATGCCGCCTTTATCTCCACCTTCGGGACCTAAATCGATAATATAATCCGCAGTCTTAATGACATCTAAATTATGTTCAATAGTCAGTACTGTATCGCCATTTTCTACAAGCCGCTGCAGAACGACCAATAACCGAGAAATATCATCTGCATGCAGACCTGTAGTCGGTTCGTCCAGAATGTAAAAGGACTTACCATTTGAACGTTTGTGAAGCTCAGATGCTAACTTAACGCGCTGCGCTTCTCCGCCGGATAAGGTAGTCGCAGGTTGGCCAAGCTTAATATACCCCAACCCTACATCGACAATCGTCTTTAGCTTGCGATTGATCTTTGGAATGTTTTCAAAAAATGCGTAGCCATCTTCCACTGTCATCGCAAGAACATCCGCAATGCTTTTGTTTTTATACTTCACTTCCAATGTTTCCCGGTTGTAACGTTTACCATGGCAAATTTCGCACGGCACATAGACATCCGGTAGGAAATGCATTTCTATTTTTATAATACCATCTCCACGGCAAGCTTCACAGCGACCGCCCTTGACGTTGAAACTAAACCGGCCTTTTTTGTAGCCACGAACTTTTGCTTCGTTCGTTGTGGCGTAAACATCACGGATATCATCGAAAACACCTGTGTAGGTTGCTGGGTTTGAACGTGGCGTCCGACCAATTGGGGACTGGTCAATATCGATAACTTTTTCCAATTCTTCAGTTCCTTCAATTAGATCAAAATGTCCTGGTTTGGCTTTCGCACGATTCAATCTATGAGCCAATGTTTTGTACAGAATTTCGTTAATGAGCGTACTTTTACCTGATCCTGAAACCCCAGTCACTGCTGTAAATAAACCGAGTGGAATATCGACATCTACTTTTTTCAAGTTGTTTTGATTCGCACCGCGGATTGAGATTTTCCGGTCGCTTGGTACTCTTCGCTCAGCAGGCACGGGAATAAATTTCTTGCCGCTTAAGTATTGACCCGTTAATGATTTTTTATTTTTCATTACTTTTTCAGGTGTTCCTGCAGCAATAATTTCTCCACCATGCGCTCCTGCTCCCGGTCCAACATCAATCAAATAATCAGCAGCTAACATCGTATCTTCGTCGTGCTCTACGACAATTAAGGTATTGCCAATATCTCGCATACTTTTCAAAGTCTCAATCAATCGATCATTATCTCGTTGATGAAGACCTATGGATGGTTCATCGAGTATATAAAGTACACCGGTAAGTCTTGATCCGATTTGAGTTGCTAGGCGGATTCGCTGCGCCTCTCCTCCGGATAAAGTTCCCGATGCACGACTTAACGTTAAGTAATCCAGTCCAACATTGATCAAAAAACCAATGCGTTCTTGAATTTCCCGTAAAATCAGTTTGGCAATTTGCATATCTTTTTCTGACAATACGAGCTGATCGAAAAACTGATTGGCTTCGACAATCGAAAATTCAGCGACGGTTCCGATATGAAGACCATTTACTTTCACTGACAGCGATTCAGGCTTTAGACGATAGCCTTCACAAACTGTGCAACTTTGCTGACCCATGTATTTTTCCATTTGGTCACGGATATAATCTGAAGATGTCTCACGATAACGACGGTCCACATTGGAAAGGACACCTTCAAAATTAATGTGATTGTCTCGAATTTGACCATAGTCATTTTCATAACGGAAACGAATTTTATCGTTTCCAGAACCGCGTAAAATAATGTTAATATGCTCTTCTGGCAATTCACTTACTGGAATGTCCATATCAATTTTATAATGCTGACAAACCGCTTTTAGAAGTTGCGGATAATATTGCGAACTGGTTGGTTGCCAAGGAACAATTGCTCCTTTGTTCAACGTGGCAGTCCAATCTGGAATGACCAATTCAGGATCAACTTCTAGCTTTATCCCTAAACCGTCGCATTCTGGACATGCACCAAAAGGTGAGTTAAACGAAAACATTCTCGGTTCAAGCTCACCAATAGAAAATCCACAAATCGGGCAGGCATGATGCTCACTAAACAGCAATTCTTCTTGCTCCATCACATCTACTAAAACACGGCCTTCTGCTAGCCGAAGGGCTGATTCTAAAGAATCACTTAGACGTGGCGCAATGCCCTCTTTAATGATGATGCGATCAATAACAACTTCAATGTTGTGCTTTTTATTTTTATCTAGTGCAATGTCGTCATCGAGATCAATTAGTTCCCCGTCCACGCGCACCCGGACATACCCTTGCTTTTTAATGTCCTCAAGTAACTTGACGTGAGTTCCTTTTCGACCAGAAACAATTGGAGCTAAAATTTGCATTTTGGTACGTTCCGGGTATTCCACGATGCGATCTACCATTTGTTCAATGGTTTGAGAAGAAATTTCTATACCATGATTTGGACAAATCGGCTTACCAATCCGTGCATACATGAGCCGCATGTAATCATAGATTTCCGTAACTGTCGCTACTGTAGAACGCGGATTTTTACTCGTGGTCTTTTGATCAATCGAAATAGCCGGTGACAATCCTTCAATTAAATCAACGTCAGGCTTATCCATTTGTCCTAAAAACTGGCGTGCATAAGCAGACAACGATTCAACATATCGCCGCTGTCCTTCCGCATAAATCGTATCAAATGCAAGCGAAGATTTACCGGATCCTGACAGTCCAGTCATAACCACAAGCTTGTCACGTGGAATCACCACATCAATGTTTTTTAGATTATTTGCACGCGCGCCTTGTATCCGTATTTCCTGATTTCTCAACTTGCATCATCCTTCCGCTTTCAATTCAAGAACTGTATCACGCAGTTCTGCGGCACGTTCGAAATCGAGTGCTTTTGCCGCCTCTTTCATTTCTGTCTCTAGCAAACTGATCAGCTTTACGCGCTCTTCTTTTTTGAGTTTTTTGCCTGATACTGCTTTAGAGATGTATTCCTCTGACTCTTCTGCTGCATTAGTCGCACGAATGACGTCACGGATTTTCTTCTGTATCGTAATCGGCGTTACGCCATGTTCTTCATTGTATTCAGCTTGAATGGTCCGACGTCGCGTCGTCTCATCCATCGCTCTTTGCATGGAATCTGTTATTCTGTCTGCATACATAATGACACAACCATTTGAATTTCTAGCTGCCCGGCCCATCGTTTGAATCAATGCCCGTTCAGAACGCAAGAACCCTTCTTTATCAGCATCTAAAATGGTGACTAGTGAAACTTCTGGAATATCCAATCCTTCACGTAGCAAGTTAATGCCCACCAATACATCGTAAACGCCCATCCGCAACTCTCGAATAATTTCAATACGTTCAAGTGTTTTAATCTCCGAGTGCAAATAATTCACTTTGATACCGGCATCTTTTAGGTAAGCTGTTAAATCTTCCGACATTTTCTTCGTCAACGTCGTTACTAGTACACGCTCATTGACTTCCGCACGTTTGCGGATTTCATCCATCAAGTCATCTATTTGGCCTTCAATTGGACGAATCTCAATTGTTGGATCTAATAGACCTGTCGGACGAATGATTTGTTCAACCATTTCTGGGGTATGTTCCAATTCGTAAGGACCTGGTGTTGCGGATACAAAGACCGCTTGGCTAATATGCTTTTCAAATTCATCAAAAGTTAACGGTCGATTATCCATAGCAGAAGGCAAGCGGAAACCATGATCAACTAGCACTTTTTTACGTGCTTGGTCACCATTGAACATGCCTCTTACTTGCGGTAAGGTTACGTGACTTTCATCCACTACTAGTAGAAAATCTTCTGGAAAATAATCAATTAACGTATACGGTTGAGCCCCCGCAGGACGCAGAGTTAAATGACGGGAGTAGTTTTCAATACCCGAACAAAAACCCATCTCTCGCATCATTTCCAAATCGTAGCGCGTTCGTTGCTCAAGTCTTTGCGCTTCCAGTAATTTGTCTTCTGCACGCATTTCTTTTAAACGTTCCTCTAATTCTATTTCAATATTTTCAATTGCTTTAACCATCTTATCTTCGCGTGTAACAAAGTGAGATGCTGGAAAAATTGCTACATGGTCACGTTCACCGATAATTTCACCTGTTAACGCATCGACTTCGCGAATTCGATCAATTTCATCGCCAAAAAATTCAACGCGTAAACATCTTTCGTCACGGGATGCTGGGAAAATCTCCACTACGTCTCCACGAACACGGAATGTTCCACGAATAAAATTAATATCATTGCGCTCATATTGAACGTCAACTAACTTTCTCAATAGCTGATTGCGTTCAATTTCCATTCCTTTTCGAAGGGAAACCACGAGTTCTCTGTACTCTTTTGGCGAACCAAGACCATAGATGCATGAAACAGACGCAATAACGATAACATCATCCCGTTCAAATAACGAACTCGTGGCAGAATGGCGTAATTTATCAATTTCATCATTTATACTTGCATCCTTTTCGATAAATGTATCTGATTGAGGCACATAAGCTTCTGGCTGATAATAGTCATAATAACTAACAAAATACTCAACTGCATTATCGGGAAAAAATTCCTTGAATTCGCTATAAAGCTGGCCTGCCAATGTTTTATTGTGGGCCATAACTAATGTTGGTTTTTTAACTTGCTGGATGACGTTTGACATCGTGTAGGTTTTCCCTGTACCAGTAGCACCTAATAAGGTCTGGCAGCGTTTGCCACTAATGATGCCTTGTGTCAGTTCAGCAATAGCCTGAGGCTGATCGCCAGCGGGTTCGTAAGGGGCTTGAAGATTAAATTCCTGTTTCATAGCAAGGCGTCCTCCCATTCTTTCAATACTTCTACTTTAACATATGCCCTAAAAAACCCCTAACAAAAAGCGAACGTATGTTTTTTATGTGAAGATACTCAAAAAATAACCGAATTTGCTTTTTATTAGACATAAAAAAAAGAGGAATTAGATTAGCTCTAAATCCCCTTTTTTACGGCCATTCTTAGGCAGCTATTTATTCAGTTTCTTCGTAATTTAAAGTTTGCAATTGTGCAGTATATCTGGTGAACGCTTTTTGATCATGATTGTCCAAGGCTTCATCGATGAGTGTCATCAGCTGTTCTTCTTGCTGGGAGCGGTGAACATGCTTTAAGAACAAATCCAAGTAAATATCATTCAGCAGCTTTTCCGCTTCCGTAATTTTTTTTGTTTGAGCCATTGCCTTCATGAAATCAGCATAAGAATAATAGTTTTCCATTCTACTTCACCCCGAATGCTTTTCATTAGTATACATGACACGAATAGAATAAATCAATATTTATTTGAAAATTATGATTAAATAGAAAAAATTTTATTTTCAATCTAATGCATATTGCAGAATTTCCATTTTTTATTATAATAAGGTATGTAAAGTAAATTTAGGGGGTTTTTCTTCATGAGTAAAAAGAATCATCGGCCGTCATCATATACTATTTGTACGAACACCTATGCTCTTTTGCCTTATCCAGATGGTCATCGAACGTGGACGCGTGTCATTGAAAATCGCAGCGAGCTTGTCGTTGAAGAAGCTGTTTACAAAACAGTTACAACATCTTGTCGGTTTTATCGCGCTTCTTTAGAAAGTGCTACACTCTACGCTCAAAAAGCAGTTGGCGTAAAGCATAAGCCCCCGGTTATTATTGGCGAGTATTATGGCAATCCGCTCATTTTCTTTCCGACTCACTCTCCAAAAAACAAAGAATGTGTGTGGTTTAATTACGATGCAATCGATTTGATAGAAAGTGACAGCAGCGGAAAAGGCAGCATTGTTTATTTAAGCAATAGTGAAACCGTTTGTTTGGATGTATCGCCTATCGCTTTGCGAAACCAGCATTCGTTTGCTGGTTCTCTCCGCCGCTATTTTAAAAAGGCGCAGCGTGTCCATAACCAACCGATGGCTTACGTAACAAAACGAACATTTCTGTCCCGCAAACAGCAGCCACTCGATTAGTTTTGAGGCTGTGAAAATTCTGCTGGAAAAGAGTCTCTTCTATAATCATGTACAACTTTCTTGATTTATCGAGTATGATTGCGTAAGGAGCTCTGCTTCCCTCGCTTTTTACTACACAAGCTTTATTGCTCCACCCACTAGCTCCAGAAATACTCATGTTACCACCAGTCCTTATTTATACCAAAAAGAGTTGCCGACCCAAGTCACAATGTCTGACTTGGGTCGGCAACTCTTTTTTCGTAGAATCTAGACTCTGGCTTAGCTCTTCGGGATGTAAGTCACCCTGTTGTGCGGCAAAGAACGCCGCTTGGAGCGCGTTTTTGCTTTTCTTATTTAATCGATCGGTAAGCCCACAGCGATCCTACAAAAAATACGGATGAGACCCACATGTACGGTTCGTTCCAAAACCAGACTGACACTGAAATTCCAACGAAAGAAATGATGGTGAAAATTCCAGCAAACATTCTTGATTGCAGATCACGACGGTATTCACGCTCTCGGCCATCTCGATTTTCAATGTAACGGCGGAGACGTTCAGGCTCTTCCAGGTAATTAATGACTTTTTGCGGAAAGATTCGCAGTGGCCCCGTTGCATTCAATACCCAGCGTAGAATATCTTCTTTTCCGAAGATTCCTTTGCCTTCCTTCTGCGAAGCTGCCCACTCCAATATTCGAGGACGGGCAAGTGCTAATAAATCTACTTTTGGATCTAATACGTGCAAGACGCCAACAAAAATAGAAACAGCACGACCAAAAAAAGCAAATTCTGCCGGCAATTGAACCGGTTGAGTTCGAACGATTTCTTGCATATCAGTAAGAATCCGCTCAACAACAAAACTATCCATCTGTGACAGTTCGTTCGATTCATAAGCTGCGACTAGCCGTGAAATGGCATCTCCTAAAATGGCGCGATCCGCCTGCGGCAATAAGAAACGCAAATCTTCTAGTGCATCTAATACTTGATCATAATTTTTAAAAATAATTCCTTCTGCTGCACGTAACACTGCTTGAGAATCTTTTGGTGTTATATTGCCAATCATCCCAAAATCAATTAAGACAATGCCACCATCCGGTTCTAACAAGATGTTTCCTCCATGAGGGTCTGCGTGAAATTGTCCGCCGTATAAAACTTGTTCTAAAAACAAAATAAACAAGCGCTCTGAAATTTCATGACGATCTAACTCATTCTTTTCAATAAATGCTAAATCTGTAATACGTGCTCCTTCAATCCATTCCATAACTAATACACGACGTGTCGTGTATTCATCGAAATACAACGGAATGCGAACGCCTTCCATTGCGTCAAACCGATCGGCAAAAGCACGACCATTTTGAAGCTCTCCCAAGAAGTTCAACTCTGCGCCAATGGTTTCAGTCATTTCTATATACAATAAGTTAAAATCAATTTGTTTTGTGAACGGCGTAAATTTTTCAGCCAACCAAATGACTATGCGAATGGCCTTAAAGTCTGCGCGTAAAATACGATCTGTTCCCGGCCGCTGAACTTTCACAGCAACCTCTACACCATTTTTCAATACCGCTTTATACACTTCACCAATAGAAGCTGAAGCGACAGCCGAATCAGATAAGTTATCTAAATAATCGGTGTGAACGGTGTTCCACTCTTGCTCTAACACCGAAACGATGCTATTTCTTGAAACAGATGGCACACGATCTGTTAATCCTTCTAGTTCCGCAAGAAATGAGGGCGGCATAATATCTGCTCGTGTCGACAGGAACTGACCTAACTTAATCATTAGCCCACCTAGTTTTAAGGCGAGATTTTTGTATTCTTTTGCTTGTTTGGTGATCATTTCATTCCATCTTTTTTCAACTAGTGGAGTCCATTTTCCACGATTTCGCTTTTGGAAAAACGTCACTTGCAAAAAGATTTTAACTGCTAGCCAAACAATCCGGAAGATACGGATAAACGTAATTTTATTCATAAATGCAGTCCCTCCCATATTTTTCATTATAGAGTCTGATGGCGAAATAGTCCAAAAAGTGATATGTTTTTAATGGATGGAATGATACAAGGGGGATGGAAATGGACACAATTCATTATGAACAGCGAAACAATTTAGCTTTTATTACCTTAAATCGGCCCGATTCAATGAATGCCTTTAACTATGACATGCTTCTTGAACTTGGACAGGTCGTAGAAGCAATCCGCATCAACCCAGATATCCGTGTAGTGGTATTTACCGGCGCTGGAGAAAAGGCTTTTAGTGTGGGCGCAGATTTGAAAGAACGTAAAAACTTAACGGAACAGCATGTTAAACGCAATATCTTTAAAATTGGTGAAGTGTTCTCGACAATTGAGAATTTGCCGCAACCTACCATCGCGATGATGAATGGTTTTGCCTTTGGAGGCGGAATGGAATTGGCACTTGCCTGCGATTTCCGCATTGCTGCAGACGATACATTGCTTGGTCTGACTGAAACCAGTCTCGGCATTATTCCAGGAGCTGGGGGGACGCAACGTTTGCCTCGCTTAATTGGAGAAGCCAAAGCACTAGAACTGATTTTGACTGCTCGTCGTCTAAAATCAACTGAAGCACTGGCATATGGATTAGTAACACGTGTAGCAGCACGTGATGAGCTTGCCGACGTGACAGCGGCTTTTGCTGATGCGATTCTTGCCAATGGTCCAATTGCTCTTCAACAGGCAAAATTCGCCATCAAGAATGGCATGAATACGGATTTACAAACAGGCCTGCACATCGAACGCAAGGCCTATGAAATCACTATCCCCACAGAAGATCGAGTTGAAGCGCTAACTGCTTTTGGCGAAAAAAGAAAACCCATATTTAAAGGTAGATAAAAAACGGAGCGGCTAAAAATAGCTGCTCCGTTTTTTGATTTTCACACGTTATCTGCTAGCCAATTCACAATTTTTTCTAAACGAGCAATCCGGTGGTTTGGAGTGTCTGTACGTGATAAATCTGGAAAATGAACGAATGTTGTTGCGATATTCATGCTTTTCAACTTCAGAGTTACTTGTTCTGCGACTTCTTCACCCAGCACAGCTATGCGACTAACATCAATCCAGTCAGCCGATTCCACAGTATCCGTGATCGCGCTCAGAAGGTCTTTATAAGTAAAGTCCCGGCTTGCAGCCGCAAATTCCTGGCTATATCCTTGACTACCGCTTGGATTGACGTAGAAAATGCCGAAACCGCTCGCTGCATAAAGTTGCATTTCCAGAGAAAAGGTGTTGGCAAACATCTCATGAGGGGTGTCATGAACTTTAATGATTAAGGGATAGTTCTGACCTTCCTCAAAACTAGCAGGTTTTATTAGCCAGCCATGAACCACATCAATCGAACCTGTTGTAAAGGTAGTTTGTGCTTGGACCAACTCAGTATCTTCCATAAACTTTTGGTTAAACGAGGTCAACGCCTGATATTCACCGGTCGTAATCGTCAAACGATGGAGCTCTCCCGGTTGAATCGGATTGCTACTGGCTAAAACTGCATAGACGCCGTCTCGTGAAACATCGTAATCATACACATGTTCCATGTCAGGTGAAGCTGGGAAAATCATTCCATCAAGCGACGCAAAGTACAAGCGCACATCCCCCATCGTCGATACTTGGAAATACAAATGATCGTCTTTTGTCCAGACAACGGCAGGTGCAACTGCCTTCTTGTAATCACTAATTGCGTAATCACCAATAGGTGCATCCATCCCTTCCGTCAAACAAAAGCGAGTATTTGTTAGTAAGTCTGCGATATAAAGTTCAGTATGGGTTACATCTCCGTAATAACGCATGCTACCGGTATAAGCGATTTTTGAATCGTCATGTGAAAAAGCGGCATCATTAAAATACCCTTGCCCTTCTGTCAGCATGGTTTGTTGCGCTGTTTTAGTATCGTACAAATAGAGAGGCTGATGAGGATTTTTTTGTAGATTGCCGGTCAAGCCAAAGACTATTTTTTCACCGTCATGCGAAACGGCTTTTAAATGATGATTGAAATTTCCTTGTGTCACAAATTCCACACTTTTCGATTCATGATCTACTAAGCCAATTTGACTGTAGCTTTGTGACTGCGTATCTTCTTTTTTCACTGCGGCATTAATCCAAATTTTTGTTCCGCAAGGTGCCCATTCGAATCGATCTACCCCATTCTCAAAACGGGTCAACCTGTTCATTTTTCCATCAGCGATTGATAATACAAACAATTGCTTTTCTTTTCCTCGATCGAATAAAAAAGCGACAGCTGTTCCATCAGTTGACCACCGCGGGGAAAGGACTCTTCCTGCGCCATTTGTCCACTGACTTTGTTGCCCCGTTTTTAAGTCGATATGATACAGATGCGTTGTGTACGTATTTTCCTTTTCGTCTATTTGCGTACGGACGAAAACTACTCTTTTTCCATCCGGTGAAATTTGAGGATCTGTCACTGAAATCAATTTCGTTAAATCGCTACTTTCTACTACTTTTTTCACCACTTTGTATACTCCTTTACGCGTTTATTGCTCACCAATGAAAACCACCAGTTTTACCAATCAAAGTCTACCACAAACGACGATGCAGAAAGAAGATAAGGTATGTGATAGCCATATAAAAAAGGCTCCGATTCAATCTCGGAACCTCTTTCTTATACTTAATCTGGCACTGCCTTATTTCTGCATCGCTTGGTCTTTTAGCGATCGCCGTAAAATTTTCCCAGTTGTATTCTTCGGCAACTCTTTAAGAACTTCAAACTGTCTTGGCACTTTGTATTTTGCTAAATGCTCTGTGCAATAAGCTTTAAGATCTTCTATAGAAACCGCTGGATCCTTTAATACTACATAAGCATTAACTTCTTCACCGAAGTCTGGATCCGGTAAACCGACAACTGCGGCTTCTAAGATTGCAGGATGAGCAAAAAGCACTTCTTCCACTTCTCGTGGATAAACGTTGTAACCGCCGACGATAATCATATCTTTTTTGCGGTCTACAATATAGAAGTACCCTTCTTCATCAACACGTGCTAAATCACCCGTATAAAGCCAGCCATCACGAATTGCTGAAGCTGTTTCTTCAGGCATTTTGTAATAACCTTTCATGACGTTCGGTCCACGAACAATCAATTCACCCACCTCGTTTGTTGCTACTTCTTCACCTAATTCGTTAACCACTTTGTTTTCTACATTGATAATGGAAGTACCAATTGAGCCCGCTTTACGCTCACGATCAATCGGGTTAAAGCACGTAACTGGTGATGCTTCAGATAAGCCATAGCCTTCTGAAATACGCACATTGAATTTGTCTTCGAAACTATGCAACAAAGCAACCGGCATTGCGGAACCTCCTGACACCGCAAGACGAATAGACGCAAAATCCGCTGGGTCAATGTCTGGCAATTGGTTCATAAAGTTAAACATAGTTGGTACGCCAGCAAAAACGCTTGCTTTGTGTGTTTTAATCGCATCAAACACTTCTTTTGGATGAAAGCGTGGAATCAAAACAATTGTCGCACCTTGTAATAATGGTGCGTTAACTACTACTGTTAATGCAAATACATGGAAAACTGGCAAAGTTGCTACTACCCGATCATTTCCACCAATTTGCAAATACGCTCCAACATCACGTGCGTTTGAATATAAATTCTGATGTGTCAGTAGTGCGCCTTTTGGCTTTCCAGTGGTACCCGATGTGTATAAAATGACGGCATTATCATCTGCTGCAACTTCTGCAAAAGTATTAGTTGCTGTTGAACGAGCCAACAGATTTGTAAATGAATACACCTTCTTTTGAACAGCTTCAGGCAATTGCATCATTTTCTCTTGTGTCGATGGATCTGTTTCACAAATAATATACGATTCTACAAAAGGCAGTGCTTGATGTGCTTTTTCTATGAGCGGAAGTAAGGCGTCTAATGCTACTACTACTTTTGCATCACTATCATTGACTATGTAAGCGATTTCATCGGGGCTATAAATAGGATTGATGGGGACACTTGTAGCTCCCAAGCGCATTGTGGCGTATAGTGCAATTAAAAAATGTGGCGTATTGCTTAAAAGAAGTGCAACATGATCGCCTTTTTTTACGCCTAAACTTTGTAAAGAATTAGCAAAAACAGCAACTGTTTGATCAAATTCACCATAGCTTGTATCTTTCCCCATAAAGCTATAAGCGACTTTTGCAGAATCCTGTTGTGAAATTTCATGAACACGTGTCATTAAATTCATCTTCATCCCTCTTTCGCGTTGAATGAATACTCATTCATATTTAAATCTATTTTTATTATAAAATAAATCTTCAGACAATACAACAGGCACCGTAAAATTACGGTGCCTGTAAGTGAGCGACATAGCGCCAACGAATCAAGAAAAAGTATAAAATTTGCGCCACTGTAAATCCGCCAAGCACAATGGACATTTCACCAAGAATCGACAACTCAGCAAATTCATCCCATACAACTTGCAACGAAATGAACGCAAATGCACTGTGAAGTAAAGCAAGTAACCACGGCAAAAAGAATTGAGGAATAAGTTGCCGGTTCACAATTTTCCCTAGCTCTTTGTCAGTCATCCCTAGACGAGTTAGCAATTTATATTGCTTACGATCCCGTTCAAGACCTGTATACAATTTAAAGTAGATAAAGCTCCCTGCTGCCAACAAAAAGACAGCTGCTACCATAACTCCGATAAACAACAACAAAGCAAAAGAAGATTTAAACCACCGATAATCGGCGCCAGGATTTTCAAAGAAAAAATTAACGTCACTAAAATTGGCAGTTTCCACTGCCTCATCAACTATCGCCGTTAACCGATTGCCAATATTCATTGTTTCTGTCCAATTTAATACATCAAAGGCATAGTAAGAGAAATTTGATTTTCCAGCTTCGTAGCCTAGTAGCGGTTGATCGATGGCTCGATAATCGGCGTCACTAACAACAATCGTATTGATGTTTAATGTGTGAATTGGAAACACAACATGCGGATACGTTGAACGAAGCGATAAAGGTACATCACTTTCGAGCAATACGGTATCGACGCTAGCACTTTGCAACTCTTTTAAAGAATCTAATGAAAATGGTACAAATAGCCCTTCTCCTTGCTGCAATTGCGCTGGTTCAAAATCAAGCGCTGTTGCTAAGCGATTAAATTCGGACAGCGCTAAAATATCGACGTCGTTTCCAGTAGCCGCTGAGGTTTGACGTTTGACCGTCAATTCGACCATATCGTAGGATAATTGCTCATCTCTTAATTGGCTCGCTAGTCTGTCGATATGCTCTTCTTCCAACTCATTGTCGTCAAACGAAATATAAACAAGGCCTAATGGATTTGATTCACGGAAATCTCCTGTATAAGACATAAAAGACGCCAAAGTTCCGACTGTCAAAAAAGCTACCGTCGAAACGATAGTGACAATAAAAAACATTTGAGCACTGTCTTTTAATTTAACTGAAGCCTCGGCCAACGACACTAAGCGCGTTTTTTTCCAATATACAATCTTTTTTCGTTTGTATAGTTGCAGGGAAAAATGAAGTGTATGCGTGAAAAAGAGATACGTACCGAAAGTCGCAAGTGGCGGAACGATAAAAACCATTTGGTACACTGTTTGATCTGATACATTTGCCGCAAATGTATAGGCAGAAGCTAAAAAGACAATACCCATAATCGCTAGCACAGTAGAAGATTTCGACTCTTCCTCGACCTTCCAAAAGCCTTGCAACAAATCGACGATTCGCTTCGTCCGAATAAACCCGACGCTGACAAAGGATATAATGACAAACAGACTAGCGAATGCCGCAATCGTCAGCAAAAAGGGCTCCCATGAAACATAGAGGGGCAACGCATCTAATTCCATAATCTCTCGGCCGATCATAAAAAAGAATTTAGAAAACGCAAAACCGAAAACGATTCCAGTTACAGTTGAAATTGTTCCAATAATGAGCATTTCGAAAAAAATTAACTTGTTCAGTTGCTTTTTTGACATTCCCAAATGCATCAACACGCCGAATTCCTTTGAACGTGCCTGTAAAAAAGCGCTCATCGAATAAAACAAGAAAAATAACGTAAAAATATACAACACTATTTCTGCAATCATCATGCCTCGTATAGCAAGCAGTTGCAATCCATCCTTGTCAAATATCGGATGAAAAATAAACATCGAGCAGACAAAAAATACCATGACAGAAAAGACGCTAGCTAAAAAGAACGCTGCGTAATTTCTTCGGTTACGGACAACGTTATGGTAAGCGAGTTGCCGAAAGGTCATTAACGGATCCTCCCAACAACGACAAAACATTTAAAATTCGCTGGTAAAATGTCTGGCGTCGTTCATCTCCATAAATTTCATTGAAGAACTCACCATCTTTGATAAACAGCACACGATCACAATAACTTGCTGCAATCGGATCATGCGTTACCATAATGATTGTCGTGTTATTGTCTTTAGCAATATTCGATAAAATTTCAAGTACGTCACGTGAAGATCTAGAATCTAAATTTCCTGTCGGTTCATCTGCCAAAATAAGTGCTGGCTGATGGATAAGCGCACGTCCAATAGCTGTTCTTTGCGCTTCTCCACCTGAAATTTCGTTTGGTTTTTTATGAAGGATTGATGTCAATCCGAGACGTTTCGCAATTCGCAACACGCGACGTGCCATTTCATCAATTGGCACATAATCAAGCGTTAACGGCAAAACTAAATTTTCTTCAACCGTCAGCATCTGCAGTAGGTTAAAGTCTTGAAAAACAAAACCTAGTTGTCTTCTACGAAATAACGCCAATTCATTTTTATTCAACAAATGTGGATTGGTTCCGTCGATTAAAATCTCTCCAGAAGTTAACGAGTCAATTGTTGAAATCAAGTTTAGCAGCGTTGTTTTACCACTCCCTGAAGGTCCCATTACTGCCAGAAATTCACCTTTTTCCACTGTGAAGCTCAACTGGTTCACTGCCCGGTGCGTCACTTTCCCCTCGTAGACCTTGGTCACTTCGTCGATTTTCACTACTGTCATCATTTTCCTCCTGTGTTGCAAAATCTTGGTTGAAGAATCGTACAGATACAGTTGTCCCTTCTCCTTGAATAGAAGAAATCAACAATTCATGACCCAGCTTCCCGCAAATTTCTTTTGCCAAGTACAAGCCCATTCCTGTGGATTCTCCAGTTTTCCGTCCATTTTCTCCAGTGAAGAACGCTTTAGTTATACGTGGTAAATCAGAAGAAGAAATACCGATTCCTTCGTCGCGAACTGTCAAGAGCGTATTGCCGTTCGAACATTCGGCAGCAATCAGCACTTTTTTATTCGGTTCAAATGTGTACTTAACCGCATTTGTTAAAAATTGACCCATGATAAATTTCATCCATTTTTGATCCGTTGCTACAACGTGCTCTTCTGCTATTGAAATTTCAGGGTATACACGTTTTGAAATAAATAATCGTTTATTTTCTGTAACTACTTCACTAACTAAAGACCGTAAATTAATTTTTTCAATTTGCATATCTTGCTCAAATGTATCTAAACGTGCATTCATCAAAACTGTGTCCAGCCCTGCTTTTAAACGGTCCATTTCTTCATGAACACTTTTCTTATCAAGCTCCTGCTCTTCTTGAAGTAAGAGGTGCATAACCGATAAAGGAGTTTTCATTTGATGTACCCACTGGTTCATAAACTGCAAATGGCGGTTTTGAGAAGCATATAAAGATTGCACTTCATGCTGGTACAGTCGATATAATTTTTGCAGGTAGATTTCATTTTGTACTTGCTCAGGTGACTTCCCTTCACGTTGAAGCATATGTTCCATATTCTGTGGAGTGGCCAAAATACGTTGATAATATTGGTAACGTTTAACAAAGCGTGTCAAAAGAAACGAAATGACCAAAACTGTGCTAATGACGAATGAATAAATAGCTGTATCCACATTACGAAAACCATCTAGCCAGTACAGCAGCATAATAAAAGCTACCAGCACCATTTGAAAGACGATGAATGCTGCGTGTTCTTTCAAAAATAATCGCCACATCATGCTTCCTCCTCGTGAAGCAATAGACGGTATCCCGCCCCTCTAACCGTTTCAATCGTAGACTTCACAGTGTAATCAGCTAGTTTTTTACGAACTCTCGTCATATTCACATTTAGCGTGTTCTCATCCACAAATGCCTGATCGTCCCATAATTCCTCAAGCAATTGCTCACGTGATACTACTTTCGGATAATTAGATAACAAGAGTTCCATAATTGTGCACTCTTTTTTTTGCAGCGGAATAACTTCAGCCTTTACATGCAGCTCCATTCGTTCCATATACAGTATGATGCGCCCCACTTTGACAGAGCGTTCTTCTTGTTTTGGTGCGTATTCCCCATAAGCTCTACGCAAATGGCTCCTTATTTTTGCAAGGACGATTTCATAATGGAAAGGTTTCGTAATGAAATCATCTCCACCATTTTCCAAAGCGAAAACTTGATCCATTTCACCTGAGCGAGCTGAAATGAAGAGGATTGGACACGTGCTTTGCTGCCTGAGCTGACGGCACCAATAATAGCCATCGTAAGAAGGCAGGTTAATATCCAGTAAAATCAAATGGGGATCAAAAGCTTCGAATTCTTCGATGATTTGATCAAAATCTTTTGCGGTCTCTACTTGGTAATGGTACTTCCTTAAAGTCTCTGCCAATAACTCCGCAATTTTCAAATCATCTTCTACTATGAAAACCCGTTGAACAGCCACATTGATTCCCCCTTTCCTTTTTCTTTCCATTTTAACAAAAGAGCCTGCATAAAAGCAGGCTCTCAGCAATTCTTAATAAATTAATTTTAAAAATTCATCTGTCGTGATGCCGCCCAGAAGTTTGGGGATGTCGATCCCTGAAATCGCTTCATCTAATGAGGCACGCTCGTATTTAGATCCAGCAATCGCCTGTTCGATTTCCGATACATCACCAACACCGAAAAAGTCTCCGTAAATATTGACATCTTGAACTATGCCCTTGTCTACTTGCAATCGGACATCAATACCGCCAACTGGAAAACGATGAGAGTGCTTAATGTTGAACTTAGGTGACTTGCCGTAATTCCAATCCCAATTGCCGTAGCGCTCTTTCGACAATTCATGAATATTCTTCCAATCTTCGTCCGTTAATTCATAATAACGTACATTTTCTTCACCTTCAAAAATTGAATGTAAAATCGCATTACGGAATTCTGTCACTGTCATCGGCTCTTTCAAAAACTCAGAAATGTTCGCGACGCGACTCCGAATCGACTTGATGCCTTTTGACTCGATTTTTTCTTTGCTAACTTTCAGCGCAGATACGACTTCATCAATCTGTGTATCAAACATCAATGTACCATGGCTGAACATACGTCCTCTAGTTGAAAATTGTGCATTACCCGATACTTTCCGACCTTCTGCCATTAAATCATTGCGTCCAGAAAGCTCTGCGTTAACGCCAAGACTTTGCAATGCTTTTACAACAGGTTCAGTAAATTTACGAAAATTACGGAAGCTGTTGCCGTCATCAACTGTAATAAAGCTGTAATTCAAATTTCCTAAGTCGTGATAAACTGCGCCACCACCTGATAAGCGGCGAACGACATGAATGCCATTAGAATCTACGTAATCCGTATTAATCTCTTCAGCTGTGTTTTGATTCTTGCCAATAATGATAGATGGTTCATTAATATAAAATAGAAGAAATGGATCTTTCTCAACATCCATTGTTTTTAATAGATATTCTTCGATTGCCAAGTTAATTCGCGGGTCTGTAATGCCTTTATTATCTACAAAATACATATTCTCTCTCCTTTTGGCTACGTCGCTCTTTCTAGTTTAACGGATTATTTAAATAAATTCACTATTTTGGGTTGACGAATCCAAACTGTTATAATACACTAACTTAAACACCAACAGTACTATAACAAAAAGGAGCTGGAAGTTATGATTGAAAACGTAGTCGAATTTTTCAAGAACTTGCCCCCGAAACAGTGCGCGTCTTGTGGAGAAAAAATGGAAGAGCAGCATGAATGTTATGGTACTAAATGTGACTCGTGCAACGATTTATAAGATCAACTAAAGCATACTTAGAAGAAATGAAGCAACGCTCTTTAGCGGTGCTTCGTTTTTTGTATTAATCAATATAACGGATCCGATAATTCAATGCTGTACTACAACACGCGGTATTTTTACGGGCGCAATCGCTGCCGAGCAATTCTAAAACCTAAGCTACCTTATCTATCACAACACAAATTCCCCCTCTTCCTATCACTATGCAGCGAAAGCACGTCAAAGGAGTCGATCGAGTGATAAGACTGGCATTTTCTCAACATATCGCGAGACCCTACTCCGAAGCAATTTCCAAAACGTTAAAATCGATTTCTTTAGCTCTCTCTTATTGACCATACACAACAAAAAAGACACCGCCTGAGCAGTATCTTCGTCATTTTATATCAATGGCCTGAATGATCTTCCATCTTATCCATGCCTTGTGTATCATCACTATCATCCGAAACAATAGATGCTGGATCTGGATTACCCACCGTAATTTCTTGTTTTGGCATGACATGCAGCGAACGCGCAGTCGTATGTGCCTGCATAAAATACAGTCCCTCTTCTTCAAAGCTTGTTTGTGCTTCGTAAATGCCCTCTTCCGTATGTTCAGCTGGAATCATTTCGCTATTGCTGCGATCTCCAGACTGCCATACTTCATAGACAACTTCATCAGCATCTTCCACAGCTTTATCGCCCTGTGTCACAGTAACAGACAAAAGAACTTCTTTAGCCGGGTCAGCTTGTGTATCGGTATTAAATGCAACTTTCACTTCTTCAATTTGAGGTGCGGCACCAGGAGAATCAGCTTCTCCTGTTCCGCATGCAGCAAGTAAAAGAAAAGGGATACCTAGCCAAAATAATTTTTTCATTTCGTATTTCCCTCCGTAGTAGGTGTTTCAGCAGAAAACAGTTTTAGTAGTTGAGTGGCAGCTGCTTTTCCTTGGTCAACGCAAGCTGGCAAGCCGAACCCTTCAAAAGATCCCCCCGCAACCTGCACTTGTGGAAAAGCATATTGCAACTCTTTCTTTGCTAAAGCTACGCGTTCATCATGACCAACCAAATATTGTGGCATCGCTTCTTTCCAACGGGAAACCACTGTAAATTCAGGGATTAGTTGAATATCCAATAATTTTTGCAGATCTTCTAAAACAGCTTTAACAATTTCACCATCTGATAGTTCTACAACAGCCTCATCCCCGACACGGCCAATAAATGACCGATAAACAGCTTTTCCAGACGGTGTTAGGCTCGGCCATTTCAAATGGGCTGCTGAACAAGCAGTGATCGTAAAATCACTATTTCGCGCTACAACAAAACCGGTACAATCACTTTTGCTCGCTCGGACACTTTCTGGTAAAACAATAGACACTGTCGCGATAGACGTAGAAGGCATATCTTTTAATCCTTGTAACAATCCTAAAGGCTCAAAGATTGGCATTAATTTCGCATGTGGCAACGCGAATATTACGCCATCCACGGTTATCGATGTCTCATTGTTTAACGTAAGCTCTATTTCACGCTGTTGCTGCTCTATTTTTTCAACTTTGATGCCTTTTAAAATCGTGCACTTCTCCAATTCTTTTTCCAGCGTCTGCACAAGTGTTTCAAGACCGCCTTCGAACGTTTGGAACAAACCTTCTTTTTCGGTATCAAAAGCACGATAATCTGATACTTTCTTTTTCTTTAAGCCATGAATTAAGCTACGATGTTGTTGCTCAATTGCCAGTAATTCAGGAAATGTTGCTTTTAAACTCAATCGGTCAATGTCCCCAGCAAAAACACCTGAAAATAAGGGTTCAATTAAATTTTCAACCAATTCGTTACCAAATCTACGTCTTAAAAATCTCCCCAGCGGCTGATCGTCAAGTATAGTCGATGCAGGCAAGACAAAATCTCCCAAAGTACGGATCTTGCCAAACCAAGAGCTAGTACCTGAAGTGAAAAACGAAGCGAAATTGGTAGGTATGCCCATAACCGATTCTGTTGGAATCGGATAAAGTCGATTCTCAACCACTACATGGGTTTTACCAGGAGCACTTTGGACCAATTGATTTTCTATCCCTAATTCTCGAGCCAGCTGTTGAATACTATTTTTTCGTGAGACAAACGAATCCGGACCACGCTCAATTACAAAACCATCCTTTTGCAAAGTCTGGATTTTCCCGCCAAGACGGTGGGCTGCTTCAATCAAAGTGATTTCGATTTCCAAACCTTGCTCAATTGCTTGCTTTTGTAAATAGTATGCCGCTGACAGTCCAGTTATGCCACCGCCTACAACGACTACTTTATGCGTTTGTACAGTCACGTTTAATCCTCACTTTTATCTAATTTATTTTTCTGCTAGTTTGCGCAATACGACATCTGTTAACCCATCAATAAATAAAGGCTGAACGTTCGGCATTTTTGGACGATAATAATTTGCACCAATGTCATCGCATACTACTTTACATTCATAATCGTTATCGAAAAGAACTTCTAAATGATCTGTTACAAAGCCAACTGGTGTATAAACAAATGATGTATACCCTTTTTCTTCGAAAAGATCACGAGTTAAGTCTTGAACATCTGGTCCAATCCAAGGTTCGCCCGTTTGTCCGGCACTTTGCCAGCCAATTTCTACATTTTTAACGCCCGTTGCTTGCTGAATCATTTGGGCTGTTTCTTTTAATTGGTCTGGGTATGGATCACCGTTTGCAATAATTTTTTCTGGCAATGAGTGTGCAGAAACGATTAAACAAGCATTTGCTCGTTCTTCTTCTGACATTCCATCAAACGTTTCACTTACTTTTTCCGTCCAATATTGGATGAATTTTGGTTCTTTGTACCAACTTTCAACAGAAGTCAAAGAGATGCCTGCTTTTTCAGCTGCTTCTGCTGCACGGCCATTATATGATTTTACTGAGAACGTTGAAAAATGGGGTGCTAAGACGATTGAGATTGCTTCTGTAATGCCGTCTTTTTTCATTTCTTCAACACCATCTTCTACAAATGGCTCAATGTGCTTAAGACCTAGATACATTTTGAATTCAATGTCATCTTGAACGTCATTTAAACGATCGCATAGGCCATTCGCTTGTTCTAATGTAATTTTAGCAAGTGGCGAAATACCACCAATTGCTTTGTAACGACTTTTCAAGTCTTCTAAACTTTCTTCGCTCGGCTTACGGCCACGGCGGATATGTGTGTAGTAGCGTTCAATATCATCTTCTGAGTAAGGTGTTCCATATGCCATTACTAATAATCCCATTTTCTTTTTCAACCTAGTCACCTCATTATGAATTTTGTTTTACTTCCAGTTATTTTTATGTGCAGCACTGTATTCGTGAACAAATGATGTTAAGCGTTTCAAAGTATCTGGATTAACCTCTGGGAATACTCCGTGACCTAAGTTAAAGATATACCCATCATTTTGCATACCCATATCTAAAATCTTTTTCGCCCGCTCTTCGATTACTGACCAATCTGCCAATAAATAAGCTGGGTCAAAGTTGCCTTGCAACGCTTTTGTTAAGCCCATTGAACGCGCTTCTGAAATCGGCAAACGCCAATCCAGTCCAACGACGTCGACAGGAAGTTCGTGCCATTCTTTAGCTAAATGACTTGCGCCTACTCCAAAGATGGTTAATGGTACATTTTCTGTACGCAATTCTGCGAAAATACGATCCATTACCGGTTTGATGAAAATACGGTAATCTTCAACGTTCAAGGCACCAACCCACGAGTCGAAAATTTGGATCGCTTTAGCTCCTGCTTTTACTTGTGCTTTTACATAAGGAATGATTGTGTCGGCTAGTTTGTCCATCAAGGCAAACCACATAGCGGGCTCAGAAACCATCATTGCTTTTGTTTTGTTGTAGCTCTTCGAAGGACCGCCTTCAATCATATAACTCGCCAATGTAAAAGGTGCGCCTGAAAACCCAATCAACGGCACGTTTAATTGTTCTTGTGTTAGTATACGAATTGTTTCAAGTACATAATCGACATCTTGTTCAGGATTAATGTCTCCTAAGCGTTCGATATCTGCCATCGTACGGATTGGGTTATCGATAACCGGACCGATTCCTGACTTGATTTTTACGTCCACTCCAATTGCCGGCAGTGGTGTCACAATGTCTTTATACAGAATGGCCGCATCGTTATTATACTGATCCACTGGAAGCTTGGTAACATATGCACACAATTCTGGTTGATGCGTAATTTCCTCTAATGAGTATTTTTCTTTGATTTTGCGGTACTCTGGCTGTGAACGTCCAGCTTGTCTCATATACCAAACGGGTACGTGATCTGTTTTTTCTCCACGTGCTGCGCGAAGATAAGTATCATTAAATGTCATGAATGTTTCATCCCTTCGATGTGCTACTCTACTTTTGTCTACCTATATCCGTCTATACTATAGACGTTCCGTACTATATTGTATAGATTCCAAACGCATTTGTCATAAATTCGACGCTTCTCTTTTCACTTGATTGCCATTCCTGTTTCAGGAAGTTTCCTAAAGGGAAGTAGATATAGTAGTATTTATATTATTAGGAGGGGTATTAATGAACTTTTACATGACAACTGGAACATACGACTACATGAAAAAAATGCGTGACAAACACCCACAAGAGACGATGGTCGTCATGCAGGGCGAAAATACGACAATGATGATGCACGAAACAAAAGGAAAAACTATTTTCCAAACACCTCGGCGTTATGAAATCGTCGATGGGACAGGTGACTTAACTGAGAAAGGATTTTTCGTTTTAAACAATATACCGGTAACTGAAGAAGGTCGTCCAATTTTTGAACATCGTTTTAAAAATCGTGCGGGTGCTATTGAAAACGAACCCGGATACATTGCATTTCGTGTTTTAAGACCGCTTGATTCAGATACTTATATCGTTTTGACTGAATGGGAATCTCCTGTTTTTTATGAAAAATGGAAAGAGTCTCAAGCTTTTGCACAAGCTCATTCTGAGAAACCGGATAGTGGTGCACAGCGGCCAAATATTTTCTCAGGTGTTTCTCATATCAGTACCTATAGAGCAAAGCCTGAAGAAGATTAATACAGCATATTCTTGCCCCATAACTAAAAAGGAGGAAATTAATTGGTTTTTGTTATTTTTATATTAGCGGCGGCACTTACTGTATTTGCCTCCATCAAGCTATCTCAATATGCAGATGTCATCAGTTCCAAAACAGCAATGGGCGGCATGATGGTCGGTACATTATTATTAGCAGGTGCTACTTCTCTGCCTGAAGTTTCCACTAGTTTTTCTGCCGCAGCGATTGGCAACGCTGATATCGCTGTTGGAAACATGATCGGATCGAACTTGTTTAACTTGTTCATCCTCGCTGGATTTGATTTTCTCTTGCGTGGTCGACGTATTTTAGATCGAGCTTCACGCAATAATATTTATACAGCACTTCTTGGAACCTTATTAACGGTTTTGGTCATTTTGGCACTTTGGTTACGCATTGATGTCCAAATTTTAGGTATTGGTTTAGATGCATTAATCATTGCCATCACTTATATAGTTGGTATGATTGCTATCAATAAATTGCCGTCTCTTGATCCTCAAGCAGAAGCAATTGCCGAGTCAGAAGAAGAACCTGATAACCCAAGTGCTTCTTTATCGTCAAAAGCAGCCATTTTTCGTTTTGTTATCGCGGCACTGATCATTTTAGCTGCTGGGACGGCGCTATCCATTACAGGAGACGAAATTGCGATCATTACTGGAATCGGCTCTAGCTTTATCGGTAGTTTCTTAATTGCAGCAGCGACTTCTCTTCCAGAAGCCATTTCTGTTTTTGTGGCGCTACGATTGAACAATGTGAACATGGCTGTTGGTGCAATTCTCGGAAGCAACATCTTTAATATGATCATTCTTGCCCTTTCTGACCCTGTATATACTGCTGGGACAATTATTTCAGGGGTATCTGGTGCGAATATGATTATCGCTATCGGTGTATTGATCATGTCATTGCTCGCTTTGTTTTCGCTTTATAGAAAAAAGAGTGGTTCTACATTATCCTATGCACTACCGTCAGTTATTATTGTCGTTGTGTATTTCGCAGCATCTTACTTTAATTTCACTTACTAAGATAAACTAAAAGCAAAGTCCGATTCCCGTCTGCGGAGTTGGACTTTGCTTTTTTTGTTTCTTTTAAATCTTAAATAAGTTAATAGTTCCTATACCATATATCGCATATTACATTTAGGTTCATTTTCATACTGCTAGTTATTTATGATATGCTTTTAAAAAAGAAAGGGGTTTTAAAAATGATTGATACGCTTTACGCTAAATTAGATGCTGCTTACCCAGAAATGGTCGAGATTCGTCGTCACCTCCACATGAATCCTGAACCGTCGTTTCAAGAAACCCAAACTGCTCAGTTTATTCGAGATTATTACGAAAAATTAGGCGTTGACGTTAAACACAATATTGGTGGAAATGGTGTCGTCGCAACCATTCAAGGCGCAAAACCTGGAAAAACCGTTGCATTGCGCGCTGATTTTGATGCCTTGCCGATTCAGGACCAGAAAGAAGGAGTATCTTACCGATCAACTGTTGATGGTGTCATGCATGCATGCGGACACGATGGTCATACAGCCACTCTCTTAGTTTTAGGGAAAACACTCTACACCATGCGTGAAGAATTAGCAGGAACCTACATATTAATTCATCAGCACGCTGAAGAACTCGTTCCTGGAGGGGCAAAGTCTATGATAGAAGCTGGTGTCTTGGAAGGCGTTGATGCCATTTTTGGCACACACCTTTGGTCAACGACACCATTCGGGAGAATTGACACACGTGTCGGTCCAATTATGGCAGCAGCAGATAGCTTTCAATTGAAAATTCAAGGTCGTGGTGGTCACGGAGCAAGTCCTCATGAAACCATTGACGCAGTTGTCGTCGGCTCTCAAATTGTCTCTACTCTCCAGTCTTTAGTATCTAGACGTGTAGATCCTTTAGAATCTGCTGTCTTATCTATCGGTTCGTTTGTTGCGCAAAACCCTTTTAATATTATCGCAGACCAAGCAGTATTGTCAGGTACTGTCCGTTCATTTAAGGAAGATGTTCGTAGCTTGATGGAAACAGAAATGGAGCGCGTCATTAAAGGAACGAGTTTGGCTAACAACAGTCGTTATGAATTTAATTTCAAACGAGGCTATCCGGCTGTCATTAATCATGAAAAAGAAACGCTTTATATTAAAAGCATTGCGGAAACCGTTCCAGGCGTTACAGAAGTCTTTGACTGCCCACCTCAAATGGGTGGAGAAGATTTCGCCTACTACTTAGAGGAAATTCCTGGAGCCTTCTTCTTTACAGGAGCTATGCCCGATGGTGATGTGTTCCCCCACCACCATCCGAAATTCGATTTTAAAGAAGAAGCGATGCTTGTCGCCGCTAAAACTTTAGGCACAGCAGCTATTCATTTTCATCAATAAAAACAAACCCGCCCTCTTTTTCAGAGGCCGGGTTTGTTTTTAAGTTTTTTTACTTTTTAATACAGTAACAGTCACGAAAGACACGACCAAAATAACCATAAGCGTTATCAAAGCTGTGATCAACTGACCCATAATTACTAACATGATGGCTGCAGCGATGCTCTGCACTAGTTGCAACGCAAGAATAAGTTTAAAAACAGCTTGTTGTCTACTAAAGTGAGATAGTGGAAACAAATTGTCCATTCGGAAATGTTGTGTATGTGTCAAGCCCTGCCAAATTTGAATAGTGGTTGCGAACGCCAACGCGCCTGCAAACAATGCCACACCCACTTGAAACGGAACGAACCAAGCACCTATCATAACAATGACAGTTAGCCGTACCCATAAATAAAATAATTCATCTGACCGGATAAACGTTCTACAAACCAAATACAAGTGAGCATTTTTTGCTCCCGGCTTAATAAAGCGATAAATCCAATTGAGCCATGACCTGACTTTTATTTTTCCCTTTAGATGAGGGACATCGGTAAAGTAATTAGCAAACTGATAAAAACGCAGCATGCGATTTTCTTCTAGTGCAATAAAATGCTCATAAGCAAAAGGCTTGCCAACGGCTTTACGAGTAATCCATTTGCCATAAAAAATGATAGCAAACAGAACAAATACAGCAACTATTAACTGCTCTTCTATATAAAAGTAGGTGAACAAACCAACTAGCAAAAAACGTAACAATCGGTCTAGCCACACGCCTTCTCCTGCTCCTTGGCGTCGAAAGGCGAATTCAGTTTGAACATTCCACCATTTGATTAGCAGTAAGAGAATTGGAAAGCCAATCAAAAAAGAAGACGGCAGACCGTATAGGGCGTTGACCATCGGCAGCGAAACGATGAAAACGACTACCGGCAAATACAGTTGAGACACGAACGACCATTTTAAAGCAGGTTTCAAAAACTCATCTAATTTGCTTTCCAATGGCAAAAAATACACCGTATCCGCTTCTTTTAACAAGGTTGACGGTGGACTGATGGCGAGCAACAATCCAAACACTCCTGCTAATAGCCATGCGGCTGGGAATTCAGGTGGAATATCCTGTATCCATTCGCTATAAGCAAAACCGGCAGCTCCGAGTGCAAAAAGTAAAACGACGGCAATATGACCTGTAAAAATATATTTTAAATAGTTTTGAACTTCAACGGTGTGCTTATGAAGTCGTCTCGACCAAATATCATGCAAATTCTTCATTTAGCTCATCCTCGGTCATCGCAATATACAAATCGTCTAGCGACGCATCTGGCATATTAAAGGCTTTGCGCAAATCTTCCATTGTCCCACTTGCTCGCACACGGCCATTATGAAGCAGGATAATCCGGTCACAATAACGCTCAGCTGTGGACAAAATATGTGTCGACATCAGCACCGATGCGCCTTTTTTCTTTTGTTTTTCCATTTGATCTAATAGTGATTTAATACCCAGTGGATCGAGTCCAACAAAAGGTTCGTCGATGATATACAGTGCGGGATTCACGAGAAACGCACTCATAATCATCACTTTTTGACGCATTCCTTTTGAAAAATGTGACGGGAACCATTTTAGGCGCTTTTCCATTCGAAATTCCTTCAACAATTCTGCAGAACGTTTTTCAAACAGCTTAGCATCGATATTATAAGCCATCGCTGTCAGTTCAAGATGTTCACGCAATGTTAATTCTTCATATAACACTGGAGTCTCCGGAATATAGGAAAAAGCAGATCGATACGTGTCCATATCTTCTTCAAAAGTTTTGCCATTCAAGCGGATCTGCCCTGATTTTGGTTGCATCAAACCGATAATATGTTTGATGGTGGTACTCTTGCCTGCTCCGTTCAAGCCAATCAAGCCCACAAGTTCTCCTTTTCCTATCGAAAACGTCACTTCTTGTAAAACGGGTTTACGTGTATACCCCCCTGTTAACGCATCAACTTCCAAAATAGCCATCGAAACACCTCTTTCTTTCTATTAAACTATTGTATCAAAACTGACTCTCGATTTCTTTTGTCATATGGCAATTATGGTAACATGGTGAAAATGGAAAGGATGATCCCCAATGACAAATTGTATTTTCTGCAAAATTATTGCAGGCGAAATCCCTAGCGTAAAAATTTATGAAGATGAGCACGTCTTCGCTTTTATGGATATTATGCCCTTGTCAAAAGGCCATACTTTACTTATTCCGAAAACACATCGTGAATTCGTATACGACATGACCCCAGAAGAAGCAGCCAACTTGTTTTCCGTAGCTCCTAAAATTGCTAAAGCTATCAATGAAACCTTTCAACCTGAAGGCATGAACCTGCTAAACAATAATGGCGCAAAAGCCGGACAAAGTGTTTTCCACTTCCACTTACACTTTATCCCACGCTATGGTCAAAGTGATGGTTTCGGTGCCAAGTGGATGACCAAGGAAAAAGAATTCACTTCTGAACGTATACAGGAACTGGCAGAAAGCGTAAAAGAAAAGTTAAACGCTGAAGCTTGATTTTCTGAAGTAAACAGGATAAAATCAGGTTAAGTTTTTCGCCGGCGGTCATGAGGGCACGTCCGGGAAAAAGAAACTAGCACATAGCTGAGGAGAGATGAGAAATGAATACGAAAAATCTAGTTTTAATGGCGCTGTTGGTCAGTGTCGGAGCCACACTTTATGTAGTGATTCCAGGCATCAACGGCGGGATGAAGCCCGACTTTATGTTGACAATGATGTTTGTCGGAATTCTGTTGTTCCCAAATGTAAAAAATGTCTTCTTATTAGCAGTAACGACCGGTGTCTTATCAGGTCTATTCTCGACATTCCCAGGCGGCTTTTTCCCGAATATTATCGATAAATTTATCACAGCGTTTGTGTTCCTTGCTTTGGTCATGCTATTGAAAAAATTCGTTGCAAAGTTACCTGTTACGATTGCCCTTGTTGCAATGGGAACTGTATTATCGGGAACGATTTTCCTTTCTGCTGCTATTTTCGTTATTGGCGCCAACATTCCTTTTAGTTTGTTGTTTGTCACAGTAGTGCTGCCTGCAGTTTTGTTAAACGGAATCGCTTTCGCTTTTATTTACCCGATTGTGATTACATTGGTCAAGCGTTCAAAATTCGAAACGGCGGTTTCGCAAGCCGCCTAACAAAAGAGCTTTTCACTAGTAACAACAGTGAAAAGCTCTTTTTATTGAATAGTCGTTCATCTATATGTTTTAATTAGGTATAATAGAGGAAAAGAAGTTTATAGGAAGAAAGGGGCGTTTCAAATATGAAAGCATCAAGATTTTTCTTAGGACTTGCTACAGGGGTAGCAGCTGGAGCTGCAACAGCTTTATTCTCTACTCCACAATCAGGACAGGAATTTCGCTCTACAGTGAAATCAACGTCAGCTGAATGGAAAGAATATTTGACCGAACTAAAAGATAAAGTGAATAGCTTAAAAGAGTCGATCAATCATTTAACAGAAGAAGCTAAATCTCAGCTTCCTGAAGCAGTCGATGGATTAAAAGCTTCACTGGAAACATGGACAGAGAGTACCGCTCCTGCTAAAGAACATCTTCAACTTGAAATCATGGCCATCCAAAATTCAATCGAAGAATTGCAAAAAGCCATTAGCAAAGATAAAAAAGTTATAAAAAATGATGACCAACCCAAATCAGAAAAAGTTGACGATGATACACAAAGCGCTTAAAACAACTGCCTTCCGGCGGTTGTTTTTTTTGATGGTCTGTTTATAACTTAGAAAGCTCATTGTAAATCTACTATTTAACAAAAATCCATCGCAGTGATTTTTGGAGACTGAGTTATCTTTTACGTTTGCCAGTTTGATTTCTTTTGCCACGTTGTCTTTTTATTCCAAAAAACTAAACAAACTCGTAGATCTTCCCACTGTAAATTATTTTACTATTCTTACTTTAATTACGTTTGCTTTACTGCTATAATAAAGAAAAGATTTTGGAGGAAAGTTGGTGCCTGTGTGAACGAGAAGGAATATACCATGAAAGAAGCTATGCTGTTTAGTCAACGCATTGGTCAATTGTCGAAAGCTCTATGGAAAGCGGTAGAAAAAGATTGGCAAATGTGGATAAAACCTTATGATTTGAATATTAATGAACATCACATTCTTTGGATTTCCTATCATTTAAAAGGCGCTTCGATTTCAGATGTCGCAAAATTTGGTGTGATGCATGTTTCCACTGCTTTTAACTTCTCCAAAAAATTAGAAGAACGTGAACTGCTGTCTTTTTCAAAACGCGATACGGATAAACGCAATACGTATGTCCAGCTAACTGAGAAAGGCGAAAAATTAATGCAGGAGATGATTGAGAACTATCATGAAACTCCTCACTCCGTCATTGAAGGCTCTCTACCTTTACGCGAACTCTACGGAAAGTTCCCTGAATTCATGGACATCATGGCTGTTATACGCAATATTTATGGCGAAGACTTCATGGAAATCTTCGAAGCTTCCTTCAAAAATATTGAGAATCGATTTAGCGAAGAAAACCATGTTATCAAGCATCAAGAAAGCCAGCAATAACAAGTCATTTCATAAAAAAAAATTATGGTTGCATTTCCTTATAAATCATTGTATTGTATGTATCGAATCAAAAATGAATTTAGTAAATAGGGGATGCACACATGCACTGCTGGAAAACAATTAACTTAAAAAAACAATACGGATTTGACCGGCTTTTCATGATCTCTGCGCTTTTTGGAGTCGCTGTTTTTATGGCTTCTTACATTGGGCTTGCAATCGTCTATGCCACGCCTCTATCCGATCAATATTTTCTATTTTTTATAGTGTCTTTGCTCGCTATTTATCCGCTTCACAAGATTTTGCATTTCTTGCCTTTGATCGGCTGCCATAAATCATTGAAATTCATAATTCGAAAACAAATGAAAGTGTGTCCCGCTTTTTCACTCCATGTCAATGAACCGGTTCCCAAAATACGGTTTTTGCTTTCATTGGGTACACCTTTTCTTGTACTAAATACGGCTATTATTAGCTTAAGTATTGCAATGCCTGAATTTAGCCATTACTTCGCTATGCTTTTGGCGTATCATTGTGCGCTGTGCTTGACGGACATTATTTACCTTCGTAACTTAGCCCGTTCGCCAAAGTATGCATTAATAGAAGAAACAGACACCGGCTTTGAAATCCTGATCCCTCCAGTAGTTAGCTGATATCTGCTTTTTCTTCCGGTCTTTGTTATACTAGGAAGTAAAGTCAGAGGGGAGGAAATCCATGATTATCGCATTTATTGTTATGTTCTCTGTGTTTTATCTTTTCCAGATCAACCGGATGACATTGGCACTTGTAACTTCTCGAGAAATTCCAGAAGAAAATCATCAAAAGATATTCCGAACGATAAATATATTAATTACAATACTATTGGTATCGTTGTATGTAGGCGTAGAATTTACACCTTAACTCACTTGCCTCTTTGGCAAGTGACTTTTTTTTGAAACTTTGCAAACCGTAATACGTTTATAGTATAGTAACTACTGCATCTAGATAGAAAGTTGGGAGCGAAATCTAATGAAAAAATCTTTTTTAACATTTACTTTGGCAGCATCTGTACTGGCTTTATCTGCGTGTAGCGATAGCGGGGATGACAAAACAATTGTAACTTCTGATGCTGGTGATATTACAAAAGACGAGCTTTATGAAGAAATGAAAACATCGATTGGTGAACAAGCAGTTCAAATTTTACTAATTGAAAAAGTACTTGCTGAAAACTTCGAAGTGACTGACAAAGAAGTAACGGCAGAATACGACAGCAACAAAGAAGAACTTGGAGAAAGCTTTGACCAATTTCTAACCCAGAACAACCAAACAGAAGAAAGCTACAAAAAAGTAATCCGTTTGAATTTATTACAAGAAAAAGCATTGACTGAAGGCATCGAAGTGACGGATAAAGAAATACAGACACAATACGATCGCCAAGGCACTGAATTAAATGCACGTCACATTCTTGTTGCTGATGAAGAAACCGCTAACTCTCTTAAAAAGCAATTGGATGAAGGCGCTGATTTCGCGAAATTAGCTAAAGAAAATTCGACAGATACCGGTTCTGCTGAAAATGGCGGTAACGTTGATTGGTTCGGTCCAGGGGCAATGGTTCCTGAGTTCGAAAAAGTCGCTTACGAGCTTGAAATTGACGAAATTAGTGAACCTGTCGCATCTGAATTCGGCTTCCATATCATTCAAGTTCTTGAAACACGTAAAGTAGAAGATCAACCGGCACTAGAAGACCAAAAAGATAAGATTCGTTCTGATTTGGCTATAGCTAAAGCAGATCAATCCACTTTGCTTCCAAAAGTCGCTGAGTTGATGAAAGACGCAAATGTAGAAATCCAGGACGAAGATCTTAAAGGGGCACTAGATGATATTTTAAATCCTCAAACGCCTGCTGCTCCAACTGAATAATAGAAGTTACTTTAAAAGAACCGTTCTAAAAGTCTTGCAACTGACTTTTAGCAACGGTTCTTTTTTGCATACAAATAGACACAGACAAGATAGCTAACTTGTCTGTGTCTATTTTTCGCTGGAGACTCAGTTCTTCATTAAATTTTCGGTTTGTAAAATGAGCGGTTATCCAATGCAAAGACGCGTTCAGAAAACTCTCCTTCTTTTGTTTTCCCAAGAACACGGTCCAGCATCATCATTTTCGCATCGATATTATCGATATAATGAAGAATTTCTGCTTCTTTCAGCATTGGTTTTTTCGGGCTTCCCCACTCCTCTTTGCCGTGGTGAGAAAGAATGATGTGTTGCAGTAGCATAACTTCTTCGCCTTCAATTTCCAACTCTTCTGCAGCTTTTGCTACTTCTGTTACCATAATGGAAATATGTCCAATCAAATTGCCTTCTACTGTATATGTAGTTGCAATGGGTCCAGAAAGTTCGATCACTTTGCCGATGTCATGAAGAATAATTCCTGCAAACAGTAAATCTTTGTTCAATCCTGGATAAATGTCGACCAGTGCTTTACCTAGCTTCAACATGGACACCACATGATCTGCCAGACCAGACACATAGTCATGATGATTACGTGTTGCTGCAGGATAAGTTAAGAATTGCTGCTGATATTTCTTCAGCAAGTAACGTGTCATTCGTTGGATTTGGGGATTCTCCATTTCGAACAAATACTTTGTTACTTCTTCTAACAATTCATCTGTCGACTTTTCCGAAGATGGCATCAAGTCTGATATTGACTGATGTTCATCTGGTTTTGCTGGACGAATGCTTTTAATCCGCAATTGGTTTTTCCCTCTGTAATTATGGATTTCACCACCGACACGGACGATTGTTTCAGCAGCGAATGTTTTTTCCTGCTCATCTTTTGTATCCCATAATTTTGCTTCAATGTCTCCGCTTTTGTCTTGTAACACGAGCGAAATAAATGGGTTTCCGGTAGTCGTAACTCCTTTTACAGACTGTTTGATCAATAAGAATTCATCGACTGTCTCGCCGACTGCATACTGTGTAATTCCTTTAGTCATGAATGAACGCTCCTTTCGGTAATGGCCACGTTAATAATTTGCGCATTAGGCCAAGCCTGTTGCATGCTGTCGTGGCAAGTAAAATAGATGAACTGGTGCTCTTTTTGCAGCTCTGTCACTAAGTTTATCATTTGCTGCAGTCGACTGCGATCAAAATGAACAAAAGCATCGTCCATAATGATCGGAAACGGATGGCTTTTTTTCATAGATACAGCCAACGACAACCTCAATGCTAAATACGCTTGTTCTTTTGTTGCCTGACTAAGTTCTGAAATTGGAAAACGTGTCCCGTCTTGACGCTTAGCTTCAAAATAGCCGGTTCGATTCATGGCTAATTCGGTATAAGCACCATTTGTCAATTTACTAAAATAAAGCTGAGCGTTAGCTAGTACAGCAGGTAGTTTTTTTTCTTTTAGTTCACTCATCGTTTGGTTGATTGCTTCAACAATTGCTTTGTTGATGGACCACTGCTTCGCCAAATCAATAAATTCGGCTTTTTTCTCTTCAAAATGCTGTAACTTTTCTTCGTAAGAAGTATCCGTTACTAACATCTGAGTCAAGTGTTGCTTGTCTGCTTGTTCGTTTAATAATTTATTTCGCTGGGCTTTAAGCTCTGTCATTTTTTCTTGTCGTTGCTCAATTGCTTGCTGTGTATGATCCGACTCCCAGTCTCCTGGCAATTCAATTTCTCCAATAGCTTGCAATTGCCCTTCGACCAATTCAAGTTCTTTTTCCACTCGTTTTTTCTGATCCCATTGATCGGCCAACCGGTAAAAATCAAAGACATCTTCTGCTAACGCATAGGCAATTAGCACTTGCTGTTCTTTTTCAAGTTGCTCTTGGAATGCTTGCAACCGCTCGATTTTTTCTAACAAGTCATGGGTTTCACTTTGTTGCTTATTCCATTGATCTTTCTTTTGCTGTCGCACTGATTGTTCAGAACGCAGCGTGGCAATCAAGCCTGCTATTGCGAGCTCTTTGCCACATGCTTGCTGCGCTTTATCCATCCACTCTTGTTGTTGCATTGCTAATTTGTCTATTTCATCTTGAATTCGTAATATACGCGAATAATTTGCATGAACTTTTCGCAACTTACTAAAAAGCTCCAGTATCATCGTTCGACTAGCATCTGGTTTCAAACCAATTTCAAGCAAGAGTTGCTGATAAGCCTCTTGTGCTACAGCGGTTGAATCGACAGCTATATAACTGGTTATGTTCTTTTTGACTGTCTCTACACGATTCATCAAGCTGTCTAACTGCCGATCAAACTCGGCTACTTTTGTGATGAGTGTTTCGTACTGCCATTCTTTTCCACTGTATTTTTTAATCAGAGCGGCGTAATTTGCAGGCAGCTCATTGGGTTTTCGCATTTTCACAAAAAGCCATACACCTGCAGCCATTGCGACAAGTCCAATCACAATAAGTAAAGCAGTCGATTGGATAAATCCATAAGCTGCTACGAGTAACCCCAGTCCAAACAATGCAAAACGAACGATTTGGTCTTGTCCAGTGTCGCTTTTTTGAAACTTCGAAGCAGCTTTAGCTTCTGCTAATTGTGCTGAAATCTCTGGCCATTCTTCTGCAATGAGTCGTTCTTTTGCAGTTGGTTCTTGAACTAAAAACGCCGATAAATCTTGTTCTGCCCGTACCAATTTGTTTTTCTCTTCTTGCAAATTACGTTGGTTAAAGCGTTGGTTTTCTTCTTCTACATCCAACTCCTTCAACCTCTCAAGCAATTGCTCTTCGTGATTTAACGAAACATCAACCGCCATCGCTTGTTGTTCCGTAAGTCCAAGTAACGATAATAGTTCTTCGCGTTCTTCTGATAACTCGATTGTTTCATTACGCTTTTGAACTAGTTGTAGATTTAATTGGTGCCAGTCTGATTCACGATTCAATAAATTCTCAATCGCGTCTAAAGAATCGGCTTTATCTGCAGTGGTTAGTAGGTGACGTTGGTTGGTTAAATACTCCATATCGGCTTTTGTTTGAGTTAGCTTATCCACTAACCGATCCATTTGCCTTCTGCCTTCTGCTGGGAATTGCGTAATGGCAAGATTGTCTAATTGCTTAGTCAATCTATGCTGGTCTGCTACTAATGGCGCGGCTTGTTGCCATCTATGGATTTCTTTAAGCTCTTGATCCATTTCTGCTTCTACTTCTTCAATGACCTTTAAACGCTGTTCAATTGCTTGTAATCGCTCAGTAGCAGGACTATAGAGCTCTGCACGGTGTCGAAGTTCCTTTAGCTGTTCTTCGATGTCACGAAGCTCTTCAACCAAGGCATTTATTTGTGGTTTGCGACCATTTTTTTTAAATAGCTCAGCCATTTGTTTTTCAAGCTGATTTTCTAAATCTGTCAAGGCATCAATACCTGTTGTCCCTGAAGCTAGTAAAGTTCGGCTCAGTTCTGATTCACTGAGTTGATCTAGGCCTTGCAATTCATGAATCGAAAATGAAAAAATTGCTTCAAAAGAAGCGCGATCGTAGTTTCGCAAGATTTGTTTCAACTCGGTATCACCACCTCTGTGACCGTCTTCAAATTCTACTATGACGTCTCCAGCGGATTTTCCTTTTGTTCGTTCGATTACAAGCTTTCCATAATACGGGTCCGTCAAATATAGTTTGCCCCCATATTTTCCGCCAGTTTTTGGCTCGTACCGTAATTGCGTTTGATTGCGTGTAGGAAAGCCAAAAAGAAGTTGAATGATAAATTGCTGAATTGTTGTTTTCCCCGCTTCATTGGGACCATAAAATAAAACCAATTGATTTCCTAATTCGATGGTTCGGTTTTCATGTTTGCCAAAACCATAGATTGTTAATTTTTCGATTCTCATGTTGTCACTCTCCCGCCTGCATCCTACGCCGAATTTTTTGGGCGGTAGCTAATTGAAGTTCTCCGACGGTTTGATCGTCTACAGCTTCTAAAAATCGGCTACTTTTTGGATGTCTGTACAAATCCTTCAAAATAGCTTTCCAATTGTCTATTTCCCAGCTCTCTATCGTCTCAATCAACGTTGCTCCTATTGGAGAAAGTTCACTATCTTGTTCCACTTGCTGAAGTTGAATCGATTGGATCCAAACAAACCATTCCATTTCAGCAATCGACTCACGAAGCATTTCTAATAATTCACTTTCGGGAATTTCAGCCAGCAGTTGAAAGCTTTCTTGATCCAATTCTGTAAAGACCAATTCAATAATGGCAGCTCCTGCTCCTTGAGTAAAAAGACTTAGTTTGTCTTGGCAAGCCTCGATCAATTCATTCATGTGAACAATGCCTTTAGCTGAAACAGCCACTCTGTCGAATTGAACAACTGACGTTGGAATAAATGCTAATTGTGTTGTTGCCTTTGACAAAGTCACTTCATAAAAGCCTTTTACACCGGTTTCCTTCCGGTGACGTCCTTGAATATTACCGGGATACACGATAGCGGGCTCGTTAGCAAGTTCTTGACGCTTGTGGATGTGCCCTAATGCCCAATAATCGTATTGCTTACTAAGTAGTTGTTCTTTTTTAAAAGGCGCATAAACAGCATGTGTTGAGTCTCCTTCGAGACTGCCATGTAGTAGCCCAATATGATACTCTTGGTTTTGCGCTACCGGGTATTGCTTGACCATGGACTCACTAATGTGACGTTTGCCATAGCTAAATCCAGTAAACGTTACAGGCCCTGAGGCGGTGGCTAGTTTGAATTGAGAAACTGTGTCATCAAAAGCATGAACATTTTCCGGAAGTTCAAAGCGCGTCCAATTGCCACTTAAATGATCATGATTGCCGTAGCACATAATAACTGGTATTTTTTGATTAGCAAGTTGTTGCATGCCTTTTTGAAAACGCGCTTGCGCACGAATGTTGCGATCTTCCCCGTCATAAATGTCTCCCACAATTAACACGAAATCTGGTTTTGTTTTTAGTGCATAGTTGATAAGTCGATCGAACGCTTCTAACGTACTGTCTTTTAATTTTTGCCATTGCTCTTTTTGCAAATCCCTCATGCCGATAAAAGGGCTTCCTAAATGCAAATCTGCCGTGTGGATAAAGCGAATCGACTCCATAAATAAACCCCTTTTAATTACCGAATATTTGTTCTTATTTTATCATGACAAAACCATTAAAAAAACTCTTTGCAGAAAAGTTTCTGTAAACAGTCGAATCGATCAATGTTCCAAAGCACTTAATAAGATGTTTTAAAAATGACAGGACTTTTTAATGGAAAGCCTTTATACTTAAAATGAACATCCATTCAGAAAGGATTGATTCTGCTTGAGAACTTACAAACTGACAGCTTTTGAACAAACTGGCAAACAACTACTAGACGAAACATTTACCGCTGAGACGGACGAAGAAGCGCGTGGTAAAGGTCAAGCTATGTTAGAAGAAAAAGAATTGATTAACCAAACACATCGCTTAGCGTCACCCGCTGGGAAACTTATTCTTTTCCATTCATAAGAACGTAAAAAGCATGGCGGAGATTCCGCCATGCTTTTTATAGACCTTTAAACTCAGGTTTTCGCTTTTCAACAAATGCTTGGATGCCTTCTAAATGATCTGCTGATTTCCGCATTGCCGATTGTGCTGCCGCTTCCATGTCCAGCGTACTGACTAACTCTTTTACTTTCCATTGATGAAGAATGTGCTTAGATGCCAATTTAGCACCGATTGGTGATGAGATTGCTTCAGTTGCATAGGCTTCTGCTTTTTCAAGACCTCTTCCTTCGGCAGTCACTTCTTCGATTAATCCTTTTGCTAGTGCATCGTGTGCTTTTAACACTTGTCCTGACCAAATAATCTGCTTGGCTTTTGGTACACCTACTCGTTCTTTCATAAAGAAATGACCGCCACCATCTGGTACTAGCCCGATGCCGATAAAATTCATAGCCAATTTACTATTTTCTTCTGCGACTACATAGTCACAGGCCAGTGCCATACTAAAAGCAAGACCAGCTGCTGCTCCATGTATAGCAGCAATTGTAATTTGTGGCAGCGTGTAAAGTGCTTTTGCCAAGCGGCTGACGTCCTTCATAACCAAATCGATATCCATTGGATGTTCCGGGTCCATCATCTCTTTGATATCGCCGCCCGCTGAAAATGCTCTACCTTCGCCACGAATAATTAGGACCTGTATTGTGCTGTCTTGCAACAAAGATTCAAAGCAATCCGCTAGTTCTTTCATCATCGTTCCATTCATGGCATTCATTGATTTCGGACGATTCAAAACCAATTGGCCGATTCGTCCTTGTTTTGTCAATTCAATCGTTTCGTACATAAAAAGAGACACCCCTTCATAGAAATGAATTGTCATTCACTTCTATGTATTCGGTGTCTCTTTCTATTATTCCTTTATTTTTTTGAAAATTACATGCTTTCGTATAAAGACTGAACCGGTTTGATCAAGACACGGTTTACTTCTTCGATCATTTGGCTTAATCCCATTTCAGCTTCAAGCATTGCAAGAATTTTTTCGTTTTGCTGAGCTGCTTGTGCAGTGCTTTGCGCGTTCATCATTTCTTCTTCTGTAATTTCTTCACCTTGTGTTTGTTTTTGCTGAAGAGAAATCTGCAAATCACGGAACGTCTTAAATAACTCATTTGCTTCTTTATCAGAAGTTACTTGTGCAACTGCCTCTTCTAATTTCTTAAACTCGTCTGTTGAACGGAACGTGCTTTCTAATTTGTTGATGTCGTCATAAATGTTTACTGTCATGTTCATCCATCTCCTCTTTGTTAGTTTAGTATCATGACGAAAATCCCTTGGAAGATTCCGATGAATCCTCCTAAAAAAGCGCCCAATACGGTAATCATTTTAAATTCTCTCCGGGATATTCCAAGCACCAATTCTTCTAGGCGACTGAGCGGCAGAGAATCGACTTGCTCTTTCACCATACCTTCCATATCAATTTTCAATATGGTTTCTTCCAGTTTATGCTCTCCTTGTTCGAAGACAAAGTCTGTCACAAGTGGCGTAAAATTGACACTCGTCCATTTTAACCCTCCAGGCCAAGTCTCTGCAAGTGTTGTGTTTAAACGCGTTGAAATCGCGGCTTTTTCACGCACATACTGTTTCACTGCGGTTAATGCTGTATCAAAATCAAATTCTTTAAGTAACTCATCGACTCTCCGGTCCTGTACTTTTTCCCATTCACTAAATGCCAATGTTCCTACCAATTCGAAGGTTCTTGGGGAGTTGAGAAATTTGATAATTTCCGGTTGAATCCGATCTACTAACGGTTTTGACTCACCAAGCAAAGAATGCAGCATATGACCAAAGCGACCTCGCGATTCTAAAAATTCATCCAACAAAGACTTGATCGTTTGTCTTCCTTGCGGCGATTCAAAATAAGTTGTTCCTTGACTGATGGCATATTCGACACCTTCATAGAGTTTGGCTTCTGTCTCTGCTTTCCAGTTTTCAGGCATGAGTTCACGAATCGTTTTCCCAGCAATATACTGTTGCAAGGACTCTTTTTGCAGATCAACCAACTCATCTAATTTTGCTTCTATTTTTATATCCATTTCTGTTTGTCCAGCTTCTTGCAGCCAGTCGTTGAAGGATTTTGGAGAATTAAATAAGTGCTTCTGCAGCTGTCGATTGATCCATTTTTCTGTTTTAATGTGCATTTCCTCGTTAAAAAACCTCTTTTTGAATGTCTCAGGAGTTAACAGATGCTCAACAACTGTTCGACCCAGTTGACGAGATAGTTCATCGCGTCGTTTCGGAATGAGTCCCGGTGTCAGTGGGACTCGCCATTTCCCAATATACTTTGCCTCGTACGGCCAAAAAAGCATTTTAATTGCTAAATGGTTGGTGACGCCACCAATTAACGCACCCACAATCGCCATAAAAACTAATGTTACGATAATATTCACTGTTGTCACTCATTTCTTTTTCTTCTTTGTGTATTCTTCGCAATCCTCTATAATAGAGAGAAGAAAGCAAAGGAGGTTCCATATGCTTCAGCATTTTAAATTTAAACCAATGTTCGAAAATCATCAATTACCAGGTTGGAACATTTCCTTCTTTTATAAGAACGAACGCATAAACGGGGAGTATCATCCCGATGGCAGCATCGTTTGGCGTTCAAATCCACCGCAAGATGAAGAAGCTATCAAAACGATGATCCACGAGCTCATGCTCTATCATGTATACGATTAAAGCGCTGGAAAGTTCCAGTGCTTTTTTCGTTCGCTCTTTTAAGTATAAGGAAGCTTGACTTATTTTAACAGCGATAGCTCTGTGAACGCATAAAAAAGGGAATGTCCCCTTACCCAACGGTCTGGGTTTTGGACATTCCTGATTGAATTTTATACATTTGGAAATAGATGCCGCCGAGCTTCATCAATTCTTCATGACTACCCGTTTCCGCAATTTGACCTTTTTCCAGTACTAGTATTCGATCTGCATTTTTAATTGTCGACAAGCGATGAGCGATAATGAACGTCGTTCTGCCTTTTTTTAATACATCCATAGCATGCTGGATAATTTCTTCTGTCTCTGTATCGATGTTAGACGTTGCTTCATCCAAAATCAAGATTGCCGGATCAAATGCTAATGCTCTAGCAAAAGAAACCAATTGTCGTTGTCCAGAAGAAAGCGTACTGCCTTTTTCTACAACTGGCTCATCAATTCCTTTCGGCAAATGAGCCAACACGCGCTCTCCTCCGACTGCTGCTAACGCATCCGTCACCATTTCTCTAGTAATCCGCTCATCTCCTAGAGTCACATTTGACTCGATTGTTCCACTGAACAGATAAGGGTCTTGTAGAACGATTCCCATATGCTCTCTAACCGATTGTCTTGGCATATCATTGATATTTATGCCATCAATGGTGATCGCACCTTTAGAAGTATCGTAAAAGCGAAACAATAAATTCATGATGGAGCTTTTACCTGAACCTGTGTGACCGACTAACGCTACGGTTTCGCCTTGTTTTGCTTTAAAAGAAATATCCTGTAGCACATAGTCTTGTTCATTATAAGCAAACCAAACTTTCTCGAAACTGACATTTCCCTGATATCGAGTTATTTTTTTATCGACAACTGCTTCACCACTTTGATCTAGTAAACGGAATACTCGTTGAGCCGCGACTAACGCTTGTTCTAGGCGTCCAAACTGATTGACTATGCCACTGATAGGGTTGAATAGCCGGATAATGTAGTCGATAAAAGCATACAGCATACCAACTGTCACTACTTCACTCCCCGACATAGAAGCTCCGCCGAAATACCAGACAAATAAAATAAAGGTCATGGATCTCAGTACCCCAACCAAATTATAAGAAGCGGCACCTTCTAGTACTAATAATTTCTTCTGATACTTGTAATGTTCATCGTTCAGTTCTTCAAATTCGTCTTTCATTTTGTGTTCTCGACGAAATGCTTGAATAATGGTCATTCCTTGAATTGACTCGTTGATCATAGCGTTCATTTCACTGACCTTTTCTCGCACGACATGATTGTAGCGGGCCGCATATTTACGGTATACCAACATCCATATATACAACAACGGGATTAAAACAAGTGTCATTGCAGCCATTTTCCAGTCGAGATAAAACAACGCGATAAAGATACCAGCCATATACATAAAACTCGTTGCAAATTGAGACAATACAGTCACAAACAAATCCCGTATTGCTTCTGTATCGTTTGTTATGCGCGATACTACTTTTCCAGCTGGTAAATTGTCAAAATAACGAATTGGTAGCGTTTGTGTATGGCCGTAGACATCGTTTCGCATTTTTCGGATAATCCGATTGGCTCCTTTTTGGAGAAGTATAGACTGCCAATAACGAAAAATCGCGCTGATAATAGCAAGTCCAAAAAACAAAGCCAGTAAATAAGCAATCGGCTCAAAGTTTATTACTTCACCAGAGGTAGCGATGTGTTTATCGATAATTTCTTTGGCAATAAGCGGTGCTGCCAAATCAGCAGCAACCGCGATCGCAAGCATTCCTAATCCCCAAACTAAAACACGTTTAAAGTGCAATGCATATTGTACTAATCGTTTACCTGTTCCCATATTTACACCTCCTCGATTTGCTGACGGAGGAATTGCTCGTTGTACCATCCGTTTGTTTCCAGCAACTCCTTATGAGTTCCTTCTTCAATAATTTTCCCGTCATCTAATACGACAATCCAATCAGCGTGCTTTACTGCAGAAAGTCGGTGTGTTGTGATGATGGTCGTTTTGCCAGTACGATTGGCTTGGATGTTTTCGATAATGCGCGCTTCTGTTTTCGCGTCTACCGCTGACAACGAATCATCCAAAATTAGAATCTCCGGATTTTTAATCAATGCGCGAGCAATAGAAATCCGCTGCTTTTGACCACCTGATAACGCCACTCCTTTTTCACCAACTAGTGTGTTTAACCCATTTGGCAACAACGCTAAATCTTTTTCAAAATAAGCTAAACGAAGCGCTTCAACCATCTCTTCTTCACTAGCATTTGATTTTCCAAAAAGAATATTTTCTCGAATTGTCCGCGAAAACAACACATGATCTTGTGGCACGTAGCCAATCCAGCTACGCAGCTGATCTTTCGTTAATTTCTTCAATTCAATTCCATTCATAAAGATGGCTCCTTGACCAGTGGGGTATTCTCTCAGCAATTGCTTAACGAAAGTCGATTTCCCACTACCTGTCTTGCCGACAATGCCCAGCGTCTGGCCACTGTTCATGGAAAGATTGATGCCTTGAAGATTGATTGAATTTGATTGTGGATAAGTAAAACTAAAGTCTTTAAAACCAATTTCCTTTGGTTTACCGGTAGTAAATGGCTCCTGTGGATCGGTAACATCTTCCGGATAATCCAGTGTTCCGTTGACGCGGTCCAATGAAGCATTGCCTCGTTGCAAGATGTTAATCAATTCTCCAATCGCAAACATCGGCCAAACAATCATGCCAAGGTAAACATTAAAAGCCACTAAATCCCCTAGCGTCATCGTGCCTTCAGCAACTAAAAATGCCCCATAGCCAAGTCCAATCATATAGCTAATGGCAGTCAGCACTTTGGTTACTGGCGCAAACAAAGCATCAATTCGTTCTACAGCCATATTCTTTTCGTACACGTCTTCGGTCATAGCAGCGAATTGTTGTTCTGAAGCGCGTTCTTGAACATAAGCTCGGATGACACGAACTCCTCCAACCGATTCCAATACGCGGTCATTCATGTCACCAAAAGCTTCCTGCGCTTCCATATAACGAACATGAATTTTCTTCCCCAGTATTTGTACTACTACCGCTAGAATCGGCAAGGGAATCATCGCTAGAAAAGTCAATTCCCAAGAAACCAACATTCCCATCGCGACAATAATAGTTGCCATATACAAAGTTGAATCCACCAACGTTAAAATGCCGAATCCTGCCGTCTCGGAAATGGCCTTTAAATCATTTGTTGCACGTGCCATTAAATCGCCTGTCCGATTTTTCTCGTAAAAAGTGGGTGTCATTTTCAAGAAATGCCCCATCAAGCTAGAACGGAGCTGCCGTTCAATAACATAAGCCCCACCAAATAATTGATATTGCCAAACAAAATTGATCAAATAAGCTAATACCATCGCTACTGCTAATACTGCCATGTACTGCCACATCAGCGTCGAAGTCAGCTGCGCTTGAGCAATTGAATCAATCGCTTTCCCAATTAACCAGGGTGGAATAATTTCTAAAATATTGGCAACGAATAACAAAGCAACAGCTGTCGTGTACCTCAGCCAATTTTCTTTAAAAAACCATTTTAATTTCCATAATACGTCAAACATTAGTTACGCCTCTTTTCTTTTCCACTCCAATAATCAGTTTCAAGTCATTCTTTATTGATCATTTCTACCTGTTGAAACAACTTCATATCCAACAACTCCCATTAGATTTCATTCAATTTGCATTAAAACACACAAAAAAACGCGCGCCTCGTTTATGGGCACACGCTCATTAAAACAGGACATTTAGTCAGACATGTCCTGAATCATTCTATTTCCGAAATAAAGTCAGAGAAAAATCGAAGGAAGGTCTGATAACAATATTAAATTAATGTGCTTGTTAATTTCCAATTTTTTCATCATCATGACCTCCATTCCCTTTTATTTGTTAATTCTAGAATAGCAAAGTTTATTTTGAATTGTCAAGATTTTTCGAAAATTTATTTTTTCCAAAATATAACGGATGTTTCATTCTGATAACGTAGGGTAATTTAACACTAAGAGAAATTAGGATGAGGTGATGATAATGTATAAAAATATTGCTGTGGCTTATGATGGTTCTGATGGAAGTCGAATTGCATTTGAAAAGGCAATGGAATTTGTAAACGTATTACCAGGTGCTAAACTTTCTGTTATCTATGTGAACGAAGACTACCGGGAAAGCATTGGTTATATGGATGCCGGCAGTGCCTCGGCTCCAGTAATTTCGGCAAACGTCGACAGCAATTATGCACAATTCATGCCACCTGGAATTGGCGATGAACGCGTCTCTAATCTAAAGGATTATGATGAGACAGTAGTTGAATACTCCAAGCACCTTCAACAATCTATCCAACGTCAATTAGATGAACACAACACAAAAGCATCGGTGCTCGCCCTTGAAGGAAATGCGGCCAAAACGATTTCTGCTTTTGTTGATGAGCAAAACATTGATTTGCTCATTATTGGCAACAGCGGGAAAGCAGGTTTGCAAAAATTCTTCGTTGGATCTGTCAGCAAAAAGTTAATCAAAGATTCTTCCTGTTCTATCTTGGTTGTCAAATAACCATTTCCTCTTGCACTACTGAATGGATTACCAAAGCACTCAAAAAATCCGGTCTAGTTGGACAAGTTATTGCTTGTTCACCAGACCGGATTTTTAACTCCTTATCAAAAAGTCACACTAACATCACAAATTTAACAGTTTGATTTCTTCTTTACCGGGTAAACATTACTAATAGCAAAACGCGTTTTACAAAAGGAAGAAGGGAAGACCTATGTCAAGACAAACAGTTTATTTTTTATCTCCTCATCAGCATCGTGGCTTGATGGCTGAAATTTGGGCAAATCGACTGATGCTTCCTGATTGGGAAATTCGTAGCGCTGCGTGGTCACAAGAAGCTCAGCCTTCTTTTAATGACATGCCTTTAGAAATAATGAAGGAAGTTATATTGGACTTACCAGCAGTTGAAGCACGTGCTTATAATCCGGAAGAAATAAGGGAAGCAGATTTAATCATCGCTTTACACGATGGAGAATTTGAACATGGTGACATTCCAACAGATTTGCCGACTCAGAAACTGCTGCGCTGGGACATACGTAACCCTGAGTTAAGAACTAGCGATACTACAGAACAATGGGCGCTTTACCAAGAGATTTGTGATGAAATTGCGACGAATATAAAAAACATGGAACCTTATTTCCGTGCAGATTACGCATAAAACCTTCACCAGTAAACCGGTGAAGGTTTTATTTGCTTTCATTCTTTTACACTTGCCTACACTGCTTTTTACGTATAGAGAATCGCTCGGACTGGGCTGCCTTCTCCGCCTTTAATCTTCAGTGGCAATGCTGCTAGTCGGTAAACCCCTTCTGCTACATGATCCAAAACGATGCCTTCCAAAATAAAACGATGATGACGATTCATAGCCTGGTGCATTGGCAATTCTTTGCTAGTTTCTGGATCCACGGACGGCACGTCAACGCCAAGTAAGCTTATACCATGATCAGCCATCCATCGTGCGATTCCTTCATCAAAAATAGGCCATTCCACTGGAAATTTACTACGGTCTTTCCAAGACACGGTTTTTAGCAACACCGCCGTGACCTGTTCTTCAAGTGGTTTCAAATCTGACACCTTGATTTTTTCCAAGCCACTAACATCCATCACTTGAGCTTGTGACAAGTAGACATCTAAGGGCAGTTCATGTGTTTTGAGCCCCTCGTTATTGTAATGAAAAGGAGCATCAATATGAGTGCCAATATGCGTACTCGTTTGCACCTTCCCGATATTAACTGAACCACTTTGCTTTATCGTGACAGATAGTTCATAACTAAACGGTACGTCTCCAGGCCATTCCGGTGTTGTGTCGTTCAATTCCATCGAAATATCAATGATTTTTTGTGGGTCCATTCAAGCCACCACATTTCGTTCATTGCTAAATTTTTTATATGTTTCATTGTCCATAATGTGCTGAAGCTTATCGGCCACTTGCTCTACATCGCTAAAAGATGTGTAAAAAGCAACAGGCGCTAATCGAATGATATTGGGTGCACGGAAATCAGGAACGATTTTTGCTTCTTTCAGTGCTTTGCAAATTCTCGCTGCCTCAGGATGAGCAAAAGCGATGTGACCGCCTCTAGCTTCGTCTTGTACGGGTGTAACGTCAGTCAGTTCAGGAACTTGTTGTCCTACAAGCTGTCTCAACAAACGAGTCAGCTGCAGTGATTTTTGGCGAATTGCTCCAATTCCCGCTTCTTCAAATAACTCGAGACTGCCAAGCAACGGTGCCATACTGAAAATATGCGGTGTCCCAATTTGGTAAGCACCCGCTCCTTGTGCTTTCGTAAATTCATGGTCCATATCGAATTGACGAGCTTTATCAGAACCAAACCATCCAGCATTCCCAGGCAGCAATTGATGGTGGCGTTCGTGTATATACAGCCCCCCTGTTCCACCTGGTCCTGAATTCATGTATTTATAATGACACCAAATAGCAAAATCCACTCCATCGTCATGCAAGTGATGCGGCATGGCACCGATTGAATGCGCTAAGTCAAAGCCGACCAAAATACCTTTTTCATGTGCCGCTTTTGCAATATCGCGCATTGGCAATAGCTGACCACTGCGGTAAAGCACAGAAGGTAACAGCACAACAGCAACATCGTCAGTTAATTGTTCAATAATGTCGGTTAGCTCAAGTGTGTAGCCATCTTTACTACCAACTTTTCTCATAGCTTTTGCCGGATCCAATCCTCGCAAACGAAGATGGCTTTCTACAGCATAAATATCTGAAGGAAAGTTCAAGTCATCGACAACAATTGCAAAACGTTCAGCAGTCGGTTGAAACAACGTTGACAGCATTTGATGAATATTCGACGTAATCGATCCTGTTACCATCACTTCATTGCCTTGTGCGCCGACTAATGGGGCAATGCGTTTACTCATTTCCTCAGCTAAGGTAAACCACGGATGGTTACCTTCTGTCCACCCATCAATTCCAAATGTTTTCCAGCTATCCATCAGCGTCTGTAATTTTGCTTCAGACCGTTTAGACATCAACCCAAGAGAATTGCCGTCCATATAAACCATCCCTTTTTCAACAAAAAACTCCTGTTTAAAATCCGCTAACAAATCTTCGCGATCCAACTCTTTGCTCGTCATTATTTCGTCCTCCTCTAAACTTTATATTGCATAAGCAATTGCACCTAGAATTGTTGTTACCAGTACGACAATCCAAGGAGTCAGTTTAAAATAGACTAACATTGTAAAGGCTATTACTGCAATTGCAAAATCAACAGGATCACGAATCTCTGAAATGTTGCAATCACCAATAGGAAAGATGGCAAAAACATAGCAATGACCCCAACAATCACTCCCGATACACCGTTCATCAATTGACCGAGATAACCAGTCAACGTAAAAAGTGGACCTGGAACTGCTTGAGCCATCCCATAACCAGACATAAACGCATCTGCTGTCATCCAACCGGGTACACCCTCGCGCTCAAGCATGGATAGCACAACGTGTCCTCCACCGAACCCGATCGATCCGACTCGGTAAAAGATATCAAAAATAGCGAAAGAAGTAGATTCGATTAAGGGACGAACTAATGGCAAGCCATTTAACAAAGTAACGAAAATAATCCATGCGGCAAGCCCTGTTTTTTTACCAAAACTTAATACGAGATTTACCGGCTTAGGTGCTTCTTCTTTGTGATAAATGCGTAGCCACCAATACCGGCCAGCACGATTACACCAATTTGTTCCCAAGTTTGAGGAATTAACAGGATAATAATCGCTGCACCAACTGCAATTGCAATTCGTTGCCGGTCAGGTTCTAAACTCTTTCCCATTCCTAGTAAAGCATGCGCTACAACGGCAACAGCCCCAATTTTCAAACCTTGTATCCAGCCGCTGTCAAAAGAACCGTTCATTATGACAAGTGCAAATAGCATTAGCAAGATGACCGAAGGCATGGTGAATCCAAATCACGACAAGAATCCACCAAATATTCTTCCACGCGGCATGCCAATGGAAATCCCCACCTGTGAACGAGCAAGTCCTGAGAGAATTGACAACTCACTACTAAATTTGCATACGCTTTATCGTCGAGCCATTTTCTTTTGTTGACGTATTCATCTCTGAAATAACCAATATGTGCTGCCAGCCACCAAAAGACGTCAGTCCTAACTTCTTCGATGCTTTTAAGATTTCTGCATAGTTGTTTTTTTCTTTATCATAGCCCTCTCCTTTAAATAAATTAGTCCTTTTGAGGATAACCGTTTACTTATATGTCTTGATATTAAATTCATGCAACTTTACTGTCTCAAGCATTTCTAGAAATTCTTAGTATTGACAACGCTTCAAAAGACCTTGATACTATTAAAAGGTCATCTGTGAATCAAAGTCGCTATTCACTATTTTGGACTGTCTATTCTTTGCACGTTACTGCGAGCAATAACTCAAAACATCTATTTTACTACTCATAAATAAAGATAACGAAACGGCCCTCCTCTGAGGGTCGTTTCACTTTGTTTCAGCAACTTGGAGGCGGGAAACATTATGGACATGTATACAAACTTACGCAAAGGGGAAAAAGGGGCTTGGATCAGTATTGGTGCTTATGTATTTCTTAGTGCTATCAAGCTTTTCTTCGGCTTTTCAGGTTCTTCTGAAGCATTAAAAGCCGATGGTCTTAACAATTTAACTGACATTCTCGCATCTATTGCCGTTTTGGTGGGACTACGAATTTCTCAGAAACCGCCCGATGAAAATCATCATTATGGTCATCTGCGCGCTGAAACCATTGCCTCTCTTTTGGCATCTTTCATTATGGCGGCTGTAGGATTGCAAGTTTTGGCTAACGCTATTCGCTCTATTTTTGAACCTGTTGCCGAAACCCCTTCTCTGTTTACGGCTTGGATTGCTTTGTTTTCCGCAATTGTTATGTACGTTGTGTATCGCTATAACTTGAAGCTTAGTCAAGAAATCAAAAGTTCAGCTGTCCGTGCTGCAGCTTACGATAATCGGTCAGATGCTCTCGTCAGTATTGGCGCAGGTATCGGCATTATGGGTGCTGTTTTTGGCGCACCAATTCTCGATGTTCTTACCGCATTTATTATCGGATTGATCATTATCAAAACGGCTCTGGATATTTTCAAGGAATCTGTCATGACGTTAACCGATGGGTTTGATGAAGATGAAGTGGAAACTTTATCTGTTTTAGTTAGAAGAGTTCCCGGAGTTATTTCATTGCGTGATTTTAAAGGACGCAATCATGGCAATGTCATGTTTATCGATTTGACTGTCAGTGTTGCACCCAAACTTAATGTAATAGAAAGTCACTGGATCACTGAAGAAATCGAAAGAAAAATTCAGAAAGTAAAACCTCATTGCGTCATTCTTGTTCACATTGAACCAGATTTTTCGTCTCCTATTAGTCGTCAGGACGAATAAAACGAACAAAAGAATATTCATTTCACTGTGCTTGTACGGCATTCTGCATTCCACACCGATGAAAGGAACTCCAAGTGGCAAGACCATTTAGGCTTATATAATGCTTTCTGTAATCGAAAAAGTCCACGGCTTTAAAGAGCCGCGGACTTTTTTGATTATTCGTCTAGTGCTTGCGCCATTTTTACATCGTTGTGAACAAAATCTTCTGCAATGGCATGACGAATTCGACTTTCAAGCCTTTCTTTCATTTCAACATCGGCAACTTGTACTTCTACTTGAAAATCCAATGCTGAATTCCGAAAGTTAATAAATCGGACATCTGGTTCTTTTTCTGGTATTCCTTTCATCAAGTTGATTGTCTTTAGAGCTGCATCTTTGAGAAGTTGTTCGATTTTTTTCGTATCACTGCCATACTCCACACTTACTACTACCCTGGCATACAATTGTGCGCTCGAACGATTTTTAACAATTTGCTCGATAAAATATTGATTCGGAACGACGAGAGTGCCTTCTTTCAAGGTTTCTATAACAGTTGACCTCAATTTAATTTTAGTAATACGTCCGATTTTCCCGTCGATTTCCACCATTTCTCCAACTTCCATCGGACGCTCAAACAAAATGATGATGCCTGAGACAAAATTAGCGGCGATGTTACGAACGCCAAAACCTATACCAATTCCAAGAACACTAAATACAAATCCGAGCGCTGTTAAGTCAAGTCCGACAGTAGTAAAACTGATTGCCAATGCTAAAAACATCACGACATAATAAAGCAGTCGGTTGATTGTGTAGCCCATTCCCATATCTATATTAAATTGTTCGTAGACAAATGGCATGACGTAGCGATTTAAAGCTTTAGTGACGCGACTGGCAAATGTCACAATGAGGACAGCTACAATGATTAGTAATACGGAGATCTCAACGCCTTCAGTTTCATAAAAAGCTGAAGTCAGCCATTGTTCTTTCGAGAAGTAAAAAAGAAAGAACAGGATGCCGCCGTAAAGAAGCAACCAATTTAAGACATCTTCAATTACCGGATAAACCCGTCTTTTGAAATCTGTTGAAGCTATAACCTTTCTCAGCAGGAATAATATCAAAAATTTCACGATAAGGATTAAAGCCACATACACGAAGAACATGAAAAACTCTACTAAAGACAAATCCTTTAAAAAAATAATGCCTTCAAACAGCTCATTGTTTTTCATAACCCCTCTCCTTTACTGCTTGATAGATTTCTAACACTGTCCTCAGTTTTTTTCCGTCAAAACCAGATGATACGAATGCTGATCCGTAGCTATGGCTAGCTCGTCCACTTTTTCTTGAAGAACTTCTTGATCAAAGGTTTTCAATGCCCCGATATCCACACCTTCTAAAACGTAAGCATGAATTTCCCACAACTCCACATAATGCCGGTTATCTCCCATTTCAGCAGCCACTTTCAAAGACTCAAGAATAGAAATTAAAACTGAAATGTCTTCCTTGCCGTAATGCGATAATTGATAGAAAGTTTTATACAACGCTTTTTTATATGCAGGAAAGCGGTATAAAACATGCTCTTCAGCTAGTAAGAAAGGACCCTTTTTTAATCGGCCTAATTGGCCAAGTAAACGTCCGAGCCGGATAATAATATTGTTCGCTGTATTTGGATCATTGATGCCGGGCGATATGGCACGAAGCGCCACTTCTACTAATTTTTGAATGGCAAAATCAAGATCCTGTTCTGTCGTTCTAGAAGTACCGAGTGAATAGAAGTTATTAATAGACTGTTTAGCGTGATTCACTCCATAAACATGAAAAATCGGCTTGCCCTCATAGACGTAATCGCCTGGATTCACAAGAATTTCAACTTTTAGTTTTTGCTCTTGTGCATAATTTCCGAGCTTTTCGAAAGACATATACTGAATGTATCCTTCTTTTTCAGCTTGATGCGTCTCTTTGATACCAATTGGGCTCCACGTTATTTCTTCACCTTTTTCATTTTCTTGTAACTTTTCAAATTTGGAGATGGCATCTTCTGTATCCTTAATTAATTGATTGATTAGTTGTCCTACTTGTACATTTGTTGCAATATAATGGATGAAATAGGCAAATGTAGAAAGACAGAAAAAAGCGATAATAATACCGATAAAAGTTGAGATGACATCAGTTTCGTAGAGATCTTCTCTCATAAATAATAATGATAAAGTATTGTAAATAAAGCCACTCAGAAAAATCCCTAAAACTCGCCAAACAATTTTATCATGAATAAAGTTCCTTAATGTTCTTGGCGAAAATTGAGATGAGTACATCGTTAGTACGACGAGAATTGTTGAAAAAGTAAAAGTCGTCATCGTTAGGAGAGCGCCTGATAAACTTCCCATAATCGTCTTAGCTAAGTCAACATTCGTTAAAAGAATTGCTGGAACATATGGCTTTAGTTCGTCAATATACAATAAGTCAACATAATAGAAAAAGATGGACAGAAAAATTGAAATTACAATGTAAAATGCAGGAGTAATCCACAGTTTTTCTTTTAGCCAAAAAGACAATGCCTTCATCGTCATGCTCCTTTCTTGTGGGTATCTATCCTCTTTCTTTTCCCTTGATGGCTTTTTGACAAACAAAAAAGGCTAGATGAGGTAGTGCACCCAAAAGTTAGAGTTGAACTCTAACTTTTGGGTGCACTACCTGTTGATCAGCCCTTCTTCTAGCGCAGCCGAAGAAAATCCATCTGTTGGCATGCGCACAAATAACATAAAACTAAAGAAAATTATTTTTCCAAAGCAGTCGACAATGCATGCTTCATTAGACTCGCTACATATTGATCGAAATGTGCGAATCTCGGATCTTGTGTCTGTCCTTTTTTGTAACGATAATAAATTTGTTGAATAATCACAGCCAATTTGAAATAAGCAAATGTTAAATAAAAATTCATATCGGATACGTCTCTTCCACTTTTTTCACCATAGCTTTTTATAAACTCCTGACGACTGTAAAAGCCTTCTAGCACAGTAACGGGTGCTCTACCGAGTCCTTTTTTTAATAAGTCAGGATCTCCCTCTTGAATCCAATAACTCATAGCCGCTCCAAGATCTGCTAATGGATCTCCGACTGTCGTCATTTCCCAGTCAAACAGACCCGTTATTTCTGAGAAATCTTCCGAAAATAAAGCATTGTTCAATTTAAAATCATAGTGAATAATCGTGGGTTCTTGAGATACTGGCATGTTTGTGAGCATCCATTCAGTTAATCTTCCTACACCTTCAATATCGTCTGTTTGTGCACGCTCATAACGTCCAATCCAGCCGTCAACTTGACGCTGCATAAAGCCTTCCGGTTTTGCCATTCCAGCCAAAGCAGTTTGCTTGTAATCTAACGAATGAAGCTCGACCAATAAATCGACCATTTTCTCTGAAATTTTTTGTCCCAACTCTCTGGTCGGTCTACTATTTTCTGGGAAATCACTATCTAATACATGACCATGGCGCCTCTCCATCACAAAAAAGGGACTGCCAACAATTGATAAATCATTTGAAAAAACAAAAGGCTTTGGTGCTGTTTTAAAGACTGGATGTAAAGCAGATAGAATGTTATATTCGCGTTCCATATCATGCGCTTTAGGTGCTACAGGTCCGAGCGGCGGCCTTCTTAATACAGCTTGCCAGTTTCCGATTTGCAAGGCATACGTTAAATTGGAATGACCCGTACCAAACTGCTGAACTTCAAGTTTTCCTGTTGGCAGATTTTCAATTTTCTCTTGGAGAAATCGCTCAAGCGTCTCTATATCAAGTTCTTCGCCTACTCTTACTGGAATAATCACATTTTGTCGCTCTCTCATTTCTCCACCTCTTCTAAATTTAATCACCACAAGAATTCGGAATAGTCACTTAATGGTAGCGTGGTCATTTCGTTTATGCAAGTTACAGTAAAATATTTCCCAATAATCTAAAAAATGTTCTTGACCAAAAACAGAATATCCTATATCGTTAATCTAACTTGAAGAAAGAGGTGAAGCATTATGGCTATTTTATTGTTGAATACGCAATTCCAGTCTATAGTGTCTCCCTCTGTGTATCGCTGACGATACGCTTCTTCCATTATGTCCGGAGACCACGACTGCGAATTGCGCGCATCCGTGGTTTTTTATTTTGCATAATTAGGAGGAAATAACATTGATGAAAATTGAACAATACGGCTGGAATTCAGGCTGGCAAGACAAAACAACGACGAATGGCACTCCAGGGCGTGTCACACTGGAGCATAAAAATGGATACCGCGTTGTCACTAATGATGGTGAATGGCTTTGCTCATTATCTGGAAAATACAGACACCAGCACCATGGCATAGAATTTCCGTGCGTCGGAGATTGGGTCATGGTCGAGCAAATGCCGGGCGAAGACAAAGGCATTATTCACCATGTGCTACCACGAACGTCTCAGTTTTCTAGAAAAGTGGCGGGCGAAACATCTGATATCCAATTAATTGCGGTCAATGTGGATGTTGTGTTTTTAACGATGTCACTAAACGATGATTTTAATATTCGGCGGTTAGAACGCTATTTGTTAGCCGCTTGGGATTCTGGATCGAATCCCATTATCGTCTTAACAAAAAAAGACCAATGCACTGACATTACCCCTTATTTACGTGAAGTAGAAAATGTAGCGTTTGACGTTCCGATTTTTGCCGTATCCGCACATACTAGTGAAGGAATCGAAGAATTACAGAAGCAGTTAACGGGTTCAAAAACTGGAGCTTTACTCGGTTCTTCCGGTGTCGGGAAATCTTCTTTGATCAATGCCTTGTCTGGCAATGAACAAATGGTGGTTCAAGATATCCGAGAAGATGACAGCAAAGGGCGACATACGACTACACACAGAGAAATGATCTTATTGCCTGCAGGCGGATTAATGATTGATACACCTGGCATGCGTGAATTTCAGCTGGGTGACTATTCAGAAGGCGTAACAGCAGGATTTAGCGATGTCGAAGATTTGGCACTCCACTGTCGATTCCGTGATTGCGCTCATCATGACGAGCCTGGTTGTTGCGTTCAAGAGGCACTTCGAAATGGTAAGTTGGATGCCGGACGTTACCAGAGTTATTTAAAGCTAAAGCGTGAGCTTGCTCATATGGAGCGAAAAAGCGATGCCGCTGCTCAAAAAGCCGAGCGTAACAAATGGAAACAACTAACCAAAGACAATCGCAAACGACCCGTTAAAAAACGCTAAAATAGAGGAGGCTATCCCGTAAGTCTCTAACATAAAACAGGTGGAGAAAAAGAAACTCTTTTTCTCCACCTGTTTTTTTGAATTGCTTCTGAGAATATAAAAAATCATTGACTACAGATCGTACGTGCAAATGCATCCACCTATTTTGTCGCCTGAAAACGGGGCTGTACTCAAAAAGTCGTTTTTCATGACCTTTTGAGTACAGCCCTCTCTGTTTATCTTATCTCTGGTTCAGTCAGACCATGCTTCACGGCATAAAGTGCCGCCTGCGTCCGGTCTTGAACAATTAGTTTGATAAAGATGTTGGAAATATGCGTTTTCACTGTTTTTTCGGTAACAAATAAAGCAGAAGCGATTTCGCGATTGCTTTTGCCTTTAGTCAATTCAGCCAGCACTTCCTGTTCTCTTGGTGTCAGCTGGTTGATGGTATGAGGTGCCGGTTCCGCTGGCGCTTTCATCAGTTCAGAAGAAGCTTTTGGATGCAGTGTGTTTTCACCACGCATCAAACTGCGCAAAGAAGCAACCAGTTCATCCGGTTCAATATCTTTCAATTGATAGCCTGCTGCTCCCGCTTCAATCGCAGGCACCACGTGATCTTGATCTGAAAAACTAGTTAGCATTAAAACGATGATAGTGGGGAATTGTTCTTTGATCATTCGCGTTGCTTGAATGCCGTCCATAATGGGCATTACCAAATCCATTAACACAATATCCGGCTGAAGTGCTGCGGCCATTTCTACAGCCTCTTTGCCATTTACCGCTTCTCCTACCACTTCAATATCCTTTTGTGTTTTCAAAAAGAATAACAATCCTCGTCGGACTACATGATGGTCATCGGCTATTAAAACTTTCACCACGTTTTCAACTCCTTATCCATACGGAATCCGCACTAAGATTTCCGTTCCCTTGCCAATCTCACTTGACCAATCAGCTGTTCCACCTTCTGCTTTGGCACGTTCACGTATGCTTTGAATGCCGATAGATGGCAAGTGGACTCTATGATCAAATGCGAATCCGCGCCCTTCATCTTTTAGCACGAACAAAACATCCGTTGCCGTGACCGATAAATACAATTCGACTTTATTAACTTCCGCGTGTTTTCGGACATTGTTCAACGATTCCTGCGCAATCCGGAATAGCGTTTCTTCAATTCGCGATGGCAATTGAATAACACCCATTACTTTTGTTTCAACTGCAATTCCGAGCATTTCTCCGTAACCTTTGATGGCATCAAGCAATCCACTCTCTAACCCTTTTGGCCGCAATTGCCAAATTAACGCTCTCATTTCATTCAATGCTTCCTGCGTCAAATGTTGAATATCGCGAAAAGTTTCTTGAACAACAGGATCCTCTGACATCTCGACACCACCGCGAGCAGTTAACGTCACTGAAAACAGCAATTGGTTAACAGAATCATGGAGGTCGCGCGCTAAGCGATTTCGTTCTTTCACAAGAGCCAATTCCTGCTCTTGCTTTGTTAAAACAATTCGTTTGATTGCAGAGCCAATTTGAAAAGCCACTGATTCCAACAGAGCCAATTCATCTTTTGAAAACCCGACAGTGTCGGGTGCAGCAATGTTCAGCAAGCCAAATTTCTCTTCTCCTGACTGCAAAGGAACCGTCGCATGATGAGTGATACTGCCTTGTAGCCGCGAATTTTCTGGCATGGCATTTTCGATACGTTGACAAGCGATAATATTCGATGCTTTTTCAAGATCGCCATCGTGATAGCGCTTAACGCACCAACAGCCGCCTTTTTGTAAATGACGGCAACTGTTTTCTTCTAAAGCGGCCGGCAAATTAGCCTGAGCCACTAATTGATGCTTGCCTTTTTCATTAATAAAGAATATCCAAGCCGTTTCAAAAGCAGAGCCGTTCAACAATTTACGAATAGCCCCATCTAACATACGCGTCATATCCATTTCTTCATTTAACAGTTCAGCAATTTCTTTTAACAGCGTTACATTTGAAGGTTCTGCCAACATTAATCACCTCACTCAACCTACTTTTATCATATACATGATCGCAATCCAACTCACTCGTACTTTTGTCTTAGAAAGGCACATGCGTATACAGAGTTAGACAATAAAGGCCCCCCTTTTTTAGGGGGGCTTAGTCGTTAGCGGCTATTTACTTCTTCTATGAATGATTCTTTTAGCAATTCCATTTTTTCGTCGCTTTCTTGCTGTGTTTTTGCGGTGATGCCAAAATAATATTTCACTTTCGGTTCTGTGCCGCTTGGACGCACACATACCCACGAACCATCTTCTAAGAAATACTTCAAGACATTAGATTGAGGCAGTTCAATTTTTTCATTGGTGCCTAAATTGACAGAAATGCGGTTTTGCGTTTCATAATCTTCAATCGAAACAACAGGAATGCCGGCAATCGCCTGGACTGGGTGTTTACGCAAACCTTCCAGCAATGCAGTAATTTCACGGGCCCCATCAATGCCTTTTTTCGTAACAGATACGAGTGATTCACGGTACCAACCAAACTCATTATACAATTCGATCAACACGTCATGAAGATTCTTCCCTTGTTTTTTATAAAAAGCAGCTGCTTCAACGAGCAATAAAACAGACTGGACAGCGTCTTTGTCTCTTGCAAAATCACGAATTAAATAACCATAACTTTCTTCGTAGCCGAATAAAAATTCGAATTTCGGATCCTCATCGTTGTGCTTTAATTTTTCACCGATGAATTTAAAACCAGTTAAAACATCTTCCGAACTGACACCATATGATTCTGCTACGACGCGACCAAATTCTGATGTGACAATGGTTTTAAAAATACGACCGTTTTTGGGTAACGTGCCTTTTACTTGTTTTTGACTCAGCAAATACTCAATCAAAATAGCGCCGGTTTGGTTGCCGCTCAGTAGTTCATACTGGCTACCGCTCCAAACGGCAATTCCAACACGGTCTCCGTCTGGATCGATGGCAATCAGTAAATCAGCTCCGGATTTCTTGCCGTATTCTTTTGCCAATTCAAATGCAGATCCTTCTTCTGGATTCGGAGAAGTAACAGTTGGAAATTCACCGTCTGGTTGCATCTGTTCGGTTACGTAAGTAATTTGATCATAGCCTGCTCGATCTAATAACCGTTTAACCGTTGCACCCGATGCTCCGTGAAGTGGCGTAAAAACGGCTTGGATCGGACTCGCTGAATGTTCTTGAACAGTTAACGCATTGGTAAGATACGCTTCATCCAATTTTTCGTCAATTCGGATTAGTAATGACTCGTCAAATCCTTCGTTGACGATAGATAGCTCATCTTCTACACGGCTAACATAGTCAATGACACGGTCGGCATCTTCTAGATTTAATTGAGCACCATCTTCTCCGTACACTTTATAGCCATTGTATTCCGGTGGATTGTGACTCGCCGTAATAACAATTCCCATAAATGCATTCAAGTACCGAACACTAAACGATAACTGAGGTGTCGTTCTAGAGCTACTGTACAAATACGTATGAATACCGTTTGCTGCAAATGTACGTGCTGCTTCTTCTGCAAATTCAGGTGACATGCGGCGGCTGTCATATGCAATGACCATCCCCCGTGCCATAGCAAGTTCACCATTTTCCTTCATGTAATCCGCGATTCCTTGAGAGGCTTTACGGACCGTATAAACGTTCATGCGGTTTGTCCCTGGACCAATTTCACCGCGCATGCCTCCGGTACCAAAAACCAGATCTTGATAAAAAGCATCTTCTGCTAATTTTTCATCGTCTTTTAAGACAGTTAATGATTGGCGCGTTTCTTCATCAAGTGATTCATTGTCTAACCAACGCTTCATGCGTTCTTTCCATGACATAGAAATTCCTCCATCCATATTGAAATTGAGTTAAATTAAACAGTCTTATATGTAGATATTCTACAAACCAGTTGCGCTTTCCTGCGAGAGCTCCTCACTAAGTAAGCACATCAGTTAAAAATTTTTTCGCTGAATCTCCAGTTTATCAAACATCTCAAAAAAAAGCCGCTCCCATTTCGGAAGCGGCGGTGTTCAGTCTTTTTTGTATTCTACACGGTAGACATCATGACGACGGTCTTTTAACTGCTTGACTGTTCCATTTTGACGTTGACGACGTAAAATTTCCAAATCGACATCTCCAATCAACACCATTTCAAGGTTTGCATTGGTTTCGCCGACAATGCCGTCACGTGCAAACTCAAAATCGGATGGCGCAAAAATACCCGATTGTGCATATTGAATGTCCATGTTTTCGGTTTGCGGCAAGTTACCGACCGTACCGGAAATGACCGTGTAGATTTGGTTTTCTACAGCACGCGCTTGTGCACAATAACGAACGCGCAAGTAGCCTTGGCGATCTTCTGTACAGAACGGGGTGAAAATAATATTGGCACCCATATCTGTCGCAATACGCGCCAGTTCTGGGAATTCAATATCGTAGCAAATTTGGATAGCGATTTTCCCACAATCCGTATCGAAGACACGAACCGAATCTCCTGCAGAAATTCCCCACCATTTGCGTTCGTTTGGTGTGATATGGATTTTGTATTGCTTGTCGATCGATCCGTCACGGCGGAACAAGTAAGCAATATTGTAAATTTCATCGTCTTCTTCTTTAACGAAATGCGATCCTCCGATAATGTTGACATTGTAACGAACAGCAAGGTCTGTAAACAATTCAATATATTGAGGTGTATATTCCGTTAACTTACGTACTGCTTGGCTCGGCGATGGCTCATTTAAGAACGACATGAGCTGCGTCGTGAAGATTTCAGGGAATACCACAAAATCTGAATGGGCATCTGACGCTACATCTACAAAATATTCTACTTGGTTCGCTAAATCATCAAACGATTCGATGGCGCGCATCAAATACTGGACAACACAAATACGGACCGGCAAACTTGTTTTGAAATGACGTTTAGAAACAGGTTTGTAATCGACGTTATTCCATTCCATCAACGTTGCGTATTTACCTGAAGCTACGTCGTCTTGCAAGTAGTTCGGATTGATGCGCATTAATTGGAAGTTGTTCATCAATTGGAACGTCAAAACCGGGTCGTAAATTTTATGACGTGAAACCGAATCTACATATTCACGTGGTGACATTTCATCCGCGTGTTTGTGGTAATTTGGAATACGTCCTCCGATGATAATCGATTTTAAATTTAATTCGCGGGCTAATTCTTTGCGGGCTTCATATAAACGCTGGCCTACTTTCATCCGGCGGTATTCTGGGTGTACCATCACTTCAATGCCGTACATATTGTAACCATCTGGATTATGGTTGGTAATGTATCCCGCGTCGGTTACATCGTCCCACGTATGACGGTCATCATATTCATCAAAGTTGATTAATAAACTTGAACAGGAGCCAATGACTGTTCCATCTAACTCAGCTATAAGCTGACCTTGTGGGAAAACACCCAAATGACTTCTTAACTGTTCTTCTTTCCAAGGATCCATTCCCGGGAAGCATAGACGCTGCATTGCCAGGATGGCATCTATATCTGCATAAGTCATCTCGCGAATGATCATGCTTTTTTCAAAATGGGATAAATCAAATTGTTCTGACACAGCACAGCTCTCCTTCACAAAAGTTTCATACTTTATTATATCGGATAGTCGCTCAGGTTGATATTATTTTACTTGTCTCCCGATAACAATTATAATTCTATGGAATCATTTTTTGAAAAGAGGGAATCTCAAATGACGAAACGCCAAGAGAATGTTTTGCTTTCCATGTGGGTTGTAGCCCTTATCGCCACGGCCGGTTCGCTTTATTTTTCTGAAATTCGTGACTTTGCTCCGTGTGAACTATGCTGGATTCAACGTATCTTTATGTATCCGCTTGTTATTGTCATCGGAGTTGCTTACGTACAGAAAAATGTTCGAATTGCAGCTACTGCGCTTGTGTTCTCCATTATAGGAGGAGGAATTTCTCTTTATCATTACGGTTTACAGAAGCTCGATTTTCTGGCAGATTCTGCACCATCTTGTGGACTTGTTCCATGTAACGGTGAGTATATCAATCTCCTCGGATTTATCACCATTCCCTTTTTAGCGCTTACTGCATTTATTCTAATTGCTGGAATGAGTATCTATTTATTAAAGTCCCTTAAGGAGGAAAAGTAACATGAAAAAGTTATTAATCATCGCAGGAATTGTTGTTATTATTTTTGCCGGAATCATCTTTTTAACGAATCAGGCAAATGATGAGAAATTGGCGGATAACCCATACGATACAGAGGATCTAGAGCAGGCAACTATTGATCAATTAGACGATGAAAATTATCAGAACATTGTCTTACCGGCTGATTTAGAAAAACAAATTGCTAGCGGAGAGCCAACTACGGTTTATTTTTACAGCCCAACCTGTAGCTACTGTCAGCAGACTACACCTGTTTTGATGCCGGTTGCTGAAGATATGAGTATAGACGTTTTGCAGTACAATCTGTTAGAATATGATCAAGGTTGGCAACAATACTTGATCGAAGCTACACCAACATTGATCCATTTCGAAGAGGGTAAAGAAGTTTCGCGTTGGGTCGGTGCACAACCAAAAGAGAATATTGAACAATTTTTCACTGATGTAGTTAAAAAATAACTGACAAAAGGATCATGTGTCTGGCGCATGGTCCTTTTTTAATGGAGGAAACCACATGACTTGGAGTTATGAAATCAAAGATGAAGGTATGACCGTAGAAGAATTACTAAGAACCGAATGGGGCCTTGGAAAAAAAGTCGTTCACCAAATGCGTATGGCCAAAAGCGTAAAAAATGACAAATTCCAAGAAGTAGTTTGGAAAGAACCCTTACCAAAAGGAACTGTCTTGCAATTTGACTTGCCTCCCGCAGACTCACCTTACGAACCAAAACACGATGTCGAGCTACCGGTACTTTTTGAAGACGATCATTTTATCGTGGCTCGTAAACCAAAAGGTATGGCGACTCACCCGAACGAAGTTGGCCAAACAGATACATTCATTAACGCCATTCTTGGTCACATTATTCGTAACGGCGGATCATACGGGGAGCATGTTCACCGCTTAGACCAAGGAACTTCCGGTTTGTTGATGGTTGCAAAACACCCTGTTGCAAAAAACGTGCTGGACCGTATGTTAGAACAAAAACAATTGGTTCGTGATTACGAAGCTGTCGTGAAAGGCAAAGTTCACAACAAATCCGGCACAATTGATTTCGCAATTGGTCGCGATCGCCATCACCCAACGCGTCGCATGGTTTCACAAACTGGTCAAAGTGCTGTTACTCATTACCGCGTGTTAAAATTAATGGAAGGCAAATCTTTGCTTCATTTAACACTTGAAACAGGTCGCACGCACCAAATCCGTACACACCTTTCTCATATCGGTCACCCGATTGTTGGAGATACATTATACGACGGACCACCAACACAAGACGGCGCTTATCACCTTCATGCTTTCCGCATGTCGTTTATCCACCCGTTTACAAATGAAAAAGTAGTGGTTGAAGATACTGCGAGATAACAAAAAGGTAGTGACTGATTTCCATTGCAGCGGACGCTTTCTCGTGGGCTTGCGTCGACGCTTCCATTTCAATCAGCGATTTTAAAAACAATAAAAAGAACGAAGAAAAGGATGTCCTTTTCTTCGTTCTTTTTGATTTTCTCTACTTAAAGTAGAGGATCTTTTAAACCTTAATGTCATCTGGATGTGTTCCGCTACGCCAATCTTGGTTTAACCCATCGATTATACCCATTTCTTCTGGAGTCAACGCGAAATCAAATACTTGCGCGTTTTCTTGAATGCGTGAGGGTGTTACTGACTTTGGAATAATGACTAAATCATTCTGCAAATGCCAACGGATAATGACCTGTGCAATTGATTTATTATGCTGTTTTGCGATTTCCACTAACACAGGATCCTCTAGCAAACGACCTCTTGCAAGTGGCGACCACGATGTTACTACAATGTCATTTGCGTCGCAATAGTTTCGCAATGGCACTTGTGTCAGTTGTGGATGCAATTCAATTTGATTGATCATTGGTTTTGTATTGGCCGTAGCCATAATTTTCTCCAAATGATGCTCTTGGTGATTTGAAACACCAATGGAACGAACGAGCTTTTCGTCGTAAAGACGTTGGATGGCACGATACGTGTCTACGTATTTCCCTTCAATCGCCCAATGTGTCAAATACAGATCCAAATAATCAAAATCCAGACGTTTTAGCGATGCTTCAAATGCACGCAAAGTTTCATCATAGCCTTGGTCCGTGTTCCAAACTTTCGAAGTGACAAACAAGTTCTCGCGTTTAACACCCGAATTCCGTACCGCTTCGCCTACTTCTGCTTCGTTGTCGTAAATGGTCGCTGTATCGATTGCTGTATAGCCTGCTCCAATTGCCGTAATCATCGCTTCTACTGCTGCTTCTTTGTCGGTCATTTTGTAGACACCGAGGCCGAAGCGGGGCATTTCTACACCATTATGTAATTGTTTTGTTGAGTTGATTGTTAACTCCATCTATCATCATCCTTTCATCTTTCTATTGTACAAATAATATTAGATTAATTCGACTTTTAGGATTTCGGTGCAAGCTCTTGCACTCTCCGATTAAAACGAATAATATATATCATGTTGTGTAAAATTGTTCGTGTTTTAGGAGGAGTTTTTTATGTTTCATATAAAAGAAAACAATACGACGATAAAGACTGAAGTGACTGCTGGAATGACGACTTTCCTAACCATGGCCTATATCGTCATTGTCAATCCAGTCATCTTAGGTGCTGCAGGTGTGCCGTTTGATCAAGTATTTTTAGCTACGATTATCGCCGCCGCCATCGGAACTTTATGGATGGCCTTAGCCGCTAATTACCCCATTGCCATTGCACCCGGCATGGGATTGAATGCTTATTTCACTTCTATGGTACTCGGATCAAATGGGGCCATCGATTACGTAACTGCCTTTGCAGCTGTATTTGTAGCGGGTCTTATTTTTATTTTATTGTCATTGACTTCTTTGAGAAAAGTGCTGATTCAAGCTATTCCTGAAAACTTAAAGCATGCTATTACTGCTGGAATCGGTTTGTTTGTCGCGTTTATCGGTATGAGACTGAGCGGCTTGATTGTTGCAAACGAGGCGAATTTGGTCGGCTTAGGTGATTTAACGTCTCCTCCTGTCGCCTTAACGTTGCTCGGCTTACTAATTACTGTCATCTTTATGTCATTAAATATTAGTGGTGGTATTTTTTACGGTATGATTGTCACAGGAATCGTTGCCTTTTTCACTGGTCAATTAAAATTTGAAACAGGATTTATAAAATTACCGTCATTGCCCGAAGGGATTCTGATTTGGAATCCGTTAGAAGCTCTTCAATTGGTCATTGAATATGGTCTTTATGGCGTTGTCTTTTCTTTCTTACTCGTGACGTTGTTTGATACGACTGGCACAATGATTGGTGTCGCCAAACAAGCTGGCTTACTAAAAGACAATAAAATGCCTAGAATGCGCCAAGCGTTGCTAGCAGATTCGTTCGCAGCTACTGCCGGTGCTATGGTTGGAACCAGTCCAACTACCGCGTATGTTGAATCTACGGCAGGTGTTGCAGCGGGTGGTCGCACCGGTCTTACAAGTTTAACAGTTGCCGTTCTTTTCATACTCGCAGCGTTTTTTGGACCGTTAGTCGGCTCTTTATCAAGTGTTGCTGCCATTACAGCTCCTGCATTAATTATCGTTGGCAGTTTAATGATTGGTGCAGTCAAACAAATTGAGTGGGAAAAATTCGATGAAGCTTTCCCTGCCTTTTTGATTGTACTCGCTATGCCGTTAACATCGAGTATTGCAACGGGGATTGCTTTTGGGTTTATTTCTTATCCGTTAATGAAAATCTTCAAAGGCAAAGGCAAGTCGGTTCATCCAATTCTTTACGTCTTTGCGATTTTGTTCACGATTCAACTATTAATCGCACCTCATTGATGATAGATGTAAAAAAACCGCCAAATTGGCGGTTTTTTAGATTCTATTTCTGGTGAATGTTGCTGACAATAATAACACAGCTGCAGTAATCAAGTGGAATACCCAACCGACACCTGGAATCCATGCGATTATGCTTGTAATGATTCCGAGAATCGAACCTGCTTTTGGTGAATATTCACGGAAGCTGAAGAATAATGTAATCGCGTGAAGTACGAACATAACACCTAACGCTGAGTAACCTGTGCTGATGACAAAGCCTCCGCCAATTAACGGGATTGCTAGAAAGGCTTCAGCTAAGCCTGTAATCCAAAGTAACGCAACAGAAATCTTCATTTTCATATATCTTCATCCCTTCTATAAAAGTTGCTATCTTCTTTATACGAACGATAACAGCTAAGGTTTCATTATTTACGAGACCGTCAGAAATTATCCACATTTCAAACGATGTTGTATATTTCATTTTTCCCGCTTGTAAGCTATACTAAACAAAGATGCACATTTCAAGGAGGTCATTCTTATGAACTTAATCCTTATTTTAGGTATTTGTGTTTCGTTCTTAGTAGCTATTTTTACTGCTGGATACGATGACAAACCTGGAACAAACGAAAGAGAATAGTGTAAAAGGACAGCGAAATTCGCTGTCCTTTTTTTATTCTAAGCCTGGATAATCTTGTTGACGTAACGCTTCGTACATGAGTATCGCTGCCGTATTCGACAAATTAAGTGAACGAATATGATCGTTCATTGGAATTCGCAAGCAATGATCTGGGTTTTGCTCGATCAGTTCTTTCGGCAATCCTTTAGTTTCTTGTCCAAAAACGAAGAAATGATCTTTTCCTCTATCGGAAAAATCGTATGAAGTATGCGGCTTTGCGCCGAACTTCGTAATATAGTAGAACACCCCGTCTTGGTAACTGTCAAACAACTCCTGCAACCCGTCATAATAATAAATATCGACATGTTCCCAGTAGTCCAGCCCGGCGCGTTTAAGCATTTTATCGTCTGTCGAGAAACCGAGCGGCCGGATTAAATGCAACTTAACTCCTGTCCCGGCGCATGAACGCGCGATATTCCCTGTATTTGCTGGAATCAGCGGTTGGTACAACACAATATGAATAGCCAAATCTGTCACTTATCCTTTCAATCTTTCAGCAAAAAATGCCAATCCTTTTTGAATTTCTTCTTGCACTTCACCATCTTTTTCTAGCTGTTGCACGCGCTTTAATGCTTCTAATCCTTCATCAGTGCCAATTTTACCAATTGCCCAAGCCGCAGTTCCTCGAATGACCGGTCGCTCATCACTGTCGAGCAATTGAATCAAAACAGGTATAGCAGCTGTTTCTTTAAAATGTGCTAACGCCAAAATAGCATTTCGCTGAATCGGTTTTTTGCCTCGCCACGATCCGGACACATAACCAAACTTATCTTTAAACTCACGATTAGAAATTGTTAATAATGGCAGCAATAAGGGTTTCGCAATTTCTGGATCTGGCTCAAACTCTGCATGAATTTGATTGGCTTTTCGCTTGTTTTTCGGACATACCGTCTGACACGTGTCACAGCCATATAGCCGATTGCCAATTTTGCTACGAAACTCATCCGGTAAAAATCCTTTTGTTTGCGTCAAAAACGAAATGCAACGCTGAGCGTTTAATTGGCCGCCTTCGACAATCGCTCCTGTTGGGCACGTGTCGATACACAACCGACAGTCCCCGCATTGATCTTCCATTGGCTCATCAAAACGAAACGGGATATTGGTAATCATCTCACCCAGATACACGTACGAACCAAATTCTGGCGTGATAATGTTCGTGTTTTTAGCACTCCAGCCAATGCCAGCTCGTTCTGCTACTGCCCGGTCAGATAGTTCTCCTGTGTCCACCATCGATCGCATTCGTGCTTCTGGGTAACGCGACGCAATGAACGCTTCTAACAGCGTCAGCCGCTCTCTGAGAGCGGCATGGTAATCCTTGCCCCAAGAGGAACGAGAAAACATGCCTCGCCTTGCGCCTTTTACTCCTTGCGGTGCATCTTCCATCTTTGATGGATAAGCAATGGCAATCGCAACAATACTAACGGCTTCATTTAGCAACAGCTCCGGCCTCGTACGTTTTTCCACATCTGATTCTTCAAAGCCTGACTGGTAATTTAACTGCTGCTGACGAATCAATTGATGCTTTAAGCTATAAAAAGGTTCTGCCGATGCAAAGCCGATTTTATCAATTCCGATGTCCGAGGCATACGCAACAAGCTCTTTTTGAAATTGATCAAGATTCATGTCGTAACCCCTCACTCAATTCTATGATACGATAATAAAAACCCATACGCGAAAGGAAGATTGCAATGAAGCTGACAATCGATCCTCAAATAAACGAGATTCTAGGCGATTTTAAAATTGGCATCATTCTTTATAACAATATCACCGTTTCCGATTCACCTCAAATGTTAAAAGGCCGTTTGCAACTTTTTCAAGAGCAATTGTATTTCGAGTTAGAAGATAAAGACTTTACCGATTTTCCTGGTTTGCTCGAATGGCAACTAATATGGAAAGCATTAGGAGCCGATCCAAGTCGTTACCGACCGTCTGCTGAAGCATTATACCGTCGTATTAAAAAGCAAAATTATTTATCAGTCGTCGATTCTGCTGTCGACATGAATAGCTTTTTGTCGCTCCAATACGAAATTCCACTAGGTCTTTACGATGCTGATAAAATTTCAGGCGATATTGAAATTACGGTTGGAACCAGCACAGACCGCTATGAAGGCTTAAATAACCGCACCAATACATTGACTGGTATTCTCGTATCCAAAGACGACGAAGGCGCTTTCGGTAGCCCTTATGTCGATTCTAAACGGACGGCTGTTACAGAACAGACAAAAAATGCAGTACATATTTTTTATCTGCGTCCTTCTATGCAAAAAGATACGGCTTTGCAGCTGCTTACCGCCGCTTCGAATATGTTTACCGGTATTAACGGCGGAAATGCCGAGTTTTATGTTATCTAGTAAAAATACAAAAGACCGACACTTTCAATTTTGAAAGTTGTCGGTCTTTTTCTTATTCTACTTATTTTTTAACAACTACTTTTGTAGTCTTATTGCTAATGTTCCCGGCTTTATCTTTTGCCGTTACTTCAATTGTTGTACCTGTTTTCTGCGCTTTTATCTTCACAGAATAATTACCCTTTGCATCAGCTTTCACTGAACCTAACACTGTTTTCCCTACTTTTGCTGTAACTGTAGCATTTGCTTCTACTTTACCGGTTATTTTTAAGTCCTTACTAGTAATTTTATTGATTATTGGTTTTGCTGGGGCTGTCTTATCTGCTACCGTTACTGTTGCATTTGAACTTTTGTTTTTTGCACTGTCTTCCGCTGTAATATTCAATTTCACACCAGCTTTTTGAGCAGCTATTTTAGAGGAAAATACGCCTTTTGTTGTAGCTTTTGTTGTAGCTATAACCTTACTGCCATTTTTTATTGTAACTGTGGAATTTGCTTCAGCTTTCCCAGTAATAACCAAATCGTTATTGTCAATTGCGTTAACAGTCGGTTTAGATGGGGCAACGTTATCTATAAAGGATGTAGCCATAATATATAGATCTGATGAGCCATTGCTGTAATCATCTGCATCAATTACTGGAATATAATAAGTGCCTGCCTTAGCTTGATAAACTTGAATTTCTACATTACCGTCATAATCACTAGCTAAATAGCTAAGCTTTCCCGTGTCTTTAAAATCTTTTTCAGTTGCCATGAACAAAAGGTCGATTTCATAAGACGTTGTTCCCCCACCAACAGCCAACATACCGTCGCTTGGAACGATCACTTTGTAAAAATCCAAATCATAATCAGGTAGTAATTGTCCTACCGTGGGTTTTGAATAAGATAATTGATTAGCGAAATCAAAGTCATCATTTGGTTCTTGCTCTATCAGGTAATCTGAAGCTGCGCGGTTAACTGTAGATGTATTAGCTTGTGGAACCGAGTGTTTCTGAATCAACAACTCTTTTTGTAGCTGTGATTCTAGTTGCTGAATAGTCGAAGATTTCAGTAGTTTTTGTTCAACAGGCAATTTCTTTTGAAAGGTTGATAATTGTTTAACTGCCTGTGAATATTGTGTATTTGCAAATGTTGTTTCCGTTGATACCGTCAAAGCTAAAAGACCTGATAAAAATAATAGAACCCCTGTTTTTTTACTCATATTAATCCCCTTTTTAATGATTACTTTTACCTACTGGAATATCATACAATATATAACAAACTAAGCCTAGTTATTTTTTTATTGTAAAAAAGTCTTTCCTACAGATAAGTTAACTGCACGACGAGATCACTCATTGACAACTAGTACAACACAACTAGTAGTCCATAGGCATATTCTTTTCTATTTGCCTATAAATGCAGTAAACTCTTCTTACATTAATTAGTAAAAGAGGGGTCAATACGTGAAACGAGTACACAGTGACATCGTTCAGTTTCGTGGAAGCCATTACGATTTTGGTCAAATGCAAGGAGAATTATTGAAAAAGTCCGTAATTCTTGCCAACCGCCAAAAACAACGAACAGCTTCCAGTCGCCATTTGATTATAGATGAACAACGCGCTAAAAACATCTTGCAAACGTTAGCACCACGTGTGTGGGAAGAAATTAACGGCCTTGCTGATGCGTTAAATTGGTCGTTGCATGATGCCATTCGAGAATTCGGCGGCTATTATTTAGAATACACACGAAGTGGCTGTTCGATTTATACCGAATCCGACTTTATGGTTCGCAATTACGATAGTTCCCCACAAGGCTATGAAGGTCGACTTGCTTTGTATCAACCAACTGATGGTGGATTTGCCACGATTGGCCCGACGATGCAAATAACCGGTCGCACGGATGGTATGAATGAAAAAGGGCTTGTTATGGGGTATAACTTTATCAATCGACGCAACTCTGAAGATGGTTTTATTTGCAATATGATTGGCCGGTTGATTTTGGAAAATTGCGCTACCATTGATGATGCAGTCGAGTTATTAGAAGAACTGCCTCATCGTCGTTCGTTTAGTTATGTCTTACTTGATCGTACAGGAAGATCAGTGGTCGTTGAAGCATCGCCTCGTTTTGTCGTCGTTCGTGACTCCGCTGTATCGACCAATCATTTTGAATTGCTCGTAGAAGAAAATCGGTACCAAATTGATGATTCTCGCAGAAGAGAAGACGCTATGTTAAAGCAACAACAAAATAAAATCGATGCCTATAGTGCATTTCGTCTATTAAACGACTCGAATCAAGGTGTCTTTTCAACAAAGTACAGCACCGCTTCAGGAACCTTGCATACCGCTTCTTACTTTCCGCATAGTCTCGAAATTGGATTTGCCATTGGTCCTGACCGTTTGCCACTGATGCTCGATTTCGATAAATGGTTACAAGGTGAGCGACTATACGCCAAACGGATCAATGGGAATATTGACACACATTTTCCATTTGCTCATATGGCAGAACTATAAAAAACAGGTGCCAGCAACTAAATTGCTGGCGCCTGTTTTGTTTAGCTGAATTGTTTGTCGACATGTGCAAAGCCAATATCCGTATCTACTACTCCATGGATTTGCTGAATGTTCAAATTTTCTCCGCGTAGCCAGCCTGCAAAATCAAAAACGGTTGGCTGTTGATTTCCACCGAGTGCAAACCAAACTTCTTTGTCTTTTGGCAAATAAAGAGATGTGTGAATCGTCCCCGCCCAGCTCTTGTAAAGCTTCGAAAATACACCTTTGCCTGTGTCGTTAAATAAACGAAATGCTTTCAATGCGTCTGCCGTTTGGCTTTGCTGACTTTGAATAACTTCTAAACGGTCAAACGAATCCTTTAAATAATTGCGGTTTTCGTGCTGCTGAATTTCAAAATGATTGGTGCATGCGTTACTGATGCGGACATCAACCGAGCGAGGGCTTGCTTCGATGATGCGTGTTCTTCCGCTTGTATCTGTGACAATATAGCTGAACGACCCACGGTGAGGAAGCTGTTTTAACAGTTCCACCGCTTCTTCAATTGTTGCACAAGTTTCTAGAATAATCCGCCCGATTAAATAACACACAAAGCCGTCTCCTGGCTTTTTTCGGTGTGTAAAATTATAGCCCATGGCAAGTCCTTTTTCATTCATGCCGTCCATCCGTCCGATAATTCGTGATGTTGGACCAATCGTCGCAAATCCACCATCAGTTGGTTGAAACAAACTAAAACGTCCTTCATAGGTCTGCGGGTGAAAATCATAATTTCGAACCATAAAATCTGTGCCTGTCACGATCGAACAGCCAGATGGCATGGCATCGATTCGGTATCCACCAAAATCGCGCAGCACTTCCTCCATCGGCAAGCCGAGACTTTCCTGCAGACCCACTAACTCATGCCAGATCCGAGGAGCAAATTTACAATAAGCTTCTGCCGTTTCTGCCACATTTATTTTAAATCGTGGTCTTTTTGCTTTCCACTGCTTTTGTCGATTCTCCAATATTATACTATTCTTTAACAGCTCTCCTTGCTTGAATCCAAAATCGTAATGACTTCCTCTAAATTCTAAAATGTTACTATGTATAGATTTCATCAAATTCTCCTTTGTAGTGCAGAATCACTGATTAGGTTTTAGCATACACATTTACGATAAAAAACTCAAAAGCAGCGTTTGAAAAGTTGTTCTTAAATTAAAGAAATAATTCCTTATTAAATTCGATCCTTATTATTAAGTAAAGCAGCTCACTCTTTCTACTCTTCATTTTGTTTATCCAGTTGATTTTGCTATTTCAACTGGATAAATACATCAATCCAAGTATTCCTTATAGTTATACTACTAACATATTCCACAGTCGTTCTCATAAATAGTCCTTATTAATCCTGAATATACTTTTTACACCAGGAATGGAAGTTAATATAACTGAATACTTTTTATTTTCCGCAAAAACACCTTAAACTTCACTGAAAATTATGATAGGATAAGAATATTATTCTAAAGGAGGTTTTTTTTTGGATCAACTATTCACTAAGCTCGATAAACTGTACGACGAGATTGTCGATATTCGGCGCCATCTTCATGAATACCCAGAACTATCTTTTGAGGAAGTGGAAACAGCCGAATATATTGCTCTTTTCCACGAAAAATTAGGTCACGAGGTCCGCAGAAATGTTGGTGGTAACGGTGTGCTGGCCTACTTAAAAGGTGACAAACCTGGTCCAACTGTTGCTTTGCGCGCAGACTTTGACGCCCTACCGATTCAAGAACAAACTGACGTGCCTTTTAAATCTAAAAATGACGGTGCCATGCATGCTTGTGGCCATGATGGCCATACGGCGAGTCTACTTGGTCTAGCGAAAGCATTAAATAGTATGCAATCAGAAATTGAAGGTACCATTGTCTTTTTGCATCAGCACGCAGAAGAACTACCACCCGGCGGAGCCATCGCCATGATTGAAGACGGCTGTCTCGATGGCGTCGATGTTATTTTTGGTACGCATTTACAGGCACAAATGCCTCTTGGAGAAATTGGTTATCGCTCAGGTCCTCTTCAAGCCGCTCCAGATCGCTTTGACATTAAAATCCTTGGAAGAGGTGGGCATGCTGCAAGCCCTCACGATACAAAAGACAGCATTGTCATTGGGGGACAACTGATTAATAACTTGCAACAAATCGTCAGCCGCCGAATCAATCCATTGGAATCTGCTGTTATCTCAATTTGTAATTTCGAAGCTAAAAATCCCTATAATGTTATCGCGGACACGGCTGAAATGACTGGAACTGTACGGACATTCAAAGAAGACATTCGTAGTTTTATCGAAGAAGAAATTGAACGCGTCATTGCAGGAACTTGTCTCGTTTCAGGAGCAGACTATGAATATACCTATACACGCGGTTATCCAACAACAGTCAATCACGAAGAGGAAACAAATTTTCTAGCAGCTCTCGCATCCTCTGTCCCTGGAGTAGAAGAAGTTAGAGAAACACCACCTGTCATGGGTGGCGAAGATTTCTCGTATTACCTTCAACATATAAAAGGAACGTTCTTTTTTACAGGTGCACAGAGCCCAGACAACACTGATGCTTACCCACATCACCATCCAAAATTTGATATTGATGAACGTTCTTTGCTGATAGCCGCAAAAGCATTAGGCACAGCGGCACTTAACTATGCGAAAAAATACCAGTCTGCTATTAACGCAAGCTAATCACTAACGGAGAGCCAGTTCTCCCACATAAAAGGAGTAGATGTTACATGGGCGAACAAGCTTTTAAATTGTGGAAAGATTGGCGGCTACATGTCATCGTTTTAGCGATTGTAGCCGTGACTGAGTCGATTGGTACATTCGCTATTCCAGTTGGACCTGGGACCATTCTATTGTTGCCGATGCTTTATGCAGTTGTGATTGGTCTCGGATTGTATTTCACTCCACTGGTAACCGATAAACAATCGATTAACGCAGAACCTTTAGTATTTCTCTCAGTTTCTGTACTGATAGCTAAATTCGGTGTCCAAGCAGGACCCGCTCTGCCTCAAATCATCGAAGCCGGTCCTGCTCTATTGTTACAGGAATTTGGTAACCTTGGCACGATCTTATTAGCTCTTCCTTTAGCTGTATTTCTAGGACTCAAGAGAGAAAGCATCGGTATGACGCATTCTATCGGACGAGAAGCCAACCTTGCTCTGATTACCGATAAATATGGTTTATCCTCTCCCGAAGGACGCGGCGTTATGGCTATGTATATTTTTGGTACCGTCTTCGGATCGATTTTTATTGGGTTGATATCAGGCTTTTTAGCTACCGTGACGCCCCTGCATCCGATTTCTTTCGCCATGGCGACAGGTGTGGGCAGCGGCAGTATGGCAGCGGCTTCTCTAGGTCCTTTAATTGCCGCATTTCCTGAGATGAGTGAAACCTTGACTGCCTTTTCAGGAGTCAGCAACTTAATTTCCTCAGTAACAGGTCTATACATGAGTATTTTTATTGGTTTGCCCTTAACGGTTAAACTGTATGAGATTCTCTCTAAAAACAAAGAGAAAAAAGCAGCGAAAGGAAGCGTAGATTATGATAAAAAGTCTTAAAGAATGGATACTGGTCTTTATGATTATTGGTGTGATCATGCTGATTGGTAATTGGATTGGCTATGATATACTTCCTTGGGATGCGCTTCCCGGAATAGCCATCCTAATAGGCATTAGCCTGGCCGGATTGGTTATTCACCGCCTACTACCATTCAAGTTGCCTAGCATCGCTTACATCGGCATTATCGGTCTAATATTGACAATTCCGGGTATGCCGGGAGCAGCACAAATTGTCACTTACACGACAGAAGTTACTTTATTAGCAATTGCTACGCCTATCTTAGCTTATGCCGGCGTATCCATTGGCCGTTCATGGTTCGACTTTATGCAATTAGGTTGGAAAACTATCGTAATTGGCATGGTGGTTCTGCTCGGAACATTTCTTGGCTCAGCAGTCATCGCGGAAATTATCCTTCGATTTCAAGGAATTATTTAACGTTAACCAAAAGACCACCGCAAAAGCTTTAGCTTTTGCGGTGGTCTTTTTACTAGTTCTTTAAGAATCTATTTACTGCTACTTATCCTCAGCAATCCATCTTAAAAATTCCAAAAAGAAAAGCCCAACAATAATGTTAGGGCCTGTCATCTAATCTTGCGGTATACCGGCGGTCGGGGTCGAACCGACACTCCGGTGAAGGAACGGGATTTTGAGTCCCGCGCGTCTGCCAATTCCGCCACGCCGGCAAGTATTTCTTTAGCGGACAAGAATTATTATAGCACATCTCATTTCGCTCGCCAATACTTTATTCGTATAACAAATAATTTTGCAAAAATAGGTGTTTATCTTTTTTACAAAACCAGATTAAGAAGAAAGTAGAAGACAGCGGCTAACATCGCCGATATTGGCATTGTAATCACCCAAGTGATTAACATAGTCTTGGCTGTACCCCACTGAACGCCTTTAACACGATGCGCTGCCCCAACTCCCATTATAGAAGACGAAATAACGTGAGTTGTACTAACTGGCAAGTGAATCAGAGTAGCACCAAAAATTACTGCTGCACCTGTCAAATCAGCTGCTACACCATTAACTGGACGAATTTTCATGATTTTCCCGCCCACCGTTTTAATAATTCGCCAACCGCCAACCGAAGTCCCTAACGCCATCGCTAGGGCACATGTAGCTTGTACCCATAATTGGATATCATCAGAGCTTTGATAATTATTCACAATCAATGCCAACGTAATAATCCCCATCGCTTTTTGCGCATCATTCGTCCCATGGGAAAATGACTGCAATGCAGCAGTGGCAATTTGAATTAATCTAAAATTCTTATTTGTTTTTGTTAAATTATGATCTTTGAATACTATTTTAAAAACACTATACATGAGATAGCCCACGACCAAAGCAAGAATTGGTGAAAAGATTAAAGCTTGCAAAATTGCTAGAAAGCCACTGTAATTAAGAGCTGCAAAGCCAGCCCCTGCAATAGCTGCTCCAGCTATTGAACCAATTAGCGCGTGTGAGGAGCTACTTGGAATTCCATAGTACCAAGTCAACAAATTCCACGTAATAGCCGCTAATAAAGCTGCTAGAATAACGACAGAGCCATTATCGAGCGCAAAAGGATCGACGATATCCTTGGTTATTGTTTTAGCAACACCCGTAAAAGCCATAGCACCGACAAAATTCATAATGGCCGCAAGCATAATTGCACGTCTCGGTGTTAGTGCTTTTGTAGAAACCGCAGTAGCTATCGAATTTGCCGTATCATGAAACCCATTGATAAAGTCAAATATTATAGCAAAAATGACAATCAAAACTGTTAACAGCAATACCATATCCATTAGTCATTTTGCTCCTTAGGCGTTTTTCATAATAATTGATTCGAATGTATTCGCGACTTGCTGACAATGATCAGCAATTTCTTCTAACTCTTCATATATGTCCTTGTATTGAATAATTCGAATCGGATCTTTTTCAGTTTGAAACAGATTTTTTATGGATCGACGCAGAACGGCATCACATTTAGATTCGTAATCTTTAATTTTAATGGCATGAGATCTCATCTGAGGCAGCTTCTTAGAAACCATTAGTTCGACTGCCATTTCTATCTCAATCGTGCTCAATCGAATTGCTTCAACAAATTCAAGCATGTATTCATCTGCTTCTACTATTGAATACATATCAAATCGTGCAGCTGTGTGTTCTAAACCATCTAATACATCATCCATACTCATTGCTAAAGCCAATATATCTTCTCGTTCAATTGGCGTAATAAATGCGTTGTTAAGATCTTGGATTATGGAATGTACAAAAGAATCTCCTTTTGTTTCATAATCCTTCATAGTGTTTGAAAAAATGATCAAGTCATTACTAACTTTTAATTTATACTCAGCAAAATAAGTTGCACTTTCTTTTAAATTCAACGCAATGTCACTCAACTGCAATGCAAACTTATCTTTCTTTTTGAAAGCCATTCTCTCTACCTCCACTATTTTCGCAACATAATTTCTCAGCTAAATTATAATAGCTTATTTCTCGAGATATTAACACTATCTATATAATCAATTTACAAATTCTTAATAAACCGGAATTTTCAGTTTAACCTAAACTCAATAAAAAAACCTCTTAACTATGATTTCTCACAGTTAAGAGGTTTTTGAAAGAGCAGGCAGGCTCTTTCGTGATACCGGCGGTCGGGGTCGAACCGACACTCCCGTGAAGGAACGGGATTTTGAGTCCCGCGCGTCTGCCAATTCCGCCACGCCGGCAAAATATTATGGAGGCGGCAACCGGACTCGAACCGGTGATAAGGGTGTTGCAGACCCATGCCTTACCACTTGGCTATGCCGCCAAATATTGGAGCGGAAGACGAGGTTCGAACTCGCGACCTCCACCTTGGCAAGGTGGCGTTCTACCACTGAACTACTTCCGCTTAAAGCTGGGGTACCTGGATTCGAACCAGGGCATGACGGGATCAAAACCCGTTGCCTTACCGCTTGGCTATACCCCACTAGTAAAAGATGGGGCGGACGAGGGGAATTGAACCCCCGAGTGCCGGAATCACAATCCGGTGCGTTAACCACTTCGCCACGACCGCCACTTTATTATTTATAAGTTCACTTAATGAAATGAAAACATGGGGCGGACGAGGGGAATTGAACCCCCGAGTGCCGGAATCACAATCCGGTGCGTTAACCACTTCGCCACGACCGCCATCATAAAATTAAAAATTGGCAGGGGCAGTAGGAATCGAACCCACATCGGAGGTGTTGGAGACCTCTGTTCTACCGTTAAACTATGCCCCTAAAAACTGGTGGTGGGGGGCAGATTCGAACTGCCGAACCCGAAGGAGCGGATTTACAGTCCGCCGCGTTTAGCCACTTCGCTACCCCACCTAGTGGTGCCGGAGAAAGGAGTCGAACCCTCGACCTACTGATTACAAGTCAGTTGCTCTACCAACTGAGCTACTCCGGCACAAATATTAATAAAAAATGGTGGGTCAGGACGGAATCGAACCGCCGACACTTAGAGCTTCAATCTAATGCTCTACCGACTGAGCTACTGACCCACTTTGTTAAGTAAAAATGGCGGTCCCGACCGGGATCGAACCGGCGATCTCCTGCGTGACAGGCAGGCATGTTAACCGCTACACCACGGGACCATTTGGTTGCGGGGGCAGGATTTGAACCTGCGACCTTTGGGTTATGAGCCCAACGAGCTACCGAACTGCTCCACCCCGCGACAATACTATTTTCTTACGATTAACATTGTGAAATTTAAAACAACGCGTTCACTATGTAAGTGTAAATGGTGGAGGATGACGGGATCGAACCGCCGACCCTCTGCTTGTAAGGCAGATGCTCTCCCAGCTGAGCTAATCCTCCATGAAATTGGTGACCCCTACGGGATTCGAACCCGTGTTACCGCCGTGAAAGGGCGGTGTCTTAACCGCTTGACCAAGGGGCCGTACTTTTAAAAAGAACTTCTGGCGGAGAGCAAGGGATTCGAACCCTTGAGACGGTTGCCCGCCTACATGATTTCCAATCATGCTCCTTCGGCCACTCGGACAGCTCTCCATATTTGGCTCCGAAGGTAGGACTCGAACCTACGACCATCGCATTAACAGTGCGGTGCTCTACCACTGAGCTACTTCGGAATAATTATTCAGACTGGCAACGTCCTACTCTCACAGGGGGAAACCCCCAACTACCATCGGCGCAAAAGAGCTTAACTGCCGTGTTCGGGATGGGAACGGGTGTGGCCTCTTTGCCATCATTACCAGACTGAATTTATTTTGAAAGACAAGTTTTATTATACCATTAGTACCGGTTTTTTCAAGCTTTTTTTACAAAAACTTTCTTATTCTTTCAAAACTGGATAAACGACAGGTGAAACAAGCAAGTTTTTCGCATACAATGTGTTGGTTAAGTCCTCGATCGATTAGTATTCGTCAGCTGCACGTATCGCTACGCTTCCACCTCGAACCTATCTACCTCATCGTCTTTGAGGGATCTTACTTGCTTGCGCAATGGGAAATCTCATCTTGAGGGGGGCTTCGTGCTTAGATGCTTTCAGCACTTATCCCGGCCACACATAGCTACCCAGCGATGCCCTTGGCAGAACAACTGGTACACCAGCGGTGTGTCCATCCCGGTCCTCTCGTACTAAGGACAGCTCCTCTCAAATTTCCTGCGCCCGCGACGGATAGGGACCGAACTGTCTCACGACGTTCTGAACCCAGCTCGCGTACCGCTTTAATGGGCGAACAGCCCAACCCTTGGGACCGACTACAGCCCCAGGATGCGATGAGCCGACATCGAGGTGCCAAACCTCCCCGTCGATGTGGACTCTTGGGGGAGATAAGCCTGTTATCCCCGGGGTAGCTTTTATCCGTTGAGCGATGGCCCTTCCATGCGGAACCACCGGATCACTAAGCCCGTCTTTCGACCCTGCTCGACCTGTACGTCTCGCAGTCAAGCTCCCTTCTGCCTTTACACTCTACGAATGATTTCCAACCATTCTGAGGGAACCTTTGGGCGCCTCCGTTACTCTTTAGGAGGCGACCGCCCCAGTCAAACTGCCCGCCTGACACTGTCTCCCAAGCCGATCAGGCTTGTGGGTTAGAATTTCAATACAACCAGGGTAGTATCCCACTGACGCCTCCTCCGAAGCTAGCGCTCCGGAATCTCAGGCTCCTACCTATCCTGTACAAGTTGCACCAAAATTCAATATCAGGCTACAGTAAAGCTCCACGGGGTCTTTCCGTCCTGTCGCGGGTAACCTGCATCTTCACAGGTACTATAATTTCACCGAGTCTCTCGTTGAGACAGTGCCCAGATCGTTACGCCTTTCGTGCGGGTCGGAACTTACCCGACAAGGAATTTCGCTACCTTAGGACCGTTATAGTTACGGCCGCCGTTTACTGGGGCTTCAATTCGCACCTTCGCTTGCGCTAAGCACTCCTCTTAACCTTCCAGCACCGGGCAGGCGTCAGCCCCTATACGTCACCTTACGGTTTTGCAGAGACCTGTGTTTTTGCTAAACAGTCGCCTGGGCCTATTCACTGCGGCTCTCTCGGGCTATTCACCCTACCAGAGCACCCCTTCTCCCGAAGTTACGGGGTCATTTTGCCGAGTTCCTTAACGAGAGTTCACTCGCTCACCTTAGAATTCTCTTCTCGCCTACCTGTGTCGGTTTGCGGTACGGGCACCTCCCGCCTCGCTAGAGGCTTTTCTTGGCAGTGTGAAATCAGGGACTCAAGGGTAAACCCTCTTGCCGTCACAGCTCAACGTATTAGAAATGGGATTTGCCTCATTTCACGCCTCACTGCTTGGACGTGCACAACCAACGGCACGCTCTCCTTATCCTTCTGCGTCCCCCCATTGCTCAAACGGCGGGGAGGTGGTACAGGAATATCAACCTGTTGTCCATCGTCTACGCCTATCGGCCTCGACTTAGGTCCCGACTAACCCTGAGCGGACGAGCCTTCCTCAGGAAACCTTAGGCATTCGGTGGACGGGATTCTCACCCGTCTTTCGTTACTCATACCGGCATTCTCACTTCTAAGCGCTCCACCAGTCCTTCCGGTCTGACTTCAACGCCCTTAGAACGCTCTCCTACCACGGATCTCTAACGAGATCCATCCACAGCTTCGGTAATCCGTTTAGCCCCGGTACATTTTCGGCGCAGTGTCACTCGACCAGTGAGCTATTACGCACTCTTTAAATGATGGCTGCTTCTAAGCCAACATCCTGGTTGTCTAAGCAACGCCACATCCTTTTCCACTTAACGGATATTTGGGGACCTTAGCTGGTGGTCTGGGCTGTTTCCCTCTTGACTACGGATCTTATCACTCGCAGTCTGACTCCCAAGCATAAATCACTGGCATTCGGAGTTTGTCTGAATTCGGTAACCCGGGATGGGCCCCTAGTCCAAACAGTGCTCTACCTCCAGGATTCTCAATCTTGAGGCTAGCCCTAAAGCTATTTCGGAGAGAACCAGCTATCTCCAGGTTCGATTGGAATTTCTCCGCTACCCACACCTCATCCCCGCACTTTTCAACGTGCGTGGGTTCGGGCCTCCAGTAAGTGTTACCTTACCTTCACCCTGGACATGGGTAGATCACCTGGTTTCGGGTCTACAACTGCATACTCTGTCGCCCTATTCAGACTCGCTTTCGCTGCGGCTCCGCCTTCTCAGCTTAACCTTGCATGCAATCGTAACTCGCCGGTTCATTCTACAAAAGGCACGCCATCACCCATTAACGGGCTTTGACTACTTGTAGGCACACGGTTTCAGGATCTATTTCACTCCCCTTCCGGGGTGCTTTTCACCTTTCCCTCACGGTACTGGTTCACTATCGGTCACTAGGAAGTATTTAGCCTTGGGAGATGGTCCTCCCAGATTCCGACGGAATTTCACGTGTTCCGCCGTACTCAGGATCCACTCTGGAGGGATAGGGTTTTCGGCTACGGGGCTGTTACCCGCTGCGGCGGACCGTTCCAGGTCGCTTCGCCTAATCCTATCTTTTGTAACTCCGTATAGAGTGTCCTACAACCCCAAGAGGCAAGCCTCTTGGTTTGGGCTGATCCCGTTTCGCTCGCCGCTACTCAGGGAATCGCATTTGCTTTCTCTTCCTCCAGGTACTTAGATGTTTCAGTTCCCTGGGTCTGCCTTCTCATGTGCTATAGATTCACACATGGATACTACCCGATTAAAGGCAGTGGGTTCCCCCATTCGGAAATCTCCGGATCACAGCTCACTTACAGCTCCCCGAAGCATATCGGTGTTAGTGCCGTCCTTCTTCGGCTCCTAGTGCCAAGGCATCCACCGTGCGCCCTTTCTAACTTAACCACTGGTTAATTAAAAAGTTGTGACGAAATCGTCACGCGTACTTGAATTACTTGCTTTGTTTCAATGTCGTTTTATCCAGTTTTCAAAGAACAAAGTCATCATTTCTACTTACAAAATGATTGGTGGAGCCTAGCGGGATCGAACCGCTGACCTCCTGCGTGCAAGGCAGGCGCTCTCCCAGCTGAGCTAAGGCCCCAAGAAGAATGGTGGGCCTAAATGGACTCGAACCATCGACCTCACGCTTATCAGGCGTGCGCTCTAACCAGCTGAGCTATAGGCCCTCTTGAGTATAATTGTAATACTGATAGAAGATCAATTCAATGTCGCCATTGAAAATGAACCTTCAAAACTGAACGCAAAACGTCAACCCCGAGCCAAGCTCGGTTCCGAATTTATCCTTAGAAAGGAGGTGATCCAGCCGCACCTTCCGATACGGCTACCTTGTTACGACTTCACCCCAATCATCTGTCCCACCTTCGGCGGCTGGCTCCACAAGGGTTACCTCACCGACTTCGGGTGTTACAAACTCTCGTGGTGTGACGGGCGGTGTGTACAAGGCCCGGGAACGTATTCACCGTGGCATGCTGATCCACGATTACTAGCGATTCCGGCTTCATGCAGGCGAGTTGCAGCCTGCAATCCGAACTGAGAACGGTTTTCTGGGATTGGCTTGCCCTCGCGGGGTTGCAGCCCTTTGTACCGTCCATTGTAGCACGTGTGTAGCCCAGGTCATAAGGGGCATGATGATTTGACGTCATCCCCACCTTCCTCCGGTTTGTCACCGGCAGTCACCTTAGAGTGCCCAACTGAATGCTGGCAACTAAGATCAAGGGTTGCGCTCGTTGCGGGACTTAACCCAACATCTCACGACACGAGCTGACGACAACCATGCACCACCTGTCACCACTGTCCCCGAAGGGAAAAGCGTATCTCTACACCGGTCAGTGGGATGTCAAGACCTGGTAAGGTTCTTCGCGTTGCTTCGAATTAAACCACATGCTCCACCGCTTGTGCGGGCCCCCGTCAATTCCTTTGAGTTTCAGCCTTGCGGCCGTACTCCCCAGGCGGAGTGCTTAATGCGTTAGCTGCAGCACTAAGGGGCGGAAACCCCCTAACACTTAGCACTCATCGTTTACGGCGTGGACTACCAGGGTATCTAATCCTGTTTGCTCCCCACGCTTTCGCGCCTCAGCGTCAGTTACAGACCAGAAAGTCGCCTTCGCCACTGGTGTTCCTCCACATCTCTACGCATTTCACCGCTACACATGGAATTCCACTTTCCTCTTCTGCACTCAAGTTCCCCAGTTTCCAATGACCCTCCACGGTTGAGCCGTGGGCTTTCACATCGGACTTAAGGAACCGCCTGCGCGCGCTTTACGCCCAATAATTCCGGACAACGCTTGCCACCTACGTATTACCGCGGCTGCTGGCACGTAGTTAGCCGTGGCTTTCTGGTGAGGTACCGTCAAGGTACCAGTAGTTACTTGGTACTTGTTCTTCCCTCACAACAGAGTTTTACGATCCGAAAACCTTCGTCACTCACGCGGCGTTGCTCCGTCAGACTTTCGTCCATTGCGGAAGATTCCCTACTGCTGCCTCCCGTAGGAGTCTGGGCCGTGTCTCAGTCCCAGTGTGGCCGATCACCCTCTCAGGTCGGCTACGCATCGTCGCCTTGGTAGGCCATTACCCCACCAACCAGCTAATGCGCCGCGGGCCCATCCTGCAGTGACAGCCGAAACCGTCTTTCCGTACAGCCTCAGGAGAGGCCGCAAACTATTCGGTATTAGCACCGGTTTCCCGGAGTTATCCCGATCTGCAGGGCAGGTTGCCCACGTGTTACTCACCCGTCCGCCGCTAAACAATGGGAGCAAGCTCCCAAAGTTCCGCTCGACTTGCATGTATTAGGCACGCCGCCAGCGTTCGTCCTGAGCCAGGATCAAACTCTCCATTATAGAGTAGTGTTGATTGCTCAATACTGCTGGCGTATCGCCGTCCGAAGACGCACGATTCGCTTTGATCTGCGTGATGCTGATCAGTAAGTTGTAGTCACGAACACCGAGAAGGAAAACAACTTTGCTCTGGTTGCCATAAGGCAAACTTCGCAAAAGCCGTTCTCGCACCGAAGTGCTCGTGACGTCTTTCGTTGACGTTTTGCTGTTCAGTTTTCAAGGTTCAATGTGTTCGTTCTGTAAAAGCAACTTCTCTAATTTAACATTGTCTTCCGAGAGAGTCAAGCTTTTTTATTATTGTAAAAAACTTAATTTCTCTTAGCGACGTGTATTATCATAATACAGATCCACTTAATATGTCAACGGTTAAAGCAAAATAATTTCAAAAATATTACTCGTCTTAATAAATAAGCTGTTAAATCATTATTCTTTAGTGAATTCTAGCAAAAAAAAGCTGTCACTAAAGTCCAAATATCCGACTTTCAGTAACAGCTATCAATTCAATTCAGTTCTTGGCACTTATTTTGTCTCTACATATCTTTGTAATCCCCTTAACTGCTCCAGTCTTCCTAACTTTATCGCTAAGGGAAAAGCGCAACAACGCGCATTTCATTTTTCTATCATTCGAAAGAGCATTCACTTCTCTAAATCACCCTTTATTTTTTTACGTAATAATACCTGTGGAAAATCCCTTCACTCTTGGTCGTTACCCCGTTAATAAAAATCAATTCTTTGTCTACTAAATATTCGATGAACACTTCAAGATCAGAAGAATAGTTTTTCAATTCTTCTTGCTCGTGTAACTCCTGTATCATCCAGCTACTTTGTTTCTCCATAACTTCTCTTATATGAAGAGCACCGTCTTGTGTCCGCGAATGAATATAAAATTCACTCGCTAAAAATAACAATTCTAGCCGTTTATCAATAGGCTCATCACTCGAAATCAATTCTTCGTAGAGTTTGTAGATGGCGGGTTCCATTTGTTTAACTTGCGACCAAACAGTCACTTCTGGAGGCAAACCATTTTCTAGCACTGCCAATCGCGCTAAATGATGTAGCGACTCAACCATATGATTATAGGCATCCATGTAGTTCTTTTCTTCAAAAAACACTTTTCCTTCCATATAACGACGAATGAGTTTTGCAAATTCCATACCCATCTTGATTTTCCGTCCATAGAAAGGATAGTCTTTTAGCTCGGTCTTTAACTTTTCCATGAATTCGTTCCGGTCGTAGATTACGCGACCATAAAACAACCAGTCAACAATTTTTCGATTTGTCCCTAGCAGCAGCCATTTATGTAATTGCTTTTCGGTAACGATGTGCATTGCTGCTTTTTTAGCTAGATACGTATAATGTTTTGTAAATACGGGTGTCTCGTTTTCCTTGGTGATAATTAACAAGATCGAATCGAACGTATCTGTAATCTGACTTAGCTTTTCTCTTTTTTCAACTAAGATCACGCCAAGTGTACTTTCTTGGCTGGCACGTTCTTGATAAATAGGTCGTAGTATTTGTTCCATTTGTTTTCACTCCTTGCTGTCTCTATCGCATTCTGCTATAAAGCTGAACAGAGTCGTTAGTTATAAACTACAGCTTGTTTTCATTTCCCCATCGTCTGCTAGACTTTGCCATTCTCTTTTTCTCAAACCTTACTGTCACTTTCATTGATTCCTACCCTTCTTTATTTCGACATATTTATTACGGATTCCTTCATTTGAAAACCGATATCACTTTTTAAGAACATTTATGATATAGTATGATGGATGCAAGGAGGAAATAAATCATGAAACCTTATAAAAATAAAATCAATCGCATTCGGACGTTTGCGTTAGCGCTAATCTTCATTGGTATCGTCATTATGTATGTCGGCATCTATTTTAGAAATCACCCTATTGTCATGGTGATTTTCATGTTGCTTGGTGTTGTAGCGATTATTGGCAGTACAGGTGTCTATGCTTGGATTGGGTTGCTGTCTATGAAAACCGTACCCGTGGAATGTCCTAACTGTGGAAAACATACAAAAATGCTGGGTCGCGTAGATATTTGCATGCATTGTAACGAGCCATTGACAATGGATCGCTCTCTTGAAGGAAAAGAGTTTGATCAAGACTACAATAAAAAAAGTTCACAGCATTAAAAACAACCAGCGAATGAACATTTCGCTGGTTGTTTTTCACTGCATACAAAAGAGCTTACCGCTAATTGCAATAAGCTCTTTTTACTTTTTAGAAATTTATTGGGCTTTTGCCGTTTCGCTTAAGCAATTCTGGCATGTTCCATAAATTTCGAGACGGTGATAATCCACTTGGAATCCAGTCACGTGAGAAGCTAGATGTTCAACCTCATCAAGTCCGGGATAATGGAAATCAACAATCTTTCCGCAATCATTGCAGATAATATGGTAATGATCATGTGTCACAAAGTCGAAACGGCTTGAAGAATCTCCATAAGTCAGCTCTTTTACCAATCCCGCTTTTCTGAACACCCGTAAATTATTATAAACAGTTGCAACACTCATATTAGGAAACGTTTTTTCAAGCGCGCGATAAATGTCATCCGCTGTTGGGTGTGTTGTCGAGTGAATCATGTACTCCAAAATCGCATGGCGTTGGGGCGTGATTCTTACACCTGTTGACTTCAAAGCATCAAGCGCGTCTTTTAATTGTACTTCAGACATCGCCGTGCACCTCACTTCATAGATATTCTTACATTATAATCGTTATAAACAGTGTACCTAATGAAAGTGCTAGATGTCAAGAAATCACTATATGCCCACCGGTCGCTACGCATCTCTTACTTTATTTTTCATGTAGTCCTTTTTCTTTACGGCCAAGGCGCTGGTTAACTAGGCGTGCTGCAACAAACAAAAAGTCGGATAAGCGATTTAAATACGCCAAAACTAGTGGAGAAACGTCCGTTCCGGTGGATAAAACCGTCCGTTCCGCTCTCCTGACGACGGTCCTAGCCACATGAAGTGTCGCACCGGACGGATGTCCTCCTGGCAAAATAAAGTTAGTAAGTGAAGAAACTTTTGCATCGTAGTGGTCCACCCATTGTTCTAGCTTTGAAATATCTTGTTCTGTTAGTTTCCATTTTACTTGTTTGCCTTTTGGCGTAGCGAGTTCAGCCCCTACATGGAATAAGGTCGTTTGGATTTCATGGAAAACTTCACATAGTGCTTCTTTTTCTTCAAAAAACTCCGTAGTCATATGCCCTACCGATAAACCGATCAAGGAGTTTGCTTCATCACAAGTTCCATATGCTTCAACTATCGCATCATTTTTCGCCACTCGCACTCCATAAACTAACGAAGTAGTCCCGTTATCCCCCGTCTTCGTATAAATTTTCATGCTCAATACCCCTTTTCCATGTCAACCAGATTAGTTGGAACGGTTCTATTGACGAGCCATTTTTTGAGATTCGGTATAAATATATCTAAGGTACGCTCTACATACTTGCTAGATTTACTTGAGATGTGAGGTGACACGACGACATTATCCATTGTCCAGTAAAGATGATCCTCCGGAAGCGGTTCCTGCTCAAAGACATCTAAAACCGCAGAAGCAATCTCTTCTTTTTGCAGTGCATTCAAAAGAACTGCATCAGCGACTAAATCGCCTCTTCCGAAATTCATAAAGATGGCTGTTTTTTTCATTGCTTTGAAATGCTCTTCCTTTAATAGATATTTTGTTTCAGTTGTACTCGGCAAAATTGATATCACATAATCTGCCTGCGATAGTTTTTCAAGAATTGCTTCGAATGAGATCATTTCATCCATATGAGGTGACTGTGTTCCTGAACGGTTGCAACCAATCGTTTTGACACCAAACGCCTGCAGCAATCGACCGATTTCTGAACCAATCGCGCCCGGTCCAAGGATCAACGCTGTCGAATCTTTCAATTCAACAGAACCTACTCTTCTATTCCAATCTTGGTTGCGCTGATTTTGATAAATTAACGGCAACGAGCGCTCGAGAGATAAAAGATGAGCCAGAACAGATTCAGCCATAGGGATTTTGTGAATGCCTTTAACGTTAGACACCGTAATGTCACGATTCTTAATAGCTTGATGAGGCAGTTTTTCGATACCGGCACTAGCTACCATAAGCCACTGCACATTTTTAGCAGCGTCAATATCTTCTGCCGTTAAATCTTCTCCATAAGTGACGATAACGTCTGCAGACGCTAAACGTGTTTTATCTTTATAGAGAAAATAGAACTCAATTTTGGGGAATTCAGCTTTCAACCTCTGTTGTTGATCTTCTTTTGGAACGAATGTAAACAGAATCTCCATAACTCTCTCTCCTTATTGATCGCTAATTGTTTTCAAGGTTTCTAAAACGTCTTGGATATGATTGGGTACTTTAACTTTGCGCCACACGTTAACGATTGTTCCTGTCGGATCGATTAAATAAGTCGCGCGTTCAATGCCCATAAACTTTTTCCCGTACATATTTTTTTCTACCCAAACCCCATACTCTTCTGAAACTTGATGATCTTCGTCGACCAACAATGAAAATGGCAAACCATGTTTTTCGATGAATTTATTGTGGAGATCTTCTGAATCTGCACTGACCCCGAGAATCACAGCGTTGAGTGCTGAAAAATCAGCTTGCGAATCGCGGAAGTCACAAGCTTGCGTTGTACAACCGGGCGTCATATCTTTCGGATAAAAATAAAGAACCACATATTTACTACCAGAAAAATCCTTTAGAGAAACAGTCTCTCCCGCTTCGTTTTTTAACGAAAAGTCTGGTGCTTGCACACCGGTTACTGCTGACATCTTCATCACTCCTTTTCTTTTCCTTATCGTACCGAACCCAAGCGCTAGTTTCAATTTCTTTGGCGTTTATGCACAAGATTGTCTACAATAAAGAATAGACTAACCAATAGGAGGCAATTCACCCAATGAATCATTCAACTTCAGAAAAGCTTCACGCAGAGGCATTACAGCACATTGTGGGTGGCGTCAACAGCCCATCAAGATCCTTTAAAGCAGTAGGTGGCGGATCTCCCGTCGCGATGGAACGTGGCAAAGGCGCTTATTTTTGGGACGTCGATGGCAATAAGTACATAGATTATTTAGCGGCATATGGTCCTATCATCACAGGACATGCACATCCGCACATTACGCAAGCAATTACGCGTGCAGCGGAATCCGGACTGCTTTACGGAACTCCAACGCGCCACGAAATTACGTTTGCTAAAATGTTAAAAGAAGCGATGCCGAACATGGACAGAGTACGTTTCGTTAATAGCGGAACTGAAGCTGTCATGACAACAATTCGCGTTTCACGCGCATACACCGGACGAACAAAGATCATGAAGTTTGCTGGGTGCTATCATGGCCACTCCGACTTAGTACTAGTTGCTGCAGGATCTGGTCCGGCAACACTAGGCACTCCTGATTCAGCAGGTGTTCCAAAATCAATCGCAGAAGAAGTTATCACAATTCCTTTCAATGATATTGAAGCATTTTCAGAAGCCATGGACCGCTGGGGCGAAGAAATAGCTTGTCTTTTAGTCGAACCGATTGTCGGTAATTTCGGAATCGTTGAACCAAAAGAAGGCTACCTGAAAGAAGTTCATCGCATCGCTCACGAAAAAGGTGCGTTAATTGTCTATGACGAAGTCATTACAGCTTTCCGCTTCCACTACGGCGGTGCACAAGACATGCTCGGCTTAGTCCCAGACCTGACAGCACTCGGTAAAATCATCGGTGGCGGACTGCCAATTGGTGCTTATGGTGGAAAAAAAGAAATTATGGAAACGGTCGCTCCTTTAGGTCCCGCCTATCAAGCTGGAACAATGGCTGGAAATCCTGCTTCGATTCAAGCTGGGATTGCTTGTTTAGAAGTACTTGGCGAAGACGGAGTGTATGAAAAAATGGATCAACTGGGTGCACAGCTTGAACAAGGTATTTTGTCAGCTGCTGAAGAATTTGGTGTAACCATTACCGTTAATCGCTTGAAAGGTGCATTAACTATTTACTTTACGGATGTAACAGTGGAAAACTACGAACAAGCTGAAAAATCGGATGGTGAAATTTTTGGTCGCTTTTTTAAATTGATGCTTGCTCAAGGCATTAATCTAGCTCCATCAAAATATGAAGCTTGGTTTTTAACTACTGAACATACAGAAGAAGATGTAGAATTTTCTATCCAAGCAGTACGTGAGGCGTTTAAACAGTTATAATTAATGAAAATCATTTTTTAAGGAAGGAGTCCTTAAGTACATGAAATTAGGCGCACGTATTTTTAAAACTGGCGTGGCCATTTCTATGGCCCTGTATCTGGCCAATTTACTTGGATTGCCTTCCCCTGTTTTCGCAGGAGTGGCAGCGATTTTCGCTATCCAGCCATCTATTTACCGTTCTTACTTAACATTACTCGATCAAATTTATGGAAATTTGATTGGTGCCGCAATAGCGATCGTTTTTGTCCTAACACTTGGCAGTAATTATTTAACCATTGGTATAGCAGCAATATTAGCCATTGTGGTCATGCTGAAGTTGAAGTTAGAAAATACCGTTCCTTTAACATTAGTAACAATCATCATCATCATGGATTCTCATTCTACGAACTTCTTAACTTTTGCGTCGTTAAGAATTTCCACTGTTATGCTTGGAATTATATCTGCCTTTATCGTAAATATGATATTTCTGCCACCTAAATACGAAACCCGTTTGTTTACGTCCATTCATTCCGTTAGTGAAGAAGTGATTCGTTGGATTCGCGTTTCGATCCGTCATGCCTCTGATCATGCCTCTGTTAAAGAAGACATCGATAAATTAACAGAGAAATTAATAAAAGTTGATCAATGGTATTCATTTTATAAAGAAGAACGTAGCTACACCAAGAAGCAGCAATATGCAAAAGCACGAAAATTGGTCCTGTACCGTCAAATGATTGCCACATCGAAAAAGAGCTTAGAAGTTTTAAAACGCTTGAACCGTTTTGAAAATGAACTAATGGAACTTCCTGAGCACTTTCATATGATGGTTCAAGAGCGATTAGAAAGTTTGGCGAGTTATCATGAGCAACTTTACATGAAATATGTTGGTAAATTACGTCCCGAACATAGCGAAGGTTCTGGGACTGATGCCGTCATGAGACGCAATGAAGTCATGACAATTTTTGTGAAAGAAATCAATTTAGCACATGAAGAAAATGAAGGTGAATTTTCGGTTTATCATTTAATGCATGTGCTATCAGCTATTTTAGATTACGAAGAACAACTAGAGCATCTAGACTTACTTATCATCGCTTACTTGAACTATCATTCAGAAGAAGTAGACACAGGTCTTGAAAATGCCATATAAAAAAAGTGTGAGGCAAATTTGCCTCACACTTTTTTTATGATTTCATTCGTGGATCTAGCGCATCACGCAAACCGTCACCCATCAAGTTAAAGCCAAGTACAGTTAGCATAATCGCAACACCCGGGAAAATCATTGTCCAAGGGGCATTCGTTAAATACGAACGTGAGTCTGCCAGCATTTTGCCCCATTCTGGAGAAGGAGCTTGTGCACCTAATCCTAAGAAACCTAGTGCTGCTGCTTCGATAATCGCAGTTGCAATTGCTAATGTTCCTTGAACAATAACAGGTGCCATGGAATTTGGTAAAATATGCGAAATAAGAATACGGTTATCTTTCATACCAATCGCTTTCGCAGACATAATGTATTCATCTTCTTTAATACTTAATACTTTCGAGCGAATCAAACGGCCAAAATTTGGCACGTTAATAATGGCGATGGCGATAAGTGCATTACGTAAAGACGGTCCAAGAACCGAAACAACTGCAATGGCCAATAGAATACTCGGAAACGCTAACATAATATCAAAGATACGTGAAATAATTGTATCTACCCAACGTCCGTAATATCCTGCTAAAATCCCTAAAATACTGCCTACAATGACGGAGCCAATAACTGCTAAAAAGCCAACCCATAACGAAATTCGGGCACCATAGACAACTCGCGATAAAATATCTCTTCCAAAATCGTCCGTCCCCATCCAATGCGCGGAAGAAGGGGGCAGAAGCCGTTGAGACAGATTTTGCTCATTGATGCCTTGCGATGTTAGAAGCGGACCAAAAATTGCTAGCAGGATAAAGAAGATAACAATTCCCATTCCAATAACCGCAACTTTACTTTTACGGAAACCGCGCCAAGCCTCTTTCCAAGGGCCAGCAACTTTTTGCATTTTTACTTGATCTTGTTTGTCTACTGTTTCAGCCATAATACGTCTCCCCCTTCCTAGTCATATTTAATGCGTGGATCAACCAAACCGTAAAGCAGATCGACAAACAGATTAATCATAACGAAAATAAATGCAACGATTAATATACCTGACTGGATAACCGGATAATCACGGAAGCCAATCGCTTCATAAATATAACGTCCGATTCCAGGCCAGCCGAAAATGGTTTCTGTCAAAATAGCACCACCAAGTAGCAATCCCATTTGAAGTCCAATAATTGTCAATACAGGAATAATCGCATTTTTAAGCGCGTGTTTGTAAACTACCCAAAACATCGACAAACCTTTCGACCGAGCTGTTCTGACGTAATCCGAACGCATTACTTCTAGCATGCTCGACCGAGTCATTCTAGCAATAATTGCCATTGGTATCGTCGCTAATGCGGTCCCCGGCAATACAAGATGTTTTAACACAGTCGATAATTGATTAAAATCTCCCGCAAGCAATGTGTCAATGACGTAAAAACCAGTCATAACATCCACAGGATCTCGAACATTTTCACGCCCTGTTGTTGGAAGAATTCCAAGTTCAATTGAGAAGATCCATTGGTTCATTAAACCCAACCAGAAGATTGGCATCGATACTCCGATTAACGCAATAATCATTGCTAAATAATCGAACCATGAATTTTGGAACCAGGCTGAAATAATGCCGGCATTGATTCCGATAATAACGGCAATGATAATAGCAAATAAAGAAAGTTCGATTGTTGCAGCCAAATATGGCCATACTTCATCTACAACAGGCGTTCGTGTACGAAGCGATTCTCCCAAATCACCAGTAACTAATCCTTTTAAATAATCAAAGTACTGAATATACCAAGGATTATCCAACCCCAAATTTGTTCGTAATGCCTTTATTGCTTCTTCGGATGCTTGCTGACCAAGAATAACTTGTGCAGGGTCACCAGGAATGGCACGGATGATCATAAAAACGATAAATGTCATACCGAGTAACACTGGGATCAACTGTAGAAGCCGTCTTCCGATATAGTGAAGCATCTTCTTCACCTCTCCATCTCTAACAATATGCAATATGTATAGCAGTAAAAAAAACGAGAGGAAATCATTCCGACTTCCTCCCTTGAATTGCCTACTCTAAATCTACTCCAGCCAACTTGTCAGAACCTGTTGGATGCGCTTTAAAATCAATTACGTTTTTCCCACCAGCTAATAGCGGTGTGGAGTGTGCAAGTGGAACCCAAGGAGCATCATCATGGATGATTTCTTGAGCTTGCATGTATAATTCATTTCTCTTATCTTCCTCAACTTCTGATTGTGCTTGAATTAAGATATCGTGCAATTCCTGATTTTCATAGTACGTGTAATTGTTAGTACCAACATTGTCTTGGTCAAGTAATGCATACAAGAAGTTATCTGCATCGCCGTTATCGCCAGTCCATCCAAGTAAGAATGCATCAGCTTCTCCGTTTGCAGCTTTCTCTAGATAAGTAGCCCATTCAAATGACACGATTTTAGCAGTTACGCCAACGTCAGCCAAGTTCTTTTGAATCGCCTCAGCTACTTTTTGACCATCCGGCATATATGGACGGGGAACTGGCATTGCATAAAGTTCCATTTCAAATCCATCTGGAAGACCCGCTTCGGCTAATAATTCTTTTGCTTTTTCAGGGCTGTATTCGTAATCTTCAATACTGTCGTTATATCCACTAATAACTGGTGGAATCGGGTTTTTCGCTACTTCTGCACGTCCTTCAAAAAATGCGTCTACAATCGCTTGTTTATCGATTGCATGGTTGATCGCTTGGCGTACTTTTGGATCATCAAATGGTTCACGTGTTACAGTCATTCCAAGGTAGCCAACGTTCATAGATGGGCGTTCATACAATTGAAGATCTGCATTTCCTTCAATTGTTTTACCATCAGACGGTGTAATGCCGTCTGCCAAATCAATTTCACCTGACAGTAAAGCGTTTAAACGAGCTGAGTTATCTGGAATCGCGCGGAATACCACTTGATCTAGTTTCGGCTCGCCATCTACCCAATAATCATCAAATTTTTCGATTGTAATTGTATCATTGCGTTTCCATTCAACAAATTTGAATGGACCAGTTCCGACCGGATTGTCACCGAAAGAATCCCCTGCTTCTTCAAATGCAGTTGGCGATGCAATCGCGAACGGGCTCATTGCTAGGTTTTTAAGGAATGGTGCTTGTGGACGATTTAATGTGAAAACAACTTCATAATCGCCAGTTGCTTCAACAGATTTGATAACATGTCCTTCCTCATCACCATAACCACCGAACATAGAACCGTAATATGGGAATTTCTCGCCGTCACCAGCTGCCCAACGTTCAAAGTTTTTCACAACAGCTTCTGCATTAAAATCAGTGCCATCATGGAATTTAACGCCTTCTTCTAATGTGAACGTATATGACAATCCATCTTCAGAAGGTTCCCATTTAGATGCTAACGCTCCTTCGATTTCTGTGTCCTGTTCACCAAAATTCACTAATGTATCAAAAATGTTTTTTGTAACTTTAAAAGATTCCCCATCTGTTACAGTAATTGGATCAAGTGACACCGAGTCGCCTCCGCGTCCAAAGATCAATTGCTTCTCTTCAGCAGAGCCACCTCCGTCTTCTTTTGAACCTTCATCAGAACTACAGCCATAAAGAGCTGTTGAAACTAACAAAAGCAATAAAAATGTCCACGACAAGAACTTTTTCTTCCCCAAATTAACCCCTCCGTTTTTTCTATTTATTATCATTGCGGCCTGGATTCTTCGTAAAGATGACAGGCAACAGAATGACCTTTTTCAACTTCCGCAAAAATCGGTACGACTTGTGAGCAAATGTCCATTTTGAACGGACAGCGCGTATGAAATCTACAGCCACTTGGCGGATTTGCTGGACTTGGAACATCTCCAGTAATAACGACTTCTTCCCGGACAAATGCGGGATCTGGTACCGGTACTGCAGCCAATAGAGCTTGCGTATACGGATGCAATGGTTTTTCGTATAAATCTTCAGTATTGGCAAGTTCCGCCATTTGCCCGAGATACATAACACCTACGCGGTCACTAATATGGCGAACTACTCCTAAATCATGAGCAATAAAAATATAAGTCAGCTTCAGCTCTTTTTGTAGATCTTGCATCAAGTTTAATACTTGTGCTTGAATTGATACGTCAAGTGCCGAAACGGGTTCATCTGCAATAATCAGTTTTGGATTTGTCATTAAGGCGCGTGCAATCCCGATGCGTTGCCTTTGACCACCACTAAATTGATGCGGATAACGTTTAGCGTGGTAACTACTCAATCCGACAATTTCCAAAAATTCGTGCACTTTTCTTTTCCGTTCTTTTGGATCGCCTATATTATGAACATTAAGCGGTTCCATTAAAATCTTCTCAATGGTATGACGTGGATTTAATGAAGCGTAGGGATCTTGAAAGACCATTTGAATATCGCGACGGGCTTTGCGCATGTCGTGATTTGATAAACTGGTCAATTCCTGTCCATCAAATGTCACAGTGCCTTCTGTTGGTTCCAAAAGACGCATCAACATGCGACCTGTTGTGGACTTTCCACAACCTGATTCACCAACGATTCCCAGTGTCTCCCCTTCTTGAACTGTAAACGACACATCATCTACAGCTTTTACATGATTGCTAACTTTCCCTAAAATTCCCGATTTAATCGGGAAATACTTTTTTAATCCTTCAACTTTTAACAACGGTTCTGTCATGAGACTGTACCTCCTTCGGATCGAATAGGAAACAGCGTGTTTGATGATCTTCCGCTGTTTGGTACAGCTCTGGATTTTCTACGGTGCAGCGATCAAAAGCAAATTCACAACGTGCTGCGAATTTGCAGCCTGTTTTTATCGCTCCCGGTTTGGGAACGTTCCCAGGAATCGAATACAATCGCTCTTTTTTAAAACGCATATCTGGAACTGATTCAAGTAAGCCTTTTGTGTAGGGATGTTGTGGGTCGTTAAAAATCGTGTGGACCGGACCTTCTTCGACTACTTTTCCGGCATACATAACGACTACCCGCTCACAAGTTTCAGCTACTACACCTAAATCATGAGTAATTAATAGCACTGCTGTATTTAACCGTTCGTTAAGATTTTTGATCAATTTCAGAATTTGAGACTGAATCGTTACGTCAAGCGCTGTTGTCGGTTCGTCTGCAATCAATACTTTCGGATCACATAACAAAGCCATTGCAATCATGACTCGTTGACGCATTCCGCCTGATAATTGATGTGGATATTCTTTCATCAACCCTTCAGGTCGAGGCAAGCCTACCAAATTCATCATTTCAATTGCTCTTTCTTGCACCTGTTTTTTTGACCAATCTTTTTTATGAATTTTAATCGCTTCACGAAGCTGATTGCCAATTGTAAACAACGGGTTTAACGACGTCATCGGTTCCTGAAAAATCATTGCGATATCATTTCCTCGGATTCCTCGCATTTCTTTCTCGGATAATTTCGTTAAATCTTTATCCTGAAATAAAATTTCGCCGTTCGTAATTTTCCCAGGAGGACTTGGAACTAATCCCATTATGGAAAGTGACGTCACACTTTTACCACATCCGGATTCCCCAACAATTCCAAGCACTTCCCCTTCTCGTATATGAAAATCTACATTATCTACTGCTGGTATCTCTCCATCGTCTGTGAAAAAGGTTGTTTGTAATCCTTTAACGTCTAAGATGGTTTTGCGTTCATTCATGATGCTCCCCCTTTTACACAAAAATGATTCAGAACATTCTCCTTCTTTTAATTATACGTAATATTATTATTAATGCAATATCTTATTTGTATTTGCTGGAAGTCGAAGACATCACAAAAGAGCCTCCAAAATAATGGAGGCTCTTCGTGTCAATCAATTAAAATGTTGAACTTGGAATAAGTTGTAATATACTCCTTGCTGTTTCATCAGTTCTGCATGCGTACCATTTTCAGCAAGTTTACCATGATCGATGACCAAAATTTGGTCTGCATGAGTAATTGTTGAAAGGCGATGTGCAACAATTAAGGTTGTGCGGTCATGTGCCAAACGTTCTAGTGAATCTTGAATCAATGCTTCACTTTCAAGGTCTAGTGCTGAAGTGGCTTCATCTAAAATAAGAATCGGTGGATTTTTCAAGAAGACACGTGCAATCGCGACACGTTGTTTTTGTCCACCCGATAATTTCACTCCGCGTTCTCCAACTTTAGTGTCGTAGCCTTCAGGCAGCTGCGAAATAAATTCATCTGCATTGGCAGCTTTGGCTGCTGCAATTACTTCTTCGTCTGTTGCCTCTGGTTTGCCCATCAGGATATTTGCTTTTACCGAATCGCTAAAGAGAATAGAATCCTGTAGCACTAATCCAATCTGATCACGTAACGTATGAGTCGTGACGTCGCGCAAATCGTGACCATCCATGAAGATCCCACCACTCGTAACATCGTAGAATCTCGGAATCAAGGAGACAATCGTAGATTTTCCACCACCGCTCATTCCAACAAATGCGACAGTCTCTCCAGGTTTCACTGTAAAGTTCAAATTAGATAATACGTTATTTCCACCATCGTTGTAATGGAAAGAAACGTCTCGGAATTCCAATTTGCCGTCAACCACTGTTAAATTATGTGCTTGTTCTTTATCAGTCACGTCGTAGTCTTCATCGATCAATTCGAAAACACGATCCATAGAAGCTAGTGACTGCACCAAAGTCGTTGAAGAATTGACTAAGCGGCGAAGTGGACTATAAAGTCGTTCAATATAAGCAATAAACGCTACCATTGTCCCGAGTGTTAAATTGCCTTCAATTACTTGATAACCGGCGTAGCCGATAACCAATAGCGGAGCAACATCCGTAATCGTATTGACTACAGCGAATGCTTTAGCATTCCATTTCGTATGATCAATAGCTTTTTCTAGAAATTGATTATTGGTATCGTTGAAAATTTTCTGCTCGTGCTTTTCGAGTGCAAAACTTTTAATGATACTCATTCCTTGAACACGTTCATGTAAATAGCTTTGAACATTAGCTAAAGCCTGAGAACGTCCACGCGTCAAGTCGCGCAAACGACCAAAGAAATATTTGACGCTGAAGGCATAGAACGGAAATGCCAGTAATGCAACAATAGTTAACGAAACGTCCATAGAAAGCATGATCGCAATGGCGATGAGAATCGTTGCCAGATCCAGCCACACGTTCATTAAGCCAATCATGACAAAGTTTTTGGTTTGCTCAACGTCGTTAATGATGCGTGAGATAATTTCACCCGCTCGTGTGTTCGCGTAATAGCGCAGGCTTAACCGTTGCAAATGGCCATATAAATAGCCACGGATATCATAAAGAATCTTATTGCTGACATACTGCGCGTAATATTGACGGTAATATTCAATGGGTGGACGCAATAAGAAAAAGACGATTGCGGTTCCGCCAAGCCATAAATATAGCTGGTTCAACTTTTCGGCATTAGACAATGCATCCGCTCCAATAATGTCGTCAATGACGATTTTGATTAGTAGCGGAATAAAAAGTGGGATGGCAAATTTGAATATCCCAATGACAATTGTTAACGCAATCTGCCAATAATACGGTTTGACAAACTGCATATAGCGTTTCACACTACTCAAATTTCTCACTCCATTCTATTCAAAACGAAAAACCTGTTGGCAAGCAACAGGTTTTCATTTTAATCACGAATCCGATTTTGTCTATGAAATTCATAGCGATTCGTCCATACTTCGATAAAGTCCTGGGCAAATGGTCCTCTGCGCTGTTTGATCCAGCCAATCAGTTTTTCAACATTTCGATGAAGAATTTGATCGATCACATCAGGATAACCCATTTGTCGCTTATGGTCTTCATATTCGTCTTCATCCAACAGCGTGTAAGACATGTCTGGAAACACTTTGACGTCTAAGTCATAATCGATGTATTTCAACGAGCCATTATTATAAACGAATGGAGAACTGACATTGCAATAATAATAAACACCGTCGTCTCGGAGCATACAGATGATGTTAAACCAATGTTCTGCATGAAAATAGCAGATTGATGGTTCGCGCGTCAACCAAGTTCGGCCATCAGATTCTGTCACTAGCGTCCGTTCATTTGCACCAATTACAATATTATTCGTACCTTTCAGTACAGTTGTTTCCTGCCAGACACGGTGGATTCGGCCGTTGTGCTTGTAACTGTGGATTTGGATTGTTTCACCCTCCGCAGGAATCGCCATGTACTATCCCACCTTCTTGTCTAAGCCATTATTTATCTGCTATTTCAGTATTATATCAACCAATTCTGAAAACATACAGCAATAAGGCATAAGGACCAAAGGATTACATAACGACTGAGCGACCTCCATCGACAATAATCGTTTGACCACGGATCATATCCGAGTCGGGAGAAATCAAGAACAAAGCAGCTTTGACCATATCATCAACCTCAACCATACGGCCTGCTGGTGTATTAATCCGTGCATCATTCAATAAATCATCACGGTTTGGAAAATGTTTTAACGCGTCTGTATCGAGTGCTCCACCGGATACTGTATTAACCGCAATTCCAAGGGGCGCCATTTCTACAGCTAAATAACGTGTCAGTGATTCTACAGCTGCTTTTGAAACACCTATCGTCGTATAATTTTCCAAATAGCGAATTGAACCTAATGAACTAATACCAACAATTTTACCGCCTTTGTCCATTAACTTTGCAGCTTCTTGAGCACCAAATAACATGGCTCTTGCATTAATGTTCATCGTCCAGTCCCAATGAGATTCTTCTAGTTCCATAATCGGTCGTAAAACACCAGAAGCCGCATTGGATACGAAAACATCTAGTCTCCCAAATTCTTCTTTAATGGTCTGGAACATGCCACGCAGTTTCTCAACATCTCCTACATTAGCGCGAACCAGCAAAGCTTTTTGTCCTCGTGCTTCAATTTCTTTTACAGTTTCAAGCGCAGCCGTTTTGCTACGCGCGTAGTTGACGACGATATCGTATCCTTGTTCTGCCAGTGCGATTGCCAGTGCTTTGCCTAGCCCTTTACTGCTACCTGTTACTAATGCTACTTTTTGTTCTGTCATGACTATACATCTCCTCTTTGCTGTAAAGCTGTTTTCATTTTTTGAACCGGTCCTGCAACCGGCAATAACTCTAACTCTTCTGCTGTCACCCATCTCATGCGATCTAGTGCGACTATGTCTTTACTATCGGCAATAAAACCGTCCACGTTCCATGTTAAATGAGAAAAGACATGTTTGAAAGAAGTAATTTTTTCAGCTTTGTCCACGACGCCTTTTAACCTTTCGGACAATTGCTCTTCGATTTCTAGCGGTAGCGCATCTATGGCTGTTTCTAACAGCGGGAACTGCCACATATTCGCTAATAATCCACTTTCTGGTCGCTGTTCCATAAGGAATTTACCTTCATTGCGTATGGCTACCATTGCGTATTGCAATGATTTGGTTTTCTTAGCTTTCGTCTTAATCGGCAATTCATTTTGCTTTCCTTCGTGGAAAGCAGCACAATGCTCTCGCACAGGACATAACAGACATTTCGGCGAAGTGGGCGTACAGATCAAAGCACCCAACTCCATTAATCCCTGGTTAAATGAAGAAGGATCCTCATGGCTGATAATTTCTGTGACGGCTTCTTCAAAAATTTTACGCGTCTTTGGCTTCGCGATATCTTCTTCAATCAGTAAAATTCGCGACAACACACGCATAACGTTGCCATCTACTGCATGCTCTGGAATACCGTAAGCAATGCTTAATACCGCTCCTGCTGTATACGGACCCACACCTTTTAAAGAAGAAATTTCTTTTCGACTATTTGGAACGATACCACCATAGTTCTCAGCTACTTCTTTGACTCCAGCTTGTAAATTGCGTGCACGCGAGTAGTAGCCTAGCCCTTCCCATTGTTTCAGTAAAATTTGTTCATCTGCTTGTGCCAAGTCATTCAAAGTGGGAAATTTTTCGATAAAGCGTTTATAATAAGGAATAACCGTATCTACACGGGTTTGCTGTAACATAATTTCTGAAATCCAGATTTGATAAGGATCTGCTGTACGTCTCCAAGGCAAATCTCTCTTTTCCGCTGCAAACCAACTAATCAAGTCATTTTGAAATTGCTTTTTTTCTATTTTAATGGTTATTTCCTCCGTTCAGCTTGATTATTCGAATCCTTTTCCGGGTATATATGACAATGAGGAATCTGTTTATTTTAACAAAAAAATTTAGTTTTTCATAAACATAACTTCTCTAGAGAGGAGATGAGACAATGGATACAGGTACTCATATTGTCATGGGTATCGCCCTTGGTGGCCTCGCAATGGCCGATCCCGTCGTCGCCAGTCACCCCGTTACCATGACCGCTGTTATTTCTGGTGTTATTATTGGCTCGTTAGCGCCAGATGTTGATACTGTTTTAAAATTGCGAGATAACGCTGTTTATATTCGCCACCATAGAGGTGCAACTCATTCGATTCCGGCAGTATTGTTATGGCCATTGCTTATAGCAGGTGCGATTTCTCTGATTTTTCCAGAAGCTAATCTACTGCATTTATGGCTTTGGTCTTTCTTGGCTGTCTTTATCCATGTGTTCGTCGATATTTTCAACTCGTATGGTACACAAGCCTTAAGGCCAATCTCTAACCGCTGGATTGCGCTTGGTGTCATTAACACCTTCGATCCGATTATTTTTGGTGCACACGTGTTGGCTTTAACGATATGGGCATTTGGCGCTGATCCTGTTTGGACCATTAGCATCCTGTATATTACCTTATTCTTCTACTATCTTGCACGTTTTGCGCTACAAGCCGCAATTAAAAAAGCCGTTCTCAACACCATCCCAGGTGCTTCTGCCGTTTTTGTGGCACCGACGATGCGTTTTTTTCACTGGCGTATTGCTGCCGACACTGAACGTCACCATTATGTCGGCCGTGCATATGGGCGAACAATCAACATCTACGATAAATTTATGAAAAAAGAAATGCCTGAAAATAACTTGATTCAAGCAGCAATGAAAGACAAAAACATAGCTGCATTCATTTCGTTTTCTCCATTGTACCGTTGGGAAATCAACGAGTACGGCGACATTTTCGAAGTGCGATTGATTGACCTGCGCTATCGCAGCAATGATTATTATCCATTTGTTGCTGTAGCTCATTTGGACAAAGAATGTAAAATTATCAATTCGTATACGGGCTGGATTTTTAGCGAAGACAAGTTAAGAAAAAAACTAGATTTTAGCCATAACTAGAAAACGCGCACCCTAGGGTGCGCGTTTTCTTTTTTATGCTTACAACAAAAAACTTTCAGAAATGTACCGATTTGCGCTTTTCTTTGTCTAGGCTCCTGCGCCCAACACCTTGGGTCATAAGTCATCCCGGCTGTGCGGCCAAATGCGCCGCTCTGCCAGTCTGTCTTATGCCTGTCGGTGCTACACGGGCGCTTGCGCTTTTCTTTGTCCAGACTCCAGCGCCCAGATCCTCGGGTCATAAGTCACTCCGGCTGTGTGACAAAGAACGCCACTCCGCCAGCGCGTCTTATGCCCGTCGAATCTACACGGGCGCTTGCGCTTTTCTTTGTCCAGACTCCAGCGCCCAGATCCTCGGGTCATAAGTCACTCCGGCTGTGTGGCAAAGAACGCCACTCCGCCAGCGCGTCTTATGCCCGTCGAATCTACACGGGCGCTTGCGCTTTTCTTTGTCCAGACTCCAGCGCCCAGATCCTCGGGTCATAAGTCACTCCGGCTGTGTGGCAAAGAACGCCACTCCGCCAGCGCGTCTTATGCCCGTCGAATCTACACGGGCGCTTGCGCTTTTCTTTTAGTCGTTTAAAAGATGTGCATATTTCGGATTCGTTCCGGCAAATTCATGAATTTTGTCGCCATAGCTGTCGATCCACTGTCGCATGACTTTTTCAACTACTGCGGTCCCTTGGTAATCGTATCCTGCTTTGGCGTAAGACGATTCAAAGTCAGATGCTAGTAGTTCAACCCATGTCCGTGCTTTCTCTTCTGTAAGATTCGGATTTTTTTCCTGTAACTCAATTGTTAGTTGATCGATAATTTCTTTCATCTTTTACTTCCCTTCTTTCAATGGACGCAGCATCGAAATAGGCAGCGCCTCTGTAAATTTTTCTCCACCCATTCGGTAACCCCAAGCAAAACGACCTTTTAAATAATCGATTTGAAAATAGACATTTGGGTCTCCTTCAATGCGGTATATCTCGCCTTGTTTAAAATCAGCGGGATTCAGCATATAAGCTGCTGCCATCATGGCTTTTCGCTCGAGTACTGCGAATTCATTGACGATGCCTAGTTGCTCAGCTTTTCTAGCTTTTTCTTTTAAGTTAGCAATTTCTCCGCGAAGTTCATGCTCTGTCATGTCACTGTATGGTTTTTTCTCAGTCATCTTCAAGCTCCTTCTTATCTAGATAGTCGTTGATTACTTCACTTGGAAATCCCTTTTGGTAAAGTCCTTGCTTAACTTTCGATTTCAAATCATAGCCGGACAGTTTTGAACTCTGCTTGCGCCATAACTTATCGCCTTGTTCTGCGACAATTTCCAACCACTGATCATCATTTTTCTCAAGGTCAAGTTCTTCAATTGCTAGTTTAATCAACGAATAGTTATAGCCTTTTCTCATCAGGGTGTCATTAATTTTTTGATGGATTTGGCTTGGCGTTTTCATCTTTTCTTTAAGTGCAATTTTCTCTGCAAGGCCTTTGGCAATTTCCAATTGCTCTTCTTCGGAATAGGAATCTAAGACGTCTTTTTGCATCTGTTTATCAATCCCTCTCTTTTGCATATCTTGCTGGATTGCGCGCGGACCTTTTTTTCCTGATTTGATTTGGGTTCTCATCAGCGCTTCTGAAAATTGTTGATCATCTAAAAAACTATGGACATATAGTTTCTTAATCGCTTCATCTATTACGGCATCTCCGTATTCTTTTTCTTTTAACTTTTGGCGTACTTCTCCTTCGCTTCGCATACGGAAGCCAAGGTAATAAAGAGCTTTATTATAGGCTTTTCGGACTTCGTCTTCGAAGTTAACTTCTTCGATGGTCCATTGGTCCAGCTCTTTGCCTTTTGTCAGCTGATACCTAATAAGCACCGCCTCATCCACGCTAAAAGCATATTTATCTTCGAAAAAGATATTATACCTTTCAGGGTTTTTCTTTCCCTGTGTGATTTTTGAAATAATCGGCATTTACCGGCACCTCTCTTCTCCTTATATTATACACCTTCAGGACAAAAAATGGCATAGCTTAGAGCCATTAAGGGTATGCTAACAAGAAACAGGAGGAGATGGAAATGAAAGTAGCAATTACAGGTGGCACAGGATTCGTTGGCAAAGAATTGACTCGCTTACTACTTGATCGAGGCGATGAAGTAGTTATTTTGACGAGAAATCCAAAAACGACAGCCAATAAAATTACATACGCCAAATGGCTGGAGAAAGATGCTGTTCCAGAAAAACAATTAGAAGGCGTTGATGCTTTTGTTAATTTGGCTGGTACTTCTATTAACGATGGTCGATGGAGTGAAGAACAGAAAAAAATGATTTACTCAAGTCGGATGGATGCCACGAATGAATTATTGCGCATTATTCACAAGCTAGAGAAAAAGCCGAAAGTTTTAGTAAACGCCAGTGCTGTCGGTATTTACCCACCTTCTCAAACGGTTACTTATACTGAGGCTTCTGCCGAACTTGGTTCAGACTTCTTGGCACAAACGGTTCGTGATTGGGAAATTTTAGCTCATCGCGCTGAAGAAGATGGATTACGTGTAGCGTGTGGGCGTTTCGGCATTGTTCTTGGGAAAAATGGAGGGGCTTTACCTTTAATGGCTTTGCCTTATAAAATGTTCGCTGGCGGCACTGTTGGGTCTGGTAAACAATGGCTGTCATGGGTTCATATTAAAGACGTCGCTCGGGCATTAGCTTTTGCACTCGATACTGATCAATTAAGCGGCGCCTTTAATGTCACCGCTCCAAGTCCAAAACAAATGAAGGATTTTGGCAAGGAAATTGCCCATACACTTGGACGGCCGCATTGGATTCCTGTCCCATCATTTGCTATGAAAGCTATCCTAGGGGAGAAGAGTCAGCTAGTTCTTGAAGGCCAACGAGTCCTCCCTACGGTTCTTCAGCAACATGGTTTCCAATTCAAGTTTTCTAATTTACGATCAGCACTGGCTGATATCTATAAATAAGACTATAATGGGGAGATGATTAACTGAAGGATGTGAGATCCATGAACGATAAACCTAGTATTGAAGAAGGCCAGAAAATTCCGATGACCATTAAACGACTCGGCATTAACGGCGAAGGCATTGGCTATTTTAAACGTAATGTCGTATTTGTTCCAGGAGCTCTTCCAGGTGAAGAAATCGTGGCGCAAGTAACTGTAGTCAAGCGCAACTTTGCACAAGCACGCATTATTAAAATATTAAGCGCTTCTCCCCATCGTCAGACACCACCTTGTCCAATTTATGAAGCATGCGGCGGCTGTCAATTGCAACACATGACGTATGATCAGCAATTAGTTGAAAAGCGGGATCTTGTCGTACAGGCATTGGAGCGCTACCTAAAAGGGACGACCGTGCATGTTGAGAAAACCATCGGCATGGAAGAACCGTGGCGTTACCGCAACAAGAGCCAATTCCAGACACGCTTAAAAGGCACAAAAGTTATCGCAGGATTGTTTGCAGAAGGCTCTCATCAACTTTTGGATATCGATGAATGTATCGTTCAGCACCCCGATACAACGGTCATTACGAACGCAGTCAAGCGAATTTTGGAAGAATTGAAAATGCCAATATACGATGGCAAGACGATGAAAGGCATTATCCGTACCATCGTTGTCCGCACTGGTGTTAGAACGGGTGAAATTCAGCTGGTCTTAGTGACGACACGTTCGAAGATTCCACAAAAAGAATTATTAATGGAACGTCTGCAAAAAATCGACACAAACTTAGTATCAATCGTTCAAAACATCAATAAAGAAAAAACTTCTTTGATTTTTGGAGACGAAACGATTACATTGTTCGGCAAAGATACGATCCACGAAGAGTTAGGCGAATTGGCATTCGATTTGTCAGCACGTGCCTTTTTCCAACTAAATCCGACGCAAACCGTCAAACTATACGATGAAATCAAACGCGCTGCTGAATTAACTGGACAAGAAACGGTCGTCGATGCTTATTGTGGCGTCGGAACGATTGGACTTTGGCTAGCAGACCGTGCTAAAGAAGTTCGGGGCATGGACGTTTTACACGAAAGTGTGGTTGACGCTAAAGCCAATGCTAAAGCACAAGGCTATACAGCAAAATATGTTACAGGTACAGCCGAGAAATGGTTGGAGCTTTGGAGCAACGAAGGATTTGTTCCGGATGTGTTAACCGTAGATCCACCACGTACTGGACTTGCCGATTCACTTTTGCAAACTATTTTAAAAGTAAAACCGAAGCGTTTTGTTTATACGTCTTGCAATCCTTCCACTTTAGCTAAGGATTTACAGCAATTAACTAAAATCTACCGCATTGAATACATTCAACCGGTCGATATGTTCCCACAAACAGCGCAAGTAGAATCTGTTACAAAATTAGTACTGAAATAAAAAAAGCTGATGCTAGAAGCATACCTCTAGGCATCAGCTTTTTTGTTAAGCATTACTCGTTTTCACTGGATTTTTCAGGGCAATCGGTACTGTAATTATTAGTAAAATACCAGCGATGAGCAGCAGAAAACTTACCCCTCCTGAGAATTGAACAAATAATCCACCCATTGTAGGTCCTGCTAAGCTGCCAATACTAAATCCGATTCCACATAACAAGTTCCCTGTTGGCAATAACTCTTTTGGCATCAAATCTGCCATATAAGATATACCCAGTGAAAATGTTGAACCAACAAACATACCCGCTACTGCAAAAAATCCAACAGTTACCCAAGCATTCGATTCATAAAAGCTAGCAGTAGCAAAAACTAGCGCTCCACCGGCCAATGCTACTAACAGTACTTTTTTTCGACCGATGCGATCACTCAAATTCCCAAGTGGCAATTGCGTAACAATCGCTCCTGCTGAAAAAGCGGCTAGCATAATCGAAACCATTCCAACTTCAATAGACTGACGAAGCGCATAAACTGGATAAATGGCATTGAGTGAAGCTTCTAAAAACCCATAGCCCAGCGGTGGAAGAAAGGCAACCCAAGCAATGAGGATGGCTGCTTTAAATCGTCCTACCGTACCTTTTGCTGTCATGGCACTTCCCGTAACTTCAGGAAAATCATTTCTAAGCAAAAAAACCAATGACCAAGCTAGCAAACACAATAAACCTGAAATGATGAATGGCAGAGCTTCAAACACTTCTACCATCGGAACAAATAGTGGACCCGCTCCAAAACCGATACTGAAAGACATCCCATAAATCGCGATATTACGTCCTAACCGGTGGTGTGGCGACGTACTCGTAATCCAAGTTTGCGTTGAAAAATGTAAGGCTTGATCACCAATACCAATTAAAATACGCAACACAAACCAAAACAACACTGATTTCCATAACGGAAAAAGAAAAAGCGATACGACAACTAATCCTCCGCCTACTAAAATCAATGGTTTGTAACCAAATTTTCGCAATTGCGGTTCCATAAAAGGCGCGATTACTAATGTTCCAATATACAAACCTGTGGCACTCAAGCCATTTAATGCGGAAGATACACCATCCTGTTCAAAAATAACTGCGATTAATGGCAGCAGCATGCCTTGTGAAAAGCCTGAAATCGAGACAATGGCAACAAGAATCCAAAATCGGCCACGCTCACTTTTTGAAAATTTCTTCATAATGCCTCCTCGAACAAGCATGTTCTTTTGTATTTAATAAGATTTCAGATACAATTCTAACATAGGGAGGCGTTACAAGATGAACTATTCAATGAACGAAAACGGCTTTACAGGGCATTTGCCTTTTGGTGACATCCAAATTTCAGGCGACGAGGAATATGGTTTTAGACCTTATCAATTATTGATCTCTTCGTTGGCTGTATGTAGTGGTGGGGTTATGAGAAAAGTCCTCGATAAAATGAGGATGCCTGCTAAAGATATTCAAATCGAAGTAACAGAAGTTGTTCGCAATGACGAAGAAGCTGGTCGTGTGGAAAAAATTCATTTACACTTTACGATTACTGGTGACATTGACGAAAAGAAAATGGCGCGTGTTATGGAATTAACTCGAAAAAACTGCTCAATGGTTCAGTCGGTAAAGGATTCTATCGAAATCATTGAAAGCTTTGAAGTTCGTCAAACATGATAAAAGGCTCATTCTATATCTGATGTCAGATTAAGGATGAGCCTTTTACAGTTTATATACAGTTAAGTTATCTTTCATAAATGCCATTTTCGGCTAAGACGCCGGTGAAATGTGCGAACCGCCTCCTTCGAATTTTCTGATGCTGTGATGTGGCTTCGCTGATTCCCTTCGGCCTCCCCTCTCTTTTGATTAACCTTAACTTAACACAAACTCTATATTAAGTAAATATTCAAAATAGTAAAACTAGTAAAATAATTAGTTCTACCTATAGTTATTGAATTCGTCTCCATTATCCGTTACGATTAATAGGCGAAATGAGGTGTATCAAATGGGAAAATCCATTACGAATAAAGAGCAACAAGTTTCTTATATGAAACAGCGCTTAAGCATGTTTTTAGAAGTATTAGATGCTATCGAACCTGAAAACACAGAACTCGAAGACATTGATCGGTTAATCGCGATGGTTGATGATTTGGATGATAAAATGAAACAATTCCAGTCACGTCCTTCTGAAGATCGATAAGTAGTAAATCCGTTGCCTTTTGGCAGCGGATTTTTTTGTCTTTTACTGTAGTGATAGCTGCTCTATTGCTTAGAAGTAATGTGATAGACTACACAGTAATAGAGTTTTAGTTTTTCCTTTCTGCACCTCCGTCCTTCAGAATTTTTAATTCGACAAATCGATTTAGAAAGGCAGGTATCGCTCATGCTATTTTTAAAAACTCATATCGAATTGATTGCCTCGTTGTTTTCAGGATTTTTAATTGTCATCGCGTTTATACTAGATCTGCAACAGTATTCCACTTATTCAGTCACTACCTTTTTACTAGCTTTTGTAATTGGTGGTTATGCCAAAGCCAAATATGGCATATTGAAAACTTTAGAAGATAGACAATTAAATGTTGAAATCTTAATGATTTTAGCAGCAGTTGGCTCTTCTATCATTGGCTATTGGGCAGAAGGCGCCATCCTAATTTTTATCTTTTCTTTAAGTGGCGCGCTAGAAACGTACACAATGAACAAAAGTCGGAAAGAAATTACCTCGTTAATGGAAATACAGCCCGAATCAGCCTGGCGCGTTCAAAATGGACAAACACTGCGTGTCCCTTTAGGTGACTTGGACATTGGTGATTATATCGTCGTAAAGCCTGGTGAGCGAATACCAGTTGATGGGGTTTTACATACTGGCCAAAGTGCTGTAGACGAATCAGCCATCAGCGGTGAAGCTCTTCCTGTCTCGAAGTATGAAGAAGATGAACTATTTGCAGGGACAGTCAATTTGTCAGGTGCCATCACGATAGAAATGACGAAGCCCAGTTCTGAAACTTTGTTTCAAAAAATAATTGATTTGGTTCAGTCGGCACAAAGTGAAAAGTCCCCTTCTCAGCAATTTATCGAACGCTTTGAAGGTCGTTATGTAAAAGCCGTTCTTGTAGGTTTTGTCATCATGCTATTTGCGCCACATTACGTTTTCGGTTGGGATTGGAACACAACACTTTATCGCGCTATGGTCTTACTTGTAGTAGCTTCTCCTTGTGCACTTGTCGCTTCTATTATGCCAGCCACGCTTGCGGCCATTTCTAACGGCGCAAAAACAGGAATTATCTTCAAAGGTGGCATGCATTTAGAAAACCTGAGCTTGGTTCGTGCTATCGCTTTTGATAAAACGGGCACATTAACACGCGGTCAACCTGAAGTTACAGACTTTGTTATTCGCAAAGGCGCAGATCCTCAACTGACAATGGCAAGAATTGCAGGAATTGAGACACAATCGAATCATCCTTTAGCAAAAGCTATTAGTGATTTTGTTGTTTCTAAAGGAATTGTTCCATTGCCTAACTTATTAATTGAAGATATTCCAGGTAACGGCTTAAAAGCAATGATTGAACAAGAAGAATTTCTCGTCGGTAAGCCGAAATTTGTTGGCGAACAGCTAGCAGAAGTTTTTGAAAATGGGCTATTGGCGAAACTAGCCAATCAAGGAAAAACGGTGACCTTCGTTCGAGACCGCGAAGGAATTCTTGCCGCTATGGCGTTAAAAGATACAGTTCGTACTATTACCAAGGCAACGATTAATGAGTTGGAAAAACTAGGGGTTTACTGCATTATGCTAACAGGTGATAACCACAAAACAGCAGCGGTGATTGCCAAAGAAACTGGAGTCACTGACTATGTCGCAGAATGCATGCCTGCTGATAAAGTAGAAGAAATAAAAAAGTTGTTAAAAAAGTATAAATACGTTGCGATGACAGGTGATGGCATAAATGACGCACCTGCTTTAGCAACGGCAACAACTGGCATTGCGATGGGTGCTGGAACCGATATTGCACTGGAAACCGCTGATGTTATTTTGATGAAAAACGATTTATCGCGCATAGTCTACGCAATCAAGCTTTCACGCAAAATGCAGCGGATCGTCAAACAAAATATTTTCTTTTCTGTTTCAGTCATTATTTTATTGATCATCTCAAATTTTTTTCAGACGATTACTTTGCCCATTGGCGTCATCGGACATGAAGGCAGTACCATTTTAGTTATTTTAAATGGGTTGCGTATGTTGAATCGCAGCATATAAAAAGAAGGCATTCTGAATGAGTGACAATTCAGGATGCCTTCTTTTTGAAATGTCGCCGTTCTTTCATGACAGCGTTAATCTGCCCACCAATTATTAATACCATAGCCGAAATATAAAGCCAAAGCATTAAGATAATCACGCCTCCGATGCTACCGTAAGTTGCTGAAAAATTACCGAAATTGCTGATATAAATTGAAAACAGATAGGAAATCACCAACCAACCGATTGCGGCAAATGCAGCGCCTCCTAAGACGCTTAAAATATTCATTTTTACGTTTGGAGCTAGCCAGTAAATGATGGCACAAGCAACAAATGTAATAATCGTTGGGATGGTAAAACGGATTGAGCTCCAAAGCGCAAGAAACCCTTCTTCCAATCCTAGAAACGAAAAAATCAACAAGCCAAGCTGTTCACCGAAAACGGGCAATGCTAAAGCAATAATCAAAATAAAAATTAGCAAAATGGTCATCAAAATAGACATACCACGCGCGATGAGAAGCGGACGATTTTCTGTTACTTTATAAGACGTATTCAACGACTTGATTAACGAATCCATCCCTAAACTTGCTGACCAAATCGTCGCTAAAATCCCAAAGGATAACAATCCAGTGTTTTGACTTGTCAAAATCTCTTGTAATGTGCTTTCAATCAGCACATAAACCTCTCCAGGTACCACTTCTTGCATATAACTAAAAATTTGCTCTTCCGACAAAGATAAATACGGTAAAAGGGTTACTAAGAAGATCAGTAGAGGGAAAATGGACAATAGGAAAAAAAACGCCAACTGTGCTCCTAGTCCTGGCACGTCGACGTCTTTAATCCGTTGCAATAATTCTTTTAAAAACCCGCTAGTCGTTGTTACATCAAACCTATTTAAACGGGCGCGTTCTTTACTATTAGTTGGTTGTTGCCCTGCAGGTTTCATCGGGACAAACAGCCTATAATCGATTTTGGGAATTTGAACTCCCATTAGCTTGATTTTTTGTGTGGCCGGCATCGTTTGATGATGATCCAGAAGTGCTATCGTTGTCTCCTAAAGAAGTGCTTGGTGATGGATTGTCTTCTTTGACGGCTGATATTACATCATCTTTTGTTTCAACAACAGCAGCTTTTGTATCCATAAATACCTCTTTTGTTTCGAGTGCCATTTCTTTTACTTGTGGTGTCATTTCTTTCAATTCATTTACTTTACTGCCAACGTAAGAAGCATCTTCAGAAATACGAGAATATAGGTTTTGTGCTCTTTCAGCTTGATGCTGGAAAGCCTGTACCAATTCATCTCTATTTGATGCATAGTATTTTGCGCTATTGCTTGCTTTTTTCGATTTTTGAACAACATCGTTTCTAGTATTACTGTCGAGTAATGAAACAATAATTCCTACTGCTGCCCCTACTAATAAACCTGTCATTAACTTGTTTTGACTCATCCTAAATTCCTCCTAAGATAAAAATAATTTTTCACATCTGTTTAGAATTTTCCCTAATCTTAAAAATTTTAAACGCTAATCTAAAAGTTATTTTTAAAAAATAGCTTGACTATCTTTAAAAAATTTCGGAATATTATGTTTACGGGAGGTTTTACAGATAAAAAGGAGAGATAGAAGGGGGAGAGATTATGTCACAAGTTGAAGAGTTATTGGGCACAATTAGCGGTTACATATGGGGACCGCCTTTATTGATTTTATTAGTAGGTACTGGAATTTTCTTAACTGTCCGTCTCGGTGTTCTACAGCTTCGTCTATTGCCCTATGCCTTGAAACTAGTTTTCACTAAAAATACGGATAAAAGCTCTGAAGGGGATATCAGTCACTTTCAGGCACTCTCCACTGCCATGGCTGCTACAGTCGGTACCGGTAATATTGTTGGTGTCGCAACAGCGGTTATTCTCGGCGGACCAGGTGCTATTTTCTGGATGTGGTTCTCAGCATTCTTCGGGATGGCCACGAAATACGGTGAAGCGGTTCTCGCAGTCAAATACCGTGTAGTGGATGCTAAAGGTCAAATGGCTGGCGGACCTATGTATTACTTGGAGCATGGATTAAAACAGAAATGGCTAGCTGTTTTATTTGCTATCTTCGGTGCCCTTGCTGCTTTTGGTATTGGTAATGGCACACAGTCAAACTCAGTTGCTTCGGTTGTTCGTGATACGTTCAGCGTGCCCACATGGATTACAGGCATTATTTTAACCATTTTTACGGCGTTGGTTCTGCTCGGTGGAATTAAGAGCATTGGACGCGTTACTTCATTCTTTGTTCCTTTCATGGCATTGTTTTACATAATCGCAGGAATTATTATTATGATTTTGAACATGGAATTGATTCCAGGAGCTTTTGCTACAATTTTCAGTGCTGCCTTTACAGGTGAAGCAGCAGTTGGTGGTGCTATTGGTGCCGCTATCCGCTACGGTGTGGCACGCGGCGTCTTCTCCAACGAAGCAGGACTTGGTTCCGCTCCGATTGCAGCAGCTGCTGCCATAACAGATCTTCCGGGACGTCAGGCATTGGTGTCTATGACACAAGTGCTTTTCGATACAATCATCATTTGTTCGATTACAGGTGTCACCATTGTCATGTCGGGTCTTTATAAAGACGAGTCACTGGAAGGCGCTGCTTTAACAACTGCTGCTTTTGAACAATTTTTAGGAAGTGCCGGTCCACTTGTAGTGGCGATTGGCTTAATTTTCTTTGCATCCTCTACGATTATTGGATGGTCTTATTACGGAGAGAAATGTTTCCAGTATTTATTCAAAAACCCAGCATTGTTAGTCGTTTATCGCATTGCTTTCGTAGCGATGGTTTTCGTCGGTGCAACCGTTTCACTTGATGTTGTTTGGACGTTCTCTGACGTGATGAATGGTTTGATGGCGTTCCCGAACTTAATTGGTCTTCTTGGTTTGTCTGGTGTTATTGTCTTCGAGACAAAACGCATCGTTGCCAAAATCAAAGAAGAAAAAGAAGCAGAACGCTCTGGCAATTGACATTGCATTTGAATAATGAAATGATAAAGTATACCCATCCGAAAGGCAGGAACTTATCATGGACTTATCAACACCTTCTCCAGAGAATGTTAGCTTTATGATTGAAGAAATAAAAGCAAAATTACGCATGGTTAATGTAGATGCAATGAAAGCTGAGCATTTTAATGCATCTCAATATGAAGACTTGCATGAGCTTTACGAAGTTGTCGCAAATCGCGATAAATTTAGTACGAGCGAAATGCAGGCCATTGCTACTGAGCTTGGTTCTTTACGTAAATAAGATAGTTAAAATCCCCTGAAGGAGACTCCTTTAGGGGATTTTTGATTTGATGCTGTTAATGTGCCTGTCGGAGCAAAACGGTCGTTTCAGCTTTTCTTTTTGGCTAGCTTCAACGACCTGCTCCTCGGGTCATAAGCCATCCCGACTATGCGCCTGTAAACATGTCGCTTCGCCGGTCTGTCTTATGCCTGTCGGAGCAAAACGGTCGTTTCAGCTTTTCTTTTTGGCTAGCTTCAACGACCTGCTCCTCGGGTCATAAGCCATCCCGACTATGCGCCTGTAAACATGTCGCTTCGCCGGTCTGTCTTATGCCTGTCGGAGCAAAACGGTCGTTTCAGCTTTTCTTTTTGGCTAGCTTCAACGACCTGCTCCTCGGGTCATAAGCCATCCCGACTATGCGCCTGTAAACATGCCGCTTCGCCGGTCTGTCTTATGCCTGTCGGTGCAAAACGGTCGTTTCAGCTTTTCTTTTTGGCTAGCTTCAACGACCTGCTCCTCGGGTCATAAGCCATCCCGACTATGCGCCTGTAAACATGTCGCTTCGCCGGTCTGTCTTATGCCTGTCGGAGCAAAACGGTCGTTTCAGCTTTTCTTTTCATAATGTACGACATACCAGCCGCCTTCTTTTATGACAGTTTGGATGCTGAGTAGTTCGAGTCCTGCTTGTTCTCCCCATTCAGCTAGTTCTTCGCGTTCAGGCAACCGGTATAGGTTGTCGAATGATGAGAAAAAGCTATTAAAGACATTGGCAAAAGGTGGACTGTCACTACCTCCGGCAATAGGTGTAATGATGGATAACATGCCTTCTTCTCTAACCCAGCTAGCCAATTCGTTGAAAAGTTCTTGACGTTTTTCAAGGTCGATATAGTGAATGACGTTGTTCATCATGACCATGTCTTGTGGGTTGTCAGGTTTGTATTTCCAAAGATCTGCTTGTTCGATTGTAATGTTTTTGTTTTTTTCCGTTAGTTTCTTCGCAACTTCTATTACTGAAGGGCTGATTTCAATGCCTGTGAAATGTGTATTGGGGAAGCGTTCAGCTAACTTTTTGATGTAGCCACCTTCGCCGCAGCCAATATCTAATACTGAATCCGCATGTGTTTCTTTTAAGCGTCTAGCTATTTTAGGTAAGGCCAATACTTCTAACAAACGACTTGTTTCTGCTACTGTCGACGCATGTTTTTCTTCATCGTAATGAAGACGCTCTTGGTTACGCATCATGTCTGGATAACTTAAAAGTGTTGGAATGTGCAATTCCATCATTTCTTTCAGTAGCACACCTGAAGAATTATTGCCCTTTGGTTTTGGCAATTTCCAGGCATTCCACGTTTTGTAGCGATTTCTTTCCATCTCTTTTAAATGACCGATAGAAACCCCAATACTCACCCACTGCGTTAAAAGATCTTCATCAAGTTGCAACGCATCTGACACGTCAAATTTTGTCATGGGTCGATCAAACGCTTTAAACAAATCTAGCTCATAGCCAACATATGCGTGCCAGCTATACAAAAAAGGTTCGTTCCGTTTCATATACATCCTTGCCTTAAACATCTTCATTACATCAATCATGTGAGTCCCTCCGTTTTCCATGGATAATCTTCTTCCGGTGTATAATACCTTAATTCTTTCGTATCTTTAGCTAAGTCTTTTATACGGACTGGCATAATGCCTCCTTGAATAAATCGGTCTCGAACGTTTTCTTTCCACATGCCTAGTCCTGAAACATTCAGCATTTGTTTAAAATGAAGAATTGGATCTTCTTCCATTCGTTCAAATGTTCGCTGACGTAAGTAACTCACCGGTTTAAATGGAAACGAATAAGCCAGTGCGGCTAAATGACTTAGCTGGATAACATGGTCCGCCCGTTTATAGCGAACCTTTTCATACCATTTTAAATTAGTAAGATCGGTTTGTTGCCGTTCAAACATATCTGCCGTTAGTTCGCCGAGAACATCGGCATCTTGAATTGCCATGTTCATGCCTTCTCCTGCCATTGGATGAACCGCATGACTGGCATCTCCAATAATAGCCTTATTGTCTTTTACATATGAATCAGCATGATACATTACAGGAATCATTAATTGTATTTTTTTCCAATCAAGCAATTGCTGTACATAGCCGTCTACTACAGGTGCTAAGTCTGTATAGAGTTTATGAAAATGACTAATTGGTTTTTCTTTTAATGCTTTGTAATCTCCAGGGGGTATTAAATAAACACTGCGAACCTGATCGTCCGGCAGTGGAAAAAGGCCCAAAAAGCGATTGTATGTAGAAATAATTTTACCATCTGTAAAATCTTCTGCACGTGGAAACGTCACTGTTAGAAAGTGGTGGTTGTAAGTAGTTTGTTTGACCTCAACTTCCATCGCTTTACGCGTAACCGATGAACGCCCTTCTGCTCCGAAGAAAAACTGTGCTTCTACTTCAAATTTTTCTGTCCCTTTTTGAAGCAAAGCTGTTCCCTCTCCATAGCCTTTACAAGCCACACCCTTTAAATAGTGGAAATTATCAAACGCACAAGCGGCTTTTAAAATGACGGACTTTAATTCTTCATGATGCATCATATAAGCTGCATTGTACTTACCCGGCAGCACACTATAATCCATGAACGATTGATCTTTTACTTGCAAGGAACTTGAAAGTTCCAGCATATCTAAAACTTTTATTTCATTTGAGCGATTGCATATTTGTTCGTACAGTCCAAGACTATCGAATATTTGCATACTTTTTGGCTGTAGCAGTTCTCCCTTATAAGTAGGTGCCTTAACAGCCATCCGTTCAGCGAGAACTACATTGACACCACGTTGCACCAATTTCAAAGCAAGCGTCAATCCTCCAATGCCCCCACCGCCAATGAATACATCTGCTTTCATCCGCATCATCCCCTTGTGGCTCTTTACCCTAAATTCAATGGAATGAAAACCCATTAAATGCTTCAACTAAAAAAAGAAGCCCACGAATGGACTTCTCTACACAAGCTATTTTTAAAGTTTATTGTAAGCTACAGCAAGTTCTGCTCCAACTTTTGCATTATGCTTCACTAATTCGATATTAGCGACCAAGCTTTTTCCTTCAGTCAATTCTTTCACTTTACCTAGAAGGAAAGGAGTTACTTCTTTACCAGAAATGCCGTTGTCATTTGCTTCAGCCATTGCCTGTGCAATGATGCCGTTAATGAATGACTCTTCTAGAGCATGTTCTGCTGGAATTGGGTTGGCAATAACTGCTCCGCCTTTGATTCCTAAATCCCATTTCGCTTTTAAGACTTGTGCAAGTTCTGCTGCATCGTCACTGCGGAACGTTAAGTCAAATCCGCTTGAACGCGTGTAAAATGCCGGCATTACATTTGTCTGATAGCCGATAACTGGAACGCCTTTTGTTTCAAGGTACTCCATTGTTAAGCCGATATCCAAAATCGATTTTGCACCTGCACACACAACAGCTACTCCCGTATTGGATAACTCTTCAAGATCAGCTGAAACATCCATCGTCGTCTCAGCGCCTCTATGCACCCCGCCTATGCCGCCTGTTGCGAAAACACGAATGCCCGCAAGTTCTGCACAAATCATCGTCGCAGCCACCGTTGTAGCACCGATTTTTTTTGTAGCGATTAATTGGCCGATATCTCTTCTTGAAACTTTAGCAACACCAGGTGTATTGCCGAGCAATTCAAGCTCTTCTTCGGATAAACCAATTTTAATCTTGCCATCCATAATGGCAATGGTTGCTGGAACTGCTCCATTGTCACGGATAATTTGCTCGACCATACGAGCCGTTTCGACATTCTGTGGATAAGGCATACCGTGTGAGATAATCGTCGATTCAAGTGCTACGATCGGTTTTTTGCCCTCTAGTGCCTGCTGTACTTCAGTTGAATAAGATATCATGTTTGTCATTGTAATTCCTCCAGTTCTTTTTGTAGTTGTACTGCCGTCAATTCGTGCCGTACTGTGTCGTTACTTGCTAGCGTTTTTGCTGCATTCATCATACCTGTACGGATAATTGTTTCGAATTCTTGATCCTCCATGACACTGTGGACAATGGCACTTGAAAATGCATCGCCAGCCCCTGTTACATCGGTAACTTGATCGACTTGCATAGAAGGATAATAACGAATGCCGGTAGAATTCCCAGCCATTGCTCCTTCTTTTCCTGCTGTAATAACTACAGCTTCCGCTCCTCGATTTACTAATTGTTGAACTGCTTGTTGCCAGTCATCTAGTGAATCGATGGACACTTGCAAATATTTACTTGCTTCGTCACGGTTTAAGATTAGCCAACTGATTCCAGTCAAATCTTCACTTAACCGATCCATTTTTGGAGCAGATACGGGAATGACCGCCAGCGGGATTTTATTGGCAGAAGCTAACTGTCTTACATATTCAACAGTTTCCAGAGGACAATTTAAATCGATGACGAGAAAAGCAGCTGATAATAGCGTACTGTCATTTTTAGAAATATACTCCGGTGTCAGAAAATCGTAAATTTTCATATCAGCCATCGCCAACAGCATTTCACCATCGGGTTCTAAAATGGCTGTGTATGTTCCCGTCGAAAATCCTTCGACAGCTTTGGTTAGTTCAGTCGACATAAATGAGTTTGACGCTGACTCGATTAACTTCCATTCTGAATCATTGCCTACAATGGACAAGAGTTTAACAGAATGACCGAGTCTTCCTAGATTCTCGGCTACATTTCTTGCCACTCCACCAACACTACCGGATACTGATGCAGGATTTGACGTTCCCATCTGCGCTCGATGTTGAATCAGAAATTTTCTGTCGACATTGGCACCACCGATGCAGATCACCGTTTTTTCTTCTGGCAACACATAAGCACGTCCTAAAATCTTTCCTTGTTTCATTAAGTTCGAAATAAAGTTGGCAAGCGACGGTCTAGACATATTCAAGTGTTCTGCCATCTCCTGCTGTGACAAATAAGGGTTTCGCCGGATCAATTCCAACACTTCTACTTCTTTTTGATTCATCGTAACACCTCCAACTTAAACATTTGTTTAAATCATAAACTTTTATAACTAAAATAGCAAGTAAAAATAGTAATTCGAATATCGTTATAAATTGTTGCAGGTAGTAACTGAAAATTGCTACTATAGATAGGATGAGAGGAGAGATTTATTTGACATCATTTAATGAAAAGTTATCTCGCTATGCTGAACTGGCTATAAAAGTGGGAGTAAATATCCAACCTGGTCAACAACTTTATATTGCTGCAACCATTGATTCGGCACCATTCGTTCGTTTACTTACAGAAAAAGCATATCAAACAGGGGCTAAACAAGTCTATATTGATTGGGCTGACGATACCGTTACACGGCTGCGCTTTGAATTAGCGCCAGAAGAGGCGTTTACTGAATTTCCTGCCTGGAAAGTACAAGAGCGTGAACAATTAGCAGAGCAAGGTGCTGCATTTATTAGCATCGTGTCACAGAGCCCGGATCTATTGACGGGAATTGATGCGACACGTATTGCAGCTTCACAAAAAGCTACAGGTCAAGCATTGAGTAAATATCGGCAGTATGTCCAATCAGACAAAATTAGTTGGACAGTTCTTGCAGCACCTTCCCAAAAATGGGCAGCTAAAGTATTTCCAGACGCACCAGCAAATCAGCAAGTTGACATGCTATGGGATGCCATTTTCAAAGCTGTACGTGTAGACTTAGATCAACCAATTGAAGCATGGGCTGAGCATGATCGCTTATTGCATACCAAAGTCGATTATTTGAACGACAAAAAATATGCGAAACTTCATTACACATCACCGAAAACAGATTTGGAAGTTGCTCTTCCAGCAGGACATCTTTGGTGTGGTGCAGGTTCAGTTAACGAAAAAGGCGATACGTTCATGGCAAATATGCCAACTGAAGAAGTATTCACCGTTCCTCATAAAACGGGTGTAAACGGCTATGTTTCGAGCACAAAACCACTGAGCTATGGCGGCAATATTATTGATGACTTTAAAGTAACGTTTAAAGATGGGAAAATCATCGACGTGACTGCAGCACAAGGAGAAGAAGTCTTGAAACAATTAGTTGCTACTGATGAAGGTTCACACTTCCTTGGTGAAGTGGCGCTGGTTCCTCATCAGTCACCGATTTCTGATTCGAATATTCTTTTCTATAACACATTGTTTGATGAAAATGCTTCAAACCATTTCGCTATCGGAAGTGCTTATGCATTCTGCCTTGAAGGTGGGAAAACCATGTCACCAGAAGATTTGTTGAAAAACGGCTTGAATCAAAGCATCACACATGTTGATTTTATGGTTGGGTCTTCTGAAATGAATATTGATGGGATCTTGGAAGATGGTTCCCGTGAGCCGATTTTCCGCAACGGCAATTGGGCATTTTAAGTATCGATAATTCGACACTTATTTTTTGCTTCGATATCGGGTATACTTAATATTGATAATTACAGTTTAGAGAGGAGTTATCATTATGTTTTACGATCTTACCGTAGTACTTGGCTTTATGGCCGTAATCTTCATGTTTTTCTTTACGCTTCTTCACTTTCTTGGGAAAGAGCTCCACACGCACGACGCAGAACATGTAGATCCTATTCCTGAAAAAAAATACTAAGCGATAAAAGCCGGTTTCTTCATTGAAGCCGGTTTTTATGTTTGTTACTATATCTCTTGTTCTATACGAGCAGAAGGTTTTAATAAAATACCTGTTACCAGATCATTAAGTAGTCTAGCCACTCAGTCTACTCTGTATGAAAACAACTGTATTTTTCCCTTCCGCTACGTTTTAGGTTCCTTCGACACTTTCACTTAGTCTTCTATAATGGTAAAATCTGTACTAGTTAGCGTCTTTATTTATAGGAGGAATTCACGTATGTTTTCTGCAACAGCTATTGGGATTGATTTAGGAACTGCAAATATATTAGTGTATACAAAAGAAAAAGGCATCATCATAAATGAACCTTCTGTAGTCGCATTGGATGCGAAAACTCGGAACATCTTAGCGGTTGGTAATGAGGCGAAAGCCATGCTTGGCAAAGCTCCTGACTCTATTGATGTGATTCGCCCTTTAAAAGACGGCGTTATCGCAGATTTTGATGTAACAAGAGAACTTTTAACAATTATTATGCAAAGAGCTGCTAAGCAATTAGGCAGCGCTTTTCGTAAGCCTAACGTTATGGTCTGCACACCTTCTGGAGCTACCACGGTCGAACGCCGCGCTATTCACGATGCAGTGAAACAAGGCGGTGCTAAGACCGTTCACTTAATCGAAGAAACTGTCGCAGCAGCTATTGGTGCGGATTTACCAATTAGTGAGCCGGTTGCAAGCGTTATTGTAGACATTGGTGGCGGCACAACAGAGGTTGGCATCATTTCTTTTGGTGGTGTGGTTTCTTCAAATACAGTAAAAGTGGCAGGCGATCGCATGGATGAAGATATCATTCATTATGTCCGCAAAAAGTACAATGTCTTAATCGGCGAACAGACTGCTGAAAATATCAAAAAAGAAATTGGCTATGCACCTGTTCCACATGAAGCTGAATACATGGATATAAGGGGCCGCGATATCTTAACCGGATTGCCGAAAACCATCAACTTAAGTTCTCACGAAACACAAGAAGCGCTAAAAGAATCGCTATCTGCCATTTTAGAATGCATCCGTGCGACCTTGGAAAATTGTCCTGCTGAATTATCAGGCGATATGGTTGACCAAGGTGTCGTTATTTCTGGAGGTGGTGCATTGCTAAAAGGCATGCAAGAATGGTTATCAAAAGAAATTTCGGTACCTGTTCATATCGCGCCACACCCTCTTGAGTCTGTCGCTATTGGCACAGGCCTATCACTTGGCATGATTAAACAACTCGAAAAAATGTCACGTTGATCAGTAAAAACTAGGAGGCTGTCCCCAAAAGTCATAAAAAAAGACTTTTGGGGACAGCCCCTTTTTTTATTTGTGAGAAAAGGCTGATGTCCATTTCGACAGACGCTTTCCGCGGGAGTCGCTGTCTCCATTCCCATCAGCCGTTCTGTAATGAAAAAATGATACAAAAAATCATTTATTTCTGTAAAACGAAAGTTCCCACATCTTCATTACAGAAAAGACGATTTTTATGTGAAATCTGGAGATGACTTTCCCGATAGTACGGAGAAAGTGTGTTCAGTCCTATCCAAGAGCAATCGGTCGTTCAGGCGATTCCTCTTCCTGGGCCTCGATAAAGTGCATACGACGTTCGGGATTGTGGCATGGACCTATAATCTCCTAGAAAGTAGCGGGCATTCGGCAACTGCTTTCAAGGGACTTATGAGACAGCCCCCTGGTTTTCTTCGGTTCGAGAACCTGTTTTCTAAATTTTTTATAAAAGACAAGCCGTTAACAAAAAAAGAAAGTTAATAGATGACTTTTTTCCTGATTTTTTGCATTATGTCAGTTTCAATTCGTATTTTTCAGACATTAGGATTAAACTTAATAAGTATCAGTCGATAAGGGGGAACTATAATGGCTTTATTAGACCAAATCTTAGAGTACAACGAAGTGTTCGTAAAGGAAAAGCGTTACGAGGAATTTATAACGACTAAATTTCCGGATAAAAAATTCGTCATTTTAACATGTATGGATACACGACTTTTAGAAATGCTACCGAAAGCGATGAATTTCAAAAATGGGGATGCGAAAATTGTTAAAAGTGCCGGAGCTGTCATCAACCACCCATTTGGTGGTATTATGCGCAGCCTACTTGTAGCTGTATACGAACTGAATGCAGATGAAATTTATATTGTTGGCCATCATGACTGCGGCATGTCTGCTATAGATCCTGATGTAATCCTTGATAAAATGAAAAAACGAGGAATAGATGAAAAGACCATTGAGATGATGAAGTATTCAGGAGTCAATTTAGAAGGTTGGCTTGGTGGATTTGACGACGTAGCAGAAAGTGTCGCTCATAGTGTCGACATGGTACGTCATCATCCCTTACTAGTCAATACAGTCCCAGTTCATGGCCTGGTTATTGATCCAACTACTGGAAAATTAGATGTTGTTGTTAATGGAAACGAAAACCGCTGAGAGTTTCTCAGCGGTTTTGTTTTTGGTAATAGATGTAATCAAGCGCCATGCCTTCTTTCCCGAATTGCCGTAGCAAAGACGTTACCTGCCCCCTATGATAGCTAGCATGATTAACAAAAGTGAATAGCATTTCTTCTCTAGTTGTGGAAAAATCATCTCCGCGCATATTTCGATAATGGAGCGTTTCTTGCCACTGCGCTTCAGGTAAAGAGGCGAAGAATAATTCCATTTCAGCATGAAGCAACATAAAACTTTCTGCTGCTTGTTCCGTTGTTTCTACATCGAAATGTTCAAATGTCGGATTCGCTACACCTGACATTCGAAGCAACCACAGTTTTTCCACGCCTAAAACATGCTCTGTTGTTTCTTGAATCGAAGCAAAAGAATTGATTCCTTCTGTTTTGTAAAGTTCTTCGCCTAAATCTCTAACGTGTTGCAGGCAGGCTAATGTGGCCCATTTGTGATAGGAGAACATTTTGTCTTTGTTCAATTTACACACCTCTCTCTACCGCTACTCACGATTCAAACCAACGTCGCGCATCTTTCCACCATTTTTTATAGGTGGCCTTGCCCTTTCAAAATTCTTCCTCAATTACTGAATAATAAAAATGGTCTTTCCACTCACCATTTATATAGAGAAAACTCTTCAACAAGCCTTCTTGTCGAAAACCCGTTTTCTCCAACACGCGAATAGAGCCCACATTATCCGGAGAAACATAAGCTTCGACTCGGTGAAGACGAAGCTGTTCAAAACCAAAGACCGTCATTAAGTTGACTGCTTCTGTAGCAATCCCTTTACCCACATACACCTTATCAATCGAATAACCGATCAAAGCACTTAAAAAAGGCATCCGTTTCACGCTGTACACGGAGATGTGTCCAATCAACTTATTGGTATTGTGTTCAAAGATCCCAACGCTGTATTCTCGATTTTCTCTCGCTTGATAAATCGATTCCCGAATTTTTTCTCGCTGAACGCTCGCTGAGAAATAGCTGTCTCGATGACGTGGTTCGTAGACAGACCAGTATTCTCGGTTACGAAGCAGCAATTGCACCATTTCCTCTGCATCTTCAACCGCTAAACTGCGCAGATAGCATGTCTGCCCTTCAAAAAGCAAATTCACACTAGGCCTCAGTAGATGTCAATGAAATGAATTCCTTGGCATCTTGAACACATAAGGCAATTCCTTTTTCCCAAAACGCCTGTTGTGTAATATCTTCGCCTAAATGCTTCATTGCTAAGTCTTCTGCTGACATTACCGCTGTATCACGAAGTAAAGCCATGTACTTTCCTTCAAAACTATCCCCTTCTTCTAAAGCTTTTGCGTATACGCTCAAAGAGAATAAATAACCAAAGGTGTAAGGGAAATTGTAAAAAGGTACTTGGGTAATATAAAAATGTAATTTGGATGCCCAGAAATGTGGATGCGTTGACGCCAATCCGCCCGCAAATCCTTCTGTTTGAGCCTGCTCCATTAATTCATTTAATCTAGCTGCAGGAACAACACCGTTTTTACGTTCTTCATAAAAACGAGTTTCAAAAAGGAAGCGCGAATGAATGTTCATGAAGAAAGCAACACTACGCTGAACTTTATCTTCTAGCAACGCAATTTTCTCTTCATTGGACTGGGCATTTTTCACAGCTGCATCTGCCACAATCATTTCTGCAAATGTAGACGCTGTTTCTGCGACATTCATGGCATACGAACGGTTTAACGCGTGAACTGGACGAAGAGCGAAAGAATGAAATGCATGCCCAAGTTCATGAGCCAAAGTTGCCACATTAGACATCGAGCCACTATAAGTCATGAAAATACGCGATTCTTCACCTAGTGGCAAGCTTGTACAAAATCCACCAGGTCGTTTGTTCGGACGATCTTCTGCTTCGATCCAGCCATTTTCAAAAGCTTGCTGTGCAAATTGCTCTAGTTCCGGACCAAATTTTCCAAATTGCTTAAGGATAAATTCTGCCCCTTCTTGATAAGAAAACTGTTGCGTACTTTCCGTTACTGGTGCATCCACGTCATACCAATCCAGTCCGTCTTTTCCAAGTAGTTTTCCTTTTCGGTTTAAATAATCAACAAAAGGCTGTTTGTTTTTACTAATAGCTCCCCACATGGCATCTAAGGTTTCTTGCTTCATGCGATTAATGTGTAAGGGTTCTTGAAGGGGATTGTCCCATCCACGTTTTTTATACGTTTCCAAACGAAAGCCACCAATGGAATTCAAGGTTTTGGCAAAGAATTCTTCTTTCTCTGTCCATGCTTCCTCTAATTTTTGGTAGGACTCTTTTCGAACTGCTGCATCTTTATGAGAACTCAGATTATTCGCTTGTCCTACCGATAATGACTTCTCTTCGCCGTCCACTGTGACTGTAACGTTAATTTCGCCAACTAGCATATCGTATAATTGGCCCCAGCTGTGATACCCGTCAATACTTAACGCGGTAATCAAGCCTTCCTCTTTTTCAGAAAGTAACATTTTTGCCTCGTCACGCCACTCGTTTAAGACAAACGTAAATTTATGTAAAGACTCTTCGTTTACTAGTTCGTTCCATATGCCATCCTCGGTCTTTACTAAATCTTGTTGGATTTTCTGAAAAGAGTTTTGGAAACGTGCAGATAAGGTCGAAGCTTCACTTTCTAAAATACCTGCTTTTTTATCTTGTGTATTTTGTGCCATCAAACAGCCAATAAATGAACCTGCTTGACTGAGATGGCGCATTACATGGCTCATTTGTTCAAGCAAGTCAGCAACTTTTGGTGCATCTTCTTTCGTCGTTAGTACTTCAAATTTTTGGACGTGCTCTTCAAATTCAGAGAGTTTGTTTACTGCCTCGTCCATATGTAGCCGCAATTCCCGAGATTCACTTCCTCCTGGAAATAGCGTGTCCAAATCCCATTGTTCTGGATAGGTAACTGTCATAATTTCTCCTCCTGATAAACTAAATTTTCTAAAAACACTTCTTTAGTATATCATTTTTCTTTCCGAAACCGGAACAATATTCCACTCTTCAAGCTAATACTTCACCTTATCGACATGTTTAGGGATTTTTTTGGAAAAGGTTAATTGTTGATTGAAACGACGACAGGTATACTAAAATGAAGGAGGGATTCTGCATGATTCGTATTTTACTTATGACAATTTCTTTTATTGCTGTCGTTGTCATGAATACTTTGGCAAATACCTTGCCGTTAAACGATCAAACTACAGGTGACGTGTCTAACCGACTGTTAGTCTTGTTTACACCAGCCGGTTACGTATTTTCAATTTGGTCCATCATCTATCTTTTGCTGGCTGTTTGGATTGTTGCTTTCTGGATACGTTTAAGAAAAGGACAGACCCCTTCATACAAGATCACTTTGTTTTTCGTCTTAAGCTGCCTGTTCAATATAAGTTGGCTCCTGTTATGGCATTATGAGTTTTTTGCCTGGTCCATTGTTGCCATGCTTGGCTACTTGATAGCGTTGATTGCTCTTTATCTGCAATATGGAAATTCGGAAAGATCGTTTACTGAACGGCTGCCTATTTCAATCAATATGGGATGGATTAGTGTAGCCACTATAGCCAACATCAGTTTCGTCTTAACTTTTTACAATTGGAGCGGTTGGGGGTTGAGCGATCAGCTGTGGACAGTTATTATGTTGACAGTCGCGACTGCAATCGCTTTGCATATTCGGTTTCATCATATGGATATTCCTTTCGCTTTGGTCTTTATATGGGCGTTCATTGGAATTGCTGTTAAACACGGTACAGACGAAATGTTAGTAACAACCGCATCTCTTTTCTTGAGCGGCGTTATCTTAACCGGTATTTTGCTCATAAAAAAAAGAACGGCACCTACTCAATAAATCTGCGAGAGACTCGATTAGAGCGAGCTTGTCTGCAGATTTTTTGCATTCACATTCAACTAACATAAAAAAGAGATTCGGCTATTCCACCGAATCTCTTTTTATGTTAGCTGTTTAGTTTAGTCAATAAAATCGGTTCACCTTTTGTTACCAATACAGTATGCTCGATTTGCGCGACCAATGATTGATCCGGTGTTATAAATGTCCAGCCATCACCTGACTCGATAATGTGCTCGGCTTTTTGAGAGATAAAGGGCTCTACTGCAAGTACCATGCCTTCTTTTAAAATCGTCGTCTCCCAAGCATCGTAATAATTTAAAATATGTTGAGGCGCTTCGTGAAGTGATTTACCTATGCCATGTCCAGTCAAGTTTTTGATGACGAACAAACCTTGCTCTTTCGCTTCACGTTCAACAGCCTTACCAATTTGGTTGAGTTTTGCACCGGCTTTGACTTTCGTCATCGCGCGGTCAAATGCCGAAGCAGCTGCTTCACAAATTTTTTCTTTTTCAGCATGTCCTTCGCCTACAACAAATGAAATTCCTGTATCAGAGAAGAATCCTTCATATGACCCCGAAACATCGATATTCACAATATCTCCATCTTGGATGACACGGCTACCTGGAATACCATGAGCCACTTCTTCGTTGACGCTGATACATGTATACCCAGGAAAATCATATTCTGATTTTGGACCGGAAACGCCACCCAGCTCCTCAAATAATTGACCGCCCAGTTCGTCGATTTCTTTTGTCGTGACTCCAGCTTTTGTGGCAGCTTTCATCGCTTCCCGAATTTCAGCCACCATTTGGCCAGCTTTTTTTAACATTTCAATCTCTTTTTCATTAGTTGCTATCATCAATGACCCTTCTTTCAAGCTTTTCTATTCAAGAATTATACCACAAAATTAAAAGGGATTCTCTTCTACAGGTCTAACTAGTTCTGAATCCAAAGATTGAAAAGAAGGCTGTCAAAAGACAGCCTTCTACCATTTCAAGCTTCTGCATCTACCAATTTCGGTGCAGCCGCAAAAAGCGCAGCACAGACAAAAGCAGCAAGCAAGAATACCGGTATCATGTAAGTTGCATTATAGATGACCGAATAGATGATCACATTGCCTTCAGCAAACATGCCGAAGAACAAAATACCTGTAATAACATGGACCAAGTAGCGCAACACAGAAGCGATTAGCACTCCTACTACTATAGCCGTTATCATTTTACCCGTTTGCTTAGCTTGCGCATGTTGCATATACTTTGCACGCATAACGCCCGCTACCCCAACAACTCCATACGCTAAAATATAATCCAGCAAGACCTGCATGACAACAAACCCAAACGATAATGGGGTGACAGAGATAAATCCAGAAACGATTTGCAGGAGCCCGACTAAAATCCCAGTTAGAATTCCGGCACCTGCACCTCTTCTAAAAGCAATTAAAACAATTGGAATCATTACCAAGCTGACCGAGCCGCCTTGTGGCATCCGGAAAGAAATGAAATCCAACACAAATCCAAGAGCCGCGAAAATTGCAATTTCTGTCATCAACAATACTTTTTTATTTCTCATGACTTCCTCCTTAGGTGTTGTGTACATCACCAGAAGGGTCGTGAATAAAACCATATTAAAAACGACGTCAGGACAGAGCCTGGCGTCGTTGTAAGAGCCGGTTTCCATCCACATCCCTGCGCAAGTGTTAACTTACAGGTTCAAAGGGTAAGAACAAATGTTCACTCTCAGCAAAAGCTCCCCTTGTGGTGTATACAACTATATTAACAGTCACCTGTATTATACACAACACTGTTCTTTTATGCAACATCGTTTTAAGATGATGTGATAGGGTAAAGATGAGAATAGTTACGATACTTGAAAGGTGGTGGAGGCAGCCGGGATATTAGGCTTGCCAAAAGGATGATTGAATTGTTAAAAGAATTGATAAAGATTCAAAGTGATACCAAAGAGGGTGCCAACAAAGCTCTTCTTTTCTGTGCCGATTGGCTAAAAACCAAAGGAGAATCCGTGAAGGTTCATGACAATAAAGGCTACTTGATGTTGACAGCTGTTAAAGGGCAAGGAGAAGAGACGATTGTCTGGAATGGTCACGTTGATGTAGTTCCGGGTCATAAAGAGCAATTTGTACCTGTTGAAGAAGGAGATCGACTTTACGGGCGAGGCGCTGCTGACATGAAAGCCGGAGTTGCAGCCATGATGCAGGCGTTTGTCGAACTCGACAGTTCCCTCGTAACTCGCGAAGTGCAGTTACATATTGTCACTGATGAAGAAATTGGCGGACGCCATACATCCAAGTGGCTCGTCGAACAAGGATTCCACGGTGATTTTGTCATTTGCGGAGAACCTACCGGATTAAAAGTCGGGCTTCAATCTAAAGGGATTTTGAGAATGGATATGGTTTTTAAAGGAAAACCTGCTCATGGTAGTCGTCCATGGGAAGGAATTAACGCCATTGAATCTGCGATGAAATTCCATCTGTCTGTCGCCGATTTACCGTTCCGAAAAGAATCCACCGAATATTACGAGCAACCTTCTGTCAATCTGCCCATCATCAAAGCAGGACAACGCTATAATGTCGTTCCTGAAGTTTGTGAAATGTCTTACGATATCCGTTTTATGCCAGGACAGCAAAAAGAAGAGATCGTTCGACAATTGGTGGACTTGGCTGAGACTTTGAACGTTACTATGGATTATAAAGCTTCGGGATCTACACCTCCTCTAACAACTACAAAAGACAATCCATTTATTCAAAGCTTGCAAAAAGCAATTACAGCTACTACACAACAACAAGCTGTTTTGTTTGGTCAGCACGGCGCAGCCGACACACGTTATTATGCAGCCGTAAACGGCGGTGAAGGTGCCATTGAATTCGGACCAAGTGGTGACGACTGGCATGGCAATGCGGAATATGTAACGATTTCAAGTGTTCACGCATACAAAAACATCTTGCTGGCACATGCGCAACTGACGTAAAAGGTTTGCATTATAGAGAACTCGGGAAAACAACAATCACTACGATTATGAATGGAGAGATTTAAATGGCAATTGGAAGACTACTGAAATCTGCAATCAAATATGGCCCTATAGCATATCCCATTATTCGCAAAGTATTAAACAAAAGAAAACAAGGCAAAGCAGGTCAATCCCCTACTAAACAGCCTACTAAAAAACGCTAATAAAAAACGTTCTGGCATATATGCCGGAACGTTTTTTATTAGCATGAAACAGCTACTCTTCTTCCATAAAAAAGTGAACCTCTCAGTATTTAGAGAAAAGTGAATATGCATTTTCGCACATTTTAAACGTAAGGGATTTCTTGCTGTAAAGCCAAGTAACCTGTTTTGTTTTGATCAGAAGGTCGCTTCGCCGTTTCTTCAGCTTCGCTATCTTTTGGTTTCTTCTGTTCTTGCTGTTCTTGTGCTTCTATAATTTCCTCAAAAGACAGCGGGTTTGCTGGTGGCAGTTCAGAATTTTCTATAGTCCACGCTTCTTGATAGTTTTCGAAAAATGCGTTTGCCATCGCCTGGTAACCAATTACGTTCGGATGAACATCGGCTGGATTTGGAATTTTATCCACGCCGTTTGCACCAAATGGTTGGTCTACTGACACAAAAACAGCACCCGCTTTTTCAGCTGACAGTCGAAGAATTTCATTAAGCCGATCCAGTTGTTTGGACGTGCCATTTTTTTGACTTTCACGGACGTGAGGGTATGCAAAATAATAGCCCATCACATAAACAGTGGCATCTGGAGATTTTTCGGTAAGCTCAGACAAGATTAAGTCCATATTTTTTCTTGCTCCATTGAGCGCAAAATCTACTTGACGTTGTTGAAAAGTCAAAGAACCTTGTTTCGAGTCGTTTTGCACTAAACGCAACAGATCATTTGCTCCAGCTGATATCGTTATCAGATTAGCTGACCCAAGCACTTTTTCCGCCTCATCTGTTTGTATACTGTCTAACACATCAGCCGTTGTAAATCCAGGAAATGCCAAATTTTTCGAATAAAAGGCCACGGGTTGATTGCGTGTTAGTTCTTGATGGATCAAATCGGTATAACCCGTATCTATTTGTTGATTGGGTGTTTGTCCTGCTGCTAGTGAATCCCCGATTGCCACATACGCGGCAGGGATTTGTATCGCTGCTTGCGCAGAGGCCGTTCCACTAAACAATAGAAAACCAGCCATTGCTGCCATCCAATACTTCTTCATCTCCATCACCTCTTAGAATGCCCAGTTTCCGTTTCGGAAGATAGGCTCTTTTGAACCATCAATCGTGATGCCATCAATATTCATGTGCTCACTGCCTATCATGAAATCTTCATGGACAATTGACGTGTTAAGGCCGATAGCTGCTAGTTGATTGCGCTCTAAATCGCGTGCACCTTCGTAGCAAGTAGGATAAGAATCGCCAATCGCTAAATGATTTGAAGCATTTTCATCGAATAAGGTATTGTAAAACAGAATATTCGAATCGGAAATTGGAGAATGGAATGGCACTAATGCCACTTCTCCCAAATAAGCTGCCCCTTCGTCGGCGCTAATCATTTCGTCTAGAAGTTCTTGTCCTGTTGCTGCTTTGGCCTGAACAATTTTCCCTTTTTCAAAAGTCAGTGTAAATCCATCAATCACATTGCCTTGGTAGACCAGTGGCTTTGTGTTCTGAACGATGCCATCTACTCCATGCTTCAACGGAACGGTGTAAACTTCTTCGGTCGGCATATTCGCAATAAATGGATTTCCTTGAGGCGTTTTTGACGCACCAGACATCCAAATGTGCTTGTCTGGAAGTTCAATAGTTAAATTCGTTCCAGGTGCACTATACTGCAATTTCACGTAACGTTTATCGTTTAATTGCATAGCTCGTTTCTCTAACAAGGCGATGTGGTTTTTCCAAGCTTCCACTGCATTGCCTTCACCGATTCGTACAGTTTTGAAAATAGCTTGCCATAAAGACTCCATTTGTTGTTCAGCCGGCAAGTTGGGAAACACTTTTTGTGCCCATTTTGAGGACGGAATTGCAACAATCGACCATGCTACTTTGTCCGTTCCAACTGCTTGACGATAGCGCTCTAACGCTGTTCCTGAAGCTTTTTGCCAATCGGCCAAACGTTTTGCTGGAATTCCAGTTAGCAAATCCGGATCTTCCGCATCAATCCACAGGAAAGCCCCACCCGTATTAACAACTTCGTCTCGCTGTAAGACAGACCATTCTGGATATTCTTTAAATGTATCATCAGGAGCTAATTCAAAATGCGTTCGTGTCAATACCGGATCTTCGTAATTAACCTGTACGCGTTTAGCACCTGCTTCATAAGCTTTTCTAACGACAATCCGCGTAAATTCAAGCGTGTCAATTGTTGTATTGATGACGACCAATTGTCCTTTTTGAACATTTAATCCGACATAAACCGTTAATTCAGCGTATTGTTCAAGCTTTTCATGAAAATTCATCGCTTATTCCCCTTCGCGGCAATGGTTTTGCTAGATCCTTCGATTAACTTACCACCATGAACAATTTTTTGAACAGGCTTAGAAGGCAATTCTTTCGTAAATTTTTTATAATGACGTTCATCAGCATACGCCAACAAAGTCAATACTTCACCATCAGCCCCAGCTCTTCCGGTTCTCCCTGAACGATGTAAGTATTGCTCAACGGTTTGTGGAACATCGACGTGAACCACATGCGTCACCAAATCGATATCCAATCCACGTGCCGCTACTTCTGTTGCAATCAAAACGGCTACTTCCCCTTTACGAAAAGCATCTAATGCTTTTTTACGTTCATCTTTTTTCATTTCAGAATGCAATGTGACGATTTTCGCGTCACGGAATTTCAATTTATTTTCCTTCATTAGCAACTGATCTAAGTTATTCACAAACGCTAATGCTTTCATGCCTGGAATATGCGAAATGCTGCGCAGCAATTCCGTTTTATCACGTTCATCCACTTTGATGAATGAATGCGTCACTTTGCCAAACATTGGTAAATCTGCAGCTGTTACTTGCAGACGCGTTGGATGTTGCATTAACCGTTCGGCAACTACTTCTATTTCTTCTGTAATGGTCGCAGACACAAGAACCAATTGGCGATCATGTTGCGTTTTTTCAATCAAGTCTTTCATAATCCCACGGTGCTCACGCGCCATTAACTGATCGCCTTCATCCAATACCAACATACGGATTTCATGCATTTTCAATTTTTTCGTTTTCACTAATTCATTTAGACGTCCCGGAGTTCCAACTACAATCGTTGGCTTTTTCTTCAGCTTTTCTAATTGACGCTGCATATTTGCACCACCAATCAACTGCGTAACGGTTACGTCTGTTCCTTCTGTCCACTCACGTAAGACATTAACGATTTGCATAGACAATTCCTGCGATGGCGCAACGATCATTGCTTGTATTGCTGGTTTTTCTGGATTTACTCGTTCTAATATCGGCAAGACATATGCCAAAGTTTTACCAGAACCTGTTGGAGATTCTGCTACGATATCATTGCCTGCTAACATTTCTGGAATCATCTGGTCTTGAATCGGCATTGCCGCTTCAAATCCAGCCTTCTCCCATTTCTCTTGCCATATTGGACTTAGTTCTTTTATAAAAGTCATTTGCGATTCCACCTTTTTTTCAATGCTTTTAGTGTACCATATTTGCTGTTTTATCGCCTTTTTGAAACCGGAAAAGTGCAAGCCTCCCTAGTGTCTAATGACTAACAAAGTGCAGTCATTTCTATTTTCTTAAATTCAAAAAGCCAGCCCGGATACCGGACTGACTCAGTCAATTATTCAGTTACTTCTTTTCGTCTGTAGACAATTTCTTTTTCGGCTTCAGTGACTGGTCGAACAGGCTTTTTAATAAAGAAAGCCAGTATCAATGATACGAGCGCGATAAAAGTAGAAACGAAAAACGCGAAGTTAATGCCGTCAAGCATGGCTAAGTTCAAAATACTCTCCGGAGAAGTTCCACTTGCCGCCAATTCTTTCGCTGACGATTCGGTGCGTGTGTTCATGATGGTAATTAAGAAAGCAGATCCAACAGCCCCTGCCACTTGCTGCAACGTATTATTGATTGCTGTTCCGTGAGGGTAAGATTTTATCGGCAAGGTATTCAAACCGTTGGTCATAACCGGCATCATAACCATTGAAATACCAAACATCCGCAATGTGTAAATTACCATAATACTGACGTAACTAGAGTCTAAGCTCAATTGGCTAAACATATACGTCGTTAAAACAACTAATGACAACCCAGGAATGGCCAACACTTTAGCGCCAAAACGGTCGAAAAGTCGGCCAGTAATCGGCGACATAAAGCCCATAATTAAAGCGCCCGGCAACATTAACAACCCCGAGTTAATCGGTGAAATTCCTTTGATGGTTTGGATATAAATCGGCATTAAAATCATTGCTGAGAACATAGACATGGAAAGAGAAATTGAAATAGCAGATGATAAAGCAAACATCGGATATTTATAAATTCGAATTTCCAGTAAAGGCTCATCTAATTTTAATTGGCGGAACCCGAAAACAATTAAAGATATCACACCTATTGCGATTGTCACTATGACAGTGGCATTGGTCCAGCCGAGCGTTCCGGCTGAACTGAACCCGTATAAAACACCGCCGAATCCTAAACTTGAAAGAGCCAACGAAGCTTTATCAAGTGATATATCTCTATTTTGGAATGTTAGGTTCTTTAATTTGAATATCCCTAAAGTAAGAGGAACTAGTGCGATCGGTAAGACAATCCAAAAGAGAACACGCCATGAGTAATGCTCGACGATAAATCCAGAAAGAGTTGGGCCAATTGCAGGTGCAACGACCATAACCAGTCCGAATATCCCCATTGCAGATCCTCGTTTTTCAACAGGAAAAGCAGCAAGCATAACGTTCATTAATAATGGCATCATCAATGCTGCCCCAGAAGCTTGGACCATTCTGCCGATTAGCAGAATGCTAAATGTTGGCGATATTGCCGCCAATAATGTGCCGAGTGCAAATAATGACATCGCCACAATGAAAATCGAACGATTGGAATAGCGCTGAATGAAAAAAGCACTAGCAGGAATCAAAATCCCGTTAACTAGCATATAGCCTGTAACTAACCATTGTGCTGTAGAAGCGGCTATATTTAAATCGATCATAATTTCAGGCAATGCAATGTTCAACAAAGTCTGATTAAAAATCGCTACGAACGCGCCGGTAAAGAGAATGGCAATAATGCCATAAGGTGGTTTTTTCTGTTCTGTCATATTTTCATTTCCTCCATACATCTTACGCTTTTTCTATTTCTTCATTTGATTATTCTATACCGGTTGTATATTTTTTTCAAGTCAAATGTTTTATTCATCTTTAATCATTGATTTGAAAGCGTTTTTAACTTATTATAAAGATAGACTAACGGTATAAAGGTGAGGTATATGAATCCGAAAAAACAACAAATTTTAAGCGCAGCCTACAAGCTGTTCATCAATAAAGGCTATAACCCCTCTTCTATCCAAGACATACTCGATGATGCTGGCGTGTCTAAAGGAACTTTCTACAACTATTTCGGTTCCAAATCTGAGTGCCTTATGGCAATCATGGAATCTATTGGCAGTGAAATTCGCCAGCAACGATTAGCCGCAGCACTTGGAATGCTAACCAACGATCCAGAGGTTCTGGCAGAACAACTGTCTATTCGCATCAAGCTGAACCTTGAAAAAAATCTATTTTCTCTCTACGAAAGCATCTTTTATTCACAAGATCCGGAACTAAAAGCATTTTCCATTAAACAATATACGTTAGAAATGGAATGGATTTCTTCACGAATCGTAGATGTTTTTGGCAAAGAAGCAGCTCCTTACGCATTAGAAAATGCGGCTTTTGTCCACGGTTATGTTCAGCAACTGATCCATTTATGGCGTCTCGTTTCTGTGGAGGAATTACCGGCAGAAAAACTCTCTTCTTTTGTCGTCCGCCGCTTACAAGCAACGATAACTCTTCAAATAGCAGCGAAAGACAGTTTTATTGGCAAGCTCAAATTACCAATCGCCACTTTAGCAGATCATGTTAGCATTGAAGAACTTGCTATGCTATTAGAAGCTTATGCTCAAAACTTAAAAGATCATGCCAACACACGGCAATTAGTGCAGTTTCTAGCAACAGAGCTCGCCACAGAAGCGCCGAGAAAAGCGTTAATTGAAAGTGTCCTAACGACTTTAGCTAATGACAAACGGATCGAAGCTGAACTGTCGATACTCATAGAACAAGTATGGAAGCATTTAGACGAGTTGGCATAAAAAAAGCGAAGCCAGTTTTGGCTTCGCTTTTTTCGACATTTGCTTTTGTGTGCATTTCATCACTAGTAGCTATATTGTCTTCCAGCAAAATGGGGATGCCATGCAAATGTGAAATCGTTTCTTTGTACATTAAAACTGATTTTTTCTGAAGTTAAGTTATCAGCTGTCAGTTCTTGCTACATTTCGGCAATCGTCAGTTCAACTAATCGATTCTTGCGATAGGTTGCTAATTTTTCATCACACATGAACATGGCTCCTACTTTGTATCAACCATTAAAAAAAGCCAGAATCAACCGGCTTTTTCATTGTCTGTATAAGTTTTCATTAATTCATAAAGTGAAGTTTCATATAATTGTCTGCCATTGATCTTAAATACATTTTGTTCGACTAACCCTTGAATGATGGTTTCACGTTTATCTGTGAATTTTGACTCGGGCACTTGTTTCATTTTCATCGTTATCTCCTTCTGGAAGTATTCTTTTATCTTTACCCTATGATTTATCTCTTTAAAACCTGTAACTCAGTAAAGTTGTGTCAAAAATAAAAAAAGAGTTTAATCAGCGCGTTTCGCCAATTAAACTCTTTTTTTATTTTTCTAGCTCTAGCCAAGCCACTGCTTCACAATGCGTTGACTGTGGGAACATATCAACAGGCTGTACTTCTTTTGTGCGGTAGCCACCATCTTCTAATATGCGCAAGTCACGCGCAAGTGTAGCCGGGTTACACGATACATAAACAACACGCGATGGACGCTGCTTGAGAATAGTCCGTAGCAACTGCTCATCACAGCCTTTACGTGGTGGATCGACCACTAAAACATCCGCCTGCTTGCCTTCTTTGTACCAGCGCGGAATCACTTGTTCGGCAGGTCCTGCTTCAAATAATGTATTTGTTAAACCATTTAGTTCCGCGTTGCGTTTAGCGTCTTCAATTGCTTGCGGCACAATTTCAACACCCATGACAAATTTAGCTTGCTTTGCAAGGAACAGAGAAATGGTCCCAATGCCACAATACGCATCAATGACGGTCTCCTGTCCCGTTAATTGAGCGTATTCAAGCGCTTGACCGTAAAGAATTTCTGTTTGTATCGGGTTGATTTGATAAAAAGAGCGTGCTGAAATTTCAAAACGAACGTTACCGATCCGATCTTCAATCACATCTTTGCCCCAAAGCGTTACGGTTTCATCACCAAAAATAACATTGGTTTTTTCATGGTTGATGTTTTGGACAATCGATGTCACTTCCGGAACAGTTGCTTGAATCAATTCAATTGCTCGTGCTGAATGAGCAAACTTCTTTTTCTTAGTGACTAAAACGACCATAATTTCTCCAGTCGCTCGAGCTTTCCGAACCACTACGTGGCGAAGCATACCGCGGTGTGTAGCTTCTTCGTAAGGTTCAATGCCTATTTCCACTAAGTTGTTTTTCAAAGCGACCATAATCGCATCTGCTTCAGGTGTTTGAATCAAACATGTATCCGTATCTGCAATGTCATGAGAACGCGGCTGATAAAATCCAGCGACCACTTTGCCGTCTTGTGTACCAAAAGGAATTTGAGATTTATTGCGGTAGCGCCACGGATCTTCCATACCTTTAACTGGATGTACCGGCACATCTGGTAATTTACCGATACGTGTAATCGCGTCGCGCACTAATTTTCGTTTAAAAGTCATCTGTCCTTCGTAGGACAAGTGCTGAATTTGACAGCCTCCACATGTATCAAACACTGGACACGGAGCTGTAACACGAAAAGGTGAAGCTTGCTGTATTTCGATTAGCTTTGCAAAGCCATAAGATTTCAAGGTTTTTAACACATGGACCGAGACATCTTCTCCTGGCAAAGCGCCTGGGATAAACAGCGGATAGCCATCAACTTTTGCTACGCCTGCACCGTCATGTGTCAAATCTTCTACATGGACTGTTAGTCGATCGTTTTTGTTTACTGGTTTCAAAAAAATTCACTCCATTTCACATCTACTTATCATACAACAAAAAAACGCGTCAGGCAAAAGCCTGTACGCGTTCCTAATTTTTTTCTTTTCTAGCGGGACCATCTTTCAGAGAGAACCAGAAACCAAAAATAATGGCTCCGAACAACACTAGAAATGGTGCATAAAATATCATGAAATCCTGCATGAATAATGCCTCCTCTTATGCGTGGTAATCTGATTTGCCTTCCACGTAGTCCTTATCGAACAAGAACAGACGGAACAACAAGTAAAGCGATGGCAACAACAAGAACAGCCCTGCGATAAATGCAATGATCAAAGCAATCGCCATGGCTTCATTTGTAAAGCTGTCATATATCGTCAAATACGGATAAAGCAAGTACGGGTAATGGGATGCACCATAGGCGAAGAATGCTGTAAAGAACTGACCCATTAACAAAATAAAAGCCCAACCGTAATGACGCTTTTTCCAAATTAGGTAAACCGTTCCAGCAAACAATAAGAACGACAATGCGAATGCCCACCATAAATCAAGAATACGAGCGTAATGCTCTGGATTGTGGCCACGCAGTTCGTAAATAATCCCGGTTGCAGTAACGATTGCGGGAGCTGCCCAAACGAGTGCATATTTACGCATCAAATCAGTCGCTTTCGCATCACCAGCTTTCGATGAGTACCAAGTTAAAAATACCGACGAAATATAAAGAACTGCTGTTAAACTCAAAACGACAATACTCCACATTAACGGACTGGTGAACAATGCCCAGTAATCCAAGTAAGGCTGGCCATTATCAAGTTGGATAAAGCCACCTTCAGACATGGCAAGAACTGGTGATAATGCCGCTGGTAACAACAGCCCAGACAACCCATACATATAGATATACCCTCTATGATTGATTTTTGCTCCGTAAGTCGCAAAAGCGTAATAGGAACCTCGAATCGCCAGCAGTATCAATGCTAGACTAGCTGGAACTAATAAGGTTGTACCGTAGTAAAAAGCGGTTTGCGGAAAAAATCCGATAATCCCGACAAAGAAGAAAACAAAAAATACGTTGGTAACTTCCCAAACTGGTGACAAGTAGCGCTGAATAACCCCTGTCAAAATATGTTGCTTGCCAACAAACGAGCTATAGGCATTAAAGAAGCCGGCGCCGAAGTCAATCGACGCCACGATGACGTATAGAAACAGAAACAACCATAAAACAGAAATCCCAATAATTTCTAGAGTCATTCTTCTTCACCGCCTTTGCCATTTTCACGTGCTGCTAATTCTTTTTCAACGGGGTTGCGTCTATACATTCTCGAAAGAACAACAACCGTCCCGATTCCTAGAATCAAATACAAGCCAGCAAACAAAACAATCATCAAGTCCACATGACCACTAGTAGTTGCCGCTTCATCAATCTTCATATGACCTCGAAGAATCCAAGGCTGGCGTCCTACTTCTGTAAACCACCATCCTGCTTCAATAGCCACGAGTGCCAAAGGACCTCCTGCTACTGTTAGCCAACGGAACCATTTTGTCCGTATAAACGACCAGTTACGCCAAGCCGCCACAACATAGACAAAGGAGAAGAAGGCTAGCCACATCCCAATAGTGACCATCGTATCAAAAAGATAGTGGATCCATAATGGTGGAATTTCGTCCTCTGGGAACTCATTAAGACCTGTTACTTCAGCAAATGGATTACTGTGCGCCAGTATGCTTAAAGCATATGGAATCTTAATGGCGTACTTCACTTCTTCACCATCTAAAACTCCAAACATGACCAAACCAGCATCTTCTTCGGTTTCAAAATGCCACTCAGCAGCTGCCAATTTTTCCGGCTGATACTCTGCCAAATACTTACCAGAAAAATCACCAATTAAAGCCGTAGCGACAGAAAATACCAATGCTAACTTCATCGTCAAGAACAAAGCTTTTTTGTGATAAATATGCGTAGAGCCACGTAACATTCGGAAAGCCGCAATAGAAGCCAGTAAAAATGCGCTGGTCATGAAAGCTGTCGCCATAACGTGCGCTACTTTTGTCGGTACTGCAGGACTAAACATCGCCAGTAGCGGGCTGACGTTAACCATTTCACCATTTAGTATTTCAAAGCCCTGTGGTTGGTTCATAAAGGCGTTGACAATGGTGATAAAAACGGACGATGCGGCTGCACCCAGTGCAACCGGAATCAGTAGCAGGAAATGCTTCCGCTGATCTTCAAAGCGATCCCATGTATAAAGGTAAATCCCGAGGAAAATTGCCTCGAAGAAAAACGCAAAAACTTCCATAAACAATGGCAACGCAATGACGTTCCCTGCTAATTGCATAAAATTCGGCCACAACAGCGATAACTGCAAGCCGATCGCCGTACCGGTTACAACTCCTACAGCTACGGTTATAACAAAGCCTCTTGCCCAACGGCGAGCCATCAAAATATAATGTTCATCTTTTTTCTTAATCCCCACCCACTGGGCGATCATAATCATGAGTGGTACCCCTACGCCGATTGTTGCGTAGAGAATATGGAATGATAAAGTCAAAAGCGTTAGAATACGACTCAGAAAAGCTGGATCTTGGAATTCCAATCTACTCGTCTCCTTTTTTCAAACATGTAATTTACTGTTCCCTTAGTTCCTATTGTACATCAAACGCACTTGCCAAAACTCTTCCTAAGCCTTGGTATCACAACCAACTTTGAATAAGCTGTGACAAAAACGAAGTAAAAAGAATTGAAATTTTTCTCAATTTTTAGTATTCTATAAAGAACAAAGAAAAAGGGTGATTCATCATGAGAACAAAACGGAAAGTATTTGCTTATATCACAAGAGGCGATGATGAAAATCGTGAATTGCTTGTATTCGAATACAAAGGAGAACCAGAAGTTGGCCTGCAAGTTCCAGGTGGCACAATCGAAGACGGCGAACTATTGATCGATGCATTATACCGAGAAGTAAAAGAAGAAACAGGTTTGCCACGTGAAGTTCTTGACTTTGTAGGGAAAATCCACAAGTATACGTATTATCCTGAACATCAGGATAAGGCATACGAACGGAATATTTTTCAATTTGAATATACCGGAGAACCTATTGAATTTTTTGAACACATGATTAAAAGCCAGGGCCGTGATAACGGCATGACGTTGTTATTCCGCTGGGAATCGATTAAAAGTCTGCCGCAGCTTGCAGCAGAACAAGACAAAGCAATCGAACTACTTTAGAATGTCGCAAAATAGTAACTAGCAAACGGGGCTGTCCCAAAAAGTCATGAACAATGACTTTTTGAGTACGGCCTCTTTTGCTTCTAAAAATGCACACCGAGTTCTATATTCTTGGCAGCAATCCAAAAAAAACAGACGGTGGAAAAAGAACTCTTTTTCCACCGTCTGTTTTATTTTAGAGACTTACCGGACGACTTATTTTTATTTACGGTCTTTTTCGTTCAATGAATCAATCGGTACATACATCTCAATATGACTAGCTAAGTTTTCGAATACAGCTGGCAGTAACCCACCATACTCTCCATCTAAATTGAGTAATACTCGTTCTTCTGTCGTTACTGTAATTTTGCTGGCTTTAGCATAAATTACATGAGAGTCCGATAAATGTTCACCCCGAAGAGCTAAAGAGGCAACACGGATAAACTCAGCCATATTGAGCTCTTTTAAAATTAATAACGTAAACTTCCCGTCGTTAATACTAGCATCAGGCGCTAATTTTTCAAATCCTCCAACCGAATTAGTCAATCCGATCAAAAACATCATGGCACTGTCATCAAAAACTTGACCATCGTATTCAATCCGAACACGTGAAGATCGAATCGAAGGCAGCATCTCGATGCCTTTTAAATAATAAGCCATTTGACCGAGAACTGTTTTTAACTTGCTTGGAACTTCATACGTTAGCTCCGTCAGCCTGCCGCCCCCTGCAATGTTAATAAAATACCGATCACCATTCATTAACCCAATATCCACAGGAATTGAATCACCTTTAAGAATAATATCAACAGCTTTTGTTATATCGCGTGGAATATGAACAGCGCGAGCAAAGTCATTGGTCGTTCCCATTGGAATAAGACCCACTTTGGGACGATTTTCAAAAGGAGCGATTCCTGAAACAACTTCGTTTAACGTACCGTCTCCACCCACAGCAATTACTAAATCAAACTTCCGCTCCACAGCAAAAGCTGCGGCTTGAATGGCATCGCCTTCACAAGTTGTCGCGTGACAAGATGTTTCGTAGCCCGCTTTTTCCATTTTTTCTAAAACTTCAGGCAGGTGTTTTCGGAACAACTCACGGCCGGAAGTTGGATTGTATATAATACGTGCACGTTTCATGAGATTCAGCCTTTCTGGACTTTCTGTAAAGATCGACAAAACATTTTCTAGGTAAGCAGTTATAGGTTTTCTAAAAATAGATCATTCATTTATGTTAGTGCTTTTTGAAATGCTTGACGTAAGTCTTCATAAACGATTTGCCAAAAACCATTGTTATATACAAATCCATCTGAAATCTCACCAATAACGGTCTTCAAGTGATGCTCGTATTGGGAGTCGTCTTTATCCGGAAGTACCGATTTCTTTTCATCGACAAAGTTTTGAACTTCAGGTGCTCGTGGTCCCCAAGTACCCAGAACCTTGCCATCTTTTGAAAGAATAATGTATTTAGGAATTGAACGTCCGCTATTCGTTAAATAACGATCCATCAATTCGAGATTTTCATCACGGTATACGCAATGAACCTCTAAATGAACCGCATCTGTGATTTTTCGCAGGATGGCATTATTCATCATCGCATCGCCACACCAATCTTCAGTAATAACCAAAATATGAGGTTGCTTTTCTTTTAGCAACGCCATAAATTCCGAGTCTTCTGGAAGGTTAAACTTCTCATAGATGCTATAGGACTTTTGCTGATTCGACTCCATTTGAGCCATATAACTTTCCAAAGTAATGCCAGCTTCAAAATACTGCTGCTCCGTCATCATACAATCACGTCTCCCTCTTCCTACTTTCTACTAAACAGTCGGTTCCTCTCGAATTAGAAGGTTCATTCACATGAATTCAGTTGAAATTACAAGATCCATCAAGCACATGCTATTGATCCAAACTTATCTTTACTACCAGTTTACTGTTATGTAGCAAAGTCTTCAAGGCTTAGGTGAAGAAATGCTGATTTACAGCGGTGTAAGTCACCACTAATTAACGGTCAACTTAAAGACGTCTAAAGTTTAACTTAGTTTCACTAAGCATAAAATAAACTTTTACCTGCAATTCTCCTAACTAAAAGAAGCCGATTCCAGCACGAAGCGCGTCCATCGGCTAAACGAAGCTAAAGACAAACGGATTTTTCTTAGCTTTAGCGAGAGCAATGCTCAAAGTGGCCGGTATCGCTTTAACTTTACCCAACCCATAAAAAAGGATGATCCATAATGGACCATCCTTTCACATAGGTAAAGCTTATCTTTTAGCAATTTCTTCAAGAAGAATTTTATTAAGCAATGGCGGATTTGCTTGCCCTTTAGTTTGTTTCATGATTTGCCCGACAAGGAAACCAATTGCTCGATCTTTACCGTTTTTAAAGTCTTCAATCGACTGTGGATTATTGTCAAGAGCTGCTGTAACGAATTCACGCAATGTGTTCTCATCAGAGATCTGAACAAGTCCTTTCGCTTTAACGATATTGTTCGCGTCGCCGCCTTTTTCAATCAATTCCTTAAAGACTTTCTTCGCAATTTTAGATGAAATGGTGCCATCTGAAATCAATTTGATCATACCAGCCAAACCTTCTGGTGTTAATTCCGTATCTTCAAGTTCTTTTTGCTCAGCGTTCAAGTAAGCAGATACTTCCCCCATCAACCAGTTAGATGACAGTTTTGCGTCGGCGCCAGCAGTTACTGTTGCTTCGAAGAAATCCGAAATTGGTTTTGCTAGTGTCAGAACCATAGCGTCATAAGAAGACATGCCTAGCTCTGAAACATAACGAGCTTTTCGTGCATCTGGCAATTCTGGAATTTCTGAACGAACGCGTTCTAGCCAAGCATCATCAATAACGATATCGACAAGATCAGGTTCAGGGAAGTAACGATAATCGTCAGATCCTTCTTTAATGCGCATCAACAAGGTTTTTCCTGTGGATTCGTCGTAACGACGTGTTTCTTGCTCGATAATCCCACCGGACAATAACACTTGCTCTTGACGAACTTGCTCATGCTCAATCCCTTTACGAACAAAGTTGAACGAGTTTAAGTTTTTCAATTCGGTTTTTGTGCCAAATTGTTCTTGACCAAACGGACGAAGCGAAATGTTCGCGTCGCAACGCAATGATCCTTCTTCCATGCGTACATCAGAAACGCCTGTGTACTGAATAATGGCTTTGATTTTTTCAAGATACGCATACGCTTCATCAGCTGTACGAATATCTGGCTCAGAAACAATTTCGATTAATGGTGTGCCTTGACGGTTAAAGTCAACCAATGAATGGCCTTTGCCCGTGTGCGTTAGTTTCCCTGCATCTTCTTCCATATGAAGACGGGTAATGCCAATCCGTTTTTTCTCGCCTTTTACTTCAATTTCAATCCAGCCATGCTCACCAATCGGCTGATCAAATTGTGAAATTTGATAAGCTTTCGGGTTATCTGGATAAAAATAGTTTTTGCGATCAAATTTCGTGTGGCGCGTAATTTCGCAGTTTAATGCAAGTGCCGCTCTCATTGCCCAGTCCACTGCTGTTTTATTCACTACTGGTAAAACACCTGGATAGCCAAGGTCAATGACGTTTGTATTGGTATTCGGTTCCGCACCAAAATGAGCCGGTGCTGGAGAAAACATTTTCGATTCTGTTTTTAATTCAACGTGGACTTCAAGTCCAATGATTGTTTCAAAATTCATTGTGCTGCTCCCTCCCATGTTTGAGGAGTTTTTTTATGGAAATCTGTTGCTTGTTCATATACATCTGCAACACGATAAACGGTTTCTTCATCAAAATGTTTCCCGATAATTTGCAAACCTAGTGGTAGACCATTTTCAAACCCACAAGGAATAGAGATAGCTGGAACACCTGCTAAGTTAACTGGAATTGTTAAAATATCGTTTGCATACATTGTTAATGGATCGTCAATGATTTCACCAATTTTAAATGCTGGTGTTGGCGTTGTTGGACCAACGATGACATCGTATTTTTCAAATGCATCATCAAAGTCTTTTTTGATCAATGTCCGAACTTTTTGTGCTTTTTTGTAGTAAGCATCGTAATAACCTGAGCTTAGTGCATACGTTCCAAGCATGATGCGGCGTTTTACTTCATCACCAAATCCTTCAGAGCGCGTATTCATGTAAAACTCAAGAAGACTTCCTGCTTTTTCTGTGCGGTAGCCATAACGAATGCCATCGAAACGTGACAGGTTAGATGAAGCTTCAGAAGAAGCCAAAATATAATACGTAGCTAATGCGTATTTCGAATGAGGCAGTGAAATTTCTTCACAAATCGCACCCTGTTCTTCAAGCACTTTCAAAGCATCAAGAACAGCTTGTTTTGCTGCTTCGCCAACACCTTCAGCAAAATATTCTTTTGGAACACCGATGCGAAGACCTGTAATGTCACCCGTCAATGCCGCAGTGAAATCCGGAACTTCAACATTAGCAGAAGTTGAATCTTTGTCGTCATATCCCGAAATCGCATTTAACAGGAGTGCGTTGTCTTTTACAGTTCGTGTAATTGGACCGATTTGATCTAACGATGAAGCATAAGCAATCAACCCAAAACGCGAAATTCGTCCGTAAGTAGGCTTCATACCAACTACACCACAAAAAGCAGCAGGTTGACGAATTGAGCCACCCGTATCTGATCCTAGCGAAAACGGAACTTGTCCTGACGCAACTGCAGCAGCAGACCCGCCTGAAGAACCACCCGGAACAGTTTCAAGATTCCATGGGTTTTTTGTTTTTTTGTAATACGAGTTTTCGTTAGACGAACCCATTGCAAATTCATCCATATTTAGTTTTCCGACGGTCACCATTCCAGCAGCTTTTAATTTGTCTACGACTGTTGCATCATAGATTGGATTAAATCCTTCTAAAATACGGCTAGAAGCAGTTGTTTCAAGACCTTCTGTGACAATATTGTCTTTTACTCCGATAGGCAAACCAAATAAAGGTCCACGTTCAGCAAAAGGCACACTATCCATTTCTTTTGCAAGTTGTGTTGCGCGTTCTTTGTTTAACGCAAGAAATGCATCTACTTTGGGTTCAAGAGCTTCGATGCGTTCAAATGCTTTTTCGGTCATTTCAGCAATCGTTATTTCTTTTGTATGTATCATTTCTTGCAATTGTGCAGCTGTTTTTTCTACCAATGACATCTTTAGTGCCTCCTTCCGACTACTCTAAAATTGTTGGGACTTTAACTTGTCCGCCTTCATGTTCTTTCACGTTTTTCATAACCAAATCACGATCTAATCCTGGGATGGATTTATCTTCTCGTAAAACGTTGACCATTTGCAATACATGCGTCGTTGGTTCAACATTTTCCGTATCCAATTCACTTAACAATTCCATTGCGTTGGTAATTGCTTCTAATTGATCTGCAAAATGTTCCGCTTCTTCATCAGTAATTGCAAGTCTCGCCAAATGAGCGACTTCAATTACTTCTTCTTTAGTCATTTTCGCCATTTTTCTACACCTCCGGATTCAGTAAACATACGCTATATCATACCATTTTTCTAAAAAAATAAATAGGGACAGCCGCATGGCTATCCCTGTTTTAACATAAATTATTCGTAAATGTGAACAAACGGTTTAGTTTCTCCCGCTTTTTTCAAAACCAATGCTTCTGGACCGTTAGTCGAAGTAACACTAACTTCAACTAATACATTTTCAGGGAAATGTTCTGCCACTAAACCAGTCACGTATTGTGTAAAACCAATCACTTCAGCTGCTCCAAAAAATTGGATAGGGATTTCAATTTTCAATTCTTTTAGTTCATTGTTCTGATAAAACCCTGTCCCGATTACACTTGTAAAATTGGAAAAGTAGATTTCCACGTCTTGTTTGAAATTGCGAAAAGCCGTATCGATGTCTCGGTAACGTTCATCTGAACCTGAAGTTGGAAACAGCACGTACGCTTCGTTTACGGCATTCCAGTTGGCAACAGTTTGTTTGCCACCCGGTGCAGCACCAGAAGCAAAATACGTACCTGGTACCATTGCATTTCCTGCGTTTTGTTTAAAAAGTCCTACTACGATCGGTACATCCGCTAGTCCTTCTTTTTCACGTAGGCGTTTAACAATTTCGTCGGCCATGCGCTTGCCTTCTTTTTCGATTTGTGCTTGAGGAATTTCCTGTTCATAGGACATTCCGCCTTCAGAGCTATAATACATCGTATTCAAGGCCAGACCTATTGAGATACCACCAAGCCGAATTTTCCCCTCATCCGTCTTCACTAAATAGTTCTGTTCGGTGATGTGTGCCAGTATTTCTGCAGGTGCACGTTCGCCTGCTTTTTTCTGCTCTTCAGTTCGTTTGTCCGCTGCATTTAAACCTGCTGGATTGTCTGTACTGGTGCGTTGTAGCCAGGAAGTGGCATCTTCATCCGTGATTTTCTGCCCTTCCTGGAAATAATAATCGTCAGGCGAAAATTGTTTTTGCGACAAGCGCAACAACCCATTTTCTGTCTCCACAATATCGTAACGAGAATTTAGGCGATTAACGATTTTTCCTCTTGTGGCACTTTCTTTATATGGCAGAAGCGTACGATAATATTGATCATCCAACTGCATGCTTGGAATAATCGCCGTCTCTACTTCTTCTTTTTCATTTACTACTTCTGCTTCCTCATCGGTCTCGGAAGGAACACATCCCGTTAGCAGCAGCAAGCTGATTGGAATCCACCACATACGCTTCATGTTAAAATCTCCTTATTTGTTCAATTCCTCAACGAGACGTGCTTCGTCCCAAATCTCTACTTTAAGCTCGCGCGCTTTATCGAGCTTTGAACCTGCTTCTTCACCTGCAATAAGCAAATCTGTTTTCTTGCTCACGCTGCCTGACAGCTTGCCTCCAAGTGCCTCAATTTGAGCGCTAGCCTCTTGACGAGTCATTTGTTCCAGCTTACCTGTCAAAACGATTTTCTTTCCTGCAAATGCATTTGCGCCTTCTTCGATACGTACTCGTGTACCCGTATAAGTTAGATTGACGTTCGCTTCGTGCAAACGTTCCACCAATGCACGAACTTCTTCACTATCAAAATACATCACGATAGAATCCGCCATTTTTTCGCCAATTTCATGTATTTCGACTAGTTCTTCTTTTGTTGCTGCGATTAATTGTGCTAACGTTCCAAAATGTTCGGATAAAATACGCGCTCCTCTTTCGCCAACATGGCGGATACCCAGACCAAACAACAATTTCTCCATCGAATTGCTTCTAGAAGCCTCAATCGCTGCTACTAAGTTGGATGCAGACTTGTCACCCATTCGATCTAGTTCTAGCAATTGTTCTTTTGTTAGCTTGTAAATATCAGAAATGTCGTGAACCAAGCCTTCCCGGTACAATTGCTCAATCACTTTTTCACCAAGCCCGTCAATATTCATCGCGTTACGTGACACAAAGTGAATGAGTCCTTCTGTGATTTGTGCCGGACATTGCGGATTGACGCAGCGAAGCGCAACTTCTCCTTCGATGCGAACTAACTCGCTATCACATGCCGGACAATGAGTCGGCATTTCAAAAGGCAGTTCTTCTTCAGTTCGTTGATCAAGAATGACAGCTACGACTTCTGGAATAATGTCTCCCGCTTTTCGAATGATCACTTTATCGCCAATTCGAATATCTTTTTCTTTGATCAAATCTTCGTTGTGCAAAGAAGCACGTTGCACAGTCGTTCCTGCAACCGATACTGGATCTAATATCGCAGTTGGTGTCACAACTCCCGTTCGCCCAACACTCAATTCAATATCGCGTACAGTCGTCATTACTTCTTCTGCCGGAAATTTATAAGCTGTTGCCCATTTTGGACTTTTCGCTGTAAAGCCAAGTTCTTGCTGGTATAAAAATTGATTGACTTTAATGACGATGCCGTCAATTTCATAGGGCAAGTCATTTCGTTTGTCAGTCCACTTTTTAATATACGCCAATACTTCTTCAACAGTCGTACACACTTGGCGTTCTTTATTTGTTTTAAAGCCGAGACCTGCAAGATAATCAAGGGATTCATCGTGGTTTGATAAATTATATGTTTCCCCGTCGCCACCAATTCCATAAATAAAAACATCCAAATTTCGGCTCGCTGCAATTTTAGGATCCAATTGACGTAGCGATCCTGCCGCAGCGTTTCGTGGATTGGCGAATAGCTCTTCGCCTCGTTCACCACGCTCTTCGTTCAAGGCATGGAAGGATTTTTTGGGCATGAAGACTTCGCCGCGCACTTCAAGCGAGACGGCTTCTTTTAATTTGAGTGGGATAGTACGGATGGTTCGTAGATTAACCGTGATATCTTCACCAATACGACCGTCTCCGCGTGTTGCTCCTTTGACGAATTTACCGTTTTCATACAACAGTGATACCGCAAGACCATCAATTTTCAGCTCGCAAACATACTCAATCTTGTCACCTGCACCACTGCGTACTCGTTTATCAAATTCATGTAAATCCTCTTCGTCAAAAACATTAGATAAACTGAGCATTGGACGTTCATGCGTGACTTTATCGACAGTTGAAAGTGGTGCTCCGCCAACACGTTGAGTTGGTGAATCTGGGAAAACCAGATCAGGATAAAGCGTTTCTAAGTCGATTAATTCATTCAGTAATTGATCATATATTGCATCCGGAACGGCCGGTTTATCGAGTACATAATAAGCATGACCATAGTTCCGGAGCATTTCGTTTAATTCATTTACACGTTGTTCTGCTTTTAAGCGATCCATCTAGTTTCCTCCCGATTATACTTTTTCAATCGGCGCAAATTTCGCCAATAAACGTTTAATGCCGACAGGACTTGGAAAGGCAATATCAAGTTCGGTTTGTTCGCCTTCGCCTTTAACGCTAACGACCGTTCCGGTACCCCATTTTTTATGCGTTGCTTTATCGCCCGTTTTCCAACCCAACTTTTCACTGCCTGACTGATTATAGCTAGGACGCGTTACAGCGGGTCGTTTCGGTACTTGTCGATAACTGGTTGCAGCACCAGCACGATGGTGCGCTCGTGTTTGTTCAATCAGCTCTTCTGAAATCTCCGAAATAAACCGTGAAGGCATATTGAAATTACTTTTCCCAAACAATGTGCGTGAAGACGCATGCGTCAAATACAATCGCTGTTCCGCACGCGTAATTCCTACGTAAGCAAGACGACGTTCTTCTTCTAATTCTTCGTCGTCGTTATTCGATCGTGAATGCGGAAAGACGTTTTCTTCCAGTCCAATGATGAATACGACAGGAAACTCCAATCCTTTTGCTGCGTGCATCGTCATTAAAATAATCGGGCCATCTGCATCTTCTTCGTCATCTAATGAATCGATATCCGAAATCAATGCTAAATCGGTTAAGAAAGCGACTAATGATTTGTCGTCACTTTGCTTTTCAAAAGCTTTCGTGACTGATAAAAACTCTTCCAAGTTTTCTAAACGGCTTTCGCCTTCTATGGTTTTATCGTTTTGCAACATTTGGCGGTAGCCCGATTTCTTCAGTATTTCTTCTACCAGTTCCGTTACGGATAAATACTCTTGCATTTGCGTAAAACTATCGATCATCGCGCGGAATTCCAAAGCTGTCTGTGCCGTCTTCGGTGTTAACCCCATAAAGTCAGCTTCTTGCAATGCATCCATAATCGTACGATCTTGTTCAATCGCAAAACGTGCCATTTTCTCGAATGAAGTTGCACCAATTCCACGCTTTGGTTCGTTGATGACACGAGCTAAAGACAAATCATCGTCGTTGTTGGCGATCAAGCGCAAATACGCCAGTAAATCTTTAATTTCTTTACGATCGTAGAACTTTGTTCCGCCAACGATGGTATAAGACATATTCGATTTAACGAACATCTCCTCCATAATTCGTGACTGCGCATTCGTACGGTACAAAATCGCAAAATCAGAAGTTTTGTATTGTTCTTCCTCCATTAACCGCTGGATCGTTTGAACAACAAATTGTGCTTCCTGTCGCTCATCTCCTGCTTTATGCAAAGTGATTGCTGGACCTTCGTCGTTATCAGTCCGCAATTCTTTCGGATAGCGGCTGGTGTTTTTTTGAATCACGTCATTAGCTGCCTGCAAAATACGCTTTGTCGAGCGATAATTTTGCTCAAGCATAATGACTTTCGCATTTGGATAATCTTTCTCAAACGACAAAATGTTCGTGATATCCGCTCCACGCCAGCGATAAATCGACTGATCTGAATCGCCAACCACACAAATATTTTTAAATTTGCTCGCTAATTTTTGAACCAGCTGATACTGGGCGTTGTTCGTGTCTTGGTATTCATCTACATGGATATAATGGAATTTATTTTGATAGTATTCCAATACTTCAGGAACGGTATTAAACAAATTCAACGTCGTCATAATCAAATCATCAAAATCCAGTGACTGATTTTTCTTCAAGCGTTTTTCATATGCTGTATAAACATCCGATACTGTTTTTTCGTACGGATTAAATTGATTCATGTCCGCTGCAAACTGCGATGCATCAATGCATTCGTTTTTTGAAGATGAAATCGCATTTAACATTGTTCGCGGTTCGTATTTTTTCGGATCTAAATTTTGTTGTTTTAAGACATTTTTAATAACCGTCAATTGGTCTGTCGTATCTAAAATCGAAAAACTTTTCGACATTCCTAACTTATCGATATCGCGTCTCAATATACGTACACACATTGAGTGGAACGTAGAAGCCCACATGCGTTGTCCGGTTCCATGCCCTAATAAGCCATCAATCCGGTTACGCATTTCACGCGCTGCTTTATTGGTAAACGTAATGGCTAAAATATTAGATGGATACACTTGCTTTTCCAGCACCAAATAAGCAATACGGTGCGTCAATACACGTGTTTTACCTGATCCCGCACCTGCCATGATTAGTAGAGGACCTTCTGTCGTTTTGACTGCTTCTGCTTGTTCCGGATTCATTCCGTTTAGTAAACTTTTTGTTATCAATTCCATTTCGCACCACCTCGAACATTTGTTCTTACTAGTATAACGATTCATCAGCCGTTTCCGCAACTGCCTCGACGGTTTCCATCGCTTTTTCGATATTTTCATATATGATGTTGCCGACAACAATGGTATCCGCAATTGCAGATGCTTTTTTTGCCATATTTGCTGAATCAATGCCCCCGCCATAAAACAAGCGGGTTTCACATAGAACACTTTTCACTTTTTCTGCTAACTCCATGTCACCAAACATACCGCTGTATTCCAAGTAAAAAATAGGCAAACGGAAAAAATGTTCAGCCATGCGCGCATATGCTAAAACATCTTCTGTCGTTAAATCTGTTTTTGCTCCAGTTAGTTTTGCTGCTTTACAGTCAGCGTTTAGAATACAATAGCCTTCTGGAATCAGTTCATCCCACTCTAAAATTTCGCCATATTCACGAATTGCGCTATGATGAAGTCCTTTAATCCACAGTGGATTGTCGCTGTTTAAAACCGTTGGGATAAAATAATAATCAAAGCCAGGCGCCACAGCGGCAATTGCTGAAACTTCGAGCACGAGTGGCACATCGTAGCGCTGTACACGTTCTGTTAAGCAAAGGACATTATCGAGTGTGACATGATCACTGCCACCAATCAAGATGGCATCCGTCCCGGATCTGCAAATTCGTTCCAAATGTTCATCTGTGATCTCTTTTGCCGGATCTAATTTAAAGACATGTTGCCATGTTTTGAAATCCACCATTTATCACCTAACTTTATCTCAGTTATCATCTATTTAGTATAACAAAAAAACCGAACAGAGTCGGCTCTCTGTTCAGTCTTTTGGAAGTTCAAATGGTTTTTCATCTGGATACAGACGTTCCAACATTCCGTCATAAGCGTCATTGCCGTAGTTCAAGCAACGGCGCACACGAGAAATTGTTGCAGTACTCGCGCCTGTTTCGTTCTTTATTTTTTCATATGTTTTTTTCATGCGCAGCATATGTGCTACTTCCAAACGCTGGGACATCGATTGGATTTCACTAATTGTGCACAAATCATCAAAAAAGCGATAAGCCTCTTCTTTATCTTTTAAAGCCAAAACAGCTTCAATCAACTGATCTGTCTGATGGCCTCTTATTTTGTCGACTTGCATGCAGCTTCATCATCCTTTCCTTGCTCTGATCATCAATGCGTATAGCTGACAGTTTGCTCTATTCCTGGGGCAGTCGGAACGATATGAATCCACGTTTTTCCTGGCACTAGTTTTACCGGCTCTCCATTTGCAGTTGGCACGAGCATTCCATCAAGTGAACTCCACTCTATTTCACGAACGCCTCCTGCTTGGAAAAGTAAAGCCGCTCCACCATTCGTCAAATCAATGGATTGGCGCCCTTTCGAATCGATCGTTTGGTGAGGCGCTTCAAACACTAAAATATTTGAAACTTCGACAATTTCTGATGTTTCTTTATCGGTCGTCAGTTCGCCACCGGAAGACCGGCTATACAAATGCGTTTGTCTATCATAGACATAGTCACTAAAAAACAGCTCATTTGTTCCATACTCCACACTTACCGAAAGAGCCTGTTCCTCTAGTTTAGCATTTTCGAACGAGTCATAGAAATAATAAGGCGATTTCCCACTGTATTCCGTAGAAGCTTGCGTAATCTTCATGGCTCTTGAAACATTTTCCATTGAGATATAGGAGTTGTGAGGCGCCACTCGGTCGGATGATCGCTGAAATAAAGTTCCGTCATGTTGGATACCATTGACATGATCAACCACTCCAGATTCTAGCAGTACTTTGGCATCTGGACTATAGCCGTGAGCTACAAAAAAGCCATCGTATGCCGCGGCCAGTTGGACAAAATATTCCCGTGCACTACGAATCGGCCCCAGTGTTTCTGGAAAATCACTTTGATAAAGCGCAACAAACCGCGTAATATCATATTCGGCAATCATTTCAAAGACCATGTCTGCATTTGTCAGCCCTGTCTGCGGGCGGGCATCTGGATGATTATTAATGACCGCCATGACAGTTCGGCGATTTGTTGGTGGCACTGCCCGTTCTCCCGTGAACGGAGCAGTCGTTAAAACCTGGTCCCCCACTGGCTCTTCAGTGGGATCCTTTTTCATAATCAGCCAAAAGCCTGTAGTAAATGCTGCTAGTACTCCGAGGACTAGCAACGTAAAAACCCAATTTTTCATATCGCTTACCTCATAAATGATGGAAACAAGATTTTTTTATTCATGACATCGTAAATGCCCTTTTGCGTAATCCGTACATACGGTAAATGAGTTGCCTGCAAAAACAATAACGTATAAACCGCATCACCATGCTTATAACCACGTTCGTTTAATGACTTTTTTAATGCTTTCTCTTGATCAATCAACTCTTCCATTGACAGATCTGACATCACACCGCCATAAGGCAGCGGCAGAGATTCGATAATTTCGCCGTTTTCGGTCAGAATAATACCACCTTTTATGCGCTTTAATTCGTTAAATGCAAGCCACATATCTTCGCGATTTTTTCCGATCAGAATAATATCACCTGTATTGGTATACGAAGAAGCAAAGCCGTCCAAGCCCGGTGCAAAACCTTTAATCAACGTATTCACACGCCATTGTCCTTTTTTATCGATAAGCATCAAAAAGCTTTCATCATGCGATTTTGATAAGTTGGCGTCATGTGTATCAACACTGACCGTATAAGGTTTCGTAATGACATCATTAATCATTTCAATTCCAAAAGGCATCGAAAATTGGAAATCACCTTCAGTTAGTTCATAGTCAAGATCAAGGTCAGGCAAAATCGACCAATCGATATTCGGCAAAGATTGAACTTTTTTTCCATCTTTTTTCAGCCATACGCCTTTTGAGATGACCCCAGATGGCACCGGATTATCCATGCTATCGAGAATATTCAAATTGGCGTAACGCCCCGTTGCGATTAAACCATGCAAGCTTGTTACATTGTAATAGCGTGCCACGTTATAAGACGCCATCATATACGCATCAATCGGTGGCACACCGGCCTCAAGTGCAATTTTAATGCACAAATCCATAACCCCGTCTACATGAAAGGCTGGAGTTGAGCCATCAGTCGTCATCATTAACTTGTCAAAAACGTTTAACTCTCGCTCGACAATTCCTTTTAAAAGATTTGGCAGATCAGGTCGAATCGAAGAATGCCGAAGTGTAACGCCATAGCCATGAAGCAAACGCATTTCGACTTCATCTACCGTCATCGCCTCATGATCTCCATCAGCTCCAAGCAGTCTCATCCGCGCCAGAGTCTTTTCCGAAGCACCTGGGAAATGACCTTCGATTTTTTTCAAGCCCATTTTGGCTTTTTGAATCCAATACAACATCTGATCATCGCCTGCCATTAGTTTTGGCCAACCCGTCAGTTCCCCACCAAGTAATACATCTTGACGATCTAACCATTCGCCCACTGATGTGGAAGTAAATAACTGATCTTCATTATTCAATTCTGTCTGCGAATCAAAACGTGTCCACCAATAAAAGCTAAATGGCAATTTCGCTAATTGATCTAGCAATGAAAACGCCTTCTTGTTTTCTAGCGCTAAAAAGAAGGTTAAGTTGTCCGAAAGGAACATTGTCGTTCCTCCTTGAGCCGCATAATCTGCAAAGCTTTGTGGATTATACAATTGTGAAGGATGAACGTGAGGTTCTATGTATCCTGGAACGATAAGTTTATCCGTCATATCGACCACTTCAGTAGCATCGTCAATTTTCGGCATTTCTTTCCCAGCATAAACAATGCGATCTCCAGAAATCCATATAGTACCTGTTACCCATTTCTTAAAAATCCCATGAAGGTACGTTGCATTTATCAAAACGAGATCCGGCGCGATTTCTTTTGTAACAATCTTCAACTGATTTCGAATCTCTGTGTTCTTCCATAACGGATTTACCATTTGCCGGCACCTACTTTCTACTAGTTCAATACTTAATATCGTAGCATAATTATACAATGAAATACAGTTATTCCCTGTAAAAACAAGCATGTTTTAAGTTACTCAGGACACAAAAAATCCACGCATAGCGCGTGGATTTTTTATCAGCTACTGATTATTGATTGGATCGCTAAAAGGTTTCAAAACGTCTTTTTTCTCTTCTTCTTGGAAAGTCAAAACATCCGTAACAGAATCATATGATTCTCCGTAAAATTGTTCATCTTTATACGTATGGATGTCTTCGTACATTTTTTGCATGCCTTCAAAAATCTGTTCTTCTGTTTCACCGCTTGGCGTCCAGTAAAGAATTTCCATGGAATTTTCTTCACCTGTTGCTAATGAACGACGGCAATAGCCAATAGATGACGCATGTTCAAATCCTTCGCGCGCATAAAATCGCAGACGTTTCTCCGTGTCAGTATCTTCGTAATTGACCGGCTCAACTTCAAGAATGATGGGTTTTTTCTTGTCTTTCAACATCTGCAAAGTCTTTCTGCCAAGACCCATTCCGCGGGATTCTTTTGACACAAACAAGTAATCTACAAATGTGAAATGCGGAAATTCTGCATACATTAAGACATGATAAGGACCCTCATCTTTGTAGTAGACGCTCCCTTTTTCTTTTAATAATGCATCCATATGCTCTTTCGACTTCATTTCTTCAACTGGAAAATACTGATTTAACTTTTCATACCAATTCATAGTTTGTCTCCCTTCAATTTTTAAATGCCCTGCTAATTTTGTTTCTGGGGTCTTCATAGGTTTGTCATTCTGGAGTTTATATAGAGGTAAAAGTGGGCTGTTGAAAATCCTCAACTTTAGAATCATTGCCTATAGGGCAGACAATAAAACAAAAATGACACATCTTCTTGTCGAATTTGTGTCATCAGTAAGTATAGCATATATGTATATAAACTTCAATTTAGCGGCTTTTTCTCTTGAATGTTAGATGATCCAATTAGACATTAATAGCCAGTAAAATTGCTACTGGCCATTAATGGGAGATAAAATTATTTTGCACGCCATCCAATGTCTGTCCGGTAGAAAAAGCCGTTCCACTCTACACTGTTCAACTGTTCATAAACTTTTCTCTGAGCGTCTTGAATAGAAGAACCATTTGCTGAAACGAGCAGCACACGTCCTCCGTTTCCAACGTACTTGCCATATGACAGCTTAGTTCCCGCGTGAGTTACTTCCACTCCAGTGAGTTTCGTCAAGTCTGGTAAGCATGCGCCTTTTTCAACAGTCTCTGGATAATTATCAGCTGCAACAACAACACCAAGTACGGCTTGTTCGTCCCACTCTAGTTCAGCCGATTGACCTTTTAAAATGGCATCCATGAATAGCCCAAAATCTGACTTCATGCGTGGTAAAACAACTTGCGTTTCCGGATCGCCAAAACGCGCATTAAATTCAATCACTTTTGGACCTTTTTTCGTTAAAATAACACCTGTATAAAGGATGCCATTAAACGGTGTTTCTTCAGACGCCATCGCTTTAACTGCAGGTTCTACAATTTCAGCATAGGTTTGATCCACAATTGCTTGTGAAATTTGTGGAACAGGTGAATAGGCGCCCATTCCCCCTGTGTTTGGTCCACGATCTCCATCGTAAGCTCGTTTATGATCTTGCGAAATGACCATTGGATAAATTTGACCGCTATGAACGAAAGACATAAACGAAAATTCTTCACCGTCTAAAAACTCTTCAATAACCACTTTTGAGCCAGAGTCTCCGAACTTTTGACCTTCTAACATGTCATTAATGGCAGAAACAGCTTCCTCTTCCGTCATTGCCACAACGACACCTTTCCCAGCCGCAAGTCCATCTGCTTTAATGACAATCGGAGCACCGTGTTGACGAACAAATTCAATAGCTGATGCAGTTTCTGTAAAAGTCTCATAGCCAGCAGTTGGAATTTCGTATTTTTTCATTAATTCTTTTGCAAAAGCTTTGCTGCCTTCAATTTGCGCAGCCACTTTAGACGGACCAAAAATGCGCAATCCTTTGGCTTCAAAAAAGTCGACGATTCCTTCTGATAAAGGCTGTTCAGGTCCGACAAAACTAAAATCGACTTGCTGCTCTTTTGCAAATTCTGCAAGACCCGCAAAATCCATTTCATCAATAGCAAGGACTTCAGCATCTTCCCGCATTCCATCATTGCCTGGAGCTGCATAAACTTTAGTGACCGAAGCAGATTTCGAGAACTGACGGACGATGGCGTGTTCTCGCCCACCTCTTCCAATGACCAATACCTTCATACTTGTTTCACCCCGATTAATGTTTGAAATGACGGACGCCAGTAAACACCATAGCAATTCCGTACTCGTTCGCTTTATCGATCGAATCTTGATCTTTTTTCGAACCACCTGGTTGAATAATCGCTTTTATGCCTGCTTTTGCAGCTGCTTCTACCGTATCATTCATCGGGAAAAACGCATCTGATGCCATAACCGCGCCTTCTGCAGCACTGCCTGCTTGGTCTAACGCAATTTTAGCAGAACCAACACGGTTCATTTGACCTGCACCAATTCCTAATGTCATTTCCGAATTACACACAACAATCGCATTAGATTTTACGTGTTTTACAACATTCCAGCCCAGTTTCAACGCTTCAAGCTCTGCTGCTGTCGGTTGACGATCTGTAGCAACTTGAATATCCGCATCGTCATAGCCAAAAACATCTGGTTGTTGAATTAATAATCCACCTTCTACTGTTACCGTGTTCCATTTGTCGCTAATTTTACTATCGAATGGAATCGTTAATAGACGGATATTTTTCTTTTGGGTCAGTAATTCAATTGCTTCATCAGAAAATGATGGTGCAATAATAATCTCTAAGAAAATCGTCGCTAATTGTTTGGCTGTATCCGCATCTACTTCACGATTTAAAGCAACAATTCCACCAAAAATTGACGTTGAATCGGCTTCATAAGCTTTACCAAAGGCATCTGCGATTGTTTCACCTGTACCAACACCACAGGGATTCATGTGTTTGACGGCAACTGCTGCTGGCATTTTGAATTCTTTAATCATTTGAAGAGCAGCATTGGCATCTTGAATATTGTTGTACGATAATTCCTTGCCATGTACTTGATGTGCGTTGGCAATTGAAAAATTTGAGCCAAGCGGACTACGGTAAAAAGCAGCTTTTTGATGAGGATTTTCACCGTAACGAAGCGTTTGAGACAATTCGTACGTAAGCGTCAATTGATCCGGATATTCTTCACCTGTCAAGTCAGTCAAATAATTAGAGATATATGAATCGTAAGCCGCTGTATGGCGGAAAACTTTCGCTGCTAAACGACGTCTCGTTTCAGGAGTTGTAGATTGTTTGTTTTGTAATTCCGTCAATACTCCAGCATAATCAGCTGCATCCACGATAACCGTTACGTATGCGTGATTTTTTGCAGCAGAACGCAACATGGTTGGACCGCCAATATCGATGTTTTCAATCGCATCATCAACTGTCACGTCTGGTTTTACGATGGTTTCACGGAACGGGTATAAATTAACACAGACAATATCAATCGGCGAAATGCCGTTTTCAGCCATTTGACTTTGATGTTCTGCATCATCATGTTTGGCTAATAGTCCACCGTGTACAAGCGGATGCAAGGTTTTTACACGTCCACCTAAAATTTCTGGAAATTTCGTAACTTCGTCTACGGCTGTAATCGCAACGCCGTTTTCTTCAAGAAATTTTTTAGTGCCGCCTGTCGATAACAGTTCATAGCCCATTTTTTCCAATTCCTGTGCAAATTCCAAAATCCCTGATTTATCCGATACGCTGAGTAATGCTCTTTTTTTCACAAATAGTCCTCCTATAGATTAAGACCGACAGTTTACCGGTCGAATAATTGCTGCAATGTTGCAGGATATAATTCATGTTCAATCTGATGGATCTGTTGCTCGACTTCTTCACGTCCACGACCTAATACCGGAAACGATTGTTGTGCAATAATGTTGCCTGTATCCATTCCAGCGTCTACATAATGCACTGTGACGCCTGCGTTTTCTGCCCCTGCTGCAAGTGTTTGCCCGATTGCATCTTTTCCTGGAAACGCGGGCAAAACAGAAGGATGGATATTCACAATGCGGTTTTCATATGCTTCAAGTAAAACCGGGCCAATCAAGCGCATATAGCCTGCAAGGATAATCCATTCTACTCCAAGTGCTTGCAGTTTTTCTTTTAACATTTCTTCGTAATGTTGCTTGGAGTCATACTTAGAAGGAATAAAAGAAAAAGATGCCACCCCTGCTTTTTTCGCACGTTCTACTACGAACGCTTGTGGCTTGTCGGTTACAACAAGCATTAATTCAGCCTCTAAGTTACCGTCCGTAATCGCATCGACAATGGCTTGAAAATTAGAGCCATTGCCAGATGCAAAAACAGCAATCTTTGTTTTAGTTTTCATCCAATGTGCCGTCCTGTTGTCCTTGGAATTGCACGCCTTCAGTACTTGAAACCCGACCAATTTGGTAAGCTTGTTCACCATTCGCTTTAGCGATTTCCAACACTTTTTCAGCGTTTTCAGGTGCTACAGCTACAACAAAACCAATTCCCATATTGAAAACTGAGTACAAGTCGCGGTCTGCCAACTCGCCTTTTTCTTTCAGCAACTTGAAAATATCAAGTACTGGCCAGCTGCCAAGTGAAATTTCTGCGCCTAAGCCTTCTGGCATCATCCGTGGAATGTTCTCGATAAATCCGCCACCTGTCACATGTGCCATGCCGTGAATTTCAATCTCCTTGCCAATCGCAGCTACAGCTTTCGCGTAAATTTTCGTAGGTGTTAACAATGCATCACCAATTGGTCCAAGCGTCTCATAACCTTCAACTTGTTGATCTAGCGTAAATTGATTTTGCTCAAATACAATTTGACGTACAAGCGAATAACCGTTTGAATGAATGCCGCTAGATGCAAGACCGATTAATACATCGTCAGCTGCAATTTTTTCGCCTGTAACGATTTTGGATTTCTCCGCAGCTCCGACCGCAAACCCAGCAATATCGTATTCATCTTCTTCATAAAGTCCTGGCATTTCTGCTGTTTCTCCGCCAATTAATGCGGCACCCGATTGCACACAGCCATCCGCTACGCCTTTAACGATTTGTTCAATTTTCTCAGGAATTGCTTTACCGACAGCGATATAGTCTAAGAAAAATAAAGGTTCCGCACCTTGTGCAACGATGTCATTGACACACATCGCAACACAATCAATGCCGATTGTATCGTGACGGTCTGCCATGAACGCAAGCTTTAGTTTTGTGCCCACGCCATCCGTTCCGGAAACAAGAACCGGTTCCTTCAAATTTAGCTCAGACAAATCGAACATACCGCCAAATCCACCAAACGCACCGAGCATTCCTTTACGCGCTGTCCGTTCTACATGCGATTTCATGCGGTTTACTGCTTCATAGCCAGCTTCGATATTGACGCCTGCTTTTTCATATGCTTTTGACACACCGGTTCCCCCTTATTTCACTTTTTCTTTTTCGTGCGGCAATACGGTATCTGGATAAATATTGGTTGGGTATTCTCCTGTAAAGCAAGCTAGGCAATGCCCACATTTTGATCCAGGATCTGTGCGTCCAATATTTTGAACCATGCCATCAACCGATAAGAATGTTAACGAATCTGCACCAATAATTTCTCGCATTTCTTCTATTGTATTGTTAGCCGCGATTAATTCGCCTGCTGTGCTAATGTCAATGCCATAAAAGCATGGATTTTTGATTGGCGGTGAACTAATCACCACATGAACTTCTGTCGCACCTGCTTCTTTTAGTAAGTTGACAATGCGTCGTGACGTTGTACCACGAACAATTGAATCATCCACCATAATCACACGTTTGCCTTTCACAACTTGACGCACTGGCGAAAGTTTCATCTTCACGCCTTGTTCACGCAAATCTTGTGAAGGTTGGATAAAGGTACGTCCGACATAACGGTTTTTGATCATGCCAAGTTCATACGGAATCCCGCTTTGTTCAGAATAGCCAATGGCAGCTGAAATACTCGAATCCGGAACACCTGTTACCACGTCCGCTTCAATTTGTACTTCTTTTGCTAATTGAACGCCTAAACGTTTTCTTGCTGCGTGAACGTTAATGCCATCGATATCCGAGTCAGGACGAGAAAAGTAAACATATTCCATCGTACAAATCGAACGCTCTTCTGGATAAGCAAAACGTTCTGCACGCATGCCGTCTTTCGTAATGATCAAAAATTCACCTGGTTCAACCGAACGAACAAATTCTGCTCCTACAATATCAAACGCACACGTTTCAGAAGCCGTTACCCACGCATCCCCCAATTTACCAAGAGACAACGGACGTAAGCCATTTGGATCCAACGCAATATACATCGCTTCTTCAGTCAAAATTACACAAGCAAAAGCGCCTTTTAATAAAGACAACGCATTTTTCGCTTTCTCTTCAAACGTCGCATAGCCGCTTCGTTTAATTAAATGTGCCAACACTTCTGTATCTGAAGTTGTTTGGAAAATACTGCCCTGACGTTCTAGGTGTCCTTTTAACTGCGTGGCATTGACTAAATTACCGTTATGTGAAATCGCCAAACTACCAGTAGTTGAGTTAAAGAGCAGAGGCTGGACATTTTCAATGCCGCTGCCTCCTGCTGTTGCATAGCGAACATGGCCAATTGCGGCATGTCCTGCTATTTTCTCTATTTTTTCAGGCGTAAACACTTCACTGACCATGCCTTCACCTTTTAATGGGAGAAGAGCTTCTCCATCAGTTGAAACAATTCCAGCACCTTCTTGACCGCGGTGTTGTAAAGCGTGCAATCCGTAATACGTCAATTGCGTCGCATTCGGATGTCCCCATATTCCAAAGACACCACATTCTTCATTTAAGCTTCTGATTTCAGCAAGCATGGGATAGCTCCTTTCCAAGCTGAGCGAAGCGTTGCGACGGATTCGTTAATCCAAGTCGTACCGTCTTCACCGTTGATTACAAATTTGTCTCCCGTGACTTGGCCGACTTTCTTAGCATCTGATACGACTTTCTCGAACTGTTCTGCGTTTTCTGGGCTAACTGTTACCACAAAGCGTGATTGCGATTCACTGAACAAAGCAGTTGTTGCAGATCCAGACAACGTGACTTCCATGCCTAATTCGTTACCAAAGGTTTTTTCAGCTAATGCAACAGCCACGCCACCTTCAGCAACGTCATGTGCAGATGCAACGAGTCCTTGTTGAATCGCCGATAAAATTTCTTGTTGGCGCTGTGCTTCGACTGTTAAATCGATCGCTGGTGCTTTACCGAAAATACGTCCCTCGACCATCTTCTGTAATTCACTTCCGCCAAATTCTGTAAAGCTTTCACCAATCAAGTAAACAAAGTCGTCTTGTGTTTTAACGTCTTGCGTTGTTACATGTGCAAGGTCTTCAACAAGCCCGACCATACCGATTGTTGGTGTTGGATAAATAGCCGTACCGTTTGTTTCATTGTATAACGAGACGTTTCCGCCGATAACTGGAGAATCTAAGATGGTACATGCTTCAGACATACCGTCTGCTGCTTTTTCTAACTGCCAGAAGATTTCTGGTTTTTCTGGATTCCCAAAGTTTAAGCAATCTGTAATCGCAAGTGGTTTCGCACCTGATACGACAACATTACGTGCTGCTTCTGCTACCGCAATTTTACCGCCCACTTCTGGATCCAAGTAAATATAGCGAGAGTTACAGTCAGTCGTCATGGCTAAACCTTTGTTCGTACCACGGACACGGACAACTGCAGCATCCGACCCTGGGCTTACCACAGTGCTTGTGCGCACTTGGTGGTCGTATTGATCATAAACCCACTCTTTAGAAGCAATCGTCGGTTGTTTTAATAAAGCGGTTAAGGTTTCATTGAAATCCGTTACTTTTGGCTCTACGTTGTCCATTTGTTGGAACTCTGTAAAGTACGCAGGTACAGCTGAAGGCTTATGGTAAACCGGCGCATCTTCTGCAAGTGCGTCAACAGGAACTTCTGCAACAATTTCACCTTTATGTTTTAAACGTAATGTCGAATCATCTGTTACCGTACCGACTGTCACGGCATCTAAGCCGTATTTCTCGAACAACTCAACGATTTCAGGCTCACGACCAGCTTTAACCACGATTAACATCCGTTCTTGTGATTCAGAAAGCATCATTTCGTATGCTGTCATCCCTGTTTCACGTTGTGGAATGTGATCCAGGTCCATTTCGATTCCTGAACCTGCTTTAGAAGCCATTTCCGCTGAAGAAGAAGTCAGTCCAGCAGCACCCATATCTTGAATCCCGATTAACGCATCTGACTTGATTAGTTCTAAACAAGCTTCAAGCAACAGTTTCTCCATAAACGGGTCACCCACTTGTACTGCAGGACGGTTTTTATCAGAGCCATCCGTTAATTCTTCAGAAGCAAAAGTGGCTCCGTGAATGCCGTCGCGTCCTGTTTTAGCGCCAACGTACATGACCGGGTTACCTGTACCTTTGGCAATTCCTTTTTGAATATCTTCATGATTAATCAATCCGACACACATCGCGTTCACTAATGGATTGCCATCGTAACATTCATCAAATTGAATTTCTCCGCCCACTGTTGGAATTCCGATACAGTTTCCGTATCCGGCAATTCCCGCAACAACTTCTTCAAACAAGTATTTCACGCGGGGTGTTGTTAATTCACCAAAGCGTAATGAGTTCAGCAACGCAATTGGACGTGCGCCCATTGAAAAGACATCACGAATAATGCCGCCAACTCCAGTAGCCGCTCCTTGATAAGGTTCAATAGCTGACGGGTGGTTATGCGATTCCATTTTGAAAACGACCGCTTGTCCGTCACCGATGTCGACAATCCCAGCACCTTCACCAGGTCCTTGAAGAACACGTTCACCTTTAGTCGGGAATTTCGCAAGAACGGGTTTCGAGTTTTTATACGAACAATGCTCAGACCACATAACTGAAAACAAACCTGTTTCCGTATAGTTTGGCAATCTTCCTAAAATCTTTTCAACCATTTCAAATTCCGCGTCCGATAAGCCCATTTGTTGATATACTTTTTGTTCTTTTATTTGAGCAGCATTTGGTTCAAGCATGACTGACATGTGATTCCCTCCACTGTTTAACGATTGATCTAAATAAAGCCAAGCCATCTTTGCCGCCGATTAACTCTGATACTGCACGTTCAGGATGCGGCATCATGCCTAGCACGTTTCCGCGTTCGTTAATGATTCCTGCAATGTTGTTTCGACTGCCGTTAAAATCATCTGCATACGTAAAGACGATCTGATTGTTTTCTTTAAGGTGATTGTATGTCGCATCATCGCAATAATAATTGCCTTCTCCGTGAGCGATTGGAATTTGGATTTCTTCACCTTGTTCGTATTCATTTGTGAACAAGGTATTGTTGTTTTCTACTTTCAATCCAACAGTACGGCACATGAACTTCAAGTTTTTGTTACGTAAAAGAACGCCTGGCAAAAGACCCGCTTCCGTTAAGATTTGGAAACCATTACAGATTCCAAGAACCGGCTTGCCTGCTTCAGCCGCTTTTCTTACTTCATCCATGACTCCAGAGAATTGAGCGATCGCGCCGCAACGCAAGTAATCGCCGTATGAAAATCCGCCTGGTAGTAAAATCCCGTCATAGCTGCTCAAATCTTTTGAGTCATGCCATACGTACTCTGCTTCTTCACCTAATTCATCTTTGACCGCATGGTACATGTCCAAATCACAATTCGAACCTGGGAAAACAATTACTGCGAATTTCATTGCGAGACAACCTCCTCAATTTCATAACGGTAATCTTCAATTACAGTGTTTGCTAAAAGTCGATGACATAATTCATTTACTAAAGAATCTACATTGCGTTCGCTGTCTTCAATAACCAATTCTAGGTATTTGCCAATTCGTACATCTGCCACTTCATCATAGCCCATTTTATGAAGAGAGCCCATAACTGCAGAACCTTGCGGGTCCAATACACTTTCACGTAATGTTACGTATACTTTTACTTTTTTCATGAGTGTTGTCCTCCTAGACGAGTTAAAATGAGTTCGTACGCTTCTGTCAAATTCCCAAGATTGCGGCGGAATACGTCTTTATCAAGCTTTTGTTTTGTTTTCATATCCCAAAGCCGGCAAGTGTCCGGCGAAATTTCATCTGCCAATAAAATTTGACCATTTTTGTCACGGCCAAATTCAATTTTAAAATCAACAAGATCTACGCCAATTTCTTTAAAAAAGCCGATTAACACTTCATTAATTTCGCGTGCCTTTTGCTTGAGCACTGCCACTTCCTCTGCAGTTGCCAGCTTTAGCATATCAACATGATCATCTGTAATTAGTGGATCGCCCAATTCATCATCTTTCAAATAGAACTCCACAACCGGACGGCTAATGGCCACGCCTTCTTCAATGCCAAGACGTTTGGCCATGCTGCCCGCTGTGATGTTCCGGACCACTACTTCCAATGGAATGATGCTTACACTTTGCACCAATTGTTCGTGATCAGACAATTGCTTAACGAAATGAGACGCAATGCCTGCTTCCTGCAATTTTGTGAAAATCAGTGACGTGATTTTATTGTTCAAAATGCCTTTCCCGGTAATTTCTTCTTTTTTCTCACCGTTGAAAGCCGTTGCTGAATCTTTATATTCCACCCACAAAATTCCCTGTTCATCCGTTGCATACAGGCGTTTTGCTTTTCCTTCGTACAATAGCTGACCTTTTTCCATTTTCAGAAGCCCCCGTTTAGTTTAATCCAAGTCGGTTGAAAATCATGTCTACTTGTTGCAAGTGGTGATTGTAATCAAAGCAATCATCCAATTCTTCTTTAGATAGCTTAGCTGTAATCGTGTCATTTGCTTCCACAATTTTGCGGAAATGCGTTTGGTTTTCCCAAGCTTCCATCGCACATGGCTGAACGGTATCGTAAGCTGCCTCGCGAGCCATCCCTTTATCGATCAATGCCAACAACACACGCTGTGAATAAATCAAACCTAACGTTGAATCCATATTGCGTTTCATGTTCTCTGGGAACACTGTTAAGTTTTTCACGATATTACCGAAACGATTTAACATGTAGTTAAGCGCAATCGTTGCATCTGGTAAAATCACACGTTCTGCTGATGAATGCGAAATGTCGCGTTCGTGCCATAAAGATACGTTTTCGTAAGCTGTTAGCATGTAGCCACGGATTAAACGTGCAAGGCCCGTCATGTTTTCAGAACCGATTGGGTTACGTTTATGTGGCATTGCAGAAGAACCTTTTTGGCCTTTTGCAAAAAACTCTTCTACTTCGCGTGTTTCCGATTTTTGCAATCCGCGAATTTCTGTCGCAAATTTCTCAACAGATGAACCAATCAATGCGAGTACACTTAAATACTGTGCGTGACGATCGCGTTGCAATGTTTGTGTGGAAATAGGTGATGCTGCAAGACCTAACTCTTTGCAGACATATGCTTCAACAAATGGATCAATATTAGCGTACGTTCCAACTGCACCAGACATTTTGCCTGTTTCAATTGAAGCTGCTGCCGCTTCGAAACGTTCTAAGTTACGTTTCATTTCTTCGTGCCATAATGCAAGTTTCAAACCGAAAGTTGTTGGTTCTGCATGCACACCATGTGTACGGCCCATCATGACCGTCATTTTATGTTCTTTTGCTTTATTCGCAAGAATTTCGATAAAGTTTGTTAAGTCTTTACGGATAATGACGTTTGCTTGTTTTAACAAGTAAGACAATGCGGTATCAACAACGTCTGTTGAAGTTAAGCCGTAATGAACCCATTTGCGTTCTTCGCCAAGCGTTTCGGATACTGCTCTTGTAAAAGCAACTACATCATGACGTGTTTCTTCTTCAATTTCCAAAATGCGATCTACTGAAAAAGAAGCGTCTTTACGAATTTTGGCTACGTCTTCTTTCGGAATATCTCCGATTTCTGCCCAAGCTTCACATGCTAAAATTTCAACTTCTAGCCATGCATTGTATTTGTTTTCTTCTGTCCAAATTGCGCCCATTTCGGGTCTTGTGTAACGTGCGATCATAAATTAGTTCCTCCAATTATTCTGGCCAAATGCCAGATCTATCTATTTCACCTAAAGTTGCCTCTAAGTCTTCCGTTAATATCGTAACATGTCCCATCTTCCGTTTCTGCTTTGCTTCGTCTTTTCCGTACAAATGAATCGACCAATTTGGAAATTGTGCTATTTTTGAAGCAAGTGGCGCGACATGCTCACCTAACACGTTGACCATTACTGCTTGAGACCAAAGGATTGGCTGTCTTAGTGGCCAGCCGCAAATGGCACGGATATGTTGATGGAACTGCGATATGTTTGTCGCTTCGATTGAATAATGACCTGAATTATGAGGACGTGGCGCCAATTCATTGACGATAATGCCACCGTCTTCTAACACGAACATTTCAACGGCTAATGTGCCTACCATATTGAGATGAGTCGCAATTTTTTCAGCTGCTTTTTTCGCCTCATCCATTGTCTTTTTATCGATTCTTGCTGGAACAATCGTCTCATGTAAAATATGGTCTTTATGAATATTTTCACCAATCGGCAAAATAGCTGTTTCACCGTGTACGTTGCGTTGAATAATAACGGAAATTTCTTTTGTGAATTCTACAAAAGCTTCAGCAACACATTCGCCATTTGTGAATAATCTTTTGGCTAAAGAAAGTTCTTCTATAGAAGAAACAGTTTGTTGCCCCTTGCCGTCATACCCACCTCGTGCTGTTTTCACAACGAATGGAAATGACAATTGACTACTTTTTTCTTTTAACTCTTCAAACGTAGAAGCTGTAACATAATCTGCCACGACAACACCAGCTTCAGAAATCGCTTGTTTTTCAACAATTCGATTTTGTGTCACACGAATCAATTCAGATCCTTGCGGCACATAAGCGATTTCTGCTAATTTTGATAGCCCGTCTACATCTATATTTTCAAACTCATAAGTAATGACGTCACTCACTTCAGCTAACTCTTCTAACGCATGCTGATCATTAAACGGTGCAACGATTTGTATATCCGCAACTTGACCTGTTGGTGAATCCATAGCTGGATCGAGAACAGCAATTTTAAATCCTGCTTCTTTTGCAGCAAGCGCCATCATGCGTCCTAATTGACCGCCGCCGATAATGCCAATCGTTTGTCCAGGTAATATGGTTTTTGTCATACCAAATCCCCCGAACTTTCTAGAACTGCTGCTGTGATGCGATCTCTTCTTTCATGCAATGCTTGTGCTGCCTGCTCATCTACCGTCCCCAGTATTTGCGCTGCTAGTAACCCAGCATTTACAGCTCCAGCTTTGCCGATAGCGACAGTCGCCACTGGAACTCCGCCAGGCATCTGAACGATTGATAATAAGGAATCTAAGCCGTTTAACGCTTTTGATTGAACAGGTACACCGATAACCGGTAAAGTTGTTTTGGCTGCTACCATACCTGGCAAATGAGCAGCACCGCCTGCCCCTGCAATAATCACGTGCAATCCACGTTCACGTGCTTGTTCTGCATAGCTGAACATTAAATCCGGTGTCCGGTGCGCTGAAACCACTTTCTTTTCGTAGCTTAATCCCAGTTCATCTAATACATCACACGCATGCTTCATTGTTTCCCAATCACTCGTACTTCCCATAATGACGCCAATTCGCGGATTCATCGATTGCACTCTCCTTTTAAAAAATAAAAAGTCCTTAAGTAAACTGCTCACATTACGTGAAAAGCAGTTTACTTAAGGACTGTAAATGATACGAATTTTAAATGATGGCATAAAGAAGCACATCCTTCGCTTTACGACCAATAAGTTGCTTTCCCGCATAGTCCGGACATTTACGGTGTCCTGGTAGAGACGCAGAAGCCAATTCTTCTGCATATATGGGGTATCCTCACTTATCATAACAAGACGACGAAACTACGTCAATGATAAAGTCGAACAATAAGTTATACAATTATTTAATCGTTCGTCTTTATAAGGTCTGACTTATCTTTATTCTAGTTTATCTCCTTTAAACTTGACGATTTGCCTAATAGGTACTGGTTGGCCATTTACTTCCTGAAACAGAGGCTCCTCTTTTCGTCCAACTGCTGCGTAGCCTTCCGCTTTCATCCGATCCAGACATTCCGAAATAGATTCATGTTCTTCAACTTCAAACCACACTGTATTCTTACTCATTTAAACAAGTTGCCCCTTTTCACTGACTTTACCCAAAATCCGCCATGAATTGTTTTAGGTTCATACGCAATAATAAAAGCTTTTGGATCAAGCTCTTGAATCGCTTTGTATAGCTTTAGTTCCATTTTTCGCGGAGTTAAAATTTGCATCGATTGCCGATCCCCGTCACGCCCATTGGTATTCCAATCCGTGACACCGTAGCCTTTTTCGCGAAGTTGCTTAGGCAAATACTCTCCGGCTTCACTCGTAATAACGTTTACCGTAATATAACCAAGAGCCATTTTTTCCTCGATTTTAGAACCGATAACAACCCCTGATCCGTAACCTAATGCATAAGCAACCAGGTTTTGAATTTGATCAAGATTATCAAGAACCAATCCAAGTCCTACTATGTATATAACAACCTCTACCATACTAACGGCTGCTGCTAAATAGCGATAGCCTTTTAACGTCATAATCATTCGCAATGTGAAAAAAGTTACATACACAATATTGATTGAAAAAATTATTAGCACCATAATCCATGGGTTTATATCCAATCTTTACACCCCTCTGATTTTCATTAACAATTAATTTTCATACTATGTTAAAAATCTTAAGAATGCAAGAGAGAAAAGCCTTGTGTATTAAGTGTTTGTCTAATGCTTCATATTTTTCTACTCCAAACGCTAGCACGTCAAATTGTCTATAGCGAGTAACTATCAATTGGCTCTTTGTAGAGATAGTAGAATTTTTATAAAATTGGTTAGGTAACGTGGCGATAGTCGGTACTAATAGTGTGTCTTCGAACTAACTACTAACTTTATTCTAAAAAATCCTTGAAAGTCAATTTCTAAAGCAACTCTAAAGAGTTTGATTTCCAGATTTAGTTGCTCGACGTCGTTTAAATAAACTAACAGGTAAACAATCACTTTGATTTCGATTTGCCGACGTTAGACCTAACTCTTTATATGCGATACCCAAGCAGCAATTATTTGGTAAGCTTTACTACCTGTACAACACAAAATAACAATGCACAGAAACATGACAAGTTACTATAGATAGATACACTAGCATATATTGTTTCCAAATTCACTTCAAAAATTTCTCATAGAAGAACAGATCTCCGAACTTATCAGGTACTAAGATACTGCACAAAAACTTCCTACGGACAAATAAGATGAAGTACTTGGTGACGCAGTTTCGGAAATGGTGGAACTTCCGCAGGAATAGTACTCAACGCTTTCCAAAAAGAAAAAAGCATTAAATAATCAACTAATGAACCAGGATTTTTCTATGATTATAAACAAATACAATCGGCCAGCACAACGTGTGTTCAAAATTCTTAACTCGCTCCTTTTAGTGCATTTCACTTCCCTTATCGCAGGGGAAAATTGTCTTTCATAGGTGCTTTATCACAGTGAAAGGCTCGGCATTAAGCTCCATGTAAGCTACGTGCCGTATCGCTTGGTAGAAACACCGGTCTGGTACACGATGGACCGATTAGCGAAAATTTATCTACTCTCGGCTTATCCCGTTTCAAGATCCCATCTACTTCAACAGCAAACAAAATTTCGTTATCCAGACGAAAGAGAATGTCGTCTTATCGACCGCCTGCTGGAAAAAAATACACTGTCACACGTGACTTTACTTACCGGCTAAGCACGTCACAATCGCGCTCACTGAATCGGCATCGTATCTTCTTTTTCACTGGCCTTGAAGAACATGAAATCCGGGTTGTCACCAGTCTGTGACGTTTCGGTCAAAGCAATCGCTACCATGTGTAAAACGCGCTGGGGCCATCTAATCCTTTTCTCCTAAATCAAACAACACTTCTATGTACTAAAGCTTCTCAGTCAAACGTATAAGACACAAGCATCTAGCTGTTTGAGATACCGATTATGTGTCTTTGTGAAGTTCTATTCGTAAATTGTCAATTCAAGTCGAACATGGCAAGAAATTCATGAATACCTCAAAGAACCTATTGTAATTCAATATTTTCCGGGGAACCTGGTGGAATACCAGTAGAAAGTCCAATGTCTCTTTTTAGGTCATGCGGCTGAAGTCAGTTCCTTTTGGATACGTGCGCCGAATACGACCGTTACTGTTCTCATTCGTGACACGCTGACCAGGAACACTCGGATTTGAGAAGTAAAACGGGATCTCCAACGCTTTCTCCACTTCGATCCAGCCGTGAAATTCCGTGCCTCGGTCGGCGGCAATGGATTTCACCACTTTTTTTGGCAGGTTTTTCAACATATGGATGATGGCCTGTGCGGTTTCACTTACCATTTTCGCAGCTAACTTATAGCTCCTCTCAAAACGGGTGGTACGTTCCGTCAATGTGAGAATCTGGCTCTTGTGCGACATGCCGATGACGGTGCCGATTTCCCAATGTCCCACTTGGCTTCGAGGCGCCAAACGTGCATGGATTTTTTTCAGACAAGGCAGCTTGCCTCGTGTTTCACCTCGTTATTCTTTAACTTTTTTGCGGATCAGTATCTTTTGGGACAGGTTGAACAAGCCGAGAGTCCCTTACCGGTAATGCTCGAAACACGGATGGGAAAAGATTTTTGATGCATTTTCCAGTACCGTCCGACGAGGCATTCTGGTGACCAGTCGAGCTTTAGTTTGGATAGGATATAATCGTCTTCTTGATTGACCGATCGTCTAGTTCAGGTCTGGCCTCGTAATCAGCCTGTGCCAACAGAGCGTCGCAAAGCTTACAGCGTTTCACTTCATAGTGGATGGTGCTTTTGCTTCGTTCTAGCTGTTTCGCTATATAGGACAGTGATTTTTCTTTCAGGCAATAACACTCGATTCGCACACCTTCCCGTAATATCATGTGGACATCGCTCTGGGGATACTCCTTTAGTTGATTCGCGTTAACTACGGTGTACCCACTTGAGTTATTTTTATTTTCTAAGTGTTTGACTGGCTACGACAATCTACAATTTTCTTTTAAAAAACTGTCCAAATACTAGCTTTATCGCTTATCGGCTTCCGACGCATGCTGTTGACCGACAACTTTATATGTGATTTGACTGCAAATCCTTATGGCATTTTTGCACGAGCACGTTGTATTCAATAGAACACCCCTCATGTATTGCTTAATCAAAGTGCATGAAGATTTAATTCATTATTTTCTTTACACAAAAAAAGCCGTTACCGGAATCGGTAACGACTTTTTTTCATGTGCCCAGCGACGTCTTACTCTCACAGGGGGAAACCCCCAACTACCATCAGCGCAAAAGAGCTTAACTGCCGTGTTCGGGATGGGAACGGGTGTGGCCTCTTTGCCATCATCACTGGACTATTTGGTTGAGTGTTTGTTCACTCAAAACTGGATAAACGACAGGTGAAACAAGCAAGTTTTTCGCATACAGTGTGTTGGTTAAGTCCTCGATCGATTAGTATTCGTCAGCTGCACGTATCGCTACGCTTCCACCTCGAACCTATCTACCTCATCGTCTTTGAGGGATCTTACTTGCTTGCGCAATGGGAAATCTCATCTTGAGGGGGGCTTCGTGCTTAGATGCTTTCAGCACTTATCCCGGCCACACATAGCTACCCAGCGATGCCCTTGGCAGAACAACTGGTACACCAGCGGTGTGTCCATCCCGGTCCTCTCGTACTAAGGACAGCTCCTCTCAAATTTCCTGCGCCCGCGACGGATAGGGACCGAACTGTCTCACGACGTTCTGAACCCAGCTCGCGTACCGCTTTAATGGGCGAACAGCCCAACCCTTGGGACCGACTACAGCCCCAGGATGCGATGAGCCGACATCGAGGTGCCAAACCTCCCCGTCGATGTGGACTCTTGGGGGAGATAAGCCTGTTATCCCCGGGGTAGCTTTTATCCGTTGAGCGATGGCCCTTCCATGCGGAACCACCGGATCACTAAGCCCGTCTTTCGACCCTGCTCGACCTGTACGTCTCGCAGTCAAGCTCCCTTCTGCCTTTACACTCTACGAATGATTTCCAACCATTCTGAGGGAACCTTTGGGCGCCTCCGTTACTCTTTAGGAGGCGACCGCCCCAGTCAAACTGCCCGCCTGACACTGTCTCCCAAGCCGATCAGGCTTGTGGGTTAGAATTTCAATACAACCAGGGTAGTATCCCACTGACGCCTCCTCCGAAGCTAGCGCTCCGGAATCTCAGGCTCCTACCTATCCTGTACAAGTTGCACCAAAATTCAATATCAGGCTACAGTAAAGCTCCACGGGGTCTTTCCGTCCTGTCGCGGGTAACCTGCATCTTCACAGGTACTATAATTTCACCGAGTCTCTCGTTGAGACAGTGCCCAGATCGTTACGCCTTTCGTGCGGGTCGGAACTTACCCGACAAGGAATTTCGCTACCTTAGGACCGTTATAGTTACGGCCGCCGTTTACTGGGGCTTCAATTCGCACCTTCGCTTGCGCTAAGCACTCCTCTTAACCTTCCAGCACCGGGCAGGCGTCAGCCCCTATACGTCACCTTACGGTTTTGCAGAGACCTGTGTTTTTGCTAAACAGTCGCCTGGGCCTATTCACTGCGGCTCTCTCGGGCTATTCACCCTACCAGAGCACCCCTTCTCCCGAAGTTACGGGGTCATTTTGCCGAGTTCCTTAACGAGAGTTCACTCGCTCACCTTAGAATTCTCTTCTCGCCTACCTGTGTCGGTTTGCGGTACGGGCACCTCCCGCCTCGCTAGAGGCTTTTCTTGGCAGTGTGAAATCAGGGACTCAAGGGTAAACCCTCTTGCCGTCACAGCTCAACGTATTAGAAATGGGATTTGCCTCATTTCACGCCTCACTGCTTGGACGTGCACAACCAACGGCACGCTCTCCTTATCCTTCTGCGTCCCCCCATTGCTCAAACGGCGGGGAGGTGGTACAGGAATATCAACCTGTTGTCCATCGTCTACGCCTATCGGCCTCGACTTAGGTCCCGACTAACCCTGAGCGGACGAGCCTTCCTCAGGAAACCTTAGGCATTCGGTGGACGGGATTCTCACCCGTCTTTCGTTACTCATACCGGCATTCTCACTTCTAAGCGCTCCACCAGTCCTTCCGGTCTGACTTCAACGCCCTTAGAACGCTCTCCTACCACGGATCTCTAACGAGATCCATCCACAGCTTCGGTAATCCGTTTAGCCCCGGTACATTTTCGGCGCAGTGTCACTCGACCAGTGAGCTATTACGCACTCTTTAAATGATGGCTGCTTCTAAGCCAACATCCTGGTTGTCTAAGCAACGCCACATCCTTTTCCACTTAACGGATATTTGGGGACCTTAGCTGGTGGTCTGGGCTGTTTCCCTCTTGACTACGGATCTTATCACTCGCAGTCTGACTCCCAAGCATAAATCACTGGCATTCGGAGTTTGTCTGAATTCGGTAACCCGGGATGGGCCCCTAGTCCAAACAGTGCTCTACCTCCAGGATTCTCAATCTTGAGGCTAGCCCTAAAGCTATTTCGGAGAGAACCAGCTATCTCCAGGTTCGATTGGAATTTCTCCGCTACCCACACCTCATCCCCGCACTTTTCAACGTGCGTGGGTTCGGGCCTCCAGTAAGTGTTACCTTACCTTCACCCTGGACATGGGTAGATCACCTGGTTTCGGGTCTACAACTGCATACTCTGTCGCCCTATTCAGACTCGCTTTCGCTGCGGCTCCGCCTTCTCAGCTTAACCTTGCATGCAATCGTAACTCGCCGGTTCATTCTACAAAAGGCACGCCATCACCCATTAACGGGCTTTGACTACTTGTAGGCACACGGTTTCAGGATCTATTTCACTCCCCTTCCGGGGTGCTTTTCACCTTTCCCTCACGGTACTGGTTCACTATCGGTCACTAGGAAGTATTTAGCCTTGGGAGATGGTCCTCCCAGATTCCGACGGAATTTCACGTGTTCCGCCGTACTCAGGATCCACTCTGGAGGGATAGGGTTTTCGGCTACGGGGCTGTTACCCGCTGCGGCGGACCGTTCCAGGTCGCTTCGCCTAATCCTATCTTTTGTAACTCCGTATAGAGTGTCCTACAACCCCAAGAGGCAAGCCTCTTGGTTTGGGCTGATCCCGTTTCGCTCGCCGCTACTCAGGGAATCGCATTTGCTTTCTCTTCCTCCAGGTACTTAGATGTTTCAGTTCCCTGGGTCTGCCTTCTCATGTGCTATAGATTCACACATGGATACTACCCGATTAAAGGCAGTGGGTTTCCCCATTCGGAAATCTCCGGATCACAGCTCACTTACAGCTCCCCGAAGCATATCGGTGTTAGTGCCGTCCTTCTTCGGCTCCTAGTGCCAAGGCATCCACCGTGCGCCCTTTCTAACTTAACCACTGGTTAATTAAAAAGTTGTGACGAAATCGTCACGCGTACTTGAATTACTTGCTTTGTTTCAATGTCGTTTTATCCAGTTTTCAAAGAACAAGAGTGAAAGTCACAAAAAAAGGCGTTGCCGCCTGAAGGTGAACCTTCAAAACTGAACGCAAAACGTCAACCCCGAGCCAAGCTCGGTTCCGAATTTATCCTTAGAAAGGAGGTGATCCAGCCGCACCTTCCGATACGGCTACCTTGTTACGACTTCACCCCAATCATCTGTCCCACCTTCGGCGGCTGGCTCCACAAGGGTTACCTCACCGACTTCGGGTGTTACAAACTCTCGTGGTGTGACGGGCGGTGTGTACAAGGCCCGGGAACGTATTCACCGTGGCATGCTGATCCACGATTACTAGCGATTCCGGCTTCATGCAGGCGAGTTGCAGCCTGCAATCCGAACTGAGAACGGTTTTCTGGGATTGGCTTGCCCTCGCGGGGTTGCAGCCCTTTGTACCGTCCATTGTAGCACGTGTGTAGCCCAGGTCATAAGGGGCATGATGATTTGACGTCATCCCCACCTTCCTCCGGTTTGTCACCGGCAGTCACCTTAGAGTGCCCAACTGAATGCTGGCAACTAAGATCAAGGGTTGCGCTCGTTGCGGGACTTAACCCAACATCTCACGACACGAGCTGACGACAACCATGCACCACCTGTCACCACTGTCCCCGAAGGGAAAAGCGTATCTCTACACCGGTCAGTGGGATGTCAAGACCTGGTAAGGTTCTTCGCGTTGCTTCGAATTAAACCACATGCTCCACCGCTTGTGCGGGCCCCCGTCAATTCCTTTGAGTTTCAGCCTTGCGGCCGTACTCCCCAGGCGGAGTGCTTAATGCGTTAGCTGCAGCACTAAGGGGCGGAAACCCCCTAACACTTAGCACTCATCGTTTACGGCGTGGACTACCAGGGTATCTAATCCTGTTTGCTCCCCACGCTTTCGCGCCTCAGCGTCAGTTACAGACCAGAAAGTCGCCTTCGCCACTGGTGTTCCTCCACATCTCTACGCATTTCACCGCTACACATGGAATTCCACTTTCCTCTTCTGCACTCAAGTTCCCCAGTTTCCAATGACCCTCCACGGTTGAGCCGTGGGCTTTCACATCGGACTTAAGGAACCGCCTGCGCGCGCTTTACGCCCAATAATTCCGGACAACGCTTGCCACCTACGTATTACCGCGGCTGCTGGCACGTAGTTAGCCGTGGCTTTCTGGTGAGGTACCGTCAAGGTACCAGTAGTTACTTGGTACTTGTTCTTCCCTCACAACAGAGTTTTACGATCCGAAAACCTTCGTCACTCACGCGGCGTTGCTCCGTCAGACTTTCGTCCATTGCGGAAGATTCCCTACTGCTGCCTCCCGTAGGAGTCTGGGCCGTGTCTCAGTCCCAGTGTGGCCGATCACCCTCTCAGGTCGGCTACGCATCGTCGCCTTGGTAGGCCATTACCCCACCAACTAGCTAATGCGCCGCGGGCCCATCCTGCAGTGACAGCCGAGACCGTCTTTCCGTGCAGCCTCAGGAGAGGCCGCAAACTATTCGGTATTAGCACCGGTTTCCCGGAGTTATCCCGATCTGCAGGGCAGGTTGCCCACGTGTTACTCACCCGTCCGCCGCTAAACCAGAAGGAGCAAGCTCCTCTGGTTCCGCTCGACTTGCATGTATTAGGCACGCCGCCAGCGTTCGTCCTGAGCCAGGATCAAACTCTCCATTATAGAGTAGTGTTGATTGCTCAATACTGCTGGCGTATCGCCGTCCGAAGACGCACGATTCGCTTTGATCTGCGTAATGCTGATCAGTAAGTTGTCGTCACGAACACCGAGAAGGAAAACAACTTTGCTCTGATTGCCATAAGGCAAACTTCGCAAAAGCCGTTCTCGCACCGAAGTGCTCGTGACGTCTTTCGTTGACGTTTTGCTGTTCAGTTTTCAAGGTTCAGTTTGCCGCGCTCATTGGCGACTCAATTAATATAACACGGTTCCATATATAGAGTCAACACTTTCATGAAGTTTTTTTCACAACTTTATTATAACAGAAAACTCTTAATAATTAGATTACGAAATTGTTACAAATTTGAAAGGAGATCCTCTCTTTACATTGAAGACTACTCCTTATATTTAAGGTATTCCCACTGTTGGTCGTCAATTGAAATTTTTCTGTAAATAAGTCCTGACAAGACTGCTCCATTCCCGTTTCATAAGTTCTAATTCTTTTTAGCGTACCCCAAAAAAAGAGAAGGTTTTCGAGTTCCTTCTATAATAGTATATTGAATACAACTTTTAATTTCGCTAATACAAAAAGCATTGCACTCAAGAGGTCTTGAACAATGACTTTTGAGTGCAACCTTTTTAACTGTAACAGAGTAAGTTGATGCCTATTGCGATGGACATTTTTTGTTGGCCCTGCCTAAGCCGATTGCACCGCCTTCACGATACACTGTTCTTGCAGGAGTCACCGTCTTTATTGTCGTCATCCCCCTGTGAATCTAAAAAATTCCACTTCTGCAAAGGACAAAGCCGCTCTTAAAGATGATACGAGGACGCAAAATTAACCGATAAAGTGTGTTCGTGCCTATCAAGGACAAGCGATCACTCCATAGAATTCACCTCTAGAACCTTCAAAAAGTACATCTCGAGTTTGAGATTGTGGGATTGGTCCACACTCTTCTATAAGCAGCTGGCATCCCTTAGCTACTTTCTGCATTCTCGGCGGCGATTCAAAAAAACAGACGGAGAAAAAGAGTTTCTTTTTCTCCGTCTGTTTTATGTTCGAGACTTATGGGATAGCCGCTTTATAATTACACCAAGAAAATGAAGTAAAGAACGAAAATCACAAACAACCCATACATGATTGGATGAACCTGCTTGCCTTTACCTGCTACGACCATTGTAATTGGATAGAAGATAAATCCAATCGCGATGCCTGTTGCAATACTATAACCAAGTGGCATAGCTATCATCGTTAAGAATGCCGGAACAGCGATTTCAAATTTCGTCCAATCTATTTTTCCTAAAGCTGAAACCATTAACACCCCAACAATGATCAAAGCTGGAGCTGTCACAGCACTAGTGATGACTTCGAGTACCGGATAGAAGAGAATCGAAATGAGGAACAGCAGTCCCGTGACTACGGCTGAAAATCCAGAGCGTGCTCCAGCTGCAACTCCTGCAGTCGACTCGATATAGGAAGTCGTTGTTGACGTTCCGAAGATTGCTCCACTGACTGTCGCAATTGAATCTGCCAATAATGCTTTGCTTGCTCTCGGGAGTTTGTTGTCTTTCATCAAACCTGCCTGATTAGCAACAGCTACTAGTGTTCCGGCTGTATCAAAAAAGTCGACGAATAAAAATGTTAATACGATAACAAGGAATTGAATATTCAACAATGAACCAAAATCGTTAACGATTGGATCAATCGCAACACCGAAAGTCGGTGCCATGCTCGGAACATTCAGATCAATAATCGCGCTTGGCAAATTAACTACACCAAAAATCATACCGACAACTGCTGCAATTAAAATCCCAAAAAAGATTCCGCCTTGAACACCACGGACCATGAAGATGACAGTAATAATTAAACCAAAAATAGCCAGTAGTGCTGAGCTATCTGATAGATCACCTAATCCGACTAAGGTAGCTGGATTATCGACGATAATATTAGCGTTTTGCAATCCGATAAAAGTTATATAAAGTCCGATTCCTGCTCCAACCGCATATTTTAATTCAGCAGGTATTGAGTTGATGATGAGTTCACGAAGACCCGTTAACGTAAGAAGAATAAAAATAAGACCTGAAAACAAAACTCCTGTTAAGGCCGTTTGCCATGGAATTCCGTAAGTCAGGATAACTGTGTAAGCAAAAAATGCATTTAACCCCATTCCTGGAGCAAGTGCGATTGGATATCTCGCCAGTATTCCCATCATTAAACATCCGACAGCTGCAGCTAGAGCGGTTGCCATAAATACAGCTCCGTAATTCATGCGTAGTGCATCATCAAAATCCGGAACCGATTCCAGCGTTAAAGTTAACGGATTGACGACTAAGATATAAGCCATCGCTAAAAATGTTGTTAAGCCGCCGATAATTTCCCGACGGTAATTTGTTCCCAGTTCTTCAAACTGAAAATACTTTTTCATATTGATTCCTCCGAATGCCTGTGCATAATTTCTACAAAAGAAAAACGCATACAGCAGTTTGCCGTATGCGTTCGATTTACCCCTTCAACAGAAATGAAGGGCATCCTACTCAACTAGGAGCGGATTAAAATCGTAGTCGAGTCATTTACGGTGACTCGGTAGAAACTTTCGGGCCATATTCCCGACATTATACGACAAGCTTATTTGATTTCTATCGTAATATATCATGTATAAAATCATTAAACAATACCAAACACGAACATTTATAAAGAATAAATGAAAAAAGTTCGTAAAAAAAGGTGTCAGCTAGTTTAGCTGACACCTCAAAAAATTATTCCCACTCAATTGTTGCAGGTGGCTTGCTCGTAATGTCATACAATACACGGTTAATGTGATCGACTTCATTGACTAAACGGACACTGATTTTCTCTAAAACATCCCAAGGAATGCGAGCCCAGTCAGATGTCATGCCGTCAATTGACGTTACTGCACGGATACCGATTGCGTAATCATATGTGCGGGCATCGCCCATTACACCTACACTGCGAAGGTCCGGCAGAACAGTGAAGTATTGCCAAATATCACGATCAAGACCCGCTTTTTTGATTTCATCACGCAAGATCCAGTCAGACTCGCGAACGATCTCCAACTTTTCTTCTGTAACTGCTCCCATAATACGTATTCCTAATCCTGGGCCTGGGAATGGCTGGCGCCAAACGATTTCGTCTGGCATACCAAGTTCAGCTCCAAGTACGCGCACTTCGTCTTTGAACAATGTGTTCAATGGCTCAATCAATTTAAACTGCATGTCATCTGGCAATCCGCCAACATTGTGGTGAGATTTAATGGTTTGTGCCGTTGTTGTGCCACTTTCAATAATGTCCGTGTAAAGCGTTCCTTGTGCAAGGAAATCCATACCTTCTAATTTTGAAGCTTCGTCATCGAATACATAGATAAATTCGTTGCCGATAATTTTACGTTTCTTCTCTGGATCTGTAACACCTTCAAGTTTGCTCATGAAACGATCGCGCGCGTCGATTTTGATCACGTTCATATTGAAACCATCAGCAAAAGTCTTCATGACACTTTCCGCTTCTCCTTTACGAAGAAGGCCATGGTCGACGAACATACAAGTCAACTGGTCGCCAATTGCTCTATGAATCAGTACAGCGACTACCGACGAATCTACTCCACCGCTAAGTGCACAAAGTACTTTTTTGTCGCCGACTTCTTCACGAATTTTTTCGATTTCCAACTCAATGTAGTTTTCCATCGACCAGTCATCCTTCATGCCACAAACATCATAGACGAATTTGCGAAGCAAATCGTTGCCATGCATTGTATGGCGGACTTCTGGGTGGAATTGAACGCCGTAGAATCCGCGACTTTCGTCAGCCATCGAGGCAATTGGGCAACTAGCACTTGTTCCAATAACATCAAAACCTGGAGGTGCAGCCGTAACTAAGTCACCATGGCTCATCCAAACAATTTGTTCTTCAGGAAGACCATTGAAAATTTTACTTTCCTTAGTCAGCTTTAATTCTGCTTTGCCGTACTCTCGGTTTTGCGCTTTTTCTACATTGCCCTTAAGGTGCAACGCCATTAATTGCATACCGTAGCAAATTCCTAAAATCGGTAAGCCCATTTCAAAAATAGCATCATCGATTGAAAATGCATTGTCGTCATAAACGGAGTTTGGTCCACCTGAGAAAATAATCCCTGTAGCATTCATGTCTTTGATTTCTTCAGCAGTAACTGTATGTGGATGAAGCTCGCTGTATACACCGATTTCGCGGATGCGACGAGTAATCAACTGATTGTATTGACTTCCAAAATCCAAAACGACGATTTTTTTCTGTTCTTTCAACATTGGACTAACTGGCAAAACCTTCACCTCTTCTATTTAATTTAGGTTTCAAAATAACAAAAGAACGCGAAAATTGGACCTCGCGTTCTTCTGCTCTACATCAAAAAGGCGAATGCACATGTCAAAAAGCATGCGTCATCCACCTTCATAGTCAAGTCATTTCCGGGGACTTGGTAGAGACATCCGATCCATATTACCGGACATATATGAGGGCACCTGTAATTTATAATTTAATCAATTGTACAAGTTAAAGCTTGTAAAATCAACCGCTTGTCCGATTGATTAAGTTTTCCCAACTTTCCCTCAACTCATGCCAGTCAATGGATTCACTATCATTGCCGTAAATCATCCGCTCATAGGCATCGGTTAATTCCGTCATTTCTTTCGTGCCGAAAAACGCATCGATATATGCTGCATAAGATTTTAATGTTTGTCCGGGTCTCTTATTAATGCCATACAATTCCAATTGCTTTAATAACCGCAGATAAGCCTTTTCAAAACGTTCGGGTCTATCTCCGCTCATTCGGTAATAAGCAACTAATAACTTTGGCATCCATTTATGACGGATTTTGAAAAGAATCGCTGCAAGTAGAACCGTCCCCACAATCATCCAGACAAGTTTCCACCGATTCATAGAAATAAAATCAGTCAATCGATCCCAAAAAGAAGGCCCAGAAACTACAGTGGTCTCTTCGGCTTCTGCGGTATCGGGTTTTTCAGCTAACGGTTGTTCTTGCTGACCAGGCTGTTCGGGGTCTGTTGCATCCAGCTCCAAGTCGAAGTCGATAGATGAAGATCCTGTAAACCCAATTGTTGGTTCGAACAACATCCAACCAACTCCTGGCATATAAGCTTCAACCCATGAATGTGCATTATTGTTTGTTACTTGATAAACGTTGGTGTCTCCTCCCGAGTTGATGAGTTCTCCTTCGTTAAATCCTTTGACCCAACGAGCTGGAATATCAAGAGAACGGAGCATTACCACCATCGAGGTTGAAAAATTATCGCAATATCCTCTTTTTGTTTCAAATAAAAATTGATCTACATAGTCTTGGTTCGCTTCAGGAACCGGAATGTCTGTTTGACTGTATTCAAATCCAGCAGTACTGAAATATCGTTCTATGGCACGTGCTTGATCATAAACTGATTCAGTACCGCCTGTAATTTCAACAGCTAAATCTCGGACACGTTCCGGCAACTCGTCCGGCAATTGCAAAAACCGGTCGAACTCGATAGGCAATTCAGCTAAGTCGACTTGGCTTGTCTCCCTCAATGCCGTCAAACTAAAATTCGGTTCGTTAAAGGATACTTCGTATGCCTTAGGTTCGAATTCTTCACCGTTTCGGTAAGTCTCAAAACGTTGATCTGCTGTACTGTATTGATAGTCCGGTGACTCTTCCATTGAAAAAGATTTTGTTCCATAGGGATATAGTACAAACGGAAACTCTTGCTCCATCGCCAATTGAGCTGATTCGAGCTCTTCTGCGGGAACAAAATCAGTATCAACCGTATCGCTGTTTCCATAAACAACAGATTCCCCTACATTTCCTGTCAATTCCCATCCCTTTGTTGTATATGTGTCTTTCGATTCGACTTTCCAATATTGACCTTCTGACACTTCGGCACGAAAAACAGCGGTATCGTCTCCGACAAAAGATCCGCCTAGTCGTGAATCATCTACTCCGTAGCCAATTCTACCAATGGTTCCTCCACTACCAGCCCCGCCTTGGCCAGAAAAGGTGGTGAGAAATGGCACAGGATCCGGCCAAACTGGATCTGCTTTGGGCAAATATAACGCCAGTGCTGTCGAAGCCGCCACCAGCAACACGAGGGGTACAGCAAACAAAGCCATTTTATCCGTACGTTCTAAAATACGATGCCCTTCCATCCAGCGTACCAAATACAATAGACCCGCAAGAAGAAGTCCAATGACCATAATTCGAACAATCGCCGTTTCTCCTGAATACGGACTAAAGGTATCCAGCACGGCGATAAAAATAACTGTTAATAGATAGAACAAGAAAATACTTAACCTAAAACTAACCCAGTAATGGATTAAGTAAATAGCCATCCACAACAAAACAAAAAACAAGACCGTTCGGAAAACATCTGTCGTTTGCTCCCAGTTCTGACTCGTTAAAGCTGAGAAATTCAAACCGACATCAGTTTGAAGAAACGCAATAGCATCAGCTGTAAAAAACACGTGACCGGTATAGACATAGACAATGAACCATAAAATATAAAGAAGTTTTATCGGTCCGGAAAACCACCATGGAACCCGCAGAAAAGCCATCAACAACCCGACAGCAATAAAAATCAAAAACAGCGCTTTATGTCCTGTTTCGGTTAATACAATAACTGGCGTCAGCCACTCGGCTAGCATCAAAAAAACCAGTACATATAAAATAGCCATAAAGACTTTATTGTTTCTTATGGAAGTCATTGGCGGCTCACCTCCGTAAACACTGTTGCAAAGTTTTCAGGACTTACACGTTTAACAACAAATCCCTTTGAGCGAGCATATTGATGTACCTTTTCTTCCTCTGCCAGCAAATTCTCGCCTTTAGTTGCGACAACTAAACACATGCAATTGCTCAAATTTTTAGCGTTCTTCCGAATAGACTGAACCATATCCATCGAGAGTTGACTCGTGACATATAGTAAGCTCGATGTATTCATCTGCTGCAACTCACGACCGATCGCTTGGTCAACTGGTTTATCCAAATCATCTTGCACTTTCGCCAAATGATACATAATTCGCTGCAAGTGCTCTTCGGTTTGAACTAAAGGGAAATAATTACGGTTGCGACCCACTGATAGATAAGCTACGCTCGAATTTGCGCGTACGATCGATTGCAAAATAGAAGCAACTAATTCTACTTGAAGTTCAAATTTCTCGGAATTTCTTCGATCGTCTAGCAAAAAAAGTTCTTGCGACTGGCGATCCTCAAATTCTTTCGTCCGCAATGTTTGCGTTCGCGCATAGGATTTCCAATGAATCCATGATACACGGTCTCCGGGTTGATAATCACGAAGTCCACTAGTCATGGTCGTGTCTTTTACTAATGTGAAAGGGGCAGCCATCGTTCCCTGATCGTAACGTGACTCCATCGGCCGATAAACGATATCCACTGTATTCGGATATACTAAAATTGTTTGCTGAACTGGCAATAATACAGTCTTTTTTACCCACCCAAAAAAATCAGCAACTTCTAGGTGAATACCTTCTAGTACATGTTCCCCTCTTGGCATTTGATCAATAACATATGTCCAAGAAGAGATCTTCCGAAATCCTGGAACTACCATCTTTTGATGTTGCCCTGCCATTTGCTTGTTGAGAGAAGGAGAGTGGGTTTGTTCACTGGCAACAGTATAAAGTAGCGGAAAAGGAGTTTTCCGGTAAATAGTGGCGGTAGCAGAAAAACTTCCGCCTTTTCTGACCTGAGTCGTGTGAATTTCTCTCGAAGCGACAATGTGTTGTATGGGATATAATGCCAGTAACACCGAATAAATAGTAAACGGCAGAGACATATAAAAAATAAACCAGCTGACAAAGCCTCCTTGAAACATAGCAAAGGAGAAAGTTAAAAAAAGAATCAGCACTACTGAAGTCAAACGTCCCCATAAACCAATATTTTTTTTCATTCGGCTCATTGACCGACAAGCCTTTGAACAGGTACATGGGTTTTTGCCAATATTCGTTCTGTGATTTCTTCTGCAGTAATACCATCATAACGAGCCTCGGAACGCAACATAATTCGGTGACCGAAAACGAATTTCGCCAAATACTGGACGTCGTCTGGCGTTACATAATCTCGTCCTTTCAATAATGCGTAAGCCTGTGAGGCTTTCATCAATGCAATCGACCCTCGCGGACTCACGCCTAAATAGACATAAGCGTCTTGACGAGTTTGTCTAGACAAATCGACAATATAGCTGCGTATTGTTTCATCCACTTTGATCAATTTCGCTTGCTCTTGAAGCTCCAAAAGTTCGCTCAGTGAAATGACCGAAGTTAATTCTTCGATTGGCGCCGCAGCGCGTGCTCGATTTAATACTTCCATTTCTTCTTTCGGTGTAGGATAGCCCATTTTAATTTTCAATAAAAACCGATCAAGCTGTGCTTCAGGTAACGGATAAGTGCCTTCATATTCGATGGGGTTTTGCGTAGCCATCACAAAGAATGGTTTAGGAATTTGCATTGTTACTCCGTCAATCGTGACGGAAGCTTCTTCCATCGCTTCAAGAAGAGAGGACTGTGTTTTCGGAGAAGTTCGGTTTATTTCATCAGCTAATATGATATTGCCCATAATTGGCCCTGCTCGAAAATGAAATTCCATGTCTTTCGGATTATAAATCGACACACCAATCACGTCCGATGGCAATAAGTCAGGCGTAAATTGGATTCGTTTAAAATCGGCGCCTACTGATTTTGCTAATGCTCGGACAAGCATCGTTTTACCGACACCCGGTACGTCTTCTAGTAAAACATGACCATGAGACAGCATGGCCACGATACTCAATTCAGCAATATCGCGTTTGCCGATAATAACTTTTTCGATATTGTCTATTACTCTTTCCAATAGTTGTTTGGCATCCATCTATAGGTTCCTCCAATATAAATCAAAAATGTTTTGAATTATCGCAATCTTATCGTAATCATAACGAAAAACAAGTGATAACTCAACTGCATAAGATCTTTTCCCACGATTTCCCTAAAATAAAAAGCAGGAATCCCTTAAGGTTTCCTGCTTTTTATTATTTATTTCCAGAAATCATCGAAAATAGTAATCGGCAAATGACGTTTATGCTGCGTTCTCAAGTAATGGCCTTCTAACTTTTCCTGCGCATCTAGCGGAATTTTCTTACCTTCCAAATAATCATCAATCAATTCATAAGTCACTCCCAAAGCCACTTCGTCAGGGAGCGCTGGTTTATCGTCTTCTAAATCTGCGGTCGGAATTTTCATGTACAGGTGTTCAGGACAACCAAGTTCTTGCAACATTGCTCGCCCTTGTCGTTTGTTTAAGCCAAATAATGGCGTTAAATCAGCAGCACCGTCGCCAAATTTTGTGTAAAACCCAGTTATTGCTTCTGCTGCATGATCTGTTCCGAGCACGGCTGCACTGTGCATCGCTGCCGCTGAGTATTGGGCTTTCATTCGTTCCCGGGCTTTTTCGTTGCCTTTGGCAAAATCAGTCAACATAATGCCGGCGTTTTCTAAAGCACGTTCACTGGCATCAACTGCTTCTTTTATATTGATGGTATACAATTTAGTCGGTTGAATAAACTCCAAAGCGTCTTGTGCTTCGTGTTCGTCAACCTGCACACCGTACGGCAAACGTATGGCATAAAAACCGTATTTAACGTCAGTTGATTCTTCATTTAACTGATTGACTGCTAGTTGTGCTAGCTTACCGAGCAGGGTAGAATCCTGTCCGCCAGAAATACCTAAGATATATCCTTTCAAGAATGGATGATGCTTTAAATACTCTTTTAAAAATACTACAATCTGTTCAATCTTTTGTTGCGGTTGAATCAGAGGCTCTACTTTTAACTCATCAATAATTCGCTGTTGCAAAGTAGACATTAAGCTCCTCCTTCCTCTTCGATAAAGTCATGAACTGCTTCCCGTACTTCTTGAATATTTTTCATTTTATTGTTCCAGCATTTCTGACTTAAGTCGACTGGGTACTCTTCAGGATTTAACGACCGTTTGTATTCATCCCACAATAAATCCATATTTTTAATTCCGTAGCTTTGCATTTCCTGCACACTTGGATTGTCATAAATGATTTCACCATTTTCAACAACTTTTTGATGGATATTGATTGCATCGAAATTCGTCACAAACTTTGATACGAAGGTATGAACCGGATGGAACATTTTTAAACGTTCTTGAGAAGCCGGATCTTCGTCGTGCATAGCAATATAATCGCCTTCAGATTTACCATTTTCTCTATCAATAATTCGGTAAACATTTTTCAGACCCGGCGTCGTAACTTTCTCAGCGTTTCCGGAAATTTTAATGGTATCTTCCATTTCACCGCTGTCGTTTTCAATAGCTACTAATTTATAAACAGCTCCTAATGCTGGCTGATCGTATGCCGTGATTAGCTTTGTCCCAATACCCCATGTATCTACTCGAGCACCCTGTGCCTTTAAATTCAATATCGTGTATTCATCGAGATCATTTGAAACTACAACTTCTGTATCCGTGAAGCCTGCAGCATCTAGCATTTTCCGCGCTTCTTTCGATAAGAAAGCGATATCTCCACTATCTAAGCGTATTCCTTGGAAGTTGATTTTATCGCCTAATTCTTGCGCTACCTTTATGGCAATAGGCAGTCCAGATTTCAAGGTATCGTATGTATCAACTAAAAACACACAGTTTTTGTGACGTTTAGCATATGCATGAAATGCAGCATATTCATCCTTGTATGCTTGCACCATTGAATGAGCGTGCGTACCTGCTACTGGAATACCAAATTTTTTCCCAGCTCGTGCGTTGCTAGTCGCTTCAAGTCCACCGATATACGCAGCTCTAGAACCCCAAATTGCAGCGTCCATTTCTTGGGCACGTCTTGTTCCAAATTCCATGACCCGTTCTTTTTTTACGATTTGTTTAATGCGACTGGCTTTCGTGGCAATTAAGGTTTGGTAATTAACGATATTCAATAGTGCAGTTTCAATTAATTGCGCTTCTACGAGAGGAGCCTCGACACGGATCAACGCTTCATTTTGAAAGACTAGTTCGCCTTCTACTACCGAGTAAACATCTCCGGTAAATCGGACGGTACGTAAATATTCGATAAAATCTTCCTTGTAGCCGAGTTCTTCTTGAAGATAATTCAAATCACTTTCTGTAAATTTAAAGTTTTTCAAGTAATCCAAAACACGTTCCAATCCAGCGAACAGTGCATAACCGTTGCCAAAAGGCAGTTTGCGGAAAAATAATTCAAATACCGCTTTTCGTTCATGCATCCCATCTGCCCAATAAGTCTCCGACATATTGATTTGATATAAATCTGTATGTAGCGCCAAACTGTCATCCGCATAATGCTTATCCATAAGATTCTCCTTCTTCCACCATCAGTAATGCTTCCAATTATACACCAATAATCCAAAGACAAAAATAAAAGTCATTCATATGTAGAGAACTAATGCTTCTTTTCTTCTAACCCCTTCAAATCAACACTTTTTTTGCAAAAATCTGTAATCTCACGTTTCAATCTTCTAGTTAATCTATCGACTACAAATGTACATGCTTTTTCTACACAATTGACAAAAAGTATATGACTACCCACAATTAATCATATGCCTTGACACTTTTCACCAAACATGAGATACTTACTTGGTTAACACAAAGGTAACTGGTAAATTTTGATAATCTGGCATTCTACGATAATGTTTTTGAGAATACTTATTCACACTGGAGCGATTTAAGGATCGCAAGGACGTAAAAGAAGGTAGGGTTTACGTTGCTTAGGTTAGAAAGCACCCAGTGGAACAATGACCGCGGTACTGAAAGTAATACTTTCAATGGAAATGATTCCCCAGTAACATGGGTTGAAAAATTGAGTCAAAACAAATTATGGTTACCTTAAACAAACAAAGGGATGTCCTCTACTTGAGGGCATCCCTTTTCCAATTCTTTAGCTGTTAATATTTGAGCGCTACATTTTTTAAAATGGTGTAATTGCGCAAAGCTTCAAGTCCTTTTTCACGTCCAAATCCACTTTTTTTATATCCTCCAAACGGCATCTGTACTCCACCACCCGCTCCGTAATTATTAATGAATACTTGTCCCGCACGAATTTTACTGGCTACTCGATGTGCTCTAGCCCCATCTTTTGTCCAAACTCCTGTTACAAGTCCGTAATCTGTGCCATTGGCTAAGTCAATTGCCTGTTGTTCCGTTTCAAATGAAAAAGCCGTAACCACGGGTCCAAAAATTTCTTCTTGAGCAACATAGCTGTCTGGTGACAGTCCATCAATCACAGTTGGTTGAAAAAAGTAACCATCTTCGAGTCCAACCGTCTTCTGTCGTTCACCTCCTGTTAAAAATGTGGCACCTTCTTTTTTAGCTACACCCATAAATTCAAAGATACGCGTAAATTGTTTTTCATTTAAAATTGGGCCAAGATCCAAATCATCTAGTCCTTTGCCAATTTGAATTGTTTTCATTTTTTCTACTACCTTTTCTAAAAACTCTTGCTTGATGGTTTGTTGAACCAAAAGACGAGATCCCGCTGAGCAGGTTTGTCCGGCATTTTGAATAATCGACCGAACAACCCAATCCACCGCTTCTTCTTGATCGCAATCATCAAAAACAATATTTGGCGATTTTCCGCCAAGTTCTAGCGTAACTGGCTTAACATTTTTCGCTGCTCCCATCATGACAGCAGAACCTGTTTGAACAGAGCCGGTAAAAGTAATATGATCCACATCTGGATGTTCAGAAATTGCGGACCCCGCTTCAAAGCCATAGCCTGTCACCAGATTAAACACACCTTTGGGCAGGTCCGTTTGATCAAAAATTTCAGCTAATTTGATCGCAGTTAACGGCGTGTCTTCTGCTGGTTTTGCAACGACCGTATTGCCTGTTGCAATCGCTGCGGCTGTTGAACGAGAAATGATTTGTAACGGATAATTCCACGGAATGATATGTGCCGTTACGCCAATCGGCTCACGCAGTGTGTAATCCAAAATTCCCGGTTGAACGGGTATGGTTTCGCCGAAAATTTTATCCGCCATTCCAGCGTAATACTCAAAATAGAGAGCAGAAGCCTCCACATCTTTACGTGCCTGTGTCAGTGGTTTTCCCGTATCAAGTGTTTCTAACAAGGCGATTTCTTCTATGTCTGCGCGTAAAGCACAGGCTACTTTATGTAAAATTCGTCCTCTTTCAATTGGTGGAAACAACTGCCATTCTTCGGACTCAAACCTTGTGCGAGCCGCTTGAACCGCGGCATCCACATCTTCTTTTTTGCCTCTTGGTACTTCCGCTAGTATTTCGCCAGTTGCCGGATTTTTTGTTTCAAATCGCTCTCCGGTTAGACTGTCTAGCCATTTCCCATTTACATACATTTGCTGTTTTTTCATTTTCCTGTTCCCCTTCTCGGTTAGATTCCACGTCCTCCGTCTACGTTTACTACGCTGCCCGTCATCATTTTTGCTAAATCAGAACTGAGGTATAGCACACAGTTCGCAATTGCTTCAGGTGTAATCAATTCACCTAATGGTACGCTTTTGCGGAATATACGTTCTTTTGTCTCTCCTTCATCACTGCCGGATGCTGTAAATTCACCAAGCATCTTCGTATCGGCTGGACCTGGATTGATGGCATTTACTCTTATGTTGTAAGGAGCTAGTTCAATGGCCAACGCTTTTGTCAACGAAATCGTTGCACCTTTGGAAGCTACATAAGCATTCAAACCCGGACGCGGCCGGTCTACGGAAACAGAAGCAATGTTAATAATCGATCCACTTTTTTGCTGTTTCATATATGGAACGGCCGCGCGTGAAGTTAAAAAAACCGCCGTTGAATTAATTGCCATAATGCGTTCCCAATCTTTTAAAGACACTTTTTCAATATCTGTCGCTGCCTGTGCAATTCCGGCAACGTTTGCCAAGACATCAATCTGCCCAAATGTTTCAGCCGTTTTTTTCACCGCATCTTCCACACTTTGTTCGTCTGTTAAGTCTCCTTGAATAACTAGTAACTGCTCCGGATATTGAGTCTTTAATTCATTAAGACCGTCTAAGTCGAGATCAATTGCCGCTACTTTTGTGCCATGTGTTAAAAATTGTTCGACAACTACTTTACCCATTCCACCGCCGGCACCCGTAATGATTGCTACTTTAGTTTCTAGATTCATCTATCTTTCCCCCTCTTTGGTCAGCAAATGATAGACTTTTTCTGCAATTGCTGATCCGACTTGTTGCGTTGTAGCAGTACCACCTAAATCCGGTGTCAGCACTTTGCCTTCTTGAATTACTTGTTCGATGGCGCTTACAATTGCAGCCGATAAATCTGCACGTCCTAAATGATCCAACATTAATGCAGCTGACCAAATTTGCGCAATCGGATTGGCAATTCTTTTGCCCGCAATATCTGGTGCCGAACCATGTATTGCTTCGAACATAGAAGGGAAATTACGTTCTGGATTGATATTGCCTGACGGGGATACACCTAGCCCTCCGACTAAGGCGGCTCCGAGGTCTGTCAAAATATCCCCAAATAAATTAGATGCGACAACCACTTCAAACGATTCTGGTCGCATGACGAAATACGCAGCCAAGGCATCAATAAAATTACTTTCAAGTTCAATATCCTCGTAATCTTTCGCGACCACTTCCACGACTTCGTCCCATAGCTTCATTGAATGGATGATAGCATTGGATTTTGTCGCACTCGTCACTTTCGATTTGTTGTTTTTTCGAGCATATTCAAATGCGTATTTTGCAATTCGCTCGACGCCTTGTTTGGTGATCACGGTGTTTTGAATGGCCATCTCTTGCGACTGTTGCTGGTATAAGCGACCGCCGATATTCGAGTATTCACCTTCTGCATTTTCACGGAATACCATGAAATCAATTGGCAAATCATTTTTCAAAGGAGATTCAATACCGGCCAATCGTTTAATTGGTCGCATGTTGACGTACTGTTGAAATTTTTTGCGAATCGGCATGATTAGTTCCCATATAGTAATTTCATCTGGCACCCGTTTGTCTCCAACAGCACCGAACAAAATAGCATCAAAGTTCTTTAACTGATCTAGTCCATCCGCAGGCATCATGTACCCATGTTCCAAGTAATATTCACTGCCCCACTCGAATTGCTGAAAATCAATGTTAAAAGTAGGGTCTTGTCGCTTAAGAGATTCTAATACTTTGATAGCTTCTTTTGTAACATCTGGTCCAATTCCGTCTCCAGGAAGGACCGCTATCTTATAAGTTGTCATATATTCTCCTCCAATTGCTTACTCTCCAAGAAGGAATAAACTGATTCCTGGAATAAATGAAATAATAAGTACATCGACAATCATCACCAGGATGAATGGAATAATCGCTTTCAGCAAACTTTCAAACTTTGTTCCAGCGATATTTGCAGCTACAAATAAATTGAGTCCAACTGGCGGTGTAATAAATCCGATTCCTAAGTTAACAATCATAATAATTCCGAAATGCACCAAATCGATTCCAAGTGCACTAGCAATAGGTACGAGAATTGGCGTCAAAATAATGATTGCCGCTGAAGTTTCCAAGAAAACTCCGCAAATCAATAGTAAAAGATTGATGATCAATAATGCGATAATCCAATTATCCGTCACGCTAAGCATTAACTCAGTCAACTCAGCCGGAATCCGTTGTCGCGTTAAGTAATAGCCAAATACTGAAGCGCCCGCAATGATGAACATAATCACTGCTGTTACTACAACAGAAGAAGAAAAAATACTTGCCAAGTCTGGCAGCTTAATTTCTCTATACACAAAAATCCCTACAAACAAGCCGTAAACAACTGCCACAACAGCAGCTTCTGTTGGCGTAAAAATTCCTCCATAAATTCCGCCCAATATAATAACAGGCATCATCAATGCGAGAAATGCATCTAAAAATGCTTTGAAAAAGTCTTTAAAACCGAACTTTTCGCCGCCCCCGTATCCTTCTTTTAAAGAAATCAAATACACCAGTAAAATCAATGACACCATTACAAACAAGCCTGGCACAATTCCTGCGATGAATAATTCACTAACAGAAACACCTGCCGCCACTCCGTAAAGAACGAGTGGCACACTCGGCGGAATCATAATTCCAATTGTCCCTCCAGCCGCTTGAATAGCCGTCGCAAAGCTTTTGTCATAGCCTTTATTGACCATCGCAGGAATCATCAACGCTCCTACTGCCGCTGTTGTTGCAGCTGCTGAACCTGAAATAGCTGCAAAAAACGCACAGGCAACAATCGAGACGATTCCGAGTCCTCCTCGAACACGACCAAAAATAACATTGGCTAGGTGAATCAGCCTGCGAGAAATCCCGCCACTTTCCATTAATTTACCAGCAAGAATAAAAAAGGGAATTGCCATAAGTGGGAAGGAGTCCACCGAATTGAACATTCGTTGGATAATCACGATCAATGAAACGTTTCCATCAATAAAGAAAACGAGTGTTGAAGCCAGTCCAAGTCCCACAGCAATTGGAACATTTATTAAAAATAAAACGATTAATAAACCAAATAACACCAACGCCATCTTCAGACACCCCCGCTTTTAAAGTCTTTTGAAAACTGCGAGGTCATGTTGATAATCAAAATTACACCACTTACTGGAATGATCATGTAGATCATCCCCATCGGAATCCGTAAAACTGGCGAGGTTTGAGACATGCCTTGCATCGCTAAATCATAGCCTTCAACTACCATTAACAAGAAAAATAGCAAACTTGCAAACGTGGCGATAGTGTAGAATGCCTTGCGTACAGGAACTGCAAATAATTTCACAAAAAACTCCATTCCGATATGCGCCTTTGATGACATAGCATACGATGCCCCTAAAAACGTTAGCCAAATCAAACTATAGCGCGCTAACTCCTCAGTCCAAGCAAGAGGCGAGTTGAGGATAAAACGGAAAATTACTTGAAGAAAAACGACGGTGACCAATAATGCCATAATCAGATTCAATACATGCTTAATGCCAACGTTCATATAACCGATCCATTTATTCATTGTCATGCCTCCGATATAAAAAAGAGAGAAAGGATTCTCTCTTTTTTGAGTTAATTATTTTTTTACTGAGCATCCAGAATTTCATTTAATAGATCTTGATACTCAATTGTTTCGTAAACTGGCTTTACAGCTTCCTGGAATGGCGCTGTATCAATATCTTCTATTATTTCCATGCCATTGTCTTTCAATGTTTGAATCGATTCTTTTTCCATTTCTACGATCAATTCACGCTCTCTTGCGCCTGCTTTTTGTCCTTCTTCCACAACAATGTCACGCAAATCTTCTGGCAATTCATCGTATGTTTGCTGACTCATCATGTAGATGGCTACAGAATAAACGTGACCTGTTAAACTCATGTATTTCTGGTTCGCATCATACAAACTAAATTGGTCAGCAACAATTGCTGGGTTTTCCTGAGCATCTACTACACCTTGTTGCAATGCTGTAATTGCTTCTGTCCAAGCCATTGGAGTCGGTTGTGCACCAAGTGCTTCAAAAGCAGCTAAATGAATTTCATTTTCCTGCGTTCTGATTTTCAACCCTTTCAAGTCTTCTGGTGTTTCGATTGGACGTTTTGCATTGGTAATGTGACGGTAACCATTTTCTCCCCAAGACAAACCTATTATACCATTTTCTTCCATTTTAGCGAATAATTCATCTCCTATATCACCTTCTAGAATTTCTACTGCCGATTCCCGGTCTTTAAATAAGAATGGTACATCTAAAACACCTAACTCCGGCACAAAGTTCGTAACAGGAGCAGTTGAAGATACCACCAAATCGACAGTTCCAAGGCCCATACCTTCTGTCAATTCTCGCTCAGCTCCAATTTCACTGTTTGCGAAAACTTCAATCGTTACTTGACCGTCTGTCCGTTCTTCAACAGCATCAGCCATTTCCAAAAGTCCAAGATGGTACGGATGATCATCCGGCAACGAATGTCCTGCCTGCAAAACAAATTTTTCTTCTGAGTCTTTTCCTCCTGATGAGGAATCACTATCAGAATCACCACATGCCGTTAAAGCCAATGTACTTGCCAACATTATTGAAACAAATCCAAATTTCTTCTTTGCCATCTTTGTTTCCCCCTTTTTTATCTTGCTCTAGCGCTTTAATAGATTCTACTTTTACAATAAAAGAAATTGTCTACAAAAAAACAAAATATTCCGTTTTTTATATTTTATAAAAATTCAGCGGGATGCAGTATCCCGCTGAATTCTGTTTATACTTGTTCAAGCAAGCGAAAATGCGTAGTGGATGCAGAACGCACTAATGCAGTGACCTACCTTACTTATCGATTCAAATAATCGGTTACTGCTCCTTGAGAAGAGCAAGATACATTATGCGCATATTTGCCAAGTACGCCTTTTTTATGAAGTGGCGGTGCTACCCAGTGTTTGCGACGTTCTTCTAGTTCTGTTTCGGATACTTCCATCGAAATTTCCTGCAAGTCAGAATCGATCGTAACAATGTCTCCTTCTTCTAGCAAGGCGATTGGTCCGCCAACTTGTGCTTCTGGTGCAATATGTCCAACTACGAGGCCGTGGGTTCCGCCTGAGAAACGTCCATCAGTTAATAACGCTACAGATGCATCCATACCTTTCCCAACAAGAATTGCCGAAATTGACAACATTTCTGGCATGCCTGGTCCACCTTTTGGTCCCACGTAACGAATAACTAGCACATCGCCTTCGTTTATTTCATTTGCCATTACAGCTTCTGTTGCTTCTTTTTCTGTATTGTAAACGCGAGCTGGGCCCGTATGACGTTTTACTTTCACGCCCGAAACTTTTGCTACGGCCCCACTTGGAGAAAGGTTTCCTTTCAAGACGATTAAAGGCCCATCTTTACGTTTTGGCTGTTCAAAAGGCATGATGACTTTTTGACCTTCCTTAAGAGCTGGTGCTTCCTGCAGATTTTCTGCTACCGTTTTACCCGTAGCCGTCATGCAATCTCCGTGAATATAACCTCCCTCAAGCAACATTTTCATCACAGCTTGAACGCCACCGACCTCGTGCAAATCCTGCATGACGTATTTGCCGCTCGGCTTCAAATCAGCCAAATGGGGTACCCTTTGTTGTAGGCGATTAAAGTCGTCAATTGTTAAGTCTACTTCGGCTGCATGAGCAATCGCCAATAAATGAAGAACCGCATTTGTCGATCCGCCAAGTGCCATGACAACGGTAATCGCATTTTCAAAGGCTTTTTTTGTCATAATATCTTTCGGATATATATCCAGTTCTAAAAGATTATGTACTGCTGCTCCAGCCTTTTCGCAATCAGCTAATTTCGCTGCTGATACTGCCGGATTAGAAGAACTTCCTGGTAAACTCATTCCCATTGCTTCAGCAGCAGATGCCATCGTGTTCGCTGTATACATGCCGCCACACGATCCAGCTCCTGGGCAAGCCCCACATTCAATACTGCGAAGTGTATTGTCGGTGATGTCGCCGTTATTATGCTGACCTACACCTTCAAAAACCGAAACAATATCAATATCTTGTCCGTTATGGCGTCCTGGAGCAATGGTTCCTCCATAAACAAAAACAGCTGGAACTTCAGAGTTCGCAATCGCAATCAAACAGCCGGGAATATTTTTATCACAGCCCCCAATTGCGACTAACCCATCCAAGCTTTCTGCTCCTACGACTGTTTCAATTGAATCGGCAATCACATCTCGGCTGGAAAGAGAATACTTCATGCCTTCTGTACCCATTGAAATTCCATCAGAAACAGTAATTGTATTAAAAATAAACGGGACGCCTCCAGCATCTCTAGCGCCTTTTTTCGCGCTAATCGCTAAGTCGTCAATATGTATGTTACACGGTGTCACTTCGCTCCACGTACTAGCGACGCCAATCATTGGCTTTTTAAAATCTTCGTCTGTTACACCTACTGAACGAAGCATCGCTCGGTTAGGTGCTTTCATGGCTCCATCAAAAACCTTACTGTTGATGCGCAAATCCTTTTTCATAATTATCCAATCCTTTCTTTTCTATTTATTATAGAACACATTTATCAGAATTCAATGAATAAAAAAATAATAGTTAGATATTTTTTTATTTGTCTAACAAGTCACAAATGTATCCGTTTTCATGTTATTATAACGTACTCACTCTTGATGTATGCAATATATAGCTTTATAATTACCATGTCTACAATAACTTTTTAGACATTGAGCTGCAGAATTTCTTTACATGCCTCTTCATACACTTGTCATTTTATCTTTTCTAAGACTTTGAACACCGGTCGGAATTCTGAGTAACAGGAGATGGTCTTTTGTTGATTCGCGAAGCCAAAAAAAATGAGTTTCTTTTACTAAAAAAACAACGACTTGCTTCCTATAAAATTTACAAAGAAAAACTATCATCAAAACAATGGGCTATGCTAGAAACTCATTTGTCTTCTGACATTAACCACCAGCCAGGCGTTGAAGTGTTTGTTGCAGAAATGGATGGGCAAATTGTTGGGAGTGTAGCCTTATTTCCTGCTGACTCCAAATCCTACGCAGGAACTTCCCAAGCAATTGAATGTCCTGAGATTAGAATGTTGGCTGTCAATCCCGATTTCCGTTCCCATGGAATCGGCAAGTTGTTGGTCGAACATTGCATTGATATTTCTAAAATTCGCAAACAAAAATTCATTGGTCTATATACTGGCTGTTTCATGAAGCACGCCATTAAACTTTATGAAAAAATGGGATTTGAGCGAATTTCTTCACTTGATTTTTCACCTTTAGATGACGGAGTTTTCGTTAAAGCTTTCCGTTTTTATTTATAAACAAACAAAACAAGCCACAAAGCCAGCTTGAAACGATGGCTTTGTGGCTTAGTAACGTCAGTAAATTTCTTTTTTCAAAAAGTAAACACAGGCTTCGTATGGCTGTAATACGCCTTTTTCACGCTTGTCATAGTTACTTAGAAGAAGTTCCGCATCGTAAGGGGTATTCCACGTACAGACATGTTCACTTAGATTTGAAGCAATGAGCATTTTTGTGTATTGATCTTCACGGATGTAGGCGTATACATCTGGACATCCAGAATCCGCTAAATCGGTCGTCCCATAAATCAGAACCTTCCAGTTTTGGCGTAAATGAATCATTTTTTTATAGTAGGCCCAAATAGATTTCGGGTCATCTTTTTGAGCCTCTACATTCAACCATTTGTAATTTGGATTTACTGAAAGCCACGGTGTAACTGTAGAAAATCCAGCAAACTTCTGATTGCTCCATTGCATCGGTGTCCGAGCATGATCTCGGCTAATTTTTTTAATAATTTCCATTACTGCTTCGTGAGACAGTCCTTCTTGTCGCTTATACCGATAGATGTTTTTTGTTTCGATGTCTTCGTACATGTCAATATCATCAAAGGGGGCATTGGTCATCCCAATTTCCTGACCTTGGTAGATAAAAGGCGTGCCCTGCATGAAAAAGTACATACAAGCTAGTGCTGTAGCGCTTTCGAACCAATAATCTTGGTCATTCCCCCAAATAGAAACTGTTCTTGGGCGATCATGATTTTCCACATAAAGAGAATTCCATGCAATGCCATATGTTGCTTTTTGCCAACGGTCTAAAACCTCTCGTAAGCCCTCTACGTTTAATCCGCTATTCAAACCACCACTGGCCGCTTTTATCGCTTCTAGTTGGAAAATCATATTGAACTTCCCTTCCTGCTCACCGATCCATAGCCCCATATTTTGTGATGTGACGCTATTCGCTTCGCCTATCGTGACAATATCATTATTCGAAAAAACGCGATCTCGCAGCTCTGCCAATATGTCCTGTAATCCTTCTACGTCAGTAAATCTTTCCCAAGCAGGAACATAAGGAGAAGATTGAGAAGGAGGCATGTCCCGATAATCTTTTTTCAGATGATTACTGGCATCTACGCGGAAGCCATCCACTCCTTTAGCTAGCCACCAATGGCTCATCTCGTATATGGCATTACGCATAGCTTTATTTTCCCAGTTTAAATCTACTTGGTTTTTAGTGTAAATATGCAAATAGTATTGCGCTGTCTTGGGATCAAATGTCCAGGCCGGCCCTCCGAAAATACTTTCCCAATTAGTTTGCTGATCACGCCATACGTACCAATCACGCTTTGGATTATCTTTAGAGGAACGGGATTCTATAAACCACGGGTGCTGATCACTCGTGTGGTTCACTACTAAATCAAGAATAAGTCTCATTCCTCTTTTATGCACTTCCTCTAGCAAGCGATCAAAATCTGCCATCGTCCCCATCTCTTCCATAATCGCTTGGTAATCACTAACGTCATACCCGTTATCAATATTTGGAGATTGGTAAATCGGGCAGATCCAGATGATGGTAATGCCCAGTTCATCCAAATAATCTAGTTTTGCTGTTATGCCATTTAAATCGCCCATGCCATCGCCATTCGAATCGTTGAAGCTCCTTGGATATATTTGATAGACGACTGCTTCTTTCCACCATACTTCCTTCAACGTCATCTCCCTCTTCCCGATACTAGAATGTGCTGTTGTTAAACCGACTTTCTAAATCTAGTTGAGCATACTTACAGGCTGCCATTGAAATTATGGAATGATTTATTAATGGTTTATATTCAATATTCTGATGAAAATCCCTGCAATTAAAATTTGGTTTTGGCTCATAGCCTTCTTATATACAAAAAGCCACCAACAATAGATGTCGGTGGCTTTTTTCTTTTATTCAGCTTTATAGTTTTCAAATACCTTGGTTGCAAATCCAGCAACATAATCACTGCCACCGTTTTCTTCAATTGATTCAATCATCATCGCTAAAATAAAATCCGGGCTTTCGGAATCATAAGCAACAAAAAAGCCATTTTCTTGTCCTTCTTCTCCAATCGCACCTTTCAACTCAGCTGTACCGGTTTTGCCAGCAATCTTGACCGTTTTACTGTTTGCCGATTGTGCATAGCCATCTACGACGACATTACGCATCCCAGTGCGGAGAACTTTTGCATTTTCTGCGCTAAGCAATCCTTCTTTCCAAACTTGGCTTTTTTCTTCATCTATAAACAATAACGGTTTGTACATCGTACCGTCCGTTAAGAAAGGCTCATACATAGAAGCCAGATGAAGGATATTCGTTAGCATTTGACCTTGACCAAATGATGTATCAGCCAACTGTCCTTGTGACCCGATTGTACCTTCATTTGAAATTTGAGACGATTGCAATTCTAAAGCAAAGGGAATTTCTTCTCCGAAACCAAAGCGCTGCAAACCAGAAACAAATGCTTGATTGCCCATTTCAAGTGCTTGTCGTGCAAAGTAAATATTGTCGGAATAGACTAACGCTGTATTCAAATTAACTGGATTCGGTGCTTCTGGATGAAGACGAGTAACTCGGTAATCTCCCCAGGAACCGTCTTTTTGCCAGGTTTCTCCATCAATCTGTAACCCAACTGAAGGATCTAGTGTTCCTGCTTCCATTCCGATTGCTGCCGTTACAGGCTTGATTGTTGACCCCGGTGCATAGGCTGCACCAAAACGATTGAATAACGGATTTAACGGATCTTCGCTTAGTTCTTTAAATCGATCCTCGCTAATCCCTAGCATGTATTCGTTTGGATTGTACGCTGGTGAACTGACCAATACTAAAGTTTCTCCTGTTTTTGGATTGACCGCAGCACTTGTGCCAGCTTCGCCTTCCATCGCTTCATAAGTCGATTTTTGCAATTCGGCATCAATCGTTAGCACAACGGTTTCTCCATCTTTTGCGGGAGTTTCAGCGATCGTTAACTCTTCTCCTGTATCGCCTTGTTTTTTAATGAGGATTTTTAGGCCATTTTTGCCACGAAGACGTTCTTCAAGCGTTTGCTCAAGTCCTCTTCTACCAATCAAGTCCGTGGACGTATACCCTTGGTCTTTAAGTTCTTCTAATTTTTCGGCAGTCATTGGTCCGATATAACCGCTTAAATGACCAAGAGCTTCTCCATATGGATATTCGCGCATAGCTGTTTCTTGATAAGTTGCTCCTGGAACAGCTTTTACTTTCTCCAGTAATTGCGTGTTGTCTTTAGCTACTTTTGATATGGGCACGAACTGATTTTCTTGAACCCAACTTTGGTTTAATTTTTCGTCTATAGATGCTACTGACACTCCCAAAACTGTGGCTAGTTCTTCTTTAGCAGATGCATCTTTGAAGTTTTCAGGAACCACACCCACGTTATAGCCTGTTCCATTAATGGCAATTGGTTGTTCATTGCGATCCAAAATTTCACCGCGCTTTGCACGTGTTGCCGAGACACGAACTTCGTCTCCTGTTGCCAATTGCTCAAAGATAAAAGAAGGATCCCATTCAATAAACCAATCTTCTTTGTCTTCTGCTGTTTCATACAACAAAGTCATATTTTTTTCAAACTCGATTGGTCCAGCCATCGTATCCATCTTCACCTGTACCGGAAAATCTGCAGGTTTTTCAGTATCCCAGTTTTCATCTTTCGAGGGCTTGGTATAAGTCACTTCAATATTTTCAATTGCCAAGTCTGCATACAGTTTTTGCTGTCGTTCGACAAAATCTTCTGAAGCATAAGCTTCTTTCGTGCCTTGGTTTAAATACGTACTGTACATTTCTGAGAACTCTTCCTTGTTCCAATGCCCTATGTATTCCTTCAGCCTTTCTTCAGGTGACGCTTTTGGTTGACAACCTGCAAGAAAAACCAAGAAAGCCAGTGCTAGGATGACTGCTAATTTCTTAGTCACATGATAACCCCCAATTGTTTTCTTCATTTTACCAATAATAAACAATAAGTTAAAAGAATAAAAGCTCTAGAGTAAAAATGACTCGAAGAATCGCTTTTTTTTGCTAACTTTTAGCGTTCAATTTATCTTGTGATCAGCGTAATGGATTTCTGTTTTTTTTGCTTATTGCATTAGCTGGCTGCGCAATTGCCGCTTTAAATATGGTAAACTGATAAACAAATGATAGGAGGATGAATATGGTTGAACTTACATTTTCAGAGTCAATTGGAGCAGGTTTAACACTTGAAAAAAGAGCGCATTTAAAACAGATTCACGAAAACCTTTACAACAAAAAAGGGAAAGGCTCTGACTTTCTTGGGTGGCTAGACTGGCCAAGCAAACTCGATGAAGAGTTTTTGAAGAAAGTTGAAAAAACAGCAGTGGAAATTCAGGATAAGGCAGATGTATTAGTAGTGATTGGTATTGGCGGATCTTATTTAGGCGCTAAAGCTGTGTTGTCCGCACTCGCTCCTTATTTCAGTAAAGAATCAGGACTCGAAGTGATTTTTGCAGGTCACCAAGTTAGCGGTGAGTATTTAAAGCAATTGCTTGCTCATCTTGATGGCAAACGCGTAATGGTCAATGTGATTTCCAAATCGGGGAAAACAACAGAGCCTGCTATCGCTTTTCGCTTCCTAAAAGACTATATGGAAAAGCGCTATGGCCAAGAAGCAGCAGAGCGAATTATTGTAACGACTGATGCTGAAAAAGGTGCTTTATTAACACTTGCTGAAGAAAATGGTTATGAACGTTTTGTCGTTCCTGCTGACGTAGGCGGACGCTATTCTGTTTTCACTGCTGTTGGACTTGTGCCGATTGCCGCTGCGGGTTATTCCATACGCGAGTTGATGGCTGGAGCTGCAAATGCAGAAGAACTTTACAACAATACGAACTTTGATGACAATGCAGCAGCACAATATGCAGCAGTTCGTCACCAGCTTTATGTAGAAGGCTATACGACAGAAGTAATGGCAACATTCGAACCGAAACTATCGTTCGTCCAGGAATGGTGGAAGCAATTGTTTGGCGAAAGTGAAGGCAAAGAAGGCAAAGGTATTTTCCCGGCATCTGTTTCCTTTACAACCGACTTGCATTCGATGGGACAGTATATCCAAGATGGCAAACGCAATTTGTTTGAAACTTTCTTACTCGTTCAAGAAGCAAACGAAGACTTGTCGATTGTTGAAGCTGAAAATGACGACGATGAATTGAATTATATGGCGGGACTTTCTTTACAGGAGTTTAATCACGTCGCGTACAAAGGAACATCAAGTGCTCACTTAGACGGTGGTGTACCGCAGCTTAGTTTAACGATTCCTAAAATCGATGAATACCATCTAGGTCATTTATTGTATTTCTATATGCTTTCATGTGCCTATAGTGCTTATATGCTCGATATTAACCCATTTGACCAGCCGGGCGTAGAAGACTACAAGAATAATATCTTTAAGTTATTAAATAAACCAGGATTTTAAAATTATAGCAAAAAGCTGACTTGTAACGAGTCAGCTTTTTTTGATTGTATTTTTCTCCTTTTAAATGAGTTAACCACAAAAATAAATAAGTTGACTTAAATAAATCATCTCTTTATACTCAATTTATATGAAAAAAGTAGGAGGAAATATAATGACCACAACGACGACTAGATCGGCTAATCACTCCCGCACTCTGCAATTGGTACATATCGCGTTATTTTCTGCCTTAATGGCCATTGGCGCAAATATTGCTTCGTTTCTGATTATCGGCGGTGTACCGATTACGCTTCAAACTTTCTTTGCAATTTTAGCAGGCATTCTTCTTGGTAGTCGCATGGGTGCCGTTTCTATGATTGTTTATGCATTTATCGGTCTTGCAGGCGTCCCTGTTTTCGCAAAATTTTCTGGTGGCATGGACACGTTGATCAGTCCAACTTTTGGATTTATTGTGTCTTATGTTTTTACAGCTTATTTAGCCGGACTCATTGCTGAAAAATGGTCTACTAAAAAAGGATTTGTTATTGCGGCACTCGTCGGCATGACGGTCAATTATTTGTTTGGTACCAACTGGATGTATGCAGCCTACAAATTATGGTTTGCAGCGCCTGAAGGCTTTACGTATAAAATGGCTTGGGCTTGGATGGCTGTACCGCTTCCAAAAGATTTAATCCTCGCTGTACTTGCCGGTTTGTTCGGTTACCGTTTAAAACCTATTATTCAAAAATACCTTTAAAAAAACCCGAATGCCTCGGTGGCATTCGGGTTTTGGTTTTATTATCTGCGGCGTGGTTGTTTGAATGGAGCTGCTTTCCATTGCTCTTCTAACCATTTTTCGAAATCTTCGCCTTTGTCGCCTTTATACGTATCGTAAATATCGCTACGCATTTTTTGCAACTTTTCTTTAAATTCTTCATAGCTATGCCCTACTGGCAAACTTTTTTTGATTCGCACAAGTACTTTCGAAGTATCTTTGATCAAATCAAATTTCTTACGCTCTGGCATATGAACGTTTTCACCAAAGTTTTTAAGTTGTTCATAAGCAGCTTCTTGTACTTGATAAACAGAATCGTGATTCATGCGATGTGTCAAAAGATCGATTGTTGGCTCGCTCTTCCAGTTACCAAGCTCTTCAACCGCAGCCAAGCGCTCTTTCCAGTTAGCCTGCCGGTTCGCCGCTTTTTTCAATTCGTCGTAATTCGGTGGTAAATTCGTCGGTTTGTTATCAGAGTTGCTGTTCGTTTGTGTCAAAATTTCATTCTCCTTTGTTTATGTCCCTTTGCGGGAAATAACGTAATGCTCTCCGTTGGCGGAACAAGTTCCTACCAGTATAACATCATCTAGAGCAAAAGGAAAAAAGTCGATTATTCATACTACAGTTTAAGTAAGCTCTTTAATAGCGCCAATTAAACGATCTACTTCTTCTTCTGTACTATATGGAGCAAGACCTGCACGCACCCAGCCACCACTGTCATTGACGCCTAGAACCTCACCAAGTGTCGATGCGTAGAAATGACCTGCGGCAACAAAAATACTATGGTCTTCAGCTAGCTTTTTGCAAATTTCTCCTGGTTCAACACCCGCAACTTGGAAAGCGACTGTCGGCGTTTTGGGTACATTTGCTGCGGCTTGTGTAACTATCACACCTTCAATAGCTGATAAGCCTTCTCGCAGTCGATTTGCCAAACTGTTTTCGTAACTTTCAATATGCTCCACACCACTCAAAATACGCTCTCTTCGCGTTTCGCCTTCTCCAAAACCTGCAAAAAACTCAATAGCTGGGCGAATTCCGGCAATGCCTTCATGATTTTGCGTACCGGTTTCTAGCTTATCTGGGTAATAACTTGGAGAAGTGGTCAATTTGTACGGCTCCAAATCTTTGAAAATTTCCTCTTTGATTGCGGCGATGCCGATATGCGGTCCAAAGAACTTGTAAGCTGAGCATAATAAAATATCAATTTCCATGTCGTCTCTGTCCATCGGTACATGTGGTGCAGCATGAACAGCATCAGCTATTAATAGGGCTTCAACCTTTTTTGCTCGTTCCGCAAACGGTTTAAGATCGACGATTGTGCCAATCGCGTTAGATGCCATCCCAATAGCGACAATTTTTGTCTTTTCATTGATGAGTTCGTCTAATTCTGTCAAATCGAGTGTTTTTGTTTCAGTATCAACTTTGACCCAGCGAATCGTTAATCCTCGGTCTTCTGCCATCATGATCCACGGATCGACATTGGCACGATGATCCATTTCAGTGACCACGATTTCGTCACCTGCTTTGAATTTTTTACCGAGTGCGTTGGCGATGGCAATCGTTAATGTTGTCATGTTCGCTCCAAACGCTACTTCCTTGGCTTGGACATTTAGAAAGTCTGCGACCGCAAGTCTTGCTTCTGAAATCACTTCTTCTGTTTCCCAACTAGATGGAAAAGCACCGTGGAGATTACCGCCGCCTCTTTCCATATAACGAGCGATTGCTTGAATCGCTGAACTGACAACTTGCGATCCGCCTGGACCATCAAAATAAGCAACCATTTTCCCGTTATAAGTTCTCGTTAAAGCCGGAAATTGTTCACGTACTTTAGCAATTGGATAATTCGTTATTGTGGCTATTTTCATTGCTTGCAGCTCCTTTTTGAGTAAGGTACTGTTACCGTATTCAATTTTCGAACGCAATTCCCTTTATTTTTTAATGTTTTTGAAAATACTGTCCGATTGGGCTGAAATACTGTCCGATTGGGAGCAAATACTGTCCAGTTCACGCTAAATACTTGCCAAACCCGATTTCAACCAAAAAACGCCGCTTATCGCGACGTTTAAACAGCTTTTTGACACACGACGATTTCCCGCAAGAACAACCCTTTTTTAGCAATACAGCGGTCAGTGATGGCAAATCCCGCTTCTTTGATCATATGATCCATTGTCTCGATCGTGACGACCACTAACTTTTCAGTAATCGGATATGCAGCTTTTAAAATCCCTAATTGGTCTGCGGGCGTTGCGTGTGTGTATAGGTTATACGGCATATCAATGATGGCCACGTCGTAAATAGCTTCGACTTCCGCAATCGGGCCTAATGCTACTTCACCAGTCAATCCAAAATGAGCGATATTTTCTCTAGATCCATCGACAACTAGCGGATTCATATCACGCCCAACAATGTCGATTCCCATTGATAGTGCTTCCACTAAAACTGTACCAATACCACAACATGGATCAATGGCTTTGATACCTTTTGGTTGTGGTACGGCAATATTAGCAACTGCGCGAGCAACGCGTGTACTTAATGCCGTTGAATATTCGCGCGGTTTTTTCATATGCTTAAACCAAACAGGCTCGCTTTGAAGATAGCGCCCGAAATACCAGCGACCTTCAAAAGGAATCAACCCAAATGTTACATCTGGATGATGAACGTCCGCTTCACCGGTAATAGCGGAACCAATTTCTCGCTCAACGTTTCGTTTACCTGAATAATCAACTTGGTCCTGCTCAGTCAAGCCGTTGATTTTCAAAAAAATGACTTTGAATGTTAACTGGTCCATATCTACTTCTGCTGATTGTCTCAAAATTTCTTGCAAGCTATCGCCTTCAAGCAATACTTCAACTCGTTCTTTAATAAACGGGCTCCGACTCGGATCGATTGCGACTCCGCTTTTGATAATTTTACTACTGGTGTCTTTTTCGAAAAAAGATCGCATTTCTAATTGACATAAATTTTTTTCATCATTTGTATAAGCATACGTGTAGATGTAATCGCCTGTTGCAGTTAATTGTTTCAATTCATCCCGTCCTTATCTGCCCCTTTGTTCAGGACAACATCTCCTAAGTATAGCAGAACTCTTCAGAAGTTAGTCGACTTGCAGGTCATAATTTGCTTCAATGACTCGAATGATTCCCGTGATCATTTCATTATATGGAGTTGGTATGCCGTGGTATTTGCCAAGTTTGGATACAGCGCCATTGATCGCGTCAATTTCTGTTTTTCGCTTATGTAGAATATCCATTAACATAGAAGATTTATTGGTGGCAATTTCTTCGTTGCCCATTTTTATGCACTTGGCGATTGTCTGTTGTGCGTCTACAGAAACACCTTCCGCTTTAGCTACCTGCAGTGCTTCTGTTACGACACGTTCGAGCAACTGTTGTCCTTCATTTGTATGGAGAATATCACCATTTCTCAAGCGCGTTACTGCCGTCAATGAATTAAAAGCAACGTTAACAAACAGTTTATTCCAAATAATGGTTTGAACATCTTCTGCTAATTCCGTTTCCAGACCGGAGCAATTCAACGCTTCGATGAATCCTCCTATTTTCTTTTGAGCAGCAGCATCTTTAGAATGACCAATCCAATTTTTCCCCCAGCCCCGGTGAAGAATCCGTCCAGCACTTTCTACACTAGCACCACAGCCCATCGTACCGGCAACCACAGGATTGTTCGGGAAAATGGCTGAAATAGTTTCTAAGTTTCCAAGACCATTTTGCATGGTCACAAATAAGGTATTCACAGAAAATGAATCCTTTAATTGGGTTAACACATTTTTCGTAGCATGCGTTTTCAACATCACTAATACAAGATCATACGAAGCACCTGAAACTTCGTGTACGACTGTCAAAGGAACCATTGTCTCCTGGTTATCTCGTTCAACAATCGTTAATCCACTTTGATTGATTTTATCAACATGAGAATTTCTCCTATTATATAGAAAGACATTAGCTCCTTGTGCTTTTAAACGTCCCGCGAACAAACTCCCCATTGCTCCTGCTCCGATAATTAATACATTCATGCAATCCCTCTTTTCTATCTAACTTTAGCGACTTTATATGAAAAATAGCACCGTTAATTTTGGAAGATCGACAAGCAAAATCATTCAGTCGATATATCTAGCATGAATATACCACATAAAAAAACTCCTTGCTTTTACAGTCTTTTTAGATTATCCTACCTTATTAGTAAACATAATTAGAGAGGTTGGGATCGTATGGAGCAATTCGATCAATCCCTCGAAACATTCATGGATAACGTCGGTTGGTTGGCACCGCTTCTTTTTATACTTTTGCATTTATTACGGCCACTGTTATTCCTACCGGTTATCGCTGTTTGTATTGCTGGAGGCTACCTTTTCGGATTTTTTGAAGGAGCTCTTTTGTCGTTTATCGGCTTAACATTAATGAGTTGGGTATCTTACGTATTAATTAATAAATTCCCGAAATTCCAAGAAAAAATGAGAAAGTTGAAAGATAAGATATTTCCCAATCGCACTTTGTCTGTTGCTCAAGTGATGATTCTGCGGATTATGCCTTTTGTTCATTTTCATTTATTATCTTGGTACTTGATGGAAATGACCAAATCACTTAAGGAATACATGGCTATTTCTGCTCTTGGTTTAATTGCACCTGCCATTCTTTACACCGCATTTGGCCAGTCTATTTCAGAGTTTCCTTGGTATGTAACCGCAAGTATGTTTATATTGCTTGCAGCGGTATTCAGCTTTATTGAAAAATGGCATAATTCTCGTCCACAGTCTGATTGACTAAAACAGTACGTAGAAGAAACACAGTACACTGTTATTCACTTTTTGTAGACAAAATCTTAATATGCTTGGTAATTGCGACACGCTAAGATTCGTAGCGCAAGCCCGCAGAAAGCGACCGCCTGGAGCGCTAAATCCGATATAAACAAGATGAAAAGAATGTTCATTCTCTGCCGACTTATAATGATTCTTTCGTCTACAAACTGAAGCACAACTTTAAGTTGTGCTTTTAATTTTCTTAATTACAGGGTATTACATGTCATAGATGATTGATAAAGGAGAATGATTATGCCCGTTTTCACCCACAACGGAATCGAATTATTTTACGAAGATATCGGAGAAGGACAACCGCTTCTCTTGCTTCATGGACTGACAAGCAATTCAGCGATGTTTTATCGCGAAATGGACTTTTTCAAAAATGAACACCGCGTTATTGCATTGGATTCACGCGGACACGGCAATTCCAGCCGTCTTGAACAATACACATTGCAAGATCATATAGACGATGCCCTTGCTCTTCTTGCTCATCTCACACTTGATGCGGTTCATGTGATTGGTGTATCGATGGGCAGTTATATTGCACAGGGAATTGCAGCTCAACAACCGAAAAAAGTTGCAAAGCTTGTACTAGTTGCGACTAAATCTTACGGCGAACAATCCTCTATGACTGAGCTTTTTGATCGTTATCCTGAGGAGTTTGACGGTTTGAGCATTCTTGAAAAATTCAAGACTTCCTCTAGCTATATCTACCACAACCAAAATCGGATTGATGAATGGCTCAAAAAAACGGCTCAAAAAAGCCGTCAATTGACTATGAAAGAGCAAGCTATTGCAGCGGATGCTTTAAAGAAATTCGACTTTCGTCAACAACTTCCCCAAATTTCTGCCGAGACATTGATCATTAGCGGCAAATTCGACGGATTAAACCCGCCTGATAAAGGACGCGAAACAGCAATTGCCATTCCCGATGCTACTTTTATGGAATTTAAACGTTCTGGACATGCACCAAATGTGGAGCAACCCAAACTTTTCCTTGGAATTATTGAAAACTTTCTTGACTAATCTGCCCTAGCTACGTCTATAAAACGACAAGAAAAACCCGTTCGGCACCTATTATGCTGAACGGGTTTAGTTTATTGAGCGGTATAGCCACCATCTAGCACAACGGCTTGTCCCGTAATACCTGACGCTTTGTCACTAGCTAAGAACATCGTATAATCTGATACTTCTTTTACCGCCAGTAGACGCTTTTGAGGAATTAAAGGATATAGCACTTCTTCAAATACTTTTTCAACTGGCACTTGACGCGTTTTTGCTAAATCGTTCATCTGATTTCGGACAAGTGGCGTGTCGACGTAGCCTGGACACATGGCATTTACGGTAATGCCATGCTCAGCGCCTTCAAGTGCTGCAACTTTCGTCAAGCCAATGACGCCGTGCTTGGCACTATTGTATGCAGCTTTTCCTGCAAAACCAACAAGTCCATTGATGGATGCCATATTAATGATGCGCCCAGAACCTTGTTTTTTCATAATTGGGAAAGCGTGCTTTGTCGCGATAAACGGTGCAATTAACATAATCCGAATCAATAATTCATACTTCTCTGTTGGAAATTCTTCAATCGGTGAGATGTATTGCATTCCAGCATTATTGATAAGAACATCAAGTGAGCCATAATGAGCAACTGTTTGTTCAATAACATTTTTAATATCTTCTTCATTTGTTACATCGCATTTGATGCCGAGGCAATCCATCCCTTTGGCTCTCAAAGTTTCTGCTGCTTTTTGTACTGCATGCTCATCAATATCCGATAACACAATTTTTGCTCCAGCTTGTGCAAAGTCTGAGCTGATTTCATAACCTATTCCACTAGCGGCGCCTGTTATCAATACTACTTTATTGTCTATCATCATTTGTTCCCTCCGTAGCTGTTGTTAAATTCCAAGTCCTAGTGAAAATAAAATGATGGCAATGGCAAGTCCTAGTAACGGAACAATGACTGTCACAGCACCAACAGGTCCATAAGCGGCTTGATGTGTTTCGCCACAAATCCCTCGAATCGTTGTAACGACGTACCCGTTGTGAGGTAATGAATCAAGTGCTCCTGATGAAATAGCAATTGTTCGGTGAAGCGCTTCTGTATTAACACCCATGTCGATATAATGTGGCGCAAGAAGTGGCAAGGCGATAACTTGCCCACCTGAAGCGGATCCAGTTAGTCCAGCAATGACGCTGACAGCGATCGCCCCACCGATTAATGGGCTTCCGGGAATACTTGTCATCGCATCTACTGCTACTTGGAACGCTGGGACAGATTTGGCAACACCACCAAAACCAACGACAGCCGCCGTATTACCGATTGCAATTAATGCACCGATTGTTCCATCTGATAAAGCTTTGCCTAGATTAGAAAAATACTTACGGTTCAATAAATACGTTGTCAAAACGCCGCCTAGTAAAGCGATAATCAACGCAGATGTTTTTAATGAATCATGGAAAATAAAGGAGATTCCAAGAACGACAACTAATGGGATTAAGCCCATAATCGGGTTCGGCAATTCTCGATTCTTAACAACTGGATCTGTTGAACGAGCTTCAAAACGCTCGCCTTTCTTAACAGCTTTACTAATCATGCGTTTTAACCACCAGTAACCAAACACGGCCATAAAGACAGCGACTAAAATACTAACTTCCCACCCTGCATACGGGCTCGTCTTTAAGTATTCAATCGGAATCCAGTTTTGAATTTCAGGTGAACCCGCAGACGTCATTGTGAATGTTACTGAGCCCAAAGCTAAAGCTGCAGGAATAAAGCGACGTGGAAGATCGGCTTGTTTGAACAAGCTAAGCGCCATTGGAAAAACCGAGAACGCAACAACGAACAAACTCACTCCCCCATAGGTCAAGACAGCACAGGCGATAACAATTGCAAGTACAGCTTTCGATAAACCAAATTTCCCAACTAACCATCTTGAGACGCTATCAGCAGCTCCACTATCTTCCATTACTTTACCAAAAATTGCACCGAGTAGGAACATCGGGAACCAAGCAGTGATAAATCCAGAAAAACTAGTCATATAATTTGTTAATAGGTTTGCTTCTCCTTCTCCTACCAATTGCGGAAATAATGGCAGTCCGCTGAAAAGTGCTACAAATAATGCGGATAATGGACCCGCAATCAATAAGTTCATACCTCTCATCGTTAAAACAATAAGAAGTACCAGTCCACCAACCATTCCAATCATACTCAACATTTAAAATCCCCCTTTTCTTTTACTTACCAAATGAAAACGCTTACTTACTTGTTTTCAAAAAGCGATTTAAATTTCTGAAAATTTAGAGCTGTTTGCTTTTATTAGTGTACAACTCTCTTCAAGATAGGTAAAATGAATAATTACTATAAGTTCTATAATAATTAGTTATAAGTAGAGGAGAATAGTATGGATATTCGTCAATTAACGTATTTCGTTGAAGTTGCCAAACATCGAAGTTTTACAAAAGCTGCACTTACTCTTCACGTGACACAGCCAACTTTGAGTAAAATGGTAAAAAACCTGGAGGACGAAATGGAAGTTATGTTGTTCGATCGGTCAGCCCGTCAAATCAATTTAACTGACGCAGGCGTTGTTGTTTATGAACAAGCTCAGAAAATCATTCACAGTATTGATGATTTATCGGCTTCTCTGTACGATGTCATGAATTTGAAAAAAGGCAAAGTGAAAATTGGTCTTCCACCAGTTATTAGTACGTTATTCTTTCCGACCATCATCGCCGAATTTCAACACGCTTATCCCGACGTCACTGTCATTCTTGCAGAAGATGGTGCCAAAACAGTAGAGAGAAAAGTATACGAAGGCGAAGTTGATTTGGGATTTGTTATGCTGCCAGTTGATCAAGAAAAATTCGATGTCGTCCCCTTTGTTGACCAAGAAATTAAATTGCTCGTTCACGAATCACATCCTCTTGCCTGTCACGATGTTATTGATTTGATTCGTTTTAAAGATGATCCATTTTTGCTCCTTAGCAAAGAATTTACTTTGAACAGCCGAACGATTGAATTTTGTATAAGTGAAGGATTCACGCCCAAAATTGCCTATGAAAGTTCGCAATGGGATTTTATTGTCGGAATGGTAGAAAAAAACTTAGGTGTTACGTTAATGCCCAAATTGATTTGCGACCGCGTTAAAGATGGTCCATTTAAAATGATTTCACTGACTCATACTTTTCCTTGGAGACTGGGCATTATTTTAGCAAAAAATCGCTATGTCCCTTATGTATCGCGCGAGTTTATTTCTTTAGTAGAAAAGTTACCGATTGTTTGATACAAAAAAGGAGCCTCCACTTGGAAGCTCCTTTTTTGCTTATTATAAGAAAACAATAATCGCCAACACTGCAGCCAAGACCAATCGGTAAATAGCAAACGGCATAAGCTTTATGCGAGAAATCAGTTTTAAGAAGAAACGAATGGAAATTAACGCAAAGACGAAAGCAGATACGAAGCCGACGACGTAAAAGGATAAATAATCCATCGATAACGTATCCCAGTTTTTCAGTACCGATACAAGGCTCGCCCCAAACATAATCGGAACAGCCATGATGAACGTGAAGTCCGCCGCAACTCGGTGATTTAACCCAAACAACACACCACCTGAAATTGTGGCACCAGAGCGAGAGAATCCCGGCCACAGCGATAAGCATTGCACGAGGCCTATTTTCAATGCTTGAAAATAGGTAATGTCATCTAAAGAATTGACTGTTGGCTTTTTAGGTCCGAACTTGTCTGCAACAATCATCAAGATGGCTCCGGCAACTAGTGCATAGATGACGGTCTCAACACCAAACAAGTGATCATCGATTAAATCCTTAAAAGCAAATCCGAAAATCACTGCTGGCAGCATGCCAATAATAACGTGTAGTAAATTGAAGCTCGAGCTTGCTTGTTGACCCTCTATTTTATAAAGGCCTACTAAACTGAATAGACGTTTCCAAAAGACCACAACAACTGCCAGTATTGATCCTAGCTGAATAACAATTTTAAATGTATTCGCTGGGTATTTCCCTAAAAACTCCTGTGATTTTAACCACATGTCATCAACGATGATTAAATGACCTGTGGAAGAAACAGGAGCAAATTCTGTCATCCCTTCAACAAACCCTAATATTAATGCCTTTAACAAGTCAAACCATTCCATGTAAACGAATCCTGCTTTCTGTAATAAAATAAATGCTGTATCTATTATACGGTTAATAAAGGCGTATGAGTTGCTGAATTTTTGTCATTTTGACTTTCTTTTTAAAGCATTTGTACTGCCAAAGATTAAGAAAGAACATACAGACTTTTGTTCAATTACTATAGAACGCTGTACTCAGAAAAAGGTTGCATCTATTCCAATAAAAAACGAGATGCACACGTAGTTCAAACTAAAAAGACATTGTGATATGCTCTTATTAGCACATTACAACGTCTTTCCAGTTATTCTTCTACAAGACTTGCGTAGACAATCAAACGTTCTTCTCGTGTTCCTCGATCAAAATCGTAAGTTCCTGAACAAGTAATCAGCACCAATTCAGGAGAAGAAGTATAGCCAAAAACATTCGAGACATCCGCCAAATCAAGCGCGACAGACTCCATCGTATGAATTTTGAATATCAGCGTTTTGTCTTTCCCTTCAACTACCACTTCGTCCCCTAACTGAAGCTGAGAAAGATCCCAGAAAATTGCAGGACCGTCAATACCATCGACATGACCGGCAATTACAGCGCGACCGTTTTGACCAGGTTGGTATCCTGGAGAAAACCAACTGACATCTTCGATATTATCCGGCACTGCCATTTCACCATTCTCTGTTATCCCCAGGTGTTGGACTTCTGCTTGCACATCAATAGAAGGAATTTTTAATGAACTGGGCTCAATACCTGTTCGCTTTAACCCATTAATCGGATTTTGAGTTGGAGCCGTCTGTTGGACATCGACTGTAGCCGGTTCATCGAGCGTAAATCCTACGCTTTCTGAGCGGACACTTACTTCATCCTCCGGTTGCTGACAACCCGCTAACAACAAAAGAGTTAGAACTACCAGGAGCTCTTTATTGAAACCGTTTTTTCCATATAAGCGTACTAGCTCCGATAAGAACAAGGGCTCCTCCTAGCAACAACCAAGTAGCCTGAGATTGATTAGGCGTACCAAGACCTGTAGTTGGCATGCCGTCCGGTGATCCAGCTGCTTCATAATCAACAAGCGCAATTACTTCCAATGAATCAACCGTGTTTACTGCAAAGACACTATAAACAGTGTTTGCAGCTAACTCCGTGCCTTCGAGTGGCAACACTTGTGTGCCATCTGGTAAACGGATTTCCAAGTCATAAGTACCGGCATCCAATTCAGCATAAGCTGTAATTCCAGGGAATTCTGCTCCACTGAACAAAGCATCTCCACCAATTACACCAACATCAACTGCTGGAGCGTCTGGAGACAAGTGTCCAACGCGTACTTTTGTTTTCCCTTCTGTTACTTCCATTGAATCTTCAGCAACTACAAATTCAATAGATTCCAGCAAGTTTGCTGCAGCAACCGTATAGGCTTTGCCTGCTTCGACGGTAAGGTCTGCCTGCAATACGCCTTCACCCGCTGCATATTCCGTTCCGTTTGCAAAAACTTCTACATCATGTATACCGGCTGGCACTTCTAGGTAGCCTGAATCTGTCTTAAATGGTACATTTTCGAGCGTTAAATCACCATTAACATACACATCAACAGCAGGTGCATCTGGTGAAGCGTGAACCACTCTGACTTTAGCAGTGTCACTATCTGCTAAAACACCAGCAGCGAGCAGTGAGAATACAAGTGCCATAGCAACTGAAAATGAAACTAAAATTTTCTTCATTTTTTCCTCTCCTTCACATGTGTAGTTTTTGCACAATTATTGTACAACTTATTTATAACCTATTTCTGTTGTTTTTACAACATTAAAATCAGATTATTCTGTTTTTTAAACTAATAGTACTATCCATCATCTACATAACTAGTAGCTTACCCTAAAAATATTCCATATTTTCTCACTTTTTCTCTGTATAACCTTCCTGCATGACTAGCTTACACACAATAACATTTTCCCTATAAAAAAATGGACAGAGTTGCATGACCCTGTCCATTTCTTTTCGCTTACACATAGCGAACTTAACTTGTAATTTCAATTAAAGCTGCAATAGCTACACCGCTCAACGCTTGCGTAGCTAGTTTATCTGCTTCTGAATTCTCTTTGCGCGGTATTAATTGGTAATCAGTTTGAATGCCCAGCTCGTTTATTTTTACTCTACTTCGTTCTATCCAAAGCTGTAATTGTTTTTCTGTTACGAGCCATTCATTGGTCATGCCGTTTATGACAATGCGAGAATCGCTGACAATGCGAGAATCGCTGACAATGCGAACGAGTTGATGGTGGACTTCTAGCTGTTCCAATTGCTGCAGACAAAAATACAACGCTGCATATTCCGCTTCGTTATTTGAAGTTAGCTGATCCAATTTGGTATTTGTCCGAAGGCGATACGATTTGCCATGTTGCTCATAGTAAATCACACAACCAAGACCGGCACTTCTTGAAATACGTTCATGACCTCCATCAAAATAAACAATGACACTATGCGGTTCTGTTTCTATTTCTTTTAAGTATGCGTTCACTTCTTTTAACGTCCAGCTACTGTCAAAACGATCTACAAAACGAAGATTTTTAGCTCGACCTGTTTGCTCCAGATCTTTGGCTACTAAAATCGCGGCTGCTGCTGGTAGTTCTTCTGAAAAGAAATTCACTTCTGGGCCTTTAGGCGTTTTATGCGTCCACTCTATCCGCAGCTCCATCCGTCGTCCTCCATTCTCTGTAAACTAGTCTACTTGCTCAACTTCTCTTGTACACACGATTCCCATTCAGCAACCTCACTAAACGACTACTTAAGCAGCAAAAAAGCCGCCTCCATTGCGGAGCCCGGCTGTCTTTATAATGCTTTCTCTTCTAAACGCTTTAAATCATTTTTATGTCCCATGACAATTAATACATCGTCTTGTTCCACCATATCGTCAATTGCTGGTGCGATATTAACATCTTCCTCTTTTTTTATCGCCAATACAATACAATTGAATTCTTTGCGAATGTTTAAGTCAATCAATGTTTTATTGGCCATCTTACCAGAAGCTACTAGCTCGATGATGCTGTAATCGTGGGACAAATCGATGTAGTCGATAATTTTATCCGAATCGACGTGATGCGCCACCCGGATTCCCATTTCTTTTTCCGGCTGAATGACACGATCTGCTCCGACTTTGTGAAGAATTTTCTCATGCTGGAGGTCACGTGCTTTTACCCACACTTTCGGCAAGCCAAGTTCTTTTAACATCAAAGTGCATAGCACACTTGCTTGAAGATTATCTCCGATAGCTACGATGGCATGTTCAAAATTCCGTACGCCTAACGATTTCAGTTGATTTTCATCAGTAGCATCTGCAATTACGGTAAAAGCTGCATACTCTCTTAAGGCATTCACTTTTTCTGGGTCTGTATCTATCGCCATAATTTCATGTCCCATGCTATGTAGCTCTTTACAGACACTGCTTCCAAAGCGACCTAATCCGACGACCACAATCTGTTTTTTCACAGGCTTCCCTCTTTTCTCTCATATAGCTACTTTATTCCCAAAACGAATTGTTTGCAATCGAAGACATTGGACTTTTTGATGGATAACTGATAAAAATAAACTAATAAGTAGAATTATTCAGAAAAGGAGGATTACTATGCAAACGTTAACCTATACATTAGTCGACGTGTTTACTGCACAATTTTTTAGTGGCAATCAATTAGCCGTTTTTCATGATGGTTCCAGCTTAGACACGAAAATCATGCAGCGGATTGCTAACGAACTGAATTTATCGGAAACTGCTTTTATCTGTCCTCCCCGCAAACCACAACACCAGCTAAGTTTACGGATTTTCACACCCCAAGTAGAATTACCGATAGCGGGTCATCCTACGATCGGAACAGCTTTTGTTATGGCCTACCTAAACATGTTACCTTTACACGACGGAATGAATGAATGGATTATCGAAGAAGAGCTTACCGATATCGCGGTGACCGTCCGCAAAGAAGGAGAGCAAATAACAACAGTAGAAATGATTCAACCTCTCCCAGTTTTCGGAGAAATATTTGAAAGACAAGCTTTGGTTGCAGACTTGCTGTCATTGCCAAAAGGAGAATTAGATACACGCTTTCCTATCCAGACCGTTTCGTCCGGTATTCCCTTCCTGTTCGTACCCCTTCGTTCCCTCGCCGCCATGAGAGAAATAAATTTCCGAACCGATGTTTGGGAACGCCACTTTAGTGGGGATTCCAATCGCCAACACGTCTTCACCTTCACAACAGAAACCGAACACGATGACTCAACAGTCCACTGTCGAATGTTTGCCCCTGCTATGGGCATTTCAGAAGATCCAGCAACTGGTGCTGCTTGTGGTCCACTGGGTGCATTTTTAGTTGAACACGGTGTTATTGACACTGGTGATGAAGGCCATTTTTTTATACGCAGTGAACAAGGAATAGAAATGGGAAGACCTAGTTTTATCGATATCACTATCACTAAGAACAACGAAACATACCAAGAAGTTAAAATTGGTGGCACTGCTGTCGTCGTCGGACGAGGTGAACTTTACATTCCCTAATTTTCAAAAAGAGCTGTCGACTTCTGAATCATGAAAGAGAATCTAGCTGCGAAATAAACAACAACTAGCTTTAACTTATAGTTGTTGTTTATTTTGTATTTTTTGCATACAAGTTTTCCTGTTGTTCACCGCGTTTAGCAATAATTTTAACAAACGGCACAATCAATGTTGAGACAACCAAAATCCGGAATAGCTGAAAAGCTGTCACTACTGTGACGTCTGCATCCACGGATGCGGCAATAATCCCCATCTGGTCAAGTCCACCCGGCACTACACTTAAAAAACTAGTCGAAAAGCTTAACCCGTATAACTTCTGCAACACTAGGCTCACGATAAAAGCAAAAGCAATCAGTACACTGCTTGAAAAAAAAGAGTAGAAGACCATGCGCTTAGTTAATTTCAAATCTTTCTTTTGCAATAATAAGCCGATATAGATGCCAATAAACAATTGCGCGATATGCAAAAAAGAACTTGGCATGACCGGAACTACCACACCAGTCAAGTTAAGCAACATAATAAAAAAAACAGGTCCCAACAAAAAAGCTGTCGGTACGTTTATTTTTTGTGCGATCATTCCAGCGCCATAACAAAGCGCTAGTAACATCAGCAATGACAGCGAATAGTTTCCCTGCCCTAATTTTTCAACATGTGAAGATCCACCGTCAGCAACAATAAATGGCACAATGGCGACAATGAGCAACACGCGTAGGACGTGATAAAACGTTACGGCTGTCAAATCAATTGTTTTCTGTTCTTCTGTAAAAGTGACAATCTGCGACAATCCACCCGGCACACAACACGTCATCGCCGTTGCCCGATCAACTTTCGTCTGAGAAGCCATTAATGAACTGATAAATAAAAAAAGAATAAAAAACGCTAAATTGATTACGACCATTGCCAGAAAATATTCTTTCATTCCTTGCAGCGCTTCCACAGTAAAAGCAAAGCCGATGACGTATCCTGCAATTACCAATCCACTATTGCGAAAGCGAGGATGCCATTTCAGCTGCAGTGGCGTAAACAATTGCATGAATAAGACAGCGAATAACGGACCTAGCAACCAAGGCATGGGTGCTCCAACCATTATAAAAATCCCAGCACCGGCTAAGCCAATTAGAAATGTTTTCATCATTGGATAAATCACCATTTGATCATCTTCTTTCTTAACATTCACAGCTGCTGTATTCATTATAGCTTTTCAGGTCTTAATATAAAATCATCACATATCTGTTAGATAGCATTACTGAGTGATTTACTTTGTCGTTATGCTACATAAAACCTTAAACGTCCTTGAAAGTCGAATAGATGAGGCTTTCCCATAACCCTCTAAAATAAAACAGACGGAGAAAAAGAAGCTCTTTTTCTCCGTCTGTTTTTCTGAATCTCGTCCCACAATCTCGAACTCGATGTGTGTTTTTCGAGATTACAGTAGTGCAACCGGCTGAGGCTCTACTCGCGGAAAGCGTCTGTCGCAATGGACATCAGCCCGGTCTTTCAATTTCCCATCACTAAAGGACACGTTGGATCACTTATCCATTCATTTAACGACCCGTCGTAAACAGCGACGTTTGTTTGACCGAGTGTATTAAGTATCAAAGCGGTCCACGTTGCCGCAAGTCCGCCACCGCAGTAGGTGATGACTTTTTTATCTAGATCTAACGCTCCTATTTTTTCAAATGGTTGACGCAGTGCGGCATCGGCATGCATTTTTTGTGTCTGTTGATCGGCATGATCACCAAAAAAGACATTGACGCTGCTCGGAATATGCCCTTTTCTGGGATAGGCATCTGTTGTTCCTTTAAAATCTTCAGGTGACAAGCTGTTGATGAGAATGACATTGTCATCGTTCATCGCACGTTTAACGTCTTCTTTGCTCGCAAGCAGCTCGGTACGACGCTGTCCAGTACAAACAGTCGATGGGTAATTCCCGGGAACTGTCGTTAATGGACGCCCTTCTTGTTTCCATTTAGGCAGTCCTCCATCTAAAATCGCGATATTTTCGTAGCCTTCATAGTGCATTTGCCACGCTAGCCGTGAAGCCCAATAAGCAGCGACAACTGGATTTTCCACCAATGCCCCTTGATCGTAGATAACGGTATAAGTGCCGTCACCTATGCCCAGTTCAGTCATCTTTTTGCAAAAATAATCGCGTGGAGGCACTGTAAACGGTAACGACGATTCAGGATCTGACAATTCGTTTAATAAATCAATATGAACTGCTCCACTAATATGCCCTTGTTCATAGGATGGTTTGCCTGACAAAATCGAAGTTTGGCCTCCATCTCTTGGAATATCCATAAAGGCCGTCGCATCTATAATTCGTAACTTCGGATCATCTAATCGCTGTTCTAGCCATTCTGTACTAACTACTAAAGGTATTTTTTCCATTTCTTTAACATCCCTTTCTTAAGCCGACAAATCCAATATGATTAACAAATATGCGTTATACTAGTACAATAATAGCTAGGTTGTACGCCGTCAATTGAAAGATGCCGTTTATTTCCACAAAATCCGCGTGTTGATTTTTTAAACTAAGAAAGGTTGTTATCTACGTGAAACTCTACAATAATATTACCGAATTGATTGGCGATACGCCTGTCGTAAAACTAAATCGTATAGTGCCAGAAGGTGCAGCGGACGTCTACGTTAAATTGGAAATGTTTAATCCATCGAAAAGTGTCAAAGACCGTGCTGCCTATAATATGATCAAAATGGCCGAGGAAGATGGGTTATTAACAGAAGGCGCAACCATTATCGAGCCAACAAGTGGCAATACCGGTATTGGCTTAGCCATGGTTGCTGCTGCACGAGGCTATCGCTCTATCTTGGTACTGCCGGACAACGCAACAAAAGAGCGAATCAATTTATTGAAAGCATACGGTTCTGAAGTTGTCCTCACACCAAGTGACGAAAAGATGCCTGGCGCTATCGGCAGAGCACTTGAGCTGCAAAAGGAGATTCCAAATAGTTTTATCCCGCAACAATTCGAAAACAAAGCAAATCCTGATATCCACCGGACAACGACAGCGCTAGAAATCTTGGAACAAATGAACGGGAAACTGGATGCCTTTGTAGCATCTGCTGGCACTGGCGGTACTATTACAGGGACTGGTGAAACATTAAAAGAGCATCTGCCAGAGCTGTACATCGCAGTCGTGGAACCGAAAGGATCTCCAGTTTTGTCTGGTGGAAAACCTGGCAAGCATAAATTAGTAGGCACGAGCCCTGGATTTATTCCGAGCATCTTAAATACTAAAATCTACGATGAAATCATGGCAATCCAAGATGAAGATGCGATTGACATCTTTAAACGAGTTGCTCGTGAAGAAGGTATTTTTGTCGGACCCTCTGCAGGCGCGACAATTTATGCAGCGATTGAACTTGCGAAGCGCCTCGGTAGCGGCAAAAAAGTATTATGCATCGCACCCGATACCGGTGAACGTTACTTAAGTATGAATTTATTTGATGAATAAAAGATAATCACTACCAGCAGGCTTGTCGCCTGCTGGTTTTTTGTTTCTATTTTATTCCTGAGTTCTCTATTTAGGATTTCCAACTAGACTTTGCTACACTGGTATAGGAAATTGATTTTATATAAAAAGGAGCTATCCATATGCAAAACTTAACAGGAAAAAATGCGTTAATTACAGGAGCAGGACGAGGGATCGGCCGTTCTACAGCTATTGCTTTTGCAGCAGAAGGTATAAACGTTGGACTTGTAGGTCGCACTGCTGAAAACTTGGAAAAAGTTGTTGCGGAACTCGAGCAATACGGTGTGAAAACTGTTTTTGCAGTGGCTGATGTTGCCGATCAAGATTCAGTCAATGCAGCAGTTGAACACGTTTTGGCTGAACTTGGCTCGATTGATATTTTAATTAATAATGCAGGTATTGGGAAATTCGGTAACTTCCTTGATCTATCACCTGAAGAATTTAAAGCCATTATCGACACCAACTTGATGGGTGTGTATTATGTAACACGCGCTGTCTTGCCGCAAATGATCGAGCGTCAATCAGGTGACATTATTAATATTTCATCAACAGCTGGTCAAAAAGGTGCGCCGGTAACAAGTGCTTACAGCGCGTCGAAGTTTGGTGTCATGGGATTAACAGAATCGTTAATGCTCGAAGTAAGAAAACACAATATCCGTGTCAGTGCACTAACACCGAGTACAGTTGCAACTGACTTAGCGATTGGTGAAAACTTAACCGATGGCAATCCTGATAAAGTGATGCAGCCAGAAGATTTGGCTGAAATGATGGTTGCTCAGTTAAAACTACACCCACGCGTATTATTAAAATCGGCTGGACTTTGGTCGACTAATCCTTAAACTCAACCTAGTATAAAGAGCTCCGTTCACAAAATTGTGAACGGAGCTCTTTTAAATGACAGCTAAAATTATCCCTTTTACTAACGTTAAGTGTAAAAATAGTATACCGTTCATGCGGATTGATCAACAGAGCCTTTTGACTACGTAACTTAGCGAAGCCAAAAAGAAAATAACCTCCTGCCATTTTGCATGAGCACTGAAAAACAACCTTTCTCAGAGCTGTTCAATTATCCACTTTTACTGTCTTCATCGACCAAAAAACAACTGGAATCATTGCCAGTGCAAGAAATCCGCCTCCTAAAGACATGACGGCATAACTTGACTGCGCCATGACCAGTCCCGAAAGCCCGCCGCCTGTTGCTCCTGCTAGCGCAACTAATACATCTACAGTACCTTGTGTTTTTGCGCGTGTCGATGGATGGGTTGAGTCAACAATGAGTGTAGTGCCACTGATCAACCCAAAGTTCCAGCCGAGACCCAGTAAAGCCAGTGCGACAATCAGCACCCATAAAGAATCACTTGGCGCTAAGGCCGCAACGATTCCCGCAGCCATGAACGTCACTCCTGAAGCTACTGTCATGATAATTCGACCCAATTTATCGACAAGGATACCGGTGACAAGCGATGGTAAATACATGGCAGCTATATGAATGCTAATGACTAACCCGATGTCTCCAAGATTATGTCCATAATGACCCATATGAATGGGCGTCATTGTCATGATTGCAAACATAATCAACTGTGTCAGCACCATGACAGTCGCTCCTAGTACGACTCCTTTTTTATTAATGGCAGAACCTACCGACTCCGTGTCTACTAAACTCGCTTTAAAATTTCGCTGGTGCTCCGTTATCGCTTTTGATACTAGCAAAGGATCCGGTCTCAAGAAAATGACTAATACGATGCCAGCTAAACTAAATGCCACAGCAGCTAAAATAAAAGGACCTGCTAAAGCTGGAACGTTAATGGATTCAGCAAATCTGCCCATTACACCAATTAGATTTGGCCCGGCAAATGCACCGAAAGTCGTTGAAACCAAAGCAATACTAATTGCAGTCCCTCGTTGCTTCACAGTTGCCAAATCTGTGCCTGCATAACGTGCTTGCAAATTTGTAGCCGTTCCTGCTCCATAAATTAACAACGACGCAAACAGCAGAAAGACATTATCCGATAAAGCAGCCATAACAACACCAATTGCACCGATTGCACCCGCAAGGAAGCCTGTTGCCAAACCGGTTCGTCGACTAAAACGCTGCGAAAGCCTTCCAATAATAAGAGCTGCTGCCGCTGACCCCAGTGTAAACAGGGCTACTGGAAGACCTGCAAATCGGTCTGTACCGAGCATGTCCTGTGCTAGAAGTGCACCAACCGTCACACCAGCCGCTAGTCCAGCTCCTCCAAAAACCTGTGCCATTACAACAACCCACAGTGTTCGTCGATACAGCCCTCTAACCTTTTCTGGTGAATCGATATAGTCTTGAAGCATTGCCTGGTGATTTTCGTATTGCTTCATACTATTCCCTCGTTTCAAAACAAGTATATTCTTTTGACTTTTTAAAGAATGATAGAACTGCACGTAAGAAATAATTCGAATCTTTTTTCAGTATAACGCTTTTTTATCTACCAGCCATGGTCTTTTGAAATAAAGAGCTTTTCCGCAATTTAATGTCCCTGTTATTTTCAAAGTCCTTTAAATTAGGGGACTTTTGGCTATAAATCTACACGTAGTTTTTTCTAAAAAAACTAGTTTTCCTTTATACTAAAAGCATGACTGACCTAAGGGGGTCAAGACAATGACTAAAATACATAAACAGAAGTTTTGGCGATTTGCTGCTTTACCTTGGCTGTTATTAACAATAGCTGCTCTCCTCGCTACCGGTGGATGGCTACTAAAAGCGAACTCTCAAGACGCAACAAACGTAAAAAACGCATTGCAGGAAATCATTATTGACCAAACGGGAGCAACTAGTAATATGAATAAGAAACGCATTTCTAATCTATCAGTTTCCCACAGTTCAACAGGCTGGAATGTCGAGATTTCCATAAATGCTGATAAAGAACTTACCGTCATTTCAACCAAACAGAAAATGTTAACACAAACCATCGCGATACTTGACTCTCTACCCGAAATCGACCAACTCGAAGATATGTCCTTTTCATGGTTGTATCCTATTGGAAACGAACAAAACGAGGTAGATTATCAAAGTGTCTTGTCTTTCCGACTAGATAAAAAAACACGTGAACAACTGATTTGGGACAACGTCACACCTTCTATTCTTCCTGATCTTGTTATCGATTATGAGGAACGACTCCTACTTGAATAGATGATTGCCGATAGATGAAAGGAGTCAGCTAGTCGCCGACTCCTTTTGTTCATCTTTACATTAGTAAAGGTGCATTTTCGATTGATGTTCGCTAAGCTTAGCACCGATTTCTAGTGTCACGAGCCAGTTCACTGTATTTATTGGCAAGCGACAAACCCTGCCAATAAATCGTCTAGCTCAGAAAAGTTGATAGTCCGGAAATCAATACATACCTGGTCTTCTTGAATTCGCGACACGATGGCTGGTTTTACTTTTCTCAGGCAAAGCGACAATTGCGCTGCACTTAACCGTTTATGTGTTATAGCCGCAATATACGTCGGAATTTCTACTCCTGGCATAGTGCCTCCGCCTATTTGAGATGTACTTTCTTGAAGTTCACTGTGATAGTTACTAGACTTTGACTGTAAATTACGGATAAATAATTGCGCTTGAACTTTAATGTCTTCTGCTGGGCGAATGATATCACGGATGGTGGGAAGTTCAGCAATTTTCTCTGCCCCCGCTAAATAGCTTTTTAAGGTTTCTTCCATTGCGGCAAGAGTCATTTTATCGACTCTTAAGACACGCGCCAATTGGTGCTTTTTCAATCGCTCGACCAACTCTTTTTTACCGGCAATTAATCCCGCTTGTGGTCCACCTAATAATTTATCGCCACTAAAAGACACAAGATCTACGCCACTTTCAATTACTTCCCGAACAAGCGGTTCATCTCCAATACCATGTTGTTTAAAATCATAAAGCGCACCGCTCCCCAAATCTTCATAAAAGATAACATGTTGATGTTTGCCAGTAAGTTCAACGAGCTTAGCAGTCTCTACTGTTTCTGTAAATCCAATCATTTTGAAATTACTCGTGTGGACTTTCATCATCATAGCGGTTTCTTCTGTTATGGCCTGTTCATAATCAACTAAATGGGTTTTATTGGTAGTTCCCACTTCAACTAGTCGAGCCCCGCTTTCTTCCATAATGGAAGACACACGGAACGAACCTCCGATCTCGACCAATTGTCCCCGGGAAACAATCACTTCCTGTTTTTTTGCTAGCGCACTTAAAATGAGAAATACCGCTGCAGCATTATTGTTCACCACCATCGCAGCTTCCGCGCCTGTAGCTTGGACTACCAAATCTTCGATAATCTGATGGCGCGATCCTCGCTTTCCTGCTACTAATTGATATTCCAAATTCGAGTAATTCTCTGCTGTTCTTACTACGTGAGCAATGGCCGCATCGCTCAGTCGTGACCGTCCTAAATTCGTATGCAGCACGGTCCCGGTTCCGTTAATTACTCTTTCTAATCGGTCTTCTTGCCATATTTGTATGTGAAGTTCCGCAGACTTGAAAATCTGTCCAGTGAAATCTGGAGTTGCTTTTTCGATTAGAGTCTCTTCTGCTAACAAGCTTTTTCGCAAACTGCCCACTTCTTGTTGTAGAAATTCAGTCAACTGCGTTTCGTGGAGATCAAATTTCTTTTTTAGCGTTTCAAATCGTGGGTCTTTCTGTAATTCATGAACCGCTGGAAGTAGTCGCAAATACTGTTTCATCGTTTATCCTCCGTCCAATAACGCTGATCTTCTGATCGTTTCGTATAATGAAGTTCATCAAGTAATTCGAGAAACGGGATCATGTACTTTCTCGATAAATCTAGCACTTCTTTGGCCTGCTTTAAATCAAAACAAGTGTCTGTTTGATGCCGCAGTTGATTTAATGCGTCATCGAAAGCAGTATGGTGAATCAATGTATCTTCTCTCAAACGATAAACTTGATTACTTCCAATCAAATGGGCAGTGAGTTCAGCAATTTCCATCTTCGGTAAGGGTGTACCTAAAAAATAGTCTTGCCATTTCTTCGCTTGAAAAGCATCTTGCTCTAGCGAACTAATAACCTGCTCCATTCGGACGCGCCATTTTTGTGGTAGATGTGGGTTAAAAAGAGGTAGAGCTACAAACTGTTCGAATCGCTTTAGTTCATTTTGTTCAACCAATAAATTTAAACTAAATTCCAGTAATGGTTTAGGATAGCTTGTGCTCACTGACTGAATTAGTTCGGCCTTGCTCATACCCATACGCATTGAAAAATCTTCGTGATACTGCTGCAACCTGTCGAGCAATTCATCTTTTATCTTGATAAACGTTTTGGTCAAACTATAGCCTTGGCGAGGAATTTCTAACCAACTATCCGATTCTACTCCTTGTTCTAAGATTTCCGCCAATGTGTTTTCGTTTAATGAAGTGTGTTGCATGAGGCTTTTCTCGTCGAGCAATAAGTATTTACTTAAGGCATCTACGACTAAATCTTTCGGTGTTCCTTGCTGGTGGTGACGAAGCATCTCGATTGTCTCGTCGCCAAAGCGGTATTTCCCACCATTTGGTTGTATGACCCAGCCGCCACCAATGGTCTCAACGGGACTCGGGCGCCGCAATACAAAACGATCTCCTCGACGCACGACTATTTTTTCTTCTAACCGAATTTGGCACAATACTTCGTTTGGTGTTTGCGTCAGTTCGTTACGGTCAAAAAAGACGATTTTACCCATCACTTCAGAGGTTCCGACGTGAAGCCTGACAGCCGTCCGCTGTTTAAGTGGTGCGAACTTTCGACCAATCACTTGCAATGCAATATCGATCGTATCTGTCACGAGAAAATGTTCTGAATCGACAAGTACATCTCCGCGTTTTACAGCTGTCTGATCCATGCCGCCTAAATTAATCGCCGTTCGCTGCCCTGCACGCGCCTGCTGACGTTCTTCGTGATGCACTTGAATTTGTCTCGCTTTCACAGAAATCCCTTCTGGTAAAAGACGAAGCTGCGAGGATTTCTGGACAACCCCCTCGTATACGGTTCCTCTGACGACAGTGCCTTGACCTTGGACTGAAAACACTTGATCAATTGGTAAACGAAATGAACCATAAGCGTCACGAAAATCGATTGCTTTCAGTTTCGTTAAAATCGTTTGCTTTAATTCGTCTATTCCGATTCCCGATAAACTATCGAGCGCAACATACGGTGCGTCACGAAAAATGGTTTCTGACAGCCGTTCTTTAACATCATCCATGACCAATTCGAGCATAATTTCATCGACACGATCGATTTTCGAAATCGCCACGATGCAATGTTCCACGCCTAAAAACTGCAGAATTTCCAAATGCTCTTCGGTTTGCGGCATGATGCCTTCATCTGCCGCTACAACCAAAACAACTAAATCAATTCCCGCAACCCCGGCAATCATCTGCCGAACAAACCGTTCATGTCCTGGTACATCGACAATCGAAATAGCAACACCCATTTCTAAATTTAAAGGTGCGTAGCCCAGTTCGATAGAGATCCCACGTTCTTTTTCTTCTTTTAATCGATCTGTTTCTACGTTAGTCAATGCTTTTGTCAAAGTGGTTTTGCCGTGATCAATATGTCCTGCCATGCCGATTGTATAATAACGTTCTTCCATTTTTTTCACACGCCTTCTCTTATCGCTGTTCTCTTTACTTTAGTCTTCAAGAAGGGCTGTTTCAAGCCTGAGCACCGCTTTCACCGATTCTCACTAAGCGCCTTTCTTGCGAAGATCTTTTTTTCGGTATAAACTTGTACAGGTTCACCATTACGAACTTTGGGGTTGGATGGGTGACTGGTGTCCTCCTGGGTCTTCAAAACCCTGAGGGGCCTGCGTGTCAGGCTCGGTGGGTTCGATTCCCATACAATCCCGCCAAATACATAGAAAAGCGACAGCGCCTATGTAGCTCCGACAGGCTTAAGACAGACCGACGAAGTGGCGCTCTCTGCCACACAGTCGGGTTGGCTTAAGACCCGAGGAGCTAGGCGCTTGAGCTAGATATAGAGAAAAGCGACAGCGTCCTAAACCCAGTGTCTGCTGCTATTCACCAAAAAGATTGCCTTATCGGCAATCTTTTTTTTACAAACAGAAAGGTAAGTTAGGTGACAAACTTACTAGGCTTTAGGATAATTCAATTTAATAGAAGTGAACAAACCTTCAATTTGTGGAGTAAAGGAGGATAAAAATGAAAATTGTTTTAGCTTCACCAAACTATCCGCAACTTCGCGGAAATACCATAACGGTCCAACGCATCTCAGACAATCTAACAAAATTAGGAATCGACACAGAAATCATTTCAACGACAGACGAAGACGTCATTCGCTGTTTTCCACCTGCCGATATCGTTCACGGTTTCCATGCTTATAATTTTTATCAGTTCTTGCAACAACTAGACACCAAACCTGCGCATTACATTGTGACCATGACTGGTACTGATTTGAATCAAGACCTGTTTAATCCAGATAGACGAACGGACGTCTTAACCTGTTTGCATGAATCAGACGCAATTCATGTGTTCGATAAAAAAGCAGAAGACTTGCTCGTAAAGGAAGTTCCTTGGTTGACTGATAAAATTTTTATTATGCCACAAGGCAATCAGCCTTCTTTTGCAGGTACATCTTCTTTTACAAAAGAGCCAGGTAGCTTTTTGTTTTTTTTGCCTGCCGGTATTCGGAAAGTCAAAAATATTCCTGAAGCAATTCTGATGCTCCATGATTTATATCTGCGAAACCCCCAACTTCGATTGTGGCTCATTGGCCCCGTTCTTGAAGAAATGGAAAACGAACGCGTGATGGCTCTCGTCAAGCAGCATGAAGACTGGATTCGCTATCTCGGGCAAGTACCACACGAAGACATGGGTTCTATTTACCAACAGGCCGATGTTGTCTTAAATACTTCTTTATCAGAAGGACAGCCTGCTACGATTTTAGAAGCCATGGGATATGCCTTACCTGTCCTCGCTTCAGACATTCCAGGCAACAGCAGCATCATTTCCGATGGGGAAACAGGGTTTTTATATAAAACTCGGATCGAATTTCTTGATTATGCTGAAAAGCTCATGAATAATAACAAAATAAGAGAAACTATTGGCCATGCCGCTAAAGCTTATGTGAAACAACATCACTCAAGTGAACGCGAAGCTGAAACGTTCTTGAAAGTTTATCAAAACATCTTAAAGTAATTTTGGTTTTGGTCAGTATTAAACAATAGTAAGTTGAATTGAAGCAATGGTCATTGAGAGTTGGAGTAACCCAGCGGAATATCCACAGGCTAAAATGATTCATTTAACTTATAAACTGATGAGAAAAAGGAGAGATTAATATGGTTGAAAAAGAAAACGTACGCTTAACTTCTTTATCTACAAAAGGCGGTTGAGGCTGCAAAATTGGTCCTGAGGACCTGGCGCAGGTTCTGCGCCACTTACCGAAAAATGTAGACGATCCAAACTTGCTGGTCGGCTTGGAAACAGCTGATGATGCGGGAGTTTATAAAATTAATGACGAAACTGCATTGGTTCAAACTTTGGACTTCTTTACTCCGATTGTCGATGACGCTTATATGTTTGGTCAGATCGGTGCAGCTAATGCCTTAAGCGACGTTTATGCTATGGGTGGCAAACCCTTAACAGTTATGAATATTGTAGCTTTCCCAATCAATACTTTAGACAAAAGTATTTTAGCTGATATTTTGGCTGGTGCTTCTGACAAAGTGAAGGAATCTGGCGCTGTTTTAGTGGGTGGTCATTCAATTGATGATCAAGAACCTAAATTCGGACTTTCCGTTACAGGAACAATCCACCCCGATCGGATCCGCTCTAACGCTGGTGCGAAACCGGGTGATCGTCTAATTTTGACCAAACCTATTGGCGTCGGTATTTTAACTACTGCCATCAAGCAAGGGACTTTGGATCAAAAATCTTTGGATGAAGTTATGAATGTTATGGCTACGTTAAACAAAACTGCAGCAGAAGTGATGGAAAATTTCACCGTTAATGCCTGCACCGATGTCACTGGATTTGGCCTGCTTGGTCACACAATGGAAATCGCTAAAGGCGGCAATGTTGGCGTGACCGTAACTAACCAAGATGTTCCTGTTCTGGCTCGCGCTAGAGAACTTGCCGAACAAGACGTCATTCCAGGCGGAACCCGTAAAAATCGAAAATGGCTTGCTGATGACATCGATTATGCTGAAAACATTAGTGAAATCGATCAATTGATTCTGTGCGACGCGGTCACTTCAGGAGGCTTGCTGATTTCAGTTCCTGAAGCAGATGCGGATGCATTACAAAATGAGTTAGTAAAAAATAAAGTTCAATCCGCTATCATTGGTCATGTAACAAGTGAACATGCTGGACGTATTCGTGTTATTTAAAGGTCAGGCACAACTTATTTAAGCTTTTTACAAGGACTCTGCTTGAGTCCTTGTTTTACTGTTAACTCAATGCCCAAATTCAAAAAGAGGTGATTTTATTGAAAAAATGGATTGGTACGATTTCTGCACTTTTTCTTGTGTTATTCCTGTCTGCCTGTAGCAATGAGTCAGCTGAAAATGACAGCTCCTCAGATGAACAAGAACCCTTTACAATAGGCGTCATTCCTGCTCAAACAGAAGGTGAAATGGAAGTCGCGATGGAAAAATTACAAGCCCTTCTAAGTAAAGAACTGGATCGCAAAGTTGAGATTGAAGTTTATCCCGATTATAACGGCGTAGTAGAATCGATGAACTACGACCAGATTGATATGGCTTATCTTGGACCATTGACTTATGTAATCGCTGAAGCGAACAGCAATGCAGAAGCCATCATTACCCAACTGGTCGAAGGCGAACCTTTCTATCATTCCTATGTCATCACTCATAAAGACAATCCAGCAACGTCTCTAGATGAACTATTAAAAACTCCTGGTGAAGTTCAATTTGCTTTTGGTGATCCCAATTCTACTTCCGGGTCATTAATTCCTTCTATTGAATTACAAGATCGAGGCGTCTATGAGTCCGAACAAGAAAACCAATTTAAAAATGTTCGTTTTACTGGATCACACGACGCTACTGCCTTAGCCGTTCAAAACAAACAAGTTGATGCAGGTGCTATTGATAGCGCTATTTACAATCAATTAATAGAATCGGGCAAAATCGATGCGGACCAATTAAAAATCGTTTGGGAATCTGAGCCGTTGTTCCAATACCCATGGGCTGTTCTTGAAAGTACAGATGATGAAACGATCGTAAAATTACGGAAAGCATTTTTGGCGATTGAAGATCCTGAGATCCTGGACGCGTTTGGCGCAACGGGTTTTACAGAAGCTACGAATGCCGATTATGAAAGCATCAAACAAGCCGCTATAAAGCAAGGAATCATTGAAGAATAGAGTTGATTAGCTTGTGGTTTAAAAAAAGAAATTTCATTACACTCATAATTGTTCTCGTACTCGTTTATTTCAGCATGCGCATTACAGAATTCGATCTGTCCAAGTTTAAAGATTTTCGCAATATGATCGATTTTCTGTCTCAATGGTGGCCAATGGACTTTTCTAAGCTTCCAGGTATGGTAGAAGATACGTTTGAAACATTGGCAATGGCCTTTCTTGGCAGTGTTTTTGGTTTATTGATTGCTTTGCCAATCAGCTTTATGGCGGCACGCAATACAGCGCCTTCTAAGTCGCTCTTCCATATCACACGTGTGGCACTTAGTTTTGTGCGATCGATTCCGGAAATTGTTTTCGGTCTTATCTTATTAACAACACTTGGCCTCGGACCTTTTCCAGCCGTTATTGCCATCATGTTCCATAACGTGGGGGTTTTCGGGAAACTGGTTTCTGAATTAATTGAAGCAGCAGACCCTGGTCCCCAAGAAGCCATGCGAGCGGTTGGTGCAAAAAGATGGCTGGCGAATCTGTTCAGCATTCTGCCACAAATTTGGCCAAACGTATTGTCGCAGTTTTTTTATCGTTTTGAAGTAGCTATACGGACATCGCTTATCTTGGGCTTTATCGGTGGTGGTGGAATCGGACAACGGTTATTCAATGATTTTAAAACCTTTCAATACGCTTCTGTTTCACTAGACGTATTGATTATCATGATTATGGTCATCGCTATCGATTTTTTGGCCAGTACGGTTCGAAATCGTGTAATTTAAAGGAGTGGCGATATGATTCAAGTGAAAAATCTATCTGTACAGTATCCAGATATGAAAGCAAAAGCATTGACTGATATCAGCTTGTCTCTTAAAAAAGGCGATTTCGTCTGTGTACTAGGGAAAAGTGGTGCTGGAAAATCGACTTTTATTCGTTGTCTGAATGGATTACAAAAACCAACTAGTGGAGAAATTTACTTTGATGATCAAGATATCTCTATCCACAGTGAAGAAAAATTGCGCAAAGTACGACGAGAAACGGGGATGATTTTCCAGCATTTCAGCCTCGTTCCTCGTCTGAGTGTCATTCAAAATGTATTGACCGGCATGTTTGGTTATCGTTCTTCTTTCAAAAATCTGATTGGCTGGTTTTCTGCTGATGAGTTAGCTTTCGCCAAACAAGTTATTGCAGATGTTGGCTTGTCCGATATGACTTATCGAAAAGTTGAACAACTGAGCGGTGGTCAAAAACAACGGGTAGGTATCGCGCGTGCCCTCGCCCAACAGCCAAAAGTTTTGCTTGGAGACGAACCTGTTGCTAGTCTAGATCCTGGCACCTCTAATCACATCTTCACGTTACTGACAGAAATGCATGAACGTTTAGACTTACTGACGATTATCAATGTTCATGACATCGAATTGGCAAAGCGCTACGCTAGTCGCATTCTTGCTTTAAAAGATGGTAAGCTTATTTTTGATGGGCTGCCGGCAGACTTCACGGATTCCCAATATCGTGAAACCTATACGTCTAATCCACAAACCGCATTTTTCGATGCAGGAATTTAAATTCAAGGAGATGATTCGGATGATTAAGAGCCCTTGAGCAGTCGATCAATCCAGGGTCGTGTACGACTCTACTCACCCCGAAATTGTTACGAGCACTCGTTTGCAAAGCAAAAAATCTGTGATCTTAACATTTGATGACGGTCCAAGCAAACGACTGCCACAACTACTAGATATTTTAAAACAGCACGATGTGCAAGCGATGTTCTTCTGGCAATCGCATCTGCTTTATCCTGCAAGACCATGGCAACGCTTGTTGGACGATGGGCATGTTCTTGGTACGCATTCAATGAAACACCGGAACTTGATACAACTGTCTTATGAAAAACAGTATCAAGATATCCACAATAGTATGTTGCATATCGAAAAAATAACTGGAACACCCGTTGTTTTTTTCCGGCCTCCATACGGTAACTACAATGCCGATACGTTACGAGCAGCAAAAGCACTGGGCTTAACGACGGTCATGTGGCGAATCGCTTCGATGGACTGGGAATTAAAAGAAGATCCCCAACAAATTATTCGATATATCACTGAAAATCTTGAAGATGGTGCTATCATCCTGTTACATGAATTAGAGCAAACTATCACTATTTTACCTCAGTTAATTCATGCGATTAAACAGCAAGGATATAGCTTTTCTTTGGTAGATACTAACGACTAAAAAGCAGCACCGAAAAATCGGTGCTGCTTTTTAGTCAGTAGTTTCGTGCAAGGTAACGCTTTCGATAAAATGAATATAGCGTCTTAGTTCTTTTGCCTGCTCTCTTGTAATATCTCCAGCTGCATACATTTTATAAATTTCCGCTCGTCCCATATCCATGACAATGACGCGCAGTTCTTCTTTTTGCAATTCGTATTTTTCATCGTACAACGCTTCAGGTTTTTTTAATCTACTGACCATTTGTCTATAATCTGAAACGACCGCTTCCATAATTTCTTTCGGTTCGTATTTTTTTGCATATGCTTCAATCCCAGAGAGAGCCGCTTGCAAAGCCTGCAGTTGAACTTCTCGTCCTTCCTGAAATTCGACCAGCCGTATTTCCTCTTCTCTCGCATTTTGCCCCCTGAAACGCCTCCATGCCCGAATCAGCTTCCCCTGTAAATAGAGCATCGTCGAACGCGTATTGTTGGCAATGACTTCTTCGCGACGATCTAGTGACTTTTCAAAAGCATCATGTAATTCTGAATCCAACTCCTTTTTGCGATAAAGTGATTGGATGTATTTACGTTCAAGTCGCAGCGCCTTTAATCGAAGTTCTCGCATTTTTCGCTGATACTTTTTATTGGCTTGCGTTGCGGCATCTTCTTCCGTTTGAATCTGACGGAAACGTAATTTATATTCTTCCATCAATTCATAAGCACCTGCTTCGTTTTCTTCCGTAATTTCAGATTTTATTTTTTTAATCGAAGTTAGTAAAATTCGTCTCTGTGCTTCTTCTAAATCTATCTTTAAGGATTGCTCACCATCTGCCAATTGTCCTTTACTGAGCATCGGTAAAACAATCGTTGCAACAATCAACGTAAAAAGAATGGTTCCTGCTGCTAAGAAAAGAATAAGCGACCGGTTTGGAAAAGTCTCTCCATTCTCCATCAGAAAAGGCAGTGACAGAACTCCGACCATAGTTACGGTTCCACGAACTCCTGTTAAACTAACATACAAAGTTAACTTCAAGCTGGGCTTGGCCGCTTCTTTCATTTTGCCAAAATGATATTCATAAATGGAGAACAGGTATGCCCAGACAAAACGAATGCCGAGAATCATCGTACCAATTGCGAACACATAGGAAAATATGAGCAACAAACTGGCGTTAGGATTTTCCAAAACACCGCGCATCGAAATCGGGATATTCAACCCAAGCAGTAAAAAAACTATGCCATTTAATATAAAAAGAATGATTTTCCAAATGTTTTCTGTTGATACTTGTTCTTCTGCAATAAACGTTTCGGTCTGTTCTCTAACGAGAGAATGTACGATTCCTGCGACCACAACCGCTATAACTCCCGATGCGTGGAGAATATCTTCTGTAACGATGAATATTAAAAACGGCGTCATAATTTGTAATAAGGTGTGGAATGTGACGTCGTTAATGCCTTGCTTTCGCAATATTAATCGGATTCCGATAACTGATAACCCTAATAGCAAACCTAACAATCCACCTGCCAGAAATTTATACGAAAAATCCAAAACTGCTTCTGATAGTGAAAAATAGCCGGTAACCACAGCCGCTACGGCATAATTAAATGCGACTAAACCCGATGCGTCATTTATCAATGATTCGCCTCTCACCAGACTCAATACTTTTTGTGGAATCCGAATACGCTGCGCGATGCCATTAACTGCGACTGGATCTGTCGGAGATAGGATTGCAGCTAATGCGAATGCAGCAGCCAGCGGAATCTCATCTATTAGCCAGTGGATAAAATAGCCACCTAACACCGTTGTTAATAGTACGAGAATGATTGCATTTCCTAGAATGGGTCCTTTCATTCGCCATAATTCTTCACGTGGAAAGTGGCTGCCGTCATTAAACAATAAGGGAGCGATAAATAACAGTAAAAACCATTCTGTTTCAATATCGAAAGAGATATCTTGGTAAACAAGCACCAAAATAATTCCTAGAGCCACTTGGATTAGCGCGGTCGGGATAAACGGAATGTAATGGCTCACTACATTCGAAATCAATAGACAAATCAACAAAAGAAAAATAGTAAGCAACAAGTCCATAGCTTTTCTCCATTCTATTCCGGGTATGAGTCATCTATGTATACCCAAAACAGTCTACACTCTACGCTTTTTATTTAAGATGTCTTTTTGAATTCTACTATTATTTAACGCGAGTTTTTTGTAAAGATTCGGGTATACTGCTTTTAACCCAGATTAGGAGGTACTGCGATGTTTTACTTGAGCTTAGCCATCACCATCGCATTTATGATTGTTCATATCTCTACAAATTACATTAAATTTCTTGATCGAAAGCCAAAAGACAGACTTATGTCGTTTGTATCCGGTGGTTCAATTGCTTATGTCTTTCTCCACCTCGTTCCTGAATTGACCCATTACCAAGAAGTCGCTGAAGATGCTCAATTACCGCTGTGGCTTGAGTCACTTGACTACTCCACTTATTTGTTAACGCTCCTGGGTATTGCGTTTTTCTACGGCATCAATCAACTCAATGAGAAATCCAAAGCAAAAAATGAAAGAGAAGAAAACCTCTCTCAACCAAGCAGGTTCGTCTTCGCTCTTGAAATTTTCGGATTTGCATTATATAACGTGCTAATTGGCTATTTGCTTACTGATTTAAGTGGCGAACGAATTTCGGATTATCTTATTTACTTTGTCGTCTTTTCTTTTCATTTTATCGCCAACAATCGTGTACTCCATTTAACACACGAAGACTTGTATACGAATATTGGTCGTTGGGTATTGGCCATTTCCGTATTACTTGGTTGGTTGCTTTATCATGTTACAGAAACTAACGAATTGACTATTGCCTTCTTTTCAGCGTTTCTGACAGGGGGAATCATCTTAAATATTTTAGATGACGAATTGCCGGCAGAGAAAAATAGTAGCTATCCTTCTTTTATCGCAGGGCTTATCTTTATCACTGTGCTGCTCCAAATCATTCTTTGAGTAAGGTGGTGTCAATGTGCGGATTTCCTGTATGGATAGCCTGCTTACTTCACTCATTCTTTCGATTATCTTGACTATTTTGGTGAATTTACTGTTTTTTTAGCTCATCTTCAGTCTATATAAGTTGCTATTCAACTACTATCACCTAAAGAGCCTTTGCTGAACCTGTTTAGTCTTCAAACCTAAAAAGCCATGCCATGCAAAAAAAGCCAGTCAGAATTCATAGATTCTGAATGGCTTTTTTAGTTTAAAATCATTGTTATGCAAACCCTAAAAGTTTCATAATACTTAAAATCAAGATACCTACTACTCCAAAGTCAGAGTCACCAAATGTCGTTCCAGAAAATCCGATATCTCCCAGTAATACTAGTAGGATAGCGGGAATGAAACTGATGATTAAGCCGTTAGCAAATGCACCGAGCATCGCACCGCGTCTACCACCTGTAATATTTCCGAAGACACCAGCTGCTGCTCCAGTGAAGAAGTGAGGAACTAGTCCTGGAACAATGACACTCAACCCAAGAACCGGAAGAACGAACATCGCTAATAATCCTGCAAAAAAGCTGAATAAAAACCCAATAATTACAGCATTTGGAGCAAACGGAAAAATAATTGGCACATCAAGTGCTGGCTTTGTGTTCGGTACTAGCTTGTCGGCAATTCCTTGGAAAGCAGGAACGATTTCAGCAATTAGCATTCTTACTCCTGCAAGGATAATGTAAACACCCGCTGCAAAGGTAATTGCTTGAATGAATGAAAATACTAAGAAATTTGAACCGTTCGAGAGTGTTGTTTCAATAAACTCTTGACCTGCAAATAAAGCAACCACAATAAAGAACAATGTCATTGTCAAAGAAACTGCTACAGAAGTATCTCTTAGAAACCCTAACGATTGAGGAACTTTAATGTCCTCAGTGGTTTTTTCTTTATTACCAAACCATTTCCCAACATTGGCAGAAACGAAATAACCAATTGATCCAAAATGACCTACAGCAAAATCGTCACTTCCTGTAATTTGACGCACATATGGTTGCAAAAGTGCTGGGAAAAGCACCATACATAGACCAAGAATAATTGAACCAACCAAAATTAATGGAGCTCCTGCAAGTCCGCCGACTGATAAAGTCACTGCTAGTAGACATGCCATGAACAAGGTATGATGACCCGTAAGGAATATATATTTAAACGGTGTGATACGTGCCAAGAGAATATTGAAAAGCATTCCGAAAACCATGATCAATGCTGTTGAAGTTCCATACTCACTTTGTGCAGCAGCAACAATCGCTTCATTATTTGGAATGACGCCCTGGACATTAAACGCATAATCAAACATTTTCCCGAATATATCCAGAGAGCCAATCAGCACTGCAGCTCCAGCACCAATAATTACAAAGCCCATTACTGTTTTTAACGTTCCAGAAACTACATCGGCGCTATTTTTCTTCTGAAGTAATAACCCGATAAGTGCAAATAACCCAATCAAAATAGCTGGCGTTCCCAGTATATCGTTCATAATTATTTGTAACACAGCATTTCCTCCTTTGGCGTCAGTTTTATCCTAAATGCGGCTCTAGTTTCGATTTAATTTCTGGAATGCTCATCATGTTTTCCAAATTGACGATAGTTCGACTGCCATTATCTAACTGACTCATAATATCTGCTGCCCCAATAAAGATGTCCGCTTGTTCTGATTCAGCAGAAGTTAGATCTGTGTGACCTACTTCTGCTGTTTTGCCTAATTCTTTTAATGCCTTCTTAACATTCAATTCCATAATAAAACTGCTTCCTAATCCGTTTCCGCACACTACCATGATTTTCATTCTGTTTCCTCCTTGGAATAGTTATGGATGATCTCCAAAAGTTGATTTTTATTTGTTGCTCCCAACATTTGTTGGATATTTTCAGGTTCATTCAATAAATTTGTCAACTGAATTAATGCCCGAAGATGCGAATCGCTGTCAGCTGCTGCTAAAATGATAATTAATCGAACAGGTTTGTCCGGTGAAAAATCCACCGCTTGGTCAAGTTTTAATAGGCTCATTGATAAAGAACGAACCCCCTCTTCCGGTCGAGCATGTGGGATTGCAACTAACGGCGTAATAACGACATAAGGTCCATTTTCCTCGATAGACTCTATCATGGCTGTTACATAGCGATCTTCGATTGTCCCTAATTCTACAAGTGGCCTAGCAGCCACTTCGATTGCCTCTTGCCACGTGGCAATCACTGGTTCTAATTGAAGCGTTTGCTCATTTAATAGTTCGGCTAACACAGGCTTTTCCGCCTCCTTTACTGTATATGTGTGAGTTGCACTTTTTTGTGTCTGTAGCGATACTTGGAGTTCTTTCTCTAGTTGTTTTGCATCATGAATCGTGGCGTATTTAGAAATAATTTTCATCATACCTGCAACATCGGCTTCTGGAACCGCATAGCCGTAAAGTTCTTGCATGACTTGCTTACTCAACCTTTGTTTGTCGCGATCTTCTAAAATAGGCGGCACTATAAACAATGTCTCATTCGTCCTCATATAGACCGATGAAAAAACCAAATCGTAAGGGAGCGGATAGTCAGCTGTATCTCGAACAGATAATACATCCAAGAATAAGATAGTTGGAAACAATTCTCGCAACGTGTAGTTAAGGATGTTGCTGACACCTGTACCGTGTGGACAAACGACAATTGCTTTTTTTCGATCATCTAAACGCGTGCCTTGTCTTTGAAGCCAGCCCCCAAAATAAATTGTAAAATAGGCTACTTCAGCTTCTGGAATGCAAAGACTTAATTTTTCCTCGAGTACTCTCAAGGATTTGATTGTCAAATGATGAAGTTCCGGATAGATTTTGCGTATCCGTTCGCTCATCGGATTGACATGAGGAATCCCATACTTGATTCGGTAAAAAGCTGGTTTAAAATGCACATACAATTGTTCACATAGCTGATCTTTTTCGTGAAGGTGAACAAACGTTAGTCGTTCGAATTCTTCAATGACTTGCTGCAAGATCTCGTAAAAAACTTGATCTTCTTCTAAAGGAGAGCCGTCTTTTATACGGTTCATGCTGATGACATGCAAAGTTGCATATAATTTTTCCGTTTGGCTCCATTCCGAATAAAATGCAGCCGCTCCAACCATCTGTTCGATTAATGCGTATTCCTGTGTATCAATAAATGGCAACCAACTGGAATCTTGTTCTAGCTCTTCACCTTTTCCAATCAATTGATTTGTGGAAAAGAATAGATAAGCCAGTTCGTTTAGGCGATTATCTGTAAAAGTAGTGCCCAGTTGTTGTTCTATTCTTTCCAATTCTGAATGAATGGCATCGATGTGCTCTTCAAATCCTGTCGAAATGCATTCGATAATCAGCTGACTATTTGAACCACTTAATACTTCATGAATCAATTGTTCAATGACAAAGCGCTTGATTCGACTATTCCCAGTAATGATGTACCCCGCTTGTTTAGAATACTGAATTGTCAAATCCATTTGCTTAGCCATCTTTTTAAGACGTTGAAGATCTGTCAAAACCGTATTTCGTGAAACGCCGGCGACCGATTGAAAATGATAAAGAGATAAAGGCTCTAAACTGAGCAAAATTAACAAGTAAAAAATTTGTTGGCGATCTTTCTCTGAAAATACATAACTTCGTTTTGTCAGTTGGATATTGATTTCTTCTTTAATTGCGTCTGGTAAAAAATAGCCGGTATCTCGCTTATACTGAACGGGTTTATAATGATTAGATTGAAGCCAATCGTTGACCTTGTTTAAACTATACTGAATTTGTCTGCGTGTCAGTCCCGTTTGGTCTTCAATCGCACTCATCGAAGGAATTGATGAATGTTGTAGGAGCTTTAGTAAAGTTGCACTTCTTTCATCTAAAAACATCCTTTAATCCTCCCTTACTTTAACAATAGTCTATGTATTCACTAAAAAACATCTTTTCTCAGTCCCATTATTGTTCTTCCCGTTGCACAGCACTGTGCTGTACTACAGAAAAATTATAACGTAAAAAACCGTCTATGAAATCACAATTGATTTCATAGACGGTCTTTAAATTTCTGCTAGCCCTTTTTTTTCAATACGGCTTCTAAAACCTCTGGATAATTGGTGAATATCCCTGTTACCCCCCAGTCAATCAAGCGTTCCATGTCGGCACGTTCATTGACTGTATAAGGATGAATCAGTAGCCCGTGATGTCGTACTTGCTCTACATAAGAGCGGTCAATTTTCGTATGGCTCATGCCTACTCCAATCGCATATTCTTTAATATGTTCAAGCTCAAGATCCGAAATAACCGCAGGTTTTGAATAAGAAATCAATTGAACTAGTGGAATTTCTGGCTTCAAGTCATGCATAGTTAACAAGCTTTCCTGACTAAAGGATTGCACTAGAACTTTACTTGACTGTGCATTTTGTCCAGTCAACTTATGCTTTTCTAATATCCGCACAAGTTCCTGCTCCATTCCTGGATAAACGCTGGGTGCCTTCGTTTCGATATAATACCGGGAGCCTTTGCCGAACGTTTCTATCACTTCTTCAAGAGTCGGTACTTGCAATCCTTCAAACTCAGGTTGAGCTTTTTCAGGGTAAGCTCTGTTAAACCAGGAACCTGCATCTAATTTTTTGATTTCTGCAAGCGTCATGTCTTTAACATAACCAGAACCATCCGTTGTCCGATTTACTTTTTCGTCATGCATCGCAATCAGAACGCCATCTTTTGTCATCTGTAAATCCACTTCTATGTAATCAGCCTGCATCCCTTCACCTAATTTATAGGCAGCCAACGTATGTTCAGGTGCATGTCCAGAGGCTCCGCGGTGCGCAATAGACAAAAAACGATTGGAATTAAATTCAGCTTCTTTCGACTTTCCCTTTGCTCCTATTGAGTTGACTGACACCACTGTACTCATTAGTAATAAGACCAATAAGCTAAACGAAATTTTCTTCAACTGCTTCATCTCCTACTTTTTATTTGGTTTGGCAGTAAGACACTGACATATTTTTTCTGACTCTTCTTAAATGCCATTCTCCCTTAACTATACTTAAAAAGCTTCCGAATTGGGCATAATCACATTAACTTAATAGAATTTTTACAACTAGTTTACAGTGGTCGAATTCTTCCTCGATTGATTTGTTCAGCTTTCGTGCCTTCATAGCAACGGAACGTTACTTGCTTCTCTTTGTATAATTTATTCAACTTGTTTAATTTTTTGAAATTCCTTTTTAATCACGATTCATTTATACTGGAAAGACATTCATTTTTCTCAATTCCAGATTTTTTAAATTTTGAACTGATTATTACTTGGAGGAGCGTACCGTATGTCCCGTCAGTCCTACCGAAAGGACAAAAATCAATTGGTTTATACACAACAACACCTAGCTAATGAACGTACCTACCTAGCCTGGATTCGTACGGTTATTTCAATTGTCGGCGTTGGTTTTCTGGCGACGAGTTTGCATTTTACTATGGGTGTCACACGTAATACATTTGTTGATACGTTTACTATTGCACTCGGTATTTTCGCCTGTATTTTTGGCCTCATCGTTATTTTTTCAGCAACACAAAATTACAAGAAAAAACGCCAACAACTCATTGATGAAACCTTTACTCCCTCAAACATGCACATCACTTTAATTTCTTCTATGCTAGCGATCATGATCATCATGGTCATTGTTTACTTTTTTATGATCATGTAACATTCTGCTTCCCGAAATACTTGCAGCAAAGGAGCACACCCGATGGATCCATTTGACATTCTCGAGAATTTACATAAGGTAAAACCTACTTTCCAGCCTATCATTAGCGCCGTTAAACATACTGTCATCGGCTATGAAGTTTTGGGTCGCTTCCAAGTTGAAGATACTTGGATGAGTTTAGGCAGTTTCTTTCACGACGATGATGTACCTGACGAGTACAAAGTAGAAGTTGATCAGCACCTATTGGCATTAGCAATCACTCAAATGCTTGAAGCTAGAAATGATGGCCTGTTATTTATAAACCGTAATGCCAGACAACTGCTGATTAATAGCGGGGAAGATTTTCTAGAAACTCTTCAAAACTTTGCGGAAAAAGGATTTTCCATGGAGCGAATTGTCCTGGAAATTACCGAATATGATTTTGAAGAAGATTTTGATACGCTCCAGCATTTATTGTTTTACTACAAAACCTATGGTATTCAGATAGCGGTTGACCATGTGGGGGCAAAAAGCTCGAATATTGATCGAATTCGTCAATTGCGCCCTCATATTTTAAAAATCGATACCGGCTTTGTTCGAAATGCCAATCCAGAAGTATTCCAAGATGTTATCCAAACCCTCTCTGTACTTGCACGTCGAATTGGTGCCAAGCTTTCTTATGAAAACATTGAAGACAATTACCAATTGTATTTCGCCTGGAAACATGGCGGTCATTATTACCAAGGATTTTATTTGGCCAATCCTGAGGTTGAACTTCCGATGAACAATAGCATTCAGATGAACGTAGGAGAAAAAATTACTGAGTTTGTTCAACGAGAAAAATCGCTAATAGAAAAACGCTATACCTTTACGCTAGGTTTTGAAGAGAAGGTGAAAAAATCGCTGTCCAAATGGCATGGTCCAGAAACAGCAGATCTTTTTATCGAAGCTGTTGCTGAAGCCTTTAAAGAAGAAAGCTTTCGCTTGTATATTTGCAATAGCGATGGCCGACAAGTATCTTCCAATTTCAGAAAATACGGTGACGAGTGGGTGTTAGAAAAAGATCAACTTGGTTCACATTGGGCTTTTCGTCCTTATTTCCTTGAAAACACGATGCAAATGAAAAGTTGGCATAAAGGAATTTTGTCGGACGTTTATTCGGATATTGAAACTGGTAAAATGATTCGTACATTTAGTTTTCCTTTATCGCACGAATGCTATTTGTTTATCGACATTAGCAACGACTTTATCTCCGAAATTGATTATCTCTTGTTTCGATAATTCCTGTTAACAAAAACGAATTAGCTTTTAAATTAGCTTAGAGACGCAAAAAAGACTCTCCAGTCACTGGAGAGTCTTTTTTAGATTGAGTTTTTCATGAAGTTATCGTCTTTTCTGAAATTCCCCATGACTTCCATCGTTTCGCTAATGCTCACGAATGCCTGTGGATCAATTTTCTTTATCAATGGTCTGACAAATGCTAATTCATGACGGCTAATCACACTATAAAGAACTTTTACTTTAGTTGCTGAATATGCACCTTCACCGTCCACTACCGTAATTCCTCGATATAAATTATCGAGCAGCTCTTTTTTTACTGCATCTCCTTGATTGGTCACGACCATTAAGCTCAGTTTAATATGACGCGTGTGAACACGGTCAAGTACTAGACCCGAGATATAGATAGAAGCCATTGTGTACATCGCCAATTCCCATGAAAAAATAAAGCCCGATACAAAAACGACGACACTATTAAGTCCAAAAACGAGTGCACCTAATGGAATATCGCGTTTTCTCGACAACAACAAGCCAATCACGTCAAATCCGCCAGTCGAACTATAAAAGCGAATAATGATTCCAATGGCTGCTCCTGCAATTACCCCCCCGAAAACAGTAGAAAGTAATGCATCCTCTGTCAATTTAACGACAGGAATATACAACATCGAAACCGAAGTCACGACAACAGAAAACAGACTGTTTGCGATAAACGTCTTGCCGAGCTTCATCCAGCCCACAACAAGAATCGGGATGTTCAAAATGATCATCCAAAGCCCCGCGTTCAAAGGGGTTACCAATCCTAGCATCATCGCAATACCCGTTACTCCGCCTGCTAATACTTCATGCGGCAGTAAGAACATATTAAACGCAAATCCAAGAACAATCGAAGAAACAAAAATCAGTAATAATCTCGTCCATTTATTCATAACTAAACTCCAATCCTAAGGTGACCCTTAGTCATTCTATTTTGTTCACTCCACAAAAAAAGGGCGTGCATCTGCACGTCACCTTAAGACTATTTATCGGAATGTATTTTTTTACTTTTCAATAAAAACTACGACAATGCGAATAAATTGTTCTTTTTTATAGTGAACCAATGTTTCATATTATAGTAGCTTTCGGTACAAGAATGCAAGCCTTTGTTCTTTTGTTCACGGACTGTCCGCAAATAGAAAAAAAGAGCCAGAATAAATTCATCCTGACTCCTTATATGGCTATTCCTCTTTTTCCAATTGTCGAATTGCTTTTTTCAGTTTTTCTTTTTCTTCTCCCGTAATTTTCGGGTACTGCGGGTCTATCCGCTGCAATGCTTCGACCATCACTTCCGAAACGATGTAACGCGAATACCACTCATCATCAGCAGGAAGAGCATACCAAGGCGCATATTCTGTTGATGTATTAGTTAGTAAATCTTCAAAAATTCCTTGATAGCCATCCCAATGCTCACGTTCTTTTACGTCATTAAATGAAAACTCCCAGTTTTTTTCTGGATTTTTCATACGTTCAAGCAATCGACGACGCTGTTCATCATAAGACATATTAAAAAAGAATTTTACTACTGGAAAGCCGTTTTCCACCATATAGCGCTCAAAGTCATTGATTTGACGATAACGGGCATTCCAAATATTTTCGTCAATCAATTCGTCTGGAAGTGGTGTCTCTTCAAGCAAGTTATGAACTCTTGGGGCAATCACTTCTTCATAATAAGAACGATTTAAAATGCCAATCTGTCCTCTTGCTGGCATTCCTTCACGAAAACGCCACAAATAATCATGAGCAAGTTCTGTTTCAGTTGGCTTTTTAAACGAAGTTGTCTTTAGCCCTTGAGCTGTTAAATTCGAAAAAATATAGGTGATCGCTTCATCTTTTCCCGCGGCATCCATCGCTTGAAGGACAACAACAATCCCTTTCTCTTCCTGAGCATGGAGTTTCATATGCAGCTCTTTAAGCTTTTTGATACTTTTAGGAATCAACTCGTCTTTCAGCTGTGTTTCACTGAATTTGTTTTCATCAGTCGTTGGGTAATCGGAAAGCTTTATTTTCTCATCTTTTTTAACTGCGTATTTATCGGTATTCATAGTCATCCTCCCACATGCTTGTTCAGTACTGTAGTAAATCTACTGATCTCTGTTTCTATACCCTTCATCTGAATAAATCTAACAGCAAAAAAAAATCGCAATCCTTTATAGGAATTACGATTTTTAAACTTAGTTAACTTGTTTCACCTTCAACCGAAATTTGCCAATCGATTCCAAATTTATCCGTTAAAGTTCCAAACAGGGGACTCCAGAATGTTTTGTGTAACTCCATAGAAATGGTACCTTCTTCAGCTAGTTTATGGAAAACGGTTCGTGCTTCTTCCATGTCATTAAAAAATAACGTAAGTGCCATATTTGTGCCATGTCGAAATGCTGTCCCCATCTCCGGCACCACATCTGAGATCATTAATAGATCTCCATTTTCCAAATCGACTTGTGCGTTCATTATCATATCTCTTGCCGCTTCCGGCACACCTTCCATGTCTCCTTCATTTGCCTCACCGTATGTCAGGATTCCTGCTATTTTCCCGCCCAATGCATCTGTGTAAAAATGTGTCGCTTCCTGACCTTTACCTTCAAAATATAAATAGGGAAATAGTTTGGTAATCACACTGATTCTCCTTCCAAAAGATGTACTTACATATCGATTGAATTTAATTCTTTCGCTCTAAAACTTGATAATAATTCGTGAAGAGTCGCCTTTTGCTAACAGATCAAAACCTTTATTGATGTCATCTAGTGTAATAAAATCGGTAATCAGTTTATCGACAGGTAACCGGTCTTTCTGAAACAAATCCATGTAACGTGGAATATCGCGGCTCGGTACACAGCTGCCCACATAGGACCCTTTGAGTGTTCGTTCTTCCGCAGTTAACGAGACGTACGGAAAAGAAAATTGATTTTCCGGATGAGGTAACCCGGTCGTGACCGTAGTTCCCCCACGCTTCGTGATGCCATAAGCGACATCCATCGCAGGTACCACTCCCGCGGTTTCAAAAGCATAGTCCAAACCGCCACCTGTCACTTTACGAATTTGTTCAACAACGTCCGCATCCTTTGAATTGAAGACGTCTGTTGCGCCCAACTCTTTTGCTTGCTTTAGTTTGGTTTCATTGATGTCCACTGCTACTATGCGACTCGCTCCTGCAGCGATTGCTCCGAGTAATGCACTGAGTCCAACACCCCCAAGTCCAACTACGGCAACGGTACTGCCCAGTTTGATACTTGCCGTATTAACGACGGCTCCAACACCGGTAATGACCGCACAGCCAAACAAGGCTGCTTTTTCAAACGGAATTTCTTTATTTACTTTGACGACTGAGTTCCTAGATACTACGGCATATTCCGAAAAAGCGGACACTCCTAAGTGATGATTGATGATTTCCGTTTCTGTGTGAAGTCGATTTCCGCCACCTAATAAGGTTCCTGCCGTATTGGCTGCAGCACCTGGTTCACACAAGGCAGGACGTCCTTCTCGGCATGGACCACAATGTCCACAGCTTGGTACGAACACACAAGCAACGTGATCGCCAAGCTCTAAGTCGATTACATCTTCGCCTATTTCTACAACGACACCCGCTGCTTCGTGACCAAGAGCCATTGGCACAGGACGTGGCCGACTTCCGTTCATTACTGACAAATCAGAATGACATAAACTGGCTGCCTTTATTTGAATCAGTACTTCTCCCTTTTGCGGCGAATCTAATTCTAAGGTTTCAATTTTAATCGGTTGGCTTTTTTCGTAAGGAGTTTTAGCTCCAATTTCTCTTAATACTGCTGACTTTATTTTCATATACTCACCCGTTTCTCTTGTATTTTCAACACTCACAATTCAGTACGAATTAATTTCACTTCGGTCATATCTTTGATTGCCGAGATAACTTCATCTTTAAGCACAGCCTTAGCATCAACGCTCTTGTCAGAACCATTGATAGGATGATCGCCTGCACCTTCGTTGATATAGACCTTTTTTGATGTCAAGACATTACCTAGGTGTATAACTCGTTTCATATCACATGTGAATACGACTGCTCGTGAGCAGCAGTTGGATTCATTAATAGGATTAATTATTTCTTTTTCAGCACTAAACGGAATAATCGTAATGACTGGGGCAAATCGATCGGTACTACGTTGCTTTATATTAATCGATACATCACTAATAATAGTAGGTTCCATGAAAGCCTCTTTACGGTATCCACCTGCTGATAAAGTTGCGCCTTGTTCAAGCGTTTCTCTTACCCATGTTGCTACTCTTTCGGCTGCTTGTTCAGTAATCATCGGCCCGACATCAATTGTCTCGTCTAGAGGATTTCCTATTTTAAGTGATTTTACTTTTTGAGTAAGCTTTTCAAGAAAAACTAAATAAATTTCTCTTTCTACATAAATTTGCTGAACTGATGTATAGCTTGCGTCTGCGTGTGTAATGCCCCCAATTACTGCAGCGTAAACTGCTGTGTCCAAATTAGCATCTCTAAAAACAATATGCAGTGTCTTGTAATCATGTGAGAGAATGACTTTTTTGCGTATGGTCATTCCGTCTGTTTTCAAGTTGTGATTGTCAGTAAAGATCACATATTTAGTTTTAGGGTGGGTTGTTATTATTCTCGCTAGGTTCTCGTCAGTCCCCATAACAATATTCATTACCCCTTTGGGCAATCCGGATTTTTCAAATAGACGGTAGAGCAAAGCAAAAGAAAGTACTGCTTTTTCTGATGGTTGCAAGATGACTGTATTGCCCGCTGCAATCGCTGAAGCAAGTTGATCGATCAATAAATTAAATGGTAAGTTAATCGACGTAAAGACGCTTACTACCCCAAGAGAAATCCGCTTTGTCATACCCATCTGAGTCAATTTTTCACTCGCACGAGTTAGTGGCATTCTTTCCGCGTAGATTGTTTTTGCGCCTTCTGAAGCGTAACGCAACACAGCTATAGCGTGTGCCACTTCTAAACGGTTGGTCTTTAACGGCTTGACTGTTTCTAAAGACAAGAAATACGCAAGTTGATCGATTTCGCTTTCTATTCGATTAGCTGTTTCCCTTAGTATTTCTGATCGTTTCTGAGCCGGCATTTTCTTCATGATTTTTGTGTAGACACGATGCGAACAAATAACTGCCTGAGTTGCATCTTCTGTTGTCGCACATGAAAAATTTCCGATTACTTTATGAGTATAAGGATCGTTCACGCTAATTTCTCTAAGACCTGCTTTAATGACTTTGTTCCCTTCAATAATCGAACCGAAACGGCACGTCCCAATTTCAAGCATGTTGGATTCTCCTCCTTTCAATTGGACAATCCTCTTTTACTGTAAATGCAACTGTTTGTTTACATGTTGTTACTTAATATAGTATTCTCTTTTCTATTATTGTCAATATTCCGTCAATAAACATTAGAGTAATAACACACTTGCTCTTTTTTTCTTTAGTTAGTCAAAAAAAGAATTTCTTCACGAAATATCCGTGAAAAAATCCTTTTGAGTGGGTATAACTTAATTAGACTGCCTTGAGATTGGCGAAACGTTGTTGTCGGTCATCAGATAGTCATGGCAATTCATTAGAACGTCTTTAAGCGAATCCGAGAGTCGAGGAGCATCGTAGGCACAAACAGAAATGGCTTTAAGCTGTGGTACAAGTTGCTCAATTGCTTGTTCATATTCTTTAATATCGCTAATGATTTCTGTTTCATCACGCCACTCGATATGTCCCCAAGTACGAAAGCTCAAATCTTTTTCGAGAAAAGGATTGATGATTCGAGAAAAATAATCTAAAATCGTTGGCGGATGAAAATTTCCATTCTTCCAATAAAACGTAAAGCTATTAACATAATGTACATTTTCTAATTGTTCTTTAGATAGAAGTTTCTCTAGATGTGTCAATATCTTTGGGTAAAGACGTTCATTTTCAACAAGTAGAATTTGGTCTCCTTGCTCCATACCGTCCATAACAAAGGAAACAGCATTATCAATGTAACGCTCCAGTTCTTCCACATAATAAAAAACGTGATCGCCTTTAGATAATTGAAATTTGTCCTGAACACTTACGATTTCTTTTCCCAAATGTTTTTTCCCCTTTAACGAGCAAGTTAATGAATATTCAAACCGTCTTTTTCACTATATCTAGTATATATAAAAATAGGAGTAAAAGATACTGCACAGCCTTTCCACTCTAAGTCTTTCGTAGGGATAGATGGGCGATAAGAGCTTAGCATTAGCCAAGTTAGCGTTAGTATTGGATATAATAAAGCTAGGTGTTCTCAACTAGAGCAGGGAGGTCAAGTATGTGAAAAAAATTATTCGGCAATTAGGATTGGACGATTTGCATTATTTAAAAGAAATGGAGACCGGTATAGAAGATGATTATATTCTTCGTGTCTACAGCAGAATTTCTAGCGGTTCTAGTCGTTTGTATGGTTTGTTTGTAGACGACCGTCTTGCAAGTATCGGTGGCTATACGATTTTTGCCAAGCAATACATTATGCTTGGCAGAATGCGCAGTGATTTACGCTTCCGCGGAAAAAATTTGTCCACACAATTAATGTCTTATATTATGGAGCAAGCCTTCTCGCTTCCTGCTATCCAATGGATCGGTGCAAATACGCAGCAAGAAAACACATCCGCCAGACGTGTTATGGATAAGCTCGGTCTTGCCGAAGTATCCACACTTTACAGCGCTATTTCCATTGACGCATCTTCACTTGAGACTGGTGGTGCTATTTGGAAAAGCCTAACAACGCTTTCCCAAAAACAGGCGTGGGTCGATCAATTGTATATTCAGACAGGTGCTGTTTTTCCTTATGAATGCTACTATACGTTTCCAGCTTCTGAAGAGTTGTTTGCCGATGCTAAATTAGCACAATGGTCTTTTTTTGAAAACCCTCAGAAAGACCGTGTGCTCATAGCGAAAAAGGATTACAAACGAGATTATTATCTTCACATCGTCTACCCATGGGATGATTTAATGGAACAAGCCGGATTATGGGAAACTGTTTCACTGGCTCAGCGCGAGTTAAGTGAAACAGTAAAAGCAAAAGCTTTGCTGTGGATCGACTTGTCGCCTTCTCAAGTCAGTGCATTACCAACCCATCACATGTTTAACTTGCCTTCTCCATGGCTATTGTATGGTGTTAATCGCTAATTCGTAATTTACCTAAAAAAGTAAGCTCTCTTTTGAATGTTCAAAAGAGAGCTTACTTTTTTAGTTATCAAACACGAGATCTTAAACATTTTCTGTCAATTCGTTTTCATTATCCATTCGCTGCTGTCTTAATTTTAAATTTTTCACTTCTTCTTTTGTCAAAAATTGAACTTTATACCCAACTAGACCCATAATAATGCCGATAATTGGAACTGTATAATTGAGCACCGCATAAGGAGCATAGGCAAATGGATGAACGGCCAAAGTTGCTAGAATAAATACCCCACATGTATTCCATGGAACAAAAGGAGACGTTAAAGTTCCTCCATCTTCGAGCGCACGTGAAAGGTTCTTTGAATGCAATCCTTTATCTTGATAAGCTGTCGCATACATTCTTCCAGGAATTAGAATCGAAATATACTGCTCTGATGCCGTTGCGTTCGTGAAAAAAGCAGAAACGATTGTCGCTGCGATTAAACTACCAGCTGATTTTGCGACCTTCAAAATTTGTGTAACGATTGCTTTTAGCATACCTGTTTGTTCAAGTATCCCGCCAAGAACCATCGCGAAAATGGTTAAGGAGACAGTGAACATCATTGAAGCGATCCCACCGCGGTTAAACAATTCATCAACCATTTCGTTACCAGAAGCAATGGCAAAGCCGTCATGCAGCGTGTTAACTGCATCCCCAACATTGCCTCCTTGTACAAAAATCTGGCACATAAAACCAAGGAATACACCCACGACTAAAGCTGGCAATGCTGGTACTTTTAGTGCGACTAATCCGATAATCGTTGCAGGTACTAATAACAACCAAGGTGAAATCAAAAAGTTACTGTCTAGCGCGGTTAAAATTCCTTGAATATTTTCTTGGTCAATCGCCGATCCAGCAAATTGGCGACCGAGGAAAAAGTAAACGATTAAAGCAATGACTAGTCCAGGAACTGTCGTATACAGCATATGCTTGATATGTTCAAATAAATTTGTATTCGTAATACCAGCTGCAAGATTCGTAGTGTCTGACAGTGGCGACATCTTGTCACCAAAATAAGAACCTGAAATAACAGCTCCGGCTACCATTGCCGCTGGAATTCCCATGCTAAGACCAATTCCCATACCGGCTACACCAATTGTTCCCATTGTCGACCACGAACTACCAATAGCGAGTGCAACAATTCCACAGATCATACAAATGGTCATCAAAAACAATGAAGGCGTAATAATTTGTAAGCCGTAATAAATCATCGTTGCAATAATACCGCCACCAATCCACGAAGCGATTATCATCCCAACAACAATAATAATCAAAATAGCTGGAAGCGCTAAACGAATTCCTTTGTACGCTCCTTCTTCGATTGTTTCCCATTTGTAACCGAGACGCCAAGCAATCAATGCCGCCACAATAGCGCCTATAGCTAGAGGTACATGTGGACTTCCTTCAAAAACAATAATGGTAATTGCCATTACTGAAATCATGACAATCAATGGAATAAGTGCTAATGCAAATGGTATTTTAATCTCTTGTTGCTGTGTTTTCATTGTATGTATCCCCTTACATTTAAAGTATGACTTCATATTACAGCAAAATTTCAAATAATCTATATTTTTTTTGCGTAATTGGTCTATAAAATCATTTATTTTAACAAAAGATTTCGGTAATCCTATATAGACAGCACAAAAACAGTTATTTTTTTGAAAAATAACTGTTTGCTTATAGAAAACATAGTAGAAAATCGCGTTGGTGATTTATTTATATCTATTAATTGAGTGGGTCCCCCCTCCGCTCAATCGATTCTACTGTTGTATTTACATCTCTTTTTTTAAAGCCAAGTAAATTTCCGCTTCAAAAAATTTGCGACGGTGATCAGCTGATTTTCGTTTAGACAATGTACCGTTATCAAAAACACGACCACAGAAATAAAATGGAGCTTCCTCATTGTCTATAATCTGCCATGTGCCATGGAGAGCTTGCTGACTGCCAAAATCCACGAAAAATTTTTGTCCGTTAGGCAACACAGGATACTTACATTCTGCTTTAGCTGATGTATTTCCATTAAATTTATCCACAGTCATCGCTCCTTTATACGAACTAACTTCTTGTTCCTTTATTTCCTAGATACCCACAGCTTATTTACTCAAACTTTTGCCATGTTTTCGCAGGACTTTAAAGTGGTATTTATAAAGAACTGTATCATTTTGCAAAAAAAAATTTGATTTGCAAAATAGACTAATTTATTTGGAGGTCTGTCATGAAATTTCCCGAGTATTGGATTTACCTGTTACTGTCTATTTCGAAGCTGTTTTTGTTTAGCGTGTATGCAGGGACTAATTTCTCTTTCAGTTTCTTTGTTCTTAATCTCGCTTCGATAGTGGTGTTGTCTAGTTGGACTTTGTTACTAAGTAGCAAAAAAAGACGATGGATTTTATTGCTATTGCTGTTTTTACATAGCACTCTTCTCATTTCAGATCTTTGGTACTATCGTTATTTTGATGATTTGCTGTCTGTCGTGCTAATCGCAGACCTTACACAGATGAGTGATGTTGGCGGTGGATTTCTGACTTTAATCGAAATGAAAGATTTTCTCTTTTTTGCTGACTTGCTAATTTTTTCTATTGTTCTTTTTGCTACTCGCAACACACAAGAAAAAGTAACACTGGAGAGAAAGAGTCTAGTAGCAGGTGGTGGCTTTGCGCTTGGACTTGCGTTGTTTGTGATTCCTATCGTGATTAGCTACTCTAACGAAGAACAATGGCTTGTAGATGAACCGATTTCGAATATGCGTGAATATTACCAGCTTGGATTTTGGGGCTATCACGGGTTAGATTTTGCCCAAGGTATTGGCTCTTTTTTTAAAGACACGAATGTAACTGCTGAAGAAGAGTCACAGATTCGCCAATTGCATCCCAACCACTCTTCAACTAATCCCGATTCTGAAAAACCAAATGTGATCGTTGTTCAATTAGAGTCTTTTCAAACATCCGTCATTGAACAGCAAGTGAATGGCCAAGAACTAACCCCTCACTTAAATGCGTTAAAAGAAGAAGCATACTTTTTCCCATCGTTTTATCATCAAACGCATGAAGGTCGGACATCGGATGCTGAATTTATTACATTAACGTCTCTATACCCGTTAAAATCCGGTTCAGTTTATACGCAATACGCCGACCACGAATTTGATGGCTTACCCGAACTGCTTAGAAATGCAGGGTATGACACAGCAGCTATGCATGCGTTTGAAAAAGATTTCTGGAATCGTGATGATTTTTACAAGAATATCGGTTTTAACCATTTCTTCAGCCAAACAGATTTCCCGGACAATCAGGATATCGGCATGGCTTTGAATGATGAAGACTTTTTCACTTCTTCTATCGATTTCGCTGAACAGTTAAAAGAGCCTTATTTTGCTTTTTTAGTCGCATTATCGAGTCATACACCCTATGAAATACCCGAAGAACTAGAGCAATTAGAGTTATCCGGTTACGAAGATCCCCTGTTAAAAGGCTATTACGAAACAATTCATTATGTCGATGGCGCTGTAGGCGTGATGATCGAAGAACTAAAGAAAAGGGACATGTGGGACGATTCACTCATCGTGTTCTACGGTGATCATGATAGTGGATTGACTCAGGCCACTAGTGAAATGGCACAAAAACTCGATGCCAAAACGAAGGTGGAATTATTTGAACTTGATCGACAAGTTCCACTGTTTATTAAAGCACCAAACATGACCCGTGGAGAAACGTTTACTAATAACGGTGGTCAAATTGATATTGCTCCGACTATCCTTGACCTAGTCGGAATTGAGTCGTCTTATATGCTGGGACAGTCGCTATTAAACGATACTAGCAATTTGACGCTGTTCCGTGACGGTGCTTTTCGTTATGAAAAATTTTATTTTGAGCCTGATTTGACTGTAGCTGCTGGAAGCGGCACTTGTTATGAAACCGATTCGGGCGAAAAAGTTGAAGTTGAGCAGTGTAGCGAGCAGATTGACTCTGTCACTGAAAAGCTACGGTTATCTGATTTGATTATCCAAAAAAATGCGTTACAAAAAATAGAAGAGAGCAAAAGTGACAAAAAATAGACTGCGTATCAACTAACGGTGATTTCTCATAGAAAACGAAGAGACCAAAATTTCTTTTATTGAATTTTCACTATATGATGGAATTAGATAAACTCGAACTGCTCGTTTACAGAAAAGGATGATGGCTATGAGAATATTACGAAACACCCTATTACTGTCTGTTCTTTTAGTGGCATTAAGTGGATGCACAGGTACTTCACAACAAGATGGAGCAAATGCTGAACAACTGAACGATGGCAATCCAGCGCCTAGTTTTAACTTAGTGGATTTGGAAGGAAATCAGCAAAACCTTGCCGATTACGCCGGTCAAAAGGTATACGTAAAATTTTGGGCATCTTGGTGTTCTATTTGTCTTTCCGGTATGGAGGAATTGAATACATTAGCGGGTGAAGACACCGATTTTAAAGTGCTAACAATCGTATCGCCAGACTCTAATGCTGAGAAAAGCAGCGAATCATTCGCTAAATGGTTTAAAGGATTTCCTGATGCCGAGAATATTACTGTGCTATTAGATGAAGGTGGTACTTTCTTTGACGAATATGGCGTCATTGGTTATCCAACTTCTGTTTATATCGGATCAGATGGCACACTCGTTAAAAGTCAGACTGGTCATTTCAGCAATGAAGAAATTAAAGCAAGCTTTGAATCAATCCAATAAGCAGTAGTACTGCAATCAAAAAATGAAACAAGCTGCCAACGATTTTTTCGTTGGCAGCTTGTTTTTACAACAAATAAAACCCGATTCCCATGATGAGATAAGCCGCGAGTAGCGTTAAGCCTTCAAACCAGTTCGATTCTCCATCATTCATGACGTTGATTGCCAGAAAGACTGCAGTAATCATTGCGACTAGTTCTGAAACGGTAAAAACCAATGGCATTTGTTGCGGCATGAAAAGAGAAATAAGCACTAAAACAGGTGCTACAAACATGGCAATCTGGAGCGTGGAGCCGATGGCAATTTCTACCGCCACGTCCATTTTGTTCTTCATGGCCATGATGAGCGCAGAAGCGTGCTCAGCCGCATTCCCAACAATTGCGACGATGATCACACCAATAAACAATTCAGACCAGCCAAACTGCTTTCCTACTTCTTCAAATGTATGAACCAAGTTTTCTGAAACGTAAGCAACGATTAACGTGGCAACGAGCAGAATAATCAGTGCCTTCTTTTTCGACCACTCTGGTTCTTCGTGTTCGGAATCTTGTGCTACGTCTGCATGGTTATAAACACCGCGATGTGTAACGAGCTTGAAGAATAATCCTGCCAAGTACAAAACAATCATGATAACGGAAATACCGACACTCAATTGAATGGTCTCGGTTTCGTTCATTGTCATCGAAAAAATTTCTGGAATGACAAACGCTACAACAACTGCAAAAATTAGTAAACCTGAGTTGTGTGTAGCGTCATGAACGTTGAACATTTGTCGCTTAAATTTGATGCCTCCTAGGAAAAAGGACAATCCGCCGACCAACAGTAAATTTCCGAGCACCGAGCCGGTTAAGGAAGCTAATACGACGCCGATCAAACCTGCCTGCAAGGCGAAAATAGAAATGATCAATTCTACGGCGTTTCCAAATGTTGCATTCAGCAAACCACCGATACGTGGACCGCTGACGATTGCTAGGCTTTCTGTTGCTCTTCCCATAAAACTTGATAATGCCACAACACTTATTGAGCAGATAAAAAACATGGCGATGCTTGGCCAGTTCTGGAAAGATCCAAGTACCGTTAAGGGTACTCCTACCGCCACCAAAACTCCGAATATCCGATTCATAACGTCCCTTCTCTCCTTTTTAATAATATTGGATACCCATTCCCCTAAATTTCCTAACACAAAAACGACATCCTTCTGTTATAAATAGGAGGTCGTTTCTGATTACTTTTTCTACTTTATTTATTAAAGAAAGGCAATTTTGTTCGCACGGTTCTATATAGCGGCCCTAATAGTTTGCGTAGTGCATAAACTGGCGGTACCGGACTTCTGCTATGCCATTGAATCCATTCAAGTGCAACCAAACTCAATATCAACCAAATCAATCCCGCAATGTAGCCACCCAGAACATCACTTGGGAAATGTGCACCGAGATAGATTCGACTGCTGCCAATCATAATAATGAGCATACCCAAAATGGCGACAAACAACCACCGAATCCAAGACCGTTGTCGTGTTCGGATGACCAAATATATGACAAAGCCGTAAAAAATTAACGACCCCATCGAATGACCACTTGGAAAACTGTAGCCGATCGCATCAATACCCGGATTAATACTCGGACGTTCCCGGACATATAGATTTTTTAATACGGTCGTTAATAGTGAGCCACCCCCCACTGCAATAACAAAAAACAACATGCCCCACTTGTCTTTCATTTTAACTCCAAGTACGACCAGTACGACGAGTGACAACACCGTTAAAAACCATACTGAACCCATTTCGGTAAAGATGAACATTACCTGATCCCACGTTTTGCTTGCTCCTGCTTCCATTCCATTAATAATAAAGTTATCAAACTGGGCAACTTCTTTTTCCACGACTTCTTCAGCTAATTCTGCAAATAATACAATAAACAGCACAGCTAGACCCAGTCCACCGATCAACAGCAAAAAAGCCAAGCCTGCTAGTTTTTCATTTTTCTCCATCTAATCGCTCCCGCCTATCGCTAATAGTGTACTTCTACCCTTTTTGAGTAGAACATATGTAACAGCAAAAAGTTCTTTAATCCTATCATTTGTTCCGTGAGCTATGGCGTGGTATTTTTATCGTACGACAAATAACATGACTCAGGAGCTGATTGTTTGAAACAGTTAACCGGAAAGACAGCCATTGTTACAGGAGCCAACAGCGGTATCGGATTAGAAGCTTCAAAAGTCTTTTCCGGTCTTGGCGCACAAATTATTATGGCCGTGCGGGACCTTGAAAAAGGCAAGGCGGCTCGTGAATTGATTCTTGATGTAGATAAAGACGCGCTCGTTACCGTCATGAAACTTGATCTAGCAGATCTTGCAAGCGTTCATGCATTCGTAGAAAGCTTCAAAAACAAGCACGATTCACTTGATTTGTTAATCAACAACGCTGGCGTTATGACACCCCCCTATTCAAAAACCAAAGACGGTTTTGAATTGCAGTTCGGCAGCAATCATCTCGGACATTTTGCATTAACCGGCCTTTTGATGCCGTTACTGAAAAATACGCCAGATTCACGTGTCGTGTCTCTCAGCAGTTTGGCTCATAAAGGGGCGAAAATCGATTTTGATAACCTTGATGGTGCCAAAGGTTATAAAGCGATGAAATTTTATGGCCAAAGCAAACTAGCGAATTTGCTGTTTGCTCAGGAATTAGACAAGCGCTTTAAAGCGTACGATTTGCAAACCGTCAGTATTGCTTGTCATCCAGGAATTTCCGCCACCAATCTTTTTAAATTTGGCAAGCGGGACGCACCGAAACTGATGAAGTCGCTCATGCATAACTTCTTGCAGCCGCCTGCTATGGGTGCTTTACCGACCATTTATGCAGCTACCGATTCACGACTGACAGGCGGCGAATATATTGGTCCAGATGGCAAAGGTCAACGTAAAGGCTATCCAACGCTAGACACGCCTCACGCATCAGCTGGTGACCAGGCAGTTGCTCAAAAACTCTGGGACGTGTCAGAAAAGCTGACCGGCGTCCAATTTGATTTCAGCAAAGTCTGATGACACTAGAAGCCACTTTCATTTTAATAATGAAAGTGGCTTTATTCATTACTTCCCGGCTGTTATCCCGGCTGGTTGGTTAGGTGGTTAAGATAGTCCTCGATTACTACACGGTGACTACCGACCATCCTGTCCGGCAAATCGGCTGGAGCAAAAAACTTAAAGCTTAGTGATTCTTTTTGATCAACAATCAATTCGCCATGAAATTTATTTGAATAATAACCCGTCGTGACCACATAAAATTCATCGCCATTTTTAGCCACTACAAAATGTTTCGGTCCGGAGTAGACATTGATCAATTTCAACTCGGCAATCGTCAAACCAGTCTCCTCCATAACTTCTCGTTTCGCTGTATCTTCTGTGGATTCGCCGAGTTCCATCAGTCCACCCGGAAGCCCCCACAAACCTTCTGGGAATTTCCTTTCTTCTAGCAGCAAACGCCCTTCTTCATCAACAATTACGACGACCGAACCAACAAGAATTAACGGTCTATGCCCCACAACCGCTCGCAATTCTTCTACATACCCCATCTACCTAACCTCATTTCTTCAGTATACGAATCGAAACTTCCATAGATCTCTCTCCATTCTACCGCTCAGCTCAAGGAATAAATAACAAAAACCACATACTTTTTTATTAGCAAAGATTCCAAATCGTTCATAAAACGGCTAAAATAATAAAGAGCAACTCCAGTCTTAGAAACAAAGGAAGTGTTACTTTGCTCACAGGGAAAACAGCTATCATCACAGGTGGCAATAGCGGTATCGGCTTTGAAACGGCAAAAGCTCTGCTAGCACTAGAGGCAGAGGTTATTCTGGCTGTCCGCAATACGAAAAAAGGAGCTCAAGCGCGCGCTACTTTATTGGCGCTTTATCCTTCTGCTCAAATCGATGTCATGAAGTTGGATTTGGCTAACCTTGAAACGATTCGGAAGTTTGCTGAACAATTCAGCAAAGCCTTCGATAAACTTGATCTGTTAATTAACAATGCAGGAATTATGGCACCCCCTCTTTCAAAAACGACAGACGGCTTTGAACTGCAGTTTGGCAGCAATCATCTTGGCCACTTTGCTTTAACGGGTCTGCTTTTGCCTTTACTAACAAACACTTCTGGTTCACGTGTCGTGACTGTTAGCAGCCGGGCACATAGCCGTGGCACAATCGACTTTGATAATCTCGAAGGAACCAAAGGTTATCAGGCAAAAAAATTCTATAACCAAAGCAAGTTAGCTAATTTATATTTTGCGTTAGAGTTAGATAAGCGCTTTAAAGAACATGGCTGTCAGACAATTAGCGTAGCTTGTCATCCAGGTGTTTCTGCCACCAACATTTTAAAGCTTGGCAGTCAAGAAATTCCAGCTGCTGTTAAACGTGTTGCTAACCTTTTTCTTCAACCACCTAGTATGGGAGCATTGTCGGCAATTTATGCTGCGACCGAACCCAGTCTTATGGGTGGGGAATACATTGGTCCAGTTGCCCAGTTTCAACGAAGAGGCTATCCTGCGCTAGGAACCCCTCACACCAATGCAACTGATCCTGAAATTTCTTGCAAGCTTTGGGACGTGTCGGAAAAACTGACGACTGTTGTGTATCCCTTTAAACGACTAGATTAAAAGCTGACAGTACGTATGGCCGATTTTTTGCACTTTTTTTTGGGTGAGACATATTGTTTGTTATCCAGGGAATACTTAAAGAGAGTTTGTGATTTTTATTCTCTATCCCCACTTTTACCATAATGGAGGAATTTATAGCATGAGCAAAAAAAATATAGTTGTCGGCGGTATTGAATTGCAATGGGATTTGGAAACAGGAGAAACACTTTTTGAAGGTGGAGATGTTGTTTTCTTTTGGATTTCTGCCATGGAAACTTTTTTTGATACGATCAAAGACATTTCAGGTATTGAAGCAACACAACTCGTATTAGAAACAACTGGATTTCGTCAAGGCGTTATTGTCGGTGAAGGATTTAAAAACTTAAAGCAAATCGATACGTCCAACATTGTCGAGTGGATTTCCAATACTTATGCCCCTGCTGGTTGGGGAAGAGTTGAAATCATCAAAATGGACACTGAACACAATACCTTTACATTACATATCCAAAATGATTGGGAATATAAAATGAACTTACTAAAAAACAAAGGCACAGAAGGTATATTCGTCCCTTCTCATTATGCAGGTGTATTGACAGGTCTGTTTGGTATTAACTTCTGGTATAAAACCATTCAGTATCAAAACGATAGCACCCCTTATAGCATCGTCGAATATTTCCCTTCTGAAGTAACCGTCCAGCAAAATATTCGTGAGCTGTCTCGGAAACAAGAAGCCGATCAAATTCAAAAACTTGAAGCACTCGTAGATGAGCATACAAAATCGCTGCAAAATTTAGTCCGAGAGCTTTCTTCTCCGATTATTCCTGTACTTGAAGGCATTATTGTCGTACCGATGATTGGCAGTTACGATGAACAACGGACAGAAGATTTAATCGTTAAAACTTTAAGTGAACTTCCAAAACACAAAGCCCAATACCTATTAGTTGATTTGACTGGTTTAAATCAGCATATTACAGAACATACAGCTTCCTTAATCGATAAACTTGGGGCTTCTGCAAGACTTTTAGGAACGGAAGTCATTTTAGTCGGCATTTCTCCTGAACTGGCAATCATTATTGCTCAGTCACAAAATAGCTTGAAAACCTTCGAATCCCTACAAAGCCTTCAGCACGGCATTTATTATGCGTTAGGCCGCAGCGGTCGAAAAATCGTTTGACATGTTTAGTTACAAAAAAAACAGCGCGACCCGGATAAATTCCAGGGCGTGCTGTTTTTTTGCGAAGCGCACACCAAATTTCCCGCTTACATTTGGGTTACTCCTCGACTCGGAACCAGCCAGGTGCATTCGTTACCATATTCCACAGATTTTCAGGAATATCTAGCTGCTGTTTTCTAGTCAAATGGATTGCTTGGTAAATTTCCTCATCTCGACTTTCTTGAACTTTCGCGAGCCAGTCCGGATCCATAATTAATGCATGACCGAGAGACACGAGCGGAGTAACTTGTAATGCCTCTTTTACATGATCTAAGGTCTGCAAGCCACCTACTCCAATAACAGGTACACGACTCCCAATATGCTGTTGAATGATTTCCACACGCGAGCGGCTATCCTCTTCGCGAATCGAACCACCAAAAAATCGTCCGACTGATACATGAATATAGTCGATGCCCTGATCAGCAATAGCGGTTAAGAAAGTCAATGTATCGTCCATTGTAATACCAGGCTCCTCTTTTTCTTCTGGGCTAACACGATAACCGACCACAAATGGTTGACTGGCATGCTTGTTAACTGCTTGCTGGATCGATTTGATTACTGCCAGCGGAAAGTTCATACGTGAATCGACGTCGCCTCCCCATTTATCCGTACGTCTATTAGAATGCGGCGAGAAAAATTGCTGAATCAAATACGTATTAGCCCCGTGAATCTCCACCCCATCAAATCCTGCTTCAATTGCACGTCTTGTCGCTTCACCGAATGCCTCGATTGTTTTCTCAATTTCTTCAGAACTCATTTCTCGCGGTATAACGGCATTTGAACGTAGTGCTGCTACGGCACTTGCTGAAACTGGCTGATTGCCTTTTAATAAGTCTTCATTTGACATACGTCCTGCGTGATAAATCTGCAAAATGGCTTTGGCTCCGCCTTCTCGAATAGCTGTAGCCAGTCGTCTGAGGCTCTCGATACGGTCATCGCTGTCTGCCCCGAATGGACCTGGAAAGCCTACACCGAGTGGTTCGACATGTGCGCAGGCAGTAATAACTGCACCTAGTCCACTTTCAGCACGGCGTTTATAATAAGTCAGTTCTTCTTCTGTGACGTCACCACTGGGATCCGAAGATGAGGTAGTCATCGGTGCCATCAAGATTCGATTCTTAACGGTTAGTCCAGATGTAAAAGTAAATGGTTCGAATAGATATTGAGTTGTTATCGTCATCTAAATCCCTCCTTATCTAGTTCTTTACCCATCTGAAGACGCTTGCAAGCCTAGTTTCTCTTGCTCCATCCACTAAATAAGGAAGCGGTGATTTGCTTCACACCTGTATAAATTTATCTTTTTGTTGAAATGCTAAAACCGGCTAGTAGACTGCAAGTCTACTAGCCGGTTGATAGCGTTCTCGCTCTATTTAACAATGCTGTAATAAACTCGAGAAGTTAAGCGATAAATAATCCAGTAGCTAGCTGCAAAAGCAAACACTACTCCAATAAATGAGAGCAACCATGTAATCTCGTTTGTCACACCGAAAATCAGTAAAAGCTTTCGGACGATTGGATAGGCAAAACTAACATGGATTGTGGCAATAACAATCGGCAACAAGAACATCCAGACAATTTGCGCCCGTGTAGATTCTTCAATCAGTTCTTTATCTAGCCCAACTTTCTGCATAATCTGGAATTTCTCTCGATCATCAAAACCTTCAGATATTTGCTTAAAGTAGGTAATTAACACCGTACCCATCGTAAATAGCAGTCCCAAGAATACTCCGAGGAACAAGAAGCCCCCGTTCAAGCTGTACCATTCCTCGCGTTGAAGTAACCGAGATTCGTAAAGACTATTCTCGCCTGCATTCCACCCGTATTGGTTTTCTAGTTGTTTAGCTAGCACTTCTTTTTTCTCTTCAGTGCCAGAGGTGTTCCAACCAATGTGCGCATCTATTGTCAAATAGTTACTTTCTGGAAATTGTTCTTTAAGTTTTTTTGAGATTTCCAATAAATGCGAGACTTCTGGTACAACCAGTGCCAGTGATTCAGTTAACTCCATATTTCCATCGAATTCATTTTCTACTTGGGTGAGTTGATACGTTTCTGCTCCAATTGTGAGGCTTTCTTTTTTATCAGTAGTTGTCGAGTGGTAGTACAATGCTTCGCCATCTTCAAGTGTGATTGATTTCCCAGTCATTTCATTAAAATCTTCTAGCGGTAAAACCATAAGCAAGATTGATTTTTCCGGTTCTGCCAGATTTCCATCGAATACAAATTCGTTCTCTTGAAGACGACCGAATAAAGACAGCTGTCGATAACTTTTGTTTTCTGTGATTTCTAAACCATTCGCTTCTACGGTCTTCCACAAATCATCTTGAAACTCAAAAAAACGCTTGTTCATTTTTTCCAAATTTTCTACTTCACCAAACAAAGTCACATTGTTTTCAAAAGGATATCGGTTTTCCAAAGTTTCTTCTGAACCAATAAAAATTGTAACTGTTGTTGAAACCGCGATAATGACCATCGATGCCAAAATACAGATGTTTGCGAGTCCCACTGCATTTTGCTTCATACGGTAAAGCATCCCGGAGATGGAAATAAAAGCGCCAGGTTGGTAATAGATTCGTTTGTTTTTCTTTAAAGCTTTTAAGATAAAAATCGAACCCGAAATAAACAGTAGATAAGTACCCACAATAACAAGCAGCACCGCTAAGAAAAAATTTGAAATAGCGGCGAGCGGATCTGGAATTGTCACAGAGATGCTATAGCCCCATCCAAGAAAAACAAGTGACAAGACAAACAGAATCATTGATCCTTTTGGTTCTTTCTCTCCTTCTTGTTTGCCTTTCAGCAATTTGATTGGATTAGCAAATGTAAACTGACTAACGTTGTAGAGAAACATAATACCGAATATTCCACTAAATAATGCGATTGTTGCCAACATCGTTACACCTGAGGTTGAATAAGTAATATCTATTGGTAGTCTTAACAAGTAGTTCAATAGCATAAAAAACAGTCGTCCGAATATAAATCCGCTCAACAGTCCTGCCGCAATGCTCAACAAGCTAGTAAAGACCGTTTCGAAAAACAAAATTTTTGCAACATGCTTTTTTTCCAATCCTAAAATACCGTAAAGGCCGATTTCCTTTTTCCTTCTCTTGATCAGAAAACTATTCGTGTAGAGAATGAAAATAACCGAAAAAATTCCGATCACTACAGTACCGTACAGAAACAGTGTAGCCAATGAACTCGAACGTTCCTGTACGAATTTATTGGTCAACAAAGAAGCCATTAAGTAAAACATCATGATGATAATGGTCGAAGACAACAAATATGGAATGTACAATTGTTTGTTGGACTTGATATTGCGCAACGCTAATGACGAAAAAAAACGATTATTCATTCGGCTCACCTCGACTAGCCAAGACCTTCAATGATTTTGTAATACGATCCATAAATTGTTCATCAGGAGCATCGCCACGATAAATTTCATGATAAACCGAACCATCTCGAATAAATAAGATACGATTTGAAAAACTCGCCGCGCGGGCACTATGCGTTACCATAAGAATGGTTTGACCACTTTCATTGATGGCTTTGAGAATTTCCATCAAGTTTTGGGAAGCTTTGGAATCGAGTGCCCCTGTTGGTTCATCTGCCAAAATTATTTTCGGCTGTGTGATCAATGCGCGGGCTATCGCAACTCGCTGCTTTTGACCACCTGATACTTCGTAAGGAAATTTATCGATATGTGCTTCAATTCCGAGATTCCGCACAATCGGCATAAGCCGTGCTTCCATTTCAACGATAGGTGTTTTCGATAACACCAGTGGCAATAAAATATTATCTCGAATAGAAAAGTTATCTAATAGATTAAAATCCTGAAAAACAAAACCAAGTGTATTTCTTCGAAAAGCGGAAATTTCTTTATCTTTGATTTTCGATAATGGATGACCATCCAAGTAAACTTCCCCTGAAGTGGCATCGTCTAACGTAGAGATAATGTTCAAAAGCGTCGTTTTGCCCGAACCCGATTCTCCCATGATGGAAACAAATTCGCCTTCCTTTATTGAAAAATTGACGGTTGTCAACGCTTCTGTTTGCTGGTTTGAAAATCGTGCTGTATATACTTTCTTTAAATTCTTGATTTCTAATAAAGTCATTACTAACCCCTCCTTGCTTTTAATCATACGACAGGATAGAGCAAGTTGCCTGTACCTATTCTTACAAATAGAAAAGCAATCTTACGGTTTCGTAAGATTGCTCAGATTGTAGAAAAAGTCTAACCAAAAGGAATAACGGTATATAAACCTACCCGTTCTGCTCACTTCACCTTCCATGGACTTAAAATCTATAAACACCTCATCTACTGTACACCAGCAATCACTCAAGGAATCCGAGCGTCATCCGGCGAAGTGACTCCTGTGATGTCCAGTCGCAGGAGTTGCGTAACCCCTTTGCATTGAATACCTTTCGAACTAGTAATATTTATTTATCAGCTACTGTTAGTCAAAAACCTGCAAATCCGCACGCGACATGTCGATGGCGACACAGGTTCCTTTACCAGGTTGCGAGTCAATTGAAAATTGGTGACCAAGACGCTTACAGATTTTCTTACTAAGAAACAAGCCTAGTCCTGTCGACTTTTCTTGAAGGCGTCCATTCATGCCCGAATAGCCTTTGTTGAAAATCTTTGGCAAATCCTCAGAACCGATTCCAATACCCGTGTCCTTAATGATCACTGTCTCTGCATTTACTGGGTCTAGGTAAATAGAAATTGTTCCTTCCAGCGTGTATTTTAAGCTATTCGACAAGATTTGCTCCAATAAGTTCTGTAGCCATTTGCCATCCGATAATACTCGTATGCCAAGCGGTTTGTAATCGAGCTTAATACCTTTGTAGATGAACAAAATAGAATATTTTTTGATTGCTTTTTTGATAATGTCATCCAAATCGACCATTGCTAAATCCATATCAGCTCCAGGTTCTTCAAGCTTGATGTAATTGAGTACCATATGTGTATAATCCTCGAGGCGCACCAACTCTTGCGAAATCTGTTTAGCTTCTTTGGCACGAGAGCTTTGTGTCAAGAGACTGATAGCAGAGATGGGCGTCTTAATTTGATGAAGCCATAGTGTAAAGTAATCCAGTTGATCGGTTTGTCGCTCGGCATGCAAATTTTCTGATTCTCGCAGCTGTTCGAGTAAAGCAGCCATCTTTTCGATGTACAATTGATCTACAGAGTCGGTATGTTGCTGGAGTTCCTCCAGGCTTGAGGCATTCAACAACTCAAGCCTACTGATGAGCTTATATCGTTTAACATACCGAAAATAGGAGATAACCAAATAAATTAGCAGCAGAAATCCTGCTAACTCAAGGCTATAGAAAAATAAAGTTATCGGTTGTCTTCCTAAAATGTACACTACTCCAAAAATCACTGCCATTGCTACAAAAAGAAACAATTGATGACGAACAGATAGCAAGAAGCTTTTAAAAAGGATCCCCCTAGATACTTTAAGCATGTAATGTCTCCTTATTCAATGCATAACCCACATTCTTTTTAGTCAAAATAAAATCAGATAGCCCTACTTTTACTAGTTTTTTTCGTAGCCTCGCGATGTTGACGGCTAGTGTATTGTCGTCGATGAACGATTCATCTTCCCACAGATTAACCATGATTTCCTCTCTGGTGACGTAATTACCTTTCTGAAGAAACAAGAGTTCCATAATTTTCAGTTCTGTACGTGTTAAGTTGACTTCTTGACCTTTCGCAAACAGCTTCGATTCTCCAGATTTTAACAAGACTTGATTGAAACTTAAAAAATGATCCGATTCTTTAAAGTCATAAGTTCTTCTTAGAAGTGCCTGGGTTTTAGCGACTGCTACCGTCAAATCAAAAGGCTTAGAGATGAAATCGTCGGCGCCCATTTGAATGGCCATCACAATGTCCATATTTTCGTTTCGCGACGAAATAAAAATGATCGGCACTTGTGAAAATTTACGAATCTCCTGACACCAGTAATAACCATTAAAAGAAGGAAGCTGGATATCTAATAACACTAGTTGAGGAGTCTTATCTTTGAATTCTTTGAGTACTTGGTTAAAATCATCTATTAAAAATGCTTGGTAATTCCACTTCTCAAGTTCTTTTTTTAAAATGTTAGCAATCGTTAAATCATCTTCCACAATCATGATTTTGAACATTCTCTCATTCCATTCTTGTTCACTAATAACTTCTATTCGATCTATTTTTTACAATAGCTCATTTCAGTTTAGCGAAGTTCCTTATAGCCCACCATCAAAAATCACCTCTCCTTATAAAAGTACTCTCACAATGACAGCTGGTTTATTCAACTCGATCTATTGGTTCGTGTTCATGTTTTCGTGATAGCCTTGTTTGAAAAAACGATACCATTCGTCAATTTCAGCTTGCGGTGCCGCATTCAGCGCCTCAAGCACTTGTTTTCCAAACTCCAGAAATGCCGAACCGTTGGCAGTGATGATTTGTCCACTCCGAACGGCCTGCTGATGGAGATAGCCTGCCTCATTGCTGTAGTTCTCTCCAGCTGCCTCCTTCAAATCTTCTAGGTGATTGCTAGTATGTCGAATGTTGTTCAGGATTCCATTGTTCCCCAAAAATACAGTTGCGTCACAAATCGCACCAAGAACGACTCGTTTTTCGAGAGCTTTATCGACTAACTTCATGACCTGTTTGCTGTCTTTCTTTCTCCAAGAGTTTCCACCGATTAACATCAGTCCCACAAAATCCTTTGGTGCATCAGTCAATCCGTAATCCGGCAACACCGTAAAGCCCCCAATTGATTGAATCGGATTTGTCGTCAACGACACCGTCTTGACATTAAACCGTTGTCCTTTACCTTCTGGCTCTTCATTCAGCGCAGCTGCTAATGAACCCGCTTCCCAATCCGCATAGTCATCTAACAACACAAATAAAACGGTGTTATTGCTCATATAATCTTCTCCCTTTCGTTCGAATATTCACTTTCTCATTTACCGAATTATAGCACACGTAAATCACTCGAACAGCGGAGACATGTTCCTCTGTTCGAGAGGGTATAATGAAAGTAAATCCTACTTAAAGAAGGAGAATCGATAATGAATAAAAAAGAACTTACACATACCGGATGGCAACTGGATAATAGCTATTCACGTTTGCCTGAAATTTTTTTTAGCAGGTTTTCTGTTAATCCAGTGCCGGCACCTAAACTCGTGATGTTCAATGAACAATTAGCGGCAACACTGGGATTAGATTCTGAGGAATTAACAAGTGAAGACGGCATTGCCATTCTTGCAGGAAATGCCGTTCCAAAAGGCACGATCCCCCTTGCTCAAGCTTATGCTGGACATCAATTTGGTCATTTTACGATGCTTGGCGATGGCCGTGCTTTATTAATTGGCGAACAACTAACGCCTACTGGCAAACGCTTAGACATTCAGTTAAAAGGTTCTGGTAGAACGCCTTATTCAAGAGGTGGTGATGGTCGTGCTGCACTTAAACCTATGCTACGCGAATACCTCATCAGTGAAGCGATGCACGGGCTCGGCATTCCAACAACACGTAGCCTAGCTGTCGTCGAAACTGGCGAAACCGTTCGTCGTGAAACTATACTTCCCGGTGCAATTATGACGCGCATCGCCGATAGCCATCTGCGCGTTGGCACGTTTCAATACGCAGCCAGGTTCGGATCGACAGAAGATGTGAAGGCGTTAGCTGACTATGCATTAGAACGCCATTTCCCTCATATACAAGATGTTCCAAATCGGTATTTGGCATTGTTTCAAGAAGTGATCAAACGCCAGGCCGCGTTACTTGCCAAATGGCAAGTAGCCGGTTTTATTCACGGCGTAATGAACACCGACAACATGGCAATTAGTGGTGAAACAATCGACTACGGTCCTTGTGCATTTATGAATAGCTATGATCCGAAAACTGTTTTCAGTTCGATTGACGCTCAAGGTCGCTATGCTTACGGCAACCAACCGATGATTGCTGGTTGGAATTTGGCTCGCTTTGGTGAAAGTTTACTGCCTTTGCTGCACGACATACCGGGAGAGGCCGTCGAAATGGCACAGAGACAACTCTCTAACTACATCGAACTGTTCGAAAGTCACTGGCTTAACGGCATGCGCCGAAAACTTGGGCTCTTCAATGAAGAAGCAACTGATAAGATCTTAGTCGAAGAATTGCTCAATCTAATGCATGCCAACGTTGCAGATTATACCAATACCTTTCGCGCATTAACTTTCGATAAACTGCAAGGCAACAATTTTTTCACAACACCCGAATTCTCGGAATGGCATCGCTCATGGCAGACACGTCTCCACCGGCAAGAGGAATCCATAGAAGCCATTCAGCAATTGATGCGCGACAGTAATCCGGCTGTCATCGCGCGCAATCACCGAGTGGAGGAAGCTTTGGAAGCAGCTGAAGCACGAGGAGATTACCGTGTTCTCCACCAACTTCTGGCAGTATTGGCTAATCCGTATGCTCACTCACCCGAACAAGAAATCTATGCGCAGCCGCCGGGTCCTACGAGTGGACTTTACCAGACTTTTTGTGGAACTTGATAGCTAAGGGAAGTTTGCAACCGTTTATACAGGGAAACCCTTACGTATAGATCGATTAGTAAAAAATTTCTTTTTGTAGTTTCTTGTATATATTGTTACAATATTCAGTGAAAGAGTTTCTTTATAGTAAATTTTTTACGCATACTGATCGACTTTCTAAAAACTTATCTAAGGAGCTGGGATGATGAATCAGGAACAAATGGAATTCGTGAAAAACGGCAAAGGCTTTATTGCAGCACTTGATCAAAGTGGCGGCAGCACACCGAAAGCTTTAGCGCTATACGGCGTTTCGGAAGACCAATACTCGACAGAAGAAGAAATGTATGACTTGATCCATAAAATGCGGACACGCGTCATGACAGCACCTTCTTTCAGTTCTGATTCGATTATCGGGGCAATCCTTTTTGAACAAACGATGGACCGCAAAGTGGAAGGTCATTATACCCCTGATTATTTATGGCAGAAAAAAGGCGTCGTGCCTTTCCTAAAAGTCGACAAAGGACTAGCCGATGAAGAAAACGGCGTTCAGGTCATGAAGCTTATTTCAGACTTAGAAGATGTCTTAAAACGTGCCAACGAACGAAATGTTTTTGGTACGAAAATGCGTTCCGTTATTAAAGAAGCCAATTCTGAAGGCATCAAAAAAGTAATCGAACAGCAGTTTGACGTTGGCAAACAAATTCTTGCAGCTGGTTTAGTGCCCATTCTTGAACCTGAAGTAGATATCAATAGCAAAGACAAAGAACAATCCGAAACAATACTTAAAGAAGAAATGTTAAAGCAGTTAGACCAGTTAAAGGAAGACCAAAACGTCATGATCAAAATCACTATTCCTAACGTAGATAATTTCTTTAAGGAAATGATTGATCACCCACGTGTACTTCGAGTGGTCGCATTGTCAGGCGGCTATAAGCGAGACGATGCTAATAAGAAATTAGCTGCGAACGAAGGACTGATTGCTAGCTTCTCGCGTGCTTTATCTGAAGGTGTCAGCGCCAGTCAGTCAGATGAGGAATTTAATGCCCTGTTGGAAAACTCCATTAAGAGCATTTACGAAGCTTCTATTACTTAAACAAACAACACAAAAATGCCTAGCAGCTTAACTTGCTGCGAGGCATTTTTGTGTTGCCAAAACCTAATAACGACTCTCTGGAATTTTACGGAACCATTCAAATTCGCTAATATGCAATTCACGCAATTTATACTTCACAATTTTCCCAGCTCCACTGCGTGGCAGTGAATCCGCGATTCTGTATTTGCGTGGAATTTTGTATCCCGGAAGATGCTCTAAAAAATAATCCATTAATTTCTCTTCATCAATAGTTTCTCCTTGTTTAGGTACGATAACCACGCCTACGATCTCGCCCCACTCTTCTTCCGGCAAACCAACCGTTGCAGCTTCAGCCACTTGCGGATGGCTGTTAATAACCTGCTCTACTTCAATCGAATAGATATTTTCTCCGGCTGAAATGATTCGATCTGCTTTACGATCGACAAGTGAGATAAATCCGTCTTCATCAATTGTTGCTAAATCTCCTGTTAATAACCAGCCATTTTGAAAAGCTTCTTCTGTTTCCTGCGGTTTTTTGAAATATTCTTTCATGACGGTCGCACCTTTTATGACAAACTCTCCAATAGTTCCAGGCTGAACATCCCGAAACTCTTCGTCAACTACTCGTACTTCTGTGAAGTACATCGGCTTTCCACCAGAGCCTACTTTGTATTCATGCTGAGCTGGCAATAAAAAGACGCCTCCAGGACCACCTTCCGTTAATAGGCATAGATTGTAAAATTGTTGGTGTCCAAAAAAGGTCATTGCTTGCTTGACTAGATCCGCTTCGATTGGATCTGCACCATACATGCATTTGGTGACAGAAGATACATCAACTGTATCTGCATCTGGCATTTGCAGCAATGCACTGTACATATCCGGTAAACCAAAGAAAACAGAAACTTGGAATTCATTGATTGCTTGAATGGCTTTGACTGGCTCGAAGTCGCGAACAATAACATTAGAGGTCCCTAGTAAAATGCCGGTCACTAAATATAGATTTAATTGAACCGAATGGAAAAGCGGAACAGCATGAAGAATCCGATCTTCAGCTTTTAACTCCACTCCAAAAACAAAAGAAGCACTGACATTAGCGAGACGCTGATGATCAAACAACGCGCCTTTTGGTTTTCCGGTAGTACCAGACGTATACAGAATTTCGGCGTCATCGGTACTGAATACTTCAACGGAAGGTTCTAATGCATTTTCGCTTACCACGCTTTCCCAGCTAAGATAATCGTTATTGTCAGGTGCAGGATGAACGATAATTTGCTGAAGTGAGCTTGCTTGTGCTTTTTCTTCAGCTACGACAAGTTCAAATTCCGCATCACAAAAGATAAATCTACTATCAGATTGACCGAAAATATAGCCACTTTCATCTGAACTTAGCTGGTAGTTCACAGGTACAGCAACACCGCCGGCTTTTAGCACAGCAAAAAAAGCCAGGACGTAATAATCGGAATTTTTCATAAACAACGATACTTTATCGCCTTTTTGCAACCCGGTTTCCAACAGTCCATTGGCTAATCTATTTACTTCTTCATTAAGCTCTTGGTACGTATAGGATCTTCCTTCGCACGTAATGGCCATCTTATCTGAAAAGCGTTTCGCATTTTGTCTGAGTGATGTTGTAATATTCATTTGAATTCCTCCTCGTGTAATCGACTTATTATGCTTATAGTCGTTCCTCCTATATTGAAGATTTCTAGTATCTTCATACTCATTAGAAATTTCCATACGTCCTTAAATAGTCTATTTAACTTTACAGTATTCTGAAAACATAGTCAATTTGATTTATACAGAGCTAAGGCTAACAACGACGTCAAACAATAAAACCGTGCTCCATCTTTGTATAGATGTGCACGGTGTGGCGTATTTTCACACGATATATCATGTAATTAATCGAGTTAGTAGATGAATATACTTAATTTATGGTGGAATATTACGCTGTTGAGAGGTACTAGTGGTTTTCAGCTACTACTATATTTTTGCCAATTACTTGTCCTAGTAATTCCACGCCTTTGACAATTTCTTCTTCAGTAGCATAGCTAAATGATAAGCGCATATACTCAAGACCTTCTTGCTGCTCTAAGAAAAAGTATTTACCCGGCACAAAAGAAACTCCCGCGTCAAATGCTTCCGCAAGAATTTTTGACGTATCAACACCTGGAACTTTAACCCAAACGAAATAGCCGCCTTTCGGCACGAACCACGAGACTTCAGATGGCAAAAACTTTTCTAGCGCTAACAACATGGTCTGACATTTAGATGCGTAGACGTTTGTTAAAGCGTGGAGGTGCTGATCAAAATCAGTAACTTCTAGGAAAGAAGCCATTGTTGCTTGATCGAATGGATGATCAAGATCTTTCTTAAACCAGCTTAATGGTTCGATTAGTAGCTTATCGGCAACTACCCAACCAATTCGCATACCCGGTGCTACCACTTTCGATAATGAACCTACGTAAAGTACACGGTTAGTGGGATCCATCGCTTTTAGTAAATGCGGCACGTCTTGAAAGCCAAGCTCCCCATAAGCATCATCTTCTAAAATGACAAAATCGTATTGTTCCGCAAGTTCGAGCAAGTGTTGACGACGCTCAAGCGACAAAGTCGTACCGGTCGGATTTTGATAAGTCGGGATGGTATAGAGCAAACGCGGCAACGGTTGTCCTTTTTCTTTTCGGTCTTTCAACATGTCCGCAAACAGCTCTGTCTGCAATCCGTTCTCATCAATTGGAATGGTCATATAATGCGGTGTATAATTCTGGAATATTTCCAAAGCTTCCATATAACTTGGTGATTCAATAGCCACGACAGCTTCATTATCTAGTAGTACGCGAGCAATCAAATCAATGGCCTGACAAGCACCCGAAGTGATGAGCAGCTCATTAAATGCTAATTCAACTCCGCGCTGTGCCATTCGTTTTTGAAGAAATTTCTTTAACTGCGGTATTCGTGGACTGCCCATATAATGAAGTGGCAAATCCCCTTCCTCTTCTAACAAGCGCGTTACCGCTAATTTTATTTCTTTTGATGGAACCAATACAGGGTCCGGATAACCCGAACTCAGACGCAAGCATCCTGGAGGTAAAGTAGAAAGCCACTGGCCAGGCGGATCATTTTTAAAAGCCATTTCAATATCTTTTGAAAAATGGAAAGCTGTTTTCACGTAGATTGTTCTCCTTTCGTGTAGCTAATGGCATAATATAAAATCTCTTAATGCTTATTCTACAGTGTGCAACACCTAATGTGTAGAACGTCGTGGAAATCCTCTTTGTATTCGATGTATTTATACCGGAAAATTGTAACTTTTCCAGCACTTTAACGTTCTTATGCTAAAGCGATTTACTTGTCTTTAAACCCATTAGGAGGAATCCACCATGAAAAAAATGATTTGGTTGGGCGCCTTTCTGATTCTGTTTGCTGTTTTCGTGTTAACAGCTTGCGGAACGAGAGAGAGTAACGATACAGAAAAAGATCCGGCAACTGAAGAAATCGATACTAACGGTGAAGCAGCAGAAAAGGTAGAACCTACTATCGAGCAAGTTAACGACAATACCTATCGTTACACTTTGGTCAATCAAACAGAAAAAGCACAGCTTTTTGAATTCACCAGTAGCCAGCGCTTTGATTTTTCGTTAACAAATGACAGTGGAGAAGTAGCTTTCCTCTTTTCATCAGTCAGTTTGTACCTACAAGCTTTAGGCGAAGAAACGATAAATCAAGGGGATGAGCTAAGTTATGATTTTGAAATTCCCGCACTTGAGCTTGAACCCGGAACATATAAACTGGCTGCTTGGTTAACGCCGAAACAAGGAAAAATGTATGAAGTGACCATGGACTACGTTGTAAAATAAGAATCGGTTATAGAAAAAGCATTCACACCGTATTGAGTTGGTGGGAATGCTTTTTCTATTTTATGCTATTTTTCTAACGCAGCAATATACTCTTGCACAAATTTGTAAACATATTCTTGGTTCGCTGCAGCTGTTTCGGGGTTATATGCACCCTCATTTGTTTTGTTATTCGACAAAATACGGATTGCCAAAAACGGTACATCGTACGCCTTTGAAATCATAGCGGACGATGCGGATTCCATTTCTTCGACTGACGTGCCATAGTTTTCATGAAACCAATGAATGCGATCAACTTCGTTATTCCATACGTCAGCTGAACCAATTGTTCCTTCAACCACTTTGCCTTGCGTGTAGCTATCTTTCACTCGGTTAGTTGCGGCCAATAGTTCTGTGTCACCTTCGTAATAACGTGCTTTTTCAGCATTTGGATCTTCCCCAGCGCTTCCTTCAGAAGCCATAACGTCCATCGGTTTCTATTCAGTTGCTTCGATGCCTTCACCTTCAGCACGGTCTCCAGTTTTCATAGAACCGATATTCACTGTTCGCTCGCCCAAAACAATGTCGAAAACATTAAGTGCAGGATCATGCCCCCCTGATGTTCCTTGGTTAATGATAGCTTTTCCACAAAAAATTAATTAGGTTCTTCGGGATCAAAAATATTTTACGCCACACACCCGGAGAGCGATAGCCAAATATGGTGTAAGAAAGCACGTTTTCATCGTTTTCATTTTTTACACAAATTCCGCTCGTTAGAAACACACTTATTTCCAATAATTCATTTGCTTTAATACCGTTTGCATAAATTCATCAAAAGAAGAGGCGTAGCGGTTCCAGTGATGATACCATTTCCTAATCGTATCCAGCAGCCAGAACGGCATCGGTCTGCCGTCAATAATCGCGTAATACTCTTCATATGCTTTTTTCAAGTGCTCCCATCTGAAATCATTGCCCGGCTTTATATACTCAGAAACGTCAAGCAGCTTCGCTCGACCGTTTTGTAATAAAATATTTTTCAAGTGAATATCTCGTGGATTTAACCCGATTTGACGGATGTATTCCCTTGCCGCTTCAACATCTTGTATAACTTGATCCGGGACATGAATTCCTTGCAAAAGACAATCAAATAAAGTTACTCCTTCTTCATATTTAATCACTAACAATCGATTGGTCACTCCATAGCAACTGGAGAAATAAGGAGACAACCCGATTTGTGCGTAAACCTTTGCCTCAGCTTCAAGTTTATCCTTTTTGTCTTTTGCGTATATTTTGAAGGCATATTCTGGTGCCTCTAAAAATTGAAATACTGCCGCATCCGTTCCTACTCCGATGCAGCGAAATCCATCCACATTTCCGTCAATACTGACGGGTTCGTTATTCGGATGGGCTACGACTTTAACTGCTGTCAGTAATTCTGCTAACTCTTGCCAAGATTGCTTCATATCAACTCTCCTTCATATTAAAATATCCTTACTGTAATAATAATCTGGACTTGACACATGATTCAAATGCCAAGGTCCTGTTTTGTAAATATGCATAAACACGAAGAAAACAAGTACTATTTCCCGCTAAAATATTGACAGTTTGTAGATTATCGACTAGTATTAACTACGCGATGAGCTCGTTTGCATAAGACGGACAAGCATTCCTTTTAGGAACACGTTGTGGAACGTGGCTTGAAACGCCGCAAACTATCAAAACCATCTTGCCCTCGGGCAAGGTGGTTTTTTTCTGTTTAAGTAGAGGATTTGTATAAGTCTCCTTGACTTTAAAGGGATTTATTTGAATAAACCTTGATTACTTAAGGATATGGTTTTTTGTGAAGCTTGTTTGCGTAAATAGGCTCGTTGTTTGCGGAATATCGCAGTTTTTTTGCACGATCTCACCTGTTGTTTGCGTAATCCAACTGGTTGTTTGCAAAATGACCGATTGGATCAAATAAAAAAGCCATGCCCTCAAGTAAATCACTTGAGGGCATGGCTTTAGCTTCACAATTCGTAAACGCGTGCTTCAAAAGGTAATAATTGTTTTGGGTCGCATTGCTGATAATTATGCAACAAGCAATGTGCTGTTTCCGGTTCGTCCCAGTAACAAGAATACTCGGTTAAATTAGTGATAACCAATATTGTCTTGTTTTTATTTGTACGTGTATAAGCGTAAATTGATTCATGACCGACGTCCTGCAACTCGTAATTTCCGTAAACGAGCACATCTTGCTGCTTACGTAACCAAATCATCTTCCGGTAAAACCACAGAACCGAATGTGGATCGCGAAGCTGTGCTGCTACATTAATTTTCTCATAATTCGGATTGACGCGCAGCCAAGGTTCTCCGCTTGAGAACCCCGCGTTCGGACTGGCATCCCATTGCATCGGCGTTCGTGAATGATCACGACTTTGTGCTTTGATGATGGTCATCACCGCATCGTGCTCCATGCCTTCCGAACGATTATTATGATACAAATTATGTGTTTGTATATCGTTGTAATGTGCAAGCTCTTCAAAGGGCGCGTTGGTCATGCCAATTTCCTGACCTTGATAGATAAACGGGGTGCCTTGCATGAAAAAATACATGCAGGCAATAGCCGTGGCACTTTCCCGCCAGTACTGTTGGTCATTGCCCCAAGAAGAGACAATTCGCGGCTTGTCGTGATTTTCAACGAAAAGCGCATTCCAACCTTGGCCTTCCACCGCTTTTTGCCATTTGGTCAATACTTCTTTTAACTTAGGCACGTCGATACCGGTTGTTGAATCCGTATCCCATAGCCCCATGCTTTCAAATTGAAATACCATATTGAATTTCCCATCGTCCTCTGAAATCCACTCGTTAATATCGCTTGCCTGGACCCCGTTCGCTTCGCCAACTGTCATAATGTCACGTTTCGCAAACGTCTCATCACGCAGTTCCGCAAGCAGCGGTTGAATGCCTTTGACATTCATCATTTTCTCCCAAGCCGGTACATACAAATTTTGTTGGGGGTCTTCAACGTCGCTCACGTCTTTTTTGATGTGGCTAATTGCATCTACACGGAAACCATCAATGCCTTTGTCTAACCACCAATTGACCATATCGTACAAAGCTTGTCGCACTTCTGGGTTTTCCCAGTTCAAGTCCGGCTGTTTTTTAGAGAACAAATGCAAATAATACTGCTTAGTTGCTTGATCGTATTCCCAAGCACTACCACCGAAAATACTTTCCCAGTTGGTTGGCTCATCGCTCCAAATATACCAATCACGTTTGTCATTATCTGTTGATGAACGTGATTCCATAAACCACGGATGCTCATCGCTTGTATGATTGATCACCAAATCAATAATAAGTTTCATGCCTCGTGCGTGTACTTCTTCAAGCAAGCGATCAAAATCCGCCATCGTCCCAAACTCATCCATAATTTCCTGATAGTCGCTTATGTCATAGCCATTGTCATCGTTGGGTGATTTATACATCGGACAAATCCAAATCACATCAATCCCAAGGTCTTTCAAATAATCTAGCTTGCTGGTTACGCCGTTGATATCACCTACTCCGTCTCCAGTTGAATCCTGAAAACTTCTCGGATACACTTGATACGCAACTGCTTCTTTCCACCATTTTCTGTTCATAACTGATCCCTCACAAAGACCTTGGTCATTCTCCCCATCAATCGGCCTTGACCTAATCTGAAGATGTCCAAACGCCTATCTCAACTTTTTTCTATTCCATCGTCCAGCAACATTTTTCTAGAAAAATTAATTATAAGTTGATAGTGTAGCAGAATTCGCAAAAAATTACCAAGGCAGTAAACCGAACATTTCATAGATATTGTCTCGTGCGCTCACCTTCTTTCCTTTAAATATCTTCTTAATATAACCGCTGTGGTCATATCAAAACTTAGATTCCGCTATTTTTCTCTATTAATTGGATGAACCCGTTATCATTTAACGATATAGCTGATTTGTGACCAGACTTTCGCTCTTTTAAGTTAATGGTTGATCAGAATCCATAGTTGAATGTTATTTCTTTCTCACTGTATTTGATTAGAACAAAAATTCCTTTAGCTAAAATAAGGACATTATTACTGACATCGCTTTTAACTTCTCGTAATTCGGGAATAGTAAAGTATCTGGAAAGGATGATTACGAATGAAAAACAAATTAGCGGCCGCATTACTCGCTATTTTCCTTGGCGACTTTGGGGCACATAAATTTTATCTTGGGAAGCCGGGCATGGGAATCCTTTATCTGTTATTCTTTTGGACAGGTATCCCTGCAGTAATCGGGATTATTGAAGGCATTCTATATCTTCTGCAATCTGAAGAAAGCTTTCAAGAGAAACACGGTAGATCTTAAAGGAGGATATCTCGTTTGCACTTAGAACCGATTCCTGACCATATAAAAAAAGAGTTGAAGATTTTGTTCGTCGGGTTTAATCCGAGCATTCGATCTTCTGAAACCGGCTTTCACTACGCCAGTCCGAATAACCGATTTTGGAAGATTCTTTTCGAAGCTGGCTTGACACCTCGGAAGTACCTACCTGAAGAAAACAGTAAGCTGCTGGCTCTCGGCTATGGTTTAACAAATATTGTGGCACGACCGACCAAAGAAGCGGCAGAGATTTCAAAAGAAGAATATGCACAAGGGGCTAGCTTACTAGCAGCAAAAATTAAACAGCTGCAACCAAAAGCTGTCTGCTTTGTTGGCAAAGGTGTCTACCAGCAGTTTAGCCAAAGAAAAGCCGTTTCGTGGGGTGCTCAAAAAGAACCGGTCATTCCGGGCATTGTCGAATATGTAGCACCATCTTCGAGCGGACTCGTCCGTCTAAAGATGAAAGACATTGTCGAAATATACAGTGGCTTGAATACCTACACATAAAAACGACCTTTCTCTTATGACAAGAGGAGGGTCGTTTTATTCGTGCTCCATTTTCTATAACAGCATTAAAATTTTTCGGACCGTGTTGACGTTGCGAACAGTGACATGGCGATAAAGGGTCGTTCCTGCAACCTTGACCATTCCACTAGTTGAAACTTTGTCTTTATTAACCGACCAAAGAATGGCCCCCGGAACGTAAAAGACACGGTCAACTTCCTTATGGATGGTCAGTCTGTCTAGCACTGCTTCATGATCAACATCCTGCCATAGAAACAAGACATCACTTTTCATCTGTGAATCGTTTGTCCACTGTTCCGGAATGGCTTGCGCAATTTTCCGGAACGCTTCTGCACTGTAAATCAATAGATGGATTCGCAAATTGAAATGGCTATAGATTGTTTCCTCTAATCGTTCTGCCAGTTGTTCTTCGGAATGAGTAGGATTGGCAAAAATGATATTGCCTGAATTGATATAGGTCACAACCGATGACATGCCTAGTTCTTCAAAAGCTTGCTTTAACAGCTTCATCTCTATTTTGTTCTTGCCACCCACATTGATTCCTCGTAGTAATGCCACATATAACACCGCATTCCTCTCCTCACATGCTACTCATGAAAACCGGTATCTTTCATAATTTTTATAAATGCGTGCTCTTGAATCGATTTTTCAAGCGTCTCAATCAATCGATTTAATTCTGTAGAAAACTGGCCGTAATCAGCTTGTGAGAGTACTAGTTTTAATAGGCGACTCACAGAAAAAACAGTCGCTCCACTCAAACTGCCTTTTGACATGGCCAGTCTTTCTTCAAGAGCACCTAGTTCTACAGGATGCGGAAGGCGGAAGCGGTAGAGTACTTCTTCATGTGCAGATTTATTGCGATACGGAAAAACAATACGCAAAATAGCATCTAATTCGTTTGCTTCTAAATGGATTGCTCGGTATTCTTCACTGTATTCATTGGCAAAATCAGCTGCAATTTGGTCACGTAGTTTTTCGTCAATTACTGTGTAAAAATGTGTGGTTTGTCCAAGTGACAAGAAATTGACGAGCACCCATAGCGGTACATTTTTGTGCTTGTCATAAAATTCACGGATGGCTGGATACCTTACTTTGTCTCGCTTTTTATGACTTTTGATTAGATTGGCGAGTGTTGAAATAATGCGGTCACGCTCGTGATGATGCTGGCTGTCGTGACTATAATTGACAGGGTTAAGAAAACTTTCTTTCTCTCTAAACTTCTCTGAAAAACGATATGCCACTTTTGATTTTATATTTTTTTCAAACTTCAACAGTTCGTTTAGCAACAGCAACCGTAAATTCCGATCAAAACTGTGCAGTGCTTGAAGATGACTAAATTTTGTACCTTCTTTGTAACGTTCAAGACCGTATGGATTGAGTCGCTCATCATGCTCCAAAAACGGTTCTTTATAGCCATCAACCAATGCGTAATAATTTTCACGAGACAAAATTCGTTTCGCAGCTGCTTGATCAGATACGTCCAAGCCTCGTTCCTCAAGAATTTTCAACTGCTCGCCGTGTGTAGCAAAATCTTTCATATGTCTCATCCTTTGCGTATTGTTCTTATGCCTAACTATAAGTGAAGCGGCCACATCTATAAATACCTTCCAAATAAAAAAACAGCTATTCCCCAAATTTCTACGTTAGGAATAGCCGTTTGTTGTTCGTTCTGCTTACTCATGTTTAATTTAATCCGTGGCTAACCATAGCATCTGCTACTTTTTTAAAGCCCGCGATGTTAGCTCCGACAATCAAGTTGCCTGGCGAACCGTATTGCGCTGCTGTCTCTGTGCACGTTTGATAAATACTTTTCATTACCTGTAACAGTTTTTCATCAACTTCTTCAGCCGACCAGGAATAACGCATGCTGTTTTGAGACATTTCCATAGCAGACACCGCAACTCCACCTGCATTAGCGGCCTTAGCCGGTGCAAATAACACTTTGTTATGCGTCAGCACACGAACTGCTTCTTCTGTACACGGCATGTTAGCACCTTCTCCTACAGCCTTCACTGAGTTTTCGACCATCACCTGGGCACTTTCTCGATCAATTTCATTTTGCGTGGCACATGGTAAAGCAATATCACATGGGATTTTCCAAATTTCTGACTTGTCTTTGCCATATTGAGCATTTGAATGATGCTCCAAGTAATGGTAAATTCTTTTTCTTTCCACTTCTTTTAACTGCTTAACCGTTTCAACATTAATGCCATCAGGATCGTAAATATAACCTTCTGAGTCACTGCAGGCAATAACGGTCGCACCAAATTCGATTGCTTTTTCCATCGCGTAAATTGAAACATTTCCAGAACCGGACACGATGACTTTACTGCCTTTAAATGAATGTCCCTGATCTTTTAACATTTCTTCAACAAAATACACCGTTCCATAACCCGTTGCTTCTTTACGAATTAAGCTACCGCCATTCCCTGGATTTTTTCCAGTAAAGACACCCGCTTCTGAGGCATTCCGAAGGCGCTTGTATTGTCCAAACATATACCCGATTTCTCTTTTTCCGACGCCAATATCTCCAGCTGGAACATCAATATCAGGTCCGATGTGGCGTGTAAGTTCTGTCATAAAGCTTTGACAAAAACGCATAATTTCACGATCTGTTTTTCCTTTCGGATCAAAGTCAGAGCCCCCTTTACCGCCGCCGATTGGTAACCCAGTCAATGCATTTTTGAAAATTTGTTCAAATCCAAGAAACTTCACGACGCTTGCGGTTAAAGAAGGATGAAAACGCAAACCGCCTTTGTACGGTCCGAGAGTACTATTAAACTGGACACGGTACCCACGATTAACATGGACATTTCCAGCATCATCTTCCCAGGTCACACGAAACGCGATAAACCGTTCTGGCTCTGAAATGCGTTCAAGAATTCCTTGTTCAACATATTCAGGATGTTGTTCGAAGACCGGCTGCAGCGTATCGAATACTTCCCAAGTTGCTTGTAAAAATTCGGATTCTCCTGGATTTCGATCTCGAACTTTTTTATGTATACTTTGTATATATTCATAAGATGATTGCTGCTTAATCGGATTTTCCTGCCGTATAAATGTCAATTGCATTCAATCTCCTTTTTAAAAACAGCAACTAACTGTATAATTATTCGCTATTTTTAATATTTTCCTTTCATTATACAAACAGTTTTAAGCTAGCGCAAATCAATATTTCACTATAGTAGCCCATTAATTAGCTTCTTATCGATCAAGTCCAAAAAAGAAAACGCTATCATTCGCATTAATTCGACGTTTCTATTTTAAAATTATTTTTGAAAATAAAAATTATTTCCTGTGAAGTTCTTGTTTTTTAAAAGGGATTTTTAATAGTATTCAGCAAAACGGGTATACCTTAAACAAAGCTGTGTTGCTCCGGATGATGACCACTTTTGATGCATGAGTCGGTGAATACGCACAAAAGGAGTGAGCGTGTTGAAGAAATTATCAATAGGTACTTGTTTAGTTTTAATGCTTTCCTTAGCAATTCCTGCTCAAGCTGCTTCCGATTTAGCGACGTCTCATTTGTTTTATGAAGAAATCAGTTACTTAGTAGATCGTGATGTTTTAAGTGGGTACCCTGATGGTACGATGCGTCCCGATACAGGCGTAACACGTGCAGAAGCTGTTATTATGATGGGTCGCTTGAAAGGATTTGATCGTACACAACGGCATACAGGATTTTCAGACGTCCCTTCTTCCCACAAAGCCAGTGGTTACATTGCAGCAGCTACAGAAGCGAAGTTGGTCAAAGGTTATCCAGACGGCAGCTACGGTCCGAACAACACCCTCACACGTGCCGAAATGGCGTTTATTCTATCTCGATTGTTTATTGTACCGTTCCGGACAGATATTAGTTTTACCGACGTTTCACGTAATATGAGGGTATACGAACCTGTACAAAAAATACTAGCAGCCAACATTACCATCGGTTACCCAGATAATACATTCCGTCCAAACGATACGGTCACGCGTGGCCAATTTGCTGCATTTTTGGCACGGGGGCTCGAACCGAAGTTTAAAAATGACGCAACGATCAAACAGTCTTATTTAAGAGACAAAACAAAAACCTATGTGTACGATACAGAATTTGGTGTCGAACGTCACGTTTACAATTATGTGCCTGCCCGAAATGGGTTAGCGTTGGGTTATGTTTGGAGCATTAACACAAAAGACAACTTGCTCTTAACAGATTCAGTGGAATTCGAGACCTCCACTCACTATACATTTGGCATGCCTTATTCAGAGTCCTATACCGAGCTTGAGTATCCTGTTAAAATCGGACAAAATTGGTATATGAACACGATGTACGCGGCTCCACGCGAAGTTACCAATATCGGAGTTACAGTCAAAACACCTTACCGAATGTTTACCAACGCTGTAGAAGTGACCGTTGCGGCTAATTCTGAGCTTTTGGAAAAAGGTCATATCTACTATATGGTGGAAGGTTTTGGAGAAGTAAAATCGGTGGACTTGGACGGCACCGTAACAAAAGAATTGATTGCGATTGAATGAAAATCGGACATTGAAAAAGCCAACTGCTCGCTTTGTGTTGATTAATTGCACGGAGCTCAGGACGGAAAAACGACAATCTCGCTAAAGAAGAGCCTACGCTAAAAACAGAAGTTCTTTAAAGTCATAAAAGCTCGCAGACAACTAGTTGTCTGCGAGCTTTTTTATAGCTGTATGTTTTCTTATTTAAAATCCACTGTATCGTTTATTTCTTTACGGTCTTTTTCTGTGTCCTTATTGGTCAATTTCTTCACAAACGTTTTAACGGACTTTACCGTATTGCCAGAGTCCCAATACTCAGCTGAATCAGCATCAACGCGAATCAACACGACATTCGGATCGTCATAAGTAGTATCGAGCATCTTATCAAAAATCGGATTCCAGTATTCCTTTTTCTTCGCTGCATCTTCAATAAACTCAGCAGTTCCGCTAATAGATACATAAGATTTCCCGGCATAGGCTAAATTGATGGTTGGATTGCTAATGATTTCATCGTATTTTTCCGTATCTTTCATTGTGAGGAACCACAAATTACCATCAAATTCTACTTCCTGTGTTTGCATAGGACGTGAAATGATTTTGTTATCAGTAGAAATGGTTGTGAACATCGCTACCTTAATGTCCTTAATCAAGTCATTAACTGTTTTGATGGCCTGTAGATCGTTTGTTGTGTCGTTTACCATATTATTTATTCCTCCTACATTTAAGTTGAATTAAAGTTAGATGGTTATACTTCTAGATTTCCCTGTATTCGGTTCTCTAAACGTCATTGCCTTTTTCGTAAGTATTCTAGTATGTAGAAAAACTAAAAATGAATTTATAAAAATACTCATTAACTTATAAGAATTCCTCACACTTGTTTCGTCAAACTATCAACACCAATATGGTTATCTCTTATAAAATCAATAACTAACTAAAACTATTTAAAAATATTTTATTTTTCTCTTGTAATTTAATTATTCAATAATGTATAGTCTATACAAGAATGAATAAAGGAGGACAGTCATGAATACTTTATTTCTGCTTCCCAATACGAACGAAGAAATTATCAACACTTATGATGAAGACATTATTGTTACTACACGAGAAGGTCGTATTATCAAAGCTTCTACCTGCAGTGGTGAGCACTATGGAGTATCTGCTGATGAACTACTTGGAAAATCGGTCTATGATTTAGAAGCAGCTGGAATCTTCTCTCCTGCCATTACGCCACTCGTTTTAAAGCAAAAGAAAAAAGTTGTTTTGCGCCAAAATACACCTTCTGGGAAAAAGGTCTTGATCACTGGTATTCCACTTTTTAATGATAATGGCGATGTAGAGTTTGTCGTCAGTTATTCTTACGATATGTCACAGTTGATGGTTATGAAGGAATATTTAGAGAATCTGGAATCGGAAATGTCCAAGGTAAAAAGGGAACTGGCTCACCTACGAAACCAACAGCTTCATGTTGAAGGTTGTATCATGGAAAGTCCTTCTTCTAAACGTGCACTCCAAACAGCTATCAAAATGGCGCAACTTGAAGTTCCGGTTGTTATTTACGGTGAACCTGGCACCGGTAAAACATCGTTAGCTAAGTTTATCCATGCACAAAGCGATCGACGTGAAGAAGCATTTATCGAAGTCCATTGCAGCGCTATCCCCGAATCGGTGTTTGAAATCAGTTTTACCGGACTTGACGGAGAAGGCTACATAAACTTGGCTGCTCGAGGCACGCTTGTGCTCAATGAAGTGGAACAGCTCTCAGCTGCTTCTCAGGCCATACTGTTTAACGTTTTGCAGCAGCCACACGAGGCACGCATAATTGCCATCAGCACGGTTTCAATTGAAGAGGCCGTCATTGCAGGGAACTTCCGTGAAGACTTATTTTACTTTTTGCATTTAGCTTCGATTGAATTAAAAGCGCTAAGAGAACGTCCAGATGATTTAGATCAGTCTATCCATCGCGTTCTTGAAGAACTCAATATCAACTACAAAAATCAAAAAACGATTTCTGATGACTTCTACTTTCATGCGCTACAACTTTCTTGGAAAGGCAATTTCCGAGAGTTGCGCAATGTACTAGAACGCAGCTTTATCGAAAGTGAATCTGCACTGATTACGCTCGATGACCTCCCGATTACTTATCAGCCAGATTCCAGTGAACGCATCGGCTTTGAACTTGATGGCCAGACGCTTCCACATATTTTAGAATCTGTCGAAAAGAAAGTGTTACTCAATGCACAAAAACGCTACAGAACAACGACTGAAATGGCTCATATTCTCGGCATTAGCCAGCCGTCGGTTGTTCGTAAACTAAAAAAATACACAAACATCACTTAAGGGGGAAATTATATGACATTGCTTCAAAGCGAAAAAAAGAAAATTGAATCTGTCGACACATGGAAATTCTTAATTCCTTCTAGTATAGGTGCGCTATTATTCTTATGCCCCATCTCTTACAACGATGAAATCACGATTGGTGTCGGTATTTTGGCATCTTTCCTCTTAACAACATTCGGTGATGTAATTCCTGCATTTATTGTTTTTTTACTTGGTTTTTCCGCACTTGCTAGCGTACTTGCAACGATTACAAAACCTGCTTTCGTTCAAAATTCACCTTTTTTGCGCACTACTTTTATTAATGGACCATTTGGTTTAATCGTTCGTGTTCTTGCTTTTGCATTTGGCTTTATGACTTTTTATGAAATTGGCCCTGAAATCATTTCTTCAAGAGCTACGGGAGGCGTTGTGCTTTATGACTTAGCCCCTGTCCTACTCACTTGGTTTTTGTTTGCTGGAATTTTATTGCCGTTACTAGTTGAATTTGGCTTAATGGAATTTGTCGGTACCTTGCTCAACAAATTCATGCGTCCTGTCTTCACCTTGCCTGGCCGTTCCTCAATCGATGCGATGGCATCATGGATGGGCGCTGCACCTGTTGGAGTTTTGGTAACAATGAAGCAATACGATGAAGGCAATTATACCGGACGTGAAGCTTCGGTCATTGCCACTACGTTTTCAATCGCTTCTGTGGCGTTTAGTTTAGTAGTTGCCAATGTCGTCGGCATCGGACATTTGTTCTTTCCTTTTTACCTAGCTGTATCGGTTGCTTGTTTAGTAGCTGCCATCATTATGCCGCGCATCCCACCTTTGTCTCGTAAAAAAGACGACTATTATGCGCCAGTTGGCAAACAAATTGACGATACCATTCCTGAAGGTGCACCGCTTTTACAATGGGGTTTTGACGAAGCTCGTCGTAAAGCAAGCAGCGCGGCAAGCCCGAAAAAACTTGCACAAATCGGCATTGAGACGGTACTGGATATATGGCTAGCGCTAATCCCACTCGTTATTGCTCTTGGTACTGTGGCATTGATTGTCGCAGAATACACACCATTATTCAAAATCATTTCTTATCCACTGATTCCCGTACTGACTTTATTCGGCTTACCCGAAGCCGCCGAAGCCGCTCCTACGTTCTTAGTTGGATTCGCAGATATGTTCTTGCCTGCTGTACTAGGTGCAGGTATCGAGAGTGAATTGACTCGCTTTGTGCTAGCTGGTGTTTCGTTAACGCAAATCATCTATATGTCTGAAATCGGCATTTTGATTTTACGTTCGAACATTCCAGTGAAATTCTGGGAACTGGCTGTAATTTTCGTATTACGTACCATCATCACTTTACCAATTCTTGTGTTGTTCGGTCATTTGTTTGTTTAATAAAAAAGCGCTACTCCTAGAAATGTACATTCCTAGGAGTAGCGCTTTTTTACTCACTTTGCCCAATGATGAAAGAAGAAATAAGACAAGATGAGCACAATGACAATGATGGAAAGGATGAGCATGGGCACAAAACCAAAGGTAGCTTCCATTAGAACTCCTCCTCCTTTTCCCTTTAGCATACTCTCTTTTTATCGAAAGTCAAAGTAATTAGCAGACTATTCAGTTATTAAGATGAAATTACATTTCTACCTAACATAAAACCGACACTAGGATCTTTCACCCCAATGTCGGTTTTTTGTTTATGAAACTAGCTTTTGCCCGCAATTCGGACAGAACTTGGCCCCTTCGTTTTTCTGACCGCAGTTCGGACAGAATTTTGGTGCTGGCTTATCGTTAGCACCTGGTTGTGTTGCTGAATCCATAGAACCTGTACCCGCTGTGTTTTGCTGCTTTCCGGACTCTTGTTCTTTCTGACCGTCCATCATTTCTTTGGCAATGTTCATTCCCATCATCATGCCTGCCATGTCAGAGGCTGCATTGGATCCAGATGACTTGCCCATGGCATCGGCCACTGAAATCTGTTGGTATTTGGCGACATCCCCGACCATTCCGTGTGATGCGCTTTTGTTAATCATATCCTGAATTTCCTTCGGATAATTAAAGCTCATCACTTGGAAGCCTGTCACTTTTAAGCCATCTTCCATCAATTGCATATTCAAATCGTCTTGAATGCCTTGTCCAATTTCATGCGCATTGGCTTGCAAATTGAACATGTCCTTGCCTTCTTTACTTATCCATCTCATCAAAAGTTGATCCAAAATCGCCGTAATCCGGATTTTCACATCGTCAACGATGTAGCTATCTCGAACGCCTGCAATTTTATCGATCAAGCCGATATAATCGCTTACTGTAAACTGGAACGTTCCATTTGCACGAATTGGCATACCGCCTGGCAACTGTGGGGATGGGATATTAATTGGATTTTGCGTCCCCCATCGAACCGTAAATTCTTTTGTATTGACGAACAATACCTCTACACGCATACCGCTATTAAAGCCAAAACGAAAGCCTTTTAAGGTCGACAAAAATGGCACGATTTGTGATTCGATATCGTACTCGCCTTCCTCTTCAAAAATCCCTTCGATTTTGCCATTATTCATAAAGACGGCATCCTGACCTGGACGAATAATTAACTTACTCCCTTTTTTCACTTCATTATTCGTCCACTTCCAGAAAATCTGATCTTCCCTGAATTCTTCCCATTCCACTACATCCGAAAATTGGTTGCCAAAAAAACCCATTCTTCTTTTCTCCTCCTTTTCTATCATCTGTTTTTAAAATTTACGACCGCCTCCACTGAAAGAAGCGCCGCCTCCCGTACTTCCGCCCCCACCAAAGCCTCCGCCGCTTCCACTGTTAGCCTTCGGAACTTTACGGCGGGAAACGGTTTTGTTGCGAAATTGGTCACGCGTGCCGGTCACTTTTGTATGATCCCCATCAAAATAAGTACTAGCAGTCGTTGTTACACGTCCACCAGAATTGTATAACATGAATCCGACAACACCTGTCGCCAGTAACAGCGCAATTAGCAGCTGAAACCAGCTTTTAAGAAGAATGTTTTCCGGATTGACACCTGGTCGATATTCCATATAGCGGCTTGATGTAGTGACGGTCTCCTGAAAAGCATCTGCATAGTCGCCGTTTTGCATTTCGGGAACAATTCGATCTAGTACCAAATCGACCCGCTTGTTATCTAGTGATGTTTCTGCCGTACCAAAGCCCGCTAAGTAAACATCGCGCGTGGCAATGTTCATCGTCAGCAGCACCGCATTTTTTTGATTGTTTTCTACAGACCATGCATCATAAAAATCACCCATGTCCTCCATAATCGACAACGATTTTTCATCTGCCAAAGTTAAGAACAGGAAGTCTGTATCTTGCTCATCGCTGTATTTTGTTGCAACAGTTTCTAATTCTGCGATTTCTGATTCACTAAGCAAATTAGCGTTATCGTAAACATGTTGATCCACTGCAGCAAATGCAGTGACTCCAGTTATAGTCATCAGTATTAGCAATAAGCAAAGAGTTTTAAGCCATGTACTTTGAAAAGCCTTCACCATAGAACACCTCCTACAGCGAACGCAACCACTTTCATTACTGCAAAAACGGAAGCCGCAATACCGGTAAACCAAGCTGCAACTTTAAATCCACTAATTGGCGGTTTACCGACTACCTTACCGGTTTGACCGTTCATCGCAAAAGTATGTTCCTTATTGTCGAAATCATAATAAACCATCCACACAGGAAACAACGTATAGTAGACGTTTTTCTTATTCGTCAGAATTTGCTTATGGGTATAGCTGACAGTCGAATAGCCTGAAATGGTGCTGCCTATATACGAATCGATATAAGGGACGATCTTCGACTCGATCCGTGAGTACAGCGCTTCTTCGTCATAATCGTATTTTTCAGCAAGAAAGCCTGCCAAATAAGGCATCTTGAAATCTTTCAATTCTTCGTAATTATAAGGTTCCAGCTTATCCATCAATTCGTCGTCCATTTTTTCCGAGGCATCTGCTGGAACTTTTAAATAGCTAAGATCTATTTCTCTACGAACGTCATAAAAATCAGTCTCTGTGTAGATCGTATCGCCCGACGTATAGCTATGCACTCTAGTCGCAAGCGCCGCTACATCCGCTGTGCCATCAATGTCGTACAGCCAGAACGGCACATACATACCGGTCATTTTTTTAATGCGGTCACCACTGGTAAAACCTCTTGGTGTCAATCGCCCATTATTCGTCCATTTTCGAAATGCAGCGACAGCTTCATCTTTGCTAATCGTAAAAGGAATTACTTTGGCCGGAGCCAATTCACCTGTTAACCTGTCTGCAAGTAACACGGGTGCTCCGCAAAAACTGCAATGTGTCGCAGTAGTTTGTGCTTCGGTCAAAATAACGGCGCCGCAGTTTTCACAGTGATATTCTTTCGCTTCTTGTGGATCAAATTTTCGTAAGATATTGGTTTCAGGAAACGTCTCAATGTTGTCCTGTCTGCCACAGTTCGGACAAGACAGGTGCCCTGACTCACTATCAAACGCCATGTCTGAACCACAGTTCGGACATTTATACTGAATGACCATCTTTTACGCCCCTTTCAACTTAAAGGAACTTCTTACACTGCACATATCATTCATTTTTGCCCAACTGACTTTTCAATGCTTCTAGTTCATCGTCTACATTAATGCCTGCTTTTAGCGATTCCAATTCATCGTCGACAGATGTGTCGCCATCGTATTTCGAAGCTAAATCTTTAATATCTGTTTCCGATCCTTTGTTGAGTTCGGTCATAGCAATAGCTTCGTCAAGTTCTTGGTTGATCTTCTGCTCCATTTTATCAAAAGCAGAAATCCGCTCGCCTGCACCGTCTACCGAAGAAGCAAAATCGTTCATGCGTTTTTGTGTCTTTGCAACTGCAGCTTTGCCTTTTAGCTCTGAACGGCGAGATTCAAGTTCTCCAATGTCCGACTCTAACTTGTCATGCATTTGGCGCATTTGTTGTGTATTGGCCGCTGCGAGTTCAACGGCTGTTCCTTTGTCTGTTACTCTTTCAGAAAGCTCTGCTTTTCGTTGCAAAAACTTCCGCGCATCGTCTTCATTGCCTGCTTCTAAAGCTTTTACGGCATAGCGCTGCATGTCGTCAATCTCTTGTTCAACCTCTGACAGTTCGCGACGTTCGCGTTTTTCAGCTGCCATAATTGCGGCTGTTTCCGATTTCACTTTTCCTAAATCACTGTTCAAATCACGTAAATACTGATCAATCATTTTCTCAGGATCTTCTGCTTTGTCTAGTAAAGCGTTAATATTACTCGTCATAATATCTTTAAAGCGTTTTAAAATTTCCATCATCATTCTCCTCTTTGTATAGTTTTTCTTTACTTCCAATATTCACTGTAGCTATAGCGATGAAAAAACTTCTCCATTCTAGTATAACGCATTAATCGACTCATTTAATCTGTAACGAAAGAGAATTCAGTCTTTTCTATTTTTTAAAACTAAACTAACCTGATCAAAAGAAAAAAGCCGGTAACCCCCTCGCAAAACTTGACTGCCATTCGCTTAGGGGCTTCCAACTTTAAAACAAATTCTTAGCGGCTAGTTGTCGGATCGGCTTGATGCTCCCAAGCAGGTAAAGTTTTCGACAACGCCTTATCTTCTTTATAACCTAAAGCATATTCTGCTTGCATGATTGTATGAATTTCTCGTGTTCCTTCGTAAATAACAGGTGCTTTGGAATTGCGCAAATAACGGCTGACTGGATATTCATCGGAATAACCATAAGCTCCGTGTATTTGGAAAGCATCGTCCGCTGCTTGATTGGCAAAATCACAAGCCTGCCATTTTGCTAAAGACGTTTCACGTGTATTGCGTTTTCCTGTATTTTTTAATTCACCTGCACGGTAAACGAGCAAACGGCTCATCTGGAATCCTGCTTCCATTTTAGCAATCATTTGTTGAACCAACTGATGTCTACCGATTTCTTTACCGAATGTCTGACGCTCGTGACAATAACTCACACTTGCCTCAAGACAGGCCATGATTTGCCCAACTGCTCCAGCGGCAACCGTAAATCGACCGTTATCTAGTGCCGACATCGCAATTTTAAATCCTTCGCCTTCTTGCCCTAACAAATTTTCTTTCGGTACTTTAACATCCTCAAAAAACAGTTCTCCTGTATTTCCTGCTCGTATGCCGTGTTTTCCTTTAATTGCCTTCGAGGAAAAACCTGGCCACGTACGTTCAACAATAAAGGCAGAAATCGCTCCATGCTTTTGTGATTGGTCGCCCGTGTAAGCAAAGACGAGAAAATAATCTGCCACATCACATAAAGAAATCCACGTTTTCTGGCCGTTTAACACGTAATGATCGCCTTGTTTCACAGCAGTCGATTTCATAGCTGCAACATCCGATCCGGCTTCTGGTTCCGTCAATCCAAAAGCACCCATCTTTTCCCCTTTTGCTTGTGGGATTAAGTACTGCTGCTTTTGTTGTTCTGTTCCCCATTGAAGAATGGTTAAGCTATTTAATCCCGTATGGACAGAAACGGCAGTACGGAAAGCCGTGTCTCCACGTTCAAGTTCTTCGCAAACGATTGCTAGCGAATTGTAATCCATGCCACTGCCCCCGTATGCTTCGGGAATACAGACACCCATCAATCCGAGCTTTGCCAATTTTTCATAAATCGCCGGATCTGATTTACCTGCTCGGTCCCAGTCCTCAATAAATGGCATGATTTCTTTGTCGACAAAGTTTCGTGTCGTGCTGCGCAACATGTCTTGTTCTTCTGTGAACGAAAAATTCATCGTCAATCTCCCCTTACTAATAAAGTGAATTACGTAATAGAATATTGCCCTAAAATCTCTTCATTATGTTCTCCTACATTTGGCGGGTGACGTTCCATTTTGACCGGTGTCCGCGACAACTTTAGCGGACTGCCTATCAATTTAATTTTTCCAGCTGTCGGATGATTTTGTTCAATGAACATATCACGTGCTTGAAGCTGTGGATCATGGATCATTTCCGCTATCGTCTGAATGGGTCCGGCTGGGATGTTATTTTTTATGCATATAGCCTGCCAATACACTGTTTTTTGTGTCAACAAAGCTTCCTGCAATAATGGCACAAGGCTGTCACGGTTCTTTACTCGTTTCGGGTTGCTGTCGTAACGTTCGTCCACTGCGTACTGGGGTTTCCCTAAAACCGTACACAGTGCCTGAAATTGCTGATCTGTGCCAACAGCAATAACCATTTCTCCATCAGCTGTTCGGAATGTCTGATAAGGAACGATGTTGGCATGCGCATTGCCTAGAGCTGTCGGTATGTGTTCGTCCATTAAATAATTGCTACCGATGTTCACCAACGCACTAACCGCTGTATCATACAAAGAGATATCTAGCTTTTGTCCTTTTCCTGAGTGAACGCGCTCGAGCACTGCCGCCTGTATACCAATGCAGGCGTACAATCCAGTCAGTACGTCGACAATCGCAACTCCTGATTTTTGAGGCCCTGACTCGTTCGTACCCGTTATGCTCATAAGTCCGCTCATCGCTTGGATAATGAAATCATAACCTGGTAAATGTCGGTTAGGTCCTGTTTCGCCAAAACCCGTGATCGAACAGAATACGATAGCTGGATTAATAAGTGATAATGTCTCATAACCGAGTCCCAAGCGTTCCATCGTACCGGTCTTGAAATTACTAACGATCACGTCACTTTCTGCTACAAGATTTTTAATAGTAGCGACACCTTCTGCCGTTTTCAAATCAACAGTAATGGCTTTTTTGTTGCGATTGACGCTCAGGTAATAAGCACTGACCCCTTTTTGAAAAGGAGGACCCCATTTACGGGTTTCATCGCTGCCACCGGGCGCTTCCACTTTGATTACTTCTGCCCCGAGATCTCCTAAAATCATCGTGCAATAAGGACCAGCCAGAACACGTGATAAATCGAGTATCTTCATGCCTGCCAATGCTCCTGCCACGTTCACCTCTCCTTTCCCTGCAACTGCCATGCAAAAAAGCCAGCCAAAAAAGACAACAGCAAAACTGCTTGTCTGAATGGACTGGCTTTTATCTACGTATGAAACTCCTGAAAAGAAATTTCAGCAGACTAGGCAGCATAATTTTTTTCGTATCGTACAGATCGTGCGAGATAAACGCTGTAACGTTTTAACACGACTCTTAGTATCACTGTAATACAGAACACAGGGTTTGTAAATCGAAAAGAGTGATTAATCTGACTATTCACCACTTTCTCCAGACTAACTAAATAGTCCGGTTTTCTCCATTTCGTTTATGGGGCGCCTCTTTAGAATAATCTTTCGCTTTCTCCATTTCATCTGTAGCGTCTTCGTAATTAGTCGCCTCACTGTCGCTGTCGAACGCTTCTTTTGTTTTCTTGACAGCTTTATCAATTACCGATTGTGAAGGAGCCGATTGTTGTTCAGGAGTTTTTCCTGCTGTCCCTTTTCTCGCCATTGTGATCACTCCGATTCCAAAGATTTACTTGTTGTTTACCCTGTGTGCTCGATACTAATCACGCGCCGTCAATTGATTTGGTGCCAGGCACCCAAACAATTCAAAATAAACGCGAGTTTTCTTGATAGCCTTCGTAATGCTTATATAAATCTTTCAAAGCAGAAGCTAACGCATTTCCAGCTTTTCCTAAGTAATGGACTTTGATATCAGCCAGCGGTTTTTCAATGCCGTCTTGTAGGCTATGTCCTCTTAGTAACTGATGAACAAATTCTTGTCCATGAGTAGTGGCCAGCGTACAACTCGCTGCGACAATCACGCTATATTTCTTATCAATTTCTGCAGTAATGGTTAACGTTTCGTACATATTTTGAGCTGCCATTCCAGCCGGAAGTCTTGCATGCCCAGCGATAAAAAGTGTGTTCATCAATAACTCTCCCCCTTGCTATTTCGAACGTTTCACTTATTGAAACTCAATATTGTTACTGACACAAGACTTTTTTCAGAAACTAGATTGTCTCTATTATTCTCTATTCTGTAGAACATGCGAATAGTCCTTTTACTAAAAAGTCATATACCTAACGCAAATGAACTATGAATTTATACAAACGTTCAATTCTTCAATGAAAAACTTAAAAATCTCTCCTTCTACTTCTATTCAAGTACTTGTATATAGATTTTTTACTTTTAGAGGACTATGCTATGAATATCTTTTAAGATAACTTACAAAGAATGGCAGGTGGGAATTATGAATACTGCAAAACAAAGCAATATGAAAGTCGTAATCGGGGGGTTGCTACTAGCGATTTTGGTAGCTGCGATGGACAATACGATCGTCACAACGGCCCTACCGTCCATTGTCGGTGAACTCGGTGGAGTCGACAAATTCGTCTGGGTAACTTCTGCATATTTGGTCGCACAGATGGCCGGCATGCCGATTTTCGGTAAATTATCCGATATGTATGGACGCAAACGATTTTTCATTTTTGGATTGATCGTCTTTATGATTGGTTCCGTTCTTTGCGGTACAGCCGATACGATTAATGAATTAATTATTTTCCGAGCCATTCAAGGAGTCGGTGGCGGTGCCTTAATGCCGATTGCATTTACCATTATGTTTGATGTCGTGCCGTTAAAAGACCGTGGCAAAATGAGTGGCATGTTCGGCGCGGTTTTCGGTATTTCGAGTGTCTTTGGACCGTTACTCGGTGCTTATATAACAGAATACATTGACTGGACGTGGGTTTTCTACATCAATATTCCACTTGGCTTAATCGCTTTTGCCATGGTCGCATTCTTCTATAAAGAATCACTCGAGCATTCCAATCAAAAAATTGACTGGCTCGGTGCTTTTACGTTGGTCGGTGCTGTCGTGTCATTGATGTTCGCAGTCGAACTTGGCGGCAAAGAATTTGCTTGGGTATCCCCACAAAGCTTCGGCTTATTTGCGAGTTTCATCGGATTAACTGTTCTCTTCATCATTGCAGAGCGTCGTGCTGATGAACCGGTTATAGACTTCAGCATGTTCAAAGAACGTTTATTTGCAACAAGTGGTCTCATTTCCATTTTTAGTGGAGCCGCTTTTATTACTGCTTCTGTTTACATTCCGTTCTACATCCAAGGCGTACAAGGCGGCGACGCAACAAATGCAGGATTCGTCTTATTACCAATGATGGTCGGTTCCGTCGTTAGCGCTTCTATTGGAGGAGCTTTAATGACCAAGTTCCGGTATCGCTCGTTCCTCATTCCAACACTTGCTTTACTAACTGCTGGCATGGCGTTACTGGCCACTTTGTCCGTCGACACTTCAAGAATTTGGGTTGTCGTATTTATGATCCTAGTTGGTCTTGGAATCGGCGCTTCGTTTTCGGTCATTCCGTCAGCGGCCATTCATCCATTTTCAGTTCGCAAGCGAGGTGCCGCAACCTCTACTGTTAGTTTCTTGCGTACATTCGGGATGACGATCGGGATCACAGTTTTTGGTATTGTTCAAAGCCAGCTATTCACACGCAACATAACCGATAGTTTTGGTGCAGGAGCGGCTAGTTTTTCCGGGGATCCTCGTGCATTGCTATCTCCTGAAGGACGTGCCAATATTCCAGCTGAAGTGTCAGACCAATTGATTGCTGCATTGTCTTCTTCTATTGCTAGCACTTTCTTTTGGGCTACCGTTCCAGCTGCTTTGGCCTTACTAACAGCATTTTGGATGAGCAAAGAAAAACTTAGTGATAAGTTGGATTAAAAAGGCTACAACCTGAGAAACTTAAACTAGTACACCGCTATTAATAGAACTCAAAACAACCATTTTTTAGTAAACAATGCTCTTTTTACACTAGTGAACATTCTAAAATTCGTCTACTCACACTATGACAAAACAGTGAATTTCCACAAAGCTTCCAACCCTTGAGATAAATCATTGGTATACTAGACAAAGAAAATCACTTGCTTCACCCTTTGTACAGCTTGATTTACTCAACTATCTTTTGGAGGTTTTAATTTGGAAAAAACATGGAGTCTTCGTTTAATACGCTTTTCAGCTATTTTCGGATTGTTTGGCACTTTTCTTGGTTCGCAAATGGCCGGTGAAATGGATTATTCCCTGCGCCCAATTCACGCCCATATCTTGCTTGTCGGGTGGTTGTCCGTTTTTGCTTGGGGTATCTTTTACCGCGTCTATACCATCCGTTTCAAAAAATTAGTAGCGATTCACAGTGTGCTCGCAATGGTTGGAGCTTTCACGCTTACTGGGGGTATGTGGCTATACACTATCAACCCATTTAATTGGAATGAAACCTTGGTCATGATTTTATTCATTGTAGGTGGCAGTTTGTTGTTGCTCGCATTCTTGCTGTTCTTAATCATTACCTTTTTAACAGAAAAAGAATAGAAAGCAAAAACCCCTGGCAGAAAAGCACGTTTTTCTGCCAGGGGTTTTATTTTTAGATTATCCAAAAATCGCTTTCCCACTTTCCATGTCAATCGGCAGCGACGAATGTTCATGAACAATACGCCAAGAATCGTCTATTTTTTCCATAACAAAAGTAAACCGATTGCTCATCTTTCTCAATTCCTTACCTGTCTGGTCTAAAGCTGCAAAGCTAACAGAGCCATGAACATAAGCCATTTCTGCATTTTCTTTTCCTACTTCTTTGTGAATTTCTACCCCAAGCTTCATCTCTTCTTCAGCCAATCTACGAAACCATTCTGTCACCATCGTACTCCACTGCTCTATTCCATGGTATTCCCACTCTTCCCAGCAATCAAAAACATGAACATTTGGTGCATAGCTTAAAAGGAATTTCTCTACATCTTGCTCGTAAACAGCATCCCGGTAGTTTTGAAGTACATCTTGAACATCAGTGAACATAAAGCCCCTCCTCTAGTTCGTTTTCTAGTTAGTATCTTTCGCTAAATTCAGTAAAATGTCCTGCATGGATCAGTTTACTTTGCGTAAAATCATCTTTTCAAGCACAAAAAAACCCACGAACTTCCTTAGAGGAATTTCGTGGGTGTAATCACCCTTCTACTGCTACATTGCTAGTTTTAGCTGCGTTCTTTTTATAAAGTATGGTCGCTACAATCAGTATGACCAATACCAACTGACCGCTCAGCGTTTCTACAGACGGATAAAATCCGATGACGTTAATGACAGGCAAATCAGCAAGAATATGAGTTGGCAACACATTGGTTAATTGCAAGGTATGAATACTCGCGCCAATAATTTTAAATGCTAACAGGTAAATGAAGACAGTTGCTACACCAAAAAATAAGTGCATCGGGATCTTTTTACTGGCTTTTGCAAAAAAGAAAGCTGCTGCTACTAGTATCAGTAGCGCAAGGACGATTCCCAAACTAAAATCGAAGGTCGACATTTTCGGTGCAATGCCCATATAAAACACGACCGTTTCTGCCCCTTCTCTAAATACCGTCAAAAAACTCAAGACCGTCATGGCCAAAACGCTTTGTGTGGATAACGCTTGGTTCATTTGTTTTGCAATGTATTGATTCCATGCAGTGACAGTCGATTTCCTGTGAAGCCATACACCAACACCTAGCATCATCGCTGCCGCGAGTAGGCCGATATAGCCTTCCATCACTTCGCGACTGGCATCAATGGTTCCGGACTGAAGCAGCGTAGACATCAATACTGCAGCAAGGATACTCACCGCAATGCCCGCTGCCGCTCCGATATAGACATAATGCTGCATATGTTGCTGACCCGCTTTTTTCAAGAACGCAATCAACGCAGAAATAATGAGCAACGCTTCTAATCCTTCACGTAACAAGATCAAGGCAGAGTCCCAAAAACTGTATTCCGTATCTTGTTGGATAAAATTGATTTGTTGTTTTAAAGAAGCAATCTTCTCAACAACTGCAGAAACTTGTACTTCGTCACGGGTCAAATCACTCACAAGAAGAGGGAGTTCCGCTTCAATTTCGCTGTACAAGCCGGCGTTTTTTGTGCGAATTTCGCCTTCGACACTTGGCCAAATTGTGATGAATTTCTTCAACGCCTCTGCAGCTTGGTCAAACTCTTTTTCTTCAATAGAAGCTTCACTTTTTTCTAACAAGCCAATCAAAGTTGCTAAAGAATAAGTAGTCGTTGCAGTTGATTCTTTTATTTTTCCAGCAGCAAAATTTTGAATCGTTTGATCAAGTGCTTCAACCTGCTCACTAAATGCCGCAACATCAAGATTATCTTCAGCTAAAGAAATCCGCATAAAGGACATTTGTGTTTCTACTTGCCCATAGGCTGCAATGCTCTGCTCTTGAACAACTCGCTCATTTTTCGACCAACCCCCCAGAAAAACTGAATACGCATCTTGAATTTCTTGTGTGTTTCCAGAATCGACTGCTGTTTTTAAGTCAACGACAAATGGCTCTATTGCTTGCAAAAAATCCTCTCGTCCCGCTTTTTCGTCAACGGGGTTTTCAGCTTTTTCGTAGGCAGTCAGTGCTTTTGATAGTCCGGTTAATGCAGTTAATCGCTCTTCACTGGTTGTTGCAACCAAAGCTTTTTCAAGCGAGTTCGTTACTGCTTGGGATTCCTCCCCTTCCGTAACACTTAGCTGTTGCCATTCTTTTTGAAAATCTTCAATGGCTTCAACAGCTTTTACATCATCATCATTTTGAGTGCTCATAATCGCGTCGGTAATCGAAACATAGAAAAGACCAAAAGATTGTTCGGCAGAAGCATGATTATGAGCCGGAACCAATAGTAATACAATCGCTAGTAGAAGAATTTTAAAGTACGTTAAAAAGTTTCTCACCAATATAGCTCCCTTTTTGTATACCAGGGAAGCAAGCGAAAATACCGCTACCTCGATGGGTAATATATTCATTCAGTTTATCCGCACGTCCTAATGCATTTTGAATATTGATAAACTGCTTTGGATTTTTCTGAAACGAAATGAATAATAAGCCTGCATCATATGCGCCTGTTTCATCGATCAATCCACTGGAATAAGAAAAGCCTCTTCTCAAAATCCGATCTTTCACTTTTCGCGCAAGTGCCATATGTGAGTCGGCCGGAATATGCGGATTGCCACTAGCATCTTTCGCATTTAAATCGACTTCGTCAAATTCTTTCTTTTTACCAATTGGAGCGCCGCTGTCACGATGTCTTCCAAAAGTTGCTTCTTGTCCTTGCAATGAAGTTCGATCCCATGTCTCTAAATGCATCTGAATTTTGCGGACGACTAAATAAGTTCCGTTAGTCATCCAGCCTGTTGATTCATTAGGTTGCACCCATACAACTTCCTTCATATCAGCAGCGCTTTTCGGACTTGGGTTGACGGTTCCATCTTTAAAGGCAAATAAATTTCGGGGCGTTTCTTTTTTATCTTTTACTTTAGGTGTCGATGTAAATCCTGTCTGTGTCCATTTTAATGTCACTTTTCCTGTAGCAGCACGCACTAAATTACGGACGGCATGAAACGCGACTTGTGGATCATCAGCGCATGCTTGTATACAAATATCTCCGCCTGCAAATTTATCGTCAATTTGGTCTTTAGAAAAATGAGGCAGCTCAGTCAATTCAGTTGGTCTCTTAGATCCAAGACCAAGCTTGTTGTTGTCGAATAACGATGGGCCAACGCCAAACGTAACGGTTAAGTTAGCAGCATCTAACCCCGCTGATTCACCGGTGTCTTTCGGTGGCGTAAATACCCCTTGAGAACTTTCTTCCAATCGTTCTCCGTTCATTAAACGTACGGCCAGAGGAGTCCACATCTTAAACAAGTCCTGTAACTCACTTTGTGACTCCACCAATACATTCAACGAAGCAAAGTAAATGTGCGTGGTGGTATCAGTTGTTATGCCTGACTGATGTTTTCCGTAAAACAAAACTTTGTTTTCAGCCGTTTGATCGTCATCAAGAATGTCAAAGCCAAAAGCTTTTGCCACGCCACCCATTCCAGAAGCAAGCACAGCAGCTCCTGCTGCACTTGCTCCTGTGATTTTCAGCATATGGCGTCTTGAAATTTTCTTCTCCAACCATTTTTCGTCTTTTTCAGTCATTACATTCACTCCATTATGATACCCATCCGACTAAGTGGTTCGCCTAACTGGTTTACTGCTTCTGCTAATTGTTTCGTGTCTTCAGAAGTCAATTCCTCGTAAGAAACAAAACCATCTTCACCCGTTGCGTGTTTGTCTAATAGCTCATATAAAGCATCGAATTTCGCTTGCAAGTCTTCCGTAAGTGCCGCATCTTTCTTTTCGATTTCAGGTTCTAAAATGTGGAAAATCTTTTCTGCACCTTCGACATTTGCTTGAAAGTCATATAAGTCTGTATGAGAGAATATTTCTTCTTCTCCAGTAATTTTCGAAGTAGATACTTCATTCAACAAATCGACTGCGCCTGTCATCATCAAGTCTGGCGTCACTTCTACCGTTTCAACTCGAGCACGAAGTTCTTTCGTATCGACCAATAATTGATCCGCTACTTCTTCATAACCTTCTGTTGTATTTTCTACCCATAGGCCGTACTCAATTTTGTGGTAACCTGACCAGTCTTCTTCACCTTGACCGGCCTCTTCGATATCTGCAAGTCGAGCATCAATACGAGGATCTAAATCGCCAAAACTTTCTGCAATTGGTTCCGATCGCTCGAAATACATACGTGCTTGTGGATAAATCGCTTTCGCAGTTTCAATATCCCCGCTTTTCACAGCTTCTGTAAATTTTTCTGTTTCTACTACAAATTGGTTCATTTGCTCAATCGCAAATTGTTTATAAGCATCTACTTCATTTTGTAAGTCGATCGTTTCTGCAGCTACTTCAGGCTGTGAACTCGCTTCTTTTTCTGCACATCCTGCTAATGCAGCACTTATTAATATGGAAGATAGTAAAAACGGAGCTTTTTTCATGTATATCCCTCTTTCATCTTTTGTTTCTAATTAATAATGATAATCGTTATCAATGAAAAGTCAATGGGATTTGAATGGATATTAGTGACAGAGCTACAACTCTTACAAAGAAATATTGTAACCCCTCTTTTCTCTCCTTACATAAGAGTGCCAGTTGCTTAGCTATTCAAAACCGTGCATAATTTAATAAAAGTCAGTTTGTAGAACGTCGAGAACGACAGGAGGAAAGCGCATGGCTAAGAAAAATGCATTAACAGCTGAACAGCGAGAAGAACTACTCGGTACGCTGAAAATCCGTTTCGAAGAAAATATCCAGCGTCACGAGTGGATGCAGTGGGACGAAATCCAGAAAAAGCTGGAAACCCAGCCTGACAAGCTTTGGTCACTACACGAAATGGAGCGAACTGGCGGAGAACCAGACGTCCTAGAGTTTGATGAGACAACAAGCAATTATGTCTTTTACGACTGTTCACCAGAAAGCCCGAGTGGTCGCCGAAGTATTTGCTATGATCAAAAGGCATTGGATGCTAGAAAGAAAAACAAACCTGACAACAATGCTCTGTCAATGGCTACTGCTATGGGTATTGAACTGCTGTCTGAAGATCAATACCGGGTATTGCAAAAACACGGTAGCTTTGATTTGAAAACATCAAGCTGGGTTCTGACACCTAAAGAAATCCGCGATCTCGGCGGCGCTCTGTTCTGTGATTTCCGCTATGGACAAGTCTTTTTGTACCATAACGGTGCGGACTCGTATTACGGAGCAAGAGGATTTAGAGGGTTTTTGAGAGTTTAACTAAATGCAAAAACCTTCCAGTAGGCACAATGTGTCCTACTGGAAGGTTTTTGCATTTTTATGAAATTCGCTTATAAATATAGGCTTCATTTTCAATTCGGTCCAAACTTACTTTGTCCCCGATCTCTACGTCTTTTTCGATACGCGTTGTCACTTTAGCATTGGCTTCATCTAAAGCAACTAATACTACATTATAAGGTGCAATATCTGCGAATTCAGCAGGTGCGATGTGAATTTTGGTGTAGCTATAGACGGTTCCTGCGTCAGATACTTCTTTTTCTTCGAATGTAGATCCACCACATTCTGAACAGAAATATTTTTTTGTAATAGATTCAGTGCCGCAACAAGAGTAAATTTTCATGCATTACACCCTTTCTAAAATATGGACAGTTGAGTAAGAACCTGTTCCACCCAAATTTTGTGCCAATGCGAGACGAGATGTTCTATCTAGTTGATTAGCCGCAGTTCCACGCAATTGACGTACAAGTTGATAAATCTGCGCGATACCTGTTGCGCCTATTGGATGACCTCTGGACAATAAGCCCCCACTTGTATTTACCGGCTTATCGCCAGTCACTTTTGTACGCCCTTCTTCGATAGCTTTCCATCCTTCCAAGCGGTTAAAAAATCCAAGTTCTTCTGTTGCAATGATTTCGGTCATTGAGAAACAATCGTGAATTTCTATCACATCGATATCTCCTGGGCTGACACCTGCTTTTTCATAAGCAATACGTCCAGATTCACCGATTGCTGGCAGCGATAGTAAATTACTGACATCCTGCATTTTTGTAGGTCCTGAAACTTGTGACGATGCTCTCACATAGATTGGAGATTTTTTACGTGAAATGACAATTGCCGAAGCTCCGTCTGTCATTGGCGAGCAATCAAACAAGCCAAGTGGATCTGTAATCATTCGTGCCCCCATAATTTCTTCTATTGAAGTTGGTTTTAAAAATTGCGCTAACGGATTATTCACAGCATTTTGACGATTTTTCAACGCCACTTGTGCCAAATGTTCTTTGGTTGCACCTGTTTCGTAAAAATAACGGTTTGCTAGCACGCCGAAAAATCCCGGAAACGTTAATCCAGCATGCTTTTCAGTTGTCGTTGTATCCATTGCCGCATTAATCGCCTGCGTGACGTCTGGTGTAGAAGCATGTTTCATCTTTTCAACACCCGCTACTAAAACTGTATCGTATTCGCCGCTCATAATACCTAGCAATCCTTGACGGAAAGCAATACCGCCTGATGCACAAGCTCCTTCGACTTTAGTTGAAGGAATATAACCAAGCCCTAGTTCATTTGCAACGATTGCTCCTAAGATTTCTTGGTTGGCAATGCTCCCCCCCATAAAGTTACCTACGAATATAGCATCTATCTTTGGTCTCCCTGCATCAATTAACGCTTCAGCACTCGCTTCTACTAATAATTCTTTCAGCGAAGACGCTGATTTCCCGAATTTCGTCATCCCGATTCCATGAATATAAACATTCGTCATTTGCTCACCTCCTCATGTTGAGTTTTCATTTCACGTTTCAATATTTTTCCATACGAACTTTTCGGTAATTCGTCCACAATAAATACTTCTTTTGGCTTTTTGAAACTAGCTAAATTTTCTTTACACAGCACAATCAGCTGATCAACTGTGACTTCTTCTCTTCCATTTGGTACAACAAAAGCGATGACGCTTTCTCCCCATTTATCATCGGGTATTCCAATGACGCATGTCTCTTTAACACCTTTATGCAAGTTCAAAACTTCTTCTACTTCACGCGGATAAATATTCACGCCACCCGAGATAATAACGTCTTTTTTGCGATCTACAATATAGACATAGCCAAATTCATCTCGCTTGCCTAAATCCCCCGTATGCAACCATCCATCTTTTAACGTTTCATTGGTCGCCTTCTCATTATTCCAGTAGCCTTGCATGACAAGCGAACCTTTTGCAATAATCTCACCGACTTCGCCGTACGGAACTTCGTTGCCTTCGTCATCCACTATTTTTACATCAACAAACACACCAATTCTTCCACAAGAATCCAAATGTTCATGGATTTCATTGCGTGGCATCATTGTGATACACATCGGAGCTTCTACTTGTCCATACGTTTCTACGAAGATATTGCCCGCTTTATCTAACGCTTCTTGTAGTTTACTAGCAGCAATTGGAGAACCTGCCATATTGATTGATTTGACTGTCGCTAATTTTGAGGCGTCAAACTTAGGATGCTGAATCATCAAGTTGACCATTGTCGGAACTAAAAATAGAACTGAAATATTATCTTCTACTAGAACGTCTAAGAATTCTTCTGGTTCGAATTTGTTATAAACGACTTGTGTCAAACCAAACAGCCAAGCGACGTGACTCAAAAAGTTAGCCCCGTGTGTCAAAGGCGCGACGTGACCAATAATATCGTTATAGTCGACTTCGCATACTTGAGATAACGACAGTGCCCCAGCAATGATATTGCGATGCGACAACATGACGCCTTTTGGATTCCCCGTAGTTCCAGATGTATACATAATGGCGAACAAATCGTCTTCATCTACTTTTTCAACAAATGACTGTCCAGTAAACTGCGAAATTGTTTCTTCAAAGTCACGATTCATGTATAAAAAGGGCACAGTTTTATCGACTGTATCGAGTAGATTTTTTTCTCCAATCAACAAACTCAACTGTGAATCATCAATCATATACTTATGCTCTTTTGGATGAAGACGATAATTCAGAGGGACTTTAACGAGTCCTGTTAGTGCTACAGCTACATCCAACTCAATATGTTCAAGTCGATTCGACATCAAAATTCCGATACGATCACCTTTTCTAAAACCTGATGCATGAAAAAATGCGGCCAACGCATTGGCACGAGCTAAAAACTCTTTATAGGTGAATGAACGTTTATCATCTTTTACTGCGATTTTGTTCGGATAAGCATGTGCTGACCTGACTGCTAACTGTCCTAAAGTTTCCATTTATGAGCCACTCCTTTTTGAAAATTGAAATACGGGCAAACCCCAGTGAGGATCAACTCCACGTTGCATACCAACTCCGTTAATCGGAAAAATTACATATTCGATCGTGACCGCTACCGGGTTTTCCCCATTCAAGAAATGGCCACCATTAATTTGGCGATCGCAGTCAATCATCATGCCATGAAAATGAATATCGAGCTCTCTATCTTCTCCATATCCTATAAAGCCAGATCCAGACAATAATTCAACTGGAGACGTGGAGCGAATTTTCTCTGAGTAACGAACAGAGCCTTCTTCATCGCCACGCTCCATTTGGACAAATGTTGCATATTGCAGTGATCCAAAACATTGAAAATGGGCGGACTCCACATCATAATAACGACATACTTCCTTAATCCCTTCAAACAAATCGACATCTTTCATTAATCGACCTGCAATTCGATGAGATGCTTCATCGAAGACAGCTTGGATGCGAAGATTATCCAATGCTAATCCCTCCATCAACTTTAAGCACTTGAGAAGTTGTATAGCTGGCTTCTTTTGTAGCAAAGTACATGACTGCATTCGCAATATCTCGTGATTCGCCCATGCGATCGATTACTTGTTGACTCGTGTCATATGGCACACCAGCTGTAATACCAGTTAACGTGGCACCAGGAGCAACTGAGTTACAGGTAATGCCGTATTTACCCACCTCTTTTGCTACCCATTTGGTTAAAGCAATAACGCCACCTTTTGACGCTGAATATGCAGGTCCTGAACGACCATTTTTTTCACCACCAGATACTACACCACCGTTGATTCCTGATACTGAGCTAATATTGACGATTCGCCCATATCCACCTTCTTTCATATGTGGATAAACAACTGCTTGTGTAAATAAGAAGGTCGCTTTTAGATTGGTATCTAAATCTCTGTCCCACATCTCAATTGTCATATCTTCCAAATTTAAGCGACTACACGTACCTGCATTATTTACTAGCACATGGATTTCGTGGTATTTTTCAATCGTCCGATTGATGACAGCTTTGACAAACTCTGGTTCTCTAATATCTCCTAGACATTCCAAATACTCAGCTTCACCCAATAACGCAATTGTCTTGTCACATGAATTCAAATCCACCAAAACGACACGGGCACCTTCTTTTGCCATTTGAATCGCTACTTCTTGTCCAATTCCACTTGCCGCGCCTGTTATAATCGCTACTTCATTTTGCATTCTCAACTTATTCATCCCCTTATTTTACATTTAGTAAGTCAGGTAAAAATGTAGAAATTTGCGGAATATATGTAACTAACATCAGTACAACAATTGCCGCAACGATAAATGGTACAACTCCTCGTGAAATTTCGACGATATTGGTCCCAGAAATCCCAGCAGCAACGTATAGATTCAAACCAACAGGAGGTGTAAATAATCCAATTGCTAAGTTGACGGTCATGATGACGCCGAATACGGCTGGATCTACTTCTAAAAAGATAATGATTGGCAATAAAATTGGAACAAAAATATAATAAGCTGAAATAGCATCGATAAACGCACCGGCAATTAGTAGCAAGACGTTGATTAACAATAAAATAAGAATTGGATTACTTGTCAAGCCCATAATGCCATCTGAAATATCGCGCGCAATTTGTTCAGTAGTCACAATATACGCAAAGACCGATGCAGCACTAACAATGATCATAACGACCGCTGTCTGTACGGCTGCTTCGATAAAAATTCGATACATTTTCTTGAATGTATCTTTTCGGTTGACGACCATTCCAACAAGTAAGCCATAAACGACCGCTACAACTGCAGCTTCAGTGGGGGTGAAGAATCCGCCATAAATACCGCCTAAAATAATAACAGGAATCATCAGGCCAGGAAATGCACCAACAAAAGCATCCCACCGTTCTTTCCCTGTAGCTTTTCTAATTTCTACACCTTCTGGCAAAATGAATTCTCCACGTTTTTCTTGTCGTGAACGTACGACAAGCGCGGCAATAACAAAAGCAACTCCCATTAAAATCCCTGGAACAACACCAGCCATAAATAATCGATTGATCGTTACAGGAATTTGATCTCCTGCTACAACTGCGAATACGATGAACGCAATACTTGGTGGAATAACAATTCCGATCGCTCCCGAACTCGCAACTAAGGCTCCGGCAGTTTCTTTTTTGTAGCCGTTCTTGATCATTGCGGGAATCAGGATACCTCCAATTGCTGCAACAGTAGCCGGACCGGAGCCAGATATAGCAGCAAAGAAAACAGCGACAATAACTGTAACTAACACAATTCCACTTTTACGGTGGCCAACTAATGTCTGCGCAAAATCAATCAGTCGTTTAGAGATTCCTACATGCTCCATAATGACCCCTGCTAATATGAAGAATGGTATAGCTAGTAATGTGAATTTCGCGACACTCGTGTACATAATATCTGTGACCATCTCTAAGCCAAAAATGCCACTTGATGAGACGAGCACAATAATAGAAGAAACACCAAGTGAAATCGCAATCGGAACACGCAAGAAGACCAATAAGAAGAATAATCCAAATAACACCAAAGCAATCATACTGCCTCATCTCCTTTATTCACCGAATGCTTTTCTAATTTCAACTCTTCAATGCCCACTTGAATGGTTCTTATGACGCAAAGGAAAGCACCAATTGGGAGTGCAGAAGATAAGATCCATTGTGGCCAACCTAAAGAGGGCGTTTTCTGACCCATATCCATTTGGAACATGACCATTTGAAGGCCGTACCAAAGCAAAACACCAAACAAGATTAAACTCATCAAAGTTGAAAAGACAATAAAGACTTTTCTGAAAAGCGGATTCATATGATCAAAAATCAACGTAAATCCAAGATGTCCATAGCGACGGACACCGACTGCTGTTCCTACAAATGTAAGTAGCACAAAAAGATTAATCGTAATTTCTTCAGTAAATGAAAGCGATAAGCTAGCCATGTTTCGTGCCACAATATTTGAAAATGCAATAATGGTCATTGTTAAGAAAGCCAGAAATAAAATAACTTCTTCAAAATAATTTAAAATTTTCAATACAGTACCCTCCCCGTATCCTGACTTTATAACAGGTGACAGGGCTCCTTCATCTGAATTCGAAGAAGCCCTGTAACTATTATAAATACATTAAACCCAATGACTTTCTAGTAAAAGTTTCCCCTGTTATATTGAGTTATGTTTTACTCTCCTTGGAATGCTTTTAGTAAATCTGCACCCCAGATATCCGTGTATTTATCGTAAATCGGATTTGAAGCTTCTTTAAATTGAGCAATTTCTTCTTCAGTTGGCGTGTAAATTTGCATACCTGCAGCTTCTAGATCTGCAATTTGAGTCGTTTCTTTTTCACGTGCAATTTCAACTTGGTAAGCTGCGGCTTCCTTACCTAGACGATCAAATAATTCTTTGTCTTCATCACTCATGGAGTCATAAAGTTCTTTGTTCATCCCAAGCACGAGTGGATCATATGAGTAATTCCAAAGTGTCATATAATCTTGAACTTCTTGTAATTTAGAAGATGAAATAACATCAATCGGATTTTCCTGTCCATCGATTGTTCCTTGCTGCAGCGCTGTAAATACTTCAGAGAAGGTCATCGTCTGTGGATCTGTTCCTAACTCGCGGTAAAGGTCTGTATACATTGTGATGCCAGGAATACGGATTTTTAAGCCTTTTAAATCTTCAGGGTTCTTGATTTCCAATTTACTATTTGTCAATTGACGGAAACCATTTTCACCGTAGCCAAGTGCCTGAACGCCTTTTTCAGCTAAAATTTCCTTAAACATTTCTCCGCCTTCTCCAGCAAATACAGGATCAACTTCATCCGTATTATTGAATAGGAACGGCGCACTAGCTACACCGAAACGATCATCCAAAATAGAATAAATAATTGTAGAGTTAAAAGTCAGATCAATTGAACCTTTTGCTAAACTTTCTACCGCTTTACCTGAATCTCCACCCGATAATTGCTCATTTGCGAATAATTCTAGGTTAATGCGTCCATCTGATTCTTTAGCAAGATCTTCTTTGAGTTTTTCAGCTGCTTCATACCAAGTTGAAGAATCTGAAACCGTTACCGACATTTTTAAGTCATAATCTTTTGCTTCCGAACCTTCACTACTTTCAGCTTCGTTTGAACCGCATGCTCCTAATACTAAAACTGCTGATAACCCAAGTACCGCCATACTCATTTTTTTCTTCAACATTCTCTCCACCCCTAATTTTGGTTTTTGTAAATCGCATCATACAAAAAATCAACAATGTGCACTGCCTGCATCTCTTTTTCTAATCCTTCACGCTGAATACCTACTTGCATTTGCATCAAACACCCTGGATTGGATGTCACAACCTTGGCGGGTTGCAACTCTTTCACTCCTTTCATTTTTAAGTCGAGTATTTTCTTTGCCATTTCAGGCTGCAGAATATTATATATACCTGCAGATCCACAACAGCTCCCAGCGTCGATCAATTCTTTATATTCAAAGCCAGGTGCATCTTGTAAAAGAGTACGTGGCTCTAAAAACACTTTATTTACATTGCGTAAATGACAAGAATCTTGATAAGTTACAATCGCTTTGCTTTCTACTTGAATTTCTTTTAGACGCTCATTCAAGCCAAGTTTTACTAATAACGACGAAATATCAATCATCTTTCTTGAAAATCGAGTTGTTTTTTCAGCATATGCTGTATCAGATTGCAGGTGTTTTTCATATTCACTTAAGAAAGCACCACAGCCACCTGCATTATTGACGATAAAGTCGAAGCTGTCCGAATCGAATGCATCAACATTCGTCCTAGCATTGCGCAGCCCTTTTTCCAACTCTCCGCTATGACCATGCAAAGCCCCGCAACATTGTTGTTCTTTTGGAATCATTACATCTACTCCGAGTGATTCAAGTAATTCAATGGTCTTACGGTTGGTTTCTTGAAAAAGGGTATCCATCAAACAACCTGTAAAAAATGCAACGGTTGTTGTTTTTGGTTCAGATGGGGTTGCTCTTTTTTTCTTCGATTCAATTGCTGGAAGTACAGCTTCCATTTCTTTCATAAATGGTGGAAATAGATTTAAAAACCCAATTTTACGTGTCACGGTTTGTAAGCCGCTTTTTTGGTAAAACTGAACAAGCTTTACCGCTCCTGCCATTTTCTTTTGATCTGCGAATACGCCATCAAAAGTGGATTTTCGAACAGCTTTTTCTACGACTGATTTGGTCTTTACTTGTTCAATCGCAACGCGAGTTTCTTCAAGTAACACGCCATATTGAACTCCCGCAGGACAAGCAGGCTCACAAGCTCGACATCCAAGACACATGTCAAATGACTCTTCTACCGAACCGTCCCATACCACATCACCGTCTCGCATCCCTTTCATTAAGGCGATACGACCACGTGGCGAGTGAATTTCATCTTTGTTTGTTACTAAGTATGTTGGACAGGCTGGTAAGCAAAAGCCGCAGCGCATGCAGTCCATCAAATACTCTTCATCGACATTGTCCTTAAACGATTCTTGCATCCGCTGCTGCAATTCAGTTACCACCATGAATCACCAGCCTTTTCTTTGTTTCTTTTGCAAAAATCTTACCTGGGTTCATAATGTTTTGCGGATCGATTGACTGTTTAATCGTTCGCATCAAGTTCATGCCAACAGTTCCAAGCTTCCATTCAAGATAAGGCGCTTTCATTTCTCCAACGCCATGCTCACCTGTTATTGTTCCGCCTAACTCAATCGCTACTTGAAATATTTCTTCTAACGCCTTTTCAACTCTTGCCATTTCTTCTTGATCTCGGACATCCGTTAAGCAAGTTGGGTGCAGATTGCCATCACCAGCATGACCAAATGTACTAATCTGCAAATCATGCTTTAGTGCAATTTCTTGTATCGCTTTAACCATTTTCGCGATTTCAGAGCGTGGGACTGTTGCATCTTCTAAGATAGTAGTAGGGCGTTTTCGAGATAAAGCAGAAAGTGCAGCTCTTCTTCCTGTTTTCAAAATATCTGACTCTTCTTCTGAAGCTGCTAAAATTGCGGAAGTTGCTCCGTTCTCTTTTGCTATGGCAATCATTTTTTGAATATCTTCATCTACTTGCTTATCGTTCCCATCTTGCTCCATCAATAGCATGGCCTCAGCTTCACGTGGTAGACCGATCTTCATAAAATCTTCCACAGCACCGATTGTCCCTTTGTCCATAAATTCAAGCGTCACTGGAATAATCCGATTTGCGATAATGGCTGATACTGTTTCTGCAGCGTCCTCTAATGAGTTGAAATAAGCAATTCCTGTTTTCTTAGCGATAGGTAGCGGAATTAGCTTTAACGTAATTTCTGTAATGACTCCGAGAGTTCCTTCAGAACCTACTAGCAAAGATAACAAGTCGTAGCCTGCCACGTCTTTCGCAAGTTTCCCTCCGAGTTTCATTACTTCTCCAGCGGGTGTAACAACAGTAAGCGCTTTCACATAGTCTTTCGTTACACCGTATTTTAGTCCTCTTAGTCCACCTGAATTTTCACTAACATTGCCACCGATTGTAGAAATCTTCATCGAACTTGGATCAGGAGGATAGAACAATCCGTTGCTTTCGACATAATTACTTAAATCTTGCGTAATGACGCCTGGCTGTACAGTAACTGTTAAATTTTCTTTGTCTAGTTCTAAAATTTCACTCATATTATTAAACAACAGCACGATACCACCTTGAGTGGGAACAGTGCCTGCAGCTAAGTTTGTTCCCGATCCTCTTGGTACAATCGGAATTTGTTCTTTTGCACAAATCTTCACAATTTCTACAATCTCTTGTGTACTTCTAGGCGATAACACCAAGTCGGGCATCGCTTGGAAATTTGCCGTTGCGTCGTAGGAATAGGCAAGCATATGAGCTTGCGAATATTTTACGTTTTCTACTCCAACTATCGATAGGAAAGAGTTCTTCATCTCAAGCCCCACGTTTCTCACCACTTTCATCTCATCTCTTTTTATAATTATAATATTCTAACTGTTCTTTCTTCTATGTCCTTTCAACCAAAGTTAGACACAAATCCGTCATATTTTTTGTACAAAAAACCAAATGACTCCCTGACTAAAAGTCAGAGAGTCATTTTTTTCTATAAAGGCGAATCGCTGTATAAACAATTACTAAATCATTCATGTCATTCAAATTTAACTTTAATATTGCTTGTATTTTGTTCAATCTATAAATCAACGTATTTTTATGAATGTGCAGTTCGTCCGCTACATCTTGAAGAGAATTCTTTCGTTGAAGCCATGTTTCCAAACTCAGCATTAACTCATCTTCTTTCAGCAGTGGTTCGATTGTGCGCTTTAAAAACTCCTCTTGAACTTCTTCCCGGATCGAGTAATAAAGCAATTCTAACTTTAGATCTTCCTCAAACACTATTTTTTCTTGTCTTTCAGATACTAAAAGTGCAGTTTCCGCTTGACTGAATGATTCTTTTAAATGCTCAAAGCTATTAAAGTTGCCTATGCCAATCGGTAATTTTTGTCGTATTTTTTTTTGAATTTTTATTGATAAACTATTTAATCCCTCTATCATTTTTTCTTTTTTAATATCTGGCATTAACAGGACCAATTTTTCCATCCCCCAGCGAATAATCTTCAATTCTGGATGGATTGTCTGGATTTTCAATAGACCTTCTACATCTGTAACTTCAAGTTGCTGGTATGTTTGGATTACCGCAACTCGGCGATACAGAGAACTGTCAATATTAATCATTCGTGCACGATCTTCAATAACCTCTTTAGGTGAATTTGTCGTTACCAAATCAAAGAAAAAGAATTCAATTTCTCGAATGCCCCGCTCTTTCTCTTCTCTTGAAATAGAATCCGTAATGAAAAGCTCTACAACTTTTCTTACGAGCTTCGCATATTTCTCTACTTCAGTCGGCTTGCCTGTAATTCCGAGAACTCCAATTGGTGTCCCCGAAACAATAATTGGCATAACAATACCCGGTCGTACTCCACGTAATTGATTACTCATTTCAGTAGTCAAATGAAACTCTTGCTGATTTCTCATCGAAATGGCAGCACCCTCGTGATAAGAATTCAAGCGATTAGCATCTGTACTTGCAATAATAAATCCGTTTTTATCGGTAACAATTACATGTTTATCAATCAACGAAGTTAGTTCCTCTACAATTTGAGAACTTAATGCTTCAAAGTCGAACATCGCCTATCTCCCCTAACTCCTAAATACTTTATGAATTTTCTGTATATGTCCTATATAGCTTAACAGATTCAAAAAGATTTCCCTTTTTAAATTTAAAACTGAATTTTTAAAATTTTTTCACGTATAATGAATTCTATTGACCAAATACAAAAGGAAGGAAGTGTCTATTCATGTCGTTGATTATGTTTATCTCTAGTAAATTGCCTTTTCTTATCCTATTGGTTTCAATAGCCACTTATTTTTCTCCAGTTTACTGGCAAGTATCTTCATGGGTGCCTAGCTTGCTGTTAGGAGCTGTTATTTTTTTTGCTGGTCTATCAATGAATATAGAAGCCTTTAAACAAATTAAAAAGAAAACGAAAGAATTATTAGTTATTACCGGATTAAAATGGACACTCACTGTGTCTGTTTCCATCGCATTAGCACACCTTTTCTTTTCATCAAAACCAGAAATTGCTGCGGGACTCATACTAGCTGGAACTGTACCAAGTGCTACAGCTGCGACTGTTTATACCTTTCTTGCCGGGGGCAACGCTTCACTGGTCGTCGTTGCATCTTTACTTGATGTTGTGATTAGTCCTGTCGTTACACCACTCGCAATGCTTGGATTATCCAGTGAACAGATCTCTCTATCTTTTTCCGACCTCCTGACATCCTTTTTTTTAATCGTCGTTTTGCCTATGGGACTTGGCTTATGGATTCAAAAAATCATTCCTAATTTAAATTCCTACACCGGCTCCGTCACAAAACTGGGAACCTCTTTAGCGTTATTAGTTATTGTCCATACGATTATTGGTAGCGGTAAAGAAGCCATCACTTCTGAACTAGCAACCATCCCACTTATTGCAGTAGCCACTTTTATCCAAGTTACTTTGCCAATGGCTTCAGCATACCTTATTGCCAAAGGACTGAAGATGGAAGAACAAGACGCGCGTGCTGCTTTATTTCAAGTAGGACTTTGCAACACTGCACTCGCTGCCATTCTCGCTTATAAATTCATTGGAGAACTTGGTGTAATTGCACCTATTTTCAATATGATTTTCAATTTGTCGATTGGCGCGATGATTGCTAACCGTTTCAGTAAAATAAACAGTAATTTGAAAGAACAGAAATGGATCGAGACATAAGAGTTATAGTGAGTTCTTCATTTTATAACAAAAAGAAGCATCCTAAAGACGGTGTAATCCGTCTTTAGGATGCTTTTTTGTTATCGTTACTCAGCTTCTTCTACTTTATCATTTTGATAGTTATAGTCAGCCGGATCAATTGGTGTAAATCCGTCAGGTGTGTAGAACCTCAGCAAGTCACTAGTAACTAATTGATCAGATAATTCCAGTTCGTAATTAGATTGTTGTTGGAATTTCTCTGCTTGCTCGAGTTGTGCATCTTCTAACGGCAATCCTGTTTTAGGGTTGTAATATTTTTCGCCGATTGAATAGATTTCAGGACTGACGTAATCACCATTTCTAAATGTCACCAGTTCCTCGTGGTCTTCAGATAGTAAATCTGCACCAAAGTGAATGTAATTTTCTGTTTCAACGCCAAGCATGTGCATAACAGTCGGCAGAAGATCGATTTGTCCACCATAAGTATGGTCAACGCCGCCTTTCATACCTGGTACATGAATGAATAGTGGCACGCGCTGAAGATTAGCATTTTCAACTGGTGTAATTTCTTTTGATAGAATTTGTTCCATTGCTTGATTGTGATTATCGGAAATCCCGTAATGGTCACCGTACAAGACAACCATCGTGTTATCATCCAAACCAGACTCTTCTAGTTGCGTGAAAAACTGCTCGATTGCTTCATCTGCATAACGAGCCGTTTGGAAATAATTATCAACACTTGGATCGCCCGTTGTAGCTTTTCCAATTGTCGTCAAATCCTGATTGATGTGATAAGGGAAATGATGCGACACTGTCATTAATTTCGTGTAAAAAGGTTCTGGCAAGGTTTCTAATAGTTCACCTGACTGCTCAAAAAACGGCTTATCCATAACGCCGTATTCTGCCATGTCTTCTTCAGTCAAATTGGTATACGATTCGATGTCGAAGAAATGATCATAACCAAAGGATTTATAAATTTCCGAACGATTCCAAAACGTTCCGTTATTGCCATGGAACACAGCTGATGTATAACCTTTATCCTTCAATATTGCCGGAGCTGCTTGGTACGTATTCTGGCCTTTTGTTATAAATGCCGAGCCTTTTGGTAACCCATACAAAGAGTTTTCAAGCATGAATTCTGCATCTGATGTTTTACCTTGAGCTGTTTGATGGAAGAAATTATCGAAATACAATGTGTTTTGATCACCGATCAGTGAATTCAAGAACGGCGTCACTTCTTCCCCGTCCAGTTCATAGTCCAGCAAGAAGGTTTGGAACGATTCAAGATGTAGGTAAACAACGTTCATGTCTTCAGCAGCACCAAAATAGTCTTCGTTGGGCTTTGCGTAATTCGATTTTGTATAATTTAATACTTCAGTTTTATCATCACTATCAGCAAGAACCCGTTGTGAAGAGGATTTCAAGGTTTCGACCGTGTCATAAAGCGCGTAATTGTACATACCTAAATATTTTACGATATAGCTTCGATCAAATCCACGCGTCAACAACTGCGGGCGATCTTTTTCCGCTAGAGCCAAGTTAAAGAACGAAATGGCTAACGCAATCGTAATAACCGGGAGAATAACTTTCGTCTTAAAATTTCCCGACTCTTTTTTAACTCGATTTGATCCTATAAGAATCGCGAGTACTATTACATCAACAAAGAATAGCACATCGGTTGGCTGGATTAATGTAATAATACTGCCGCCTAAATCACCGAAATTTTGCGTTTGAAACAAAGTTGGCAAGGTTATAAAATCACTAAAGAAACGGAAATACACGACGTTGGCATATAATAACACCGACATTAATGTGTAAATGAGTAGCAGCGACCAGTATTTTCGCGCACCTTTAAAGAAGAACGACAAACTTAATAGGAGTAACGCGGACCCAAGTGGATTGATAAACAGCAGAAACTCTTGGAGCACTCCGTCAACATCTAGTTTAAATTGCATTTTCTGAGATACATAGGTTTTTATCCAGAGCATAGCGACTGCCAAAACGAACAGAGGCACATACTTGTTAACTGTTTTTTTATTTAATGATTTACTCTTTTCCATATTGCACCTTCTCATTGTTAGTATTCACAGGGACTTGGGGACGTTTGGTTAAAAAATTGAACCCAATAGCTTAAGTAAATTTCATGTAAAAATTATGACAAACTCTATTTTACTCTAATATACTAGAAAATGACAGCTTGTCGTTCTTTCAGAATATTCATTTAAACCAATAGAAAAAGACATAGTTTCAGTTTCGAAACCATGCCTGCTTTCTTCAACCTATTAAGTTAGTAGACGTCACTGCAGTAGAATTAGTTCCTCAACTTAAAGCTACTTTTTGTTCTTCCATCACTTTGCGCCATTTCACAAGCTCACGTGCTTCAATCTGCTGCTCCAACATTTCATCCCAACCGCCAGTTGCTGTATTCCAGACACGAGCATAAAAAATGTCCTGCTTTTCGTCGTATAATTGAAATTCAATGCACGGGAGATAATCTGTAATTTGTTCGATACATGCTGTAATGCCTGTAACGATTGTTTGGAAACCTTCTTCTTTTAAAGCTGATTTTTTCTCAAAAAGAAGTTGTTGCATGCGTTCTTTATTCAAACTGCCTTTTCCCGGATAGCGATACACCGGTAATGGTTCTTCGGCTTCGGGATGTCTATTTTCTTCTGCTAACTTGTAGTTGTCGTGACTAGCACTATAGGCAATTACGGTTTCGTCACCTGCAATTTCTTCATCAAAAATACCTTGACTAAGATAATCATAGCCTTTGGTCGTTAACTTATAACCTGGCTTTTCTAGTTGGATCAATCCGGTGCGTTGCATTTTATCAATCAAGTCACGAATAAACAATTCTTCTACAAACAGTATTTCAGCCAAAGTCGCAGCTCGGCGAATATCCGCTTCTTGAAACGATAACAGCAGCATTTTCATTAAAATGTCCATCTTTAATCGCTTAACTTGGCTAAAGCTGACTTCGTATAATACACTTGGCAACTTCCATAGCTGTTCGTTGACGACGGTGACCTCTGGATTTTCTGCTACAGTTGATCGTAGCTCTTTTATCAATTCGTCCACATCGTCACCCCTTGCTGCTTTCTAAGGTCTTTAAGCCATCTGTCTTTTTCACGACTGCTAATACATGCTTGTACATTTTTTTGGTTTCTGTTTGCTTGGCCCGTTCTGTAAACATCTGAGAACTACCGACAAGTACCAGTAATTCTTTGGCACGTGACAATGCGACGTTCAATCGCCGGTAGTCTTTCGCAAAGCCAATATCGCCATGCTTGTTTTGGTTGTTGCGCACCATACTTAGTACGATGATGTCTCTTTCACTTCCTTGGAAACGGTCGACTGTGCCTGTTCGAACCGTTAAATGTGGCAACTGTAGCTCTTGGTCAATCATTCGCTGAAGTCGTTTTACTTGTTCCCCGTAAAAACTGATGACGCCAATACTTTTTTGTTGGTCTAGAGCGATTCGTCCAGCTTGTTTCGCTTCACCAGCTGCTTTATTCAATTCTACCAATAACGAACGGATTTCCTGAATTTCCGCTGCGTTGTACAAGCTCTTGCCCCCGTTCATGCGTTCTTCAAAATACGCCGATTCGTTTGGCAAATCGAGCCACATCAGATGATTGCTACGCTTCACGGTGGTTGATTCGAGTAAATGGTCACGCTCTTTGTCAGAATCCTCAATGCCACATTGCAGCTGGTCGTTTTCTAACCGGTAAAACGGCGAAATGGTTTCCATAATATCTTCGTGCATTCGGTACTGAATGGCCAACATCGTTTTATTGGCTGCTGGTAGATTTTTATACAATCGTTCAAACAACGATTCCTCAAGTAACTTCTCAAGCTCTTTCTTTTCTTCAAAACCGTTGTCTTCATCAATCATTTCTTGAAGCGTTTCCTCTAATGTGTCATTGCCAAGAAGTGGTGGCAATTGATGATGGTCACCGACTAAAATAATCTTTTGGCCTTTAAGCATGGGCAGTAATAATTCGGGCGGCGTGGCTTTGGATACTTCATCAATGATGACGACATCAAACTCGGGATAGTTGTCGATAAAATCTTTGCGTGCCGAAGCAACACAAGTCGTACCAATAACGTTGGCATGCTTAATATACATTTTTCGGATTTCGTCCAAATCGTGCTCGCTCGCTCCTACTAGTAAATCCAGCCATTTTTTCTGTACCGATTGAAGCAGCGGTAAATTTTTCATTTCTTGCTTGAGCGATTCTTTTGTAAAGGACAAACTAGCTAGTTCTTTTGCCGTTCTTTCATAATCCTGTTCTGGATTTAAAGCTAGTACTTCACTCAAAGAATTCAACTCTTGTTCGTAGCTGGTGGCAACTGTTTTTAGTTGTTGGATTTCGACATCTACTTTGCCAATCTGGGCTTCTTTTTCTGCTAGTAAAGTTAGCTGTTGCGTGCGCTTAGCTTTATCGTTCTCAATTCTTTGTTGCACTTGTTCCACTAAAGCTTGTTCTTTTTGCAACTCCACAAGTTCTGTTTTGTGTTGACGAATCGCGGCTTCTACATCAGCTGGCAAGTCCGCTGAGTTGGGCATTTGGCGGTAACGTTGTTCAAGCGGCGCTAGATCTTCTTCTAGCTTTTCTTGTTTTTCTAACCATTTTTCGTCCCACACACGATATTGTTCTTGCTGTTTTTTTAGTTCTTCGCATAACGCCTTTTTCAAGTCATCGAAAGCTCGCTTAGATTCAGCTGCATAGACGTCGACCGGTTTAAACTTTGCGCCTCTTCTCCACAAATTATGTTGCCGTCTGTACAACCCAATTAACGCTTTTTGTAAAATGGTCGGATCGTTGCGTTGTGTACTTTTCAAAACTGCTCTCAGCTTCTCTAAATACTCATCAATTTCAGCTGAACTATACGTTTCTGTTTTCAACAATGCTTGCTTTTTTAACTTATCTACAGAAATATCAACAGAAGTCAGTAGGTTTTCAATATACGTAATGGCGTTAGATACCAGCACGTTGTATTCGTTAAGCTTAGTCCAATCTGCCATATTTTCACGGTTGGCTTCTAGCCGATTCACTAAATAAGTAATAGCAGATGTTTCTTCAATTCGTTGAACTTTCATTACCTGAAGCAAGTCATCCATTTTTTTAATGCTATCCATATTCTCAACAGCTATTGCCTTTTGTTCAATAATCTCTGCCATTTGATCACGCTTTTCGGTAATCACTGCAATTTCTTGTCTTTTCACGACTAAGTCTTGTTCCAGTCTTTTCAAACCGAGTGCACGTTCAAGCAACTGTATAGTTTGTTGAATATGCTGTTCTTGCTGAAGTCTTTTGTCGCTGTCATGATGATCAGTAAATGCTGTGTCTCGGTGAATAGATGCATTAATTTTCTCGACAACTTGCGTTATCTCCTGGCTTTCAGAGGTCGTCTTGTCTTTTTGAAGTTCGAGAGCGTCTACCTTTTTTTGTTCACTATCAAGCAGTTGCTGAATTTTTTGTTGTTTAACTTGCGCTGCCTTTTTCTCTTCGACGGCTGTTGCCAAACTTTTATATAGCGGCTGCAACTTCTCAGTAGCTTGTTGGTTACTCGTTAGTTCACTTTCCAACTGCGGTTTACGTTTTTCACGCATCTCGTATTGAGCCGTAATTTCTTTTAAGGTATGGTCTTTCCAATACTGACCGACATTTTCCTCAATAAATTTCTTGCCTTCTTCTTCGATGCTTTCCGTTCGTCCGACACGTAAAATCCGAATATCTTTGTTGGCAAGTAGCCTTCCAAGTGCGTTATCAACAGCTAAATTCGACTGCGAAGCGACAAGTGTTCGCAGCCCCTTTTTAGCATTTTGTAAGCAAATTTCCGAAATAACTGTAGTTTTCCCGGTACCCGGCGGACCTTGAATAACGTATAAGTCTTTCGCCGCCATTGCTCCCGACACCGCTCGTTGTTGGAACTCATTGAGTCGGTTATGGAAAGTTAAACGCTCTAAAGGTTGAAGTGGTTGGACTGGAGGCTTTTCTTCAAACAAGATTCGGTCTAGATTTGGATTTACCGCGAGACCTTTTTCAAGATTCGCAAATCCTTGCCGCAACCTTCTGATTTGGCTCAAGGCTGCGAAATTGCTGAAAACCACTTCTTTCTTATCGAGTGTTAACCCTTTTTCCCGTAGTTGCTTGACGATATAGTTTTGCAATTCTACTTCCACTGTTCGATTTGCCGCTTTAATAACCGTTCCAACATCCCCTGTAATTCCAGTGAGGCGCACTGTCAGGTTTTTCACCTGTTTCCATTGCGTCTCTTTTAACTGACACCCTTTTAACGTAATACGGCTAAAATCATGGCTAAATGACAAGTTAGAAAAAGAAGTCTTCATGTCTGGTATGTCCATGCCACGCTCTTGAATCTTCAAATAGCCTTCCCAACTACCAATCCGTTTTTTAACATAATCTGAACTTTCTTTGGCTGGCGTCAACCGTTTGATCATATTGATCAAAGGCACCGACGCTGGTTCACGTGTTTTTTCAAACGTCAAGTTTGCCTCTCGTTGCCAATTAGTTCCGAGCGCGTGGTAGGATTTCCGTTGCGTCAAGTTAGTGATGAGCAACTGATGATTGGTAAAGACCCCGTGCAAAACAATCGAGGCTTCTGCTTCTTTGCCAGTCAATCGTGCGTTCTCCGACCTGTCCAAAATCAACGCAACCGAAAGCTCGCCATCCGCATTGGAAGGATAACGCTCGATAAACACCTTAAAGGCTTTGTCCACAACAAAAAATGAGCGTTCGCTGATACCGAACACGCCCATTTTTTCCGCTGCCGTCTTAGTTAGTCGTACCGAAGTTTTATATGTTGCTGTCTGTGCATTCGTCATGTAATCACCTGTTCTTTGGAGCTGACTAAATTTCAAATCGACGTATTTCGCCTGATCTGTTTTCATCTAATCATATCATCTATTGGAGCTTATGCGTTTTTTTAGTTGTGAATTTTACTAGACGCCTGAGATTTATTAACGAACAAACGGATAATTTTTAATTACTCTCAGCTTAGCTTTAAATGACATCCGGTTATGTTTAGTAGAAGAAATAGCATATTTGAAGATCCAGCAATCAAGAAGAAACAGATACTCTTCCGTGTAAATTTTAATTTACGTACACTCTTTCAAACACAAATGCCCCCTTCAAAAATGAAGGGGGCATTTAATCGTTTTATTTATTTTCTTACTCACATGGACGGATCAATTAAATCGTACCGTTATACACCAATCCACCATTGTTCACATCAATAATTTTAAGGTGCTGATCGTATTTCACAAAAATGGTTTTGTATTGTTTTTTTCCATCTTCGCTCACTAAGAACATAATCCGATTTCCTTGATTGTCAGTAGATAAGTGGAAAGTTAGTCCATCTGTGTTCACTTGATCAACAATCATGCCGTACTCCTCAAAAGAAGCTACATCAGCTGGCTCATTTGGATAATGACCATTATCTGAAGGATTGCCTTCCTCTTCTTCTTGCTCCACATTACCTGCATGTTGATCTAAGATTTCACCTTTTACTGCATCAACGTTAAATTCATACTCACTCGTATTGCTTGTGATTTCAATTTCATAATAATTGCCATCTTCTTCAAAAGAAAGTTCGACTTCTTGAACAGTTCCTTCTGCATGATCAAATGCAATTTCAAGTGCTCTTTCTGCAGTAATTCCAGATTGCCCTACCGAATTACTGTCATTGGACGCTGCAAAAGCTGCTACTCCACCAAGACTCCCTACAACCACCGTACCTACTACTGTTCCAATCATAACTTTTTTTTCAAAATTATTCCTCCTCTACTTGTTTTACACATTAAGCATAATCTTTGAAAATGAGCTGAGAATGAGAAGAACATTAAAATTTGATGAGAACTATCTATATGTTTACATAAAGTATTTATTAAGTTCCACTAATCTTTTCATAATAAAAACCCTTACACCAAATCTGCTAGCGTAAGGATTTCTCTTTATAAAAGTACCGAATTTTTTTTCAAGTCCTTCTTTATTTCTCCATCTGACAAATAATTCAATGCCCCACCAATAAAAATTTTACCGATATGTTGAATGGACAGTTCATCCACATCAAACTTAGGATGATGGTGAGGATAAACGGCATTTAGTTGAGGATTTCCTCCACCAACCATAAAGTAGGTGCCAGGCACTACTTGTTGATAGAAAGCGAAATCTTCACTGCCTGTCATTTTTTCTGCATCACTAACATTCTCAGTGCCTAATACCCATTTTGCAACTTCGCGAATGCGATCTGTTTCGGTCGCATCATTGAATATCGATGGACAGTCTCGAATGTAGTTGAACTTCACAGTTGCTCCCGCTGCTTCACAAGTAGATGCTGTTACTTGTTGCATAGCATTTTCAATCACGTCACGCGTCTCTTCGTCAAATGTTCGAACTGTCCCTTTTAACGAAGCTGTATCTGGAATGATATTCGTTACACTCCCACTATGAATAGCTCCTACTGTTAATGCAGCTTGACGCATTGGACTCACACGGCGGCTAATGATTTGCTGGTAGTTCACGACTAATTGACAAGCTGTAACAAGCGCATCAACCGTCATATGTGGTGATGCACCATGTCCGCCAACACCTTGGACTTCCACGTAAAAATCATCTTGTGCTGAAGACGCATAACCTTCAATCACTTGCGCGGTACCCACTGGTTCGTGTGACATAACATGAGCGCCATAAACCACATCTACTCCGTCAAGACAGCCATCTTCTATCATAAATTGTGCACCACCAGGAGTTGTTTCTTCAGCAAATTGATGCAAAAACACAATAGTCCCTGGTATCTCTTCTTTGATTTCACTTAACACTTTCGCTACTCCAAGCAGCGTCGTCGTGTGTAGATCATGTCCACACGCGTGCATAGCTCCAGCTACTTGTGATTTGTATTCGACTTGTTTTTCGTCTTGAATTGGCAATGCATCAAAGTCTGCACGAAGAGCAATTGTTTTTCCCGGTTTCCCACCTTTAAGATACCCGACAACACCCCGTCCACCTACGCCTGTTCGTACATCAAGCCCAAGTTCGATTAAATATGCCGCTATTTTTTTCGGAGTCTCTACTTCTTCGTTTGATATTTCAGGATTCCTATGCAGTTCTCGTCGAATTTCAACTAACTCTGGATAAAGCTCTTCGTAACGCGCAAACAATTTATCAAGCAACAGATTGTCCTCCTTCTAATTTTAACTCTTCTATTACACCGGCCAGATAAAGAAATGAGCTACAGTTACGAAAATCAGGCTCAATACTGCTTGTACTAAGATTAAAGGCCATACCCATTTAAACCATTTAAGAATTGGTATTCCTGCCATAGCAAGCGCTGCAAACAACAAGCCGTTCGTTGGAGAAAACATATTCGTAATGCCATCCCCCATTTGGAAAGCTAAGACCGCAGTTTGACGACTAACGCCAATCAAATCTGAGAGAGGTACCATAATCGGCATACTAAGCGCCGCTTGGCCACTGCCTGAAGCTACTGCAATATTCAACAGCGCTTGTGTAATAAACATTGCCCCAGCACTCAAACTCGCTGGAATAGTAGAGATCAAGCTTGAAATACTATAGAGAATTGTATCAATGATGAAACTTTCTTGAAGAATGACAACGGCAGCATAAGCGAGACCCACAATTAAGGCCCCAGTTGCCATTTCTTCGCAGCCTTTGACAAATGACTTGGTGATTTTGTTGAAGCCCATTCCATAAACAAGACCCATCACTAACGCCATAATAATAAAGAGCGCGGAAATTTCACCAATATACCAGCCAAATTGAATAACGGAATACGCTAAAACCACAAGTGTCAGACCCAGTACGCTAAGAACTGCAACTTGTCTTTTAGTGATTTTCTCCATCCCCATCATGTTCCGGTCAATTTCACGCGCTTGGTCTACTTCGTAAACAATACTTTTGGTTGGATCTTTTTTCACTTTATTTGCATACAACATGACAAAAATGATCGCTGCAGCCATATAGACGAGCCAAAAACCGACACGTGGTAACATGCCAGAAAATAGTGGTAGTTCAGCTAATCCTTGAGCAACTCCAACAGTGAAGGGGTTCATAAATGCAGCGGTAAATCCAGCCGATACACCAATCAACACCATAGCAAGTCCGACCATTGAGTCATAGCCTAAAATCATAGCAAGTGGCACCATAATCATGACAAATGGAAATGCTTCTTCGAACATTCCAATTGTTGCACCACCTATGCCGAAGAAAATCATTACAATTGGAATCATGATCATTTCTTTTCCTTTTGTCTTCGCAGACAAACTGGCAAACGCACCTTCGATTGCTTTTGTGTCACGGAACACATGGAATGCCCCACCTACAATAAAGATAAAGAAAATAATCGGTGCACTTTGCACCATTCCTTTATGAATGGCTTGAAACACAGTTAAAAATCCTGCTGGGTTTGAATCGATTTGTGCATACGATCCGTCAACAACGATCGTTTGCCCAGCATCGTTTGTTAATCGTTCATATTCACCTGCTGGAACAAAATAAGTCAAAATAGCCATAAACAAAATAACAATGAATAAAATATTAAACGGGTGAATTGCCTCTTTTTTCTTTTTCTCTTTCGTTGTTGCGTCAGTAACGATCGTCATTTTATTAGCTCCTTTTTTAGGGATTACAGATCACTACACTTCATCAATCACTACACTTTCCTCTCTGTCGTTATATAGTCGTTAAATGTTTTTACTAGATTACTATAGAAAGAAAAGTCAGTCAATAGAATTCAGATATGTTGCATACCTAAATGAAAAACAAATAAGTTAGTTTAGATTCATTCGATACACTGAACGTGGACGTCCTTTGCTATAAGGCTGTTCTTCTCCAATTTGCAGAGCATAACCTTCTTCAGTTATTTTTTTCATTAGTCGCTCCGCACTGCGTCGACCAATTTCAAGATATTCTGAAAGTTGGACTGTCGTAAATCCCTCGTCATGACGCAATTTCGCAAACTCTTGGAGCTTTGTCACTGTAGCTACACTTAAATGCGTTTTACCTGCTACCTTCAACGTCTCCGTATCTTCAGTTTTGACTTGAAACGTTTTTACTAATTCATTAAGTGGTCCAATAATTTTCTTTTCAGCAGTCATAAAGAAAACACCGTGTTCCAAACTTTTTCGACGAGCATAAAACAATGCAGTCTGCGCATTTTCTTCAGCTTCTTTCGCGGTCATACCTGCGCCACAACCGATATGAATAACCAACTGTTGGACCTCACTAAAATGGTTCAACAATTTCTGTAATCTTTCACTATACAAGAAAAGTTCCATGCTTCCGATAGTCCCATAAACTATAAATTGTCCCGGTGATTTTTTTTGAATAGGAGACTCCAAATTTCGTGCCAAATACGTTAACATTTGCTCTGCCAAGACTGCTTGTTCTCCTTCAGTAGTGAGTTCTGCACCAGATAAGGTAACAGAAATAATACCTACTGAGAATTCCATGTTTTTACTAATGGATAATTTCCCACACATGATTGCTTGCTGAAAGGTATCAATAATGGCTTTCCCTGGTACGATGATTGCCGTGGACGGAATACCCATTTTCTGGAGCCTGTCTCTCACGTAATCGATGTTTGTTACCGCATAAGTTGTTTTTCCACTCTCCCATAAATTTTGATGAAATTCGAGAACTGCATTGGGATCGATAGTTACTTGGTTTTCAGTTATTGTTTCTTTTGAATCTAAGACATGCCAATCCGACACATCCATATTCATTTCCTCTGCTACTTGATGTAAATGATGCTCATTATGGATATCTATTGATAATCCTTTTAGTCCTTCTTTTCGATTGAGCAACAAGTACAGTAAAGTGTGCGTTAATGTATATTCATCTGATGGAATAAATACCGAGGGTAAGTTTCGAGCTTTAGTACATGCTTTTGACAGAAAGTAAGGAAGCGGACCAGCGAACATAATGACGTCACATTCACGAATTTTCTTAACAATTGCTAGACTTTCCAAAGGATTGTCGTATGTATAATAAGTAACTCGACTAGTCGGAACTTCATTCTCAAATTTCTTAATCTCTTCAGCAAATTTTTTTGAACTTACGACTGCAATCCGGATCATTAAACACCCTCCTTTCTTTAGGAGCAACTATTTTATAAAATGGTAAAGACATATCTTGTCATTTATTTTAACAATCATGTATTCAATTTTTTAGAAAAAGAATTTTCCAATGCTGAAATGTATGTATTATATCACTAGCGCTCGATTAAAATAGTTGGGAATCACTACTTTTACTCGATTCGGAATGAAACCTACATTTGATATTCACGTCATCATTATTTAATAAAAAACTACCCCTTAGGAGATAAATCCCTTCGGAGTAGCTATTTACATTGCACAAATTTTACAGACTAGTAAACCTTAAATCTATCGTAAATATTCTTAATAACTCAGCACTTTGCGTTCAGCTGCTACTTTTTTCGAACGGAACCAAGCTACAACAAGCGCAGGGATCAAGACAAATCCTAAATAACCCATAACCGGATAAACTGTGCTGACCAAAGTGACGAAGCCAACAAAACTCGAGGCAAATGCTACAACACCGAAAATGCCAACAGATACTTTAAATTTTGCTGTATCTGGTTTTACGAATCGCGCTGTAAAGGAAATCTCTTGTCTATCCTACCTTCTTTGCCAATAGAATCTCTACCAATTCATCGCGATTTACTAATTTCACTTTATTGCTTCGCGCTAGTTCCGCTGCCGCTTTTGTGAAAAAACTATTGGTAACCACCCATGCTTCATTTGCTCCGTAATGCAGTTTTGCTGCGGAAATTTCTTGCACGGCTTTGATGCCAACATTACTTTTATATCGCTTTGCCTGCACAGCAATTTTTTGCGATCCTTTTTCCAAAATAAGGTCTGCCCCGTAATCGCCCGTATAAGGCGTTTTACGAACTGCATATCCTTCAGCCTTGTAACGGAGACGCAGAAACTCTTCAAATTCTGCCCCCGACATTGCATCCACTTGCAAAATACCTGACGCATTTAATTTCTTCTGCTTATTGTTTTGAATGGTCTTTACGATTGCTAGCATGCCAACAAAGCCGACAGCAAATACAGCGACCGTTGCTGTGAGTGACTGTGTGTAAACAAATGTGATTGCGCTACTAAGCATTAAAACTGCCATTAGCAGTTCTGATAGATTATCTTTCTTTTTCTTTCTGGCCATGGGAAACTTCCTTTTTTAAAAATAAAATTTTATTTCTAGTTACTATTCATAAGTTTGTTTAAAAAAGAGTAGTTCAACTCAATAAACTAGGACAGTGAAGAAATCACTCCAATGTGTAGTGACTGCGACATAACATTTCCTATATGTCTCTTCTCTTTAACGACATTAAATTGCTCTCTATCGATTATGCAATGAGTTTCATTATAATTTGAACGTTTTCTTATTACTTCAATCATTCAATTCAAATCAAACTTCTGCTTCAACCTTTTCACAATGTCTGCTTCTTTGCTTTGAATAAATTGGTTACCTAATTGTTTCACTAGGACATTAATCTCTTTAGTCATTTCTTTCTTCATTAACAATTGGTTAATTATTTGACCATTAGCTGCAAACTCTCTACCAACTAAATCGTCTAAAGAAATACTATATAGATCAGCTAGTTTGATCATTAATCTCAGAGGTGGTTCTGTAGTACCCACCTCAAATTTCCCATAAACTGCTTTAGTAATCTTTAAATGCTCTGCAACGATTTGATGTGACAATTTGTTCTGTAAGCGAAGTGATTTTAGGTTCTCAGTTAGTTTTGTCATCGGTTTGCTCCTTGAGTTTTTTTGTGATGTAGTTAAAATCGCCTTCCTAATTAATAAGACCTAACTAATGATTCAATAGTATCACATCAAGCATCTATTACTAACTAAATTTTTACTGATTTTGTAAATATTATTTCTCTTTTAAAAATGCCTCACCCTGGATATGCATTCCAGGGTGAGGCATTTTTCATTTATACAGTTATTTGTACTACCCCATCAAACTAAAATTGTCCACAAGATCATCGTGAAGACAATCGTCGTTACACCTTGCAACAAAGTCGCCATTGTTTGCGCTTTGTAGGCTTCCGTTACTTTCATGCCTGTAAACTGTGTGATAACCCAGAAAAAGCTATCGTTAACATGACTCACTGTCATTGCGCCTGCCCCAATCGCCATCACGACAAGCGCCAGTGGTACTGCGCCTTCGATGCCGAGCGTCGGCAACAGCGGTGCCATCAACGTTGACGTGATAACCAGTGCTGCTGTTGAAGAACCTTGAGCGGTTTTTAATGCCGCTGCAATAATGAATGGAATGAGTAAGAACAACGAGCCACCAGCAAGTGCTGTCATGTCCATTCCCGCTATCAAATCTGCCACACCTGAATTGCTAATAACTCGTCCGAATGCGCCACCTGCTCCAGTAATTAATAGAATAGGTGCTGCACCGACGATTCCTTCGCCAATCCACCCAGATAAGGTTTCTTCGTTCCATTTTGGCAGTAATAAGAGCGCTGCTAAGACACCAAATAATAGCGCCACTGTTGGTGATCCTAAAAATTTCAATAAACTTGTCAGCCCACCATCACCACCAAGAATACCGGCAACAGACCCTGCTCCGATCAATACCAATGGTAGAACAATCGGCAAGAAGGCTTTAAATGTAGAAGGCATTTTCCCAAATGATTTAATGACTTCTTCGTAGCTCAATTCGCCGTCTTCTAAAGTATCATCAGGCACTTCGATTTTGGCAGCGACTTTAACAGCCCAAAGATACCCGACAACTGCTGCTGGAATTGCGACGACTAAACCGATTAAGATAATTGTCCCTAAGTAATTTTCAGCACCTAAGTTACCAGCTGCAGCAATTGGTCCTGGTGTTGGCGGTACCAAAGTATGGGTTGCGTATAAACCAGTTGCGAGCGCCACTGACATCGAAGCCATGGATACTTTCGCACGTCTTGCTAAGGCTTTTCGTAAACTCGATAAAATAATAAATCCAGAATCACAAAACACAGGAATTGATACGATAAAGCCAATAATCGACATCGCTAGTTGCGGTCGCTTTTCACCAATCAAACGCAATACCACTTCTGCCATCCGGTAAGCTGCACCGGATTTCTCTAAAATAACACCGATAATTGTTCCGGCAACAATGACAATCCCGATATTGGTCATCAACCCGCCAAAGCCTTCGTTAACGTTCAGTACAACGTCAGCTAGCGGCATACCGGACGCGATGCCCATAAAAAATGCGCCGATTAATAACGATAAGAACGGATGAACTTTGAATACAGCAGTTAACAACACAACCAAGATGACACTTAACGCAATAACGAAAAACAACATGTTAACACCCCTTTTGGTTTTCTATATAGTTTTTAACGACTGTTTTGGTTTTTATTTTCAATTGGTTATAGGCATCGGCTACCGCTCGTTCTGCCGATACGGTGTCACTGACAATCGAGTGAATTTCGGTGAAATAAGGCTCTAGTAACTCTGTACTTTCCGGTTCAACCATCCCCGAAATTAAAATCACTGGAGTCCCCGTTCTTTTTGCAGCTTCAGCAATCCCTAAAGGGGTTTTTCCCGATAAAGTTTGACTATCACTTTTCCCTTCTCCGGTCACAATCAAATCGACCGTTTCCAAATGATTTTGAAATGCAATCGCTTCAAGTACGACATCAACACCACGCTGCATATTACCTGCAAAAAACGCTTGCATCGCGCCACCAGCACCACCTGCTGCACCGGCACCTTTTTTATGATGAAGTGCCGTTCCAGTAAGTCGCTCGACAACATCTCCAAAATTTTGTAGATTGCTATCGAGTTGCTCGACTGCTTCTGGAGACGCTCCTTTTTGTGGACCGAATACTGCAGAAGCTCCTTGTTCACCGATTAAGACATTCTCTACGTCGCAGGCAATTAGAAACGTACTTTCCGCAATGCGCGGATCAAAATGACTACGATCAATTTCAGCAAGTTCACCGAGTGCGCCCCCACCCCTTCTTAAACGTTGCCCACTGCGGTCTAGAAAAGTCATACCAAGAGCTTCTAGCATTCCTGCTCCTCCGTCATTGGTAGCACTGCCGCCAAGTCCAATGATAAAGCTTCGGAAACCAGCATCTAAAGCGTGACAGATCAGTTCTCCTGTACCGAATGACGAAGTCTTGAACGGATTTCGTTGCTCTATTTTCAATAAGGTCAGTCCAGAAGCTTCTGCGATTTCGATAACGCATATTTGATCGTCACCAAGAATTCCGTAACGAGCGGTAATTCTACGGCCAAGCGGATCCTCGACGTCGTGCGTGATCAATTTGCCACCTGTCGCCTCGACCATGGCCGTCATCGTTCCTTCCCCGCCGTCTGCTGCCGGTAGCAAGACGACTTCTATCTCACGACCCAGTTCCTGTATGGCTTCTGCCATTGCTTGTGCGGCTGTTGTAGCAGACAAACTGCCTTTAAATGAATCGGGTGCTACTATAATTTTCAATCTCTAAAACCTCCTTACCCTATTAGTAAAGCGCTTACATAAAATTATAATGAAAAAGAAGCCAATATACATTATACTGACGGTATGGATTTTTGACGAAATATTTAGAATATATATACACAGAGGAGTATTTATGATTACAAAACAGCTGGCGGAGGAAATTGTAGAACAAACCATGATCCGATTAAACCGCAACTTAAACGTTATGGATACCAACGGCATGATTTTGGCTTCAGGAGAAACCGAGCGGATTGAAAAAATTCATGAGGCCGCAGCTCAAGTCGCTAAAAGCGGTGAAACCTTGTGGATTAAAGAAACGGATTTAGCAGCTTGGCATGGCGTCAAACCCGGCGTCAACTTACCGATTTATTTTCAAGAAAAACTTGTGGGGGTCATCGGGATTACAGGTAACCCAGAAGAGCTCAAAGAAATCTCGACGCTCGTTCAATTGACGACAGAAATGATGGTCCATCAATCACTGATTACCTCTCATATTGAATGGAATCGTAAGCGCAATGAATTGATTTTTGATGAACTGACCAGTGGCAATCCTTTGTCTGCCGCTGTCCATGAACGGATTTCACAAATGAGACTCGACCAAAACACGTCATTTATCACGCTATTAATTGAAATAAAAAAATCTCCTTCACTTTCTCGCAGAATTATCGAACAGCTCGAAAGCCATTTCGATGGTCAAACGATTGTTACGGGTCACTCGCAACTAAACGAAATCTTCCTATTGATGAAGAACGATGAACCGGCAAACCTTCAACAAAAATTAACTACCCTGCTCCAAATACTGCAACAAACGGCACTCGTTAGAATGGGTGTCGGCGTAACAGTCAGTAGCATTCTGGATACCCGAACTTCTTATCTCGCGGCAAAAAACGCATTGGATTTCGGAAAGCCTGATCAGTCGCTCGTTTATTTTGAAGACGTGGAATTGATAGCGCTATTAAAACATAATCCGCATGTCGAGCTCGAAAATTTTACCAATAGAATACTAGTAGATTTGAACGATTCCTTATGCCAAACACTGGTTATGTACTTTATCTGCAACAAAAACAGCGCAGAAACCGCTGACTGCTTAAAAGTTCACCGCCATACTTTGAGTTACCGGCTAAAAAAAATCTATGATGCAACCGGATTAGATCCGACTAATTTTCAAGACGCAGTTGTACTACATTTGGCACTGACGTTGCGGGATTGAGTTGTCTTAAAATACTTTGCGACTTTCTTTCATATAAAAAAACTCCAGCCACCTGCTTGAACAAGGTTTCTGGAGTCTTCTATACGCCAACTGCATAGACAGTTTCATTTGCTCAACAAAACGATTCAAGATTTTTTCTCCAAATCATCCATTCTCTTTTCCAGTTTGGTTAGTTTACTCGTTGCTGTAGTACTTAAAATAAATCCAATCAGGCCGAAAGAGAATCCTGTCATTCCAAAAGTAAATCCCAAAATTGCAAAAGACTCCAAAGTAATTCCCCTTAACTTTTGTATTCTTGAGTCACTATCTCCAATTATGTTTTATTCGCAACACATTTGTTGATTACAAAAAGAGCAAATTAGAACATCGATCGTTTTGTCGAAATCAATTCCCAATCCGTAACGCCTTGTCTTTGTTCTGCAATACTGCCACAATACTCAATGCTGCAAGAAGACTGGTCTTCGGATTGTTTGGCATCGGATTATTTTCTACTTTTAGTTCCATGCGTCCAAAATCCCCTATCGCTTCAATGGTGTGGGTATTTCGTACAACTTTCGGATCGACGATAACCCGTACGATGGTTTTCTCAACGCCAATTCCAGCAAGTGCCAGCGTCATTGCGACATTAACATTTTTCGGGAATTTCTCGACAGCTTGATAAGCAGAGCCTTCAAATATCACTTTCTCTTCACTGGCTTCGATACCAAGAGATGCTGGTGATTTTCGTGTCGTGATTCGAACTTGGTTTAAGCCTCCAGTTGCTTTAGCCGATTGCAATACGTCTAATCCGCCAATTGCGCCAGATGGCAAGAAAACTTGCGTGCCTACAGACTCAGCTAATCGATCCACTTCCTCTAAAAAATCGCTATCTTTGAACACGCCAATGCTACTAACAACAAGGTCTTTCTTACAAGTCACTACTTCTTTTGCATATAGACCCGCCACTTCTATCGTCGCTGCCTCTACCACGATATCGAGTGGTATTTCTAAAAATTCGTGAATGTCTGTATGAAAGTCCACACCAAATTGCTCGCTCAAGTGTGAACCTACTTCTTGATTGCGGCCAAAAATGGCTATGATTTTCCCTTCGATCATCTGATTACTGTTTACCTGTTCTAGTAGAAATGAAGCAATGTTACCTGTTCCAATAATTCCGATTTTCATAATTGTCCTCCTCACTTTAAACTCACATTTTATGGTATTGCATAAAGTGTAAGCTATTGTCGGTCTCTTTTACAAATTTTAGAAAAAAATCTATTTCACTGTTTCCTGATTAAGATCAATCACGATAGGGAAAAGAATACTTATAGCAGGTATTTACAGCAGAGGAGGAAATTTAATGAGTAAAACAGCAATTATTACAGGTGGCGGTAGTGGATTAGGACAATCTGCAGCTTTTTATTTAGCCGAAGAAGGCGTCAATATTTCAGTTGTCGATATTAGCGAAGAAAGTGGCAACGAAACAGTCGCCAAACTTAAAGAAATAGGCGTTGATGCGATTTTCATTAAAGCGGACGTCTCTAAAGCGGAAGAAGTCAAAAACTACGTAGACAAAACACTCGAGCATTTCGGCTCGATTGACTATTTTTTCAATAACGCTGGGATTTCTGGTAGTGGTAAGAAATTCCTTGAAACCGACATCAAAGAAATTGAACAAATTGTAGGCATCAATATGCTTGGCGCTTTGTACGGCTTACGTTATGTCGCTGAAGTTATGGTGAAAAACGGCGGCGGCTCAATTGTCAACACCGCTTCAAGTGCTGGCGTCATTGGCCAAGCTTCTGTCGTGACTTACGGTGCAACTAAGCATGGCATTGTGGGTATGACCAAAAGCCTTGTTGCCGAGTACGCTAAAGACGGACTTCGCGTAAATGCCATTGCACCTGGACCTATTCAAACACCAATGGTTAAAAAGTTCTTTGAAGATAATCCAGACATGAAAGAAAGTGCCGAGTCTGGAATTCCGCAAAAACGTCTTGGTAAACCAGAAGATGTTGCAGAACTGGTGACCTTCTTATTAACAAAAGCCGATTACATTAACGGTGACACTATCCGTATTGATGGTGGATTCACGAATACAAAATAAACGAAACAAAACCCGTAGTCAGCTTTTCGACTACGGGTTTTGTGTTGGCCGTTAAAGTTACACATTATCTATTTTAACTTCAGGTACTCTTTTTACGTTGACTAGCTTTTCCTTTTGCGAAGGATTCTTCGACCAAATTGTGGCCAAAATCGGACCAGAGATATTATGCCAAATTGCGCCCCAAACACTTGGTAACGCAGCAAGCGGGCCAAAGTGAGCCGTGGCTAACGCGACTCCTAAACCAGAGTTTTGCATACCGACTTCCAGTGAAATAGCACGACGATCCACTTCGTCGAGCCCCATCGCCATTGCCGTTAAATAACCAAGCATTAAGCCAAAACTATTGTGTAAAAAGACCGCTAAGAAAACAACAAATCCTGAACTGATGACGTTTTCTGCATTAGCTGCTGTAACAGCTGACACAATAATCAAGATCGCGGCAACTGAAATAAGGGGAATCACTGAAATTGTTTGTTTGACCACTTTTGGCATTAGCTTTTGAACCAATAGACCAAGTACAATCGGCACGATGATCACTTGAATGATGGACACAAACATAGATACTGGATTTACAGGAAGCCATTGTCCCGCTAACAGGAGTAACAATAAGGGTGTCATAATCGGTGCCATTAAGGTCGATAACGAGGTCATAGCAACAGACAATGCCAAATTTCCTTTTGCCAAATACACCATAACGTTCGACGCGGTTCCTCCTGGTACGCAACCTAACAAAACAAGTCCAGCTGCTAATTCAGCAGGCAAATTTAGTAGATACGCAATACCAAATGCAGCGAACGGCATAACCAAAAATTGTGCAGCCACCCCAACGAAAACTGGACGCGGACTTTTCGCAATAATTTTAAAGTCTACAGGCTTTAACGTTAATCCCATACCAAACATCACGACACCTAGAAGAATCGTAATGTAACTGCCTAAGCCCACAAACGCAGACGGAAACAAAAAGGCAACGAGTGCAATCAAAATGACCCAAACCGCAAAGTATTTTCCAGCTATGTTACTCAATCCATTGAGAACTTTCATTTACTCAACTCCCTTTTTACTGATTTAATATTCTTGCCAGGATTTAATAAATTGCTTGGATCCAGTACTGCTTTTATTTTCTCCATCACATCTAGCGCATGTCCGTGTTCTTGTTGCTGGTATTTCTGCTTCCCAATACCAACCCCATGTTCACCGGTAGATGTACCGCCTCTTGCTAGTGCGTACAACACAATGCGTTCATTGAATTCCTGTGCTTTTGCTATTTCTTCTGGATTATTCATATCCATCATGATAAGTGCGTGGAAGTTGCCGTCACCGACATGTCCAACGATGCCACCAGGCAATCCCAGTTCCATCAGATTTTCACGGGCATGTCCCACAGCTCCTGCTAGTTCAGAAATGGGCAGACAAACATCTGTGACCATCATCTTTTTGCCAGGATAACCGTGAATGTAGGCATACGCCAATGTATGTCGTGCTTCCCACAGAAGATTTCGTGCGGCCGTATCTGTTTCAAATGCGACTTCTTCGCAGGCATGCCCTTGCACAATTTCTTGCATAAATTCTACATCTTGTTTTAACCCTGCTTCATTGCCGTGAAACTCTAAAAACAGTGTAGGTTTTTCCGCGTAAGCGGTATCATTGTATTTGTTGACTTGCTGCATTGATTGCTCGTCGACTAGTTCAACGCGCGCAATTGGAATGCCCGCCTGTAAAATCGATACGACTGCTTCGACAGCGTCTTTTACGGTTGGGAACGATGCACGAGCCGCTGTGATGAATTCAGGAATGCCGTAAACGCGCAGCGTCATTTCAGTAAAGCAACCGAGCGTTCCTTCAGAACCGACAAACAAACCGTTTAAGTGCAAGCCCGATGAAGATTTGGCGGCTTTATTGCCTGTATGTATAACAGTTCCGTCTGCTAACACCACTTCCAAATCACGTACTTGGTCGCGCATCACGCCGTATTTCACAGAAGTTGTGCCACTGGCATTTGTCGCAGCCATGCCTCCAAGTGTTGCATCTGCTCCAGGATCTACGGTAAAAAACAAACCATGCTTCTTTAATTCCTTATTGAGCTGCGACCGTGTCACTCCTGGTTGTACAGTCACCAGAAAGTCCTCTTCAGATACTGCTAACACGCGATTCATCAATGAGAAATCAATGGTGATTCCGCCGTTCTCTGGAATTACATGTCCTTCTAAACTGGAACCGAGACCAAATGGCACTACTGGAATTTGGTATTGTGCGGATATTTTCATGATTTCAGAAACTTGTTCTGTTGTTTCTGGAAAAACCACCAGATCGGGTAATTTCATTTGATGATAAGACTCATCTTGCCCATGAAGTTCTTTAATGGTTTCGTTCATGCTGATTTGCTCAGCTGTTAAATGTTCTCTTAAGTGATCGAGGATGGCTTCTTGATTTGCAATTGTCATAGCTATTCGCTCCCTTGCGTTTAAAATTGGTCCAACCAATTAACCCAATTATACATAATAATCTGAAAAGTACAACGTTTTCTTTAAGCTATTGCAGATTTTATTCTGTATACTAAAGTTAACCTTTAAAAATATGCAAGGAGAGCGCTTATTTTGAATCCAAAGAAAAAAACTTATGAACTAATCGTGGAACAAATCAATCTTCTCTGCTTAGAACAAAATCTGCAGCCAGGCGATCGTCTGCCTTCCGAACGGGACCTTGCGAGTTTGTTTGGCGTCAGTAGAAATTCCATTAGGGAAGCTTTGAAAGATTTGGAAAGGAAAGAATTCATCGAAATACGGCAAGGTGGTGGGAGTTTTCTGTCAACGACCAAACGCGACCTCCTTGGCAATGAACTTCGAACGCATATTGACAAAGCAAAAGCGATTTTGATTGACGAAATGCTTGAGCTGCGACGTGCATTTGAAGTCGAAGCCGCTTTTTTAGCAGCCCAACGAGCCAGTCCTGAAAACCTAGAAGCGATCCAAAACGTCCTTATCCAAATGGCTAATGCAAAAAGTGACACCGAAAAAGGAGTACAAGCAGATTTAGACTTTCACTTACAAGTTGCTTATGCCACGAAAAACCAATTATTGATTGATTTAATGGCGACATTAGCCTTGCGAATAGAAGAAAACATCCGAGAAACACGCAAACACCGCTTTACCGATTCCAATCGCCAACAAGAGACACTTAATGAACACCAGGAAATATACGATGCTATCGCAGACAAAAATAGTGACTTGGCCAAACACCTCATGAGCCAACACATCTCACGTATTCGCTCTGAATTGCACAGCTCTTCTTAAATTTCGAAGCTCTTTACCGACAAAAAAGCCATCTTTGAAAAAAACAAAGATGGCTTTTTTGCTATTCATATTTTAATAAAAAACTATATAAGTTGAATAAAAGAAAGCGACTTTTCTGCACCGCCTTGGGCCTGACTCCCTCAAGAAGTCAGGCAAAGTTCACCTGTCTCCTAACTTTGCCCAGGCTGTTGATGAGCCGGCGCTAAATAACTGGCTAAGTAAGAAGAGATCGTCTGTTTTTCCATTAGCAACGGGTACCGCTACGTCCTGATGCGCCAGTTGCACGCCCCATATCCTGTGGGTCCGAATCGAAAATTGCACCGCTCAAATCATCCATAAATCTCATCATCTTCACCGAGTCACCTCTTTTCAGATTATGCCTGTAAATATAGCGTTTCTATTTCTTCTCTGCTTGATCACGTCTAACAATCTTATCACTCACTTGTTGACCACTGAGCGTTACCATGGGCATTCCGCCACCTGGATTTACTGTGCCCCCGACAAAGTAAAGATTGTCGTACAGTTCGCTTTGTTTCTTGTGCTTAAAGCCACCATTTTTCTTTTTATCAGAAACCGTTCCGTAAATGGCACCTCGGTCTGAACCATACACGCGTTCGATATCGTGTGGTGTCCAGACGTCGCGTGTCACAATATTTTCCCGCAGCCCGTCTAAGCCCATGCGTTCTAATTTATCAAGCACAAGTTCTTCAAAATCCGCGTATTGCTCAGGTGTAAATGGATTGTCTTGGATATACGGAATGTGTGGCAAAATCTTAATGTTCTCATGTCCTTCTGGTGCTTGAGATGGATCTGTTTTATTCACATTCACTAAATAGATGGTTGGATCGTCTGGCAACTCGTGTTTCTCAAACACTTTCTCCATTTGTTCATGCAGGTTCTCAGAAAAGAAGAAATTATGATGATTTAGCAAGGGATACGTTTTCTTGACCCCCAGATGCAGCACAAGACCAGAACTTGCAGGTTCATACTTTTTCTTCAAGTCCGCAACAAACGCTTCGTCTGCGGCGACCATTTTTTTATAAAACGGAATAACTTCCATATTAGATACGTAATAATCTGCAGTTTCGAATGAGCCATCTTCCAGTTCAACACCGACAATTTTGTCATCTTCGCTAGTCAATGCACGAATCACACCCATGCCTGTATGGAGTCGAACGCCTGCTTCTTCTGCAAGTTTTGTTAAGCCTTCCGCCAATTTATGCGTACCGCCTTTCACATACCAGCACCCTTGCGCGTGTTGCATGTAAATCATCATGTTGAGAACGGCAGGTGCACTGTAAGGAGAAGAACCCACGTATTTAACGTAATACGACAGCATGTCGCGTAGATGTGGGTTACTAATGCGTTTCGAAATCGCACTATACATGGTTGACGTTAAATCGAATCCAGTCAACGTCGCAATGATGCCATTTTGCGCCACCGCTTCTTGGGGTGACTCAAAGCCTTCTTTTAAATAACTACGCTCTGTCGTTTTATAAATCTTTTGTGCGTATTTCAACAATGCGTAATACTCTTTCATGTCTTTGTGAGAAAGTGCAGGATTTGTTCGTTCCATTAAATCAAGATCATGGTACAAATCCAGTACGGTACCATCTGGAAAGAACGAACGCCATTCCCGCTCAAGGCGTTCAATGGGCACATAATCCTCCATCCGCTTGCCGCTCCCTTGGAACAGTTTATCAAAAATATGCGGCATCGTTAAAATAGACGGGCCGAGGTCAAAACCAAATCCGTCTTGCTCGAGACGATTTACTTTCCCGCCGATGTGATCGTTTTTTTCATATAAAGAAACCGCGTAACCTTTTTGTGCAAGTGAAATAGCAGCAGACAAGCCGCCAAGGCCTCCCCCAATTACGATTACCGATTTTTGTGAATGATTCATACAGGTACCGCCCTTCTTGTCTCATCTATACTTTTGGAGAATCTGTTAACTTGTAAAAATATTGTTATCGTCCTTACAATTCCCTACCTGTTGATTTTAAAAACTTTCATTATATAATTTTTGTATAATTTTTATACACACTTTATTATAGAAGCAGAATTATCAGAATGTCTATCCTAAACCTCTGCCTAGGACACCTGTATCTCCAAACACCAAATGACTCCCACTGAATTATGAATTTTCAAGGAAACCGGCTTTTTTCGGTGTAACTTTTCTTCTACTAAAGCGCCTAACAAGCTAAAGGAGATGAAATCATTTGAAAAGAACATTTCTATTCTTTATGAGCATCGTCATGTTGTCCGGCTGCTCGATCCCTCGTGGGTGTCCTCCCAACACAATCGTTGAATGGGTCGACTTGGTTAAAATCAACGATATTCAATATCATGCATTAGATGCCACCAATTATACGGTTGAAGAGAAAGATTTAGGGGAAATTATTGGTGAAGTTAAATACGAGATGGCCGATCAAGCATGCTTAAATCATCAAATAAAAAATGGAGATGCTGCTTTTTTATCTGTTGGCACTACATTATATGAATTTAATGGATACAAAAGTGATTTCCGAATAATTGCCGATGGAATCGTTTACGAAGTTCAAGAAAATGATAAAGCCAAAACAATCGGCGAACTTTATGATATAGAAGGAAAAGTAGAAGGAATGAGTGTTAGAAGTTCTTACGATGGCAGTCATGTCATGGATTTGAAGGAGGAGCATTGGACAAAATTTATTAATGAATTTTTGACGCTAGATTTCGTAGGGTTTGATAATGTATACAAGAAAATCGAAGATGAAGAAGGAACGTTTCTCGATATTCACCTTAAAGATGGCTCTTCTGTGCGAATCCTTTATTGGACAGATGCGAATGTGTTAAATCTAGGAGCCGTTGGCAATGACACATTAAAAAACATTATTAGTTTATACAAATAAACGTAATATGCATATTGACGCTGCGTTCCTAGGATTGTCAAATTCTTCGGATGGTTTGTTGCGTCAATTTATCTACTACAATGCTCTTCCCCTTTTCTAAATACGCCGTTTTTACTCAGAATTACAGACGAAATCAGAAATCCCCGTTCTCCTAACACCACTTCACAAAAAAAAATCGTTAATGATATACTTTAAAGAGACACTCGATTTACTCATTAAAATTCACTCTAAAGGAGAAAAAGGAATGGCCAAGCCGTTACAAAAATCAGAAGAAATCAAAGCTTTTTTCTTGAAGCATCAAGAAGCGTTTGAAGAAAAATTGTCAGAGGAAGCCGTTAACGTAAAAAACAAAATGGATGAAATCTTAACGGTTGGCAATATTGATCTTGTTACAAACGCGCATGCAGTTGTTGGCTACATCATTGATGGACAAGAAGAAGACCTCCGGTTATTTGCTAAGCAAGAAGGCATTGCATGGGCTACACACTCTATTGAACTTTCCTTCAAATTAGAATGGATTCAAGCCATTCGTCGTACCTTGTGGATCTTCCTTCAACAATACAACGAGGCTACTGACAATGGAAGTACATTTGATTTTTTTGCTATGGAAAAAGATATTAACTCACGCGTTGATGTGTTCTTAAATACGTTCTTTATCAGTTATTCAACTTATAAAGATTCGTTGATTAAAGCACACCGACAGTTGGTTGAAAACTTGTCTGTGCCAATCATTCCCATCAATTCATCTGTCTCCATTCTTCCGTTAATCGGTTCGGTTGATTTGTTCCGTACATCGATTCTTGAAGAAAAAGTATTAAACGAAGTCGGTATCTCTCGTATCGATACATTGATTTTGGATTTGTCTGGAATAGCCGATATGGAAACCGAAGTCATTTATCACATTATGAAAATTATCGATGGTACAGCGTTAATGGGCTGCAACACGATAATTACCGGTTTACGTGCAGAAGTTGTCCGCAAAATGATTCACTTAGACTTGTCTTTTGACCCAAAAACGAAAACACTGGGTACGTTGCAGCAAGCGCTTAAAACATATTTGGTCGTATGAAAACATAAAGTTATACCTATAGAAAAACCGTGATTGGGCCAGACCCAAATCGCGGTTTTTTGCTTTATCTTCTCTATGTTACAAAACTGTACAGCTCGAAATTGCGTCTTGCACGGATGTATTTTTCATGCACGCTTTTTCAGCATCTCATTAGTCTTTTTTATAACAGCGTCTTTTTAATTTCTTCAAATTCTTCGGTCGTTATTTCACCTTTAGCCAGCCTAGTTCTAGCTATTTCCAGTGCGTCTGTCTTAGTACCTTGCTGCGAGTTAGTAAAACCATTGTTGTTTTTATTTTTCGTAAAGTAGTAAACAGCAACGCCGATGATAACCAATAATGCGAGTATCATCCAAATTCCACCTCCCATTCCCCAACCCATTCCCCATCCTGGTCCCATCATTTCTTTCTGCCTCCTTTTTAAAATCCTTGTATCTGTCTACAATTTAAATGTACGCGCTATACATGCAGAAAGTGTGGAGTCAGTTCAATTCACCAAAATGATATGAACCTTTATAAACAAAGCTTCATATCATTTTAGCCAGCTAGTAAAAAGATTTCTAAAGGTTTTTATCATGGTTGAAAAATTATACCAAGCCTATGAACAAAAAAGCTTCGGAGGAATTTGTATGTTAATCGAATCTTTGATCGTGGCAAGAAGCGTTTTGATGATTTAAAAAGCCTTAGCAGGTGACATATCTGAAGTGAACGTATTTGTCATCTCAAGTTCACCTGATAAGGTCATTTCGCGCGACTACGCAAAACAAGCGGAAGTCGGACTTATCGCATGTGGAGTCCAAGGATTAAATGCTGTTGAGCGCTATACATTGGAAAGCATATGCCAGTACATTATCAGCAGCTCTTATAATGGTTTAGTCGTCCACCAACTCAGTAATACAAAAGAGTAAAAAAAGTGAATCTCAGGTGACAACATTTCGGGTTCTCCATTTGCCCCTGACATTTTCATAAGAGGCCCCGTTGACTTGTTCTTTAAGCAAACTGTTTTTTGCAATTAGTCCATTTCGATTCACACAATCCGCCATATGAGACACGTTATTCGCTTTCACTAATATCTTTAAGATTTTGCAATGTCTGATTTACTGAATTGGACATCAGCTTTTTTACATAAAACGTATTGGCCACTTTCCCGACGATGTTTCCTGAAAGTTCATAATTCATCTCAAAATGAAGTTCAGTGCCTTCCTCTTTCGGTACGTAACTCCATGTTTGAGTCGCGTCAAAAGAACCCGTGACGAGGCATCGCCAAACATACCCATTACCAACGGGCGCGTTTTCTTCCACAAGTACATGCACCGATCGTTCTCTTCCTAAAAAAAAATACTTTAAATCCATGCTTGTTCCTTTTTTACCTGTTCCTATTTGATTTTCAGCTTCGGATAAATTGGCATACCACTGGTACCAGAATTTCGGATTCGTTGCGAATCGATGGACTTCCTCCACACTGCGGTCGATGAAAATCGTTTTCTCTACATGCCACATTTCAGCATCCCCCTTCTACAATAGAGACAATGCATTCTTTCAAGCAGTTGCGAAAAAATAAATTCAGCATCATATTCACTTTGTTACTCCATAATATAACATGTAAACCATTAATGAACTGATTTTTCTGATAAATAAATACATTTATGATAAAGTTTACGGTTTAGTCAATAGGATGACTATTTTGCACCATTTTTTTTATATAAATTGAATGAAAGTAGCCAATTTTTCTACAACGCTTTGGGAATGGCTTCCTCGAGAAGCCAGGTAAAGTTCGCCGGTCTTCTTACTTCGCCAAGCCCGTCGACACACCGGTGCTAAGTAACTTGTCGAGCAGGAAGGTAGGATCTATTTTTTCGTTGGTAACAAGAAGAGATGGAGCAAAATAGTGGGGACTTCCGCGGGTAAGTAAAGTACTGAACTAACTTATCCGTCCAGCCCAATATTGCAGGCGAAGGCGGAGAATGAGCGTATCCAACTAGCTACCGACACGCTCGATTTTCCTATTGATTTTGAAGCGGGTAACGGACGCATTAAAGCGCGCTGATAATGGCAGCATCAATTTGTGTGGAGTAAGCGTCGAAAGAGTGTTTTGTTGGTTAATCGATCAAGTACATAAAAACCGTAATTTGTATTGAGCTAGAATCATATAAATATGGAAAAAAAATTATTTTAACAAAAAAATATTTTCTATGAACTTTTTCGAGGCTGAGATGTCTAATATGTAAGTAGAGAGTGAGGTGTTGGCTGTGGATGAAATTAACGTCGCCCGAAAAGCGATACAAGGCGAAGAAGAAGCTTTTATCGCTTTAATGCATATGCATAAAGAAGCCTTATTACGGACTGCTTTAGCTTTTCTTAAAAACGAACACGCAGCACTTGAAGCTTTACAAGAAACGACTTACCGAGCATTCAAGAAAATTCACACCTTAAAGGAGCCTGCCTATGCCAAAACCTGGCTAATTCGTATTATGATTAATTATTGCCAGGATCAACTAAAAAGAGGCAAACGGTTCGTCCTGAGCGAGAAAAATCTTGACCTTCCAGTTTTAGATAATTTAGCCCAAATTGAATTACAGGAAGCTTTAAGTACACTTTCTCCCACTGAACAACAATTGATTTACATGAAATATTTTCAGGACGTTAAAATCAAAGACATCGCAGCCATCGAAAAAATTCCTGAAGGTACTGTAAAATCACGCTTGCATAAAACACTACGAACGCTCCGTAGATATCTTGAAGACAAAGGAGAGATCGATCATGTATGAAAAAGAGGAACAGAAATTAAATGATTTCAAAAACCACTTAGCACAGATCCCTCTTCCCATTGATCAAGCAGACGGAGCAATTAGACAAGGTCTTGAACAAGCCAAACGAGAAAAAAGGCAACTCCGCGCTAAACGGCAGCGAACTTTTTGGAGCCTAGCCGCAGCTGCGCTGATGATTCTCACAGTCCTCACGACAATCCGGGTATCTCCCACTTTCGCTAATGCGGTGGCATCAATTCCTGGAATGGAAAAATTTGTTGAATTGATACAAGATGACAAAGGACTTACTGCTATATTTGAAAATGACTACTACCAACCGATCGGTGAGTCTCAAACAATTGGACATACGACGATGACGATTGACGGTGTCGTTTTAGACGAATCGGGCATGAATCTCTTTTATACCATTGAATCTCCTGTAGAAATAGACGATGTCGTCATAGAAACGCCAGTTTTAAACAATCAGCAACAAGAACTTGATTCTGCAAGCATTTCCTACAGTTCCCCAGTGTCTGAAGATCTGTCTCCAAAAATCTATACAGATATCCTGAAATATACATTTGAAGACCCGATAAATTTTGAAGACCTATCTTTTACACTTGAACTAGAAACTATTTTGAACGGCAATTCGTTTGATTTTTCCATACCGTTTGTTGTTCCTGAAAATGTAAAACCAAGTATCATTTATGGCATCAATAAAGAAGTGGAAGTCGAAGGACAAAAATTCACAATCGAAGATATCACTGTTCATCCACTTCGCGTAGGTATTAAGATTTCGTTTGATCCAACTAACACTAAAAAAATACTTCAATTTGAAGATATGCGCTTAGAAGATGACACCGGTGAAATTTGGAGTTCAATATCCAATGGAATTTCGACTACTGGTAATATGGAAGATGGCGAAATGCTTTACTATCTTCAAAGCAATTATTTTGAAAAGCCGAAGCAACTGTATTTACGCATCAATACTATGCAAGCGGTCGACCAAGAAGACGCTTATTTGATAGTAGATACGGAGAAGAACGTTTTATTGCACAGTCCAAAAGATGGTAGGTTGACCTTAACTAAATCTAGTCGAACTGAAGTTGAAATGACTTTGAAAGTCGATGCAGATAAAGAACATGCTTACGGAATTGATTATCAAGTAAAGGATGCAAATGATGAACTACTAGACTTGTCATCTTCTAGCATGTCTACTAGTTATAAAAACGGACAAAACTTTGCAATTGGCATCGTAGATAACGGGTATGTCAATCCAATAAAAATCGACTTGTTCTCCTATCCAAATTATATTAATGGAGATGTTAAAATCGAGTTACAAAAAAAATAGTTTTATACAAAGAGTGTCGCCCTATAGGCTTTAACATAAAACAAACGAAGAAAAAAGAGTTCTTTTTTCTTCGTCTTTTTTATTGACTCGTGACCTATAATCCAGAACTCGGTGGGCACTTTTTCAAGGTCCTGGAAGTGAAATTTCAGAACGACTGATTTCCCTTGATAGGGCCGAACGCATTTTCTATATTATTTTTGCATAATCGTTTCATTTTCTTACACAACTGAACGTTTATTTGTCTCTTTTTTAAGATTCAAAACGGCTGATAGGCATGGACATGGAGAAGAGCAAAGATATGTTCGCTAGCCTCGTCATAATAAACAGCAACTTGTTCTTTAGCATGCAAAAGGAGCTATCTCGAAAGTCATTGTTCCTAATTTTTTTGAGACATCCTCTCCTTGTTAGGTGATAATTTTTCTATGCACGCTGGCGCAAATAACAAGCCAGCTGCAATTGTAAGACATCATCTGCATTTTTTAACGATAAGCCAAGTACCTCTTCTATCTTTTTTAACCGCTGATAAAGCGTATTAATATGGATATGCAAGGTTTCTGCCGCTTCGCCTGCTGATCGATTTTTTTCGAAATAGACAAGAAGTGTCTGTTCCAACATGCCACCTGAACGGTCAATTTCGCGTAATGGTTGAAAGACATCTGATAAAAACTTACTGACTTCTTCGGTATTCCGACTCGTGAATAACCGACTAATCCCGATATCTGTATAGCGTACAAGTTTGTGATTCACCTTTCCTGCAAGTGGATTGGTCAGCGCAATTTCGGCTTCACGATACGATCGCTCAATGTCGCTGTATGAAGAGATCAACGACCCAATTCCCCCATGCAACACGTAATCGTTTCGGCCATCTGCTCGATACACTAACATTTCATCCAATTGCCTTTCGAAAAAACCAAGTTCCACAGTTCCGGTTACGCCAGCCAGCAAAATGACTTTGTTTTGCCAACCAAATACGGTCTGAACAAGTGCACCTGCTGCGGAACGTAACTCCGCTATAAGGCGAAAAATATGCGCTTCTAGTTCCTGCGGATCGGAGCAACCCGTCACTTGCAGCATCGCCACGACAAACCCTTCAGAATTCCGAATTCCGAGAGCCTCTGCTTTTTCATTCAGTAGCTCGGGATCGTTCGTATAGAGAAGTTCATCAAACAATTGTTGCTGATTTTTATAATAAAATGCTAACACATTTTGCTTTTGAACACGTTCTAAGGCAAGTACTGCACTGCCTTGTTCGAGTGCTACTTCACCAAGACGCGTCAAGGTTTGTGGTGACTTTGCAATCAAACAACCCAGCACGACAGATCCTGAACGAATTGGGTATACGACATCGCCTTCTTTTGTATTAAGTTCGATACTTTTTGCTTGAGACTCTTTTTGAATAATCTGCAGTAAATGACTGAATGATAATCCAGTGGGAAGTATGGCCATAGCTGGAATCATTTCATTCATCAACAAATCAATAAACACTAGCGACTGTCCCGCCATCTGACTTAGTTCCTCAACCATCTTCTCTGTCCCCATATTTCGAACGGATAAATCCGTCAACCTTGCATGAATAACATCTCGCTGCACCAAAGCATCATTCAATTCCCTGATATTCGCAAACTGCTTGGCGTTGCGAATTGCGATACCCACTTGAGTCGTAAAAATTTGCAGCAGCCATAAATCTCGATCGGTTAAGACATGTTCTGAATGCATCTGTCCCAGGTACATGACGCATTCAATACGGTCTTCTACGACGATGGGATAGGCAATCACAGATCGAATATTCGTGATATCTTCAACTCGCCTTCCCCAACGCTGTTTGTTTTCTTTCGAAATATGTTTTACTTCACCAAATTTCAGATCGCTAGGGTTTGTTATTAACACGGGCGTCCCAACTTCAAAGGCATGACCAACAGGACCTTCTCCTAGTTCGAATTCCATGTGACGGATTTCTTCGTACCGATATCCTTGTGATGCTTTGCAAACAATTTTCTTTTTCGTTTCATCATACAACCAAAGTGTTCCATAATCTGCATTTGTAATAACTTCAAGCGTATGCGTCAAAATATTGCAAAAAACGTCTTCTAAATTGAGTGATGCGGTTGTATAACGAATACTATCAACAATCTTTGCTAATTTCACACGTCCCGTAACATCGATAAACTGTGCATAGCCTTTATAGAAAAAGTCAAAAAGCACAGCCAACTCGTCTTCACCAACTACACGATTTTCTGTAAAAACGAGAAAGACACGGTAATCATCTGCATATGTAAATTGGACTTTTTGTTCATCGTTCTCTTGAAAGGTGTGAATAGGCGTTCCTCGCATATTTTCCATAGCAGGAGGTGTCATTTCTGATCTATTAACGATTGCCTCCAACGTGCTAGACTCCCCGGTTTTCCTCCATACGGAATAAGGCAATTTGAACCCCATTCGGTTATAGAGTGTTGCAATCGAATTATCCATAGCCTCACGCTCCTTCAGTAGAGAAAAATCTACTTTATATACTATAAATATAGAGATTCATACATTGTTCTGTCAATATAATTCATTTAATATTCATTTTAGATAGAATATTCAAACAAAAAATTCGGAGGTGCCTCATGAATTTAAATAAAAGCATGATAGGGATTGCCAGTAACCCCTATAGTGTCGTCATCGAACGAGAACATGTTACGCGATTTGCACAAGCAATCGGCGACAACAACTTGTTGTATGAAAATGAAGCTTATGCAAAAACAACCGCTTACGAAGGAATGACTGTCCCTCCTACTTTTTTAGTGGCGCTGGGTAGCCACGCTGAGTTTCCACTTAAACTCGATTTCAAACGCATGTTGCACGGGGAGCAGGAGTTTATCTACCATCAACCCGTACGAATTGGCGATAAATTAGACTGTATAATGACCGTCACGGATGTCTACGACCGGGTTGGGAAAAGTGGAACGATGCAATTTCTTGTTCTCGACACGAATATGACAACTGAAGACGACACACTTGTAGCAGTTTCTCGCAACACGATTATTTATCGACCCGTTCCGAAGGAGGCGAAATAAATGAAAGCGATTACAGCTATTTCTTTTTCGGAACTTCAGTCCAATATCTCTCTTCCTTCTTTTACAAAACCTGCTGTCAGTAAAGAACAACTCGTTCAGTATGCACAAGCTTCTGGCGACTTGAATCCGCTTCACACAGATGATAACTTTGCAAAAAGCATTGGACTAGATGGCGTTATTGCCCACGGCATGCTCATTATGGGCTTTCTTGGTCAATACGTTCAAGAAATTGCTGGAACCGAATCGGTTGTTCACCAATTCAATATGCGATTCGGTGCCATGACAAAACCTGGTGACGTGATCACATGTGGTGGTTTTGTAAAGCAATTGATGGAAATCGATGGACAACCGGCAGTGGCACTTGAGTTATTTGCAGAAAAAGCACCGGGTGAGCGAGTCGGGACCGGTTCTGCTGTTCTAGTATGTTCGAACCCACTTAACTAAAGAAGGAGGCTCCACACATGGCAACTTATTCAAATCAATGCGCAATCGTCGGAGTCGGCGAAAATAAGCGCTCACGTAAATCAGGAACCACTCCGCTTCATATGGCACTCACTGCAGCACGTAATGCATTAGCAGATGCCGGACTTGAAGCAAACGACCTTGATGGCATCATGAACTACTCTACCGGCGCTGACTCGTGTCCTTCCCATGAACTCGCAACGTTTCTTGGATGTCACCCTAAATACGTCAAAGACGTAAGTGGTGGCGGCAGTAGCACAGAATTGCTTATCGCTGACGCCGTTGCACTAATCGAAGCGGGCATGCTGAATACGGTGCTAATCTATCGTTCAATGAATGGTAGTTCGGGCCATCAAGTCGGACGTGGCTATGACCCAAACATGCTACAAGAAATGCTGTCAGGTGGCAGCTTCTTGATGCCTTATGGAACTGCCAGTCCTACACAGTGGTTTGGCATGTTCGCGACGCGACATATGCAGCAAACTGGAATCACGAAAAAACATTTAGGTCATGTATGTATTAGTTTTTATGAACATGCACAGCGAAACCCCGATGCATTTTTACATGGCAAGCCACTTGATATGGAAACGTATTTAGCGACACCTGATATCAGTTCACCATTTAATATTCATGACTGCTGCGTAGAACTAGATGAAGCAAATGCGATTATTGTAACGTCTGCAGCAAATGCGAAAAATTGCAAATCGAAACCTGTATTTATTGCGGGAATGGCTCCTCGTACGACTCATTCCAACACTCACTATTGGACTCAGGTGGATGAAGTTGCGGCCGACTATGCGGCGGCAGAATTGTATCGTTCTGCTGGTGTAAAACCTGAAGACATTCAAGTCGCAGCGATTTACGATTGCTTTAGCTGGGTCGTTCTTCGCCAATTAGAGTCCTATGGATTCGCCAAACGCGGCGAAGTTGGTGATTTCGTGGCTGACGGCAATTTGAAAATGGGCGGCTTACTTCCTTCTAACACAGCAGGTGGCATGTTGTCCGAAGGCTATACCCATGGCATGAATAATGTACTCGAACTCGTTCGCCAATTGCGACATGACTACAAAGGAACCGATCGACAAGTAAAAAATTGTGAGCTCGGGATTGCAACTGGCTGGGCGGGTCCTGATATGGCCGGTGCTATGATTCTACGAAACTAAGGAGGCGTTTTTATGACGATAAAAACTGATTACGAAAAACCGATTCCATTAAAAAACCAAGACAATCACCCGTATTGGGATGCTGCAGATCAACATGAGTTGAAGTTGCAAAAATGTACAGCTTGTCGTTCATTTATTCATCCACCAGGTCCAGCGTGTCCTAGTTGTGGCAGTCCAGAAACTGAATGGGAATTGCTTGGGTCAAATATTTCAGCAACCGTGTATTCATACGTTGTGTCATACCGTCCATTCCTCCCCGGTTTCCAGCATGACTTACCAACGATTATTACTGTAGCGTCACTTGATGCCGCTCCTGAAGTAAAACTGATGGCGAACATTATTAATTGTGACGCAGAAGATGTAGAAATCGGCATGCCACTCCAAATGACGTGGGTAGATATCACGGAAGACCGAGCATTACCTCAATGGATACCTGCTAAAAAGTAACAACAGCTAGAGTCCCGCTCTTTTCAATAGTGCAGTTCAACTTTGCAACTAACGACGAAATAGAACGAAAGGATGTGTCTTGATGAACTTTACATTTACGAAAAAAGAAGAAAAGTTTCGCGGCGAACTACGCGCTTGGCTAGAAACGAATCTCCCGACAGGTTGGTTAGAAGGAGATCGTCAACTTCCTAAAGACCCACAACACTACTCTCAGTTTTTACGCGACTGGCAACGCGCGCTCTATGAGGGTGGTTGGGCTGCCATCGCTTGGCCAAAGGAATACGGCGGACGCGACGCAACGTTAATGGAAGAAATTATTTATCATCAGGAAATGGTTCGTGTCCAATCCCCTCCCCTTATTAACTACATCGGAATTCATATGGTTGCTCCAACCTTGATGCAAATGGGAACCGACAGTCAAAAAGATGAATTTATCGAGAAAATTTTAACTGGTGAGCAAGTATGGAGCCAAGGCTATTCAGAACCGAGTGCAGGCTCTGACCTTTCTGCAATCCAAACGATGGCTGTGAAGAAAGACGGCAAGTGGGTCATCAATGGGCAAAAAGTATGGACCAGTTTTGCTCACCTTGCAGATCGCTGTTTCTTGTTAACAAAAACAGAAAAAAGCGAAGGCAAACATGACGGAATTACCGTATTTCTGCTTGATATGCACCAACCGGGTGTTGAAACAGTGCCGATTGTCCAAATGGACGGCCACCAAGAATTCAATGAAGTCTATTTAACAGATGCCATTGCAACGGACGCAGATGTCGTTGGCGAAGTCGGTAAAGGATGGAAAGTGCTGATTGCACTTATGTTGCATGAACGATCTGGTATTGCAGCTCAAGTGTTTACACTCGAACAGCAATTTGATCGCGTCGTTGATATGGCAAAATCCGTGCAAGTATGCGGTGTCTCGCTAATGGAAGATCCGTTCGTTGGAGACGGACTTGCTGATTTATATACACGCATCAATGGAGCCAAACTAAACTACTATCGCAACATCACACATACGTTAAAAAACGGGAAACCGGGACCAGAAAGTTCGCTTGATAAATTACTGGTCAGTGAATTGACGAAAGAACTTTTCGACTTTGCGATGACGATTCAAGGTCATGCAGGCATACTTATGGCAGAAGATGCCTTGTTCGATTCGGATATGCAAGGGCAATACCTCGCTTCATTCGGTGCAACGATTGGTGGCGGCACAAGCGAAGTACAGCGTAACACGATTGGCGAACGAATTCTCGGACTTCCAAAAGATTTAGGACGATAACTGTTAGGAGAGGTGAAGAACATGGATTTCGCATTAAGTGAAGAACAAGAGTTGTTTCGTACAGCCATTCGTAAATACATGACTGATTTAGGCAAAACCGATATTGCCCGTTCCATAATTGATGGCAAACTAGAATCGATTACACGTGTAACTTCCGGTCTTGCTGAAATGGGTATCTCTGCGATTCCAATTCCAGAAGAGCAAGATGGACTTGGACTTGGTGCACTTGATCTCGTTCCAGTTTTTGAAGAAACTGGACGCGTGCTATTACCGGGCATCCAACTTGAAACACTCGCCTTAGCCGTACCGTTACTTAACGCTTACGGAACACAAGTCCAAAAATCCAATTGGTTAACAAAAGTCGCCACAGGCGAAAGCACAATCTCTGTTGCGTGGTATGAACAAAACAGAGGACTGACACCAAAATCATTTAGCGCCATTGCAGCAAAAACAACTAGCGGATACGCCGTAACAGGTACGAAAACGCTTGTTTCCGTATTAGGAAATCCAGACATCTTCGTCACAGCTGCACAAACAGCCGAAGGAAAATCTTTATTTCTTATTAAAGCAAGTGATGTTGCGTCACAAAAAATTCTTCCAGGCATTGACGAGACGCAGCAAATTGCACAATTGACCTTTGATCAAGCACCTGCTGAATTGCTCGGTGAACCCGGCGAGGCGGCACAAATGTTGGACAATGCACTGCTCCATTTCAATGCGGCGCTCTGCTCTAGCATGGTCGGTGGCATGGATGAACTGGTTCATACAACGACCGAATACGCAAAAATTCGTATTCAGTTTAATCAACCCATTGGTCGATTTCAAGCAGTCAAACACGGCATTGTGAACATGAAACTCGATTTAGAAACAGCACGTTCTTTGTCTTATTACGCAGCTTGGGCTGTAGAAAATAATACAGAAGATAAAGAAACAGCTGTTCATAGCGCTCGTTCTTTCGTTTCGAAAGCCTATATAAAAGCAGCTGCCGACTCGATTCAACTTCATGGCGGAATTGGATTCACAGAAGAACTGGATGTTCAACTTTACCTAAAACGTGCACGCTATTACGAGAACTATTTCGGTTCGGTTCGCGACTCTCGTAAAAAAGCAGCGCGCGCACTCGGCTGGCATACAAAATCCACTAAACAACATCCCGTACCTGTTTCGTAAGTAACGAACTACAGATTAGTTAAGAAGGAGAATAGCAAATGACCGTATCAACGGATTTGAAAGTCTATCAGAATTTAATTAATGGTGAATTACGTGGGGCAATAGGTGACGAAAAAATTGACTGCATCGATCCTTCAACTGGTCGAGTATGGGCATACATTCCTCAAAGCACTGAAGAAGACGCGGTGTTGGCAGTTAACGCTGCGAAGAGTGCATTCCCAGCTTGGAAAAAAGCGAAAGCTGAAGATCGAGCAGCCGCTTTACGAAAAGTGGCTGAACTCATCGGTGAACACGGAGACGCGCTTGCAGCTCTTGAAACGCAAGACACGGGTTGGGTTATTCGCGAAACGACATATGGCTTAATCCCCGTATTGCAACAAATTTGGTTTAACGCTGCCGCTGGAGCATTGGGTGCGAACCGCGGTCAAACCGTTCCCGTGACAGCGACAAGTCTCGGTTACACACTTCGTGAGCCTTATGGCGTTGTTGTCGGAATCACACCGTGGAATGCTCCATTATTTACACTTTCCATCAAAGCAGCAAATGCCATGGCAGCAGGAAATACGGTCATTATCAAGCCTTCTGAGCATGCATCCTCAGCTTCTCTGTATTTCGCTGAGTTGGTAAAAGACATCTTTCCGCCAGGAGTTTTCAACGTAATTTCTGGATACGGCGCAGATATTGGAGACACCTTAACGAGTCATCCCGACGTCAACAAAATTAGTTTGACTGGATCTAGTCGTACAGCTGCTACTATTGCACGAGCGACAGCTGATAAACCAAAGCCACTCATTCTAGAACTTGGCGGAAAATCTGCCAATATAATCTTTCAAGATGCGGACATCGATGCCGTAGCAGATGCGATTAGTACATACAGCATCTTCTCTGGAAACTCAGGACAAATTTGTGTCGGAAGTTCACGCTTACTTGTCCATCGATCAATCTTTGACAAAGTGGCTGAAGCCGTCGTGTTACGCCTAAAAAATCCTGCCTATAAAACATACGGGCCGACACTGGATCCTACAACTACAACTGGCCCCATCGCAAACAAATCACAATACGATATCGTTCGTAATTATATCCAAGTCGGATTAGACGAAGGCGCGGAACTGCTCTTTGGCGGTCGTTCTGGAGGAGCAGAAGTTGCACCCGGTCACAGTGATTTAGCAGAGGGCTATTGGATTGAGCCCACCTTATTAAAAGCTGAGTCCAATACTTTGCGTATTTGCCAGGAAGAAATTTTTGGACCTGTTGCAGTTATGATTCCATTTGACACGGAAGAACAAGCTCTATCACTCGCAAATGGCACGGAATTCGGTCTGGCTGCAGGTGTCTGGACAAAAGACTTGAGCCTTGCGCATCGCATGGTTTCTGCAATCGAGGCTGGAAACGTATGGGTTAATACGTATGCGCGCGTCGGACCTGAAATGCCCTTTAGTGGTGTAAAAAGTAGTGGCTTTGGCACAGATTCGATTGAAGATTACTGTCGCGAAAAATCTTGTGTTATTGAATTATAAATAGATTGCATTCAAACTCTTAAATAGGCGGTGATCAGATGAATGTCCAACTCCCAAAAAAAGATAACTATGACTTGGATTTACCTGAAATTCTCGACATTCCCAACGTATCAGCGGGTGCGATTTTAAAAGGTAGCGTTAAACAATACGGTGAAAAAAATGCCTATATTTATCGAGATACTCCGATTTCATATAACGCGATTTATCAAGAGGCAAAGCGTTTTGCAAATGCATTGCGAACACTTGGTATTGGTCGTGGCATGGTCGTATCAACTCATTTGCCAACCTGCCCGCAATACGTCGCAGCGTATTACGGAATCATTTTATCAGGTGCAGCCTATTCCCCACTCAATCCGTATTTACCTACAGGAGATTTAACGCACCAATTGAATGATTCCGAAACTCAAGTTGTCGTGACACATGAATCGGTTGCACATTCCATTCGAGAAGTGCTTACCAATACGCAAGTCAAACATGTGATTCTCACTGGAGAGTCCGAAATCTATTCCAACGAAACGCCTGTACCAATGGATGACTACGATGGCTGTTATAGTTTTGCAGCATTAAAAGCAGCGGCATCAGAAGACGACTTTGATGCGGGTATCGTTCCGGAACTTGATCTTGCTCATATCGCCTATACAGGAGGCACAACAGGCAGTCCGAAAGGCGTGATGATTACCCACGCGAATTTAGTCAGTAATATTACACAAATTGCCGCATGGACGGCTGGGGCGTTACCTATTTTAGATAGTGACGGTGCACTGCGTTTCGTAGCGGTCGAACAAGACCGTGAAATCTACAAGAAAAAATACTTAATTCCTCTCGGTGAAGAAGTGCGGTTAAGTCCTTCTCCGCTATTTCATATTACGGGTGGTATTGGAATGATTGTCTCTCCGATGGCACAAGGAGTCACGACTTTGTTACCGGACCGGTTCGTTCCTACACAATTTCTAGATTTAATCGAAAAATACAGTGTGTCTTCTATTAACGGAGCACCTGCAATGTGGAATATCTTATTAAACTTGCCTGGAGTCGACTCATACGATTTCTCGACAATCCGCAACATCAGTTCTGGTGCAGCTCCTCTCTCACAAAAAGAGTTAGGACTGCTAAAAGAAATGTTCCCGAATGCACGTGTTGGCGAAGGTTATGGACTGACAGAAGCGACGGCATCTGTAGCCGGCAGTGTCATGGTCGCAGGCGGCGTTCATAAAGTCGGAACAGTTGGTTTGCCAACCTACAATACAAAAATCAAAGTCGTATCGCTCGACGGCATGAGCGAAGACCCTCTTCCGACTGGACAGGCTGGAGAAATTTGTATTTACGGTCCACAAGTCATGAAAGGCTATTTCAATAAGCCGGAAGAAACGGCTGCGACACTTCGAAGTGGCTGGCTGCATACTGGAGATATCGGCATCATTGATGAAGACGGCTATCTCGCGATTGTCGATCGAAAAAAAGAGATGCTCATCTACAACGGCTACAACGTCTATCCAAGCCGGATTGAAGAAGTTCTTGTCTCTCATCCCGACGTCCAAAACGCTATTGTCATCGGAAAACCTGTAGAAGGCATCGGTGAAATTCCAAAGGCATTCGTCATCCTCAAACCCGGCAGTGGCTTGTCTGAGGAAGAACTCATGACCTATACAAATGAACGCGTCGTCCACTATTCAAAAGTACGAGAACTCGAATTCCTTGAGCAGTTCCCGATGACAGCAGCAGGAAAGATTTCAAAAATCCATTTGAAGAAACAAGAACTGGAAAAGCACTAATATCACATGAAAAAACACCTGGGGTAACAATAAAAACTCGCCATTTCTTCTTGAAATGGCGAGTTTTTCTATCTTCTATAATAATTTGATCGGCTGTTTTTAACGTGCTATTAGTTTGTTCATTAGTGTTATTGGCGTTTTGAATCATAAACTATTTCGAGATGGCTTTGCCAGCAGTGGTTTTTGCTTACAAATTTTATATTTTTGGTGCAAATCGATCCATGAAGAATTCCAATTCTTCGACTGGTAAAGGTTTACTATAATAATACCCTTGGATATTAAGGCAATCTCTAGCGATTAAAAAGTCTAACTGCTCTTTTGTTTCTACACCTTCAGCAATAACATTCAAGTTAAGATTTTGAGCCAAGGTAATGATCGTACTCGTAATCGCCGCATTGTCTTTATCCGTTAAAATATCAAGCATAAACGATCTGTCTATTTTTAACGTATCGATTGGAAAATCTTTCAAATAACCTAATGACGAATAGCCCGTTCCAAAGTCATCTAGTGCTATTTTTATGCCCAATGCTTTGATTTCTCTCATTTTCTCCAATGTCACATGTGTATTTTTGAAAATCTGATTTTCAGTCAATTCGATATGCAAAAATTCTGGTGCTATCTTTGTATCTATTAAGATACTTTCAATCATTGAAATCAAGTCGTCTTCCTCAAACTGTCTACCTGACAAATTCACAGAAACCGACAACTGGGAATGCCCTTGACTGTGCCATGTATTCAATTGCTTGCAGGCGTTCAAAAGTACCCATTTGCCAATGGGGACGATCAATCCGGTTTCTTCTGCAACCGGAATAAATTCAATTGGAGAGATCATGCCTCGAGTTGGATGATTCCATCTCAGCAACGCTTCTGCTCCGACGATGCTGTTGGTTTTGCTATTTACTTGTGGTTGATAATGGAGACTCAGTTCACCATTTTCTAAAGCTTTGTACAATGCATTTTCCAAGTAAATGCTTTCCATACTCCAGTCACTCATTTCACTCTTAAAGAAATGATGATAGGTACCGGATTTTTCTTTCGATTTATACATGGCAGCATCAGCATTTTTGATCAAAATTTCAGCTGTGTCGCCGTGTTCTGGAAATAAGCTAATGCCAATACTCGCTTTAATATATACTTCGTTTCCTTTTAACGAAAACGGTTCTTTAAAGGATTCAACTAACTTATCCACAATTTTTAATACATCTTGATTTTTGTTGTAGTTCGGCAAGACGATCGTAAATTCATCGCCTCCTTGACGCGATACAAACGCGCCTTCTGGTACACACCGCCTTAATCGATTGGCAACATTTTTCAGTAACATATCTCCATAACTATGCCCAAAACTATCGTTTATCATTTTAAAGCGATCCAAATCCAAGAATAATACTGCGACTTTCTGACCCGACAGTCCCGCTTTTTCTGTTTCTTTTTTCAAATAATCTTCAAGTAAAATTCGATTTGGCAAATCTGTCAAATGATCGTAGTAAGCTAAGTGACTAATTTCCTTTTCTAATTGCTTTCTCTTGGTAATGTCTCTGAATGTAACAACTTCACCAATAATCTGGTTGTTTTCTTTTATAGCAGAAACGACGTACTCAACAGAAAAACCATGCCCATCTTTTTTTAGAAATTTCAAGTCCTCTTCTAAAGAAACCGAAGTAATCATCAGGTTTTGGTTTTCGTGTAACAAGGTCTTGTAAGACTGTCCGATCAGTTCGCCCGTGTTATAACCTAATATAGACTCTGCCGCTCGGTTGCAGAACGTGATCTTGTTTTCTAAATCAAAACCGAAAATACCTTCATCTACCGAATTTAAAATCAGCTCTTTTTCACGACTCAAGTTTTCTAATTCTGTAACCACTGTTTTAAGTTCATTATTTTTCAAAACAACCTCTGAAGTTCTTTTTTCAATTAGCATTTCTTGTTTTTCCATATAGAGCAAATTAGATAGTGTGGAGGCAGTAGCTTCTGCAATCGATTGAGCTAGTTCGATATCGGATTCACTGAAGAATTGCTCCGTTTTATTAAAACTGACGAGGACAAGCGCTCCTAAAACTTCCCCCATCGATACAAAAGGAAGCATCAACATCGCTTCAAACCCAAATGTTTTAGAAACCTCTTGGTTAACTCGTTCGTCTTTTGTCACGTCTCGAATATACAGCGGCTTTTTAGAAACGACTACGGCATCAAACACACGATCATTTGATGGATCAAACTGCAACTCCTCGTGCTTGTCCAGCCAGTCTTCTTCAGCCCATTCACTTTTCGTACTTAAATTAGTCGGTTTCATCTTCGCACCTACTATTGGATCTAATAAATGAACACCTATATTATCATTTTTTAAAACCTTACCGACATAATGAAAACATTTTTCCATTACATCTGTCATTGAGGAAGTCATAGATAAGTCACGCGTCAAATCTAGCAGCAATTGCTTTTCAGCAAGGATACTTTCCTTACGTTGTAAATTGTTGACGTTTCGAATTGCTACACCTGCCATATTGACATAGGCTTCTACCGTTTGTATTTCATCTGCGGTCAAATTCATCGGGATGCCGTAGTCAAACAGAAAAACCAGTCCGAACAATTCACCTTCATATGAAATAGGAAGTGCTAATAGTGATTTGATGCCAAATCCTGCAACTGCTCTTGGATCCGGACGATTGTCTTTTGACGTATCTGCGATATAAATGGTTTGTTGCGTTTCAATTACTTCTTTTGCTAATAAATCATATTCTGTATCTACTACATGCATATCGAGTGTCATACCATTAATAACTTTCGGCTTCCCCACGTATCCACGGAAACTCCCATCTTCTTGCGGCAAGTAAATTCCAACCGAGTCACATTGCACAACTTCTTCGGATATAGCCGTAATCACATGTTCAAGAAGTGGACGGAGTTCAAAATTCGTGTTGATTAATTTCGTAATATCGGCCAACCGGGAATAACGGGTTTGTTCAATCTTCATTAGCACAACCTCCATTCACTGACTTCGTTATCTATGTTATAAAAGGTGACAAACTGCCATCGAAACATCCAAAATAAAAATTACCTTTTTTTAACACTTAGAACTTCTTTTTTACCTATTCTATTTAGACAATAGGTTATTCATGTATTTTTTGTACAATCATTCTATCATTAATATCGACAAAGACTCGTTAAAAGTTAATAATAATTTAATTGATATTCAGATAATTTATCTGTTAGCGATAAATTTTAAAAAATCTACTCTCAGCATCCTATTGGCGACTTCTTTCTGTACAGTGAAAGCAAAGAACTTACTCAGTCGATTCAATTTTACTCACTCCTTCTAAACTTCTACTTATTTTTAAGTCAAATCAAAAACCGCAAGAGAAAATGGTGAACTTTTCTCTTGCGGTCTATATAGTTAGTAATGCTATTCAAACTGCTATTGATTACTTTTGATATTGCGTCACGACTGTTTTAGCAAGAAGACCGATTACTTGGCCTTTAAATTGATCTGGAACAGAATGACCGGCCGGGTCTTTATAATACAGAAGGTTTGTTTCTTCCACATAAGTAAAACCCATTTCTAGAAATTGGCTCTTTAAAGACGGTGGCAGTTGGTCGCTGCCTGTCATTTTTTTAAAGTACGGAGTTGTCGAAATCGACACATCCACATCGTCTAAACTAGATGTTAGCATGAATAAATCCTTATCGCTTTTTATAATCCACTGTCCTTTAGAGTAGATGGCTATTTGTAAGTATTCCAATCCAGAAATCCCCTCTAAGTTAACGCCATAAATCTCGTTAATCAGCGTTCGATTCGCTGCTCCTGTAAGCGCATAGTCATGTTCTTTTATATAGCGGTCCATCACTTCGTTTTTCTTCATCTTCATAATCTTCGCGTCTTTAGCTGTTGATTCTGCTGATTCTTTCAGAGATACTCGCAAACTTTTCATAATTTCATCCGAATAAATGCTCAGCTTACTGCCATAATCCTTTTTGGAAACTAGATTTAAATCAACTGAAAAAACTTCGTCTACTGCACGACGAACTTCATTGCCTTTCAGCTTTTTACCAAAGGAAGCTACGTAATGATCCATGACTTTCACTTTCGGCATTTTGTTGATGACACTATCCAGCTGTGTAGATTTAGCATCTTCTCCTAAACCAACACGTACGGCTTCCATAACTTTTTTGGAATACTTGGTATCTTGTTTATGTTGTTGTGCTTGTTGAACAGTAGTCGACGTTTCCTGTGCAAAAACGTTGCCAACTCCTCCTGTAAACAACATGCTGATTAAAAAAATAGAGACCATCAGTTTCTTAAATTGGATTTTCAATTGGTTTCCTCTTTCTGTTTAGTAAACTTTTATCGTTGTTATTCCTCTGATTTCTTAATGGATCTGACAAAACTGTTCTACCAATTTCACGATTTATCCATATTGTTCGCTTCTTCTGTATCGCGGACGTTCTTTTGTACCGTCACTACTGCAAACAAACTCAAGACAAACGAAATGCCGTAGAATCCTTTTTCGCTCAAGATGATACTGCCTGCATTAAACAAGCCAATCGCCATAAGTGCGATTGCTGAAATGAGCGCAAACCAGCTGATGCCATAATACAGATTTGTAACACGTATTCCTTCATCGCGGTCTCGAACTGCTTTTTGAAGTGACACAGCGGAATAAAGGCCAAGGATCATGACTGTGATGTAATACCCTTTCTCGTTTAACTCCATCGTTGCATTGTATAATCCAATCAAATAAGTTGATACCCCTATGAGCAATGCTCCCCATGCTGCACCTTTAAACGCGCCAGTCGGTTCTCCGAGCCTGCGTTTCTCCACTGTTTTTTTCGTAAACACATCTTCATCTTTATCCCCTAACATACATACAACCCCTCTCTATTAATAGTGTAAATCTTACTTTCTACTGAAAAGATGTCTTAATTTTACAAATTTTAATTAAGACTATTTTACCATATACAGCAGAAGATGATACGGCTGATTTAAATAAACTAGCTAAAAATTTTAAAAAAATAATTTACACATAAAAAGCAGGAGGACGAACCCATTGGTTCAGCCTCCTGCTTTCAACGTTCTTTTTTATCTTCCGGATAAACAACCTCTACTCCATCTTCTTTTTTCACTTCAGCCCGAGCGCCCCACATGGCAATTTCATGTTTGACTAGCTCTACCGTTTCGTCTTTCCCATCAATAATGTGAAAAACCTGATGGCCATTCGCAACAAGCCAATTACTGATCAGAAAACGATGGCAGCGAGAAGGGTGCCGCTCCGAGCAACAGTAAGCAACACGCTTTTCGCTTGCGATTGTCACTAACGCATCTATGCCTTCTTTAAATTCATCAGTCAATGTGTAATCGGCGTAATTGTGAAACGACTGATTGTTCCACCCTGCGTTTACCTCTCCTTCAATTTCTTTCGATTTGCGGCGCCGACCGCCGAGCTTTGGAAAATGCTGATAGTGGATATTGTCCGCTTCCAGCCATTCTGGAAAAATGTCTTTCGAAAACTGTGGCCATTTGCGACTGCCAGGAAACGCTCGCACGTCTGCCAGTACCTCAATCGAATTGTCTTTCAGCATCTTTCTAAAAAATTCCTTTGAGTGACTCGAGTGACCAATTGTGTAAATGTCCATCTGACTCTCCATCCTTTTCGAGCGATTTACTTTTACTATTCCTGTCAGTTAGTAAGGTTAAACACCTTTTTAAAACTATCCAGTTGAACCAAACGTCGCTTTCTACCAACTTGACACTCAATATATTACCCCTTATACTACGAGTAACGATATATCGAGTGACGATATATAAAAAGAGGTGATTTAATGCAATCTCTATCCGAGTCCACATATTTAGTGTTATTAGCCTTAACGAAAAAACCTTTGCATGGTTATGGAATTATAAAAAAAATCGAACAATACAGCGATGGCGCTATTGTTTTAGCACCTGGCACCTTGTATGGCGTGTTGACCAACTTGCAAAAACAACAACTTATTGAACTTGTCACTGCTGAAAAAGAAAGTAGACAAAAGAAAACATATCAACTGACAGATGAAGGTCATGTAGTTTTCAAATTAGAATATCAACGCTTTAAAAAGATGCTGACGATTAGTGATGACATTTTAAAAGGAGCGGAAACTGATGAAAACAATGAAGAAGTTTAAACTGTCGCTCGCGAATGATATCGAAAAAGAAGCCAACTGGCTAACGGAAATGTCAGCCAAAGGATGGCATTTCGTTAAATACAAATGGGGATTTTATTATTTCGAAGAAAATCTTGAAATTTCGTATATTTACCAAGTCGATTTCCAAGAGGCGACCGATGAGTATTTTGACTTGTATAAACAAGTCGGCTGGGAACATATGCATACAGAAGTGATGCAATTTCATTATTTCCGTGCCGACACTACCATCATTGGCAACAAACGGATTTATTCAGATCCCGCTTCTATTAAAGGAATGTATAAAAGAATGTTTTCCTTCTATCTTGTCATCTTTGCTTGTATGCTCGTTACTCAAATCGGTTTATTGCTGACGTGGGATGGCAACCTGTTCTCAAAATTCGTTTTAGCGCTGGTTACTGCCGTACTCTTACTTTATGTTTACTTGTTCATCAAACTTACGCAGCAAATGAAGAAAAACGAAAAACTGATTTGACAGCGAAAACCCTCGAATCTTTGACCAAAGATTCGAGGGTTTTACTGTGTTCCTACGTATAGTCAGATATCGTCTAGTGTAGATAACGCTTTCTAAAAACAGTGGACTTTTAGATTCGTCCTTTGACCTTGGCTAACAAAAACTGTCGCACTTCCGAAACATCAGCTAACTTGCCTTTTGGCACAATAAAAGCAGACAATCCGCTATTGTATAAGTACAAATTGGATGCATCTTCGCCGATATGTTCAATACCAGCCCATGATACGAGTTTTTCACCTGTCGCACTGACTTCCCGAAGACCCGCTTCTGTGAATATCATCGTATGTGTTCCAAGTACTCCTTCGTTTTTCCCTTCTCGAAGCAGTTTTTTGGATGATTTCTGGATATGACGATAAAAATATTTCGGATAAAAAATAGCCCATAAAATTCCGATGATGAGAAATGGAATTACCATAAACAAGATGGGGATATCTAATACAAACGAAAGAACGACGGCCATCACCAAATAAATAATAGGCACCAACACTCGTTGCATAGTCATTGTCTTTTTTAACGTTTTAGAATTTTTTGCGTGGTATAAATTAAAGTCAATATACGCCTCTTCGGTTACATCGTAGGTAATCTCCATTGCTTAGTTAGCTCCTATTCTTATCCGTCTATATAGCATTTCAACACTTTGATAAGCTTCTATCATATCATGTGAAAGGAATTTTTTGGATAGCCTCATTTCATAAAATTATCTTCCTGCACCAAACGCGCAGACTGCGGTCATGTAAATCGGTCTTCCCTCCACTGAAGAAGCTTTCTCTTCATCACAAGAGTGATTGATTGTATATCATCCTCTAGAAATTTACTCGATTCCATTGAACTTGGTCCTACTAAACGAGGAGTAAAAGCATTATAGTTAATAGTTGAGGATAAAAACAACATGAAATGACAGAAAAGAGGAATCGCATGACTGCAACAAATAAAAAACGAAAATTCCATAAAGCGAAGTTGTTTTTACGAGCACTGCCCATTATCATCGGTGCTTTTATCACCGCCTATGGTCTTGAAACCGTGCTGATTCCAAACAATGTATCGGACGGCGGGGTCACTGGCATCAGCATCGTCGGCTCCCAATTGACCGGAATGCCTTTAGGTTTGCTGATTGCTGTCTTGAATATTCCATTTGTCTATTTAGGCTATAAACAAATCGGGAAAAGCTTTGCCATCTATTCCACCATCGGCATCGCTTCCCTTGCCTATGCAACGACCCTCATGCACCATCTCCCACCCATCATCGTAGGAGATACCTTACTGATTACAGTCATTGGCGGAATCATCATTGGTTTTGGAATGGGGGTTGCTTTGCGAAACGGGGGTGCGCTTGATGGAATCGATATGCTGGCGGTACTCTTGTCGCGCAAATTGCCATTTGGGACGAGTGACCTGATCTTATTTCTCAACATGTTCGTCTTTATCATCGTCTCATTCGTCTTTGGTCTGCAAGGCGCTTTTCTGTCGGGAATCGCTTATTACATTGCAGCCAAAGTAATCCACTTGGTCGAAGAAGGATTTAGTGGTTCTAAAACGTATAAAATTATTTCGCGTGACCCCGAACTGCTCGTCCAAACCATCTACGACCGTCTCGGACGTAATGCTACCTACAATATCGTCAAAGGGGCTTACACAAATGAGGACTACAAAGAAATCACGTGCATCATCAACCGACTCGAAGACAGTAAGATGAAAGAAATCATTTTTGAAATTGATAACAACGCCTTTGTTGCGGTTTACGACGTTGCCGAAGTTCGAGGCGGTAATTTCAAAAAACGGGACATTCACTGAGTTTGTTGCCGTATACTAAAAACGTATCAATTGCTCTGTTACAACAAAAGCACGATTGAAATTAGAAGATTTTCAAAAATTTTCTTAATTTCTTTATTACCCAAAAACCGCCGACGGAGTAACTTCCATCGGCGGTTTTTCAGTTAACTTTTTATTTAGTAAGCGTCTGTAAATCTATCTCTAACTTTTCCTGTACTTATCCTCAATAATCCGGTAATTGTCATGGTGGATTTTATCCCATTCCGTCTTTTTGTACATCCGGCTTTTCAATCGCTGATTAATCCATTCAGGATCATACTCTCTAAAAGACTGGCTATCTGCCCAGTCTTTCATCTCTTTATGCTCCGTATGCTTTTGATCTCGGTAAATTTGCAAGAAGTCATAAAATCCTGGAATGCCTCCTACATCTTCCGGTGGTGCTGTCTCTGCCCCGTCTAGTAGCGTTGGGAAACCGAAATAATAATCGTCGACGATAGTTTCAAGCTTGATACGGAACTGCCAGCCATCACCAAAATCGTAGCTGTATACTAACTCTTTGTGCTTCTCCAAAAATTCATCAATTTTAATGCCCGAAGGTTTCCGAACAACTGCCGATAACCGCTCTTGATAAGCCTCTTCAAACTTTCTATACTGCGGTTCCATATTCTTTAGTCGCTCCGCGAACATCTTTTTGTTCTTTTTAAACCCTTGGTGTTCTTCGTAAGCTTCTTCGTCATTTGTCACTCGAATGCCGTCTTCCGCTAACTCAAATTCGAATAGATGATAGCCTTCCGACGGATAGCCACTCTGAAAATTGCTAGTCTGTTGCACAATGTCGTGCAGCATATTAAATGTGGCACCTGCTGGCATGATTACTTTGCGCCAAATAAGTGGATTTGAGTGTTCCAATTCAATTCGGATAATATACGATTTCATCTTTGACCACCTGGCTTTCTTTTGAGATTATTTTATGTTCTTGTCCACAGCAAAACGAGCAGTCCATTAGGAATTAACAGGAATATCAATGGCTCATTTAACCCTATCACACTTTACGACGTTCTCCATCCTGCCAACAGACAATTCAGCACAAAAAAAGTAGAACTTTGCAGTGAATCACCGCAAAGTTCTACTTTTAACATTCCCACTAAATCAAAGAGCCTTTAACTTAAAGACTTCTCGCTTCTCAACCAAGTCCGCCGTATGCGTCCGGTATTCTTGATAATGACGAGTAGCGACATGATTCTTGAGCGCGTTTTTGTCTTGCCAGGTCTCGTGAAGAACAAACGTGTCGTCTTCAATCGATTGATGGAGAACATAGCTTACGCACCCCGCTTCTGCGCGTGACGCAATTAGAACTGTGTTCAGTTCCGTTAATAATTGATCTGCCATGTTTTCTTTTGGCTTTAGAATCGCGGTAATGACGATAGGTTCCATCATTTAGTTTCCTTTGTTGTTTCGTTTTTCCAAAGCCTTCACCAATTCCTCTGCCAATTCTTCAGCAGAAAATGGATCGCGGCCAGTTACCAATTGATCATTGCCCCATACCACTTTGTTGTCAGCACTATAATTGGCAACTTCGCTCATTTTCGCTTCCAAGCTAAATGGGAGAATTTCTGGAAGGCCTTCAGGTTCAACCGCTTCTGGGTAGCCGGTTACGTCTAACCCATCGATGATGCTTTTGCCATTTGGACGCATTGTCCAAACTAATGGAGCCGGTCCGTGGCAGACAGCCGAAACGATGTTGCCATTGTCGTACACGGTATTGATGATATTACGAAGCTCTTCACTTTCAGTCAAGTCATACATTGCTCCGTGACCACCCACGATGAATACGACATCGTAGTCTTTAGCATTGACGTCAGAAAGAGCAGCAGTATTGTCCGCGATTCCCGATTCATACATTTTCTTGTATTTGCCTTCAGGGTCATAATCTTCACTAATGCTGACTTGATCAAGTGTCGGTTTGCCACCGAGTGGTGAAGCCAAGTCTACTTGATGTCCTGCTTTTTCCAATATCTCTTTCGGTGCGAACAACTCTTCTGCCCACCAGCCAGTTTCGTAATTATTTTCAGTGTCCTTATGTCCACTTGATAAGACTGCTAATACTTTTGCCATGTTAAATTTCCTCCTCTAGGTTATAAAAAATCCTAATACTAGTATATCCCCGAATTTTTCACGTCTAAACAAGCAGACAAAACAGACAATTTCTAGCACCTAGTTAATCTACTTACATTTTAGTACAAGGTATGAAAAAAGGGGGCATGTCAAAAAAGAGGATGCATGTTACGCGCATCCTCTTGTGCTTTCTCGGTTCAATTGAATTACAGATATTCTATATTTACCTATCTTCTAGTCCATCAAACTTTTTCGTTTTGCTCTGCCACATCCGTTTCGCCGCTCTCCACTAGAACATTCACCATCGTCTTTTTCAACTGTTGAAGTGGTAAGTGTCTATGTGTAAACGGTACCCGGTCACTTTTGTGGCTTAGCGGAACTTTCTCGAATGACTAATTTGGTATCGATAATTATTTTCTTACTGACTTCCCGTTTAGTCGTCAATCTATCAATTAACAAATCAACCGCCGTTTCTCCCATTACTTCTGTATAGAGCTTAACAGTAGTTAAAGGAGGCATCATATATTTAGCTGTAGCTACATCGTTGAATCCCACAATACTTAAGTCCTCAGGTATCTTTACTCCCAGTTCAAAAGCAGCTTTGTAGCATCCAACAGCAATCGTATCATTAGCAACAAATACAGCCGTTGGTTTAACCTTGCCTGCCAGCATTTCTCTTAAGTTTGTGTACCCGTCCTTTGGATCGTAGCCCCCAATTTTCACTAACTCTTCATTGAATATGTTTTTTTCTTTTAAGTATTTTTCAAATACATCTTGTCTCAAATCTTTAAATCGGTTGCCGTACATGTCGGTTTCTACCCCGCCAATAAATCCAATAAATTCATGACCCAATTCAATCAAGTGATCAAGTGCTTTTCGCGTCGCCGAATTAAAATCAATAATGACTGAATCATAATACTGAGGATCCGGATTTGAATCCACGAAAATGCACGGTTTTCCAAAATCGAGAATTTTTTCAATGTCTTTTTTCTTGAAAGTACCCAGTGCTAGTATGCCATCGAGATTTTTTGGCTTATTGCCATTTTGTTCTTCGTCGATCCGGTAGAATTCGATTTGTTTTTCGATCAGCTTTTTTTCAAGAGCTACGCGAATCGATAGGTAATAGGTGTCGACCAGTTCTTCTTCCATTGAGAAAGAGTCATAGATGCCGACTCGCCATTTACTTTTTTTCTTTTTTTTCGGCGCCACTACATAGGACAAATCCTCCGCTGACTCAAATACTCTTCTTCTAGTTTCTGGCGAGACATTGAGTGTCTCATCGTAATTCAGAACTCTCGACACGGTCGTAATTGAAACATTAGCCAGATTGGCTATATCTTTGATTGTGGCCATCATTAATCTCCTACTAACTTTTCTCTTTCTTCCATTATATACATGTTCAGCTGATTCTTTCTAATTTATTCTTTTTGAGAAACGAAAATTTCGTTTCTGAAACGACAATGGCACATAAAATCAATGCAGCACCCACGATCATTTTGAACGTCATCACTTCTGCGAGAAGCGCTACGGAAAAGACCATCCCCCAAAAAGATTCGGTTGAAAGAATAATCGCCGCGGTCGTTTCAGATAACCACTTCTGAGCGACGGTTTGAAGAAGATAGGCAATCGTAGTTGAAAAAACACCTAAGTAGACGAGAGATAGAATCCCTTCTTTTTCAGCTACAACAAGCGGATCTCCCTTGAAAACGACAACCAGTACACCAATCACTGCAGCCACAGTAATCTGTACAAGCGTCAGGAGTATCGGATCTGAGTCTTTTACGTACTTGGCTGTATAAAAAATTTGAAGTGCAAAAAACACGGCACAACCGAGGGTCAACAAATCCCCGATATTGATAGTCGAATTTATTTTCAGCGAAAGTACGCCGACGCCGAGCATCGCCAAAAAGGCACCGCCTAATTCGAAAAAGTCTATTCTTCTTCTATAGATAACGAGCGCTAAAAAAGGAACAATCACCACATTAACAGCCGTCAAAAACGCATTTTTTGATGGTGTTGTATATTGTAGTCCTACTGTCTGGAGCGCAAAAGCTGCATAAAGGAAGATTCCCAATATGACGCCTTGGATGATTATTTTTTTGTTGAGATTGCGAATACTGCGATAAAAAATAGCGATTAGCATAACCGCCCCGATCAGAAATCTACCCGCCAAGATTTGGTAAGGTGTCCAATGATCCAACGCAATGGCATTTGCTACAAAACCGCTACCCCATATAATCGCTGTAATGATAAGAAGCGTTTCTCCCAGGTACTTGCGCATTTAATCATCCCCATAGTGTTCATGTAAAAGTTGTAAAAACACACTTGATGTCCAAGTGAACGATGTATCGACCAACCCTTCCCCAGTAAATGGGTCAAAGTTTTCCGCCATGCCGCCTTCCAAAGTCAGGTCAAGGAACTTTTTCCGCAACCTGTCTGCTGCTACCGTGTAACCATTTGCCTCCAATGCGTGAATGAACAAATAAGTGACTGGTGCCCAAATTGGACCAAGCCAGTAGCCATTTTCTTTGTAATAAGGACTTGAAGGATTTTCGGTTGCAAGTCCAAAGCGAGTTTCAAAGTCTTGCTCAAGGTCGTTAACAAGTTCTTCTGCAATGGTTTTATCCAACCGGTAGGCAATCAGCAACGGCAGCCTAAGAATCAAGCTGGAACGATTCGTTATGATTTTGCCTTCCTTTCCGACTCTACCATAAAAACCATCTGCGTCATACAGCCGGCTCATCAATAACTCAAACATGGAATCGGCTCTTTCTTTAAAGGATACGGCTTCTTCTTTTTCACCCAGAATTTCCGCAAAAGAAGCTAAAATATCGGATGAACGGATGAGAAAACTGGCGAGGTCCGGCGCTTCTACTGGCATGCCTTCATGAAATAGTGAAGCATTGTCCCAACCTGAATCATTGCCATGTTTATAATGCGGAAGACGCTCTTTGAATGTCCGGTAGTTGTCGTAATAAGACATTACTTTTTTAGTAGATTCAAAGACTTCCCTTATTCGCGATGTTTCTTTAAAATAATCATTTTTTTGCATCAGCTGATCATACACTAACGCAAATATTGGCGGCTTCGTGCAGTTATAAGAAATAAATTTATCGTTCACAAAATCTGGATAAGCTCCGGATTCGTCCTGTGTATCCATAAAAATTTTCAATTGCTTATAAGCCAGTTCCGGGTGTTCTCTTCCTAAATTTAAAGCATTAAAACAATTATCCCATGACCAAATATTATACATCCATAACTTGGACATATACATGGCAGGCTCCCGCAATAGTCCGTGGGGGTGAACGACGCTCGACCAGGTGATGTAAGCCGCTCTTTCAATAGAAGAAAGATACTGATCATCTGCCTGAAGAGGTTTCATTGATTGAAACCATGCCTTGTATTGTCTAGTGACCTGGTCCTTGCCTTCGTGAAACGACGAGTATTTCTTCTCCTTGTAAACGGTTTGGTAACTTTCAAAGACAAAATGTCCTTTACTCAAACAAATATCGATATAATCATTTCCAATAATGTTCCAAGGCGCTTGAACATTTAGAGTCCCGCCAAGATTAAGTAGCATCAGTTTTAATTCTTTAGGATAAATATGATATTCAAACATACCTCTCGCTAATTCCATAATGGAATCATACTTACCTTTATCTGCAGTCAGCTTAAGTTCAATATTTTTCACTTCTATATGAAGTTCATTTTCTTTTGGAATTATCATTTCTACAGCGGCTTCGGAACGTCCTTTAATGTGGAATTGAACAGAAACTTCCGAAGCATGGACTTCAAAATCCTGCTCAATTCCATTCTCTACCAAAGCAATTTTGAACAACCGAGAAGGGGCATCATCCCCTCCGTGAACATCTCTTATATAAACATCCTTCGAATCCTTCTCTTCCGAAATGCAAAAATACGAGCCATATCTGGAAAACGGGATTTCTTTAATATCTAGTTTCATCCGATCTCTCCTAGCCCTTTTTTATCTTGCCACAAAAAATCGACTTTCTTCAATAAGGTTGGACTTAGGAATCGCTCTGATTTCAAGCGTCATTTCAAAGTCTTCTACCCCTACTCTATACGGTGGTAACTGTTCTTCACCACAGCTGTTGCTGCCCAGGCCGCTTTGTCTGTAGTCGACAGTCAACACATTATAGGGGGATTTCTCAATTTTTCCACGATGCTGTGCCGCTTCAAGCGCTGCTACTTCGTAATCATGAATGGTGAAGTCGCGAATCTCCTTGAAGTTAATTAGGATTGACTGCTGTCCTTTTGACAATGCCAGGAAGGAGACATCACATCTCGATCCATTTTCTTGAGGATAGACATAGTCCGTATGCAACTCTTCAACCGATTTCGTATAGAGACCAATTGGCTGACTGCGCTTGGAGTCCTGATAATTTTCAGAGTCGCCACGACCGTACCACGTCACTTCGTTATAAGCCTGGTTAAGCTTCATATTGATGCCAATTCTCGGAAGCATGTCCGGTATTTCGTTTCCTCTAATTACTTTTTCACCAACCAATTGAAGATTTAATACGCCGTGTGATGTAATTCGATAATGATAGCGAACGTTAAAACCCCATGCTTGGTTGAGGCTAGACATATACTTTTGAATTTCTACATCGACAAATCCATCGCCAACATGATGTTCCAGTGACACCATTTGTTCCTTGGCATTTTTTATGAAGTATTTGTTGAGCCAAGCATCCCGTTTGTACATATCATTGTCGATTGATGCTCGCCATAAGGTTAGTTCCGGACCCTCTTCAATAATTTTTTCTCCGTCGAGAGCAAAAGAGATTAAGGCCCCTTCCACTTTTGAAAATTCCGCTTGAAAATGTGCACTCGTTACCCGCAACCTTACCGGTGTTTCCTCAACCCAAATCTGATTTCTTGAAGTAAGGGATAGATCTTTAACGGTCTTATTTCGCTTCGTCACCTCAACCAAGAAACTCTCACGCGTGATTGGGTGTCCTTTTTCTGCGTAATTTGTAGCTTCTGGTTCACTGTAGATGAACCGCAGCCAAACCTCTTCATGCGCCAATGCTTTTGCTTGATCGATTGGCAACGTATATTCGAGTTCTTCACCTGCTGAAAGACTGGGCAGTTCGACTTCCACTTCTTCGATTAATTCTGAAAATGATTCCACTCGAATGCGAAGATGGATGCCTTTCAAATTTCGGAAGTCGTAACGGTTTTTTAGTTTCACACGAAACGGATTGCCCGCTGTTGCTTCTGTCACAATGGGTTCAATTACTTTTTTGTATTCAATTAACGCAGGAGAGGGTGTGCGGTCCGGAAAGACCAGTCCATCGATACAGAAGTTTCCGTTAGTAGGGAAGTCTCCGTAATCCCCACCATAAAGAAAATAAGTGTTTCCCTCGTCATCAGTCTTCCGGATGCCATGATCGTACCATTCCCAAATAAACCCACCTTGTAGTCTCGGGTATTTTCTCATGACTTCTTGGTATTCCGTCAAGCCGCCAGGTCCATTTCCCATAGCATGACCATATTCGCAAAGCAAATGTGGTTTTTTGCCTTCCGCATTCTGTCCGATTTCTTCGAGTGCATTCAACCGAGTATACATCGTTGTGTACATGTCACTGTAAGCCGCCACTCGGTCTCCTTCGTAGTGAACAAGCCTAGTCGCATCCGTTTTCTTGATGGCATCGTACATGGCTGTAAAGTTTCGGCCCACACCCGATTCATTTCCTAAAGACCAAATGATGACACTCGGATGGTTCCGGTCTCTCTTTACCATCCGAATCGCACGATCGACGTATTGCTTTTCCCACTGTTCGTTGTCGCTGATCCAGTTGTAATTTCCGGTGTTTTCAAATCCATGACATTCCAGGTCTGTCTCATCTATCACATAAAGTCCGTATTCGTCGCATAGGTCATAAAAAACATCCTGATTCGGGTAGTGAGCTGTTCGGACTGCGTTGATGTTGTGTTGCTTCATCAATAAAACGTCCTGCAACATATCTTCATAAGTAACCGTTCTTCCCTGATCTGGATTGAAATCGTGACGATTTACTCCGTTAAAGAAAATGCGTTTGCCGTTCACTCTCATTTCATTGTCTTTGATTTCAATAGACCGGAACCCAAATCGAACCGGTACAGACTCAGAGACTCCTGACGGCAAATCATATTGCAAGACAGCTGTATAGAGATGAGGGGTTTCAGCACTCCATAGTAAAGGCTTACTGATTTCTTTGGTCGCTTGGAAACTGCCGCCCTCAACATGGACTGCTAAGGAATTCTGCTCTTTGCCATTCAAGTAAATCTGTATGTCTACTTTTTTGATGCTGTCCGTCCAAAAAGAACCGTTGATACGGAACGTAAACGATTCATAAGATTCATCAGGAATCGTCTCAATCCATACATCCTGCAGCGTATCTTTGTGGTTTCTAAAAAGTTCAACACTTCTGTAAATACCCGAAAACCACCACATGTCTTGGTCTTCCAAGTAAGTTCCATCAGAAAATTGGTACACTCTGACAGTCAATCGATTGGTTCCTTCGTGAATAAGATCCGTAATGTCGAATTCAGACGGCAGTCTTGAGACTTTGCTGTAGCCCGCATGTTGTCCATTGACGAATAAGTCAAAAGCAGAATCAACGCCATTGAATTTTAAGACAATGTTTTCGTCTTGGGCGATGTTTTCGACTACTAAATCTTTGAAATAAATGCCGGTTGGATTTTCATGCGGCACATATGGAGGGTTAAGCGGAATGAGGTATAAAACATCCGTATAGTGCATATTTCCATATCCTTGTAACTGCCAGCAAGAGGGCACTGCAATCGTGTCTAAGCTCGCAATGTCGAATTCAGCTTGCTCAAAATGCTGAGGTGAATATTCCGGAGCCTGAAGGTAAAGAAATTTCCAATCTCCATCAAGGCTTTGGTATCCATCACTTTTTTCTTTCGTTACTTCTAAAGCTTCTTTGATTTGTTTGTATCTATAAAAGTCTGAATGGGCAGGCAACCTGTTCATAGCGAGCAGGCTGACGTCCTCCCATCGTTTCATTTTTCGTTGCATGTATTTCCCTCCGTATTAGCGTTACTTTATTGAACCGCTGATTCCTTCAACGATGTATTTCTGGGCAAATATAAAGACCAGTACTGGCGGAATAACCATGACCAGTGTAATAGCCATAATCGGAATGATTTGCAGTTCATGGACTCCTTGAAACGATGCCAGTCCAAGGGTCATCGTGTATTTTGCTTTGTCTTGCAAATAAATTAAAGGACCAAGGTAGTCGTTCCACACCAAAATAACATTCAAAACAGCTACCAGTACGAGAGGCGCCTTCATAATAGGCAAGAAAATCTTATAAAATATTTGGAACTCGTTCGCCCCGTCAATACGGGCAGCGTTCTCCAAATCTTTCGGTATATTCATCAAGAACTGGCGAAGTAAAAAGATATAATACGCAGAACCAAAGAACGCCGGAACGATTAAAGGTTTTAACGTATTGATCCAACCAAGCATGTTGAATTGCATATAAAGTGGAATCATTGTGACGTCCCACGGAATCATCATGGTGGACAACAAGAGAACAAACAGAAAGTTTTTGTATTTAAAATCGTATCTCGCAAATCCATAAGCTACGAGAGAACAGGAAATTAGCTGGCCAATTGTTGTTAGGACCGTCACAATCACCGAGTTTTTAAAATAAACCCCGAAATTTTGGCTATTCCAGGCATCAACAAAGTTACCGAACAATAGTTCTTCCGGTATAAATTTTGGCGGGTACGAAAATACTTCAGGTTCTGTTTTAATCGCAGTAATCAATGCCCATAAAAAAGGAAAGACAAAGTAAAGGGAAAAAATAACAAGGACAGAGTAAACAATAATTTTATGCCTTTTGGAAATCTTCATTATTTTTCACCTCACTTTTTTTCTTTTTTTCCCTTTTTTCTTTTTTCTCCTTTTTTACTTCGGCTTCATAAAAGACCCAAGCTGAGGAAGATTTAAAGATCATTAATGTAAATAGCATGATGATGATAAACATGAACCACGCATTGGCACTGGCATAGCCCAGTTCATGGTGCTTGAATGCATTGTTGTAGACAAACAGTCCGTAAAAGTACGTTGATTTTAACGGACCGCCACCCGTCAAGAGTAGCACCAGCGTTAATTGCTGCAATGCGGCAATGACAGAAGTAATCACGTTAAAGAGAATGGTCGGTGTAATAGACGGAATCGTGATGCTAATAAATTGGCGAATCACACCGGCGCCGTCAATTGCAGCCGCTTCGTACATATCGTGCGGAATGCTTTTAATATCCGTGTAGAAAATCAGCATCATTGTGCCGACGCCCCATGCGCTGGCAATGACGATGGCTACAATTGCCCATTTCGGATCGATAAGCCAACTCGGTTCTTCAAGTCCAAGAAAAGACAGTAAGTAATTGAACACCCCATATTCCGTGTTAAACATCCATCCCCAAATAATGGATACCGCTACACCCGATACGACAGCTGGCAGATAAAAGATGGTCCTGAAAAACTTCATCCCTTTAATTGGCTGCGTAATAAGAAGTGCGAGAATCAATGCCACTCCCAAGTTGAGCGGAACAAAAATAAGGGCAAACTTGAACGTAATAAGAAGTGAATTGTAAAACTGAGGATCAGCTGTGAACATTTTAGTAAAATTGTCTATACCGATAAATTTCGCTTCACCGGCAATCGGCCAATCAAATAAACTCATGACTAGCGAAAAAGCGAGTGGTCCCAGCGTGAATGCAAGGTAACCAATAATCCATGGCATGATGAATAGATAAGGAACACGTTTACGGATTAATGTGAACTTTTTTTCTTTTTTCTTTTTAATGGGCATGTTTTTCCCTCTTATTGGTTTGACCTAAAAACAATAAATCACTTTATAAAGAAAAATGAGAACGAACCTAAATACTTTCTCATTTTTCTTCATCTTCTTAACTGTCCACGATTATTCCACTACAGTCTTAATGGCTTTTTTCGGTTCGACTCGAGTACTCGGGTTGAACATTTGCTCGAAAGTAAGTTCTAAATTTTCCGATAACTGACTCCAATCCTCTGTTATAAAGGAGGTTGGTGTATATTCTTTACTTTGTTCCAACATACTGTAGAATACTTTTTTAGTTGGATCTTCTTCTAACTTTTCTGATTCTACGACGCTTTTAAGAACTGGCAATTCAAACGAAAGTCTTTCTTTGTTTGCTTGCTCCCCAGTCCAAAATTCCATGAATCGAAATGCTTCTTCTTTGTGCTCCGAGTCTTTAGACATCGCAACTCCAGAAGAACTTACAATACTTGCACTTGGCTTGTCTCCAAACGATGGAATTTCAACAACGCCGTAGTTTATGCCAGCTTCTTCAAAAGCAGATAGGTACCAAGCGCCATTGATGATCATACCAACTTTGCCTGATTTCATTTCTGTATCGCCCCAACTCTCAGAAGTGATAGCCACTTCTTCTTTAAGCATGTTATAAAACATGTCAAACGTCTCGATTGATTCAGGTGAATTCAAGCTGCCGTCTAGGTTTCCTTTGTCATCGACGTAAGACGCACCGTTACCCCACAGATACATTTCAAAATCATATGGATCTGGTTTTCCTGGGAAAGCGAAACCTGTCGTCTTGTCCCCTTTATTTGTTAACTTCTTAGAAGCTTCCTGGAATTCGTCCCATGTCCATCCAGCTTTCGGATACGCTAGACCCGCTTTGTCAAACAAGTCTTTGTTGTAGTAAACAACATGAGTTGTATATCCTACTGGAAGTCCATAGACATCCTCGTTGATTGAGTTGTAGTTCCATAATGCCTCATAGAAATTTTCTTTATACTCTTTGTCACGTTCTTCAATATAAGGATCTAATGGCTCAAGCGCATCTTTGTATTGCGGGTAATTCCACATATACATGACGTCAGGCGCATCTTTAGCCCCGATGCCTGCGGTGATTTTGGTATCATAATCCCCACCATATGCCTCCAAAACCACATTAATATCTGTGTTTTCTGCGTTAAATTGATCGATTAGTTTCTCTTGAAGTTCAACATCTTCCCCTACATCCCATGTCGCAAAACGAAGTGTGACTTTGCCATCCTCGTTTTTTCCATCGCTTGATTCTGACGAACTGCATGCCGATAACAACATGGCAAGCACTAAAGTAAAGACGAGAAATACATACCCCTTTGAAAATTTCATCCTATCCCTCCTAGCTATTTATAAATGTATTATAATCAATAGTTTTACTAAAAGTAAACCCTTTCATCATAATTTTTACTAAAATATAATTATTAATCTGAAAAATCCAATTTTATTAAAAGGCTTTGTATAGTAAAGTTCAAAAGAGACCATGAAAAAAGAGAATGCCTGTGACGCGCATCCTCTTGAGCTTTTCGGTTCCATTGAATTGTAGCTATTCTATTCCGCTATAACTAGCTTTCCTTTATGCACGGTCGTATCTATAGAAATGGCCTCTCCGCTCTCCAGTAAAACATTCGCAGTCTTCTCTTTGTAACGTTCATCAATGTAGACGAGTGAGGGCCGTGACGGACTATCAATTGTCTTCGTACGCATTATACTTTCTCTACAGACTGATGGTGACTTTTTATATACTCAATCAACTCTTTTTTTGATAGAACCGCATGAGGAATATTCAGTAAAGCAGCCATTTGAGCAACTGCCGGAGGTTTCAGCATACTTTCTTTTAAAATTTCTTCTTGATAAAAAATGGCGATTGCTTGATCATCTGCTACAATTCGACGATTCGCCATCACGATGATTCGCTTGAAATGATCGGTTACAAATTCCATATCATGGGTGATGGTTATTACGGTCTTCCCCATGGACTCTAGTGTTTTCAACAGATTCCCCAGTATTTCCAAACCAATTTTATCTTGTCCCGCTGTTGGTTCATCCAGAATAATCACGTCAGAATCCATTGCGATAACAGATGCTATCGTCACAAATTTTCTCATGGAATACGGCAAATTGTACGGATTTTCTTCTGCATACTGTGAAATGCCACAAAGCTCTAATGCCCATTGAGTCATCTCTTCAATACGCTCCGGATCAAATCCCATATTTTTCGGTCCAAATCGCACTTCTTTTATCACTTCGTTATGAAAGATTTGATCGTCTGGATTTTGAAAAACGTAACCTACTTTTCGTGACAGTTGTGCGGTGGTCTTGGAAGTTGTATTCCACTCTCCTACAATAACTTCGCCGGTGGTTGGTTTTAATAAGCCGTTCATCAGTTTTACTGCCGTTGTTTTTCCTGCACCATTTTGTCCCACTATTGCCACTCTCTGCCCTTGCGGAATTTCCAGTGATAAATTTTCCAATGCCAGTGTTCCATCGGGGTATTTGAAACCAATATTGTTCAAAACGAGATTAGTCATCAGTTAATCCCCCTACACTAGTTTTAAAACAAGTCATTATTTCAGCATATTTTATAGGTAAAAACTCTAGCGGAACTCCGGCTTTTTGAAGTTCAAGAGCTACTTCGGTTACATGAGGATACTGGACATTTGCGCTTGCATAAAGAGGATCGCTCAATACTTTCCTCGTCTCGCCTTGCACTAAAATAACGCCTTCGTCTAAAAGAATTAATGTATCCGAATGCTCAGCTACCAAATCCATTTTATGTTCTACAAGGATAATTGTTTTTCCTTTTTCCTTCATTAATCGAATGATTTCAAATACTTGATCCGTCCCGATAGGATCTAACTGGGAAGAAGGCTCATCTATTACTAAAATTTCTGGATCCATTACAATAATAGAAGCTAGTGCTACACGCTGTCGCTGGCCTCCTGAAAGTTCAAATGGATTTTTTTCACGTAAGTCCTGAATATTAACGAGTGTTAAAACTTCTTCTACTCTCGGATAGATTTCTTCTACAGGAACTCCTAAATTTTCTAGACCATATGCCACTTCTTCAAAAACCGTCTCTTTTACACCCGATATTTGTGTAAATGGATTTTGAAAAACATACCCAATCTTTTCACTTAGTTGGCCAAGTTCATAGTCATTCATATCTTTGCCATCCAGTATAACGGTACCGTCCAATTCTCCTTTATGAAAATGTGGAATAAAGCCTCTGATGATGTTGCAAAGTGTCGTTTTACCTGATCCATTATTTCCGACTATGGATACAAAGCTTCCTTTTTTTATATCTACTGTTATATGTTTCAGTACCCATTCATCACCAACGGGATACCTGTAAGAAACGTTTTTCAGTTGGATGATTGATGTCATCAGAAAACCCTCCAAATAATAAGTCCTATCACAATAATGATATAAATCCACGGCAGGACACGATCGATTGGCCGTTTAGTCAACTTGTGAAGACTGGTCTTTTTCCCAGGTGCAGAAAAAGCCCGTGCCTCTAAAGTTATGGCTCTCTCTTCTGTACTTGCTATCGAAGAAAGAATGAGCGGTGTTAATGTCGGAAAGAAAGCTTTTGCTCTAGTTATAATCGAACCTTCTGTTTCGACTCCTCGTGTTTTTTGAGCCTCCATTATGGTGTTTGACTGACGTCGCATCTCTGGAATGATTTGTAATGTCGACAATACAACATACGCTCCTGCAGATGGCATGCCGGCATCTTCCAGTGATTTCACAAAATCTTTTACTTCCACAATGCGGAAAAACAAAATAAAAGCAGAACCAATTGCTAAAATTCGTGAAGTTAACGTCAATCCATAATTCAAACCTTCTCTGGAAATCTCAAAAATCCACCAGGAGGCAAGAACTTCTTCTCCGGGATAAAAGAATAACTGCATCAAAAATACAATGACTAACAAGATAACTAACGTTTTTAAGATAAAAGATAAAAATGACTTGGCCACACCAGCAGCAACTGCGATCAGTACCAACACCGGAAACCAAGCAAAGGCAAACACATAATTAGGAACAATGATGACAGTAGCAGCAATAAATAAAGCAAAATAAAATTTGGTTAACGGATACAAATTCACTAGTGAGTTTTTCATCCTATATTATCTCCCTTAACGTACTTTTCGCTTAGTCAAAGCAACGAAATACTTATTTATTGCGATTGCTCTTTTTCATATACAAATGGCCATACTTCATTTTGGATAAATAGCGATCCGACATACTTTTCACGATAAAGTAAACAAATAAGACCGAGATCACTTTGTCCGCAATTTCCGTAATAATTGTTGAAGTGAAAACTGCACTCCAAATATTCTGACCCATCGCTAAAAATGTCGCCGTAATGGCAGACGATGTATTGCCTGTCGCTCCTCCAAAAAACAAAACCGTAATAGGTGCAGAAGCTATTACCGCGATTGCCGTAATTATAAGACCTGAAATTATGGCTTTATAAATCGTGCGGAACATGCCGTATTTTGAAAGCAAACCTGCACCTAAACCGATTGCCATGGACGTAATAACATACGGGAAGTAGATTGGATTAAAAATCGCAGTAATTGAGTTTGTTATAAAAGCTGCTACAATCGCAACTAACGGACCTGCAATCACACCGACTAAGATCGTGCCGATTGTGTCCAAAAAAATGGGTAACCTTAAAACTTGGGCTACTTGAAACCCAACAAAGTTAATGGCTACCCCGATTGGAATAAGTAAAAGTGCTAGTAAAGTAAAATCTTTTTTATAGTTTCTCTTCATTTTCATTTCCTCCTTTTGTAAGGTGCGTCGCTTTTTGTCTCGCTTTGATGATTATTTACTTTCGTTTTCTCGGCATTCCTTCTTTTTTTATTATTTAGTACAGGATAACTAGTAGTAGTTGAACAACAGTCTCAAACACAAGATCTCATAAGGCGAATACAACCAACTTTCTTACTATTTTCTTTTAAGAAAACGTTTTTATTTCTTTTCTTTAGGCTAATGTAAACGTTGTCAATAGTCAATATGCTTTAAATATTGCGTGATTTCCAGAATAGATACGAAATCTCCCCAAGGACATGTTGCTAATTGAGTTAGAGTCTCTATAGACATGAATGATATACTGGACTACAGGAAAAAATACTACACAAAAGGAAGGGGGGTCAAACGATGATGCGATCCTTTCATTTCAGTGGCGGGCGAATTGTGAAAACCGGCATTGCGATCTTTTTGACAGCGACGATTTGTTTATGGTTTGGCTGGCCGCCTGTCTTCGCGGTCATCACAGCCATTGTGACAATCGAACCGACCGTGAGCGATTCGATTAAAAAAGGACTGGTCCGGTTTCCGGCATCCGCGATTGGTTCTGCCTTCGCTGTCCTCTTTATCTCACTCTTCGGGAATTCCCCGATTACGTATACACTCGCTGCAGTTGCTACGATTTTAGTTTGTTACCGGCTCAATCTGCACGCTGGATTACTCGTTGCCACATTGACCTCTGTTGCGATGGTCGAAGTGATCCATGACGATGTCTTAGTGTCGTTCTTCATTCGACTAGGAACAACAACGATTGGATTGCTAGTGTCTACGACTGTCAACATGCTGGTGTTCCCACCTAACTACCGAAAAGATATTCTGCAAAGCATTCAATCCATCAGTGAACGAGCTGGTAGCATGTTGGAGCAAACATTCCAAACGATCCTTTTTAACAGTGATGCAAATCGCCAAGAAGAAAAGTTAATCGTAAAAGGACTGACCATCGAAGTTCGGAAGACCGAGAAACTCATCCATTTCCAGCGCGACGAATCCAGTTTGTACCCGTGGGTGCGCGAGCGAGAAGCCGAGCTTCAAATGGCGGAAAAGCAATTGCTCTTCTTACATAACTTAGAATTCCATTTAGATGCCTTACTTTATATCCCGTTGCATACGCTGACATGGAGCACCGCTGAGCGAGAGATTATTATGCACGCCGTCACGGAACTCGCAAACGATTTGAAACACTCAGTCGACTACGATCACGAAAAGCACCAATGCCAATTAAAAAACATGACCGATTTGTTTTGGGACAATAGTAAAAACATCACCGCAAGCGATGCTCTGCGCCCAACGGAATTCCCACCCGAATTCACCATTCTTTATGAGCTCATCACGATTTACGATTTAGTGGATAAGTTTTTTGATCCGGAGAGTATGAAGATAGAAAAAAATGCGGAGAAATAATAACATAAAAACGGCCGTGTTAGAAACTGAGTAGTTTCTAACACGGCCGTTTTTTAGCATGTAGATTAACACCTATTCTTAAAATTCTTCATGCGTAGCCGGGTCCATATCAAACAATCTGCCGTCTGGGCGGGACAGCTCTGAAATTGACGTCATTTCCTCTTCACTTAATTCAAAATCGAAAATAGCTAAGTTTTCCCGTTGCCGCTCAGGTGAAGTAGAACGTGGAATTGAGACTGAACCGATTTGGTATTGCCAGCGTAACACGACTTGGGCAATGGTTTTGTTGTGCGTTTCGGCAATTTCCTCAATAGTATCATTCGTCAAAATATCTTTCGCTTTAGCAATTGGGCTCCACGACTGTGTTTGGATTCCGTGGTCCGCGTGCACTTTTCGCTGATGTGCTTGGTTAAAGAACGGATGCAATTCCACTTGGTTCAAGCTCGGCGTCACTCCCGTTTCTTGAATAATGCGCTCTAAATGATCTGGCAAGAAATTGCTGACACCAATCGACCGGACGAGCCCCCATTTTTGCGCATCGATCAATGCCTGCCACGCTTCTACGTAAGTGTCTTGATTTGGCATTGGCCAGTGGATCAAGTACAGGTCGAAATAATCCAATTGCAAACGATACAACGATTCTTGAATGGCTACTAAAGCTTTTTCATACGTGTGATAACGTCCCGGCAATTTGGACGTTACCCACAGTTCTTCACGCGGAATGCCGCTGCGTCGTATGCCTTCCCCGACCGCTCCTTCGTTTTCGTAGTTATATGCCGTATCAATCAACCGGTAACCGGCGTTGATCCCACTGCTGACTGCGTTCGCTCCCGCGTTGCCCCACAGTCCGTATGTACCGAGTCCTATAACGGGTAAAGTTGTTCCGTCGTTTAACGTCACTTCTGGAATTGCTTTTTCCATCTACTCCCACTCCTCTCAATTCTATTTTCAGATTACTCTTCCATCTCTCCAAACTCAAACGATTTGGTTTTCGAAACTATTATTCAAGTCCAGCGATACACTATACTTTATGTAAAATTAAGAATTAATGTACAATTAACAACAGCACATCATTTTAGTGAGGAGCCTACATATGAAAACAAATACATTCCAGTTGAACGAAACGACAATCCAAGACATTCAACAAGCTTTCCGTGACCATAAACTTACCTCCGTGGAACTAGTCGAAGCTTATCTTGAGCGGATCAGAGCTTTCGACCAGAATGGCCCGAAAATCAATTCCGTTTTGACCATCAATCCGGACGCACTGAAAATCGCAGCACAACTAGATGAGAATCGCGGACAAGATAACCAAGGTCCCCTATACGGCATCCCTGTGTTGCTCAAAGACAATATTGAAACCGCTGACCTGATGCCGACAACAGCCGGCGCGATTGCACTCGAACACAATTTCGCTAAAGAAGATGCCTTTGTCACCAAGCAATTACGAAATGCAGGTGCCATCATTCTCGGCAAAGTAAACTTGAGCGAATGGGCGTATTTTATGTCGCAAGAAGGACCGAGTGGCTATAGTTCACTCGGCGGACAAGTGCTAAACCCATACGGCGTCGGTGTCTTTAAAGCAGAAGACGTTGGCGGTTCGAGTTCAGGGACAGGCGCCGCGATTGCGTCGAATTTCGCTGTCGTCGGTGTTGGTACGGAAACATCCGGCTCAATTTTGAGTCCATCGAGTGCCAATTCGATTGTCGGCATCAAACCAACCCTAGGCCTCGTCAGTCGTTCGCGCATCATCCCGATTGCTGAAAGCCAGGATACTGCCGGACCGATGGCGCGTACTGTGACAGATGCGGCAATTTTGCTTGGCGCGATGACTGGTGTCGACGAACAAGACGCGGCAACACAAAAAAGCACAGACCATGCACTCACTGATTACACACCGTACTTGAAAAAAGACGGCTTGAACGGCGCCCGTATTGGCGTCGACCTGAGTTTTTTGAACGACAAAGCACCAGAAGAGCGTGCCATTATGGATGAGGCCATCGAGCAAATCAAAGCACTCGGTGCAACAGTTATTGAAGTAACGATTCCAAAGTCATCAGTTGAGTCAGACGTCTTGTGGTATGAATTCAAGCGAAACGTCAACGACTATTTGCGCACCACACCTACTGAAGTGTCGGTCAAATCACTCGCAGACGTTATCGAGTTCAACAAACAAGAACCCGAGCGTCGCATGAGATTCGGCCAAGCCGAGCTGGAAAAATCGCAGGCTTTGAGCGACGATCTGAACAATCCGACATACCTAGAACACCGCAAAACTGATTTACGTACTTCTACTTTAGAAGGATTGGATTTCGTCACTCGAGAACACCAACTGGACGCATTATTATTCCAAAACAACCGCGGTGCCGATATGCCCGCAAAAGCAGGCTACCCATCCATCACCGTTCCGGCCGGCTATACGAGCAGCGGGCATCCCGTTGGTGTCACGTTTAGCGCACAAGCGTTTAGCGAAGCACGTTTGATCGAGCTCGCCTTTTCTTATGAACAGGCAAGCTTGAAACGCCAAGCACCGGATTTGGAATCTTATAGAGTTTAATTGAGACATTTAAAACACCCTTTATTGGATCGTCGGCATCGAGATGCCCGTCGCTCAGTAAGGGTGTTTTTCATTACAGTTTCTGATAATTTTGCGGGATTGGTGGCTAGACCTCCTTTTTTTGTGTGGATACTGCCTCGTAATTTGTAAGATAGAAAAAACAAAAAGCTACTGCTGCGCTGTTCGTTTAATAAGCGCCGCAATGAGTGAGTTATAAACTGGGGAATTGTCAAAATCAGTTAGAAATTTCCCTTTTCAAGGACACGCTTCTTTTTCTCAACTCACTCTTGAACTTGGATCCCAGTCTCTGTACGATGAAGAAAACAACTAAAGAAAAGAGATGATCTTGTGGTTGGACGAAACGATCCTTGCCCATGCGGCAGTGGCAAGAAATACAAAAAATGTTGCGGTAAAGAGCAAGTGGTGGATATACAGGAAATAATTAATTTAGAACTGGAAAGCATTATGGAAGGTTTTTCTGAAGAAGGACTAGAGCCGGCAAATTATTTCGAAGCGGAACAACTCACTCGTCACTGGCATAAAGCTTTGTCTGGAGTGTTTGACAAGGATATGATTGAAGCGGTCGCGTATGAAGCTTATGTGTTTTATGACCGAGTGGACATTTGGAGAAAATACATCACTCGTCAAAAAAAGCATCAGAAACGCCAACGTATCTTAGATATCCTCACTTCTTGGGAAGACCCGTTTTATTTGCTTGCAAAAATACAGGCAGTGGAAGATGGTAATTTCATCATTCGTGATGAACTTACGAATGACATTTATCATTTCCCGTTATCAACGCAAGCTCGACCAGGCGAGTGGCTATTTGGGCTCGTTATGCGCAACCCTTTGGAAAATGAAAAAGAATTACAGCCAACTTCCGGTATCCTTTTTATCCCACACTTTCAGACAGTTGTAGTAGAAAGCATTAAATCTAAGCTAGAAGACGGTGTCCATGATTCATTAGAGCTATATAAAGTTTTTGCTGAACACGCTCAATTGCCGGAACTTCCCGCATTTGGCACAGATGTATTAGATCTGGTCGAACGCTTCTTGACAAGACATCAGTTACAAAGTGAACTTCCGAAGACTATGGCTTACGCTTTCCTTACCGAAGTTCCGCTCAACGCTCGTAAACCAGAAGGTGTTGCTGCTGGCATTTTACAAACCATTAACACCTTTGGCTTTTTCGGAAATCTCTACGTCTCGCAAAAAAACCTTGCCGAGTATTTCGACACTTCCGTTGCTTCCTTAACAAAGTACCGGGATCTCATGGAAAATTACTTGATGGATCGCATGAAAGATATGCCGGAACATATGCAAAATCCGGATGTTGCTATGGATGTTGATCCAGACATGTTCATGCCACAAATGCTAACGACAATGGGAACCGACCCGCGAATCACCGAAAGTGGCATGTGGCAGATGGTTATGCGGGTACAACATTCAGATGCCGAATCTGAAATTGACCTGAACCAAATCGTTCAACAATCGATGAACTCGCCTTACTTACCCGCAGATGATAGGGAAGCTGCACAACTTTTGAGCTATCAAGCTTATGACGCTGTCACTGAAAAAGAACGCCAAAAACTAGCAAAGCAGGCGTTTAAACTGGATGCTGAAAATACAGATGCCAATTTGCTGATGGCTGAAATCACGTCAGATCCTGCGGAGAAACAAAAACATTACCTGAAGGCTATCCAATCCGGGCAGCAAAAGTCAGAACTTGAAAAAGATGCTGACATCACTTGGGATTACGTGTTGCACCGACCATTCTTGCGTGCTTTATTTGCCTATGGCGCTTGGTTAATGAGTCAGAAAAAATATGCTGAATCGATCCAGCCATTTGAAACGTTATTAGAACTGAATCCGAATGATCAGCAAGGTGCACGGTGGTTGCTCGCAAGCACTTATATTCGTGCCGGAAAGTGGAGCAAAGCAGAAGACTTTATGGCCGAATTCCCGCCAGAAGAATACGAAGCGATCGATTTTTACTTTGATTCCATCATGGATATGCATGATGGTACGCTCGAAGGCAGCGAATTAGAAGAGCTTTCTATAGAAGCGGTCATCTGGAACGTGGATCTCCTTGATCTTATCGAAGAGGACAAAAATCCAGGTGAATTTCCTCGTTCGCTATCTCTTGAAAGTGGCAACGAAGACGAAGCAAAACTCATCTACTGGCTGATCTATGGCATGCCAGGAATTAAGAAGTTTATTTGATGCAACTACCTTCCGAATAAAATCAACGCAAAAGCCCATCACGAGTGAGTAGACGCTCTTGTGACGGGCTTTGATTTCACTTTTTGGGAAGCGGTATAATCCTTAAGCTTCCTTCGCTTGTCGGGCTTTCACATATCTTTTTCAGTGAAGAGATGGATTAAAAGTATCCGTATCTACTGTTTTCGAAACAGTTATTTCACTTAGCAATTTTGTTTTCTTCAGGACTGACTGTGTGAAAATCGGGTATACGCTTATTACAGCCCATTTTGCTACGATATGCTCAGCTACAAGATGGATTTGCACCTTAAACATACTATACGAGGAGATGATTTTTTGGAATATCAACTGACGCTACGCTTGGTCAATGACAAAAAAGGTTATTCTTGGCTGTTTGAAAGCCCCGAAGACACGATGCCGTTATTTGATGATGTGGTGGAAACATTTCAGCATTACGAAGTGGATGACATGGACAGCTTTATTCGTGAGAAGAAGAAAGAACTTGAAGAAACAGGCTCTAGCCACACGGCTCAGATTGATGTAACAAAAGTGGAGCCACGGGCAATTATCCGTTCAGCTTCGTATAAAGAATTGTGGTATGACGGCAAGTATTTTGACGACATCCTAGAGATTTTGACCGATAAATTGGGACCACCAGAAAACGAACAGTTTGACTAAACAGCAGACAAAAAAGCAAGCGGCCCTTTAGGTGCTTGCTTTTTGATGATTTCGCTTCCTAGAGAGCGAAACAATTCAAATCGTTTAGAACTGCTTTTTTCCGAGGAATTGACTTTCAATTGTCTTATTCATGAGCATCCGTAATCTCTCGCATTAACCCCACCCAATCTTCTCGTTTAAAATTATAATAAGCTAACTCAATTTTTCTGAGAACGAGGTGAAGACTGTCAAATTGTTCATCAGAACGGAATCGCCACCAGCTTTTTATAGTAGGCGCCTTTGTACCCGGTGGATAATACATTAACGTTCCTTCTGGGTTAATAATGGCTTCCAACTTATCCACATCCAAATACCCGTGCGGAAAATCAATATAAAGACCAAGGGAAGCTTTATGCGGTTTAATCGTTCCCATTTTATGCGTAGATTCCGCATTTGGGTTTTCAAGAGAGTCACTCCAAGAGACCGGTTTGTCACCTGTGATTACAAGCTGCTCATCTACGCTCGTTTCAACTTTACAATGAGGAAGTTCCTCAAACACTTCGCGTATTTCTTTCAATTTTTGTTTTACTATTCCGTCCATTTTGTCACTCCTTTGAATTACTTGCTGATCCTATCATTGCATATTATCGTTTCGTTTCACAGAGCGCGCTTTTTACTTACTTCCCCTCAACCTTCCCCAACTCATCCAAAAATGCTTTTCGTTTCGGATACATAAACTTCAGCTCTTCGATCAACCTCTTCGCTGCATCAGCACCCAACGCTTGTTGGAAACCGTTGATTTTTTGACATGCACTCCAGTATGCCTTGCGATTAGAAGCAGGTTCAACTAAGCGGTAGATATAGCTTGTATAGATTTCGTTCACTTCATGTGGGTAATCAGCTACTAAATGCGGATGCAAGCGTTCGATCGCAGCGACATCTTTCTCGCAATAGTCCAGCAGCTCAGCAAATCTTTTTTCATCAATCAAAATACCCAGATAAAGCGGACGGCACCGCGGACGCATTTTCATCTCCGCAAGCATCGCTTCCATCTTTTTCGGCCAGTCTTCCACAACTACTAAACTTCTCAACTTGTTATAATATTCTTGCTCTCCATCTAATGCGAATTGGTAGCTGAGGTCAACCATCCCCGCTTTGTTGCCCATGCCTTCATAAGCTCGAAAGCGCAATTTTTTCCAGTCCTGTATCAATCCTGCAGACTTCACATCCAATTGTTCCGACTCGGCACACAACCGGATGACTTTTTCGAATTCACCCGCATCCAGCGCCTGTAGAATCTGTGCTTTACGAATTCCCGAATAGCGATGATGCTTCATACAGAAAGATTCGATCGCTTGCTGATCGCCAGCCTGCTGCAAAATCACGAGCTGGCACATGCGGAACTGCTCTTCAGTATACGAATACGACTGATTTTGCATTTCCCTACTGCCAATCACTTTTTCAATAAAATCATAGAATTTGTCCGCGAAATCGCCCTTTTCATTCCATAGCAGCACTGACTGTAGTAAATCACCCGCAACGTCTATAATGTCTTGTTTCAAATGGAATAAGATGTGTGGATATAGTAGTTCGAGCATGTGATCAACAGTCGACTCATCCAGTTGTTCTGGCCACTCTGCTAGTGTCTTATCAATTTTAGCTAGACTCTCATTAATTGTCGAACTGATATCTGCTCCTGAGTCATCCGCCATTTGCATCATTTCACTGCATTCCTCGATGACGATCAAACTGAGGCAGATCATTTTCTCAGCATCTTGCTCTATCTGCAAGCTATCTACATATTCTTGAACTTCTTCTGCCCCTTCAATTGCCTGATTTGCCCGGTCCCATTCGATAAATCCTCTACGACTCGCGCGGTTAGCTGAATTCTGAATAATACGACGTGCCGTTTGTTCGTCCAACCCGCTCGCATTCGAAAATTTCTCTGTTAAGTAAAGATCTACTGCTGGCTGCTTTTTCAACAACTCTTCAAAAATTTCAAGTAGCTCTGCTTTTTTCAACGCCTTTAATTGCGCCCGCACATCCACGCTTGCCGAACTCTTTTCTTTTTTAGCTTCACAGATTGCGAGACACACGGCCACTTCATGCTTGCACAGCGAATCCGATTCAAACGGACAGTTACAAGAAGTCGACACGATCGTTTCCTCTCCCGTCAACTTGACGGTTATATCATAATCCCAAGTGCCCTCCACAACCGCATGCCAACGATTCGGCGCGTTTTCCGTCAGCTCTTCAACAAAATCTCGCTCAAAATAATCCAAGCCGCGCTTGTAAATCACTGCCGGCACATAGGTCTTCAAATTACGTAAGTTCATGAGAATCCCCCCTGAGTTGATTATAACCTTTGTGGAACTAAGGTTGCAGGTAGTTCTTTTATAAAGAGCGGGATAGTTGACGATGTATAACCAGGCGTATTAGAGATGAGTAAAATAAAAAAGCCATACCCGCAATGCAGGTATAGCGGGTGTGGCAATGTAAGGATATAAATTGTCGTGTACCGTTGGAATCGTTTAGAAATTTTTTCCAGAGACATGATGTCCTTTTCTCAGGAACAATAGAATTTCAAAACAATTGAAGCATGTAAATAAATTAAAAATCTACATCCGCAATTTTGATTATGTAAGTATAGAAACATATGAAATATACCTTAATAAGTAGTAGCACACATTTTTAAAATTACTCCTTCTACTCGGCAAGGTATTTCTGTATCATATACAGTTTTGCATTTTTTCTCTAGGGCACAAAATAATTAGGAGATAGAACCAGCAATCATAATCGAACTTCGAATTAATTGATAGCACTCCAATATATCTTTACAAACAAATGATATTCCTAATGGCCCATTTTTTTTTACGTAAGGGAGTATTTCAACTGCGTCTGCTTGTCCGGTGTTTAAAAAAGTCATTTTTACTGTGTAAGGCGAATCAATACGATAAGGACTAATTTCCTTACAAGCTAATAATGCTGTTTTCGTATCTTCCTTTATGAGCTCTCTTACCAAAACAGGATGTGTGTTTAATGCAGTAGTTCTATTAATTGTCTGTTTTACAATTGTTTGATGAATAGAAGGGATTAACGCTTTTGCTTCCTTTGCAACTAAATCACATCCTGATACAAAAACAACAGGTACATTAAAGTATCCAGCAACTAAAGCATTTAATCCGAATTCTCCAAGCTCTATACCATTTACTTCAATTGATCTAATAACTCTTCCATTAAATGTATGGTTTAAGACTCCTTGGGACCCCATTTTTGTATGGTAGCCAACAAATAATGCTGCATCAAAATTATGATTAATACCCTCCATCATTGCAAGTTTTTTAGGTGCCCCTAAAATCAATTCTGCTTTTTCATGTAATTGCTCATGGTAAATATTACGCATTGTCCCATGCGAGTCATTTACAATAACCTTGTCTGCACCAGCTTCTAAAGCTCCAAGCACACAAGCATTTACTTCTTTTGTCATTAACATTCGCGCATAATCATGCTCTCTTCCTTCTCGCATCGTATGTTCCCCGTGAACAACACCCGAAACACCCTCAATATCTGCAGAAATAAAAACCTTCAATATTTAGCCTCCCAATAAAAGCACTTTAAACTTGATGATGTTTTTTTAAAAAGCTTCTTAATAACAGGTATGTCAGATTCAAGTTTCTGCCATCCATCTTATTAAAAGAAGCCTTCTCGATTAAAATTATATGTTGAAACTTTGCACTGGTTAGTTACTTAGTTATGAGTTGACTGATGAAAATCCAAAAAGACTTCTCCTTTATCCGATAACTTTGTACCACCTCTACCTTTTTGTACATTAACTAAACCTAGTTCATGCAGAATTTCTAAGCGTAGCCTAAGTTGCTGATCAGTTAAATTAATTCCCATATCTAGCAATCTCGACTTAACTTTTGTTCGTCCAAAAGACTTAAGTTCTTTTTTTCCAGATTGATAAATCCTTAAAATCGCTAAGCTTTCATCTAAGAATCCATGTACTTCTATTTTCTCTATCATTGAACTCATTTCTTTTAAACCCTGATGTTTTTTTTGAGTTTCTATATTTTTATGCACTTTATCTTCATAGTCATAAGAATGACCATCATTACTATCCATACTATTAATCAAATACTGTTCATTATTATATTTCTCAGACACAACTAATTGTGACTTAAAAAAGCGATTCATCAATGACGCCTGACTAATATTCATATCTAGACAACTTGAAATTTCCAAAACCGTATTGAAGTCAACAATCCTAGGACCGATATCAATCACATTCGTAAAACCTTTGGGAACTAGTTCTATTTCCCCTGGTGTAACTATCCAATCTGTAGTCGGTTCTATTGAACTAATAGAATCATAGGCACTATATTCATGTTCAAAGAATATATTTCTTAAAGAGTTTACTGTTTCCACAGCATGTTCCGATGTATCATTAATAATTAAGATTTGCTGTTTTTTCGGCAAGCTTAGCAATTTTTTTGTTGCCACAATATTTACTTCTCTTTTAGCAAGTATGACGGGACAAGTCTCGGGAATAAATGGACGTGTAATACCAATTAATACTTCTTTTGAAAGAACGACAATATCATTTTTTAACACTAAATCTTTTGTCATATCTTGCACAGTCGTTGAAGACAGGGTAATACTATCACCAAATATCTCCAACAACTGATTAGATATCGTATTTAAATAAGCTTTTTGACGTGCAATAATATGAAGTTTTCTCATCTGACTACCCTTCTATTCTAGTTCTTCTGCAAAATGACACGCAACAAAATGATTATCTCCATAGTCTCTGTATTCAGGGGTCGTTTCTACACACACCTCTTTTGCAAATGGACATCTCGTATGAAATGTACATCCTGATGGTGGGTTTGCAGCACTTGGTATATCACCCGTGAGAACAATTCGATTTTTTTTTGCTGAAGGATCAGGAATTGGAACCGCGCTCAGCAATGCTTTTGTATAAGGATGAAGTGGATGGTTAAACAATTGATCTCGCTCGGCTAATTCTACTATTCTACCCAAATACATAACCGCTACACGGTCAGAAATATGTTCAACCACACTTAAATCGTGCGCGATAAATAGATACGTCAAATTATACTGTTCTTGTAAATCTTTCAATAAATTAAGAATTTGTGATTGAATCGAAACATCTAATGCTGATACAGGTTCATCTGCAATGATGAGCTTTGGATTTACAGCTAATGCGCGTGCAATTCCAATCCTTTGTCGTTGGCCCCCACTGAATTCATGAGGATATCGATTTGCATGATACTTATTCAAACCAACAACTTCTAATAACTCAATTACTCGTTCCTGCCTTTTTGACTTTTCTAGGTTATGCACGATTAAAGGTTCTTCAATAATTTCTTTTACCGTCAAACGCGGGTTAAGTGAAGCGTAAGGATCTTGAAATATCATTTGAAATTCTTTTCGGTATGGTCTAATTTTATCAGCTGAGAAATCAGTAATATCTTCTCCCTCAAAGATAATTCTTCCTTCTGTCGGATCTAACAACTTCATCAACACTCTACCCGTAGTTGATTTTCCACAACCACTTTCTCCTACAATACTTAATGTTTCACCTGCTTTGATAGCAAAAGAAACTCCATCTACTGCTTTAACAAAATTCTCTTTCCGACTAAACATTCCTTTTTTAAAAGGAAAATGCATTTTAATATTTTGGGCTTCCAACAAATACTGATTCATCTTCAGGCACCTCCTCGTGCAACCAACATCTACTCGAATGATTTGGTGAAACTTCTTTTAGGAGCGGTTCTTCTTCCCAACAAATATCCATTGCCAAAGGACATCTCGGTGCGAATTTACATCCCTCAGGCATTCTTGATGGAATTGGGACGTTCCCTGCAATTGATGGTAAACGATCTACTCTCTCCCCCATTTTTGGTATCGAAGCAAGTAACCCTTTTGTATAAGGATGTTTGGGATTTGAAAATATAGAATGTACGTCACTTTCTTCTACCGCTCGACCACCATACATCACAACTACACGATCACACATTTCTGCAACTACACCTAGATCATGGGTAATTAATAAAATTGCGGTTTCTGATACTTCCGTTAAACTTCTCATTAAATCTAGTATCTGTGCTTGTATCGTAACATCTAAAGCCGTTGTAGGTTCATCAGCAATTAGTATCTTAGGAATACAAGCCATCGCCATCGCTATCATAACGCGTTGTCGCATTCCTCCAGAAAGCTGATGTGGATAATCATGAATAATTTCAGCAGGTCTTGAAATCCCAACTGCAGTTAAGATTTCAATCGCACGACCTCTGGCCTGTTTTTTTGATAGCTTCGTGTGAAGAATGACTGCTTCTTCAATTTGTCTCCCGATTCTAAACACTGGATTTAACGAAGTCATAGGCTCTTGAAAAATCATAGCAATGTCGTTTCCACGTATTTTTCTCATTTCACTTTCACTAATTCCAACTAAATTTTTTCCCTCAAATAAAATTTCTCCACCGACAATTTTACCCGGAGTATCTTTTAGCAGTCCCATTATAGATAGAGAAGTAACACTTTTCCCACTTCCAGATTCTCCAACTATCCCCAATGTTTCACCTTTCGAAATTTTGAAAGAAACATCATCAACTGCTTTCACTGTACCAGAATCGCTGATGAAATGAGTTTTCAAGTTTTTAACTTCTAGCAATAGATTATTATCCATTTGAGAACCTCCTTTCTCTACATTCTATTCTTTAATCTTTGGATCGAGTGCATCACGCAATCCATCACCCAATAAGTTAAAAGCAAGTGCAGTAATAAATATCGCTAGTCCTGGGAAAAGTGTAACGTGTGGTGCAATGTTCAAATAATCTCGACCTCCACTTAACATCGCACCCCATTCAGGAGTTGGTGGTTGTGCACCTAATCCTAGGAAACTTAAGGCGGCAGCTGTCAAAATAGCTGATCCAATTCGCATCGTAAAATAAACAATAATACTTGAAACTGTTCCTGGAAAAATATGTTTCCAAATAATTCTAAGGGGTCTTGCACCTATTGACGTTGTCGCTTCAACATATAACGTCGATTTCACTGCTAAAGTTGAACTTCTGACAATCCGAGCAAAAACTGGAACACCGAATATGGCTACGGCAATTACTACATTACTAAGACCTGGACCCAAAATTGCAATGATCCCAATTGCTAATAGAATTCCTGGAAAAGCAAGTAAGATATCACAGATTCTCATAATAATTCGATCAACCCATTTTCCGTAGTATCCTGCAATCAAGCCAAGTAATGTCCCACCAACTGCACCAAGTAGGACAGAGCTTAATCCAACAATCAAGGAAATTTGTGTACCTGCTATTACTCGACTAAAAATATCACGACCAAATGCGTCTGTACCTGCCCAATGCTCTGCTGAAGGCCCTGATAACACATTCACATAATCGGGTTCAGTAATATCATAGGGCACTATAGAAGGACCAATGATCGAAAGTACAATTAAAAAAATAACAAAAAAGAATGATATAAACGCGAGCTTTTGTTTTTTGAACTTTCTCCAAAACTCTGAGAAAGGTGTTCGAGCTTCAATATTTTCTAAAGACATTTGTATATATTCTTCTTGTTTAGATAGTTTCACTTCTGTCACAGAGATCCCTCCTTACTCATATCTAATTTGTGGATTTAATATTCCGTAAAGTAAGTCTACAATCAAGTTAATAATGATGAATTCTAATGCAAAGATAAGCATTTCAGCTTGAATGACTGGATAATCTCTAAATGCAACAGAGTCTATCAATAATTTTCCGAGACCAGGCCAGCTGAATACCGTTTCAATAACTACAGATCCACCTAGTAAAAAACCAAATTGTAATCCTGTCATTGTTACAACTGGAATCATTGCATTCCTTAAACTATGTTCCCAAATAACATGTCTTTCTTTTAAACCTTTTGATCTAGCAGTTCGAACATAATCCTCCTTCAGAACATCCATTAATGCTGACCTTGTGAAACGAGCAATTACTGCTGCAACTCCAGTTCCTAGAGTAAAGGCAGGTAAGACATAGCTTTTCCACGACTCGAGTCCTCCAGTAGGAAACCACCCAAGTGTTACTGCGAAAAGCTGAATAAGCATGAGTCCCAACCAAAATGCTGGCAGTGACAGACCTGAAACAGCTCCGAACATCCCTAAATAATCGGGCCATTTATTTCTTTTAGTAGCTGATATTACTCCAATTATAAGTCCAGCAATTGTTGCCCACACCATACTCCAAAGTGTTAACCAAAAAGTTGGCATAAATCGCGCACCAATTTCTTCTGCGACAGGACGATTTGTTTTTAAAGATGTACCTAAATCACCTTGTAAAAGATTTCCCATATATGTAATATACTGCTCAACTAGAGGCTTATCCAAACCTAATTCTTTACTAACCAATTCTACATCTTCTATTGTTGCATCCGGACCTGCAACAAGACGTGCAGGATCTCCTGGAATCATATGTACGAATAGAAAGATAAGGATGGAGACAACTATTAAAATCGGAATTATCTCCACTAGTCTTTTAATAAGAAAACGAAACAAAATCATCCCTCCTATTTGTTAAAAATAAAAGCGCTATATAATATAGCGCTTCATTCACATGTTATTGCTTGATTTCAAGATTCCTAACATCCAGTGAACCATCAGGTAATAAATAGATGCCTGTTAAATAATTTTTCTTACCAGAAATTGTGTTTTCTGCTGATAAACTGATCCATGGAAGATCATTCCATAATACACTTTGAACTTTTTCGTATGCTTCTGCGCGCTTGTCTGAATCTGCTGTTTCTAATGCATCTGCGATCAATCCATTTACTTCTGGATTATCATAGTAAGAAACGTTATAAGATTTCGGTGGGAAGTTTTCTGCTCCTCCTAGAAGTGGGCGAATTCCCCAATCTGCATCTCCAGTGGATGGAGACCAACCACCATAATACATTTCAATTTCCGCTTCTTTTGGATCTTGTACAGACCAAATTTTATCAGAAAGCGTTCCTGCTTCCATTGGTACAACTTCAACTTCAACATTTATCTGCGCAAATTGTTGTTGTAAAAATTGCATTGCCTTCATGGCACTAGAGTTATTTGCACCCCATATTTTAGCTTTAAAACCATCTTCAAGTCCTGCTTCTTTTAGTAAACTCTTAGCTTTTTCAATATCGGGTTTTGTAGTTTCTTGTTTAGAATAATATTGAACAGCAGGGGCAATAATAGAATCTAATACACTTGCATGTCCATTTGTCACAACTTCGATAAATGCTTCTTTATCAACAGCTAAATCTAAAGCTTGTCGTACTTTAAGATCGTCGTACGGTTCTTTTAATGTATTCATTGTCATATAACGGACAACGATAGAAGGCTTACTATCTACTTCAATTCCATTTTTTCCGTCTATGCTATCAGCCTGCTCTGTTGGCACTGGGTAAATAAAGTCCGCTTCACCTGTTTGCAACATAGCAATTCTTGATCCGTTCTCTGTAACTGGTTTAAACGTAATCGCATCAACTTTTGGTTGATCTTCTATTCGATAATCTTCATTTTTAGTAACTTCCAAACCTTCCCCTGGTTTCCATTCAACAAACTTAAATTGACCTGTTCCTACCGGATTTGTAGCAACATCTTTACCAAACTCTTCCAAAGCTTTAGGGCTATGAATCAATCCAGCTGGATGTGCAAATGTATTGATCATGGCACCAAATGGCTCTGATAATGTGAATTTCACTTCATACTCACTAACAACTTCAGTTTTTTCAATTAAACTATAAAGGCTATGTCTTTTCAGACCACTATCAGGATCTGCTAAACGATCAAAGTTTACTTTTACTGCTTCTGCATTAAAAGGTGTTCCATCATGAAAATTAATGCCTTCATTTAAAATGAACGTAAATTCAGTTGCTTCATCGTTTGCGGAATATTCTTTTGCTAACATTGGAACGACGTTCATCTCTTCATCAAACCCAAGAAGTCCTTCGAAAATTGTTCTTTGAACAGAACCAGACAATGTATCATTCGTATCATGCGGATCCATACTTGTGAGTGTACTAGCCACTGCTACTACAATATCCTTCCCTTCTTTTGTTGCTTGCTCTTGTTCTTTTCCTTCACCATCAGCGCCTTCTTTTGAATCACTTGAACAAGCTGCCAAAGCAAATATAAGTAGTAGAACTAGCGACAAAAGTAAACCGTAACTTTTTTTCATCTTTTTTCCCCCTAATTTTTTTATGATAAAATGCGTTATGCATTTTTCAGCGTGAACACTGGCTGTAAATGTCCGATAATTTCTTCTCTAGCGTTTTTTAAATTAGGATAGTGATACTCGTTTAAAAGTTCATTTTGCTCTTCAGAAATCAGATTTAGTTGATGCAGAACTTCAACCGCGACAGTGGAAGTTGCACGTCCCGCCCCATCCTCAATCTTAAGTGCTATTCCCAATCCACTTTTAAGATCTCCAATACAATAAACACCTTCTGCTCCAGCTTTTCCAAACATTTGCCCATCTTCAACCTTCATGAAGTCTGAACAAAACCGATTGGTCCCACCAACCATTTCTGGCGCTTTCATCATTGCAGAAGTAACTCGTTCAATCGCTGTTTTTCGTTTAGCTGGAAATGAGGTTGGATTGGCCATTTTTGCAAAACCAAGCGCTAGATTTTTAAGCGGAATTCCATGAACCGGAACGCCACACCCGTCAATACCAATTTCTATATTTTCAACTGGAGTTTCTGTAACGTCACTAATGACTTCGAGTATTCTCTGCTGAACTGGATGATCCGTTTTGTAATAATCTTTCACACTTTCTCCCATATGTATAGAAGTTGCCAGCATCCCGCTATGTTTACCTGAACAATTATTATATTCAGCTGTAATCTCTGTACCCGATTGCATCAATTTTTCATACGTTTCTTGCCAGCGTGGCGGATGCGTACCACATTTTAAACTATCTGTAGTTAAACTTAGTTTACTTAAAATCTTTTTTACTCGGTCTGTATGCTGATTTTCTCCGTTATGGGATGCACATGCCAACGATAAGTCCGCTGGTTCTAACTGAAAATGATCTGCAGCGCCTGTTTCTACTATGGGAATTGCCTGCAAAGGTTTCATTGAAGACCTTGCAAATACTACTTTTTCTGGATTCCCATTAGAATAAAGAAGTTCGCCAGCACTATTTACTACCGCAATATGTCCCCAATGTTCACTTTCTACCATCTTGCCTCTAATAACATCTACGAGATGTTCTGCGTCCACTGTTAGCATCCCCTTTGTTTGTATTTTCTAATAATATATATCACATTCCAACTCATTACAACACTTAATTTAAAATATTTCGTAAATTTAGTTTATTGAAATCAATAACGTTCTACTTTCATAAATAAAACGGCAATAAAGAGCTTATAAATCTTTATGAATCTCTGTTAACAACACATAAGAACACAAAATAACACATTTAATCTATATTATTTTTCAATACTTACACTAAATATCTCTAACTTAAAAAATAAAAAGTAAAAGTACTTTGAAAGAGCACAAATAATCTTTACAAATGAAACAACATAATCCGACTTTATTCGTATTATGCTTTTTAGAGTAATATTCAACACTTTTATTTTTCTGCATTTTATAGCTACTTAATTCCATGCCACAGGAACTTATAAAAGTTTTTCAAAGTATGCTTTTTTATATTGCTTATTTTTCCTGGAATGCGCCACTCAGTTAGAAATAACTTTCAAAGGAACTACACTCATAAAGCTGGATAAAACCCTTGAGACAAAAGAAAGGATTTCGCTACACCACACTGCTATACTCCTCAATGAAGAAACTGGCAGGGAAAGAAAGGGAGTTATCGAAATGAAACTAAGTGTCTTAGACCAAGTGCCTGTTACGACTGGAAACACAGCCGCAGCAGCGATGCAAAATGCGGTGGAACTTGCGGTTCTTGCCGACACGTTGGGCTACAGCCGGATGTGGATGGCTGAGCATCATGGCTCTAGCGCATTTTCCAGCTCCGCACCCGAAGTCACGGCCGCATACTTAAGTGCCAAAACAACAAACATTCGCATCGGTACAGGCGGTGTGATGATGATGCATTATTCGCCGTTAAAACTGGCAGAAGTCTTTAAAACATTGGCTGCCCTTGCGCCAGGCCGTATCGATTTTGGCGTTGGCCGCGCACCCGGTGGTGACCATAGCGCCATTTACGCGTTGGCTCAAGGACGCCGCCCGATGACTGACGACATGTACGGAAAATTCGACACGGCATTAAAACTGATCAATGACGAAGTACCGGAAGAGACGATGTACACTAAAACCATCGCGGCTCCGACACATATTCAGTTGCCAGAAGCGTGGCTACTCGGTTCAAGTGGCAATAGTGCATTAGAAGCAGGACGTATGGGCGTCGGCTATTCATTTGCCCAGTTTTTCAATGGCGGCATGACGAAAGATATTTTAGCATCTTACCGTGCAAATTTTAGACCGTCAGCGTTTATGGACAAACCCGAAATTTCGGTATCGTATTTAGTGACAACAGCTGAAACGACCGAAGAAGCAGAATACGAAGCATTGCCACAAGACATTTCACGCCTGATGTTGATGAAAGGTCGGATTATGCCTCTTATGACACCCGAAGAGGCACAAAATTCCGCGTTAACTGAAATGGACCGCATGCAGATCAAGGAAAGCCGCAGCATCCATTTAGTCGGTTCCGCCAAAGACGTCGCCGATCAATTGCAGCGCGAGCAAATGGAATATGGTTTTGAAGAAGCCATGATCTGCAGCATTCCGCATTCTCAAGAAAAACGATTGGCTGTTTACCAACTACTGGCAGAGCAATTACTGTAACGGATCCATTTAATAAATAAACAAAGGAAAGCCGGACCGGTTACCTCTTCAGGTCAACCGGTCCGGCTTTTTTCACTGCGTGATTGCTTCTACTGAATCTTCCCTAACTCATCTAACAACGTCTACCTTTTTCTCAACCACTTTTTCAATCGACGCATTAGCGGCAATTTTAGCAGTTCGATTTTCACATTGCGCGCACGAATCACCGTCTCAATCATCGGGGAGTCAAACAATGTATGAAGTTCGAAGCCATCATCCGTTTTGTAAATTTCATCATACAACCACCATGCCCCTTTAAAATCTAACGGAATATCCGAATAAGTGACCTCTTCAAAAGTGACACGGATATCGGTGAAATAATGGAAACCTCCACTGCAGTCGAGCGTCAGGACAAGCTGATCTTCAGACGGTTTTTCAACAGAAAGAACGACGGCATCATGCAGGCCATTCTCCATCAGTTCGACTGCAGCTGGCGGGAGCTCCGCTTTGATCGATTCGAAATGTTGCTTATACCGGTTATCAAGCTCCTCCATACGCCGCTCGTAGTTCCGCTCCCACCGATTAACGAGTGTGCGCAGTTCTGGAGTCGGGTATTCTGTCACTAGTGTACCGTCATGGATATATGGATAAAACGTCTCCGGTAAGTAGCGCAGCAAACTTTCCCGCATATCGGCCAGATTGCGCAAGTTCAATTCCCGTAAATCCTTTCCTTCCTTACGGTAATATTCCACCTCTTCTTCCCAATCCTTTTCCGAGTCATGCAATACAAGAAAACCCGAAACCTGCATTTCGTCATACCAATCCTTCGTGAAGTATTTCATTTGATAAACCTCCTAAGTGTTCCGCTTTCTTTAGAGCGACAAAAATTCCAATCAACTTATTTAATCGAAAAGATTAATAAGTCAGGGGTAGCGTTGTATATCTTATAAACGGTAATGCGGTGTCAAAATCGGCTAGAATGCGTTAATATCATTAGTTAATTATTAGGGGGAAAAAACATCTGAATGATATAATAGTTAAAAAGGAGTGAGTTGAATGGTTTCAGGTTTTGAGAACTTCGATAATGTTTTTGAGGATATTTTCAAGCAAAAAAGTGATGAAATTAATGAGCAATTAACTCGCAAGTTGATAATTTCAATGGTAGGTGATGTTAACTGTGGTAAGTCTTCGACAATCAATAGGCTCATGAAGGAAGACATTGTAAGTGTTGGTGCTAAGCCCGGTGAAACAAAAGAAATTAAAGAGATTGCTTACAGAGAGAATATTATTTTTGTTGACACTCCAGGTCTAGACGATGTTATTAAGACTAATTCGGATATCACTCTAAAGTATTATAAAAACTCTGATGTCATTCTGTTTTTCTTAAATGCTGCTGGAACTGTTCTTTCTGAAAGTGAACTTAAAAACTTAAAAGAAATTGAAAAAGTGAATCAAGACATTATCATTGTTTTAAATAAAATTGATGCGGCTGACGAAATTCCAGAACTTATTAAATATATACAAGACCATACTGATTACAACTATCCAGTCGCCCCTATCTCCTCAAGAACGGGTGAGAACATCTCCTTCCTTCAAAATAAATTGATGGATGTTCTCGAAAAAAAATCTAAAGATATTTTACTGGCCACAAATTTAAAGGACAAGGCCTCAATCGCAAATCGGTGGATAATAGGCGCAGGCGGATCTTCGGCCGCGGTTGGGGCTCTTCCAATTCCAGGATCTGATTTTGTTCCTCTTATCTCCATTCAAGTAGGACTAATCATAAAGTTGTCTACTCTCTACAATAAACCAGTATCGAAAGAAAACGCTAAGGAATTAATTATCGCTACTGTTATAGGAAACATCGGTAAAACAGTATTCCGGCAAATTGTAAAAGTGATTCCAGGTGCTGGTTCTGTTATAGGTGCCAGTGTCGCCGGAGCCACTACTGTGGCACTTGGATATGCCATTAAGTATATGCATGAAAATGATATCGAATTAAATGCAGATCAATTAAAATCTGTATACGAAATGTTTTTAAGTCAACAAAAAAAAGCTTAACATCTTCAAAATCCCTGTAACACTAGTAAGATTTATATTATTATCCTACCCTTTCATGATATTAAAACTGTATGTATTATCGCAAACACATAAAAAATGCATGACGATGAGCCAGTCCAGAAATGGGTGGCATTCCTCATGCATTTTTTTAGCTAAAATTGTGTTTGACATAACTAAGCAGTTCACTGCTTTGTCCAAGAATTATACTCTTTTCAAAGTTTTTCTTTCAACTGCTAAAACGGTTCCCCTGTGTGCGAAACCGTTATCTCGGCAGTCACTGCCTCAAAATCAAACAGAAATATTCTCCTTTACCTTTTCTGTTTCCATCAGCCTCCAGGTTCTTCCTATGAACAACTCAAGTATGCATTTTTCTTCCGAGGGAACGACACAATTCTTGATAACTCAACTTCTGAAACATATCCATCAATTCGAGAGTATGACATATCAACTTATACAGAAAAACCTTTTACTACGGATTCTGATAGAGCTAACTCGGAGAAATAATTTTAATGCAAACTGTGCTTTTGGTCATTTTTTCTTATTACTCGTATGCAAAAGACTGATTTTTGCTACAATGGAGAAAAACCTCAAAGGAGACTTCACATGCTGCAAATCAACAATACCCCACATTACGCCGGTGTTACCGTTGCTGGCGACTACCAGGATCTTGACGAATTATACGAAGCGCTGCATCTAATCGTTGGTGAAGAAGGTGAACTGCCTGCATACGACTCTGTCCGGATTCGGGTGCTTGGTGTCTGTTACGATATCCGTCACGCGATGATGGGCGGCCGCGGTGCAACTGCTGTGCCCAATGGCTTCGATAAAGAACGGGCTCGCTACATGCCAATTATCGGCCCTGACACCAATATCTACCTAACCTTTGAAGTCATGTGGCCGGAATTACTGTTCGTTTCCTTTTCACTCAATGATTTTATTGAACTCTATGAAAAGCGTAGCAACACGCACCCCTGGGACCCGACCATCATTGCCGTCCGTAAATTTCAAGGGGCCGTTGCGCGTTGCTTGCAAGAAACCTTATCCGAATTAAAATATGGCCACCTCAAAAAGTATATCCGCCCTTATATGAACTATACGTACGGCCTTTACCACAACTATGCGACTCAATACGTCGATCACTTGAATATCAAGTTTTTGAAAATGAAGCCAGAAAGACGCCTGGCCAACATCAGCATTATGGCAAAGCGTCTCGGTGAACTGGACCATCTCTATATAGATGCAAGAGCAGGGATTATGGATGCCGCCCGCGACTTGAATGTGCCTGAATCGGAAATCCGATTTAACGAAGAGTATCCGGAAGATTTTGAGTGGTGAGACGGCTGTCGCTTTATATGACGAAGTCTTTTCGAAGATATGCAGTATTGTTTGTGCTGTTCCCAGCAGTTCCCATACATTCCCTGTGCACCGCACAGTTCATTGTAGTGTATGAACCGTTTAGAATGGTTTCTTTTTCTAGGACAGGACATTAACTGACTATATAGCCAAACAAAAAGAACCTTGAGGTTGTCAAGGTTCTTTTTGCAATTATATATTAAGCATTTAATTTATATTGCTCTGTCATACATGCCGTTCTCAGTTGTTAACTCATTCAATTCGGCAATAACAACCTTAGGGGTGGAAGGGTCAAATACTGTAGAAATATAGCTAACTGTAAAAGTATAGGTAGCTTTTATACGGAAGTTTTGATATTCAGGTGAATTTTCTGTGGTCATCCAATAAAGGACATTGCCATCTTTATCCACCAAAGCGACTACGCGGTGTTCATCATTTTTAAAGCACGACAAAAGCTTAAGATCCCTCGTATATTTCTTCCCTTTTTCAAATCCGTTCACGTCTTTGATCGCAAGCACCATCGAAATACACCTCATTCCATAGTGGTATGCATTTAATATAACAGAACTTATGTTCGATTACTAGTCAGAAATTTAAAAAGTGTGAATATTTCGTATTTTTAAGATCGAAGAGTTAATTTAAATTAACTCTTTTACTTTTTCGCATGCTTAATAGTCGACAAAATGAGTAGGCGTATAAATAAAAAACTGCTTCTGTCACCGGTTCCCTCATCTCCATTCAAAAATCAGTTCCACTACTTCGATCCGGCACTCCAGTTCATTCCCCACTTAAACGCTCTATCCATTTCCTTATGGCCATTAAAGTATTCGACTACTTTTTTTACGCTCATCGTTTCATTGTTCACATTTTCGAGAAGCGCGATCGCACACATTCTCTTGCCTTTTCGGTGTTCATCGAGACGAACCTCAATGTCCGGTCCGCTTTGCTGTTTCATCGTCACAACGCCATCCACTTCTGACCAATTCGCTGCGCCTTCGTAGATGAACGCATAGACAAGAAGTCTTTTGAATTTAGTAATTTTATTGCCATTGATTCGTAGATTCTCGCCGCCTTTTATGGCCCCTGTCCGATCATCCTGGTCCAGTGCAATATATGGTTCGCTACTTAAGTTCCCAAAACTATTTCCAAGAGCCTGAACAGTTCCTTTATAGCCATCTTCCAGTTCAAAGAGGCAGCCCAGATCCAAATCGACAGAAGAGCCTGCGCCTAGGACTGAAGACAAAAATCCTTTGGCTGTTTTCTGATTCCAATTTAAATTCACAAGGATTTCTCCAAGTGGGGCATTCGTTTTGTTTAAATTGATTTTATCTCCGGTCTTTTTCAGTTCTACTTTCGTAAGATTAATCGAAGCAGTTGCTGGCTGTTTTGCTGGCTCTACTTGCGTTGGTGCTTTTTGAAAGAAATCGAGACTCGTCTGCAAGTGATAGCTTTTGCATAGCTCAGCTAGTCCGTCACTAGAACTTTGTCCAATAGCAGCAAACTTCCATTCCCTGTTATGCAAATAGATTTCACCCGCAATGATGCCTGTCCCGGTTAAAGAATCTTTTCCTAATTCGTACCTATGTAATTGTTGTCCATTTTCGGCATTGTCGATTTGAACGTAAGCGTTTGCCACTTGGCCGAAGTCCTGCTTTTTGGATTCTCCATCATACACATGGATTGCTAAGACAACTTTTTTAATACCAGAAGAAATGGTCTTTAAATCAATAAGGATCTCCTCGTCATCCCCGGCACCTTCACCTGTACGATTATCCTTAGTTAATTGAACTGCACCATCCACACTTTTTAAGTTATTGTAAAAAACAAGGCCTTCTTTCCCTGCAAGCTCCCCTGCCTCATTGACCATCAATGCAGAAACGTCTAAATCAAAGTGGCGACCATTGCTACCAGTATCCCAACCAAGTCCCACCTTAATTTTTGTCAGTGCAGGATTCGTTTTTGTTAAATCCACCTTTTGCCCTTTTACTAAAACTACCATTAAGATTCCTCCTTTTAGTTACTTAAATCTATTCCCTAATTTCACTATAATACATGTTGGATTTTGTTTACAGAATTTTGAAAAGTAATTTACCGGAAACAATACCATTAACAAAATATATACAGCTATTTCCGCATTTAAATCATCCATTATCATGAATTGTTAAAGTTGTTTTTCCACAGAGACAAACTTCAATAATGTTAATACCTGCACAGGCAACAAAAAAGAAGCAGGCAATCATGAATTTCCACGATTGCCGGCTTCTTTAATATGGTCGTGCGCCTTAAGTTAACGACATTGACATAAGGTGCACTGCTTTTAGAAAATCATAACTTATTCTCCTGCTGCAGACATCTTATAAACCTTACCGCCATCCGTGATGGCAATAAGCGCGCCATCTTCTGTTACGAGAATGTCACGGAAACGTTCGCCTTCGTCAGTTAATAGACGTTCTTCTCCAACGATGGTGTCTCCTTCAATAACGACACGGACAACATAGCTCGGCGCTAAACCACCGATAAACAAGTTGTTTTCCCACTCAGGAATGGCGTCGTTGTCATAGAATGCCATACCACTCGGTGCACTCGTTGGATCCCAATAATATCTTGGTTCAATAAAGCCTTGCGCCTCGTGTTCTGAAACACCATCATTGATCAATTCACCCGTGTACTCGATACCATAAGAAACAATAGGCCAACCATAGTTATTACCGGGTTTAATAATATTCAGTTCATCCCCAGCTTGTGGACCGAATTCAACAATCCATAAGTCTCCTGTTGCAGGGTTGTAATCGATACCTTGAATATTACGGTGACCGTAGCTGTAAATACCATCAAGTGCTTTTTCATCTTCGACAAACGGATTCGACTCTACGGGTTCTCCGTCTTGAGTGATGTGAATGACTTTCCCTAAATAAGCATCCAAGTCTTGTGCACGATCGCGACTTTCGTCATCTGAACGCTCACCAGTCGTCAAGAATAGGTTGCCATCCTCATCAAAGATAATCCGTCCGCCGTAGTGTAAAGTACCTTCATATGCTGGTGTCGCTTGGAAGATGACTTCAAAATTTTCTAGTGAAGCTTCATCTTCTGATAATACACCTTTACCGACAGCCGTTACCGTACCCCCTTCAACATCTTGAGCAAACGTCATAAAGACTAACCTTGTTTCGTCAAAATCAGGTGCAACCGCTACATCAAGTAAACCACCTTGATCTTCGTTATTTACTTCGGGTGTCCCTTTGATTGGATCTGAAACAGCGCCGTCTTCAAGGTTTACAATCAAAAGTTCTGCTGCATCTCTTTGGGTCACAAGTAAGCGATTGGGTTCAAACTCTACCATCCCCCAAGACACACCAAGCCCCTCAACAACCACTTCTGTCTCAATTTCTGTTTCAGTTTTTACTGCAGGTGCTCGTGTTTGTTCTGGAAATGCCGGTTCAAACTCCGTAACTTTTGGTTGAGATTCTGCGCTTTCATTAGCACTTTCTTCAGTGCCCTCGTCAGCACTTTCTTCTGTTACAGCATCCGAGTCCTCAGTTGATTTTTCGTCTGCAGTATCATCATTGCCACAGGCTGCCAGAGTCAATACAGACATCAGCATTGCAGATAACATTAATTTTGACCACGAAACTTTCGTCATCGTTTTTCCTCCTCTTTTTTAAAATTTTTTAACTGAGTAACTATAAAATTCAGTTCTCAGAAATCAACTACCAGAAATTAGTTAAGAGGTGCCTATTCTAACTAAAAACTCCCTTATAAATGCACTTCTCCTTAAACCTACTCCTGCAAACCGATTTATCCAGCATAAACGAGTCATTTGCAGTGTGTTCCGCACAATTCTCACAAATTTATAGAGGGGAATAAAATCAAAAAGGTGCAGCAATGTATAGTAAACAAATTGTCGTGTATTGTTTTCTGCACAGGAGCGCGATTTGATGACGCCTCACACAGAAAAATCTTTTCATCTCTCCGCATCTTTTCTCAGCCACTTCGCCGTCACCGTATCCGACTCGAGCATCGCTTCCGGTGTTCCCTCAAATAGGATTTCTCCTCCTTTTTTACCGCCACCTGGACCCATTTCGATGACCCAGTCGCTTGCCGCGATAAAGTCCAGATTGTGCTCGATGAGGATAACTGAATTCCCTCTGTCAACGAGTCCCTGGAATACAGCTAGTAGATGGGCATTGTCTTTTGTGTGCAGCCCCAATGAGGGTTCATCGAGCAAGTAAATCTGTCCTTCTTTTTTCAGGTGACTGGCGAGTTTGAGCCGCTGCACTTCGCCGCCGCTCAACGAACTGGTCGTCTGCCCGAGTGTCAGGTAGCCCAAGCCGACATCTTTTAAAGTATCCACTTTTTTGACGATTTTTGGCATTTTCAAATAATGATTGGTTTCGTCGATCGACAGTTCCAAAATCTCTACGATGTTTTTCCCTAAGTGGCGATACGACAGCGCCTCATCAGAATAGCGCGTCCCTTTGCATGCTTCGCAAGTAACGGTGACGGGATCTGCGAATGCCACATCCGGCATGGTGACGCCTTTGCCTTCGCAAACAGGACAGGCTCCTATCGAGTTAAAGCTGAACAAGCCCACAGGCTGTCCTGTCTCTTTGGCAAGAATCGACCGGATGTCATCCATGATCCCCATATAGGTCGCGAGTGTCGAACGGCTCGATGTTCCGATGCTGCTTTGCCTCACCGAGATAGTTTCGGGGTGATTCTCTATAAACGCGTCAAACATTAACGAACTCTTCCCAGAACCCGACACACCGCAGACCGACACCAGCACGTTTTTTGGGATTTCCACACTTACGTTTTTCAAATTATTCGCAGATGCATTGTTGATTGAAAAACTATTTTCTACCTGTCGCGGGGTTTTATTGACAGCGACTCTATGGTTTAAATCAGTTATCGCGGATGCTTTCTGCAAGCCTTCCTGCGCGCCCTGATAAACTACTCGACCGCCGGTGACACCTGCACCCGGACCCATTTCGATAATTTCATCCGCTGTTTTGATGACGGCCAAATTGTGCTCGATGACGACGACAGTGTTGTAGTTGTCTCTCAAACTTTTCAGCATGTGCGTCAGCTTCTCGATTTCTTCTGGATGCAGCCCGGCACTCGGTTCGTCGAATATATACGTGATGTTGTTCAGACTGCTACCTAAGTGGCGCGCAATTTTCACGCGCTGCGCTTCCCCTCCAGACAAAGTGCCCACTTTTCGCGCCAGACACAAATAGCCAAGTCCCAAATCAACCAGCTGCTTGACACCCGGTAACACCTGCTGCGCAATCGATGTGCCAACCGGATCGTTGATTTTCCCCAGTTCACCCAGCAAATCCGTCATTTCCAGCCGGTCGTATTGCGCGATATTCAAGCCGTTGATTTTGCTTTCCAGCACTTTCGGATTCAACCCAGAACCTTCGCAAGTCGGACACGGTGTACGTGCCGTCACCGCTAGCACATCTTCCTGTGACGTTACTTTCAGTTTCGAGAGGTCACGGTTAATGTACAGACGGATAAACCGGGGAAGAATACCGTCCCATTCGATGTCCCGATTACCTACTTTGTAGTAGTAAGTGCTAAATGCCCGCTCGCCTTCCCGCGGACCGTAGACCAGAAGATTGTATTTTTCTTCCGTGTAATCCTTGATGGGAAGATCGGGATCAAACAATCCACCATCCACCATCCATCTGCCTTGCCAGCCGGGCGGCGCGAGAGGTCTGAATCTCACCGCGGACTTCCGAAGCGACTTCGAATGATCGATGAGTTTGTGGACATCCGGCGCAATAATTTCACCAAGTCCACTGCACTCCGGACATTTGCCGAAAGAACTGTCACTCGAAAACTCGGCGGCTGAGCCGATCGACGGGCTGCCGATCCGCGAAAACAGCAAGCGGATCAACGGATCAATATCCATATAAGTGCCGACCGTCGAACGCGAATTTCCTCTTACCGGTTTCTGTTCGACAACGACCACCGGACTTAAATGCTGCATCAAGTCGGCACGCGGCCGTTCATACCTCGGCATCTGGTGCCGGATATACAGCGGGTAGTTCAGTGTCATTTGCCTTCTGCTTTCTGTCGCTAATGTATCAAAAACAACCGAGCTTTTGCCTGAACCCGACAGGCCGGTAAACACATTTATCTTTTCTTTCGGGATATTCAAATCGACATTCTTCAAATTATTTTCCTGCAACCCTCTCAGGATGATTTCATCTCTTTTTTCTGCCATAGTGAACTGCCCCTTTTCTGATCAAGTCAGGTAACTAACCTATTGATATAAGAGTTCCCTGTTTTGGTCCCGTTTACACAAGCGTTTATTGGATGAGGAAATGAATAAACCGGAAAAGCCACACCCGCAATGTTGAAGTAGCGAGTGTGGCAATCTAGAGCATATAAGATATTGTGTATTGTCGGAATCGATTATAACTTTTTTATACAGATTGCGATTTTACTCATATGAGTATCTTATTATTAATACCTGATGCTAACAAACTACTCCTTTTTGTTATTTTCTTCTCCCCCAAGTTCGGATAGGCTTTCTATATACACCAAAAGTTCATCCAGTATTTCTTCTTTCATATATTTTTTCATTGAGTGGTCGTATTCTTTAAGCGTAATGCAGTTGTTATATAACTCCATTCCATTCTTGTAGTCTATCCGTATAAAATAGCTAGCAGAGACTATCTCACTTCTTGAACTCTTATAATGTAATTGCTTTGCATTCTTTATCAAACGTTCTTTTGCGTCTATTCGATTTTGCTTAAGCTGTTCTTGCCATTTCATTCTTTTTTCTTCAATTTTCTTTTTTTCATTATAATAATCCACTAAAGTATTAAAATAACTTTCTCCTATCACTTTTTGCATTTCTTTTATCAATTCAAACGCTTTTGGAGGCTCTAAGAATGATTTCACATAACATTTTTTCATCCATTCTGGATTAGGCATTTTTGTATCAAGGTACCATTCTTCAATAGTTGGTTTTAAAAATGCTTCGTAACCTGGATAACCATATTCAGAAGAAGTTGCATTTATTATCAATACATGCAGAATAGTATGCTCGACCAAGTCACAGTATACTAATCTATTTTTTCGTTGATTTTCAAAAGGTATCTTATATTCCTTCACAAAATTTTGGTCAGATATTTTCAACCATTTGAGCTCATCTATGTGATGACAGTAAAGGCCTTCGATTGTTCTTGATGCTTTACCTCTTGTGATGTTTTTTATTTCTCCATTCATAAATCTCTGGTACGAAGATTCCCTAAAATAATCATCTTGTGCAGGACCGTATTTCTGAAGTAACCAATCAATCGCTTCTTCATAACTCTTAGATAATAAATTCAAGTATTCTTTATAGCTATCCAATGATATTTCCTCCTAATCTTCGTATAAAGAATTAATATTTCGTCCCAGGGAGCGAAACAATTTCCACACAATTTATACAGATGCATAATATGAAAAAGCTGCGCCTTAAACATAGACGCAGCGGGTGCAGCAATGTATATGATATAAATTGTAGCGTATTATCCGAATCCTTTAGAATTGTTTCTTTCCCTGGGACGCGATTCTTTAGAAATAAAAATACGAAAGCCGTATCTGTTAACTATTAAGGTTTGTGTATAGAGCTTATTCTTCATGTAATTGTGGTTAATAAACTGAATTCTTTTTAACACGGGTCACGTTTTTATACTTTGCTTCTTCCTTTCTTTGTTTAAATTGATTTACTTTCTCGCCCTTGCCGGTCTTTAAGTTCGGATGACTTTTGTTCCACTCATCCAATCGTAGAACGACCGGTCTTCTTTTGAGAAAATGGCTGTCAGGATATAAATGAAAATTAATAGATAAATTACTGACCCTATCAACATGAGAGACAGAGGGAACTCATCTTCTCCGAGTCTGACTAGCCGATAAACGAGAAAATGCGATAATTCCCAAGGCAAAAATTTGAATATCACTCTGACAGCAGAACGCAAAATACCGGTCGGTTGCTCGTGTATATCCACGACTCGGATTCGCATTTTCCTTTTTCCATATGTGCCTTTAAACAAAGCGGAGTCACCTATCGCAAAATACAAAGAAACCGGCAGCGTCACCAAAAGAAAACCGGTCAATTGCGCAACTCCTGCCGAATCATTAAAGTAATCCTGAAGTTCTGGCGCAAGAACCACTGTCAACAGACCAACCAAAATGAGATAAAGAAAAATCCATAGGTAATCTAGGGTGAAAGCTTTTAGCCTGATCCATATTCCTGCTGAATGCATCAACCCACTTCCTTTCTTACTTACTATTGTATTCGCTTACTCCCCATCTCTTTCCTTCACATCTTCGTTTTTAAAATAATTCATCAAGGTATACCCAGTTCAACCTTTTATAGAACCTTCCCTCTATTTCCTATAATCTACAGGTCTTATACAATACACATCAGCAGTTCCCAAATTCCCCTTTCCATGTGTTCCGTATAAAACCCACACAATTCATACAAATGAATAAAGTAGAAAAACCACTCCCGCAGTGTTGATACTACAGGTGTGGCAATGTATGAAGTATAAATTGTCGTGTATTGTCAGAATCGTTTAGAATTGTTTCTTACACAGGGAAGCGATTTTTTATGTAAAGCGGGAAATACTGTAGGGAGATGGGGTGGTGAGGAGTTCTTGATCATCTGTCCCGACACCCAAATCGACGATGCGATTAAACTCTCTTCCAAACTTCGCGAACAATTTGAATGTTATCACTTTCAAGCGGTTGAACGAAAAACATGCAGCTTCGGCGTTACAGCCTATATGGAGGGTGACACATTGAACACCTTAGTATCGAGAGCCGACCATGCCCTGTATCAGGCGAAAGATAAAGGACGAAATCGCGTGGAGTATGCACTGACATAATGAAAAGAGTGTGCCATTGGATTTTTGGCACACTCTTTTTTTAGAGTTGAATTCAATTGAATTTCGTTTTCCTGGAGCAATACAGTTATAGCTAGAAATGTTTCTTCAATGGATAAGATAGTGTATACCACATAAATTGTCTTGTATATTCAGAATAAATTATTTCGCTTCCCTGGGAGTTGGACAATTTGTAAACAACTTATAAAGATGTATAAAATGAAAAAACCCTACACGAAATGTTGAGGTGTTCAGTATGTCCATGCATAGATTATAGATTGTAGTGTATTGTCAAAATCTTTTAGAATTGTTTCTTTCCCAGGGGCGCGATCTCGTTATTCCTTTATGTGTGACAATGCAAATCACAGCATGAGCGGACAAACGGTAACTTTTCTTTTCCATCCAAATAATAAGTCCAAAACTTCTAAGCAATTCAATTATATTCAATTTCAGCCTTTTCAATTTTGCTTCCCAGGAAACGACACAACCCCCAAACAATTTATACAGATGAATAATATGAAAAAGCTGCACCTTCAACATAGAAGCAGTGGGTGCAGCAATGTATAGATTATAAATTGTAGTATATTGTCAGAATCGTTTAGAATTGTTTCTTACACAGGGACGCGATTTACTCTGGGACTTTTACAAATTAATTCAGTTTGAACCACAAAACTTTACTTCGGCACATACGCATAAACCTTACCTTCTTCAGACATCTCTACTAATATCTCAGACGGAATTGCTTGAGCTGTAGCTTGTTGCTGGCTGATCTTTACTGGGGCAAGTTCTTTTAAGCTCTTCAAGTCCCGATATTTCATTGCTTTTATGCCAAAGTTGACCTTTACTTTATAATTTTCTTCAATACTTCTGACTTTGTCTTCAATATTGTGGATAAGTGAATTGTTTTCAACAATCAACTCAGCCAAGGTTTGGGATTTAACATTTATTTCCTGGTAGTTCCTTATTGTGCTTAGATAAGGCTCGTAACATTCTTCTATAAATTTCACGTTTAAAAGGACAAGTTCTTGTTTATTGTTGAACTGCTCAATGAGTTTTTCATACTCCCTTTTCACTGGAGCTTCACCCCATTTACGAATATTTTCATATTCCTTCAACTCTTCAATACTTGCTCCAATTGCTTTAAGATCTTTCATTAGAATTTTCAAATCTTGAAGAGTGTCTGCATAAAAATCTTCTATTTTATGGTCCTCCACTCCCCCGAGCGTGATGCCATTTCTTCGGAAACGTTCTATTATTTCTTTAAAATAACTAAATCTCGATTCAATTTCCCCTGCAAAGTCATTATCTCTATTTTGAATGATGACATCTAATTTTCTTTCAATACTTTTTAATGAACTTTGGATTTCAGCCAATTGTTGTTGTCCGACAACGGCTGTTAAGAGGCCAAAACTCGCATGTGCAATAATTCCTGGATTGACTTTTTTCACTAATACTCCTTGCTTATAAATACCTTTTACGCCTTCTTTTTTTACCGCAGGGAGGTATCCTTTGCCGTCTAATCTTTCAATAAGAGTCATGCTCTTATCTTTCAAACCTTTTACAACCTCTGGGCTAAATTCCACCTTATACGTTTTATAATCTTCGATAACCATCGCTCCGGCTGCAAGGGTTTGCTGGATATCTGCCTTCAAAATTGTAGGAATTTCAATTTTTTTGTATTTGCTTTTTACTGTTTCTTCATTTTGAACTTCTGTCACTTCTGGCATGAATTTTTCACAAGCGTCTTCTTCTATAGCTAATTCATCGTTGTTGATTTCTGTTCTACTTTCTTGACTTGATGTTTTTTCAACATCTGATACGGTCACTTTTTTTCTACTAAGATAGGTAAAAAGAACAATTAACAAAATCACCAAAACTGCTGCTATCGGAAAGATATTTTCCACACTTTACTCCTCATCTCTTTTGAGCTTTTTGAATACGATTTATTTTAACATTGACGTCATTCATAAAGAGTTTAAAAGAGCTTTCCAGTTTCCTAAAAAGCTCTTTTTTTCCTTCTATTTAATCCCATTAATTCCCATTCAATCTCTGTGCGCCGCTCAATTATGGATACTTACCTATTGTTATATAAATTCAATGGGAATTCTAACTACTGCTGAGATTGCTAGTTTTCTTATGCAGCATAGTTGTATGTCTTGAATTGGATTCAACACAGGGAAGCTGTTTATTAGCGACATGAGTGAATGGCACTTCAAATTTCATCTTTAATATTATTGGATTTTCAATAATTATCATCAATTCCTCTTAAGACTTCTGCTGCATGCCACATATTCTGATCATGCTCGGTCATTACACCAGGCCTTCCTTGTATCTCGTCGATAACTTCAACAGGAATACCTGCCCGTTCATTGATCTCTTTAGCATATTGCCGCGTCTTCTGTAATAACTCTTTCTTCATCCCTTCACCTTGCTGGAGGAGCAATTTACCCGCTTGTTCTTCCCCTTCGCTTGTTTTGATGTTATTCAAAGTAATATTTCCAATCACATAGGTTTCTTTAATATGGCAAAGTCTGCCAAGCTGAATTGTATCTAAAACATAATGTACACCAGTATCCTCATCATTAAACTCGATAAAGATTAATGGATCGGATGAACCATAAAACACTTCAACAACGCCTGATGTAACCCCGATTCTCTTGATTGTTGTTATTAGTTCCTGTTCGACCATTTCAGCACTTCCCACTCTTCTCTTCGATTGAGTTAAAAAATCTTTGAGAATTCATCTGCGTCGTACATAGCATCGTAGCAACTCGCCATCCGATGATTGTTTGAGGGATAGCCCCCGACAATCTAATACTTAGCTTCCCTGGGAGCGAAACAATTCCCACTCAATTTATACAGATGAATAGTATAAAAAAGTCGCACCCTTCAACATAGACGCAACGGGGCAATGTATGTGATATAAATTGTTGTGTATTGTCAGAATCGTTCAGAATTGTTTCTTTCCCAGGGGCGCGTTTTTTAACACCATTCCCCTGGGAACCGTACAATTTCCCAACAATTTATACGGATTAATAAAAAGAAAAAACCATAGCCGAAATGTTAATGTAGACCTTGTCGCTATGTATACAGTATAAATTGAAGTGTATTGTCAATATCGTTTAGAATTATTTCTTTACCTGGGACGCGATTCTAAATACATGAAGAATCCATTTTTCCCGTAGTTTGTGGATTCTTTATTCAATCTCGTGGTACACACGAAATTCTTAGAAGTTCTAGAGCCCATAAAATTCAGTTCCTCATATAGGTTTAAACAGTATTATGATTATTCTTCCGCCGTTTTCGCTTAGGGTAATAAATGAAAATCAGCAGTGGAATCAGCACAACAAAGACAATGGCCAGCACCGGAATCAGGAAAATGGCAATCGGTACTGTCGTTGCAGTTACATCTTCCACAACGGCGACAGCAGGACTGAGCAGCGCAGTTTCGCTTATCCCTTTAACAGCAGTCACAGTAGTATGTGATGCCGTGGCAACTCCACCGCCGCCAATAATGGCGATGCTCCATTCTAGCAGCGGATTCATATCTCCGATGAATGACGCTGTCAGCAGGATACCCGCAAGTGCCGCGATCGGTGTGGCAATAAGTTTCATCATTGACCCGACAGCCGGAATATAGTTAACCGCTACTTCAAATACGATTGCCGCTCCGAAAGCAATCAACGCAGGGGTGCTGCCGAGCCAGCTAAATCCTTCTGACACGGTAATCCAGTCTGCCCGTTCAAAAACACCGGTAATAAATAAAGGCGTAAAAATCCGGAATCCGACTGTTGCGCTTAAAGCCAGCCCGATGCATATTGCAAGAATCATCTCCATAAGAAGGTCCACTCCTATCCAAAGACTTTTCATCATTATATAGGAGCAGGTTATCAAACGCTCGTAAATATTTCGTCCCAGGGAGCGGAACAATTTGCAAACAATTTATACAGATGAATAATATGAAAAAGCTGCATCTTCAGCATAGATGCAACGGGTGCAGCAATGTATGTGATATAAATTGTAGTGTATTGTCCGAATCGTTTAGAATTATTTCTTTCCCTGGGACGCGATTCATTAATGACCCCATTTTGACTGCAGCATTGACGGATCGGCTGACGCACAAATCACATGTGGTGAATATGGTAGGTCCTTCTTATCGAATGAGAGAAACGAAAAAATGGCTCGAAAACAACCATTCATAAGTGGCTCAAAATTAAATTGCGTTGTGGCTCAATTTTCATTTGCGAAATACAATTATTAGAAAAATCCATCGTATTTTCATACTCAATACTTAGTATTTTGCTTCCCAGGGAGTGGAACAATTTGCAAACAATTTATACAGATGAATAATATGTAAAAGATGTACCTTAAATATAGATGCAACGGGTGCAGCAATGTATATGATATAAATTGTAGAGTATTGTCCGAATCGTTTAAAATTGTTTCTTTTCCAGGGACGCGATTAATTAAAGAGTTAGAAATAGAGGCTTTCCCCTTCTAGCAGTCTCCAAATGTTCCCTGTGCTACGTACAATTTCCACACAATTCATACGAATGAATAAAGTACAAAAACCACACCCGCAGTTTTGATGCTGCAGGTGTGGCAATGTATAGAGTATAAATTGTCGTGTATTTTCGGAATCGTTTAGAATTGTTTTTTACACAGGGATGCGATTTTAGATTTAAACAAGACACATTTCTTTAGCTTCGATAGACTTTAATAAATCGCTTACAGGTATTACCTCAGTCACACTGTTATCCTTTCCCTTTACAGCTACTGCTATGACTTCATTTTTCATATTTACGATTGGCCCACCACTGTTTCCCCCATGAATAGGCATTCTGGTGCTATATCTAGTAAATCTCTTATCATTATAATAATGTATGCGTTCCCCTAATATTTTCCCCTGGTCAATATGTAACGATGAACTCTCTTTATATTCTGGATAACCAATTATTACGCTATCCATGCCCTCGGTTATACTTTGATTATAGTTAAATCCATGTTCAAAATGATCTACAATATTTATATGCAAGACGGCTAAGTCTCTAGCTTTATCGTACATTATTATCTTTGCAAACCAAATATCTTGAGAATATCTAGATTTAGAAAGAGGAATATAATATTCTTCTTCAAAAGAAGTGTTCTCTTCTTCAAGAATTTCTATGTACTCTTTCACTACATGATAATTGGTTACAAGGCCAACCTCTTTTAGCAAGAATCCAGATCCTTGATAAGTTACAATATTTTTTTTCGACTCAAAAAATTTGTAATTTACAAAATCAGATTCAATAACATATACATTTTGTTCCCTAAATTCTGAATGAGTTAAAGGCCGATGAATGTAAGGATAATTCTCATTACTACTTCCATTTACTGCACTTATAATTAAGTTATAACGAATAGCTAACTTTTGGTAAACATGGTCTTGTTTTCCTTTAATATGCCCCAAATGCGAAATCATACCGCGCACAATATTAAACATATCTCGATTCTTAAATTTAGTTTTTCTAAATGGATACTTTGCTTCAAAGATAGTTATTGCTTCATCTAAAGAATTAATGTTTTTCTCGATACAATGTAATATCGAACGTATCCTTCTTATATATCTTTTATTAAGATTCAGTTTCGTGTTAACTTTTACACCAGTAACGTACTTAGGTTGTGAACTATCATGAATTCTAGTTTTTGAAGTGTTTATACTGAAACCGTTCTTAGATATAAGTTCTATTACTTTATCTCCGACATCGTAGAAATCTTCGTCCATATTGAATATATCACTCTGAAATTCTTTTCTATTCGTTGAGAAAGTGATGTCGTCGGCATACCTAGTATAATTAGATCTATGCTTTCTTGCCAGCCTAACTAAATCTTTATCTAATTTATAAGTGATTATATTAGAGATAATAGGCGATGTAGCAGCTCCTTGTGGCAACTCATTATTATTATCACAACAAATATTCGCTAAAGTTGTTGCGACAACTTCATTAAATCTAAAGTAGCTTAAAAACATTGCCCGAATTCTAGGGAAAGTTATTGATGAGAAGTAATTTGCTAAATCTATATTTAAAATTAACTTTTTTCTTAAATGAACTTGCGCATTAGTACGTATGCTTTTATTCTTTTCGAATCCATGTGAGACATTACTCGTTGATTTGTATGCAAGTGATAGTACATAGTTCATTTTTTTCTGAATGATATCCAGATTCTTTGATGGTTTATTAATCACTCTAAAATTTGAAGAATTTTTTTTAGGAATTGTAAATTCAGAGTATGTCTTATTTTGAATAACTGCTTCCCACAATTTTTTTGGAGGGATCTCTAATAAATCTGCTATGTCATCAAACGTTTGCAATGAGTTGAACTTATTTAAAATAGCTGTATCTTCACTTTTTAAATCTACATGCAAATTTAGTCACCTCAGAAAATGATAAAGCGGAGTAGCATTTCCACTTTTCTAGATATACGCAAAGCAAAGTTGCGAGTAATAGTATAATATGATGCGGAATAAATATTTCATTTATTCAATTGAATCCGGCGATTTCACCGGCAATATATCGAAGCTACTCCAATTAGATTATATCATGCTTCTGTACTAAAGTTTAAATTAAAATTTCGCTTTTCAGAGGGTGTGACAATACCTTAAAAGGTTTCACTTCCTAGGGGAGTTACACAATTCCTAAGTCTAAAAGTTACGGCAAGAAAAGTTGATTTTAGAGCTATACAGTGTATGAAATATAGTTTATGGTTAAAATCGTTTAGAGTTTTTCTTTCTCTTGAATCCGTTATTTAACTAGAGAACTGAAATTTACCGATTTAAATAAGCGACACCTATACACTAAGTAATTCATCTATTATTAAAAGCCTGTAAGTAAAAACTATCTGTTAGGATATCGGTGTTAATATCCAAGTCTTTGCAAAGTGCTTTAAACAGTTCCATTAACCTTTGGTCTGTTATATTAGATTCTCTATTTTGAACCACTATACTTTCATGAAAAGCTTTTAGAGCAATTAAAACATCCTTAGAATCATTAAAGACAATAAATATTTTATTTAGTGCTTCCGAGAACTTTTCACCGCTTAAGTCATACCTATTTCCGATTAATTGCTCTAAAACTATATACTTTTGTCTTCTTTTTTCGCTTCTTTTGTGATACCAACTAGATATCCCCACTCCTATAATTCCAGAAAGTAATGATGGAATTATTACAAATGCCCACTCCACTAAAAGTCCCCCTTTATCTCTTTTGAAATTAAGTAGTCAAAGCATCCTTTTAAACAAACATCCCCCACATAACCCCCTTCTTCTGCTCCTCCAAAACCACCAACTTCTCTTTTTCGACTTCTACTTTTCTCTCTAATTTATCAAAGTATTTGGCGATATTCCTTTGCTCTTTCATAGAAGGACTGGGAATAGAAAGGTTTTTTATATCGTTACCATTTACGGATTCGAACGTACTTCCTTGAGATATGCTATTCCAACCATTCATCTCGTTAAAATAAGACAAATAATGGTATACATATTTACTGCCTCTAATAGCACAAACCCCTCGTCCTATACAAGCTTCTATATCTGTTAAAGCTAATTTTCCAACAGGTGCTCTCACCGACATAATAGTATCTCCTGGCAGACATGCTTTTGTGATTTCTGAAGTATAAATACGAGGAATAACTTTTCCATTCTTCATATCAGCATTTCCTTGTATTAAAACCGTATTCGCAGTATCTGTAGAGTAATTCTCGCCTTTAGGAGATTGTCCCATAACAACCTCTGCTACTTTTCCAAGTTTCTTATTCTCCCACTCCCCAAACTCTCCACCATCAATATCCTTAAACCGCAACTCCTGCGAGAAAACCTTCTGCATCATGCCTTTTTTTAACTGCTCTAACTCCTCTATTTTTTCTTTTTGCTTGTTCCTCTTTTTATCTAGTAGCAAAAGTAGTTTCACAATTTCCTTCTGTATCTTTAACGAAGGAAGCAATACTTCTAGTTTTCCAAATTCATTTTGTCCGAGCGTTTTATTTCGTCCTGCTCCTCCTGGAGATGCTAATTCTAATAGATACTGCCCTTTTTTTGTTTTGAACATGTAAGTTATATAATCCAAATCCACTAATTTTTCGTTCGCTTTATACATAGGGAACCTATGCGAGGCAATGTACCCTCTATGTTCCTCTCTTGTACGAGCAATTGCTCTTTCCCAAGCAAATACAATATTTACGATAAAACAATCGGGTTCTATCCAAAAAACACGTTTATTCCCTAATTCATTTCCAGAAACAGAATCTTTGAAAAAGATACCTTTAGCATGAGAGCGAATACCAATCTGGTTATATAATTTACTCCCTTCAACCTCTACTGGATTTTTTACTCTGATTAGAATTTCAGACATTTGATATCGATTTAAAGTACTATTTAATACAACCTTAGGAGTGCTCATAATTCAGAACCCCCAATTCCTTAAAATACTCTTCTAGCTCACGATCAATCTCTTCAATTTCCTTATCTATTTCTTTCAACCTTACTTGTACCGCTTCCAAATCGACCGGCTCTTCTTCGACAAACGTATCCACGTAGCGTGGAATATTTAAGTTGTAGTCGTTTTCTTTAATTTCTTCTAAGCTCGCTGCGTATGAATAACGCTCAATTGTTTCACGCGTTTTATACGTATCGACAATCTTGTCGACGTTTTCGTCTGTTAAATTGTTTTGGTTTTTGCCTTTTTCAAATTCATTTGAAGCATCGATGAAAATAACGTTGGCATCTTCCTTGCGCGTCTTTTTGAAAACCAAGATACATGTTGGAATAGAGGTGCCGAAAAACACGTTAGCGGGTAAGCCAATCACTGCATCTAAATAGTTCTTGTCTTGGATCAAAAATTGACGGATAACGCCTTCTGCTCCACCACGGAATAACACACCGTGCGGTAATACAACAGCCATCGTTCCGTTATCGTCCAATTGATGAATCATATGCTGCACAAAGGCGAAATCCGCTTTTGATTTTGGTGCAAGGCGTCCGTAATCACTAAAACGTTCATCGTCTAAGTACTTCGCGTCCGCACTCCAATTGGCCGAGTATGGCGGATTGGCCACAACGGCTTCAAAGCGCATGTCGACATGTTTCGGGTTTTCTAAGGTGTCTTCGTTTTGAATATCAAAATCGGTATAGCGCAAATCATGCAACAGCATGTTCATGCGCGCCAAGTTAAACGTTGTGGTTGTTAATTCTTGACCGTAAAACAAGCGTACATTTGATTCTTTAGCTACACGCAACATCAGTGAACCCGATCCACACGTTGGATCGTAAACATTCTTTAAGTCGGGCTTTTCATGTGTTACAATTTTCGCTAGAATTTTCGATACTTGTTGCGGCGTATAAAACTCACCCGCTTTTTTGCCGGCGTTCGCCGCAAATTGTGAAATCAAATACTCATAAGCATCGCCCAATACGTCAATGTCTACATCGTCGTGTAAGAATGGAATATCGTTAATGCTTAAGATGATTTTCGCAATTAATTTTGAACGTGATTTTACGTCACGCCCTAATTTTGTTGACGTTAAATCCATGTCATCAAAAAGATGCTCAAAGTCTTGTTGGCTATCTGTTCCTAAAGTTGACTCTTCAATTGCTTTAATCGCTTTATGTAACAGTTCTACATCAAACTTGCCTTGATCCCCTTTTGGAATTTCCGTTACCATCGATGAAAACAAGAATTCTGGTTCGATGACAAAGCCGATTTCCTCGAGCAAAGTTTCGATCAACCCTTCGCGATACTCTTCGTCTTTCCAAGCATCTTCATATGAAATATTGTCTTCTTCTAATAACTTCGCAATTCGCGCTTCTGTCTTTTCTGACAAATAACGATAAAAAATAAGACCCAGTATATAGTTTTTAAAATCATACGCTTCCATTTGGCCGCGCAAGTCATTGGCCATTGTCCATAGTTTCTTATGCAATTCAGCTTGTTGCTGACGTTGTTTTTCTGAAGTTGTCATTGTGATTCTCCTTTGGTGTGATCGATATGTTCTATCTTTCTACAATTGCGCCCCCGCGTCAGTCACAATTTGAGGAACAATTGTGTCTGTCACCGTGGCACGAAGTTTGTTATGTCTGCTCTTTGCAGGTCTTCTACTATTATATTCTCTCATCAGATACTTTATTAGATTTTACGCACTAAGCGCCGGCGCGTCCACGGGGTAGCCGGAGCAATAAGACTGGCGGTCCCTTCGCCTGACTTATTGTGGGAGGCATCCCCAAAGCGTCTGAAGTGTTTTATATTCTTCTACTATTATAGTCTAATCGTAACATGCGCTAACTCTAGTGAATCACATTTAAAAGAAAGAGCGAAAGGCGGCGACTCCTGCGGGAAAGCGAAGACGCTGAGACCCCGCAGGACGTAGTCCGAGGAGACTCAGCGTGAGCCCGCGGAAAGCGTCCGCCTGCAGCGAATACTTCCAAGCTACGAATACTTCCTCACATTATCATAGATAAAATCCTTTAACGCTTGAACACGTTTACGCTTTTCTTTAAACGGCGCTTTGATCGCGTCATTGATTTCTTGATCAGGGGATACGCCTGTATACTCATATTCTTTCATAAAATACTCAAGCCGGTCTTCTGCTACTTGCACCTTCTCAGACATCGCTTGAATTTCACGTTTGCGACGTTCGTTTTCAAAGTCGTGGTATTTCTGATCAATCGAGTCTTTATTCGTAAGCGTTGGCGCGACACCTTGTAAGAATTCCAACAATAGATCTCGTTTCAAGCGCATTTCGTCGCTTGATGCCTCGTTCACTTCTTTAATCGCACGACGCACCGCTGCGTCACGCTCGTTTTTATTTTCAAAGTTTGTGTTACGAAGTAGCTCAAGAATGTAATCGACATTGATTTTATCTGTCTGCATCAATTCGATTTCAAAATCGATGTCGTTGATGACGGACACTTTATCTTTGGCGTTTTTATCGTTTTCATAAAGCAGTAAGTATTTGCTTCTGAAATCTTTGTAGGTTTGTTCACTAATGCCCATGTCCGGTTGGTTAAAATCATATTCCACAAACGTTTTTAACTTTGTGAGGATGCGCGTTAAGTCTCGGAATGAGATGACAAACTCTTTTTGCTTGGATTCGCCTTCCAAGTCGTCGACCGCTTCTGGTGAAACCGCAATGTCGAGTAGTTGATCTAGTTGGTCTTTAAAGTCTGCCAAGTATTGATCGTAAGGCTTCATAAGAACCGTTTCCGTGTCTCCGGTTTGAGAAAACAACCGAACCGCTGTGTCTGTTTCTTCTTTCAAATTGCGGTAGCACACAATATTGCCGTATTGTTTTTTCGGCCCTTCGACACGGTTTGTCCGGGAATACGCTTGGATTAAGCCGTGGTGCTTTAACGGCCGGTCTACGTATAAGGTACTCAAGGTTTTGGCGTCAAAGCCCGTTAAAAACATATCAACGACAATCAGCAAATCGATTTGTGCAGATTTCACTTTTTTCGAAACGTCTGCAAAATAAGCAGCGAAGTTTTCCGTCGTGTGATTGCTGCCAAATTCTTGATTGAAATCTTCCATGATGCGTTCGAGTGAATGACGCGAATGTTCTTCGCCTTCCACACTTTCTTCGTTTGTCCCAAAACTAAAAATCGACGTGATTTTCATACCCGAATCGATTTTCTTAAAGGCATCGTAATACTTGATCGCAGCTGGAATGCTTTCAGCTGTCAGTAAGCCTGTGTATTTCTTATTATGTGTTTTATTCGAATGAATGCTTGTAATGTGACGTGCGATCATGTCAATGCGTGTATCTGCTAGCCATAATTCTTGTTGGTCAATGCCGGGCACTTTGGTGGCGTCATCGATGCCTTCTTTGCCTTTCATTGTACTGATGTATTCGACTGAAAAGCCGAGCACGTTGCCATCATGAATGGCGTCTTTAATCAAGTACGTATGCAAACAGTCTTGAAATAAATCTGACGTGGTGCGGCCGTCTTGTGATTTGTTGTCGACAAAACGTGGGGTGCCGGTAAAACCGATGTATTGCGCGCGTTTGAAATGACGTTTGATCAGTAAATTCATCTCTCCGAATTGCGAGCGATGACATTCATCAATAACAAAAACGACTTTTTCGTTTTCGTACAACTTCATCACGTCGCGGTACCTTTCAGTTTTAACGGCATGTGCCATTTTTTGAATCGTTGTGATAATTCGTTTCCGGTTCGGATCTTTTAACTGCTTGACCAACACTCCGGTTTTGGTTGTTCGGTCAACAGAGTCTTTTTCGAATTTATTAAACTCTTCCATCGTTTGCGAATCCAGGTCTTTTCGGTCAACGAGGAAAATGACTTTTTTGATGTCTTCTTGCTGTGCTAAAAGCTCACTGGCTTTAAAGGAAGTTAAGGTTTTCCCGCTCCCAGTCGTGTGCCACACATAGCCATTTTCTTCTTTTTCGATGGTTTGGTGAAGAATGCGCTCAACTGCATAAATTTGATACGGGCGCATGACCATTAAGTGTTTATCGGTTTCGTTAATGATCATGTATTTGGACAAAACATTTTGCAACATCACGGGGTTTAAGAAAGACGCAGTAAATGCGTCTAGTTTCGTGATGCGTTTATTGGCATCGTCCGACCAGAAAAACATCAAACTCTTCAGCGGCTCCCGGTCCGAGTTGGCAAAATACTTTGTGTCGACGCCGTTTGACACCACAAAAACTTGCAGAAAGTTAAACAAACCACCGTAAGAACCTTTACGGTAGCGCATGATTTGGTTAAAGCCTTCAGCAAAATGAAGACCTCTCCGTTTTAATTCAATTTGAACGAGTGGCAAGCCGTTGATCAGCAATGTCACATCATAGCGATTTGTGTAACGTCCCACTACCGTTGTTTGATGCGTCACTTGGAGAAAGTTGTTTTGATAGTTTTGCGTATCGAATAATTTCAAGTAAAGGATGCTGTCGTCATCGCGCGAAATGATTTCTTTATCACGCAAAATTTTAGCCGACTCAAACACGCTCTTGCCTTCAATTTTCAAAAGCAATCGCTCAAACTCTTTATCAGACAACGCTTGTCCTTCTAGGTTTTCTTCGTTTAACTTATTGATTTGTGTGCGGAAGTTGTCTTGCAACGCTTGGACAGAAGGAATGGAAACTCGTTCAAACCCTTGTCCCACGAGTTGCTCGATCATCTCGTTTTCCAGCTGCGCTTCCGACTGCGTTCTTGCTTGATGTACCATACGATATCCCCCTCTTATGGTAGTCATTCTATTTAGATAATTTTACCACATTGGAGGGAGAATGTAACTGAGGTAAGACAAAGAAAGCTTCTATTTCAGGGAGAAGCGAGAGACACAAAACTCCTCGGAAATATAAAAAATAGCCCAGTCTTCGTAAGGAAAATTGGCTTGATCACTCTTTAATCTAACACGACTTTAATATTTCACGAGAATTCTTGTTTCGAAAGTTTCGTTTATTTCTTTAGTTTCTCTTCGAAAAGTAGTATAATTGTAAAAAAGATGTTGAGGAGCGATCAAAATGGTTAATCTGCTCGATAATGTAAAATCCCGACCTTCCGATGAATTGATTAAAAACAAGCGAGTAAAAGAGTATGTACAACTCATGAGAATCGCAGAAGAAGTAGAACGGGAAATAAAAAGAAGAACCAATGAACTTGGAGAAGATGAAAAGCAAGAGGCATTTGAGGTGCTGAGCCAGGAATACAATATTCCTCAATACGTAACTGTCCGTGATGCTGCAGATATAATGGGCATTAGCCCTCAAATGGTTCGGAGACATTGTGCTGATGGAAAAATGTCAGCTCAGCAAACTTTCGAAGGAAGCGGAAAATGGCAGATCGAAACGCAACAACTGATGGATAAGCCAAATTGGGAACGTTTTATCGAAAAACGCGCCAGAATTAAAAATCAGTCAGTGGGGCTTGCTGACGAAGTGCTTAAAAATCTTCAGGATGAAGAATAATTTAGATATGGAAAACCTGAAGCAATATACAATCGATACAAATGTAATTCGATACGATACCAATAAAACAGGTGCTCCGGATTTAAAGAAAGCTGCAAAAATATTTTGGCGAACTATAAAAGAAGAAGTTGAAAATGGACGAGCAGTTATTTTGGTTCCGGCAGAGGTCGTGCGGGAACTGAAGGTGCAGTCTCATACTTTGACCGATAATGAAAATAGTAAAACTCAGAAATTGTTGGCACACTGCCACGAAATTTCCCCTTCTGTGTCTATCGAGTTAGAACATCAGATAAGAGTGATGTCCGCTTATCTACGTTCAAAATATAAGAGTGATATCGGGCATCCAAAGATGGCATATGGCGGTGTATCCGATGCACGCATTTTATATAGCGCCTATTATGAAGACAGCATTCTAGTTACAGCAAATATAAGAGATTTCCTGCTCTATCCTTTCCTGTTTGCTCGGCATGAGAATCGTTTATACGATTTGATATCGAATGAATTTATTCAAATACCTGAACTGGTTTATGCTGAAGTATGGCAAGATGATACTTTCAAAAAAATGTTCAGCCATTTAGGTGAATTAGAAGCAGCCTTAGAAGACAACAATTAATAGAAGTCAGTTCACTTGAATAAATGACCCGCAGCGGGATTACTTGCTGCGGGTCATTTATGTTTTATGTAACCGAATTACTTCAAATAAGTATTCCAATCCTCAACAAATGCTCATAAGTCCGTATCTTCCCCCACCAACTCACGAACCGTTTCTTCACCATTCACCAACTGCGTAATCGCTTCATTTTAAGCAGTTGCTCTCTTATCGATCCTGTTGTTACAAGAAATGAGGCAGCACTACCACATAAATTCCATTGGGACAGTGGACATTCTTTCAGTCGGCTATGAAAGCAGACAAACTAAGCATCATCCAGAATCCGTAAGAGATTCTAGATGATGCTTAGTTAATTTATATTCAACATCTCCCATGGGCTAGGCGGATATATATAATAGGACTCTACATACACCGCTTTTCTCGCTCACTCCCCCAGACCCTCCACACGCTCAAAAAACTCCTGAATCAATTCCATCGACCGCATCACGAGCGGCGGCAAATACCGACTTGTGTCAAAAGCCAAGTAAACGGTACGCGGTGCGATGGGGTCTTTTAACGGCTTGATCGTATAGCGGGAAGTGGCAGAGACTTTTAAATAGTTTTCCGGAACGAACGTAACGCCTAGCCCTTCTTCGACAAAACTACAGGCGGTTTCAAAGCGCTCGACTTCGAATTGGATGTTGGGTTTTGTACCAGCTTGCCGGAACGCATTCAGAATATCCACGCGTGTTTGGAAGCCTTCTTTGAAGATGATAAAGGCTTCGCCGTTTAAATCGGTGATGCTAATTTGTGGCTGTGCTTCTAGCGGATGTCCCGGTGGCAACAGCACGACAAATTTCTCCCGGTAGATCGGCAAGGTTTTTACTTCTCTTTTTGAAATCAGCTGATTGGTGATGGCAAAATGGATGTCGAATTTGTTTAATGCACGGTTGATGTCTTCTAGCCCTAGCACTTCAATAATTTCGATGTGAACTTCTGGAAACTCTTGTTTGATGCTTTTTAATACTTTCGGAATCCAGAACTTGGCGGACTCGATCATGCCGATTGACAGCTCCATCGGTCCTTGTGCTTTTAGTCGCTTCAACTCTTTTTCGACGTATTCAAAATGCGTCACCAGTTTTTTAGCTTCTTCGTATAAAATTTGTCCTTCTTTTGTCAAGGCAATTTCCCGCATGCTGCGGTCTAGTAAGATCAGCCCCATGTCCGTTTCCAATTTTTTAATGGCAATACTGAGTGATGGCTGTGCGATGTGCAGATTTGCTGCAGCTTTCGTAAATGTTGAGCTTTCTGCAATGGCGATAAAATACCGAAGCAAGCGTATGTCCAATGTGCCTCCCCCTTTCTATAGTTAAAAACTATGAAAATATAGATTATTGATATTAGTAATTATAGAGTAATGTCCTTACAATATGAATACCGTTATTTCTGAAATAATAATCTTTTTCATAAAGGAGTGCCCATATGTATAAATTACCTACTAGCGAACACTGGCAAGGACGGATTGATAGCAGCACAGACCCAGACAGCTTTCGTTTTCACCAAGCTGTTCAAACACAAGCATTAACTAGCTTGCCGGCTGAACCAGAGGCTTTTGCGATTGTTGGTTTTGAATGCGAAGAAGGGGTTCGACGCAACAAAGGACGTCTCGGCGCTGCCGCAGCACCCGATCAAATTCGCAGCAAGCTTGCAAGTCTCCCGTATAATTTTGATAGTTGCCAAAAAACCTTTGACGTCGGCAATGTTGTTTGTGAAGGCCAAGCGTTAGAACACGCCCAACAAGAATTAGGAACTGCCGTTTGTAAGCTTCTCGAACAAGCAGCTACGCCAATTATTCTCGGTGGTGGACACGAAACCTTGTATGGCCATTATTTAGGAGTTCGAGAATTTGCGGGAAAAGATGCTAAAATTGGTTTGATTAATATTGATGCGCATTTTGATCTTCGCCAAGCGGAACACCCCTCGTCTGGCACGATGTTTCGGCAAATTCTTGAAAGCGATACCAATGCCGGTTACTTATGTCTCGGCGTGCAAACTTTTGGCAATACCCCTGCTTTGTTTAAAACGGCTGAGCTATTAGGTTGCAAATACATGATGGCGGACGAACTGACCTTGTCTGATATGCCGAATGCCGCTAAGACAATTGATGAATTTTGTGCGCAATACGATGTCGTGCTGGCAACGCTTTGTACAGACTCGATCAATGCAGCCGCAGCACCTGGTGTCAGTGCTCCGTCCCCACTCGGTTTAGATCCATTGATGGTTTGCAAACTGCTTCGGTATATCATGTCGAAGAAAAACGTGAAAAGCTTTGATATTTCGGAAGTTAATCCGTCATTAGATGAACAACAACGAACGGTGAAACTTGCCGCTTACTTAGTAGCTGAAGTGATGGACGGCTTTACGATGAAGCATAGAGAAGAGGAATGAGACGATGACTTTAGAACTCAACCAAGTAACGACAATTTTTCTAGCAATCGCGGTATTCGTAATCGGCTCTTATTTGAATTCAAAAATTAAAATTTTGGATAAATACTGTATTCCTGCGCCAGTCGTCGGTGGATTGTTGCTGGCGTTTATCTTAACCACTTTGAGAGGCTTTGACGTTGTCAATGTCACCCTTGACACCTCTCTTCAAAGCTTGTTCATGTTGGTGTTCTTCACAACAGTGGGACTCGGCGCGAGCTTTGGTCTTATCAAAATTGGTGGCCGGTTGCTCGTAATTTATTGGCTAGCTTGTGGATTTCTTGCACTTGTTCAAAGTGCGATCGGTATTTCGCTCGCTTCTTTGTTAAACTTGGATCCATTAATCGGTGTCATGATGGGTGCCGTGTCCATGGAAGGTGGCCACGGAGCCGCTACGGCATTCGGAACCACGATTGAAGCAATGGGTGTTGAAGGTGCTTTATCTATCGGTTTAGCTGCAGCAACTGCAGGACTCGTCGCGGGTGGGTTGCTTGGTGGGCCGATCGTTAAATACTTGATCAATAAAAACAACCTCAAATCCGATGAAGAGCTGGAGTTGGCAGATTCCAAATCGACAAGTTCTTTCTCACACGTTGCCGCACCGATTACGTCTCGCGTCTTTATGATGCAATTGTTCGTCCTTGGTTTCTGTATGGCAGTCGGCTCGTACCTCGGTGAATGGTTTACCGGTGTGACAGACTTTGCTTTACCGAACTACGTCAGCGCGATGTTTGTTGCTGTGATCGTCCGAAACGTCTTAGACAAATTCAACGACTCAATCATTGAAATGAAAACCATCGGCATTATCGGGGACATTACGTTGAGTATTTTCTTGTCGATGGCGTTGATGAGCATCAAGCTATGGGAAATCGCTGATCTTGCGCTTCCGTTGTTCTTGATCATCTTCGTTCAAGTCGCATTTATCGCTTTGTTTGGTACGTTTGTCTTGTTCCGTCTACTCGGCAAAAACTACGACGCTGCCGTGATGGTTGGTGGTTTCACGGGTCACGGTCTCGGTGCTACACCAAACGCCATGGCCAGTATGGACGCCATCACTTCAAGATACGGACATTCACAAAAAGCGTACTTGGTTGTTCCGATTGTTGGTGCGTTCTTGATTGACGTGTTTGCGATGCCGATTATTTTGACGACGATTAATATGTTTAGTTAGGTTGAGACAAATACCCTGTCCGCTTTCTTGTTCTATTAGATAGCAAAGCGACTGATGAATCCAGTCTGTTTAACAGCATCACCTGTACGATTGCTTGTGTAAAAACCCCACGAGTCTGTTGCGTAATCCGCTTCAGATTCATGGGGTTTTTTTACTTACCGTTTTATTTGAGAGAATGTATACGTTGTTTCAGATTTGAACTCCTCATCTGCACCTAGTATAGAAGAAGGAAAATGCGCGTGACGCGCCGAATCTGGTGGACCTTGTGTTTCAAAGCACATACCGAGCTGGTTTTCGGCTGCTGTCCCCCTGATTGTGTAAGGGCCGCCAATATGATTGCCGGTATAAAACACCACTGCCGGTTCAGTTGTTTCGATCATTAATGTACGACCACTTTCTGCATCTGTTAGTTGGACGGCGGGTTGTTTTGCACGATTCAATAAAAACGGATGATCGTATCCGTTTCCTGCTAGTTTCGTTTGCGTGTGTTCAGCAGTTGTCGCTTGTCTGATGGTTTTGCCTCTTCGAAAATCGAATAACGAATCTTCTGTTACCGAAACCAAATTGCCAGTCGGTAGCAGTTCTTCGTCAACGTCTAAATAATAATCACTGGCCATTGTCAGTTCATGGTCCAGCACGGTCTTTTTGAGATTGCCGCTCAAATTGAAATACGAATGATTGGTCACGTTCAACAATGTCGTTTTATCGGAAGTTGCTCGGTAAGAAATAACCAGCTGGTTACGGTCGTTGTTGATGCAATAGCGAACCGTCATGGACACGTTTCCTGGAAAACCTTCTTCACCGTCTGGGCTGACATATGTAAATTCAATTATGGCTTCTTGGTCTGATGTGATGACTTTGGACTCCCAAATAACTGCATGTAAGCCTTGAGCGCCCCCGTGCAAATGATGGCCATTGGCATTTTGAGCGACTTGGTAAGACGTTCCATCCAGTGTAAACTCGCCGTCTTTTATCCGACCTGCAAAGCGACCCACCAATGCACCGAAAAAATGAGGATTATTTTCATATTCTTCAAACGTATCAAAGCCCAGCACGACATTTTCTAATTTGCCGTTGCGGTCTGGTGTGATGATTTCCGTAATGACACAACCATAATCGATACAAGACACTTGAAAGCCTCTATCGTTTTTTAAGGTATACAACGTGACCGGTTGATTGTTTTTATGACCAAACAGTTTTTGACTAATCTCCATGTTCTATTCATCCTCTCTTTTATGTTAGTTCAAAAACGTCCACTAACAGTAAAGTGACGGCGCCGATTACTGTCGCATCGTCTCCTAGCTTGGAGATTTCTACTAGCGTCGCACTCGCTGCAGGCGTCAAGGCTGATGCTTGGATGGTTTGACGAACTTCCGGCAAGATAAATTGCTGTGCTTTGGACACGCCGCCACCTAAGACAATTTTCTCCGGATTGACGATATGGATGAGGTTTGTTAATCCCACGCCGAGCGCTTTTCCTGCCGCCTTGAAGTTGGCAATAGACGACTCGTCTCCCGCGACAGCTTGTTCAAATACTTGTTCAGCTGTAAGATTCTGTCCTGTTGCTTTTCTAGCAATCGCTGGTCCGCTGACAAATGTTTGCAAGCAGCCTTGGTTGCCGCATTCACAAATCTCGCCGTGTAAATCAATGGTCATGTGGCCAACTTCTCCGGCAATGTCGGTGGCTCCGTGGTACAGTTTGCCGTCAATAATGACCCCGGCACCAACACCACTTCCGATGTTCACCGCTAGCATGCTCGCTAGTTCGCCGTGATTGCCAAACCAATATTCACCCAATGCCATCGCTCGCGCATCGTTTTCCACTTTGACTTCTAAGCCGAATTCTTTTTCCAGCTGTTCTTTAATCGGGATATTAGCTAACCCTAAGTTGGGTGCATACAAAGACGTTCCCGTCGCTCTGTCCACCACGCCGTGCATAGCTACGCCAATGCCGATCACTTGATCTGTGGAATCCAGACAGCTTGCAATACAGCTTTTCAAGGCCGCGATAAATTGGTCGTTGTCTATCGGCAGCTGCAATTTCGTTTTAGATCTTTTCAATACTTTACCGGCAAGATTTGCTCTGATACATTCAATGCTTTCCGGCCCGGCATCCACACCAATAATGGTAAACGCCTCGTTATTGATCACCAGCATGGTCGGTTTTCGTCCACCGAGTGATTCGCCCAACTCCTGTTCTTCAACAATTTGCTGCTCGAGCAATTCTTTTACGTTACTGCTGACTGTCGGTGGTGTTAAATTGGTGTCGCGTGCAATTTGTGCTCTGGATATCGGCCCGTCTTTTCTAATTTTGTTGAGGATAATCGATTTGTTCATCGATTTCATCCATTTAAAAGTGCCTTGACGCATCTGTTTCTCCTCCGTTTTTTTGTATTGTTAACCACTTTTTTTATGTGCAGTTTCGTTATTGTATAGTTTACCAAAATCCTCTATACTTATGTTAATTAAATTAATTTACAAAGTATTGGAGGAATTAGATGAACCGCAGAGAGTTGTCCCAAACATTCCATGAAATTTTCAACACACAAGAACTTCCCCGTTTCTTTTTTGCGCCTGGGCGCATCAATTTGATTGGTGAACATACGGATTACAACGGCGGTCATGTGTTTCCGGCCGCTATTTCCTTTGGCACTTATGCCGTTGTGCGACCGCGTACCGATCAACACCTGCGGTTTTATTCGATCAATTTTCCAGAGCAAGGAATTATTGAATGTGACCTTGCCGACTTGTCTTATCACGCAAATCATGACTGGGCGAACTTTCCAAAAGGCATGATCGAGTTTTTTATTCGCAGCGGCTTTTCGATTCCTACCGGCATGGACATTCTGTTTTACGGCGATATTCCAAATGGCGCTGGCTTGTCTTCTTCTGCTTCTATTGAAATGGCTATGGGTGTTGTTCTGGAAGGGTTGTTCAATTTGAATATTGATCGATTGTTAATGATACAGTTAGGTCAAAAAGTTGAAAATCAATATATTGGCGTCAATAGTGGCATTATGGATCAATTTGCGATTGGCAAAGGCAAAAAGGATTTTGCGATGTTACTGGATTGCCAAACATTGCAGTTTAGCTACGCACCGGTTGATCTGAAAGACCACGACATTGTGATTATCAACTCCAATAAACAACGGACGTTGGCTGGTTCTAAATACAATGAGCGCCGTGCACAATGCGAAGAAGCACTTGTAGATTTGCGTACGGAGCTTGCGATTAATAGCTTAGGCGAACTGTCTTCAGAGACCTTTGAACAACACAAACAGTTGATCAAAGACGATATAAACCGTAAACGAGCCAAGCATGCCGTTTATGAAAACGAACGAACTTTGCTTGCACTCGAGGAACTTAAACGAGGGGATATTCGGGCTTTTGGTCAATTGATGAATGCCTCTCATATTTCACTTCGCGATGATTATGAAGTGACGGGTGCGGAGTTAGATCATATTACTGAAACAGCTTGGACTTTACCCGGTGTCATCGGTGCACGAATGACGGGAGCTGGATTTGGCGGCTGTGCCATTGCCCTTGTTGAGCGTGCACAAATCGAGCCGTTTAAAAATCGACTGACAGAGAGTTATACCGCAAAATTCGGGTTCTCTCCTTCTTTTTACGAAGCGAAGATTTCAGATGGTGCTAAAGAATTAACAGAAGATTTTTGACCAGTGACCCCTTGGAAACACTAGAAACTACCACGCATCTAAAAAAGGAAGTGTATTTATGGTCTATCAACAACTCGCAGGGCTTATTCAACAAGCGCTTCAAGTAAAGCTAATCGAACAAGAAGATATCGACTATTCACGCAACCAAGCAATGGACTTACTCGGACTCAAGTCTTTTCCAGAAAGCATTGAAAACCCTTTTGAAGATACCATTCCAAACTTATTGGAGCAGCTTGTTTCTTATGCTGTCGAACAAGGCGTCATTGCGGATGTTTTTGACGATAAGGAAATGCTGTCGGCTAACATGATGAATTGCTTTGTCGCACGACCTTCTGCTATTAATGCTTTGTTTAACGAAAAATACGCGGAATCCCCCATTGCTGCAACCGACTTTTTTTACGAGTTAAGTAAAAACAGCAACTACATCCAAATGAATCGGATCCGCAAAAACATTTCCTATCAAACAGACACACCGTACGGAAAAATGGATATTACCATTAACTTATCAAAACCAGAAAAAGATCCTGAGCAAATTAAAAGAGAGCGTGAAAACAAACAAACGCTCCATTATCCGAAATGTTTGTTGTGCAAAGAAAATGAAGGTTACGCAGGGCGCACTGGCTACCCGGCACGAGCCAATCACCGTGTCGTCAACGTTCCACTTACTGGTGAGAACTGGTATTTGCAGTATTCACCGTATGTTTACTACGACGAGCACAGCATTTTACTTTCTGAAGAACATCGCGATATGAAAATTGATCGAAGCAGTTTTGAACGCCTACTTACATTTACCGAACGCTTTCCGCATTACTTTATCGGTTCCAACGCCGACTTGCCGATTGTCGGCGGTTCTATTTTAAGCCACGACCATTACCAAGCCGGACGCTATGAGTTTGCTATGACGCGAGCAGAAGATGCTTTTGGATTTGCTTTAACTGCCTACCCTGAAATCACGGCTTCTGTCATTCATTGGCCGATGTCGGTCATTCGGTTAAAAGGTACCACAATCAGTAGCTTAGTAGCTGCAGCAGACGACATTTTGCAGACGTGGAGAACTTACGCTGACAAGTCAGCTAATGTTGTCGCTTTTACTGGTGACACACCGCATAACACCCTTACGCCAATTGCCCGAAAGCGCGATGGCTTGTTTGAAATCGATCTGGTGTTACGCAACAACCGCACAACAGAAGAGTTTCCTTCAGGTATTTTCCACCCGCACGAAGATGTCCACCATATTAAAAAAGAAAACATCGGCTTGATCGAAGTGATGGGCCTTGCTGTTTTACCACCGCGTCTAAAAGAAGAACTCGCTGAAATCCAAGCGCTTCTACTCGGCAACCCACACCAAGTGGCACCTTTCCACCTCGAATGGGCTGAGCAGTTAAAAGCGCAATACGGCATTTTCGCTACACCGGAAGAGGCCGAAAATGTATTGCAAGAAGAACTCGGAAAAAAATTCGTACGCGTGTTAGAAGATGCTGGCGTGTTAAAAGACCGTGCAGCATTCGAGCGATTTATCGATGCCTTGAATAACTAATAGAACTGCATTGCAAAAGCAAGCTGTATCATATTTATTTACAAAAAACCCTTTCAGTATTTGGGGAAGTGTGTAGACAAAAGAGACGTTGGGATGAACTTGTTCCAACATCTCTTTTGTCTTTTTTCTTGCGAAGAATAATCTTGGTATCCTAACACTACGTATTTAACACGGACACTAGCGGTGACGCGCCTACGGGGTAGTCCAAGCAAGAAGACAGGTGGTTTTCCTTGCTTCTTGCGGGAGTCATCCCCAAAGCGACCAGCGCGTTTTTATTGCTGCATAGGGATTATAAGCACGAAACGAGCCCAGTTCTCAACAGAACATGGGCTCGTTTCGTCTATTCTATTTCCATCAATTTATAGCTTCGCTAAGATCAGCACGCCTTTTTCTTTCAAGACGATAGTGCCATTAATTTGTGCGTCAGTAAGCACTTCTTGGTACTGAATGTCTTGTAACTCGATCGTTACTTCTTCATCGTTATGATTCAACACGAACAAGTACGTTTGTCCTTCTTTTACGCGCTCTGTTGTTTCCACACCTTGCGGAACAGTAAGTAACGGTTCAACGCCTGCTTCTTCGCAAACGGTTTTCATAAAGTCGACGAGGAACGCTTCATCAGGACTCGAAGCTACGTACCACGCTTTTCCTTTTCCGAACTGGTTAACTGTCAACACGGGCATGCCTTTATAAAAATCAGAACCGTATTCTGCGACAGCTTGTGCTCCTTCTGTGTGGATCAAGTCAAACAGCAAATTGCATGAATAACTGCCGCTCATACTGCCACGAGAATCTTTCATGACGATTTGGTTGGTTTCGTCTGGATGAAGCGCATCGATTTCTTCAGCCCAAATGCCAAGAACATTGCGTAGTTCACCTGGGTAGCCACCGAGTGTCACAATATCGGTTTCGTTGACGATGCCGCTAAAGAACGTCGTCAAGAATGTTCCGCCGTCTTGAACAAATTGCTCTACTTTCGCGGCGTAGCCTTCTTTCACCATATAAAGAACTGGCGCAATGACAACATCATACTGGTTCAAGTCTTCTTCAACACCAATCATATCTACTTGAACATTTAGCTTGTATAAAGCGTCGTAATATTTATGCACTTCTTTCACATAGTCAAGCGACACAGAAGGTCCACTCGATAATTCTGTTGCCCAGCGATTTTCCCAGTCAAAGACGATCGCCACTTTGGCGTTTACGCGCGCATCAAGTAAGGTATCCGATAATTGGTTTAGCTCTTTACCAAGCTGTGCGACTTCATTGAATACCCGCGTGTTTTCGTGTCCTACATGCTCAATGACTGCTCCGTGATATTTCTCACAAGCACCAACCGAACGTCTCAGCTGGAAGTATAAAATGGTATCTGCACCGCGACCAATTGCCTGATAGCTCCATAGGCGCATCACGCCTGGACGTTTCAATGAATTATACGGCTGCCAGTTTTGCTGACTCGGCGTTTGTTCCATTAGCATAAATGGCTGACCATTTTTCAATCCACGCATCAAGTCATGCGTCATGGCCGTATAGCTAAACGGCGTATCGATTGATGGGTAGTTATCCCACGACACCACGTCCAGTTCTTTTGCCCATTTGAAATAATCCAACATTGGATACGTCCCCATTAAATTTGTAGTAACCGGTAGATGAGGTGTGTGCTTCTTAATTGCTTGATACTCTAGCTTGTAGCAGTCCAGTAAACTATCGGATTGGAAACGGCGATAATCGAGTGAAATGCCTTGGAAATCCGAGATATTGTCTTCACGTTCTTCACTCAGCATATTCGGTGCAACGATTTCGTCCCAGTCGTAAAACGTATGGCCCCAAAATCCCGTATTCCATGCTTTGTTCAACTTTTCTATCGTTCCGTATTTATCGCTCAACCAATTGCGGAAAGCATCTTGGCAATTATCGCAATAGCAGTAGCCACCGTATTCGTTTGATACATGCCAAATCAAGACAGCCGGATGATCTTTGTATCGCTCGGCTAGTGTTTCTGCAATTCGTTCCGAGTATTTGCGATAAGTTGGACTATTTGGACATGAATTGTGTCGGCTACCGAACTTACGTTTTCTGCCGTAAAAGTCGACGCGCAACACATCCGGATACTTTTTCGCCATCCATGCTGGGTGCGCTGCTGTGCTTGTCGCCAGGCATGTGTAAATACCATTTTCGTAAAGACGGTTAATTTTGTCGTCCAACCAATCAAAGTTATATGTGTCTTCGTCCGGTTGATTTAAAGCCCAAGAAAAGACGTTTAATGTAGCCACGTCGATTCCTGCAAGTTTAAACATGCGAACGTCTTCATCCCAAATTTCGTTTGACTCCCATTGTTCCGGATTATAGTCTCCACCGTGCCAAATTTTTGGCAATTTATCATTAATCATTTTATTCCATCCCTTCAATTTCAACTTTGGTCAACCATTCACTTACACACGCGTTACTTTATAAACAGCAGAAGAAAAGTCCGCTGGGTGCTCATTGATACGGTAACGGTTGACTTGCAGTCCAGCACTCATCAACTCATCACCGTAAAACGTCTCATCGATTCCATCAATTGCATATTCGAATTCGGGATTAAGTCCTTTAAAGAATATACGCATAAGTCCTGGATTTGGTTGCGACAACACTTGATAATAACCGATTATCGCTTCTGCCTGGTCGTCTGATACAACCATCCAACTGGTGATATTGCCATCTTCTGCAAACGGGCTGGTGATTCGGTAAAACTGCCCTTGCTGAATCAACGACCGGTTTTCTTTATAAAAAGCAATTTGCGTTTTCACTTCTTCTTTTTCTGTATCCGTCATCATCGTGACATCTAGCTCATAGCCAAATGCCCCGAAATAAGCGACGTTTGCCCGTGTTTCTAAACTTGTTTTCCGGCCTACTTGATGATTGGGCACAGCCGATACGTGAGCACCCATTGAGCTAAGTGGATAAACTAGTGAAGTGCCGTATTGAATCTTCAAGCGCTCTACAGCATCCGTATCGTCACTGGTCCACCCTTGTGGCGCATAGTGCAATAAACCGGGATCAAATCGACTGCCGCCGCCTGCACAAGACTCAAACAATACATGTGGAAATTCAGTCGTCAATCGTTCATACAAAGAATAGACACCCAAAATATAGCGGTGCGCCACTTCACGTTGCCGGTTAGCCGGTAACTCTAAAGATCCCACTTCCGTCATATACCGATTCATGTCCCATTTCACATAAGAAATCGGTGCATCCCGCAAAACCTCCGCCATTAAGTTATAAATGTAATCCACTACGTCTTGTCTCGAAAAATCAAGTACCAATTGGTTTCTACCATGTGACATTTGACGATTGGAAACATGAATTACCCAATCGGGATGCGTTTTATACAACTCACTCACTTTCGAGACCATTTCCGGTTCAAACCATAACCCAAATTCCATCTCTAAGTCTGTAATATCTTTGGCCAGTTGCGTAATGCCACTTGGCAATTTACGCTTATCCTCGAACCAATCACCTAAGGAAGTTGTGTCATCATCACGTTTGCCGAACCAGCCATCGTCCAACACAAACAATTCAACACCCAATTCCTTAGACGACTGGGCAAGCTCAAAAATTTTCTGTTCATCAAAATCGAAATAGGTCGCTTCCCAATTATTGATCAACACCGGACGTTCCCGGTCGCGCCATTGTCCGCGTGCCAATCGCGTGCGGTACAGTCTGTGAAAGGTTTGGCTCATATCATTCAAGCCTTCAGCCGAATACACCATGACTACTTCTGGTGTCTGGAAACTGTCTCCATTTTCCAATAGCCAATTAAAATCAAACGGATTGATGCCAGTCATCAAGCGCGTCACATTGTAATGATCCACTTCAACCTGCGCTAAGAAATTGCCGCTATAAACCAAACTCACGCCATACACTTCTCCTTGGTGCTCAGTTGTTGATGGACGTTTCAGCGCAAGAAATGGATTTTGTTGAGCGCTACTGGTCCCTCTTGTACTGGCGATGCTTTGAATCCCTGGTACTAATTTACGTGATTTAATATGCCGTTCTCTTGCCCACGAACCTGACAATTGCACCATTTCAAAATCAGCATCCGGCAAATCGATACTGGCACTCAACGCCATCGTCAAATTGACTGCTGCTTGTCCGTGATTGATAAACTGAGCAGACCGCGTAATGGCGTTTAGCTTTTCAAATACGGTATAAGAAAGTCGAATTTCCACATCAATCACCTCATCGTAAAGCGAAACTTCCAATGTCGTGGCTTCGTCTTCAGACTCAGCATAAGTTGCCGGCAATCCCATTAATTTCTTTTTGTCTGAAAAAATTTGATGGTCTTGATACACAAAATTAGTAATCCGGCTCCCATCTTCTTGCAGCAACTGATAAGCAGGTGATCGGAAATCTGTTGTGCCATATGCGGGGTATTCTTGTTTAATCAAATCCAGTGAAAAAACAAGATCGCCTTCGTTGACACAAGCTGTGTTTGGTGTCGCTTCTACATGAAACAAGCGTTGAAAAGACTCCCGATGCTGCAGTTTTTTACCATAATACAGCTGCCCCAGCTGATTGTTTTCTAAAATAGTCATTATGTAACTAGTCTTTTCTGTTTGCAGGTGAAACTCTCGCGTAGAGTCGTTATATAAAATCGGCACAATTTACCTCCTAGTTAAAATACAGAAGTTGTGTTTCTTGTATCGATATTCCGTAAAAAAGCTACGCTTTCCTGCGGGCTTGCGCCGAACTAACTCGGGCTCTTGGCCCGAGTGGATTTCGACACTTCGCTATCCCGCGGGAGTCTCCGCTTTTTTACTTCATATCTAATAGTTGTCTCTAAAACTATTTACCAATTCATTTAGCTTTGGCGCGTCCAGGGGCTAGGCGAAGCAAGAAGACAGACGGTTTTTCTGGCTTCTTGCGGGAGCCATGCCCGGAGCGGCCGAAGCGGTATTAGAACACATCACAGTTTCCTATAATAATATTCATATAAATCCAAACAAATCTTATCCTTTAACCGATCCCATCATGCCAGCAACAAAGTGTTTCTGCATCAAGAAGAAGACAAGTGCTGTTGGCAATGTGGCAATGACGATAGCCGACATGATGACGCCATAGTCTGGTGAATAACTTGATCCTAAATTGGAAATCAACAAAGGAATCGTTCTTTTTTCAGGTGATTGCAAAATGACCAATGGCCACAAATAGTTATTCCAGCTATTCATAAACGAAATAATTGCAGCTGCAGCATACGTTGTTTTCATCGTTGGCATATAAATACGGAAAAATACGCCAAGTTCACTCAAGCCGTCAATTCTTCCTGCTTCCACCAAATCTCTTGGAAACATCTTCGTGTTTTGTCGAAAGAAAAATATGAAGAACGCAGTCGTTGCTGTCGGTAAAATGACAGCGCCTAGCGAGTCAATTCCAATTAACGGTGCCGAATCGCTAATACTGCCAAACATGCGGTACAAGGGAATCATTATTGCTGCAAATGGAATCATCATCGACAGCAGCAAAATGTTAAAGACAATGTCTTTCCCTTTGCTGCGATGGATTTCAAAGCCGTAACCGGCGAGTGATGCTAATAGCAGTGTCAAAACGGTTGTGATAACGGCAATAATAGTCGAGTTGATTAGAGCTGGGACGATGTCTATCGTGGTAAATAAGGTTTTCATGTTTTCAATCAAATGAGTTCCTGGCAGCAAGCGCCCTTGCGTAACATCCACCGATTTGTTGGTGATGCTGACAAGCATCCATAAGAAAGGAAAAATGGAAACGATGGCAGCGAGACTTAGAAATGTATAAATGAAGATTTTTTTTACGTTTTTCATTTTTTCTCACCTGCCACTCTGAATTGAATAATTGAAAGAACGACTACTAAAATTACGATGACGTAAGACACGGTTGATGCGTAACCAAAGTCAGGCGTGTATTCAAAGGAAAGATTATAAATATATTGTGAAATTGAGATTGTTGCGTTTCCCGGTCCTCCATTAGTAATGTTAACGATTTCATCAAAGATTTGTAATGTACCGATCGTTGACGTAATGGATGTGAACAAAATAATGGGCTTGAGAATGGGCACGGTAATTTGGAAAAACTGCTGGATCGAGTTCGCTCCATCAATTCGTGCTGCTTCGTAAATCGACTTGTCGACATTTTGCAAAGCTGCTAGATAGAAAATCATATTGTAGCCAGTCCATCTCCAAGTAATTGCAAGAATGATGACCACTTTCGCCCATACAGGATCTGCTAAAAAATTGATGGTTTCAGAAATAAAACCAAAGTTAAGCAAAAACTGGTTGATGATGCCATCAATTCCAAATAAGTATTTAAAAATGACCGAGTAAGCAACTAATGACGTTACACACGGTAAGAAAATTGCGATTCTGAAAAAACTTCTAAATTTCAAGTTAGGGTCATTTAACAAGACGGAAAAGAATAATGCCAATATGATCATTAATGGTACTTGAATCAGTAAGTAAATCGATGTATTGGTTAGTGCTGCGATAAATGTCGGATCACCGAACAAACGCTGCCAATTGGATAAGCCTGTAAACTCCAAATTCCCGCCCATTCCAGATTGGAACGACAACAGAAAAGCTTGGATCATTGGATAAAAGTTAAAGATGGTAATTGCGATGACTGAGATAATGATAAACAGCCAACCAACTTTTTTCTTAAAGTACACACCGGTTTTGTCACGTTTGGTTTCTTTATAGCCCAAGCGCACGGGAAGATCTATTTCGCCTTTTTTTGTTGATTGCTGCCCCATATTTCTCATTCCTCCTATAAAAAAAACTTGAGCTGTGTCCAAATGGTAAGTGATAAAGCACTTCTACCAGTTATCGGACGGCAACTCAAGGCTTCATTTATTTACAATCTATTATTTGAGTTGTGCTTCAGCTTGTCCTTGAACATTTTCAAGTACGGTCGTGAGCTCTGCTCCACCCAAATAGTCTTGCATCCCTGTTACTAAAATATCTTCAATTGCATACGTGTGTAAGCCATAGTTGACGGCTGGAATTTCATCAGTCCATGTAGAAAGGTCTGTCAGAAGTTGCTGTCCACCGAAGAATTCATCTTCAACTGCATACGCATCTCCTTCAGCTGCTGGTGAGTACGTTCCAAGAGCACCAATCTCTTCTACAAGTGTTTGGTACAAATCAGCGTTTGAACCAAATGTGTTCAACATGAATTCCGCTGCTTGTTCTTTGCCATCTACGTTTAAGACGTACCATGAACTGCCGCCCAAGTTAGAAGCGTTTACTGCGCCTTCCATATCCAAACGCGGCATTGGCACGACTGCCCAATTACCTGATTGATCTGCGGCTTGCTTAACGCTTGGTGTAATCCAGTTTCCTGTTGGAACACTGGCAACGTCACCGCTGTTGAAGGCACCAACAAACTGGCTCCAGTCAGAAACGATTTTTGCGATGTCCGCATCCATCATTTCTTTATATGTTTCAAAAGCGTTTTCAAGTGTTTCGTTGCCTGCAAGATTTGGTGTTGAACCATCTTCATCCACATACCATGAACCGTTTGTCTGAATCATCATACGAACCTGAGCCAAATCGTTCGGATCCAAGGTCAACATGTTTTTGCCAGTTGCTTTTTTCACATCTTTACCAATTTCAATGTATTCATCCCATGTAATATTTGTTACATCTTCTACTGTGTATCCTGCTTCTTCAAGATAATCTGTGCGTACGTACAATGCCGCTACGCCAGAATCGAATGGCAATCCGTATTGCTCATCTTCAAAACTTGTTGTCGCAATTTTATATTCTGCAAAATCGTCTGAATTGATAACGTCCGTTAATGGATGGAATGCATCCGGATAAGCTTGCAGGAAGCTTTGCGCACGGTAATCTTCAATCAAAACAATGTTTGGCATTCCGTTCGTTGTACCCGAGCTGAGTCCGGTGTTTAATTTTTGAATAATATCGTCTTGTGCATTTTCAATGATGTCTACTTCAAAGTCGCCATCACCGTCGTAAGCTTCTTTGGCATTTTCAAGAGCTGCAATGTTGAATGCCGGATCCCAAGCCCAAGCCGTAATCGTATCTACGTCTGATGATCCTTCTGAATCACTTCCCCCGTTTGCTTCTTCATCCCCTGAAGAACAAGCTGCCAATACTACCATGCCGACTACCAGCAATAACATAAGATAAAATTTCTTCATCAAAAATCCCCCTTTTTGTAAGCGCTTAACCTTTCGCCTTACATACAGTATAACGACACAAAAAAAAAGATTGTTAGGACAATCTTTAGGTGTTAGTTTGAAAATTTTTAGATGTTCTAATTTTCTGTCAAATAAATTTGTATTATTAGTAGAAACTTGTAATTTCATTTGGTTTTAGTTCTTTTTTGTTTTTTTGAAGCGGCAGTTCCACTTTCACTTTTGTGCCCAGCGTTTTTTCACTTGTAATTTCGACACCATATTCTTCTCCGTAGAGTAACTGAATACGTTCATGAACATTACGAATACCAATGCCACTAAACAAATGACGCTTTTCTTTAAAATCTTCTTTCGTGTAATCGCCTTTTATTTCCATGCCATCTCCATTATCAACAATCTCACATAAGAGGTTTGATCCTTTTTGAGATACTAAAATTTGAACAAATCCTTCTTTTTTTTCATTAAATGCATGAAAAAAAGCATTTTCGATAAATGGCTGAAGAATCAACTTGGGCAACTGGCAATCCAAACAATCTGGAGAGATGAAAAAGTTCACTTTAATCCCGTCTCCATAACGCGCTTGATTGATTAAAACATAATTTTTCAAATCTATTACTTCCTGCTCAACGGTAATGGTCTGGTCGACGTTGCTCAATGCATTTTGCAGTAATGAAATTAACGCATGTATCATGTCGGTTGCTTTTTCTTTGTTGCCTTGTTGGATCATGAACTTCACTGAGGCGAGCGTATTGTAAAGAAAATGTGGATTGATTTGATGCTGCAATGCTGACAATTCTGCTCCCCGTTGCTTTTGTTGAGCTTGTACGACAAGTTCCACATATTCTTGCAATTCATTGAGCATAAAATTAAAAGCATGGGCAATTTTCTTTGTCTCGTAGCCACCCGTTTCAGGAACTGGCTTTGTGAACTCATGTTTGGCCATTGTTGAAATTTCTTTCACCAGCTTACTAATTGAATTGGTCATTCGACGGGAAATGATAAATACCACAATTACAGCAAGTAAGACGATGCCCAAACTGATCAAAAGGATTTCTTTTGTGTTGACCAAGTTATTGAGAACTGCATTTTTGTCTACTAGATTCACTAAATACATATTGTAAGTTGGCAAGTATTGCGACATGAACATATAGTCCTTATCAAAGACATGAACATTTTGAATTCGATTTCTTCTGACTCTACTTCTTTAGCCAATGTTAGGACGTCAATTGACTCATCACCAATCAGTTCTTCATTGTTACTAGAAACCACTTTTCCTTTATCATTGATCAGTAAAACTTGGTTTTCCGTGCTTGTATATCCTTCATAAAAATCTTTCAATTGAGATTCTCGAATTGGAAAATACAAAACGCCGTAAATTTCACCAGTCGATCTCTCAACGAGTGCTTTTGTGGCTACGATCATCGGTTCATCAGTAAAAAGAGTGGAAGGGATGAATTGATAAAGCAAAGTACTTGGTCGATTAAATGAGTTTTGCGTAATTTGATGATTGCGCAGTCCTTGCCATGAAACTGGCCAATTTGAATAATTCATATTGTATAGCCGCTCGTTATTTCCAAGAACAATCATATTGGCTTCATACGATTCTATAGTTGGATAAATGCGTTCCATTTGCTTACCAATATCAAAATAGGATTTTGACGTTTCAATCGTATTCTGATTTTTTTGTGTCAGTACTTTTTTGATTGTTCCATTATTTTGCACATCATTCATCGCGCTGACGACAGCGAAACTATACGCTTCGAATTGTTTTTCAATTTGTTCTAATGATTTTGTATTTGAAATACTAAAGGTTTCCATGAATAAATTAGAAGACATTCGAATTGAACTAACTGTAATGAGTAAAGAAACCGCTACGATACTAATGACCATAATCAAAAACATTTTTACAAACAGGCTGTTATTTCTTAAGATTCGAAAGGCCCTTTTTTTCATTGTCATGATTAGCATGAAACTCCTTTCGGTATTTTCCTGGAGACATACCCGTTATCCGCTTGAAGACTTTGCAAAAATAGCTATGCTCAGAGTAGCCAACCATCCCACTAATGTTCGAAATGGAGACTTGGCTGTTTTCCAATAGTTCCATCGATTTTTTAATGCGCACCCGATTTAAATATTCACTAAAGCCCTCCTTGTGGTGTGTACTGAAATAAGAAGACAAATAAGAAGTATTAAAGTGAAAGTGAGCAGCTATTTCAGACAAGCGAAGTGGTTCGGTATAATGCTGCTCAATATAAGATAAGATTTTATTGAGGTTTCTGGATTGATCATTGGCTTTGTCATCTAAAAGAATAATGCCACGTACTTCATCTAAAAATTCATTGAATTTGTCTAATGCCCCATGAACATGATCGGCTTCGTTAATAACCGAAAAGTAAGTGTACTTTTTTTGTTCAATAGCTTGGACGTCGTATTTCATCGTTTCTAGTAGCACAATTATATTGAAAACGATATTCCCTAAAAAGGTTTTGAACTCAAAGCTGTCGTTGTGGTATCGCCCTTTCAAATAATCAACGTGATTTTCTAGATAGGTAAATGCTACGTTAAACAAACGATCTTTAAACATTTCAATAAAATGATTCAAGTCAAAATGTGCCTGTTTTTCGTTCTCTTTTGGCAATTCATCGTAACTAAACACATGTATGTCCGGCAAGTAAAACAAGTACTTTTTCATCTGCGAATAGCCTTCATCGTGCACTCTTTTAATATCTTCAATCGCATCGAATGGTTCGTAAATTGCCCACGTTTCATCCGATACTTCGTTTTTTTCTTGGTATATCGCCTCTTTAATGTACCGTAATTGGTGAGAATTAAAATTGAATAAAAGAGTCGCTTCTGTTTTGCTGGCGTTTAATAGAAATACGGGCAACTCTTCGAGAACAGCTTGCTTAACTATTGTTGCTGCCGCTACTGCATTAAGATTTTCCCCATGAATTCCAATCAACCCAAACTTATTATTGATGAAGACAGATGACGCATCCACAAAATTTGTAGAAATATCATATCCAAGAATCATACTTTCAAGTATTTCTTCGGGAGTGCGAACTGTCTTTATCGGAGAAGAAGCATTTTGTATATGCGGAATACGATCTGCAACCCTGTTTAATACGGTTAATAATTCTTGTCCATTCAACTTCGGCTTTAAAATATAATCAGCCACACCATTTTGAAAGGTTGATCGCACGTAATCAAAGTTTTCAAAGCTGCTTAAAATAATAATTTCAATGTTTGGAAATGCTTTTTTGGCTTCTCTTACCAAATCGATTCCATCCATAATGGGCATGACAATATCGGTAATAACGATATCTGGAGAAAATACGTTAATCATCTCCATCGCTTCTTTTCCATTTGAAGCTTCTCCCACAATTTCAAATCCCGCCTGTTTCCAGTCAATGTAATTCAGAATTCCTTGTCGGATTAACATCTCGTCATCTACTATAAGAACTTTGCATCTCTCTCTCACAATATCTCCCCCTTGCTACTTGCTTCATACAAAACTTCCGATGCTGTTGCTTTCTATTAGATAAAATCATACGTTAAATTCATGGAGCTTGGCAATTTCTCACTCTCTGCTGTTCTAAACACATCCTACCACCTCTTACTAATTCATGATTATTTATCAAATAACTTAACATATGAAATGAATATTTTTCATTAGAATAAAAATACTGCTCATAAAAAAACAGAATGTTCTCAGACATTATAAAAACCCAAGAACCGTTTGCCTCTTTGGCAAAAGTTCTTGAGTTTATTCTTTACATGATTCTCTTACTATTCTTCATCGCTTTGATTTGTATCCTCATTTTTTTCTTTTTGTAATACCGGCATCGTCGCAACCGGTGCTTGGGCTGCTGGTTGATTGTTGCGATTGACGTAAGATTTCAGCAACTCTCCGATATCGATGCCGGTCATTTCTTTCAGCGGCGCCTGCATGTCGACCATGGTTTTCGTCACGCTTCTGCCGAAAGACGGGATGCCTTGGCCGTTGCCGGAATCAATGATTTTCACCGATTCGATATTGCTCAGTGGCAAGGCCACTTTCTCTGCAAATACGGGCAGCATGTCGATCAGTTTTTCGGTGATGATGACGTCGCCGTGTTCTTCCATGGCTTCAGCGAGTAGTTTACGAGACTCGGCTTCTGCTTTACCGCGCTCGCGAATAACTTCTGCTTCTGCGGCACCTTCATCACGTTTGATCTTGGCTTTTGCTTCCCCGTCAATGACTGCTCGGCGCGCATCAGCTTCTGCGGAACGTGTTGTTTCGTAGTACGTCGCATCGGCTTTTGTTTTGCGCACTTTGCTTTCTTCTTCTTCGAGTTTAACTGCGCGTTCACGTGCTGCGAATTGCATATTGAGTTCTTCATCCTGGATTTCCATCGCAAGCTTCGCCTTTTCCAGCTCATAAGACTGCTCGGATTTGGCACGCGCACGTTCAGTTTCTTCTTTGAATGCTGCGTCTTTTATGTCTTTTTCTTTTTTCGATTCGGCGGTAGAAATTTGGCGTTTGTATTCTTCTTCTTTTGCCTCTTGGTCGGTTTGCGCGCGGTGAATGCGTGTTTCGCGCTCCGTATTGGCTTCTGCAATTTCAGCAAGCTTGCGCACTTCTGCGATACGCGGTCGACCCAAGTTTTCCAAGTAGCCATTATTCTCATCAGCATCACGCAAATCGGTCAAGCCGAGTGATGTGATTTTAAAGCCCATCAAATCTAGTTGTTTTTGAGCGACATCTTGCACATCTGTATTGAATTTCTCGCGGTCGCTATTGATGTCTTCTACTGTCATTTTTGAAAGAATCGCACGCAAATTACTACCAAGCACTTCGATAATTTCTGTCTCAATTTCTTCTTGTTTTTTGCCAAGAAATTGCTCGGCGTAATTAGCAATGCCATTCAACGTGTCGGCGACTTTGACCATGGCCACAGCGTCGGCAACAATCGGCACCCCAGCGTTTGTATAAACACGCGGTGTGGCAAGTTTCAGTTGAAATGACGTCAAGCTAACCGGCGTTGACGTTTGGAAACGTCTTAACAGATAGCCGCCGCCCCGAATGATTTTCATCGAGCGACCTTCGTCATCTGTAAAAATATTCGTATCTTTTGCTGGATCTCCAATTTTGGGTCCCGTAATAATTAGCGCCTCATTGGATTTCGCGGTGCGGTAACGGACCTTCATCCAGAAGAAATACCCGATGCCGGCAATTGCCGCGATGATGACTAACGCAATAATAACTGTAATAATTCCTAATGATTGCATGTTTTCTCCACTCCCTTTTGCTGATTGGCGCATCCTATTGAATGAACGATGGAATTGCGCCTATAATAGTATTACGAATAAATTAACTAAATGTTTCAAAAAAAGTAAATGTTTTTTCAAGGAAGATAACCATACTCAAAATTAAAAACGAAATCTAAGAAAAGTATGAGCATAATAGCTAGCACCAAACTAATAGCGATGAAAATTTTAGCCGACAACAATGTAGTGCGTTGAAACAGTCGAAAGAAAAGATACAACAACATGATGCCAAACGGCCAAAAAATCAGATTCGATATGGTCCACACCCATTGCGAATTTTCTTCCCAGTATGGAGCGGGGACCGGTGTGATGCCTTTGTATGTTCTATTGATAGCAGTGTACTTGTAGATAAACACAAAAGACAAGCTGCCGTAATAAATGACAATGATGCTTTTCATCCACCACTTAAAGTAAGGGGCAATCATCGCAACCAAGACAATCAATCCGACCACGAAAAATAACAAAGTGTAGCTTTGCATGGCAATGCTCCTCTCTTTGTTCCAAGTGTTTCTTTAGTATACGCTCTTTTGGGAATTAGGTTCCATTTTTTCTAGAATGAAACATTTCGACTGGTTATGCGTATAATACATGGGAGGTGTTGCGATATGGGACTGATTCGGTGGATATTTTTTAAGAAGAAGCATCTAGTTTATACTGCTTTTGGTGATGCTATGTATTATCAAGCGGTGGATAAACTTCGCGTACAAGGTATCGACTATGACACTGTGTTACGAGTAAATGCCAATGTTCACGGCACTGAAGGTCATATGGGTTCTTCACATATGCGCGACGCCATGACGAATACTGCACAATATGATTTATATGTAGAAATCAAAGACAAACACTTTGCAGAACAAATTTTGAACGGATAAAAGGAGTGATAATTTTGGAAATAGGTTTCAACTTAATGATTGTGATTGTTTTTGTCGGATTGATCCTTCTGGCTGCTTTCGATATTTACCGAAAATCCGCGATCAAGCTAGCCGATATTCAACTACAGCGAGACAAAGTTTCTTTAGAGCATACACAACGAGAAAAGCTGACGACTGATTAAATCGAAAAATGCGGACCAAGCGAGTAGCGCTTGATCCGCATTTTTCTTGTTTTGAGTAATTTGGGCTTGGTTTTGGGCGTAATGCAAACAAACTTATCGATCACGCAAACAACAGGTGGTATCCCGCAAAAGAACCACTCGTCGCTGCAAACAAAGCGGCGGATCCCGCAAATAAACTACGCGTTTCTGCAAACAACAAGCTTTAACTAGTGAATTCACACCCGTGCTAGCAAACTAGCTTCGTCTTAATAAGAGAAATTGAGCTTTTGCGAACAAACTTGTCGATCACACAACCAACTTTCCAAATACCTAGCCTTCTCCTCTTTTCATCAAAATCCCCGCTCAAAGCGTACGCGCTTTGAGCGGGGATTTCGGGTTTTGGGTAAATCGGTCTTGGTTTTGGGCGTAATGCAAACAAACTTGTCGATCACGCAAACAACAGGTGGTATCCCGCAAACAAACCACTCGTCGCTGCAAACAACGCCTTCATCACTACTGTTTCCTTGCTTTAATCAGAGAAGTCACACCTGAAATCACCAAAACAAAGCCCATAATGAAGAAAAGCCGCGAAAAAAGTTCGAGTCCCAGTGTTGGCGATGACATGAGTAGCGTACTCATGACGAAAAGTCCGGCGGCACACGCTATGTGAAACAGACTCAACGCAATTTTACTCCTCTTAAAAATCCACGCAGCCAGTTGCAACAACAAAACGAAAGCAGCAACAAACATGATGATCGGAAACAACGGCGCGAATTTTGCGGCATAAACTAAGTAGTCGATTGTCAAAATATCAGTTGCTGTTTCAGCACCGCCGCTTAGCCAATTAGTAAAGATAGCAGAGTATGGCCATTCCCAAGGGATGTTGTCTAACCGACTACCTTCGTACAAACTAAAAAATGTCGCGACGACGAAAAAGATGAGTGCACCAAAAAACAAAATGAATTCTTTCGTATTTTTTACTAGGCTCTCTTGCATAAACCTCTCTCCTCCTTGTAACTGTTCTGTTCACCTTACCAATAATTTACCAAAAAAAGAAGAGAAACCTGGAGGCTTCTCTTCTTTCATGCACATTAAATGGGTTGTGTTTCGAACGAATCGTCGCTAATTTCACCGACGATTTCTTCTAAAATGTCTTCCATTGTTACGAGTCCGGACATGTCACCAGCTGCTGTGGTGATGATGGCCATATGCGTGCGATTTTGTTGCATTTTAGTCAACACTTTTTGAATTGGTGTCGTTTCTGGAAAACGCGACATCTCGTGGATAAACGACTCCGGATGTTGCTTTCTTCCTGCTGCCATACTGGTCAACAGCTCTTTCGTGTTGATAAACCCAATCAACTTGCCATCTTTGCTGTGATCGGCAACTGGGTAACGCGTGTATTGGTGGTTATCCAACACGGCAAAAAGTTCTGCCTGTGTAAAACGGCTATCGACTGACACGATTTCTGCTTTTGGAATCATGATGTTCCGAACAATGCGGTCATCAAACGCGAAAATATTCTTTAAGTACGTTAACTCGGTTTGGTTGATTTCGCCGCTTTGGAAACTTTCCGCCATGATCAGCTTTAACTCTTCTTCCGAGTGAGCTTCTTCGTGACCGGCTGGTTTTACGTTGAATAAACGCAGGAGCAAACGCGCCGACCCATTCATCATCCAGATGAATGGGTTCATCACTTTACCAAACCAGTATAGCGGGGGCGCTAGTAACAAGGTTACTTTTTCAGCGTATTGAATGGCTAAGGTTTTTGGCGCTAATTCGCCGATAACTACGTGTAAAAATGTCACGATGCTAAGAGCAATAGCGTAGGACAACACGGTCGATAACGCGGATGGCACATCAAACGCAACGAATAGCGGATGAAGCATCCGTTCGACGGTAGGCTCTCCAAGTGCACCAAGGGCTAAAGCGGTAACGGTAATTCCTAGCTGACAGGCTGATAAATAATAATCCAAGTTATTGGCTACTTTTTTTGCCAGTACGGCTTTTTTATTGCCTTCGGCGATTAATTGGTCGATTCTCGACATTCGCACTTTTAAAATAGCGAATTCGGCACCGACGAAAAATGCAGTTGCGATAATTAGCATCGCGATGAGTAGTAAGCTAATGCCTATTTGTCCGTCCAATTGGTATCCCTCAAATGAGGGATTCACCTCCATTAATTGTTAAGTGGAACTTACGTATTCAACTTTTTCGAATGACTGTGGAACATCACTTGCTTGATTTGCTGGTGATCCATTTCTACGATGGTCCACGAATTTGTTGACTCTGTAGAAGTAGCGCCGGTTTTGACATCTCCCGGGCTCTTGAAATGAATCCAGCCACCAATCGTATCGATGTCGTCGCTTTCATCAAAGGTTATACCAAAACGCTCTTCCAGGTCTTTCAATAACACGCGACCATTGATCACGTATTGATTGTCGCTGACTTTGTTAATGTCGGCCACTTCGTCCGCATCAAATTCATCTCGAATTTCACCGACGATTTCTTCTAAAATATCTTCCATAGTAATCATACCGGCCGTCCCCCCGTATTCGTCCGCAACGAGGGCAATATGAACGCGCGCATTTTGCATAATCAATAACGCGTTTTGCAAGCCTGTCGCTTCAAACACAGTCGGCAGTTCCAGGACAAAATCCTCGAGCTGCCATTCGCGTCCTGCGACAATATGCGGCAGCATTTTCTTGGCACTAACAAATCCAAGAATTTTGTCTTTGTCGCCATCTTCGGTTACAGGGTAACGTGTGTAATTGTTTTCATCTAAAATCTCGATAATTTCAGCAAGCGGCATGTCTTTATCTAGCGTGACGAGTTCGGTACGCGGCACCATAATGTCTTTAGCTACACGTTCATCAAACGAAAACACATTTTCCATATACGAAAGTTCGGTTTCATTGATCGCTCCGCCTTCAAAGCTCTGAACCATAACAATTTTCAACTCTTCTTCTGAATACGCTTGATCGTGACCTGCGGGTTTAACACCGAAGATTCTCAGCAACACGCGAGCCGCCCCGTTCAATGCCCAGATAAAAGGTTTCATAACCTTTCCGAACCAATAAAGCGGGGGTGCCAATAATAACGACATCTTTTCCGCAAATTGAATGGCCAAAGTTTTTGGCGCCATTTCACCGACAACGACGTGCAAATAAGTCACAAGTAAAAACGCGATGGCGTAGGAAGCCGTTGAGGCCACTGCGTCTGACACAGCAAAAAATTCAAAGATTGGGTACATTAATCGTTCAATGGTCGGTTTCCCGAGCGCTCCCAGTCCAAGTGCTGTGACGGTAATTCCGAGCTGACAGGCAGATAAATAATAATCCAAGTCGCTCGCTACTTTTTTCGCAGTTACCGCTTTTTTATTGCCTTCTGCAATCAGTTGATCGAGCCGCGACATGCGAATTTTAACAATCGCGAATTCCGAGCCAACGAAAAATGCCGTCAAGGCAATTAATAGTACTAATAAAACTAAATTCAATAAGGTTACTATGTCCACGTGTCTTCCCTGTAAAAGGGATTCACCTCCAAGTAAATTACAGCAACGCGATCAAAGCAGTTATAGCTGCTAACTGGTGCTCAAGCGCTTTGCTGATGTGTAGCTTCACGGGGCTTGGGGCATCTTTTAATTGCTCCTCCAAGCGCGTGATTTTTCGTTGCAGGCATTCGAATTCTTCATATACTTCATCGACAAGAAGTGTTGTTTCTGAAGTCTCTTGTGTAGCAAGCACGTCTTTAATTTCCGAAATCGACAGGCGCTGTTTTTTCAAAACTTGTATACGTTTGAGCGTCTGCAGGCTAGACGCCGGATAAAGCCGGTAATTGGTTTTAGTTCGCTGACTTTGTAGCAATCCCGATACCGTATAATAATCGATGGTTCTCGTTGATACCCCACTCAATTTTGCAATCTCTCCGATTTTCATTAAGTCCTTCCCAATGCAGACACCCCCTTATTTGACTCACATTAACCTAACGTGGTTAACTTCCGATCTGATCCATTGCACGAAAGCAATTTCTCTTAGTAATAAAAAATAATAGCACATTTCGATAAAAAGCATACAGTCTAACGTTCTGGTTTTGGACAGAAATAGACATCTTTTTGAGTAAGCGACATGATATCGACATGATTTGGAACTGTGGCTGTGACTAGTGACTAACTGGCTATCGCTTTGTGTGACGGGCTGCATACGTTTGTTCCATTTGATTCACTTGATTCACTTGATTCACTTGATTCACTTGGAACAGTCTCGTTTTTTGGGCGATTTGCAAACAAATCAGCCTATCCCGCAAACAACACAATAAATAGCGCAAACAACACGCTCGCTCCTGCAAACAACATAGCGAGTTGCGCAAACAAACTACTCATTCCTGCAAACAAATTCACTCTGCCGCTATTTCACACTCGTTCACTAGTGCAAAACGCTAAAATTTCATAAAAAAAGAGCCAAGCGCAATCCGCTTGACTCCACCAACACTTATTTTTTCGTCTTTTCTTTGATTTTGTTCGCCACGTCGTCTTTCATGACCATCGCTTTGTCTTTATAGGTAGCAGCTTTTTCTTTGTAATCGTCTTTGTTTTCTTCCCAATGGGTTTTGCCTTTTTCAATCGACTTGTCTTTGAATTGGTTGAGTTTGTCTAGAAATGCCATTTGAATCATCCTCCCGTTTGTCCTGCCGCCAAGACGGTCAAGTAAACTAATGTAAGCATAACGTGTTTCCATCTCACTGTCGAAAAATAACCGTTACTGAAACTTCCTGCGCCCGCACGCGTGTAAGCTATACCGGTTGAACTAGTGATTTTTACTTGTATCGTAGAATCACAAAAGGTCCACTGCACAACTCTTGTGCGGTAGACCTTTTGTGTTTCACACAGCCACTTTCGCGGTAAATTGGCTGCGGTATAGTTCGGCATAAAAGCCGTCTCTATCGAGCAATTGCTGATGTGTGCCTTGTTCGATAACTTTTCCTTGGTCCATAACTAAGATCAAGCTAGCGTCTTTAATCGTAGACAACCGATGCGCTATCACAAAACTTGTACGTCCAGCCATCAATTGACTCATCGCTTTTTGGATAAAAATTTCCGTCCGTGTATCAACGCTCGATGTCGCTTCGTCTAAGATCATCATTGGCGGATCGGCAAGAATGGCACGTGCAATGGTCAATAATTGCTTTTGTCCTTGTGAAATATTTGATACTTCTTGGTTCAAAATGGTGTCATAACCGTCCGGCAGCGTGCGGATAAAGTGGTCGGCGTGTGCCGCTTCTGCAGCCGCACGAATTTCTTCTTCCGTAGCTCCGGTTTTGCCGTAGCCAATATTGTCACGAATGGTGCCGTTAAAGAGCCAGGTATCTTGCAACACCATTCCAAAGTTCTGACGCAATTCGTGTCTTGACATCTCTCGTGAATCCAGGCCATCAATGGTAATCCGGCCGCCATCCAGTTCGTAAAAACGCATCAATAAATTGATCAAAGTCGTTTTACCAGCACCCGTTGGCCCGACAATCGCGACTGTTTGACCTGGTAAAACATCAATGTTCATCTTGTCGATTAATCGTTTTTCACCGTAACCAAAATCGACGTCTTCAAAAGCAACTGCGCCTTTTGCACGTTCAAGAACAGCAGTCGTTACTTCTTTCACTTCTTCTTCCTCATCCAGCAATTCGAAAACTCGTTCAGCCGCAGCAATTGTCGACTGAACAATGTTGGCGATGTTCGCCGTCTGCGTGATTGGTTGTGTAAACTGTTTGGAATACGTAATAAACGCTTGAATGTCCCCAATCGAAATTGCACGCTGCGTGACCAAAATACCCCCAACGACACTAATCAACACATAGCTCAAGTTGCCGATCAACGTCATCATCGGCATGATAATCCCGGAAATAAACTGCGCTTTGCGTCCTGCATCATATAGCTCTTCATTAACGGCATCGAATTGTTCATTGGATTTTGCTTCGTGCCCAAACGCTTTGACGACTTGATGGCCGGTGTACATTTCTTCTACGTGACCATTCAAACGTCCCAGATTTTTTTGCTGGCTCTTAAAATACTTCTGCGATTTTTTCAAAATGGGTCCGATAACGAACAACGATAGCGGCAAAGAAACAACCGCGATTAGCGTCAGCAATGGACTGATGGTCAGCATCATAATCATAATCCCGACGAGCGTAACAATTGACGTAATAAACTGCGTCAAGCTTTGCTGTAAGGTGCTGCCGATCGTATCGATGTCATTGGTCATACGGCTTAAGGTTTCGCCATTTGCCCGTCCGTCAAAATATTTGAGCGGCAATTTTTCTAGTTTTTTGTTGACGTCTTGCCGCAAATCGTAGACGGTATCTTGCGCTACTGTGGACATCATGTATTGCTGAATGTAGTTGAAAACACTGCTAAAAACGTAAAGTCCAGCAAGCAGCGTCAGAATTTGACCAATTACACCAAAGTCGATGCCCGCTCCCGGCGTCCCTTGCAATTTCCCATAGGCACCTTCAAACAATTCCGTAATCGCCATTCCCATAATTTTCGGACCCACGATTGTGAAGACGGTGCTGAGAATAGCTACAACAAACACGGCCGCTAGTTTTTTACGTCGCGGTTTTAAATACGAAACTAAGCGGCGGAAGGTACCTTTGAAATTTTTTGCTTTTTGCGGCGGCATACTTCCTCCGCCATGTGGAGGTCCCATTTGGCTCATGCGATTTCCTCCTCTGATAGCTGTGATAAGGCAATTTCTCGGTATACGTTGTTATGTTTCACCAAGTCTGCGTGGGTGCCCATGCCCACCATTTTGCCTTTTTCCAAAACAATGATGCGATCCGCATCCACCACTGTGCTAACGCGTTGCGCGACCAGCAACACCGTCGCGTTTTTGGTTTCGTCTTTTAACGCGTTGCGCAGTTTGGCGTCTATTTTAAAATCAAGCGCTGAAAAACTATCGTCAAAAATGTATAAATCCGGTTGGCGAATTAAAGCCCGCGCAATGGATAATCGTTGTTTTTGTCCGCCCGATAAATTCGATCCGCCTTGTTCGATAGCTGCTGCGTAGCCGCCTTCGATTTGATCGATAAACTCTTTAGCTTGTGCAATGTGAGCTGCGTGCGTCAATTCTTGATCGCTGGCATATTGTTTGCCAAATCGAATATTGTCTGCAATGGTGCCAGTAAACAACACCGATTTTTGGGGGACAAAGCCAATTTTCGAACGAATTTCTTGTTGCGATGCTTGGCGTATGTCCACGCCATTCACCCGTACTGTCCCACTGGTCACTTCATAAAAACGTGGCACCAAATTCACTAGCGTCGATTTTCCAGAACCGGTTCCGCCAATAATTGCCGTAATTTCGCCAGGCTTTGCTTGAAAACTAATATTCGACAGCGCCGGTTCTTCCGCACCCGGGTAATAAAACGTCACATCATCAAATTCCAATGTGCCACGATCCACATTAGCTTGAGCCGTGCCATCGTCTTTAAACGCCGGCTGCATGTCCAACACTTCATTGATTCGTTTAGCCGACACGGCTGCTCGCGGAATCATGACGAACATGAACGAGGCCATGAGCAACGCAAACATGATCATCATGACGTATTGAATAAACGCCATCAAATCGCCAATTTGCATCGCACCGTTATTGATGCGAAGGCCGCCAAACCATATGACCGCAACAACCGTAAGGTTCATGACCAACATCATCATTGGCATTAAAAACGCCATGACTTTATTGACTTGAATCGATACATCCGCCAGTTCGCGGTTGGCTTTTTGCAGCCGTCTTTTTTCTTCTGTTTCGCGGTTAAATGCACGAATGACGCGAATGCCCGTCAAATTTTCACGGACCACCAAGTTTAAGCTATCAATGCGTTTTTGAACTTGTTGAAACAACGGCATAGCGTATTTCAATATCAATAAAATGGCAATCACCAAAAACGGCATCGCGCCAATAATCACGAGTGATAATTTTGCATCTTTGGACACGGCTAACAAGACGCCGCCTACTAACATAATCGGCGCACTAATAACCATTCGCAACATCATGATGACCACTTGTTGCACTTGCGTAATGTCGTTTGTCGTCCGTGTGATCAACGACGCCGTGCCCACTTCATCAAATTCCTGCAGCGAAAACTGGCCAACATGCTTGAAGACTTTTTGTCTCAAATCACGACCCAGCCCCATTGCTGCTTTAGACGAATAAAAACTCGCAAAAACAGCAGCGACCGCTCCGATTGCGGAAACCCCTAACATCCAACCACCAATTTTCCAAATGTATGGAAGATCGCCTTTGACCACGCCATTATCAATAATGTCAGCCATTAAGGTCGGCAAAAACAATTCTGCCATCGATTGCGCAAACACCAACGCCACAACGCTCAAAACAATCCATTTATAAGGACCTAAGTTTTTCAACACTTTTATCATATGCTTGTCACCTCGAGTTCTGCTTCCGTTAAATGGTTGGAAATTTTTTGATGCGCTTCTAGCAGTTCTGCTACTTGTTCAGCTGAAAATTGCTCACTGGCCCCTTTAAAGACTTGGTACAAGCCACCTTCTTGACGATGAAATTCTGCTACAATTTGTTGTCCTTTTTCACTGAGCGACAACATCATTTCGCGACGATTGCCAGCTACTTGCTGACGATTGAGATAGCCTTCTTTCACCAGACCATCCACTGACTGACTCAATGTACTTTTCGGCAAGTACGTAATCTCACCCACTGTTTTTTGTGTCATTTCGTGACAATTAAATATGGTCATCAAAATCGAATATTGCGGCACCGATACGTTTTTTTCCATTGCCGCTTTTTGAATAAAACGCATCATGCTTTTTTGCACATTGGCAAATGACTTCATTAATTTTACATAGTCTTCAGACGAGTTGTTGGTTGGCATTACAGACACCATCTTTCATTTTTGAACTGTTCCAAATGGAACAATCTTTTATGTATTCTTAAACCTACGCTCATTTCAAGTAGCGGTCAACTGTAAGGAATTTATTCGCAAAAAAAAAAACAACTCACGGCTCGTGTGAATTGTTAAGGGACTAGGTTTTATTGTGTAAAAAGAGGAGCTGGGTTCGACAGCAGTCGATTAACGAAGCCAGCAGCTTTCGATGGTGCATAAAGTCTTGAGGTTTGGTCCATACCGCGCGAAACACATGCGTCACCAGTTGCTCACAGACAGAATGATTCGGGTCAGCTTGGCGGGCTATGTTCCAAATGATGCGATGGTAACGATCGTACAAGTCTGCTAACGCTTGCTCATCCCGATTGCGGATTCCCGTCATTATTTTTTCGTCTATGCTCAACTTTCTCACCTCTTTCTCTAAGCATTTCCGCAAACCATTCCTCTCAAACCCAAATATCTCGAAATAAAGGAATTAACTTGAAATAAAAAAATAACACGTAGAAAAATTCTTCCAATGAAGAACTTTCTAGTGCTATTGGTTCACTTGTTTGATTTGTTAAGGATGTTTTCAAGCGCTCGGTCTAATGTAGGGTAAGCAAAACGGAAGCCTGCTTGTTCCAGTCGCTCGGGCAAACTCCAGCGGCTTTTTAAAATCAATTCCGGTTCCGTCCCAATGATGCGTCCGCCAATGCTCAGTATCCATTCGGCAGCGGGCAAGCCAATTTTACGATTCATGGCTTTGCGCAATTCTTGCATCAGTTCGCGATTGGTCACCGGCTCAGGAGATGTCGTGTTGATCACGCCACTAATAGCATCGTTATCGCGGATGTACACAATAATTCTGTAGACGTCTTCGATGTGAATCCAGCTAAACATTTGGTTGCCGTTGCCTTGTTTACCGCCGAGACCAAACCGTACCATGTTTTCATAAGGAGTCATGACACCGCCGTCTTTTCCAAGGACAATCGATAACCGCAAAGCGACTTGACGCGTAGTTTTCAAATTAAATGAAAACAATGCTTGCTCCCACGCCTTACCGACTTCAACCGAAAAGCCTTTGCCAAATTCCCCATTGGCTTCAGTCATGGGCCGATCTTCCGCGTGTCGGTAAATGGTGGATGTGCTGGCATTGATCCACAACGGAGGTGGCGTGTCGCAATTTAAAATCGCGGCGCCCAGCGCTTCGGTCGTTTCCATCCGCGAATCGAAAATTTCACGCTTATTGGCTTCTGTGTATCGACAATTAACAGATTTCCCTGCCAAATTCACAACCATTTCAGCATCTTCTAACGCATGAACAATCGCTGCATGATTGGACCAATTGACATGTTGAGGTTGCCTGGAAATGATAATGACTTCGTAGCCTTGGTCTTTAAACTTTCGTTCTACATATTGCCCAACAAACCCTGTGCCTCCAGCTAATACCACTTTCCTCATTGTGCCACCTATTTTCTGTAAGTTGTTATGGTAGTTGACGTCCGGTGTGCGTAAAGGATGCATGCCTACCCAAATTCTTTTTGGTGTTTCTTTTTGCGAGCTAAGTAATCTTCGTCTTCGCGAATTTCATCCCAGCGCTTTTTAAAAATAGCTGCAGACTCTGCCTTCACAGGGTCAATGTCACGTTCTTTAATGCTGCCGTCTTCATTGTATTTGCGGCCGCCTTTGTAGTTGGTATAGCGCCTTGCGCGCGTATAGCCCATTTGAATAAATTTACGTGCCATGTCCATGCCAACAAAATCATCTTGTTTGCGGTATTCTTCAAACATCTCCGAAATTTTGTCGCACGACTCTTGTGCGATTTCCGGCGTTTTAAATCGCCAATGTGGTAAAATTTCTCCTTTATACGGTTCTACTAACAGTACGCCTTGCTCTCCTTTGCCCACGCGATACAATTCCGGATGCTTGCGCAAATCTAAATTTTTATAGTCCAACTCATAATCAAACGCCATCGTTATCCGCTCCTTTGTGCATCTGCTTTGTTAGGAATATACCCCAGTTTAAGCTGTGTAATCTTTTTGACAGCAAAATGGAAGAGATGCAGATAAAAGATAGCGAACACTGGTAAGAGGGGCGAACACCCGGGTTAAAACAACGAACACCCGGGTAAGAACCTCCCCCCTCACTTCGCTCGCTACAAAAAAAGCTGATTCCGTGGAATCAGCTTCAGCTTGTTTACTGTCGTAAAATTTTGTCCATCGATTTGCCTTTGGCTAACTCATCAATCAATTTATCCAAATAACGAATTTCTCGCATCGTGGGTTCTTCCACATTTTCGACGCGGACGCCACACACCACGCCTTTGATCAACGTGCGCGAAGGGTTTAACGCCGGGGCTTCTAGCAAGAACGGGGCAAACGCGGTTTCTTGCGCAAGCTCGGCTTCTAGTTGATCTTGACTATACCCAGTAAACCACCGAATGATTTCATCGACTTCTTCTTTGGTGCGATTTTTCCGCTCTGCTTTAGCGATGTAGCAATCGTAAATTTTGGCGGCGGTCATTTTGTAAATCTTATGCTCTGTCATTAATGATTCACTCCTTGCATCGTCTTGATGTGCGTGTGGCAAATTCAGTTGCCACGAGATTCCGAATTGGTCGACGAGCCAGCCGAACTTTTTACTGAAGCCGTAATCGCCGATAGGCATCAACGCGTTGCCTTTTTGCACCATGGTTTCGTACAGTTCATCTATTTCTTTTTCACTGTCACATGTTAAGTAAATGGAAAAAGAAGGTGTAAACGCAAAATCATGATCCACATAGCTGTCGATGCACATAAACGATTGGCCTTTTAACGCAAATTCCGCTTGAATAACGGTTCCTGCTTTTCCGGGTCCCTCTGTTCCATACCGACTAATGCTATGAATTTTAGAATCCTCAATTAAAGAAGTGTAATACGTCATAGCTTGTTCAGCAACGCCTCCTTGGAACATTAAAAAGGGTTTCACATTTTTCATCCACAACTCCCTCTCTTACTATTCTATGGTTTCATTATAACCATTCTAGCGTAAAAAACCCTGTAGAAAGCACAAGCTTTCTACAGGGTTTTCGTGGACGTTCGTCTATTCAAAAGAAGCATCTTTTGGAATTTTGTAAACACGGGCTTCGTAAGGAAACAATTGTGCAGGGTCGGGGTGTTGATAATTTGCCAACAGCAAAGTTGCACCTTCAGGGTTGACGCCGCATAAGCACGGGTGTTGGCCCAAATTGGTGACGATGAGTACCTTGTCATCGGCTGATTCTCGTGTATAAGCAAATACAGATTCGTGACCCATTTCAATCAGTTTGTATTCCCCGTATACAAAAACTTCCATGTGTTTTCTCAGCCAAATCATTTGTTTGTAAAAAGCTAGTACCGAATGCGGGTCATGTTCTTGCGCTTCGACATTTAGCCACGTGTAATTGGGATTGACGCCCATCCATGGCATTGCACTCGAGAATCCTGCATGCGCGCCCGCATTCCATTGCATTGGAGTTCGTGAATGATCACGACTTGTTGCACGTAGCAAAGTCATAATGGATTCGTGTTCCATGCCTGTTTCTTTTTTATGGAAATACAAATTATGCGTATGCACGTCATCAAAATGTTCCAGTTCTTCAAACGGCGCGTTGGTCATGCCAATTTCTTGCCCTTGGTAAATAAACGGTGTACCTTGCATGAAAAAGTACATGCATGCTAACGCAGTCGCACTTTCACGCCGGTAGGTTTGATCATCGCCCCAAGTGGAAACAACACGCGGCTTGTCATGGTTTTCAATAAATAACGCATTCCATCCGACGCCGTTTACTTTTTCTTGCCATTTGCTCAATACTTTTTTTAACTCAGGTACATTTACACCATTTTGGATTTCAACATTCCACAAATCAATGTCTTCAAACTGGAATATCATGTTGAATTTCCCGGTTTCTTCACTGACCCACTCATCGATCTCGTCCGCAGAAACGCCATTGGCTTCACCAACCGTCATGATGTCATACTTGCTAAACGTTTCATCGTAAAGTTCTTGCAAAAACACCTGAATGCCGTCAACATTCATAAATTTATCCCATGACGGAACAAACAATTGTCCATCGGCATCTGCTGTGTGGGCGTATTCTTTTTTGATGTGGCTAATGGCATCTACACGGAAACCATCAATTCCTTTTTCAATCCACCAGTTGACCATGTTATACAGCTCTTGGCGAACCTCTGGATTTTCCCAATTTAAATCTGGCTGTTTTTTTGAGAAAATGTGCAAATAATATTGCTGCGTTTTTTCATCAAACTCCCAAGCAGGCCCACCGAAAATACTTTCCCAGTTTAACGGCTCGTCACGCCAAACATACCAATCGCGTTTTGGGTTGTCACGTGATGATTTTGATTCCAAAAACCATGGATGTTCATCACTTGTATGGTTGATGACCAAGTCGATAATCAATTTCATGTCGCGCGCGTGCACTTCTTCCATCAAGCGATCAAAATCATCCATCGTGCCAAACTCTTCCAATATGGCTTGGTAATCACTAATATCGTAGCCATTGTCGTCGTTGGGTGATTTGTACATTGGGCAAATCCAAATAACGTCAATGCCCAAGTCTTTTAAATAATCCAATTTGCTGGTGACCCCGTTCAAGTCCCCCAAGCCATCGCCGTTCGAATCCATAAAACTGCGTGGGTACACTTGGTACACCACTGCTTCTTTCCACCAAGTTTTGTTCATATTCGATCCCTCTCAAAGACGGCGGCATGAGCCTCTTTCAATCAGCCGGGATGCAACCACGACTTGTTTTGGAGGTGTCGACTCGTCTGTTATTTTCTCTAAAACCAATTCTGTTGCGTGCAGACCGAGTTCATAAATTGAAATGTCTACTGTGCTCAGCGGCGGTTTCAAATGCTTCGAAATGGTGTGGTTATTAAATCCAATGATGGAGACATCTTCAGGTACGCCAATTTCCAAGTCTTCTAAATAACCGATCACTTCATATGCCACCATGTCATCATGCGTCACAATGGCGGTTGGCGGAACTTCATGTGCCATCAAGCGGCGAATCGACTCGCGTTCGTTGCCTTCGATGACATCTTGGTTAACGATGTAATTAGCATCAAACGGAATTTGATGTTCGCGAAGCGCTTGTTTATAGCCTTCTAGCCGGTCAATGGACACGACAAAATCAGAGGCACCTCCAACAAACGCGAGATGCTGATGACCCAACTCGATCAAGTATTCCACCGTTTCTTTAGCCGTTTGGATGTTGTTGTTGTTGACGTAGCTGACAGACTGCGAATTTTTATCCGGTCTTCCCACCACGGCAAAAGGCAAACTGCTTTCACTTAAATAAGCAAGAACGGGATCCTCCACTTTTGAATAAAGCAAAATGATGCCATCTACTCGGCGGCCTTGCACCATCTCGACCACTTCTTGGTAAATTTCTTCTTGAGTGGCCCCTGTGGATAAATACAATCCGTATTGACTGTCATGCGCTTGCGTAGAGATTCCTCGCAACACTTCTGGAAAAAACGGATTCTGAAAAGCAAGCGTTGCTGAATTTTCCATAATCACACCCAATGTCTGGGTTTTATTTGCCACTAAATTACGCGCTTGGAAGTTTGGGTAATACCCCATCGTTTTCATTACTTCGCGCACTTTTTGTTTGGTTTTGGTACTAATTCGCGGATTGTCTGCGATTACGCGAGATACCGTAGCCGGTGAGACACCCGCTTGCTTCGCAACGTCTTTAATTGTGATGGCCATTTGAACGTCTCCCTTATTTTACTGCCCCATCTGAAACGCCTTTGATGATTTCGCGTTGAGCGAAAAAGTAGAAAACGATAACAGGAACAATCGCGAGCGTTAATCCGGCAAGAGCTAAATGCCATTGTTTCGTGTATTCACCAAAGAAGAAGAACATCTTCAATGGAATAGTTTCACTTCCTGGTGTATTGATAACGAGTGATGGCAATAAATAATCATTCCAAATCCAAATAATGTTAAGAATCGCAACCGTTACCGTAATGGGTTTAAGGATTGGAAAAATGATGTACCAAAATACTTGAAAGCGATTGGCTCCATCAATTGTCGCAGCTTCATCAAGCGAACGCGGAATGTTGTTGAGTGCACCATGATACAAGAAAATCGACAAGCTGGCCCCAAAGCCAATGTACATGAAAATTAACCCACCGCGATTTAACATATCGAATTTACCAAACACCGTGACTAACGGAATCATCACCGATTGAAACGGAATGAGCATTGCTGCCACAAATGTGAAAAACAACACGGTACTCAACTTGCTTTTCGCGCGTGACAAGGCATAAGCAGCCATTGCCGAAAACACAATAATTAATACAACGCTAATGACCGTAATTAATAAAGAGTTAAATAATGTCTGCATAAAATCCAGTTCGTCAAAAGCTTTCACGTAATTGTCGAAGCTCCATGATTCTGGCGGGCTGATGGTGTCCATAAAAATTTCTTTTTTTGATTTAAACGAGTTGACGAACATTAAGTAAAACGGCGCAAGCCATAAAATCGCTAATAACAAGCCGAGTATTTCTAATTTCACATTCCATTTTTTCTTCATTACATTTCGACCTCCTTGCGTTTGTTCAGATACACCTGGACAAGAGCGATGAGCGCAACGATCACAAAGAAAATAACGGCTTTCGCTTGCGCATAAGCAAAGGCATTTTGCATAAACGCTGTTTTAAAGATTTCCATCGCCACCATTTCTGTGGAGTTATACGGTCCACCAGCTGTTAACGATAAGTTTTGGTCATACAATTTAAACGTATTCGATAAAGTTAAGAACATACTGACAGTAAACGCAGGTGCCACAAGTGGAAATACGACGTAACGAAAGCGTTGGAACGAAGAAGCTCCGTCGATTTCAGACGCTTCAAGCAGTTCTTTCGGCATTCCTTCCAAATAAGCGATATAGATAACCATAATATAACCAGCCATTTGCCAGCTCATCAAAATAACCAAGCCCCAGAATCCAGTGTCTGTTGTCGACAACCAGCCTTGTAAACTTTCCATGCCGACGATTTCGCCGACACTTGCAAATACTTTAATGAAAATAAACTGCCAAATAAATCCTAAAATTAATCCACCGATCAAGTTCGGCATAAAGAATGTTGTACGCAATAATTTGCTAGAACGCACGCGACCTGTAACCAGTAGTGCGAGTGACAAACCGATTACGTTAATTAAGATAACAGAGACTACTGAGAATTTTGTGGTAAACCATAGCGAATCAAGGAAACGCTGATCTTTGAACAAGTCGATGTAGTTTTGGAATCCGACGAATTCTCCAGTATCAATCCCATTCCAAGTTGTGAATGAGTAATACACGCCTAGTAGCATCGGAACGATAACGACTAGCGTAAGTGCCAGTAAGACAGGGGCAAGAAACAACCAATAAGATAAATCTTTTGTACGCATACGGGCATCATTCCTTTCTTGAGTTGTTCTTTTTGTGAAGTTGGCGAAGAAATCGCTACAGGCGGACGCTTTCCGCGGGCGAGCACCAAGCAGCTTCGTCGCTCTGCTCCTGCAGGGTCTCGGCTGTCTCGCTTTCCCGCAGGCGTCTCCGCCGTTTTGCTACCTATCTTTTATTTTTCGAGTAACAATACTAATTACTTTCACTTTGTATCTAACAAGCTCCTAGCGCCGGCGCGTCCACGGGCTAGGCGGAGACGAGCGCTCTTCTCGGCTTATTGCAGGAGCCATGCCCAAAGTGGTCGGCGCGGCTTTACACTTCTCTATTTAATCTTAGTAACAATACTAACCGCTCTCACTTCGTATCTAACAAATCTTCTAGCACAGGCGCGTCCACGGGCACGGCCTCTGCCGCTTTTCCCCCAGGAAAGATAGTGGCCGAAACCTGTGAGGGCAAGTCTTTGCGACGAAGCTAGCGGAGCAATTCAGGAGCACATCTTTGCCCTTCGCCGTCTTTCGCTTTTTCTTTTAAGTATCCTCTACTAACAATTCACCAAGATATGGAGCAAACCAACGGAGACTCCCGCGGGATAGCGAAGTGTCGAAATCCACTCGGGCGTTAAGCCCGAGTTAGTTCGGCGCAAGCCCGCAGGAAAGCGGAGTTGGTTTGCGGAATATTCTTTGTAAAATGATTTCTGTTATAAATCACAAGTCTAATTTACTCTAGTAACAAAACAAAGTAGCACAGAGGCTACTTTGTTTGAAACACTCATAATGATTGATCACTTGCTACTTATTTAGCTCTTTCTGTCTTCCATGCTTCTTTAGCAGACTCCATGACCTCGTCCCAAGTAGCTTCTTCGCTCAAGTATTTCTGAATGTTCGAACCCAGTACATCTTCACCCCATCCAGTTGGATAGCCCATGAAGACCCAGCCAATGGTGTTCCCTGATTCAGATGCTTCATAGATAGCTTTCGACATTGGATCAGAAATTTTCGATGTGTCGTAACCTTCGTAAGCTGGAATGAATTTAAAGTCTTCTACCACAGCTTTTTTCCCTTCATCTGAAGTATATAACCAGTCTAAAAATGCTTTCGATTCTTCTATCACTGCTTCGTCAGCTTTTTTGTTTACGCCCCAATACATCGGTACGCCAACTGGTATTCCTGTATCTTCTACGCCTTCAACTGGGATTGGCATAAGGCCGATTCCATTGTCTGCAAGTTCTTGGTCGATGCCAGCGATTGAGCCGTAAGCCCAGTTTCCTTGTTGGATAATCGCTACGCGCTCAAGTGAGAACAACTCTTCAACTTGTTGCGAGTAATCAAGACTAACTGTTGGTTGTTTCGAGTATTCATTTTGCAAATCAACGATTTTCTTAAAGCCTTCTCCATATTTAAACTCCACAGACTCCGCATCAAATGCCGTTAATACATTGTTATCGAATTCCGGTGCTAAGAAGGTGTTTGATAAGTGAAGTCCCGTTACCCACGTTTCTTTACCCGGGAAAGCGAACACTGATTCAAGACCAAGCTCGTCTTTTTTCGAATCCAATGTTTTCACAGCTTCTTCAAGTGATGCATAATCCGTGATTGATGCAGGATCAATTCCAGCTTCTTCAAAGAGACGCGTGTTGTAAATAAAGCCGTATCCTTCTTGGTTGTATGGCAGTCCAAGTACTTCAGACTCAACTGTTACGCCGTCAAGTGTGCCTTCAAGAGCTGCGCCTGAAGCTGCTGTGTCTGTTAAATCTGCTAAGTTATCTTTCCAGTCCGCTACATCTTGAGGTCCGCCGATGTTAAAGATTGCAGGTTCGTTACCAGATGCAAAGCGTGAGCGAAGTGCTGCGCCGTAATCTTCTCCTCCACCAACTGTTGTAATTTCGATGTTAACGTCTGGGTTTTCTTTTTCATAAAGTGCAACAACGTCTTCAAACTGCTCTTTAAATTCCACTTTGAATTGGAAAATATCAACTGTAACTTGTTCGCCTTCAGATCCTGACCCTTCTTTTTCTCCGTCACTACTGCATCCTGCTAAAACTGCTGCCGATAGCATCAATGACGCCACAAGTCCCTTGCTAAACGTTAACTCCTTCATCTGTAATTCCCCCTTTAAATTTGTAGTGCAAACGATTGCACAAAACTGCAAATAAAAAATGGAAACGGACTGGTTCGTGTTCCCAATAATTAATTAGTTGTATCATATCATCATGAAAACGTTTGCACAAGATGTCTTTTACAAATAAATTGAATTTTTTTATTTTTATAAAAGAGAGTAGACCAAGGTCCACTCTCCTTTCCGTTGAATTATTACTAGTTACAGCACCAATAACGCCGCTCCTAAAATACCCGCATCGTTTTCAAAACGTGCTACTTCAACTTCTACCGGATTGAGTAATCCGGTCTCTAATTTTTGTTGAAGTTCTTCCATCCACATAGCTGCCGCTTCTGAAACGCCTCCACCAATAATGACCATTTCCATGTCAAACACAGCTTGTAAACTACTAATGACAAGTGCTAAGTCTGTTGTAAATCCGTCGACTACTTTCTGTGCACTTGGATTGGTAGTTGCTTGTTGAAACAGTTCTGGAGGTGACATGTGAAGGCCAGCTTCTTTAATCCGGCGCTCGAGTGCAGTACCCGATACATACATTTCGCTGCAGCCTAATCTGCCACAAGCACATGTGACGCCATTTGGGTGGAGGATCATGTGGCCCAGTTCTGCCGCACCTCCGTGAGGTCCGCCACTTAATAACTTGCCATCCCACAACACACCACCGCCAAGACCTGTTCCAAGTGTTAACACAACTACACGATTTAACCCTTGTGCGGCACCAAACTTCGCTTCTGCAAGGGCTACCACATTGGCGTCATTTTCAACTTCGACGCGTTTTCCTGTTGCTTTTTCGAGCCATTCTTTAACGGGTGTATTGCTCCATCCTGGCAATGTGTCAGCCGAATAAATAACTTTCCCTTGTTTTGGATCGACAAAGCCATGTGTCCCTATGCCGATTGCTTGAACATCTGGATGTTCTGCCAAAATTCGCATGATATTTTCTTCAAGATAAGGATACAGTGGGATGTTCGTTGGAATTTTTTCCTCGTATAAAATTTGTCCGCTCGAATTAATGATTCCTAATCGAATTTTGGTGCCACCAATATCGACTCCTAATACTTTTTCCATGGCTCCTCCTTATGATCTTCGTTTTATTGTTGATAATACACCATTGCTTCATATGGCTTGAGTACCCATTCGTCTTCGTCCGTGTGACGAGGATAGTTGCCAATTATTTTTTTGCCTTCTAGTCGTGTAATACGTTTAGATTTACTTGAAAAGTTGCAGTAGACGGTCAAGGTCTCATCCTGCCAAGAACGTCGATATGCAAATAATTCTTCGTCTTCACGATGCAATAACGTAAAATCTCCGTATGTGATGATATCCATATTCTTTCGCAAAGCAATTAGTTTTTTGTAATACTGAAAGATTGAATTTGGATCACGGTACTTTAACGCATTGATTTCTGTGTAATTTGGATTAACTTGAATCCACGGCGTACCGGTACTGAAACCACCATTTTCCTCATCTGACCATTGCATTGGTGTTCTCGCATTATCTCGGCCTTTCGTATAAATCTTCTTCATGATGTCATCGTGTGACACGCCAGCTTGTTGTTTTTCTTTGTACATATTCAGTGTTTCGATGTCTTTGTATGCAGCAATAGAGCCAAACTTTACATTCGTCATGCCTAGTTCTTCGCCTTGGTAAATATACGGCGTCCCTTGCATAAAATGAAGACACGTGGCAAGCATCTTAGCTGATTCAACCCGCCATTGTTGATCGTTGCCAAAACGCGACACAATACGCGGCTGGTCGTGGTTGTTCCAGTACAAACTATTCCAGCCTTCGTCGTGTAATCCGTGTTGCCATTTTTCTAGATTCTCTTTTAAGTCGATTAAATCGAGCGGTTTTAAATCCCATTTTTCGCCGGATGCTTGGTCAAGATCCATATGCTCAAATGTGAAAATCATATTGAGTTCTTGATTTTGTGCTGCGGTATAATCGCGTGCTTCTTTCGGCGTTGTGCCTGGTGATTCACCAACTGTGACGATGTCGTATTGAGACAACACTTGTTTATTCATTTCTTTTAAATAGGTGTGAACATTGGGACCGTTCATAAATTGACTGCTGCCATCGCCGTTTGGTGCGTCTTTCATCTGTGGATCTTTTGAAATCATATTAATGACATCCATCCGGAAGCCATCAACGCCTTTGTCGAGCCACCATCGCATCATTTGGTAAACGGCGTTACGCAATTCTGGATTTTCCCAGTTTAAATCAGGCTGTTTTTTAGAAAACAAATGTAAGTAATATTGGTTTCGCTCTTCATGGAAGTCCCAAGCGAGGCCACCAAAAAACGAACGCCAATTGGTTGGTTGATCGCGCCATATGTAAAAATCGGGATGGTCTGAAAACCAAGCATGTTCATCAGATGTGTGATTAACGACTAAGTCCATGACCAATTTCATTCCCCGTGCATGAACTTGGTTTAACAACTCATCAAAATCAGTCATCGTTCCAAACTCATTCATAATTTTGTAGTAATCACGAATGTCGTAGCCATTGTCATCATTCGGAGAATCATACACTGGAGACAACCAGAGAATGTCTACACCCAGTTCTGACAAATAATCGAGCTTCTGGATAATGCCTTGAATATCGCCGATTCCGTCGCCGTTTGAATCCATAAAACTCCGTGGGTAAATTTGATACACCGTCGATTTTTTCCACCATTCTGTCATGACGCCGCCTCTTTTCTCGTAAAGTGAATACTATTCTAACATCATACAGCAATCTTCTAAATTGCCAACCATGAATTTAAACAAGAGAATCTTGAAAGCTGTCTACTTCTCTTCGTTCCAACGGCAAGCTGACTTTATTGTATAATGAATGAATTATGCACGTTTTCAGAATCGTAAAACTCATGAAAAGAGGTACCAAATGATTACGCAACTAAAAGAAATCTATCCTTCTCTTCAACTGCTTGAACATGGCATGCCGCCTGCTGACTTTTCTTTTAAATGGTTTGTTTCTACAGACGGTACGATTATTGGCATTCATGAAACAGAGCTATCGCCGCGAGACTTGGCATTACTCACCACCTTTTTGGCGCCTTATAACCCGTCATTTCCTATGCTCACAGCTGACGAAAAAAACTGGTTTGCTGCAGTCGATTCCACAACTCCTGATAACTCAAGCTTTGCTTTGCCTTCTGCTTTTCGTTTTGTTCATTTTACAATTCAAGAAAAACAAATCAGTCCACTTGCTTTTAAACAAGCCGTGACTGATTTTTATGCGCAACCTGTCTCTATTCTTTGGCAAAACGATCACCAAGGCATTCTGGTGGAATACGTCTCAAAAGAAGATGAGGCACTTTCCTACGAAGAAATTATTGATGTATTGATGAGTGATTTGTACATCAACATTCACTTTTTTGTCGGTCCGCTTCGGACAAGTTTAGAAGGGGTGTCTCGTCATTACCGCACGATGATTGAGGGAGCTAACATAACTAGTCTTTATTCCACTCGCGCGGTAGTAAGTTATACAGACGCTGTGCCGTATTTCTTGTTGCACCAAACCGATGCGACACTTCAAGATGAAATTAAACAGTCGGTGTTGCAAGTTTACCAAGACGATGAAGAAACCATGAACATGATTTACGTATTTGTTCGTCACAACTTAAACTTATCTGAAACCGCAAAAGCCTTGCATATGCATCGCAATAGCTTGCAGTATCGTTTCGATCGATTTTATGAACAGACCGGCATTGATGTACGAAAATTTCAAGGCGCACTAGCTGTATACATAGCTTTTTTAATCAAAAAGTAAAAGTGCACAAAAATAGCGTTGTATTTTTAGGCATTGTTGATATTTCCTTGCCTTCGGTTGTTCGGTAAGCTGTGAAGCAACGACAAAGAAATCATTGGAGGAAATCATATGACAGGCTTAACGTTAGTTAATATTAAAAAAGAGTACGAAAAAGGCGTTGTTTCCGTACAAGATTTCAACTTAGAAATTCGCGATAAAGAATTTTTGGTATTGGTGGGTCCTTCGGGATGTGGGAAATCTACAACGCTGCGGATGATTGCAGGGCTCGAAGACATCACTGAAGGCGATTTGTTTATCGGTGACAAACGTGTCAATGATGTCTCGCCAAAAGACCGTGACATCGCAATGGTGTTCCAAAACTACGCATTGTATCCGCACATGACTGTCTATGAAAATATGGCGTTTAGTTTAAAGCTGCGCAAAATGAAAAAAGACGAGATTAAAGCACGAGTTGCCAATGCTTCTAAAATTTTAGGCTTGGATGATTACTTAAACCGCAAACCAAAAGCGTTGTCTGGCGGGCAACGTCAACGTGTTGCACTTGGTCGTGCCATTGTTCGCGACGCCAAGGTCTTTTTAATGGATGAACCTTTATCAAACTTGGATGCAAAATTGCGTGTGCAAATGCGTGCGGAAATTCAGAAGTTACATCGTCGCTTGCAAACCACTACGGTATACGTAACACATGATCAAACTGAAGCCATGACAATGGCAACGCGTTTAGTGGTGATGAAAGATGGCTTTATCCAACAAGTCGGTACACCTAAAGAAGTATACGACTTGCCAGAAAATATGTTTGTGGGTGGATTTATTGGGTCCCCATCAATGAACTTCTTGCGTGGCAAACTCGTTGGCAACCAATTTATCATGGGCGACATTTCTATTTTCATCCCCGATGGCAAATTGAACGTTCTCAAAGACAAAGGCTACGACAACAAAGAGTTAATCCTTGGCATTCGTCCAGAAGATATTCACGACGAACCGCTATTTTTAGAACATTCGCCACAGACCAAACTACAAGCCTATATTGATGTCGCTGAACTGATGGGTGCAGAAATTATTTTGTACTCGAAAGTCAACGACCAAGATTTTGTGGCGCGAGTTGATTCACGTTTTAATGTGGAAGCTGATTCGACGATTGACATGGCATTCGATATGAATAAAGCCCATTTCTTCGACAGTGAAACGGAATTACGTATTCGTTAATCATACGTATTCGCTTGCAAAAACCCTCACCGAGTACTGAACTGACCCGGTAATATGAGACACAAGAAAAAACACCTAGGCTGCCATTGTCCGATATTCAATCGGGGAATGGCAGTTTAATTTTTGGAACGGTCGGATGTAGTTGTAATAATACATGTAATCCTCTACTTTTTGTTGTACAATGTCATTGGTTAGATGCACCCTTTCCTGGGTGTAGAATTCTTCCGACTTTAGCGAGGAGTGGAAGGATTCGATGACGGCGTTATCAAAGCAGTTTCCTTTGCGGGACATGCTGGTGATAATGCCGTTTTCTTTTGCCGTCACTTGAAACACACGAGATTTATACTGGGCGCCCTGATCACTGTGTAAAATGGTTCCGGCCGTCTTCCGTTTCCGGCAAGCCATTTCAAGTGTATCCACCACAAGCTGGGCATTTTGTGTATCACTGACTTTGTAGGCAATCACTTCGTTGTTGTATAAATCCAGAATCGTTGACAAGTAAAGCATGCTTTCCCCGAAGGGAAGATACGTAATATCTGTCACCCACTTTTGATTAGGGGCATCCGCTTTAAAATTTTGCTCTAACAGATTCGGAACCACCAAATTGCTTTCACCAGCCATCTTCTTGGCCCGTTTCGGTTTGACCCGACACTGGCTGTTGTATTTCTGCATGATTCGCTGCACCGTTTTTCGATCAACGATCGTGCCACTATTTTTCAATAAGCCTTTCACCGTTCGGTGACCTACCCGGAACTTCAGTTGTTCACAAATCGCGATAATCTCTTTCTCCAATTCTGTTTTCTCATACTTCTTCAGACGCCACCGATAGTAAGTAGGGCGTGGGACGCCCATGCATTCACAGATCGTTTTAATGGAATACTTCTTTTTAAAACAATCCACCAGTTCTACGAAGAGGGCCGGTTCCACCCCCTTTCCAGTTCCCGATACTTTCCCATCAGTTCTTCTTTGATTTCGTAATACAGCACTTTTCTTTTCAATTCCTCCACTTCGCTCAACTCCGCGTTGTAACTATATTGTCTTCCTCCAGGTTGAGCCAGTCGGAATTCTTCTCCCTCTCGATGCCATTTCATCCACGTCTTGATCTGTGTTCTGTTCTTGATTCCATGAATCGCCATGATTTCGGCATTGGTATAGTCACCACTAAGCTTCATCCGGATCACCTCTAACTTAATTTCCTCCGGATAAAATTGTTTTGTCGATCCCTTTTTTGAACCCATACAGAAAAACACTTCCAGTTTGTCGTTATAACTACATACGACGGTGGGGGTGTTTTTTCCTTGTCTCATTTTATTGGGTCACTCTATACTTGTCGGTGAGGGTTTTGATTATGTTTCTAAAACTGGCTGTCCTAAATTTAATGAATGAAAAAAAGCTACCCCATAGGGCAGCTTTTGGTTAAAAGTTTTTGATTCCGGCGATGATTTGCTTTAACGCATCAATGGATTTGAGCGGATCGGTTTCACAATCCAATCGGTGGTTGATGTCTGGGAGTAATGTCGATTCTAAATTCGGGTTTGTTTTTAACAATTCAAACGCACCGGCTGAGTAGTAGCGATCTTTGTCACCGATGTAGCATTGTGCTGGGTTTTTGCTGTTGACCATCGTGTTTAATACTTGTTCTTGGTTTAATAGCGGCGTCACCCATACTGCTTTGGCATCGCTAAATTCCGGACGCAGCATTTCCGCTCCCATTGCAATGGTGCCTAGTGACTTGCCGACGATGTAAAACGTTTGATAGTTTCTTCCTTTGAGTACTTCTCTTATGACTAAACGCACATCGTGAATAATGGCCTCGCTCAACTCTTCCATGGTAAAGCCATCATACGCATTGCTTGTGTATTGATAGTTCACACGCAATACATCGTAGTATTCATTTAAAAACATTTCTTCTGCAAAGTGAAATAACGGACTTTTCGTTGTATAGCCAGCACCTGGTAAAAAGATGGCTAATTTTTTTGTGTAGTCTTCAGTTAACATCACGGTATAAGGCACTTCAATCCCTTTGTAACCTGTGACTTTGTTGTTGATTGCTTTCATAAATCCCACTCCTGTCTTTCTTTAGTATAAAGAATATTCCATCAGTTTACGAACAATTTTTCAAATTGGCTGTGATACAATCGACTTACTATGATTCTTTCGGGAGGGTACCCCATGACAACTGAAAAAGAAAAAATGCTTGCTGGTGAAATGTACGACCCGCACGATTCTGCATTGCGCCAAAAACGGATGAACGCTCGCCGCCTCAGTCGTATTTTTAACGATACCACTGAAATGGATGGCCAAGATCGCGCCGATTTACTAAAAAAATTATTTGGCTCAACAGGTGATTTGATCCATGTCGAACCCAATTTCCGTTGCGATTACGGCTTTAACATTCATGTCGGCCACAATTTTTATGCTAATTTCGATTGCGTCTTTTTAGATGTTTGCGAAATAAGAATTGGAGACAATTGCATGGTATCGCCTGGTGTTCATATTTACACTGCGACTCATCCGCTCGACGCAGCTGCACGCAATTCCGGAAAAGAATTTGGAAAACCGGTCACGATTGGCAACAATGTTTGGATTGGCGGCCGGGCTGTGATTACGCCAGGAACCACCATTGGCGACAACGCCGTCATTGCAGCGGGTGCTGTAGTCACAAAAGATGTTCCCGCCAACTCACTTGTCGGCGGCAATCCCGCAACAGTTTTCCAGCAAGTTAACGAATAACGTCACGTGTGATGACATGTTTCATTTTTTAACTTTCCATCATTATACAAATAAATTATAAAAAAGCCAGTATTTTTAGTAAGTTTCGATTAACTTTGTCGATTGCTAAAAAAATCCCCCAAGCGACAATTTGTCACTTGGGGGATTTTTTTGTTTACAATTGAACTTCCATACCTGTCCCCATTGCACTGATTTTGTTGTACACACCTTTGGCTACTGCTAAATCAAAATAAGCAGCACCTACACATTTGAAGAATGTAATTTCCGATTGTGACTCACGCCCTGCAACGTCTCCGACTACAACTTGCCCAAGCTCTGCGTGTAGCTGATCAAATGACCACGCCCCGGTTTCGACCGTGTAAATCAATTCGCCTGCTTCGTCTTTAACACCTGGCAAATCGTCAGCAACGATTTTGTCAGCACGCAAGATGGTTGTTTCGTCAACTTCGCGCATGGTTGGCAAATAAGAACCGACACCGTTAATATGGGTTCCGGGTTTTACATCGTCTCCGTTAAACACCGGATCGTTTGAACGAGTCGCACAGCAAATGATGTCTGCTTGCTGAACTGCGGACGACACGTTGGTTTCCACGATGTAGGGAAGATTGATCCCGAATTCGACAAGTCGCTCACCAAAACGGTGTGCTTTTTCTGGTGTGCGGTTTACTAAAATTATTTTTTCGATGGGTCTCACGGCTACTACGCCAAGCACTTGCTCGAACGCCATGCCGCCTGTACCGATTACGGTCAGTACGCGGCTTTCTTGTCGCGCCAGCAGATCCGTCGCAATGCCACTGAGTGCACCTGTGCGCAACCGCGTTAAATACGAAGCCGTCATCATCGCCACATGCTCGCCATTATCGCCGTCTGACAATAAAATAACACCTTGTGTCGTCGGCTTTCCTTGCGCTGGGTTTTCCGGGAATATCGTCACCACTTTCACGCTTGAAACTTTATTGACCATGTCCGCACTTGGCATATACAACGCGGACGCTTGTCGTTCTGGAAATCCAAGAACGGTGCGATGCGGGTTATTGATCTGGCCTCGTTCTTTTGCTTGAAGCATGGCCGTTACGTCACGGATCGCCTCACGCATTCCGTATTGTTGCTGAATCTGCTGTTCGTTGATGATAAGCATGAAGTCCCTCCTAAAAATATGCGCCTAAGCGCGACTTTCCTTTGCTACTAACGCTGCTGCTTTTGCTTGATTTTGTGTACCGCTTAAATCTTTTACTGCCCAAATGGACAACAATGAAATGACTGCTGTTAACATGATGTAAAGTGCCACCGGTACGTATGAGTTATCAAATGTTGCGAGCAAGAAAGTTGCGACTAAAGGCGCTGTTCCTCCTGCTAATGCTGCACCAATTTGGTAACCTAATGTAACGCCTGTATAACGTACTTTCGCATCGAAAATCTCAGAGAACATAGTGCCAAGAACCGCTGTGATTGGCGCCCAAATAACACCGAGCCCGATGATTGTTGCGACAATCAATAAAATAACAGAGCCTTGCTGCAACATCCAGAAATAGGGAAAAGCGAACAAGCCCATCGCTACTGCCCCCGTCACATACATTTTCTTACGTCCAACACGGTCAGATAACGCTCCCATAATCGGGATTAAAATCGTTGTGATAACCGTTGCAATCATAACTGCTGCGAGTGTAGCAGTTCTTGAAAACTCAAGATTTGTGGTTGCGTAAGATACGACGAACGTTCCGAAAATGTAAAAGGGTGCTGTTTCCACAACTTTTGCTCCAATGGCGATCAATACTTCGCGCCAGTGGTATTTCAACGTCTCAACAATCGGCAATTTCGGAATTTCTCCCGATGCTTGAACTGCTTTAAATTCTGGCGTTTCGTCGATTCCTTTACGAATCCACAAGCCAAACACCACAAGAAATGCACTTAAAATGAACGGTACGCGCCAGCCCCAACTCATAAACGCCGCTTCTGGCAATAACGTCATAATATACAAAGCCAACGTTCCCATCATCATTCCGATGGTTACGCCCATTTGCGGGATACTGCCAAAAAATCCGCGCTTTTCAGGTGGTGCATATTCGGTTGCCAGTAATAATGCTCCGCCCCATTCGCCGCCGATGCCAAGTCCTTGAATCAATCGTAATGTGATTAACAAAATTGGTGCTGCCACGCCAATTGCTTGATAGGTTGGCAATAAGCCCATGGCGAATGTCGCAAAGCCCATCATACTTAATGTGATGACCAATGTTTTTTTGCGGCCAATGCGGTCACCAATATGACTAAAGATGATGCCGCCAAATGGACGAATAAAAAATGATAATGCGAACGATGCATATGCGAGCATGAGTCCAACAGTTGGGTCTTCATTGACGAAAAAGATTTGATTGAAAACCAATGCTGCCATCGTGCCGTATAAAAAATAATCAAACCATTCAATCGAACTGCCGACAAGACTTGCGGTTAATACTTTGCGTGTTTGCTTTTTATCCATCTTATTTCCCCCTCGAAATAAATTGAAGTGACACTTTAATTACCCTTTCCAACAGTTTAGTCAGTTAGCAATATTCTGTCAATGCCCTATATAAATTTTATTTTCATTCGATGTACGTTATGATGAGAACAGAACATTTAGTAAAGTGAGGTTTCTACATGTCACATGGAACAATTGGGGTTACCTTAAAAAACCTTCGCAAAGAGCGAAACATGACGTTGAAAGAGCTAGCGGAGCAAACCGCTGTCTCCATTAGTTTCTTGTCGCAAGTCGAGCGTGGAAAATCGAGTGTGACACTGGAATCTTTGCGGAAAATAGCAGATGCTTTAAATGTCGATCCCAGTCTTTTTTTCGCAAATGAAACCGAAAAAACCGGTTGGGCGACGCGTCTTGAAGGATTTCATTACCAAGATTTGTCTCATGGTGTTCAAGCAACGAATTTAGTACCGATGCTCGTGACGATGAAGCCCGCTGAATCAGAAGGCAATCCATTTGCCCATAGCGGCTATGAATTTTTGTTTGTCGTGGAAGGCGTGCTGACCGTCGAAGTGGACGACGCACGCACCGAGTTAACTGAGCATCAATCGATCTTGTTTGATGCGCGCAAAAAGCATTACTGGTTCAACTTAACAGATCAAGATGTACGATTTTTACTAGTATCATCCAAAACGAATTAAGGGGAATCCGTCTATGCATCCAATCAAAGATCCGCAAGTAGATGAATTTATCGACAGACTGGAAAATCCAGAACACGAAATCGTCTCAGAGCTTCGCACATTGGTGTTCGAAGCCTACCCAGAAATGGACGAAGGCTTTAAATGGTCTAATCCCAGTTACGCGAAAGAAGGCCTCGTCTGCTATATGCAAACTGCCAAAGGCCACGTTAATTTCGGATTTTACCGCGGTGCCGAGCTTCGTGACGAATCCAATCTATTGCAAGGTGACGGCAATAAAATGCGCCATGTGCGACTAAACCGAACCGATGACATTCGAGCTGATGAGTTGAAGCTGCTGATTTGGGACGCAGTAGAGTTAAATAGGAGATGACAAAAGCGCAAAAATCATTGGGCTTAACCATTAAAAAACCGAGACAGAACTTCTGCCTCGGTTTTCTTATTTCGTCGCTTCAAAAGTGATGATAGCGTCTGCATTTTTTGGGTAGTTGCCAAACTGATAGTCTGTTGTAATTGTAACGTCAGTAAAACCAATCGCTTCGAGAATCGCTGTGAATTCTTCAACCCCGTACCAACGCATAGGATAGCGTTCGAGCTCCGTCTCAACCAACCGTCCCTCATGCCAGCGTTCATAGCGTCCTTGCGAGACGAAATGTTGTTGAATCCAGTCTACTTCGACCTTCTTACTTTCTACTGTCAACGTGTCGCCATTAGTAGCTTGCCACTTACGTGTGGAAGTTTTCTCGAGTTCAATGCCCGATGGCACATGTAGATCGACAATCAACCTGCCCCCTGTTTCTAAATGGCTGTAAAAATTCTGCAAAGCTTGCAGCGATTTTTCACGTTCATAGAGCAATAAGAACGTCCCTGTCGGTATAACAATTGCCGCATATTTTGCATCAATTGAAAACGACTCCATTTTTGCATTGAACAACTCCGGCGATAATCCACGTTCTTTGCAATTGGCACGACACACTTGCAGCATTTCTTCAGACACGTCAAAACCATCAACCTGAAATCCATTTTCCAACAACGGCACAAGCATGCGTCCTGTACCAACTGCCGGTTCTAGTATGCGGCCTTTACATGAAGCGAGCCGCTCTAAGTAATACTCAATGTCTCCAAACGAACTGCCGATTGGCTTATCGAGATCGTAAACTTCCGCTGACAAACTGCTGTAATACCCTAACACCGCTTCACCCCATCTGCATTATGAAATCATGATTAAGTTCACGATAACTGCAACCATATTCGGCACAGCAATCATAACTGCATTTTTCATTTTCGTTACGCGCTGTTGTTTTTCTCGACGTTTTTCAGAACTTGTTGTTCTTGTTGATTTATTTTTGCCAGCTCCTAGCGCCAAGACGCCCCAAATCAACGCAATGCCGGCAGCGATGCCGCTAATAATCGAAACTAGTGACCAATCCATCGTTGCATAAGCAACCAGCACGCCAACCAAGGCAATGACTGTTCCAATTAAAAAGTATTTCATTATGTTCTCTCCTTCAGATGCTGTGTTTGACTTACACTCACCTACACATTGATTTTATCAAATGTCACACGATAGAGGTAGTCGGAGCGCGGAAAATTTGTTTTCAGTCTGTGAGTTTGCTGGCGCATGAGTTGCGACATGCGCGTTCTGATTCTTTACACGTACTTTTGAACCTGCTAGACGTATTTTTCTACTTTCTACACGCATCACGATTTCTACATGAACTTTTGTGCTTGTTACATGAGCCAGCTGTTTCTACACAAAAGTTCTGTCCACGAAAACAGACAGCTCTTGTTGATTTTATAATTTTCGGTAACGCTTTAAAGCAAAAATGTTCAGGAAGATGAAAACTACCGCAAAGACAGCGAGCGCCAGCAGGTTACTAGCCACATCAGCCAATCCTTCACCTCTGTACATAATGGCTTTTAACGCATCAGCCGCGTAATACAAAGGCATGATGCGACTGAGATTTTGCAGCCAATCAGCCATTCCTTCCAGTGGAATAATACCCGCAAAGAAGATTTGTGGAATGACGACAATCGGAATAAACTGAACCATTTGAAATTCCGACGACGCGAAAGTCGACAGCAAAATGCCGAGCGTCAGCGCCACTAAAGCGAGTAGCAAGTTGACAACAATCACGTGCCACACCTGACCGACCATGACCATATCCAATACTTGTATAGAGTAAAACACCACAATGATCGTCTGGATTACAGCAAAAATACCAAAGCCCGTTAAGTACGCCAGAACAATTTCCCAGCGGCGAATCGGTGTCGCCAGTAACCGTTCCAAAGTTCCCGATACTCGTTCTTTCAACAAACCGATGCCAGAAATCAAAAAGACGAAAAAGAAAACGAAAAAGCCAACAAGTAGTGGACCCAGTACATCAAAAAACGCCGTTTCCGCGTCTCCGTAAATATATTCTGTGGCAATACGAGTAGGAGCACTGTTTCCAGCTTGCATCGATGCCACTTGCGTAATCCGCATTAGCAGTATCCGAGACGTAGTTGGATCATTATTTTCTAGAACCACCTGAAAATGGCCTTCTGTTATTTTTAGCAGTCCAGCTAATTCATCGGTAATAATGGTTTGATTGTCAGCAGTGTCGTAAGAAATCGCCTCAATCGACACCTCTTCCATTGCTGCAATCAAAGATTCATTTCCTCCGACAACAGCAAGTTTCGGATTTTGAGAGTCTCCGTTAAAGAAAAAATACATCAAGGTCAGAACAAGTAGAGGCGCAAAAAATAACAACGCCATTGTTCTTTTGTCACGTAGCAGCTGCAACATAATCCGTTTGATCAATGCCAAAGTTCTCATCGTGCAGCCCTCCCTGCTTGCAAAAAGACCTCTTCTAAATTTGCCGCACCATAAGCCTCTTTCAATTCGCCCGGTGTTCCACTGACCAGAATTCCGCCTTCACGAACCATCGCAATACGGTCGCATTTTTCTGCTTCGTCCATGACATGCGTCGTTACGATAATGGTCTTGCCTTGCTCGCTTTTCAATAACATCAATTCGCGCCAAATCGATAAGCGAAGTTCCGGATCGATGCCGACGGTTGGCTCATCTAAAATCAAAATTTGCGGATCGTGAACTAAGGCAATTGCCAAAGACAATCGCCGCTTCATGCCACCTGAATAAGCTGACACCTTCTTACTCAATTCGTCAGTCAGTTGAACTAAATCTGCTGCATAAGCAATTCGTTCTTTCAATACTGCTTTTTTCATGGTGTACAGCGAAGCGAAAAAAGCCAAATTTTCTTTGCCCGTCAATTCTGGATATAAGGCATCCGATTGTGCCATATAACCAATGTTCTCAAGCAAGGTCAAATTGGGTATCTGTTTTCCGAGTACTTCTACTGTTCCACTGCTAGCCGATTCGATCCCAACAATCAGCTTGACCAAAGTCGTTTTACCTGACCCGGATGGTCCAATCAAACCAAAAATTTCACCACGTGCAACTGTTAAATCTACGTTTTTTAATACCGTCGTCTTCTTGTATATTTTGCTGAGCTTACTGATGGAGATACTCGTGTCCATGGACATTTCCTCCAATCGATTAAAAGCTTCGTGTTACTTTGTATTGTACGCTCATTTCATAAAAAACAAAGTAGCATTTCTGCTACTTTGTTGAAGTTCCGTTATGCGCGTCTGAAAGCATGCCATATACGACGTGGTCGACATAATGATCGTATAACCATTCGGCTTGGCGAATGGTACCTTCTTGTGTATAGCCCAGTCGTTCCGGAATACTGCGGCTCTTATGGTTTTCAGCAGCTACGCGAATTTCGACTTTGTTGAGCTTGAGTTCGGTCAGTGCATAGTCAGTTAATGCTTTAGCGACACGCGTCATGATGCCGTTGCCTTGATATTCTTGTCCGAGCCAGTAGCCAATATAAGCGGTTTTATTGGCATGATTGATGTTGTTGAAGCCGCCAATACCGACAATTTCCCCTTTGTAAATAATGACTGCCCCCAGACTTTTTCCTTCAACAAAATTACGGCTGCCGGATTTAATAAAGTCTTTCGTGTCTTGCAACTCGGTTGTAAAATCGAGCCAAGGTAGCCATTCTCTTAAATAATCTCTTGATGCATCAGTCAATGCAAAAATCCGTTCTGCATCACGTAGTTCTTGAAGCTTCAGTGATAGTTCTTCATCGATTTTGTGGACAAACATGGAAATCCCTCCTTTTTCTCTATCGTCATATCGTAACATAATTATCAGAATTTTCCATCCAAAATATTTTACTTTAGTGATTTTTCAAATGCGCTAATACTTGCTGGCCGAAACGTGTAAAATGGACATTATACTAAATGCGTAGATTGATTTCGAGGAGGAGCGTGAAAAGCATGGAAGCTGATGTGAATTCCGTAAATCTCGTAATTCCGCTATACCTGTGGATGCTGCTATTCTTAGTGTTTTTGGTGATGGCGTTTATTGGGCTAATTGTTTACACGAGCCGTAAAATTCTGCCTCCGCACGGTAAACAAGTAAAATTTCTGGAACAACAGTATGAAAATGGAGACATGAATGAAGAAGAATTTCAGCACCGCATCAAGCAGTTGAAAAACCGCTCGACTAAACGCTAGAAAGCTTACTATGGAAGGGATGTTGAAGACAATGGGAGAATTTTTCACAGCTGGTAATCCAGTACTTGGTATTAGCATTGCTGTTGGATTTGTAGTTTTGTTAACTGCAATTGGAACAGCGCTTTGGTTTGCGCTAATCAAAGCACGCACAAAAGCAGCTAGTACCGAACCAAATGAAACAACTAAAGCAGCCGACTTGTTGCGACAGAGCTATGTTAACGGTGACATAACGAAAGAGCAATACGATGAGCAATTGCGGAACTTGCAAAATCCAACCAAGAACTGAATGTGCAGTTTTTGTGGAATTTCTCTCTTTCTGTTTAATTGACAATTAAAAGGGAAAGTGAGTAAGAGAAACAACAAACTGAAACTGGAGGTTTTATTGATGGCACATGAACAACATGCAGAACTGATCCAGACCTTGCACGATTGCGCAGCGGCATGCAACCATTGTTTTGATGCGTGCTTACAAGAAGATGACGTAAAAATGATGGCGGGATGTATTCGTCTAGACCGAGAATGTGCGGATATGTGTGCATATCTAGAGCATGCGATTACTCGCAATTCGCCATTTGTGGCAGAACTTGCACAAGCGTGCGCAGCAATTTGTGAAGCATGCGCAGCAGAATGTTCAAAACACGAACATGATCACTGCCAGAAATGTGCAGAAGCGTGTGCAAAATGCGCAGAAGCCTGTAAAAATGTAGCCTAATTTCTTCATTTAAAGCCCGGTGGCTAGTATGATTTCTAGCCACTGGGCTTTTGTGTTGGCAGGAATGATTATCTTTCGCCATAATGAAGAAAAAGGAGTGGATCTGGATGGCACGAACGGTATTAGTAGTAGGAGCTGGTATTGGCGGATTAACGGCTGGTTCGTTACTCGCAAAAGCAGGTTGGCCGGTAACGCTGTTGGAAGCTTCTTCTGAACTTGGCGGCTGCGCTAGCAAATTCAAACGCAATCACTATTTATTCCCTGTCGGTGCAACGCTCGGCATGGGGCTTGAATCCGGTGGTATCCACGACCGTGTTTTTCGCTACCTCGGCAAACCGCTGACGATTGAGCCGCTGGAACGTGTGATGGAAATGGTCCATCCCGAAGCGACTTTTGTTTTTCATAAAGATCGCTTGCGCCACGTCGGTGAAGTCGCAGCGCACTTCCCTCAACATAGCGACCAAATCCACGCATTCTACAAAGAAATTTTTCATACTGCGACCATCGTTCGTACCTTGATGGACCCGCTCCCAGTGTTGCCTCCCACAACAGTTAAAGAATGGGCGTTTTTGACAACATCTATGCGTCCAAAACACCTGAAGCTATTGCCTTTTTTCAATCAAACCTTGGATCAGCGGCTAAAAAAACATGGACTTGCTGACTTAAAAGAATTTCGCCAAATGCTTGATGGGTTGTTAATTGATAGCATGCAAACCGGTAGTGAAAATGTGGCGTATTTATTGGCTGCGGTGGCACTCGATATTTATCACGAAGGTGCATACTACGTTCCTGGTGGCTTGTATCGTTTTGCTGAATTAATGGGCGACAGCCTGAAAGACAACGGCGGTGTACTCAAAAAACGCCGTACCCTTGAAAAGTTGGAACGACAAGGCGAACAATGGATTGCGACTGATCATCGTGGCAATGTCTACGAAGCAACCGACGTTATCCTCAATGTGCCGATTCAGCAATTGCCCCAAATTTTGGCACCCGAGTTGGTAGCAAAATTGAAATTTCCGCTACGCGATGGCATTGCGGGTGAAACGTGGACGACGATGACGCTGTATTTAGCAATCGATTCGACAAAACTTCAAGAGGCCTTACCACGGTTCCGTCAAATTTCTACGGGGGATGGGCTTGACGCAGGTGGTCATTTTTTCATGTCTTCTTCTGTTCCCGGTGACGAATTACGTGCGCCCGAAGGCTTTCAGACCGTGACGATTTCTACACATTCGCGCATTGAGGACTGGAACACACAAGAAAAATACGAGTCGAGTCGAACGGTTTTGACAGAGCGTATGCTGCAAGCCATTGAGAAGCTTATTCCAGAATTCCGCGCTTCTATTGTTCATATGGAAAGTGGTGCACCAAAAGCCTGGGAACGGTTTGCAGGTCGGACCAATGGGTTAGTCGGGGGATTTCCTCAAACTTTGGATGCAGCTTTGTTTCATTCGATTTCGCATCGTTCTGGATTGCCGAATCTGTATGTCTGCGGCGATCACATTTTTCCAGGCGGTGGAACAATCGGCGCAGCGGCTAGCGGCATTCACGCTGCACGCTCGGTTTCTGGCAAACGCTTGCTATAAAAAAAATGCCTGCAGAAAACTCTGCAGGCATTTTCTAATTGATCCATTTATAACCGATTCCCCACACCGTCTGGAAGTGTTCGTCCACAGGAAAGCCAGCTTGGCGCACTTTTTCACGGACGTTGCGAACATGTGAATCGACCGTCCGTCCTTCTGTTTCTGAGTCGAAGCCCCAAACCAATTCCAAAAGACGGTCACGTTCGAATACTTTGTTTGGATTTTTCATTAACAGTCCCAGCATTGAAAACTCTTTCGGCGTCAGACGGATCAGTTGGTGATTATAGCTCAACTCGAAACGATCTTCTTCCCATACCAATCCTTTTAACTCGATTCGTTTTGCAGGAATCGTTCGGCGCAGTAAAGCTTCCATACGTGCTAGCAATTCTTCTTCACCGAAAGGTTTGGTCATGTAATCGTCCGCACCAAGGCGCAGTCCTTTCACAATATCTTCTTGTTGTTCGCGCGCTGTCAGCATAATGATTGGTACATTAGAAAATCCACGAATATTTCGACAGACTTCAAAGCCATCCATATCAGGCATCATGATGTCTAACAGTACCAAATCGAACACCTCGCTTTCCAGTAAATCCAGCGCCTGCTTGCCGCTATCCGCTTTTGAGCAAATATAATCATGTGGCTTCAAGTAAAGCGCCACTAAATCAAGCATCCGTTTTTCATCGTCTATTAACAATACTTTATGAATGGTCCACACCCCTTTTCAATTGGACAGTAACAGCTGTACCTTCTCCAAATTGACTGTCCATCCAAATTTGTCCACCATGCGATTCCACAATTTCTTTGGCAATTGCTAGTCCAAGTCCCGATCCGCCACGTTCACGCGATCTCGATTTTTCCACACGGTATAACCGATCAAAAACAAACGGCAATTCTTCTTCAGGTATTCCCTGACCTTCATCGGTAATGCAAATGGTGATATTCCCTGCTTCTTGCCTGCATTCTATTGTCACGCGTCCTCCGGCGAAAGAATGTTTGCGAGCATTGTCTAAAATGTTCAACAGTACTTGTTGAATGCGTTCCGGATCAATTGATGCCGGAACATCTTCCTCGCAGTTGACTGACAGTTCGATTTCTTGGTCATCAAATGCAGGCTTGACCAACACTGCGACCGAGGTCAATAATTCCACAATGGAAACGTCTTGTTTTTGAATCGTGAATTGATTGCGGTCGAGCTTCGCCAGTTCAAACAAATTTCCGACCAACACGGTCAAATGAGCGGCTTCTTCACGGATGATGCCCATGTATTCCTCACGTTCACGTTCTGTCGTATCTGACCGGTCCAGAATATCAGCATAGCCTTTAATATAAGTCAGTGGCGTTCGCAGTTCATGTGAAATACTCGATAGGAATTCATTGCGAGCATTTTTCAATCGATCAAGATCGGTCGATAATTTGGTGATGGCATTTGCTAATTCGCCAAGCTCATCGTTTCGATCACTCGTCAAATTCACTTGATTGTCTCCTTGACTCAATTGCTCAGTCGCTTCTTTCATGCGGATTAGCGGCAGTGTAATGATCCGCGACAACAGCAAAATCGTAACGATCGTTAAGACAACCGTAATAATCCCGACTAATAAAAATTGGTTTTTCAAATGATCGACAATGCGCTTGATATCTTTAGTAGGTGCGAACATAAAGACATGACCCGCATGCTCGTCGTGAATCGTAATTGGACTGTCTGTTGCGATATAGCGCTTTTTTTGCCAATCTTTTTCAACTATTTTACTATAAATTGGCATTTCCGCAAAATCAGTATGTTTTAATACTGTCAGCATCTCTGGTTCTAGGTCATCCGAATTGACTAAAATTTCGCCCGTTTCGTCAGTAATGACCGCAATAAAGTCAGTTGCTGCTTCCATCATGCCTACGTGTTCTAGCGTCATTTCTTCAAAACTGTCTTCTAATACTTCACTATGTGTGTCACCACGCGCTAATAGATTTTCCATCACTTCTTCAACGCGTTCATCAACTAACGTAAAATACAGCGTTGAAAACAAAAATGCTTCAATAATTAAAATAAAAACAAAAAACAATAACCCGATTTTCAACGATAATTTATTGAACATAGCAACCTCCATCGTTATGAAGCATCTCTCTTCATTACTCCACTTGTCCAGCTTTCAGAATTTGCTGCCACTTATCATTTTCAAAAACAAAGGCGTGGCCAGCTGCTGTATAAATGACCCGTTCTTTTGCGTCAGACGGATTTTGCGCGATGTACAAAACTCCGTCTTCTGGCAGGTCAGGCAATTCGAGCATCTGCTGCTCACCATTTCCCCAAGTATACTGGATGAGCTCTGCTTGTGTACTGAAAGTTGCAAAATACAAAGTGTCTTCACTGAAAAACACAGCAGTTCCGGTGAGGCCCTCTTCTGTCAACAATGTGAAGGTGTCCCCGCCATCTTCCGATAAGAAAATTCCTGCCGTCGTCGCTGCAGCAATCAATTGAGAATCGCTTGGGTGCATGGCAAAAGAAGAAATGTCCCCTTGTAACCCAGATCCATCGACTTGGCTCCAATCTTTTCCTTTATCTTCGCTGCGGAAATACCCAGGTCCCATCATTGAATTTTGCTGTGGATTCATCACAAACATGTGATGACTTTGGTAACCAACTGCCATGCCATGAAAATCGGTTTCACCTTCAAAACCCATATGATTTAACGAGCGACCGCCGTCATCGCTGCGCTGGATGCCCATCGGATTTTGCATCATTGAATCGGATCCTGGGTGTCCTGATGTATAAAAGCCATCATCCACCGCATTAAATCCCATGTAATCATGCGTATTATCACTCGTCTCAAACCACTCCCCATCACGGTAAATTTTCAAGCCTTCGTGTGATGCAAAATACAAGCCGTCTTCATTTTCAATATAATTCATCCCATGAACATGATCCATCTGGCCGTCGAATGCTACTTCAAATTCCTCCGTATTTTTGTCGACTTTGGCAGTAGACGTCTCCGTTTCTCCACAACCCGCAAGCAACAAACTTGTCAGTAAAAAAAGCCATACCCCATTTTTATTCATTACACTCAACCTTTCATCACTTGATTTTTTTTATTATAGAGGAAAAGTTTTGAGTTTCGGTGCAGATTCTGCACAGTATTTGCATAATTTCTGGGTAAAGTAAAATCATTCATATAATGAAAGAGGGATTTAGATGATGAAAAACAAGTTTTTGTTAGTAACCATGTCAACTTTAACGGCCATTACGTTAGCAGCTTGTGGTGATACAGAAGAAACTGAAATGAATCCAGCCAACCCTGATAATCAAAACGAGATGAATGAAGAAATGGATAAAGATACAGAAGAAGATATGGGTCATGGCGACATGAGTCATTCGAGTTCTGGCGAAGTGCCCGAAGGACTGATGGAATCTGCCAATCCCACATTCGAAGTTGGCAGCCAAGCTAGCATAAGTGCTGACCACATGGCGGGGATGGATGGTGCTGAGGCGACCATCGTCGGCGCTTACGACACGACGGTTTATGCGTTGAGCTTTACACCTACTACTGGTGGTGAGCCTATTGAAAATCACAAATGGGTCATTCACGAAGAGTTAAAAGATGCGGGCGACACGCCACTAGCAGCGGGTGACAAAGCTGTTATTGCCGCGGATCACATGGAAGGCATGGATGGTGCCGAAGCGACAATCGACTCTGCCGAAGAAACCACCGTTTACATGGTCGACTTTACGACTACCGACAGTGGCGAGGAAGTGACCAATCATAAATGGGTAACCCAAAGCGAATTATCCGCTAAATAAATCAAAAATCCCCTGCTTTTTGCGTAGGGGATTTTTTAATGCGTTTGGTTGTGCGCTGACGTTTGGTTACGCTCGTTCAACGCGAAATATGCACGTTCCACAACACTTACACACGTTCAACGCGAAATATGCACGTTCCACAACACTTACGCACGCTCAACGCGAAATATGCACGTTCCACAACACTTACGCACGCTCAGCGCGAAATATGCACGTTCCACAACACTTACGCGCGCTCAACGCGAAATATGCACGTTCCACAACACTTATGCTCGCTCAGCGCGAAATATGCACGTTCCACACCGCTTACGCACGCTCAGCGCGAAATATGCACGTTCCACAACACTTACGCACGTTCAAAAAAAGCACCATTACACAAAAAAGCACGGCAGGAAAATCCTGCCGTGCGCTCAGACCGTCAGGACAGCAGCGAAATACGCTCACTATACATCTCGATCAATTTGCTATTATGCTCGTCTGCTCCGTCGATATTGCCACTTAAGAAGATTGGTGGGGCAAAGCCTGCGTCCGCCATTTCTTTAATGGCTTCGGCGAAAATGGCATTCAGGATAGTTGCTCCGACGACAGTGGACGTAGGGCCAAATGGAATTTCAACGCCTTCGTACGCTAAGACCGCATCACCCAAAACCGAATGATTATCAATCACCAGATCCACCGTATTAAACAGGTGTTTGCCTGTCTCGTGCCGTGAAGACTGGCTTCTGGAATATTCGAGTGAAGTGAGGCCGACAACAAACGCGCCTTTTTCTCGAGCAGCTAATGCTACGTCTATTGGCACAGGGTTACGCCCTGAAGTCGAAATAACAAAGACGATGTCACCTGGACGAAAGTCCTGATCTTGCAAGAAGCTTGCTGCGTAATCATGTTGACGTTCCAGTAGGGAAGATTGAACCGCCCCTTCGTGAAGCATGAGCGGCTCGACGAAAATCGGTTTGATTGGCACGAGTCCTCCTGCACGATAGAACACTTCTTCCGTTAAAACATGCGAATGACCGCAACCGAACAAATGAATGATGCCCCCAGCTTGAATCGCGCTCGCTACTTTTTTGGCAGCCGCTAGCATTGCTGGTTTTTCATTTTTTTCCACAGTCTCGAGACGTTCTTGTACTTGCTTGAAATAACGAGTCAACATAGTAATTTACCTCCAGCACACTTACTTATGCTTCTCCTAGTCCTTCAGCCACAATCAATTCGTCAACTTTAGCCATTAGTGATTCTTCATCGCTGCCGTCAGCCGTAATTTTGACCGTGTTGCCTTTTGAAACACCTAGTGACATAACACCCATAATTGATTTCAAATTGACTTCTCTTTCTTTATAAAGCATTTTTACGTCTGCAGAAAATGGCGATACTGCGCCGACTAATTTGGATGCTGGACGAGCGTGAAGTCCCTCGTCGCTAGTAATGGTGTACGTTTTTTCAATCATGTTCATTTCTCCTTTTGATTATCTTTGAATGTCTGTTGTAAATTTATAACGATCTGCACGATATGTACTACGAACCACTTCGAATGGAACATCACCAGCTAAATAACTGATGCGTTCAATCATTAAAATAGCTGCAGGTGATTTGATTTGCAACAGCTCAGCATCTTCTTTTTTCACCAGTCCCGCTTCCATTCGTTGGGTAGCATGACTAATTTTCAGGTGCTGGTTATTTTCAATCATCGCATACAGTGACCCTTGCAGCAAATCTGGCTGCAGTCCAGGAAATCGGTCGACTGGCAAATACGTTCGTTCGATTGCCATCGTTTTGTCATCGGCAAAGCGAATACGTTCAATAAAATATACTTGATCGTCAGCAGCCAATCGCAAGTCAGCCGCTATATCGATATCCGGGACCAATATTTCAAACCTAATTATTTTATTGCTCGGTACCATGCCACGCGCCTTCATATCTTCCGTAAAGCTCGTCAAACCATTTAATGGCTGCTCCACTTTCGGAGAAGCCACAAATGTGCCACGTCCTTTTTCTCGGTACAACAAACCGTCATTGACTAAATTTGTGATAGATTGACGTACCGTCATCCGGCTGACGCCGAAACGCTCGGTCAGTTCTCGTTCAGAGGGAATTGCTGTGCCGATAGGAAAGTCGCCTTGCTGAATTTGTTGCTTCAACTGTTCTTCTATCTGACTGTAAATCGGAATCGGCGATTGTTTGTCCAGCACAGCGATCACTCCTCTTTTGCCGTCACTAAGCTATAAGCATCTTTGTCTACAATCAGTGTGACGTGATTGTGTTCCCATAAAAATGAAGCCGGAAAATCGGTGCTGATGCGGCCTTCTAAAAATCGTTTTACTGCCTGTGCTTTGTTTTTACCAGAAGCCAGAACGACAATTTGTTCACTTTTTAAAATAGATTGGATGCCCATCGTAATGGCATGAGTTGGTACTTCGTCACGATCACTGAAAAATCGTGCATTGCTATTGCGTGTTGATGCCTCAAGTTGAACACAATGAGTCACACTCGTTTCAGGTGTACCGGGTTCATTAAAGCCGATATGACCGTTCATTCCCATGCCGAGAATTTGTAAATCGGGTGGTCCGATTTTGTCGATTAACTCCTCATAACGTTGGCATTCCGCTTCTACTGGAACCGCTTTGCCATTTGGAACATAGGTGTTTTCAAACATAATATCGATATTTTGAAATAATTTTTCATTCATAAAATAGCGGTAACTATTCGGGTGGTCTCCTGACAATCCACGGTACTCGTCCAAATTGACGGTCCGGATATGCTTGTAAGAAATGTTCCGTTCTTTGACCCCTTGAATCAATTTTTCATAAAGACCAAGTGGAGTCGAGCCTGTTGCAAGCCCCAGCACCGAATGGTCATCTCTTTGGATTTGTTGTTCGACTAATTGTGCCGCCTTGCTGCTCATCTCTTCGTAGTTTTCGACGCAGATCAGTTTCATTTTTGACACTCCTTCTGGTAAGCGATAGTTCCTTTGCAAATGGTCATTTGGACCGTGAAGCTGTTGTCTAGTATCGCTATATCGGCGTCCAGATCAACTTGTATTTTGCCTTTATTCGAAAGCTTGAGATCTTTTGCTGCGTTGGCTGAAGTCATTGCCACCAGCTCGTTTAAGCTACAGCCTGTGAGTGACTGGACATTTTGAACAGCTTTTTCCATCGTCAGAATGCTGCCGGCCAACGTCCCATCGGCAAGCCGTGCATCTTTGTCAGTAACTTGTACATCTTGTCCACCCAAGTCATAAACACCCGGTGGTAGACCTTTGGCGCGCATGGCATCGGTGATAAGGATCAGTCGTTTTGCTCCTTTTTGGCGGAAAGCTAGTTCAACAGAAGAGGCATGACTGTGAATAAAATCAGCAATTACTTCTACGGTTAAGCTTTCTTCTACTAACGCCGCACCGACTACCCCTGGATTGCGGTGATGAAATGGACTCATTTGGTTGTACAGATGCGTCACGTGACTGGCACCTGAACGAACCGCTGCTTGCACTTCCTCAAATGTAGCATCTGAATGGCCAATCGATGCAATGATGCCCTCATCCGTCAAACTTTTAATCACAGCCAATCCATTTGTCGTTTCTGGAGCAATTGTCAGCAAACGAATTTGGTTGCCGCTAAGTTTTTGCCAGTTTTGGAATTGTGTTAAAGACGGCTCGATAATATGTTCAATTGGCTGTGCTCCGGCTCGTTTATCGGAAATGAACGGTCCTTCTAAATGGACACCCAGCATTTCGGCTTGTCCATCCTGTGCTTGAAACTTCTCGATGTTTTGCAAAGCCGCTGAAATTGCGCTGTCTGTTTGAGTCATCGTCGTTGCCAGAAAACTCGTTGTGCCTTCTTTTGGCAATGCCCCGGCTAATCCTGCTAACGCTTCCGGTGTTGCATCCATCGTATCGTGTCCTGCAGCTCCGTGAATATGAATGTCAATAAATCCAGGAAACGCTGTCCAATTTTTGCCGATTGCGTCTACATAGCTATCTGCTTGGGCATCGATTTTTTCAGCAACTCGACTTATTTTTCCGTCTTCAATGAGGATATCCCCAACGAAGCTTTGGTTAATAGCATCTGCAATGGTAATGCCTGAAATTAATATACTGTTCTTCATGTAGACCACTCCTTGCGAAAAACCAGGAAAATCGCGGTGGATGTCCCTGGTTTTCCGGCTCGTATTATTCGACTTTCAAAATCGAAGCTGTTCCTTGTTCTTGGAAACCATTTTTTAACATCGTTACTTTTTGTTCTGTTAAGTTTGTGAAAATCACAGGCGTCGCAACAGACGGCGCATTGGCTTTTAAGAATGTTAAATCTAGTTTCAGCAAGGCATTTCCGCGTTGAACAAGTTGACCTTGTTCTACCAAAGTCTCAAAACCTTCACCTTTAAGTTTTACAGTATCCAAACCAACATGAATCAATAATTCAATTCCGGTATCTGTTTCGATACCAATGGCATGTTTTGTTGGGAATACGCTAACAATACGACCATCAACTGGCGAATGGAGAACGTTGCCGGTCGGCATAATCGCAAAGCCTTGCCCCATCATGCCTTGTGCAAATACATCATCTGGCACTTCTGATAGTGGAATAATTTCTCCTTGAATCGGCATTTCAAAATCTTTAGCGATAATTTGTTTCATTGCAGGTTCTTCTGTTGTTTCGTTTTTCGTACCAGCAGTTTCAGAACTAGCAGCTGGAGCTGGATTGCCATTTGCTAAGCGCGGCTTCATGGCATCTCCTAGAAATTCAACAGCTGTGCCGATTACGACTTGTACGTTTGTTTTATTGATTTTCATAACGCCCATAGCACCATGACGTTTCAATTCTTTTTCATTGACCAAATCAGAATCTTTAACAGTCATGCGTAGACGTGTCGTACAATAGCCGACTGCAGTAATATTATCAACACCGCCAAGTCCTTCAATTGTGTGGTAGGCTCTTACATCAACTGCTGTATTGCTTGAGTTTGCATTTTCTGCACCCTCTTCGTCCTCGTCTTCACGACCAGGCGTTTTCAAATCTAATTTGATAATCAAGAAGTAGAAGATAAAGAAGTAAATAACGCCGACCACTAACCCCATGACCAGCAGCAGCAATGGATTTTTGGCTAAGCCATAGTTCAAGACAAAGTCAATCGCTCCGGCAGAGAAACCGAAACCGTGATGGATATCCAATGCATAAGCAACCATCATCGAACCACCGGTTAACAATGCATGGACAACATATAAAATTGGAGATAAGAACATGAATGAGAACTCAATTGGTTCTGTAATTCCTGTTAAAAACGATGTAAAAGCGATACTGAACAACATACCCCCAACGATCGCTTTGCGTTCTTTTTTAGCAGTTGCATACATAGCGAGACACGCTGCAGGCAGACCAAACATCATAATCGGGAAGAAACCAGATAGGAATGGACCCGCTGTTGGGTCACCTTTTAGGAAACGGTTAATTTCTCCGCGCACAACTTCTCCAGAAGCATCGGTAAATGTTCCGAAATCAAACCAGACAACCGTGTTGATGACGTGATGCAAACCAGTTGGTAGCAATAAACGGTTCAAGAAACCATAAGCACCTACACCAAACATGCCTGCATTTAAAATCCACTCCCCCGCACTGTCGATTCCTTCTTGAATTGGAGGCCAAGCGTAACCCAGTAACCCAGCTAAAATGGTCATGGTCGCAGCGGTGATTATTGGCACAAATCGCCGTCCCCCGAAAAACGCAAGCCATTGCGGGAATTTCACATTGTAGAATTTATTATATAGAAGACCTCCGACGATACCGGATAAAATCCCAGCAAAAACGCCCATGTTAATCGTTTCGTTAATCGTTACGATCGATGAAGTTAGTACGAGATAAGCAACCGCACCGGCTAAAGCCGCTCCACCATTGCCATCATGAGCAAGGCCCATGGCAATACCAATGGCAAAAATGATGGCCAAGTTATCGATAATTCCAGCACCGGCAGCCGACATAAACGGAATGCCAAGCATATCTTCTTGTCCAAAACGCAGCAGCAATGCAGCAGCTGGCAATGTAGCAATCGGGAACATCAACGATTTCCCTATTTTCTGTAGAAAACTGAACATAAATTTCCACCCCTTTAATGTATTCTTAATTTTCACTATAGCTACAATCGGTATAGTTGTCTATACCAATTTGAGAATTAATGAAAATAAAGTAAGCGTTTTCTTATGAATGCAGAAAAACTTTGGCGTTTTTTATATAGCGGAACTTGGACGGCACGGGTAGCGAGAAAATTAGGGCGTCTTGAGATTGGCTCTTAGCGCACGGCATGTTTTTCTGCCGTGCTTTTTTGTGTAATTGGTGGATTACGGGGAACGTGCGTATTTTTCCAGGAGCGTGCATAGCCAGCTTCCGAGCGTGCGTATTTTTCCAGGAGCGTGCGTATCCAGCTTCCGAACGCGCGTATTTTTCCTGGAGCGTGCGTATCCATCTTCTGAACGCGCGTATTTCTCAGGAGCGTGCGTATCTAGCTTCTGAACGCGCGTATTTTCAGGAGCGTGCGTATCCAGCTTCCGAACGCGCGTATTTTTCCTGGAGCGTGCGTATCCAGCTTCCGAACGTGCGTATTTTTTCAGGAGCGTGCGTATCCAGCTTCCGAACGTGCGTATTTTTTCAGGAGCGTGCGTATTTCTCAGGAACGTGCGTATCCAGCTTCCGAGCGTGCGTATTTTTCAGGAGCGTGCGTATCCAGCTTCCGAACGTGCGTATTTCTCAGGAGCGTGCGTATCCAGCTTCCGAACGTGCGTATTTTTCCAGGAGCGTGCATATCCATCTTCCGAACGTGCGTATTTTTCCAGGAGCGTGCGTATTTCTCAGGAACGTGCGTATCCAGCTTCCGAACGTGCGTATTTTTCCAGGAGCGTGCATATCCAGCTTCCGAGCGTGCGTATTTTTCCTGGAGCGTGCATAGCCATCTTCCGAACGCGCGTATTTTTCCTGGAGCGTGCGTATCCAGCTTCCGAGCGTGCGTATTTTTCCTGGAGCGTGCATAGCCATCTCCCACTCAACACCCAACGAGATTTTCTCCACAAAAAAACTGCAACTAACTCGAACTAATCGAGTTAGTTGCAGTTTGAAAAGTTAATTTTTCTTCAAATCCACTTTATTTGAAATTTAACTCCGCCTTTTATGAATGCTAGTAAAGCAAGATCTTCTTCTATCACTTTGCCAATCACATTCACTTTATCATCAGCTGGCAAATCCCTTTTTGTAATTTGCAGCTCACCTCTATAGCGTCCGTACTGTTCATTATCCACGGTGATGCTTCCTTTACTTCGAAAAATAGTGTTTTCGGACTTTAGTAAATGAGTGCCGATCAAGCCATATTGACGAGATTCCATTGACCGAATGCAATCACGAGCAGCATCCCACCGATTGGTTTGAGCCGGCATCTCATCTAGTTGCACAAAATTCTTTGCTCTCAGAGAAATAATCCCTTGCCCAAACATCTCAAATTGCTGCAAGCTTTTCTCGCTGAGCGTGATATCACCAATCAGTACTTTATCCACTGCCCCATTTTCTTTTAAATATAGATACGCTTCAAAAGGAGCCATTCCCCGATGTTCTTCTAAAGTTGGTAACCCTTTGTACAAAGGGCCTCGAAGAGTTTTGTCTCCCGGGATAAACGCCATTACCGTCAAGCCTTCGCTTTTTAACCATAGATTTGTTTTCACAAACTCCATGGCATCTAACCCAGTTTCTGGTCGCGGATAAAAATTATGCCACATTTCTACAGTTTCTTTCTGCATCCCAGATTCCACTAATGCAGCAAGTCCCTCTTTAGTCAATGTGCTGGCGTTTAATGCGATTTTCATCTTGTGCGACAAAGCAGCAATTATTTGGTCATCGACTCCATAATCAATTCGTAAACCAGTGACGCCCCAGTCCAACAAACCTTCTGCATTGTGCCAATCAAAGCCAAGGTGAGCCAAAGATTGCGGCGCAATATCCGCTACTAACTCCATATCAAATTGCTGCGCCCAGTTTCCTAGTTGCTGCAATCGTTCTTTGTAGAGGCGCGGATTGTCCTCTGGTATATGGAGTGAAGTAAAAATAGCGGCAAATCCGTTTTTGCTCAACCGTTCAATATAAGGTTTTAAGTGTGTGAAAGACTCGTCGCCCAAATACACCGAAATACCAAGCATTTTGTCAGCTCCTCTGAATAGAAAAAAGAGAGATTTCTCTCCCTTTTTTAAATACCTTCTGCCATCTCTTCTTTGAACCCAAACAGATATGTAAAGATGAATCCAAAAACATACGAAACAACCAATCCAACAAAGTACCAAACATATTTATTTTCAGCAATTAAAGGAATCAATGAAATACCGGATACTCCGATTCCAAGAGCGGCGGTCTGCATAACTGCTTGGAACGCGCCTCCAAATGCAGCTCCCATACAAGCTGTAATAAACGGTCGACCCAGTGGTAATGTCACACCGTAAAGCAAAGGTTCTCCGATACCAAGAAAACCTACAGGCAATGCGCCTTTAATAATATTCTTTAAACGCTGATTTTTTGTTTTCACAAATACCGCAATCGTTGCACCAACTTGACCTGCTCCAGCCATTGCTAAGATCGGCAGTAACGCTGTCGCACCTACAGTGTTCATCAACTCTAAGTGAATCGGTGTCAGTCCATGGTGCAATCCAAGCATAACAAGCGGCAAGAAGAACCCTGCCAGAATCGCACCCGCTACAGCGCCACCAACATCAAGTACAGAAGTTAATACGGTCATGATGCCATCTGATAAAACACCGGCGACTGGCACAATCGCATAAAGAGCGAAGAATCCGACGATTAATAGCGTAAAGAGTGGTGTAAATAAAATATCCACCGAACTATGCATCACTTTACGAACATTTTTCTCAACAAACGTCATCAACCAAGCAGCAAAGATGACACCAAACAATCCGCCTCTGCCCACAATTAATGGTTCTCCGTAAATCACGATATCCGCTAACAATGGATTAAACAAAATTCCGCCGGCAATCGCGCCTAGTACCGGTGTTCCTCCAAATTCTTTTGCTGTGTTCCAACCAACTAAAATCGCTAAGTAGGCAAATACCGTGCTGCCGAGCAATAATAAAATCTGCATCCATGTTTCCGTTCGATCAGCACCACCATTTATTGCAAAGTTAGCTGCTCCGTTAATCAGTCCTGAAGCGACTAATCCAGGAATCAATGGAATAAAGATATTTCCCACACTACGCAAAAACAATTTGAAAGGTGTTTTGTTTTTTTCTTTTAATTTTGCTTTTTTCATCACGGCTTTTTCTTCGAAACTCATGTTATCTTCATTAATATCGGCCATTTCCCCAATAGACAGTCCCGTTTCGTTGCTCATTTCAGCTGCTACTTTATTAACCGTACCCGGGCCTATAACAATTTGAAGCGTATCGTCTTCGACAACACCCATTACCCCGTCTACACGCTTGAGTTCATTAAGATTTACTTTGCTGTCATCTTTAAGTGATAATCTCAATCGTGTCATACAATGCGCGACTTGCTGAACATTCTCTTTCCCACCAATTTTCTCGAGAATATCCTTCGCCATTTGTTGTTCTTTTTTCATACAACCCCTCCGCTCCCCTAACTGTTATAAAGCTTTGCGAACAAATCCACCTGCTATTTCCAGTTTTTCAATTGCTTGTTCTTTTGTACAATCTAGTAAACTCATCACAATTGCTGTCTTCACGTGACCATCCGCTTTTTCATAAAAACGCTCTGCAGCATCGTAATCGACTTGCGTTGCATCCATAATAATCCGTTTGGACCGCTCAATCAGTTTTGCGTTCGTCGCTTGGACATCAACCATCAAATTCCCATAAACTTTCCCTACGCCAATCATCGCAGCTGTTGAAATCATATTGAGTACGAGCTTTTGAGCAGTTCCGGCTTTTAGACGTGTAGAACCCGTTAATACTTCTGCACCTGTTTCGATCTCGATTGCGGTATCGGCAAATTCACTGATTTCCGATTGTGTATTGCAGGAAACGGCGACTGTCCCCGCACCCATTTGTTTAGCATATTGAAGTGCGCCAATAACATAGGGTGTACGACCACTTGCTGCAATGCCGACAACTGTATCATTTTTCGTTAAAGAAACCGCTTTCAAATCATCCATCCCGAATTGACGACTATCTTCCACACCTTCAATCGCTGTCTTTATCGCTTCTGCACCACCTGCAATAATTCCAACGACTTGATTTGGTGAGACACCAAAAGTCGGCACACATTCAACTGCATCCAAAATTCCTAAACGCCCACTCGTTCCAGCGCCAATATAGATCAATCTGCCCTTCGCCTTAAAGGAATGGATTACTTTTTCAACCGCTTCTTCAATGCTCGCCAATTCTTTTTCAATGATTCCTGGAACACTTTTGTCTTCTTGGTTCATCGTTTTCAATATTTCTAGCACTGACATTTCATCCATTTTCATGGTGTTGTTGTTACGCTTTTCTGTGGACAAGTTTTCCAGCATCAGCTCACCCCTTCTTTACATTTATTTGTTGTCTTCATTCTATCCTCAAGAAACTTAATGTCAATATATTTTAAAAAAATAATGAATTTTAATTTCATGAAACTCTATAAAAAAAGAGCCGAATCATCGACTCTTATCTTCTCAAGCGTTCCATTTCACCGCGTGCATCATAATATTGCTGCAATACTTTTTCTCCAACATGATGGAAAATACTCAAATACAAGGTATCGATCACAGTCAATTGCGTCATACGAGAAGCAAGACTGCCAATGCGAAAATCTTGTTCGACGTTTGGTGTACATAAGTGAACATCCGCTTCTTTGTATAAAGGAGATTTGCTAAGTGTGGTGATAGCAATGACAGTCGCGCCTTTTCTTTGAGCGAATCGAGTAAGCTCTAGCACATCTTTTGTTTTACCGGATGTACTAATCGCAACAAAAACATCCTTTTCAGTCAAATGCGGAATCACAGAAAGCATATGATGGAAATCCAATGAAGTAATCGAGTGATACCCAAGTTTCGTGAATTTATATTGCGCATCGACTGCAGCTGTTGAAGAACCGCCAACGCCAAAAAACACGATTTTTCGTGCATCGCGAATTGCATCTACCGCTTTGGTTAACTCTTTGCGATCTAGTGAATCGGCACAAGATTCAATTGCTGACTTGTTGACATGAATTACTTTATGAAAAAGGTCATAGGGCGAGTCTTTTTTATTTAATACTGAAAAATCCGTTAAACTTGTATCTGTTAAAGTTAAGTCTTTCATCAAAGCAAGCTTAAAAGATTTATAACTTCCAATACCGATGGACTTACAAAAACGAATAATGGTCGCTTCACTCACAGCTGCTTTTTTTGAAAGTTCTTTTGTCGTCATATGAGGAACCGCTTCAGAATTCCCAAGAACATACTCTCCAATGCGACGCTCTGCTTCCGATAATTCCAAAAGCGCTTGTTCGATTTTCTGTCTTAAAGAAGTCATTTTGAACCTCCTGTAATTCTGTTTGTATATGCTGAATCTATTATCTTAAACTCTTTTGTTCATCTTATATAGCATACACGATTTTTTTAGTAGTCAGCTATTTTTTTGTTGACAGTTTCTTGAAACAAGCATAGAGTAGGCTCATATTTTATTTCTATAGGATGAGGAAGTGTCTGGTATGCAGTCCTGGAAAAAAAAGCGGATGTCGATTTCTCCTCCTTTAGTCATTTCCGGAAGTTTTCTGTTTTTGATTATGACAGGCACATTGTTGCTGAAACTCCCTTTCGCAACAACACAGCCAATTTCTTGGACTGATGCCTTATTTACCGCTACATCCGCTACGACCGTGACAGGTCTTAGCGTTTTTGACCCCGCCACGGTTCTTACCGGATTTGGCGAATTGGTTCTATTGGTATTGATTCAATGCGGCGGCATCGGCTTGATGACTTTCGCGGTTGCGATTCTCATCTTGTTCCGTAAAAAGGTTGGCCTTCAAAACCGAATTTACCTGCAGGAATCGTTAACTCAAAGTTCAATCGGCGGCGTTGTTAAGCTCGTCAAATCGATTTTGACATTTGCTTTAACCGTGGAAGCTATCGCGACTGTCTTACTGACTATTTACTGGACCCCTGAATTCGGCTTTAAAGATGCACTCAACTACAGTGTCTTTCACGTCATTTCCGCTTTCAACAACGCAGGATTTTCATTGTTTCCTGATAATATGATCAGCTTTGCTGGAGATCCACTAGTCACTATCTTACTATCCTCATTGTTTATTATCGGGGGCATTGGATTTACAGTCGTTATGGATATCGCACAAAAAAAATCATTTCATCGTTGGTCTTTGCACACGAAACTGATGATTGGGGGCACTCTGATTTTGAATGCTGTCGCGACAATTGTCATTTTCATTTTGGAGTATAATAATCCTGGGACACTTGGTAACATGTCCTTATACGAAAAATTATCGACTTCTTATTTTAGTGCGGTAACCCCGCGAACTGCCGGATTTAATATGTTGAACTACGGCGAACTTGAAGACCCGACTTTATTGTTCACGATGTTGTTAATGTTTATTGGTGGTGGTAGCGCTTCGACAGCTTCGGGCATTAAACTCACTACGTTTATTGTCGTCATTTTAGCGACTGTTTCATTCTTGAAGTCACGCCGCGAACCTGAGCTTTTCGGTCGCTCAATTCGACTGGAAACGGTCATTCGTTCACTTGCCATTACTACCATCAGCGTCTTGCTCGTCGTTCTCTTCCTATTTTTGTTGACTGTGTCAGAAAAAATTCCGTTCTTGCCACTCGCCTTTGAAGTGGTATCTGCCTTTGGTACGGTCGGCTTATCTATGGGCATCACAGGAGACTTGAGTAGTATCGGCGAAGTGCTTTTGAGCCTCGTGATGTTTACGGGTCGCATTGGACCATTGACGCTTTTCTTTATTTTAATGAAACCTCGCAAAGAAAATTATCGGTATCCATACGATCCTGTATTTACTGGATGATATAAAAACGCAGCTCCCTGTATTTCTGGAGCTGCGTTTTTGTATTTACTCTATTTCCTGCTAACTAACGAGCAATGTTCAATTACAGTTGAGCGCTTAAACCTTGTCAGATCAATTATCTGCGACTTTAATCATTCCGTACGAAGTAATCAAGTTCCACATATTTTGCGGAATATCCAATTTACCGACCATTTGTTGGGTAATCGCCGGATGGATTTCTTGTTCTTTTCCTTGTCTTACTTTATCCGTCCACTCAGGATCAATTAGCGCTTGACGTCCGAAGACGACAATATCTGCGCCTTCTGCCAAAGCCGTTACCGCATCTTCTGGTGTTTTAATGCTGCCGACTGCTACAAAAGCGGCACGGCCATTGATTTGATCCGCTAAGATGCGAACGATGCTATCGCCTTGTTCAGCGCCTTTTGGTGTTTTCTTGAATTCGAACAGCGATACATGAATATAATGGATACCACGTTGAACCAATTCTTCGACGAGTATCTTCGTTTCTTCTATTGTATAGCCCGTCGATTTTTCATTGTTTTCTTCTGGTGATAGACGGTAGCCGACAATAAATTGCTCATCCGCATATTTTGCGACCGTGTCTTGAACTTTCTTCATGACAGCAAGTGGGAATCTCATGCGATTTACTAGACTGCCGCCCCATTGATCTTCACGCTGATTGGTAACCTTCGATACAAATTGCTGGAGCAAGTACGTATTGGCACCGTGAATTTCCACACCATCAAAGCCGGCTTCGATTGCTCTTTTAGTCGTTGCCCCAAAATCTTCGATAATTGCGTAGATTTCTTCTTCCGTCAATTCGCGCGGTGTTGGCTTGCCCGCTTCTCCTACAGCACTTGGCGCTACGGTTTCATTGGCTTTTATCAATTCAGGCTGTCCTTGACGACCGCCATGTTGCATTTGCAAAATTGCTTTGCTGCCTTTTGATTTCATTTCTTTTGCCAATTGTTTTAGGCGTGGAAGTGCGCTGTCGTCAAACCCGATAAATTGGTTTGGAAACGCAATGCCATTTTCTGAAACGGCGATGCACGCTGTGATGTATAAACTACCTAGACCTGCACGACGATTGTAATACGTTAATTCTTCGTCTGAAACAGTCCCGTCTCTATTTCCCGAATAAGTTGTCATCGGCGCTACACCCAAACGATCGTTTAATACTACGCCGTTTGGCAAAGTAATTTCATGGAATAACTCTTTATATAATGGTTTCATGGAAGTTCCTCTTTTCTTCGTGCTCATCTTCTCCGAAAGCTATCGGTATTTCAAAATAGCATATGAATTTTAAGGAATCAAGAATACGCGCTCGCTCCCTTTTTTCGGTACATTATTTTTGACCACTTCTACTCCGAGTGGTACGCTTTTCATCGAATCTACATACATAAGGAGGAATTTTCCATGACCGTTCAAAAATATAAAGAAATTCATTTAGTGAATCGTCCTGAGGGCATGCCGACAAACGACGATTTCAAATTTGTTGAGAAAGAAATTCCGACACCAGGCGAAAACGAAGTCCTATTGAAGACTCTTTACCTATCAGTGGATCCGTATATGCGCGGACGAATGAGAGATATAAAATCATACATTCCACCATTCCAGCTAAACGAAGCTTTAGTCGGTGGCGTGTTAGCTGAAGTTGTTGAATCACGTTCGGATTTATTTGAAAAAGGGGACATTGTCAGCAACAATCTTAGCTGGTCGGAGTACAACGTGGCGAATGCCACCAAACTTCAAAAAGTTGATCCAACTGCAGCATCTATCACAGCACATTTGAGTGTTCTTGGATTGACTGGACTGACTGCTTATTTCGGATTGCTCGACATTGCCAAACCTCAAGCTGGTGAAACGGTTGTTGTTTCTGGCGCAGCAGGTGCAGTCGGTTCCATCGTTGGCCAATTGGCGAAAATCAAAGGTGCACGTGCTGTCGGCATCGCAGGCTCTGATGACAAAATTGATTACTTGATCAACGAACTCGGTTTTGACGCAGCTGTTAATTACAAAAAAGACAGCTTTAAAGAAGACTTGATAGCCGCTCTTCCAGATGGTGTTGATGTTTACTTTGATAATGTCGGTGGTGACATTTCCGATGCAGTCATGAATGAGTTAAACAAGCATGCGCGTGTTACCGTGTGCGGCGCAATTTCTTCTTACAATTCTGTAGATGGGGATGTTGGACCCCGCATTCAAGGTCAATTCATCAAAACAAGCGCAATGATGAAAGGCTTCACACTCGGCGATTACGCCAAAGATTTACCAACAGGCGTTGTGGCACTAACGCAATGGCTACAAGAAGGCAAATTGAAATACGATGAAACGATTGTCGAAGGCTTTGAAAATACACCGGATGCGTTTCTCGGCCTATTTAAAGGCACCAATCTCGGCAAACAATTGGTCAAAGTCGCTGATCCTGAGTTTGCTAAGCTATAAAACGATGAAAAAGCCGCCTAGACTAGGCGGCTTTTTCCATTTATTGGCGATACTGTCGAGATGGGCTAGAATACTGTCGGAATCGTATAAAATACTGTCCAAATGGAGATACATACTGTCCAATTTCAAGAAATACTGTCCGAATCGTCAAATCCTCGCTTATCGGTACACTTCCAAAACGATTCGCAAAACTAAACGCGGGATATAAAATAAAATCTCCAGACCTTCAAGAATCACATCAAAAATCCACCAGCGATTCTTCTTTTCTTTCTCCTTCGTTTTGATTTCCATCTACCACGCCGCCCCTTCTACTTTTTTACTTTATACGTAGCAAGCAAGGATTGGTTTCATTTTTCAGATAAATCGAATGCCGATGCCAATAAACGCAATACGTTCATGCGATTTGTTATACCTGAAATGTTCGGGATGATGGTGATTTCATCTGGTTCAAAGTGTTCAGCAATCTCTTCAATTTGCTCTTTCACCTGTTCAGCGGTACCAATCAACATGCGCTTACGATTGCGTTCGATTTTTTCTTGCTCACTTGCGCTAAAGCCACGTTTTCGAGCCGTTTCAATCGATGGATAATAAGGCGGTGGTGAATCCGACTCAATAAACAATAACCACAAATCAAAAGCGGTCGCCAACGCCTCCGCTTGTTCCATCGTTTCGGCAACTACTGCAAAAACAGCAATGATGACTTGCGGTTGTTGTAAAAATACCGAAGGCTGAAAGTTTGAACGATAAGTTTTTATAACATCCACTGCTTGTTCAGACGGTTTTGCGAAATGCGCATAAGCATAACTCATCCCTTTTTCAGCAGCAAGCCGGGCACTGCCAAATCCTGTACCAAGAAGCCACAATTCAGGTGCTGTTTCAATCGTCGGCATTACTTGTAAGGCTTGAAAACGATGTTCGCTCGTTGTATCATCTGAAAAATACTTTTGAAGGTCCGTCAACTGTTGTTCATAAGGCAACCGTTTTGTTTTGCTTTCATTCAATGCTTCGTTAACGATTCGGTAGCTGCGCGAACGCCCGATGCCGAGATCGATGCGCTCCGGGTGCAAGGCTTCAAGTAGACGAAAGTTTTCTGCAACTTTATAAGCACTATAATGAGGCAGCATGACACCACCTGAACCGATGCGAATGGTTTTTGTAGAAGTCGCCAAATGCATCATCAACAGTTCGGGCGAGCTGCCAGCAACTGAGTCGACTTTATGGTGCTCAGCTACCCAAAAACGCTTGAATCCAAGCTTTTCTGCTAGCTGTGCAAGTTGAGTCGTTTGTTTGAGCGCAACTGACGCTGTCTGCCCTTCATCAATAGGTGAATAATCCAAGACGTTCAGTAGAACCATTTGCCTGCACTCCTTTTCATTATACTTAAAGCTTAGCATGCAAATCGATGCCCTTTCTACTTTGCTGTCCTACAAATCTTACAGATACACTTCTAACTTAATATATCTATTCTGTGACAGCCGCCGCAATTTAACAGTTATTTCCGAATCGCTTCAGTTCCCCTTTTTCTGACATTCTATTACACTAAAGATAATAAAAATGGAAAAGCGCTTACACGTCCCTCCACCAAGAAAGGCAGGAGCTTCACTATGAAAAAACTCTCATTTGCAGGTTTTATTGTTTTAGTATTATTGGTGCTTTCAGGCTGTTCTACTTCGAATGCTTCCGAGTCTAGCAGTTCAGCTTCTGGGCAAGCAACCAATACAAGCACTTCTAAATTTCCGGATAATCCGAATGTGGATCTCGAGTTCGATACCGATAAATTGCAGGATATCTATTTGGCCGGCGGCTGCTTCTGGGGAGTCGAAGCTTATATGGCACGCGTTTACGGCGTTTATGATGTGACGTCAGGTTATGCCAATGGCAATACCGAAAATCCGACTTACGAAGAAGTTATCCGTGAAAACACTGGACATGCTGAAACCGTTCACGTTCGTTACGACCCAGAGCGTGTCGATTTGGAGAAGCTACTCGGCCATTACTTCATGATTATCGATCCAACACTCTTGAATCAGCAAGGCAATGATCGCGGCGAACAATACCGCACAGGAATTTATTATGAAAATGAAGACGATCGAGCTGTTATCGATAAGGTTTTCGCAGCCCAAAAAGAGCGCTACGATGAGCCGATTGTGACAGAAGTTGAACTGCTGGATAATTATTATTTAGCTGAAGAATACCATCAAGATTACCTTGAAAAAAATCCAGATGGCTACTGTCATGTTGAGTTTGATACGTTAGAAGGTCAAGACGTAGAAGGAGATGCACAGTCGGTAATCGACCCGACACTTTACCCGAAACCGAGTGACGAAGAACTAAAAGCAACATTGACTGATATTCAATACGATGTGACACAAAAAGACGATACGGAGCGCGCTTTTTCTAGCGAATACGACGGCTTTTATGAGCCCGGTATTTATGTAGATATCACTACTGGAGAACCGCTTTTCTCTTCTGCAGATAAATACGATTCCACAACAGGATGGCCGAGTTTCACGAAGCCAATCGATCCGGCAGTTGTCACCGAGCATGATGACGGTTTTCTCTTCCTGCAACAAACCGAAATCAGAAGCCGTGCTGGCGATAATCATTTAGGCCACGTTTTTACTGACGGTCCGGAAGACAAAGGTGGCTTACGCTATTGCATGAACGGTGCAGCGCTATTGTTTGTACCTGAAGCAGATATGGAAGCAGAAGGCTACGGCTTTTTGTTAGATAAAGTAAATTGATTTACACTGCCCTCAGGTCGTAGACAAAAGAATTTTTACGTTAATTAAAGAATAAATAGTCGCTGCATCTTGGATATACTGGATTCTGTGCTCCATGCGGACGCTTTCCGCGGACGAAGTGCTGAGCCTTCTCGTCGTAAGCTTCTGCGGGGTCTCATCACTTCGTTCTTCCGCAGGAGTCACCGCATTGCGCTCCGAATCCTTGAGAGAGTGCTTATGAAAAGTAGATTCGTTAGGTACTCTCGCTGATTTGAGACCGCGGAAAGCAAAGTGGCCGGACCGGTTGGATTATGCACGACTATTTATTTTTTATAGACTTTGTCTACAGTCTAAGGGCAGTCAGCATTTAGCTGACTGCCCTTTTTCTATTTATAGCTGGTGAATTATGAGACTCAGAAATACTCACTTTAGATAGAATCGCCAGTGGCTACACGGCTGCTTCCGCTTTTCTTCTTTGTCTAGACTCCAGCAGCCAGATTCTAGGGTCATAAGCCACTCTGGCTGTGCGGCAAAGTACGCCACTTCGCCAGCGCGTCTTATGCCCGTCGAATCTACACGGCTGCTTCCGCTTTTCTTTGTCCAGACTCCAGCGCCCAGCTCTGTGGCAAAGTGCGCCACTTCGCTAGTCTGTCTTATGCCCGGCAGAGCTACACGGGCGCTTCCGCTTTTCTACTATCAGTCAACTACAAAATACCTGGCATCTGGATGCGCAAATACGATTGCGGACACGGATGCTTCGGGGTCCATCATATATTCTTCGGTTAAATGCACGCCGATGTCTTCGGGTTTGATCAAGTTAAATAATTTGGCTTGGTCTTCTAAGTTCGGGCACGCGGGGTAACCGAATGAGAAGCGCTGGCCTTGGTATTTGGCGGCAAAACGGTCGCGCATGGAGAAATCGGTTGTATCTGGGAAGCCCCATTGATCGCGTATTTCTTGGTGGATGCGTTCAGCAAAACCTTCTGCGAGTTCAAGTGCTGTTGCTTGCAGTGCATGGCTTTCTAAAAATTTGCCTTGTTCTTTCAGGCGTGTTGCTTGTTCGCGTACGCCAAAGCCTGCAGTTACTTGCATAAAGGCCACGTAATCCATTTCGCCACTGTCGACTGATTTTAAGTAATCGGACAAGCATAAGAATGGTAACGCGGATTGGCGTGGAAATGTAAATCGTTCGATTTCTGTTTTGCCATCAGCAGGGTCATAAACGATGACATCGTCTCCGTCACTTTGAGCTGGGAAAAATTGATACAGCCCTGATGGTTTTAACAGTCCTGATCCTAAAAACTCGGTCGTCAGTTCATGAAGCTGAATAGCACGCGGATCGCCTTTCGCTAACGTATTATCGTTATAGCCTTTTAATCCAAGGTGATGACCAATCAACGTGCGCATATTGACGTATGGATACAAATGAGCCACAGAATACTCTTTCAATACGTGACGACGCAAATCGTTCGGCACGTAAACCGTAACATCTTCGCGTACCGTTTTCACTGGTTTTTCAGCAACGGCAACAGCGGGCTTTGCTGCTCGCACTGCTTCAGAGGCTTGGCGTTTTTCTTGTTGTGCATCCAACTCTAGCAGCAACTCTGCTTTTCCGGCACCGCTTTGCAGCCGATTTGCTAGGTCTAATCCTTGCATCGCATCTTTCGCGTAAATGACCGGCCCGTCGTATTCCGCTGAAATTTTGGTTTCGGTAAAGCGTCTCGACAATGCCGCCCCGCCCACTAAAATGGGTACATCAATGCCCGCTTCTTTAAAGTCTTGCGCGGTGATGACCATTTGCTTCGCCGACTTAACGAGTAACCCCGACAAGCCAATCATATCTGGTTTTTCTTTTCGAATTACTTCGATCAAGGTAGCCGGCGTCACTTTAATCCCAACATCAATCACTTTAAAGCCGTTATTGCTTAAGATAATTTCCACTAAGTTTTTACCGATGTCATGAACATCGCCTTTAACAGTAGCCAAAACGATTTTCCCTTTTCCAGAATCGTCTTCTTTTTTCTCCATAAACTGCTCAAGAAATGACACGGCTGCTTTCATGACGCCTGCACTTTGCAGCACTTCCGCAACAATTAATTGGTTGTCATTAAACAAGCGCCCTACTTCCGCCATACCTTTCATCAACGGTCCATTAATGACATCAAGCGGTTCATCATACATCTCTAGTGCTTTTTCCAAATCTGGAATCAACCCTTCTTTTGTTCCTTCTATAATATAGTAAGCGAGTCGATCTGGTACTGTTTTCGGAATATCATCTTCTGTTTTTTCTTTTTTCTTATCGCGGTAAAAAGCCGTAAAGTCAGCTAAAGTTTCATCTGTTGTCGTAAACAGCAATTCATTAGCCATATCGATTTCCTGTTTTGGAATGGATGCATAACGCTCTAACTTTTCCGTATTGACGATGGCATAGTCCAAACCTGCCTGCGTGCAATGGTACAAATACACGGCATTTAACACTTCACGACCAACCGGTGGTAAGCCGAATGAAACGTTACTAACACCTAAAATCGTCAATGCGCGTGGCAGTTTTTCTTTAATTAACCGAATACCTTCAATCGTTTCTACTGCAGAACCAATGTATTGCTGATCGCCCGTACCGACTGGGAATACCAGTGGATCAAAAATGATGTCTTCCGGTGCTAGCCCCCATTTATTGACCAGCAAGTCATATGACCGTTCGGCTATTTCCAACTTACGCTCACGCGTGACCGCCATCCCAACTTCGTCGATTGTACCCACAACGACTGCCGCACCATATTTTTTCACGAGTGGCATCACCGCATCAAAACGCTCTTCTCCGTCTTCTAGATTAATTGAGTTGATAATCGCTTTTCCTTGTGAAAATTTCAATGCGACTTCAATCACTTCTTCGTCTGTAGAATCGATAACGAGCGGTACTTTTACTTTTTTGACGACTTCTTTCATGAATTTTGTCATGTCTTCAACTTCGTCACGATCCGGATTTGCTAAACAAATATCAATAACGTGCGCTCCGTTTTTCACCTGTGCGCGAGCAATTTCAGATGCTTCTTCAAATTGGCCATCGACTATTAATCGTTTAAATTTACGAGAACCAATAACATTCGTCCGCTCTCCGATAAACAAAGGACGCATCGTTTCGTCGTATTGCAAAGGCTCAATTCCAGACACGACATGACCGCGCTCAACAGGGTCTGGTTTTCTCGGTGGCAATCCGTCCATAGCCAAACGCACTGCTTTAATATGTTCCGGTGTGGTCCCGCAACAACCACCGACGACGTTCAGCCACCCTTTATCTGCAAAACCTTTTAATTTTTTCGCAAGTGATTCGGGTGTTTCGTGATAATGACCGTCTTCATCTGGCAAGCCTGCATTTGGGTAACAACTAACATAGCCGTCCGACAGCTCTGACAGCGAACGAATATGGTCTGTCATAAATTCTGGACCTGTTGCACAGTTTAACCCGACGGATAGCGGCTTGACATGTTCAATGGAAATGTAAAACGCTTCAATGCTTTGACCGGCAAGTGTCGTCCCCATCGGTTCAATCGTTCCGGACACCATAATCGGCAATTCGATTCCCGTTTCTTCAAAAGCTTGTTTAATGCCAATTGTCGCCGCTTTCACATTCAACATGTCTTGACTGGTCTCGAGCAAGATGAGATCTGCTCCGCCTTCAACAAGTGCCTTGGCTTGCACGTAAAAATTTTCCAGCATGACATCAAATGTGACGCCACCCGTTACAGACAAAGTTTTCGTTGTCGGTCCAATCGCACCTGCCACAAAACGAGGCCATTCCGGGGTGGAAAATTCAGCAGCCGCTCGTTTCGCAATTTCGACTGCGCGTCTATTAATATCCGCCGCTTGGTCACCGATTCCGTATTCGTCCAAAACAATCGGTGTACCTCCAAATGTATTGGTGCAAAGAATATCGGCTCCAGCTTCAAGATAAGCCGTATGGATATTTTGAATAACATCCGGTCGGACAATGTTCAAGTATTCATTGCAGCCGTCAAATTCTTCTCCGCCAAATTCTTCAGGTGACAGATCGGCATTTTGAATCATCGTCCCCATCGCTCCGTCGATAATTAAGATTCTTTTTTCAAGCTGTTGTTCAATAAGATGTTTGGACATGGCTGCGATCGCTCTCTTTCTGTTGATCTAGTTGTCGAATATACCGAATCAATTCCACGGTCATGTCGTAACGGACAAACGGTGTGATCAAGTAAATACCGTTGAATAGCTCTGCTGCTGTGTCAATCAATTCTTTAGCGATTTGAATGCCTTCCGCTGTTGCACGGTCCTTGTCATCTCCACATGCACGCATGCGTTCAAGTGCGTCTTCTGACAACTTGATACCCGGCACTTCATGATGCAAAAATTCAGCACTGCGAATACTAGTCAACGGCATTACCCCAATAAAAATGGGCGTATTCAAATGCTTTGTCGCTTCGTACATTTCAATGATTTTTTCTTTTGTGTATACGGGCTGCGAAATAAAATAATCCGCTCCGCTTTCAATTTTCTTCTCAAGTCTTGCTACGGCTCGGTCAAGCACGCGAACATTCGGATTGAACGCTGCAGCGACAGAGAAATTAGCTTTTTTCCGTAGCGGTTTACCAGAAAACGAAATGCCTTCATTTAGTTTTTTGATCAATTGAATCAATTCCATACTGGACACGTCATAAACGCTTGTCGCTCCTGGGAAATCTCCAACTTTGGTCGGATCGCCCGTGACAGCGAGAATGTCGTGCATACCGAGTGCATCGAGTCCCATCAAATGTGACTGCAAACCAATTAAGTTGCGGTCGCGACACGTAATATGAGCGAGCGGCCGAATTTTTTCTGTGTGCTTGAGGATCGAGCCCATTGCCATATTACTAATACGCGGCGACGCTAATGAATTATCGGCCATGGTGACAGCATCCACACCTTCTTCATGCAAAGCGACAGAGCCTTCAAGAAATTTTGTGACGTCCAAATGACGTGGCGTATCGAGTTCCACAATAATGGTTCGTTGTGTTTTCGCTTTTTCGTGAAGCGGCTTTACTTCTAGCGCTTCGGCCTCTCGGATGACAATCGGCTTTCTTTTGGTTACTTCTTTATAAAAAATCGGCGGTAACTTACCGAGGTGTTTTTTCACCGCTTCAATATGCTTTGGTGTTGTACCACAGCAACCGCCAATCAAGCGAACGCCTTCTTGTCTTAACAATAAAGCAGCACGTCCGAAATAATCTGCTTCTGATTCGTAAACAATCCGCCCATCTTCTACGTCAAGCAGGCTAGCATTTGGGTATGCAGAAAGAAAAGCTTTTTCGGGTAAGGTTACTTCTTCAAAAGCTTGAATTGTATGATGCGGTCCTAGACGACAATTGACACCAACAATGTCTGCTCCAAGTGATTCTAGTTGATGCAAAGCGTCATTCAATGACATGCCGTTTTGCAAAATACCCGGGTCATGCATCGATACTTGTGCAATCAATGGGGTGTCTGTGATGCCTTTCAAATGTTTAACAGTTGCTGCTAATTCTTCAAAATCGTAATAAGTTTCGAGTAGTAGGCCGTCGGGATCGCCCGCAAGCAACTGACTCGCTTGCTGGTCGACCATCGCAATGATTTCCTGCAAGGTGGCGTCACTTTTACGAATTCCGCGAATGCCGCCAATCGTTCCAAAGACAAATTGACCACCCGGTGCTGCTGCGCGTTTCGCAATTTCAATAGCAGCTTTGTTGATGTCTGCAACTTGTTCATCTAATCCGTAACGAGCAAGTTTGAGTGCATTAGCCCCGTACGTATTGGTTTGAATGATATCTGCTCCAGCTCTGATATAGTCTTGATGAATCTTTTCGATTACTTCCGGGCGCTGTAAATTCAATTCCTCGTTGCAATACTCAATGCCATACGAATACAGCAAGGTTCCCATGCCACCGTCCGCCGTCAAAATTTTCGTCTTCAGTTCATCTAATAAACCCATCTACTCAACCCCCTATATATACAAAAAAAGCCTCCATGAAAAAGAAGGCTTTACGATATCAAACTCGTTCCTTTTCATCTGTCAGGCAATCTCTTGCCTGCTGGATTTAGCACCTGACCTTTCGGCTGGTTGCTGAAGCGTCATAGGGCCAGTCCCTCAACTTCTCTCGATAAAGATTCACTATTCAGTTTTAGTATTCTTAGTATAGTACAGGTATCTATTGGTCAGGTCAATATATTTTGTTAGAAAAAAATGAACTTTCTGTGAGTTTCTTTAAAAACAGAATCCTTTTATTCTTTAGAAGCTGTTAACGGTTTTTCGCCGCCCCCCTATTCTTTCTCATCTCTACATCTGTTTATTTATTGTACAAACCATTTCAGTAAATACTGGATCAGTAAGTAAATCAGCAGAAGAGTTACATGCTTATTCATAAGGACAGTAACATACAGTCACTTGGAAAATGTTCGATCAAAAACAATGGCACCTTTATGTATATTATGAAAATGTTCTAGGCTTCTGGCCGATCAGAATCCAGTTATGTATGCACTTGGTTTAGCCAAGACACTTGGGCAAAACCCTAACACCGCTGCCACTTCATCAGCTCGCTTGCGACTCAAAAAACCTATCTGGATTAAAAACTTCCGACAGGTTTTTCTATAAGTATACTGTCTTCTTCTTCTTTAAAAAAGACTTTGCAAATCCTTTACCGGCCGAGCGTCTGCTTGTCCTTCGTAACTAATAAATTCAATTTCTCCAATGCGCATGCCAGCATTGTATTCCCCGATAACTGTATCCAATAGAATAAAAGAAGCCGAGATAAATTCATCTTCATTTTCTTCAGTAAAACCTTTAATGTAAAGAATTAAATTCACTTCGTCGTTGGCGTTATCTTTTTCAAAAGTACAAAAGATGTCTTCCCATGCTAATTTAATATCGCCATACTCGATCGATACCTCTTCGTCTTGTCGCTGGCGAAAGGCGATAATCGTAAACGATTCAAATTCTGGAGCCTGACCAACTAGATCAATGACGTCATCAAATGCCTCAACCATGCCGTCCGCACTGATGATGAATTGTCGTTTGTCGTTAATTAAACGTTCACTAAGTTCAAACGCCAAATGTTTGTTAACCTTGTGCAATTTCTTTTCCAATTGATTTAATAGTTTGCTTCTACTCGACTCATCCAAGCGACTATAGACCTCTTTATTGTCTGCAAACCATTCCCAAAAAGCCGCCACTTTATTTTTTCTCTTCGGCAACCAATTCATCCTGCTATCCCCTTTGCACCCATCTATGATTTCTTCTTTCTATCATATCATTTTCACACGAAAGGGATAGTTCTTTTTATCCATGAAGAAAGTCTGCTTCTAAGCTATCCAGTCTACGACAATAAAAAAAACCTATCCACAAATCAGTAACGCTGACTCGTAGACACGCTTTTTTTATTTTCTGAATCTGATTGCTAATCCTTTTAAGAAGTTGCGTGCATAGCGATCGCCGCATTCTTTGTAATTTTTATGGCCAACTTTTCGGAGTAACGCTCCAAGTTCACCTTTTGTTACCGTAACTCCAGCTAAATCCCAAATCTCCAACATGTCTTCACTCGTTAGCTGTAAAGCAATTTTCACTTTTTTCAGCAGTAAGTTGTTAGAACGTTCATTGGTCACTGCAGAAACTTCAGTTTGCCCAGGTTTGGGCTCTTGACGTCCTCTTTTGAAAACGATAAATCCATTTAAAAAAGATTCAAATAGAGCGTCTTCTGCTTTAATATAGTCTTCTTCCCGGTCAATCCAAATACGATCTTCCTCTTCCTCTTCGCTATCTGGGGTTTTTGTCAGCACTTTTAATACTTCATCTTTGCTAAGTTCTATACCACCCAATTTGAAAATTTCGACCATATCCCTGTTTTTTATATCTAGTGCATAACGCAGTCTGATCAATAAATCGTTATTATCCATCTTTTCTTCCTCCTGTAGCTTGCTCATTATCGTCGTTATCCGAAGTCGATTCAATTCTAATGATAGCACATAATCCCCGGGTCATCGCACTTACGCGAAGACAGCAAAAAAGACAGGATTAAAACACTGTCTCGTGGTTTTCTTTATTTTTTACTTCTTTTAATTGTTCGACTTTCTCTTTCATATCTTGAATAATGTCCAAAGATTCTTTATCGTTCGTCGACTCTTCATAGAAAAACTGCAAATCTCGCTCCATATCTGCCAGACGTTCATTATAGTGTTTCAGTTTTTCGGCGATAATCAAACGCTTTGCTTCTTCTATACTCTTCATCTCTTGTTACCTCCACTTCGACAATCTACGAACAAGCTTTCCCCTTTATTCCCTACTTCTTCATGCTTTAATCCTTTTTTTGTGACAGTATTATGTCTGCACGAGCTTCAATAAAGAAGGAAAAGTAACGAATACATCTCTTTTGCCCCAGGCCCCTTTCTTTAATTGTCAACTAAGTTTACGATTTAAAGCATGTGTGCTATACTAGAATTAGTTGAGATACATTTTAGGAGGAAAAAAATGTTTACCATTGGAGATCACATCATTTATTCCACACATGGCCTATGTAGAATTAACGATATCCGTGATGAAACAGTTTCAGGTGTCACAAAGAAATATTATAAATTGCATCCTTTAGCGAATACGTTAGTGACCATCACTACGCCTGTCGATAACGATAAAGTCGTGATGCTGAAGCTTCTCCAAAAAGAACAAGCACTCGAAATCATTGAAATTTTTAAAAAGCCTGGAGTAGAGCCCGATCAGTCAACTGCTAAAGCGTTACAGCCTAAGCTCATTAATACAGGAGACCGCATGCAAATTGCGGAAATTGTTAATACGCTAATGCGCAAAAAGTTTGATACGCAGCTTCAGAAAGAAACTTTCTACGCGCATGACTATAAACTGATTAACAACACACAGATCATGCTCTTTAAAGAACTTGCTCACGCAATGGACACGAGCTTTGAAGAAATCAATCAAATGATTAACGACCTGATCACAGAAGATCAACCGTCGTCGACTGTTAACTAGACTAAAAAAAGATCTTGTTTCATCAATAAATTGATGAAACAAGATCTTTTTTAACATCCAAACTATATTCCCCAATCGGTCTTTAAAAGATCTTTGAGCATTTTCATTTGATCAGCACCAATTTTTTCTGCAATTTTATGTTCCAACTGAATTTTCAATGCTTCGTTTTTTTCGTAGTATTCTTCCCCTAACGTCGTGAGTCGAATGCATTTTTCTTTTTTATTGTTCTCAACATTTTGTACTTCTACCAATTCTTTAGTCACCAAGTTTTTAATGAATTTATGGATGGCCTGGCGAGAGATGTCTACATTTTTGGTAACATACGAAATAGTGGGCTGCTTTTTATAAATGCGTGCCATAATCTGCCATTCAGAGTTTGAAATGTGGATGTCACTCGTGTCATTCCATGCACGCTCTGAAATTCTCTGTGTTGAAATATGGCGTTCGCTCAATAAATCAATCAACTCTAAATTCTGCAATTCCACGTACGGGGTCAAACGGTTCACTCCAATCATTTGCTTCGCCATTTAATATACCGATTCTATCAGATGAAGTCAATTTGTGAAAATACTAGCGATTCCATAACTTTCTCTTCGTCATATCGTCCTAAAAAACCGCCTAGACATTCCACTTTTTGGAATACTCAGGCGGTTTCTTATGATGAAGATACCATTATTTCATTTCAAAAACACTTGCACAAAAGAATTCTATTGCGTTCTATTAGACAGATGTCAGCTCTTGCTCCTGCTTCTCAAAGTCGTTCAGCAATGCACGTACTTCATCTGTCGTTTCAGTATACATCAACTGATTTCTCAATTCACCAACGCCTCGTACTCCACGAACATAAATTTTAAAGAAGCGGCGCAACGGTTTGAATGCGATGGGCTGACTTTCTGTTGAGTAGTGGTCGTGAAGGTCTAGGTGTAGCCTCAGCAAGTCAAACAATTCTTTCGGGCTATGTTCTGTCGGTTCTTGTTCAAAAGCAAAGGGATTGTGAAAAACACCTCGCCCGATCATAACGCCGTCAACCCCATATTTATCGGCAAGTTCCTGACCCGTTTGACGATCCGGAATATCTCCGTTGATCGTCAAAAGAGTATCTGGCGCGATTTCGTCACGAAGTTTCTTGATTTCTGGAATCAATTCCCAATGTGCAGGCACTGCGCTCATTTCTTTTTTAGTCCGCAAATGAATCGATAAATTGGCAATATCCTGCTCAAATAGATGAGTCAGCCAGCCTTTCCACTCGTCCACGTCCGTATACCCAATTCTTGTTTTGACGCTGACAGGCAAGCCGCCTGCTTTTGCTGCCTGGATAATATCAGCTGCGTTGTCCGGATAACGGATCAAGCCACTGCCTTTTCCTTTGGCCGCAACATTTGGCACAGGACAACCCATGTTGATGTCGACTCCTTTAAAGCCTTGTTTCGCCATTCCGATGCTCATCTCTCGGAAATGCTCAGGCTTATTGCCCCATATATGAGCCACCATTGGTTGTTCGTCTTCAGTAAAGGTCAAACGCCCTCGCACACTAAAGATTCCTTCCGGATGACAGTAACTTTCCGTATTTGTAAACTCAGTAAAAAACACATCCGGTTTTGCCGCTTTTGCTATTACATGGCGAAACACTACATTCGTAACATCTTCCATCGGCGCCAATACAAAAAAAGGTCGTGGTAAATCACGCCAAAAATTCTCTTTCATATTCAAGTTCCAATCCTCTCATTAAAGGATGCAAGATCGATTCTTCATCCAAACATTATCATTCGATTTATACTAGCAATCTTTATTGTATCGTCATCTCATTTTTTCTTAACCTTATACAGTTTACACGAATCGTCCGTTTGTGGAAAGTGGCGGGGGTTGTATTGACAATGCTACGTTGTTTAATCGCTTGCTGACTTTAGATTGGCTAGTCATCGTACTACTTTTCATCATAAAAGCGTCAACTCGATTATAGAGTTGACGCTTTTAGCTTGGAAATCAACGATCACACGATCTTTTCTGTTTCAAAAAACTGATACGCGTTTTTCCCTGATTTCTTCGCTTGAAATAAAGCGAAATCCGCATTTTTAAGGAGTGTTTTCAAGTCAATTTCGCTGTTAATTGAGTACGTAGCAATTCCAAGACTTGCAGAAAGTTGAAAATCATCATCCCAAGTCATCAAACTATCCAGTAAACGTGTCGCCATTTCACTCAGTCGTTCTGCGCTAGTTGGTTGAGAGAAATGGATAACGAATTCATCTCCTCCTAATCTAACAGCAAAAACATCCTCATACCCATCGATAAATTTCAGAAGTCTGGATGCAACTTCTTCTAACACCATGTCTCCGGCGTCATGACCGTACAAATCGTTGACTCCTTTAAAGCCATCCAAATCTAGAAAGAACACTGTTCCTCCAGAATCGTGATGGTCTTCGAAAAATTTAGCAAGATAACGTCTATTGTATAGGTTGGTTAACACATCTCTATAAGCAAAACGCTCTAAATCCAAGTAATAAGAAAACATCCGAACAATTCGTTGAAGCAAGTGAATACTTTTCTCATCAAAACGGCTTACTTGATCATTCACTGCACACAATGTTCCGAATTTCTCTCCATTAACAAAAGAAATAGGGATCCCCAAATAAGATTTAATGTTGGCTTTTTCTAGTATATTCTTAAAATCACCTAAACTACTTTCTTTGCTGACGTCTTCATAAATCAACGGTTGTTTTGTTCCAAAATCAATGTGCTGACAAAGGGTATCATTAAGATTTACAATCGTACCTTCAGTGACATCAATGCTTGTATTATCATTTGATAATTTCAATATTACTTGCTGCGTATCATTAATAGAACTTAAAAAAATAAATTGCTCCGGCAAGATTTCTTTGGCGAGATCGAGTAAGTCAGTAGCTAGTTCATCAAAATTCTTGTACATTTCTAATTCTTGAAATATCGTCATCGTCAGGCACCTCGATTATCGTCATGTCCGTATTTTTAAGTTAACCAACTATCCATTTAATCGTATAAGTCTCACTAAAGCTTAACATAGACAGCGAATGGTTGTTAAACAACTTGCCCGCCTCTTGAATGACCCACTAAGTGATTATTGAAGACATTTAAGAGCTTCGTTTCTTGTCAGACACCTAGTGAAATAAATAGCAATACCCGAAAAAAGCTCTTTTATAGTTCAATTGATGGAGAGTCTGTGTTTACTTTTTATTGATAAAAGATAATTTTTGCCTAAAGACTCAATAAAAAAAAGCTTTACAATCAATAATTTCTCTTATATAGTAACTGAATAGTTATAACATTATAATCACCAGACAGAGGGTGGGATGCATGAAAATTGATAAAGCAGCAACAACTCCTCTTTATTCGCAAGTAGAGGTTATTTTAGAGGATAAGATTCTGACAGGAGTTTGGGACGAAGGCTTTCAGATTCCAACAGAAAACGAATTGGCAGAAACGCACGATGTTAGCAACATTACCATCAAACGAGCCATTATGAATTTAGTGGACAAAGGAATGCTCATGCGACAACGCGGACGCGGAACTTTTGTAACCAAACTGCCAACAGAGAAAAATATCCACAAATCAGAGTTTATCAAGATGAATGAAGAGATTAGCAGTTCTCATGATTTACTTGCAAGTGGTTTTCATCAAGCCTATCCTGGGGTAGCTAAGCAGTTAGGTTTGCCTGCAGACACTGAATTCGTCTATTTAGAGCGACTTGGCTATGAAGAAGGAGAATTGGTTTCGTTAGAGTACACTTATATTCCTCAGAATATCTGGCCCGCTATCGAACAGCCACCCAACAAAGATACATTTGTTTATGACGTTCTGAAAAAAACATGTGGAATTTCTCTAGCACGTTCGAAAAATTACTTTTCTGCAGCAGTCGCCAATGAAAAAGAAATGAAGTTGCTTGGAGTTCGTTCAAATACGCCGCTCTTTGTTTGGGAGCGCATTACGTACTCCACGTCCGGAGAGCCTGTTGAGTATTCTAAATTCGTTATGAAACAAGACAAAGACAAGTACTATGTAGAGTTAGAACTGACTTGATCGATAGAAAAAGTGATCTCTAATGTTGCCTACATCGTTTTATATAGAAACTAGTATCATTTTAGTTTCTATTATTATATAAAGTTATAATATTATACTTAATTAAGTTAATATGATTTTAAAGCTGAGTTACCTGTTTTTTATACATTTAGAAGGATGGTGGGTTACATGGAAAAGCACAGCAAGGGGAAAAATGAAAAACGAAAGTTGAAATTGAAAGCGCCTACAACAACTGCATTACTGATGTTCATCATCGTTCTTGTCGCATTATTAACTTATATCGTACCTGCAGGTCAGTACGAGCGAGCAATGGATGATGAAACCGGTAGAGAATTAATCGTTGCGGATAGCTTCTCTTATACAGAATCTTCACCTGTTGGGCCTGGCGGCGTATTGTCATCCGTGTTTAACGGCATCGTTGGCGCTGCTGAGATTATCGCATTTGTCTTGATTGTCGGTGGCGTCTTTGGGGTCATCGTTAAAAGTGGCGCCATTAATGCGGCGCTAGCTCGATTGATCCATCGCCTGAAAGGAAGAGAATCTCTTTTTATCGTCATTGCCATGACTGCATTTGCGATTGGCGGTGCGACGTTCGGAATGGCCGAAGAGACTTTGCCTTTTGTTGCGATTGTACTCGCTGCAACAATTGCGATGGGCTATGACCGAATTGTCGCAGTATCGATTGTGGTCGTCGGCGTGTATGCAGGATATTCTGCTGGTCCTCTCAATCCTTTTAACGTTGGAATTGCACAAGCTATCGCTGGATTGCCTCTTTTTTCAGGTATCGGCTTACGTACTATCCTAATGATTGGCGGATTGATCATCGCCATTCATCACACATTGAGATATGCCAAGAAAGTGAAACTGAATCCCAAAACAAGTCTCTTATCAGGAGAAACAGTCGAAGTCGAAACTGACGTTACATTGCTGGATAATCTCACCATGACCAAGCAACACAAAGCCATTATGATTATTTTGGGCTTATCACTTGTTTCACTCGTTTTCGGTGTATTGAAATACGGCTGGTACCTCGGAGAAATTTCTGCATTAATGTTACTGATGGGCATTATCGTTGGTCTTATTGCATTCAATGGTAGCTTTAATCAATTTACCGATGAATTTATGAAAGGTGCTGCTGAATTAACAGCTGCCGCCCTTATCATCGGCCTCTCTCGTGCGATTCTTGTCGTCATGGAAGAAGGACAGATTATTGATACTTTCGTTTATGCTGTGTCTACGCCGCTAGCAGGCTTACATAGTGTCTTTGCCGCTTGGGGCATGTACATTTCACAAGGACTTATTAACTTTGTTATTCCGTCATCTACAGGACAAGCTGCTGTTGTGATGCCGATTATGTCTTCTATTAGTGATGTGATTGGCATTAACCGTCAAATTGCCGTTCAGGCATTTCAATCTGGAGATGGCTATTGGAATATGATTACTCCAACACATCCAGTTCTGATGGCGGCACTTGGCATTGCAGCTGTTCCATTTGGTAAATGGATTCGTTTTGCAGGACCACTCGTATTAAAATGGACGATTTGGACAATGATTATTTTAGCAATTGGTGTATGGATTGACTGGGGTCCATTTTGATTCCAACTAGTAAAAGAAAAATCGCGAACTGGGAGTAGATAAAGATGAAAAAAAGCACAAAATGGACGATCTTAGGTGGCGGCAACGGCGGGCAAACAACAGCTGGGCATTTAGGAATAATGGGATTCGACGTGACACTGTATGACATTTTTGAAGATACGATTCAAGCCATTAAAAAACAAGGTGGCGTCTTTCTTGAAGATGCATTAACTGGATTCGGCAAAGTTAGCTGTGCCACAACGAATATCGAAGAAGCATTGCAAGATGCCGATATCGTACTGATCACAGTACCTGCTACTGCACATACTTTAGTTGCCAAGGCATGTGCAAAGCATTTGAAAGATGGGCAAATTATTGTCTTAAATCCAGCAGCCACATTCGGATCATTAGCATTTGAAAAAACTCTCCATGACGAAGGCTGTACAGCAAATGTGACACTGGCAGAAACAAACACGTTATTGTATGGTTGCCGCATAATCGAAGCCGGTAGAACTCAAGTGTTCGGACTGAAAAACCGAATTTTGATTGCGGCACTTCCCGCTACTGAAACGCCAAGAGTTGTGGCAGCTTTGCAAACGGCATTTCCGCAGTTTGAAGCCGCCGATAGCATTTTGGTAACAAGCTTTGATAACACCAATCCGATTTTGCACCCAGCGACAACATTGCTGAATGCCGGCACAATCGAATCCGATCGCGAATGGCATTTTTATATTGATGGCTTTACTCCATCCATTGGACGATTTGTTGAAAGCATGGATGAGGAACGGCTTGCAATCGGACGCGCTTTAGGTCTTGAGTTATTATCGTGTCGTCAGCAGCTTGAAGTTGAGTATGATGTTTATGAAAATAGTCTCGCAGAATCGGTACGGAATAATAGCGTATATCAGGATATTAAAGGACAAAAAACGCTTGATACACGTTACTTATCAGAAGATATTCCTATGGGCCTTGTGCCTTTCGTCGCTCTTGGCAAGTTGCTTCAATTACCGACAGCACGAATGGAAGTAATTATCGAGATGGCACAACTTGTCCTTGACCGTGATTTAATGACTCATGCAAGAACGCTTGAAAATCTTGGTATTGACGACATGACCGCCGAAGAATTTTTGCAATATGTCCAAACGGGTCAGCGATCTTAAAAACTGGATTTATACCTGGCAGCCGCATCCGAGTGGTTGAGTCTTAAAACAGACTGACCATTTCGAATTCCCTATTTCCTTACATCCGCTCAAGCATATTTTTTTCGTCTACACAGGCACTCCTGTACAATGAAGATAATAGAGAGAGGAGATTGATTTGGTAATGACGACTTACGAAGAAAACATAGCAGGTTTTGAAAAAATTGATTCCGCGAAAGCACAAGAATTGGTAAAAGGGGAAACCGAAGCCGTCATCTACGTTGGCAAGGCTGTATGTCCTTTCTGCCAAACTTTCGTTAAAAAACTAAAAGATGTTTCGGAGCAAACGAATACGCATATCTACTACGTGAACAGCGTAGAAGCAGCTGATATGGATGGCATTTCAGCATTCCGTAACCAATACAACATTCCAACAGTTCCTGGTTTCATCTATACAAAAGGTGACACGACAAACGTAAAATGTGATTCATCTATGAACAAAGCAGAAATCAAAGCTTATATGAATAAATAAGCTACTTCCAACAAAAAAGAAAAGACCGCTGATCCTAGTAGGAATCAGCGGTCTTTTTGTCTTTTAAACTTAATAAGTAACCCAACTCAATCCGGTCGTCCCTTCGCCCGCATGAACACCTACACAAACACTGAGTGCCATCACGTGTACGTTCAGATCAGGAAACTCTTGCACGAGCTCGTCTTTCCAGGTTGTTGCGTCTTCCTCGTTATTACAGTGAATCACAGCAATTTCTGGCACCGTGGCTATGGCCATATCTGCACGCAATAAAGACAGGACATGATCTTTCGCCCGCTTATTTGACCGTACTTTTTCGGTCATAACGGGTTTGCCATCTATGAAACTGATAACAACTTTAATGTTCAGTAAATTACTAATGAAGGTTTGTGTTCCAGAAACACGCCCACTTTTATGTAATTGGTTTAAGCTCGAAGGAATAAAAGACAGCTTCGATTTATCTGTCATTCTCGTAATAGTTGCCACTACTTCTTCTACGTCTTTGCCTTCTGCGAACAGTTTACTACCCATTTCAATCATTTTAATCATTGGAAAAGAACCAATTTTCGAGTCAATCGGATATACTTTAAAGTCGGTCATTTTTGAAGCGGCCTGTGCGCAGTCAATTGTCCCCGAAAGTCCACTTGATAGATGTACAGCAACTGCAAAATCATAGCCTTCTAATTCTAGTTTTTCGTATAAAGCAAGCATTTCTCCAATTGCTGGTTGTGAAGTTTTAGGTGAAAATTTTGATAAGCGTAATCTATCGTAAAACTCCTCTTGTGTGAGATCGACGGATTCTCTAAATGACCCATCAGAAAAAACAACACTTAAAGGCAGTACGTATACATCATGTTTTTGGATAAAAGCGTCGTCTAATTGTGCAGCTGTATCCGTAATCCAAGCTATTTTTTTCATTAAAAACTTCCCCTCTACATACAAGTTTCATATTGGAACTAGCTATCTACTAACGATAACTTACCTGACTGACAACGAGCGCACTAGTGACAGTTGTCATATATAGGAGAAGTTTTAAAAGCGCTGTCATATTTTGAACATATCTACCCTTTTGCTTTTTCTTGACAAAAAAACAGCCAGCAACGGATGATCCGTTGCTGGCTGTTTGAGTAGTTATTTCTAGTGTGTTTTTCAACATACATCCGTTAACAAGATGAGCATGAACTTAGTCTTTTAGTGAATTATCTTTTGTTTTCTTACTGACTACTGCTCTATTTTTCAATTTAGCAGTTCTGCCAAATTGATCTTCATACATAACTTTTGCTGCTTTTGGAGCAGACCAAAAAGTTGTCACTAAAAGCAGGGAAACCGGAATTGCTGTAACGACAATAAACGATTGAATCGCTTCAATTCCCCCTTCACTAATCATCAACAGCACAATTGCTACTGCCCCCATAATAACTGCCCAGAAAATACGCATCGATTTTGGCGGATGACCGTCTCCTGTTATCGCAACTGAAATGGTATAGGCCATCGAGTCCGCAGTCGTGACAACGAACAAAATGGTAACCAACAAGAACAACGGTGCAATGAATGAATCGAGTGGCAATTGTTGTGTAATGGCCATCATCGCAGCTGGCATACCCGAAGTGTTCAAAGCATCCGAAATAATGCCTGGTTCGGCTAGCTCATAAAACATCCCCGTACCTCCAACAACCGTAAACCAAAATGCCGTGACGATTGGTGCTGTGATAGACACTGCTAAAATCAATTCACGAATCGTACGTCCGCGCGTAATCGTTGAAATAAAGATCGCCATCATTGGACCATAACCAAGGAACCAACCCCAGAAAAAGATGGTCCAAGAACCTAACCACACTGAGTCTCCACGGAACGTACTCATGGCAAGAAATTCTTGAAGATGAACGCCTGTCGCCGCCAGGAATGTATTGAGGATAAAACCACCTGGTCCTAGTATCAAAATCGCAGCCATTAAGATCAGTGTAATAATAATATTTAAATTACTAAGAAATTGGATCCCTTTACGTAAACCTGAAATAGCCGAAATTGTAGCGATTATCACTACACCAATAATAATAATTACCTGCGTTAACAAGTTATTCGGAATTCCAAACAATACTTCCATTCCGTAAGCCGCTTGCAAGCCGAGAAACCCAATCGGTCCAATTGTCCCTGCTGCTACAGCAATGACTGCAGACGCATCAATAATCGTCCCAAGTGCACTATTTTTCATGATTTTTTCACCGAGTAAAGGATACAGCAAAGTACGCGGCTTTAACGGCATGCCTTTTTGGTAATGTGCATACATCAACACAATCGTTCCAAGTGTTCCGAGAATGGACCATGCCAGAAAGCCCCAGTGCAAGTAAGATTGTGCAAATGCAGGAATAACAGCACTCTCTGTAGCAGCTACTACACTTGCCCCAGCAAAATTAGGGGAAGGATCAAGAAAGTGGTACATCGGTTCAGCAGCGGCCCAAAATACCCCACCACCTGCTAGTAACGTCGTCATAATCATGGCAATCCATTTAAAATAAGCAACTTCCGGCTTTTCAAGACCCCCTAAACGAATGTTGCCGTATTTTGAGAACCCAAGGAAAAGTGCAATAAAAAACGTTCCTAAAAACAGCACTTGCCAAAATCCTCCGAAATATTTAACAGCAAATGCAAAAGATTGATTGACCATATTCGATACAAAATCTACATTGATAAATGACGCAAGTACAAAAGCAACGAGTAATCCCCCACTAATTAGCAGTACAGGCCAGTCTGTTCTCGATCTATATTTATTCAAAATAAAACCTCCTTTATCCGCATAAAATCTACATACATATTTCTAGCTGTTGTTTGGTTATGATATCCATTTTAATAGTTGCCGCAATCGACAGCATCTGCTGTACACAAGTGTCTAAGCAACCATCCATTTTTGTTTTCATCTACTTTTGTTGATCCTGTGTACTAGACAATTGACCTGGCAAATATGATAAGCTGTACCTCCATAAACAGTAATCGTTTCAATTGTTTCCACTCTTACTTTGCATAGAAAGAAAGAACTTTTCACTTGAAAGGTTTTTTGCAATAAGTATACAATTGTATATGATATACACACAATTTACCAACTCTTTCATCACTTACAATATGAATTGAAGAGATAGATTCAGTTAACATCCTTTTTACGGAAGTTCTATCATACAAACGCCCAAAACCAAGTAGTTATCTCTGAACATTAGCTTGTTTCTCTTTTGTTTATCCTTTAAATTCTACTTAAAACCATTTCCGCTCCTTTTATTAGTAAATACATTCAAAAAGTCTTTAACACGCTTTTATGCTAGGGATTTTTATCCTCATAAATAAAGTGCCATGGATAAGTTATCGTAATAACGTTCGCCGTCATAGACGTCTCGATAAAAAGTACCTTCTTGCTCAAACCCTACTTTCTTATAAAGTGCGATGCCACGCTCATTATCTGCACGCGTGACGAGTGAAATTTTTTCGGTTTGTCCATTTGTCTTAGCCCAATCGATTAAAGTATTCATCAATACGCGGCCTAGTCCATTTCCTGTATATGACTGACTAATCACAAGGCCCAGTGTTCCCACATGGCGATACCTAGGCTTAGAACTAGAATCAATTGTGCCGATCCCCAAAATCTCTTCTCCTTCTATTACAAGAAACATACAAGTACCTTTGAATTTTTTCATTTGTACAATGACTTGTGTCAGGCTCTCCGCAGACAGGGAATATTCATCATGACCAAATGACAAATAGTCTGTCTCTCCACCAACTCTATTATAAAACTCAATAATTTTCGTACCGTCTTCTGGCTGTGCACTCCGTATGGCATAGGTCACTATAACTTCCTTCTTTCTATTCGTTAAATGCTCTATCAAAGATGGTGATTGCAAAGTTTGGCAAACGTTTCACCAACCTTCCAAAAAAGATTCTCGTGTTACACTCGCTTTTAAATCAACACTCTTACTATACCTCAATAACGAGTAGCCGAACTTCAACATAAGCAGTAGTGAATACAACATTCAAAAGGCCGTCAATCCATTACTGGATTAGCGGCCTTTTGATGCAATGCATATTGCTAACTAACATATGCGAATCCATTGAAATTTCTAGCTTTCTTAGTCTTCTAATGAACTTGCAATCAGTTCATCAGCTATTGTCACTGGTTTCTTCTCTTTAACTGCTTTTCCAAACTGATCTTCATACATGATTTTCGCTGCTTTTGGAGCAGCCCAAAAAGTCGGTAGTAACAACAAGGAAACCGGAATTGCTGTAACAACAATAAACGATTGAATCGCTTGGATCCCGCCTTCACTAATCATTAACAGCACAACCGCTACTGCCCCCATAATAATTGCCCAGAACACACGCATCGATTTTGGCGGATGACCGTCTCCTGTTATCGCAACTGAAATGGTATAAGCCATCGAGTCCGCAGTCGTGACAACGAACAAAATGGTAACTAGCAGGAATAGCGGTGCTATGAATGAACTCAGTGGCAATTGTTGCGTAATCGCTACCATGGCAGCTGGTGTACCTGATGCATTCAATGCCTCCGAAATAACGCCTGGCTGAGCTAGTTCATAAAACATCCCCGTACCTCCGACAACCGTAAACCAAAATGCCGTAACGACTGGTGCGATAATGGACACCGCCAAAATCAATTCACGAATCGTACGTCCCCGGGTAATCGTTGAAATAAAGATCGCCATCATTGGACCATAGCCAAGGAACCAGCCCCAGAAAAAAATGGTCCAAGATCCTAACCACACCGAATCTCCGCGGAACGTACTCATGGCAAGGAATTCTTGCAAGTGAACGCCTGATGCCGCGAGAAATGTATCGAAAATAAATCCACCTGGACCCAGTAGTAAAATCGCAATCATTAGGATTAGCGTAATGATGACATTTAAATTACTAAGAAATTGGATTCCTTTACGCAAACCTGTAACAGCTGATATCGTAGCGATAACAACTACAGCGATGATAATGATTACTTGTGTCAACAAAGTGTTAGGTACCCCGAACAACGCTTCCATTCCGTAAGCCGCTTGCAAGCCGAGAAACCCAATCGGTCCAATCGTTCCTGCTGCTACAGCAATGACTGCAGACGCATCAATAATCGTCCCAAGTGCATTGTTTTTCATGATTTTTTCACCGAGTAAAGGATACAGCAAAGTACGCGGCTTTAACGGCATGCCTTTTTGGTAATGTGCATACATCAACACAATCGTTCCAAGCGTTCCGAGAATCGACCATGCCAGAAAACCCCAGTGCAAGTAAGATTGTGCAAATGCAGGAATAACAGCGCTCTCTGTACCGCCCACTACACTTGCCCCAGCAAAATTAGGGGAAGGATCAAGAAAGTGATACATCGGTTCAGCAGCGGCCCAAAATACCCCGCCACCTGCTAGTAACGTCGTCATAATCATGGCAATCCATTTAAAATAAGCAACTTCCGGCTTTTTGAGACCTCCTAAACGAATGTTGCCGTATTTTGAGAAGCCGAGGAAAAGTGCAATAAAAAACGTTCCTAACAGCAATATTTGCCAAAATGATCCGAAGTATTTTACGGCAAATGCGAAAGATTGGTTGACCATATTTGATACAAAATCTACATTGATAAATGCCGCAAGTACAAAAGCAACGAGTAACCCCCCACTAATTAGCAGTACAGGCCAGTCTGTTCTAGATCCATATTTGTTCAAAATAAAACCTCCTCTATCCGCATATGTTGTAACCGCTTACTTTTTAAAAAAAGTGGAGAAACTTTACTCCACTTCAACGATAATATCAATTTCAACAGCTGCTCCGCGCGGCAACATCATGCCAACTGCAGTTCGCGCATGCGTGCCAACTTCTTCACCAAACACTTCAACCAATAAGTCTGATGCGCCGTTCATAACTTTTGCCTGACCCGTAAAATCGAAAGCCGTGTTGATCATGCCGAGTAATTTGACGAATTTCTTCACTTTTGATAATTCTCCAACTTCTTCTTTAATCGTCGTTAACGCAAATAAAATCGCTTGTCTTGAAGCTTCATAGCCTTCTTCAATTGTTAAGGTATCGCCTACTTTGCCAATTACATCATAAGAAAGTGAACCGGATAAAAACAGTAAATTTCCTGTTCGAACACAAGAAATGTAATTCCCACCTTTTGCACGTTTTTCAGGTAACGCTAATCCTAGTTCTTTTAATTTCTCTTCTGGTTTCATCTGGATCACCTTGCCCTTTTTAAAGTGAGTATGCAATTTCTTTTGTTGCAGCTAATAAATTCGAGATATGTGGCTCCATCGTTTTACGGTTCCATCTAAAAAGTGGGCCGGATATAGAGATTGCACCAATGACGCGGTGTTGCGGATCAAATACCGGTGCCGATATCGCTGCTACATTGGTCGTAATTTCCTCTTCATTTGTTGCATATCCTTGATTTCTTGTTTCTTCAAGCAATTGCTCGATTCGACTTCTTTCTTCTGGTGGGCGTGTTGACAGCACACGCTCTTGTAATTCAGTTGACTGAAATGCAAGAATCGCCCGTCCGCTTGCACCGACATGAATCGGTAACCGTTTGCCCATTCCAACTGAACGTCTGATTTCTTGCTGACTTTCATACTCTAATACACAGATGCGCATTTGACCTGTTGGCATATAAAATCCAACTGTTTCTTCTGTTTCGTTGCGTAGCGACAACAGCCACGGTTCAACCACAGGGGCAATTGGCACTTCCGTTAAGATTTTATTGGCGTAATCTAAAAATACAGTTCCTAAAGAATATAATTTAGAGCGAGGATCTTGAAAAACCATGCCCTCAATTTTTAATGTTGTTAACAAGCGATGAACAATTGTCGTTGATAGCCCTAAGTCTTTACTAATTTCCCCGACACCTTTTGAACCTGATCCTTCATTCAAATAATTAATAATTGATATGGCACGTACTACTGTTGCTGATACTTCCGGCGTTTTTTTCACATTCATATACTCCTTTGCACTCTATTATGACTCATTATGTTACATGCAAATTAGTAAAATAGAAAGGGAAGGCTGCATCCTTCCCTGCTGCTACTCTTTACTTAGTTACTGTTAATGTAACGTGTTTTGTTTTGGCAATAAAACTCAACGGCTTCGCTGCCTAGCTCTTTATATGTGCCTGTGCTTGACTGCTTGTAGCCGCCAAAAGGTGCTTGGAAGAATGTGCCTGTTGTCGTCATATTCACTTTGACAATTCCAGCTTGAATTTCGCTAAGTGCGCGGTTCATGTATGTTAAGTTTTTCGTGCAAATAGCAGCTGACAAACCAAATGCCACGTCATTTGCTACTTCAATTGCTTCATCAATTGAGTCAATTTCAATAATGCTAATAACAGGACCAAATACTTCTTCTTGTGCAATGGTCATCGCTGATTTTACACTACCGATAACCGTTGGTTCAACGAAAAATCCTTTGTCTGACCCTGCAAATTCTGGAATTCCGCCACCCGTTAATACTTCGCCGCCTTCATCGATTGCTTTCTGAATTAGATCTAATGTAGATTGACGCTCTCCTTCACTTACTTGAGGACCCATTGTAACGCCTTCATCCATGCCATTACCTATTTTGATTTCTTTTGACTTCGCCACTAATTTATCCGTAAACTCTTGACGAATGTCTTTGTGAATAACTACACGACTCGTTGCTGTACAGGCTTGCCCCGTTTGACCGTATCCACCAGCTACGGCAAGTGCGACTGCTGCATCCACGTCGGCATCTTCCATCACGATCAATGGATTTTTGCCACCCATTTCAAGCAAGACACGTTTCATTTCTTTTGCGGCTTCTGCGTAAATTAAGTTTCCTACACGATTTGATCCTGTAAATGTAATGGCTTTAACTGCAGGATGATTGATCATCTCCGTTACAAGGCGACCCGGTCCCACTAATTGGTTTACGACACCTGAAGGTACACCCGCTCTTTCAACAATTTCCATAAATTTCTGTGCCGTCAATGGCGTTTCAGAAGAAGCTTTTAACACAACTGTATTGCCGCTCAAAATAGCAGGCGCAATTTTCCAAGCTGGAATCGACAATGGGAAGTTCCATGGTGTTACGACTAATACAACACCTAGTGCTTCTTTGTGTAATTCAATTTGAACGCCCGCCATATCCGATTCAATGATACGTCCTGTCATGCGGCGTCCTTCACCTGCATAAAACTTCACGATGCCTGCTGCGTAATTCACTTCTTTAAATGCATCTGCGTATGTTTTACCTTCTTCTTGAACAATGATTCGAGCAATTTCTTCTGCTTCTGCTTCCATGATCGCTGCAATTTTGAATAAGTATTCGCCTCTTGCAGGAGAGGGTGTTTTACTCCATGCTGGGAATGCTGCTGCTGCCGCTTCAATAGCTGCTTGCGCGTCTTTTTCGTTAGACTGACGAACGTTTACCACAACTTCATCTTTGTTTGCAGGGTTTCTAATTTCAAGCATATCTGTTCCTGATGTTTCTACCCATTCACCATTGATAAAGTTCTTTAACACGCGTACTTCATTTTTTACTGTCATCATTTACAATCTCCTCCAGCTGTTATATGGTTTAGCCCGCTCCATGCGATCGGGATTGGTCTGTTGATTCGACTAACATTCGCTTGCCCGTTTCGTTTAAATCCATCCACAATTCTTTGTTGATTTCTGCGCCGTTTTCCCATGAAGAAATCCATTTTTGTTCGAAATCCTCAGTTGTTGTGATAATGCAAGATGGGTCGATGGTTTGTTCGAATTGCTCAATCAATTGATCTATGGCTTCTATAGACTTTGTTCCGAACATGAAAAAGTCTGTAAAGGTTTCCGGCAATACGAGCGCTTTGTCTCCAGTAAGCCTCAATTGTTTATTGATTATTTCCACTATGTCCGCATTGTTTCGCTTATGAATCATCACCGGAAACTCCATACTTGGTGACGCGATAATGAGCGACGAATGACCTCTTAACTTATACAAAATGATGCTTCCCAGTCCTTTTTTCGACATATACATAGCTTGCTGCGCCAGTACGCGTGACGGAGTCGTTTGTTTAATGCACACAGCGGTTGATTGTTGATTTTGCAAACGCGCAATTACGTAATCAGCGCACGCTTTTCCGAGTAACATTCCACTTTGTTTGCCACCATTTATCACTGTCAGTTGCGCTGTTTCACTTACTATTTTCAATTCTTCTAGTTGGCTTTGTAAGTTTGGCAACTCATCTGATAATTGCTGCAATCCATATAACCCAAGAAACTCGGCATTTGCAACGGTTTCTGCCCCTTCTTCTGCGTATCCGTAAGGAACTCCACACGCTTGAAAGATTTTTTTGCAATGCGTATATAATTCTATGTGAGAGACACGCATGTCACCAACTCCTTCTGCGCCTTAAACCCTTCGTCGAAGAAACGGTACCAGTTGCCACCCATAATTTTAGAAATTTCATCAAACGTCATGCCACGAGCAGATAACCCTTGAACAATATTCGGGAAATCAAGTGGCGTTTGGAACCATTCTGGCCAATCCGGCCAACCTGGATTTTCTTTTGAACCCGCACCATACTCGATTTCATGCGTCCACCTTCCCATTCTCATCCATGCCAGAAAATCAACAGACATGTTATGCGTCAAATCGGTTCCAATTCCGATGTGATCAATGCCCATGAAATCTGCAGTGCGTGCAATCATATCGCAAAACTCTTCTAAAGTTGTACCTGCTCCGTTGATCAAGTGAGGATAAGCACACACACCAAGCACGCCTTTATTGTCACGTAATGCCGTTAAAATTTCTTCTGACTTGTTACGCTTTGTAGGGTAAATCCAATCTGGATTAGCATGGGTAATCGCAACTGGACGACTTGATAGTGCCAGTGTGTCTAATGATGTTTTGTTGCCCACGTGGGACAAATCAATGACCATTCCAACGCGGTTCATCTCGGCAATAACGTTCTTGCCGTATCTTGAAAGACCAGGATCTGTTTCTTCATAACAGCTGCTGCCGACAAGATTTTGATTATTGTATGTTAATTGCATAATTTTCACACCAAGTTGATTGAATACCGATACTAATCCCAGTTCATCTTCTAAAGCAGATGTATTTTGTGCACCAAGAATGATGCCCAGTTTTCCGATACGCTTCGCTGTAGCAATATCTTCTCCTGTTTTTACAGCCATTACTAGGTCGTTGTGATCCGCAAAGAATCGATGCCATTCCGCCACTTTGGTCAAAGTTTCACGAGCATTCTCCCACAATCCAACACAAGCATGCACACACTTAACGCCACCCTTTTGCAGCATCACTACAAAATCTCGGTCCCATTTACTTAGTTCCAGTGCGTCTATAACCATCATGTCTTTTATATCAATCGTCATTTGATCTCCTCCGAATTTGGTAATAATGGATAGAACCAATCATCATTAAATGCAGAGGTTCCGATTTCTTCAACTAATGGAGCACCTTGGAATAATGTAATGCGAACCCACCGATTCGACTTCGGATCAAATCGTTCTGCTCCAAAAATGGCAAGCTTACATCGCAACAAGTACACTGGCAGTAAATCAGCCCCTGTTAAATTCGCTTGTACTTCCCCATACGGTAATCCTTCAAGAGATTGAATTCTTCTAACAATTCCTCTTAATTCTGGCTTTTCAAATAAGAATAACGCAACTGACTGCTCATCTTCACACGTTGCTAGTTCTGCTGTGAGTTGTTGAACTTGCTCGGCGATATTCATCGGCATTGCGAGTTCAGCGCCGGGATCGACTCCGTGTTCACCTAGACGAGGTTCTTCTTTTTCGACTGATCGATACCAGAAATAATGTTTTTGCTCGGGTTGACTGAAATCATATTGGAATACCCACTCGTACTGCTTTTTAATAATTGAACGCAGAGCTCCAATCGTCATTTCAGGTACTAGGAGAATGCGATCATCTGCATTTGTTTGTTGCTCCAAGTCTACAATAATTTCTGGATATAATTCGATTAGTTGAGAATTAATAAGTTCTTGTGCTTCGACAGTAAATTGCTCTTTTACTCGGTCCGTCAATTGCACCCAAGTCTGTTCAGTATTGCCTCCTGAACGAATTGCTGTTTCACTACTATCTTTTACTAACGTTAAAATGGCTTCGACTTCATTAGCTAAGTGTCTCGGGTTTTCAAAAAACAATGTGTGTGGAATAGGTGCACTTTCAAAGAAGTGATGAACCCGATCTAAGTTGCGAATGAAACGCTTATAATCTTCAGGTGAAGGGTTTTTTTGTTTTGCACACGCCAATGCCGTTTCTCGAATCATCATCCACTGGTTAAGAAGTTTTGGATGCGAAATCACATAAGGAACCATTCCAAGGCCCGTTGCATTCCCTGTGCCTACTAATCTTTTTGCCTCTACTCCCAGTTGAGCCGCTTGTGGATTCCGTTTGCGCGCGATGTGTTCAACCATTTCAAAGCTGAAATGACGCAACATATATACCGCGAACATTTGCGCTTGAAATGCACCGCTGAATGTATGATGTTCTTTTACTTTTTCATAAGGCGCAATGCCAAACTTGCCATTACCATAAACCGCTGTCGTTCTGAACAAGTAGCCAATTTCGTATAGGATATTTAAGTCTGGCTGTTCTCCTTTTGATAGCGCTTCCACAACGTGCTTGAAAACACGCTGACTTTTATTAGCTCTTGACCAAACGAGATCCGTTACATCGCCTCTGCCCATTTCTTGTTTTGGAAGTTCTTGCTTCATTTTTTTTAATTTCTTTTCGGAAACTTCGCCTTCACACAATGCGAATGTGATATCCCATCGTTCTGAAATGACACGATCACTTCGAACTTCATCACTAATTTCTCGTGACAAGGCAACAAACGTATAATGTCCTTGCGGAGTTGTAATTTTATATAAAGCTTCCCCGTAGCCATCGTTATCTAAATCGAATAATGTTTGTTTAATATCCCAAGCTTCGCGCATCATTTTGCGGAACATAATTCGTAAAAAACTGAGACTGGTTGAGCGCATAACTCCTAGTCTTTGGATTTGCATTACTTCAGATGCAGGTCTAAGTGCATCACAATTTTCAATCGCTCGGTTGACCATAATAACCATCCTCCATCTTTCTACTCCTACAGCACTTTTATCTAATTCCGAATAACGGGATGCATTTCCGAATCACTCCATTTATCATAATTCCGTTTGAATACTCTGTCAATCATTTCGTATAAAATAATACGAAATGTTCAAATTTTTTTTATATTCTATACTCCTATTTGAGTGATACCAAGCTTCCGCTCCTTCATTTGAGAAACTAGTAATCCAGTTCTATTTTATGTGATTTCAGCACTTCCTATTTTCACGATGCAAAAAAAAGAGAGAACCCAAATACGCTAAGGTTTCTCTCTTTTAATATATTTTTAGCTAACTGTAAAGTCGAACACGATCTAAATATCATCAAAATCAACTCTTAGCTATGCCATTTTCTATGATAGTAGTAAATTGTCACAAGAACGATAAATTCGGACGTTGGAATCGCGAGCCAGACACCCGTCAGTCCAAATAGTCGAGGCATAATCATCAGTAAGATTAGCAAAACAATCATTTCGCGTGCTGCAGTAATCCAGGTCGCCATTCGAATATGTCCAATAGATTGATAATAAGTCATCATGACAAAGTTTGTTCCCATAAAGAGATAGGCGATAAAGAATAGTTTAATGCCCGATACCGCTAGCGCCAGCACTTCTTCTGGGAAGTCACCAAACAAACTGACAATCTGAGTTGCTGCAAATTGACCAATGAGCATAAAGAAGATACCCGCTGCTAGAGATGTAGCAATTGCCAGACGTATCGTTTGCTTTATCTTTTGTTCATCCTTGGCTCCGCTGTAATAACTGATCAACGGTTGGATAGCAGCACCCATTCCGAGAAATAACAACAACATCACACTGTGAACATAGTTCAAAATGGTAAAAGCTGATACACCAACAGTTCCAGCAAGATATTTAAAGGTAAGATTATGAGAAATCGTAAAAACTGAAATTCCGACTTCTGCAAGAAAACTTGGAAACCCAACCGCTAATATAAGAAGAGTAAGCTTCTTATCAAACTTGAAACGTACCAAACGTAAGTTGCTTTTTTTTCTAAAAAAATGCGTACTGAGAATAACTAAACCAACAAGTCCACCAAGTATCGTTGCAAAAGCTGCACCTTCTACGCCAAAATCTAGTATAAATAAAAACACATAGTTCAATATGATGTTGACCACTGACGTAGAGATCAGCGCAATCATTGCTGTATTAGGACCTCCATCATTTCGCACTAAAATACTAAAAGTGTTTTCTACTGTGAAGACGAATCCAAACAGCAACATAACGTTCAAGTAACCGGATGTATATTCAAACGTATCCACATTCGCACCTAGTAAATAAGCAAGTTCTGTTCTGAAGATAAAGGCAGTCAGCCCAATGATGATCGTTAAGACAAAGATAGAGGCGATCGCATGTGAAAAAATGATCCGTGCTTGATCTGGACGTTTTGCACCCATCATTGCCGAATATCGAGTCGCAGCACCAATACCAATCCATAAGGACATCGCTACAAAAATAGTGAATACGGGTCCCGCAATTCCGACACCAGCCAAAGCGATAGGTCCCAACTTGTTGCCGACCATAATCCCGTCAGCAACAATATTAACAGCCATCAGCAACATTCCAACAATCGACGGAATTAAGTACCTCAAGAAAGATTTTCCTACTGATTCCATGTCCAATCTATTTGTTGTTTGTTTCTCTTCCATAACCAATTCAAATCCTCACCTAAGAATTACGTTACCAACATAAAAGGGATTGGTATATTACGAATTAGGACATTCATCCTTTTTTTCAGTTAAAATTCCGGTCAATAATACGTCCACAATTGTTTCAACTGATTCTGTTACCGCAATGCTATGTACTAAAAAGAAATGTTTATCCAGTGTAATGTTGGAAGTCTCTATAATCACTCTGATCAACAAGTCGATGTTTATATCCTTAACAATCCCTGTTCGAATACCTTCTTCAAGAAGCTCCTTAATATCATCCCACTGGTTGAACTCCCGATTTACGCGCTCCCACTGTTCAGGATAGGAGCGTTTTAATTGCTCCAGAATGCGCAAATCGTAAAATTCGTTGTATTTCGGTAAAACAGCAATGGTTTTTTTAATCTTTTCAGCAAGCGTCCAATCTGTGTTATCGATTATTTGCCGAGTCTGATAGTCAAATTTATTAAGTGTGCTGTCGATAATGGCATCAAGAATATCCACTTTCGATGAAAAATTTTCGTATAATGTGCGCTTACTTATGCCCAGGCGCTTTGCCAGCTCATCCATCGTGAATTTGATGCCGTTGTAACGTGTTTCTTCAATAAATGCTTGTATGATTCGTGCTTTCAATATATTCTCCTCCTTAGAAAACTTTAAAAACCATTTTAGTTTTTCTGGTTTAACAATAGTATAATCTGTAACTTGTGTCTATAAAAAAGCCTCAAAGCCATTTCCTCGTATTCGAGGGATTCAAAAAACCTAATCCATAGGAGGATTAGGTTTTGTACTGAGATTAGTTGCACTAGCCGAGCTGCGTTAGTTGGTTATTTTGCAGTTTGACCACCGTCTACTGCTAAATTGACACCCGTGATGTATGAAGATCGATCTGAACAAAGCCATAATGCCGCTTGTGCTTGTTCATCCGGGAGTGCCATGCGCCCAAGTGGAATATCATTTTCTACGTATTTTGCTTGGTCAGGTACTTCTTTTGCCCACGCCTCTACAGCAGGAGTTAGCGTCATCCCCGGACAAATTGAATTGACGCGAATTCCTTTTTTCGCATATTCTAGCGCGACTGATTTCGTCAGTCCATTGACCGCCCATTTTGCAGCACTATACGTTGCTAAGTTTTCTGATCCAATCAGACCTGATGTAGAGGCGGTATTTACAATATTCCCTCCACCAGAATCGAGCATTGCTGGAATTTGGTGTTTTAATGAAAAGTACAAACTAGGTTGCGTAATTTGTATACAACGGTCCCAGTCGGCTGTTTTCGTTTCGGCAATCGGCAAAGATGGCGCACCAATTCCAGCGTTATTATGTGCCCAATCCAAGCGGCCATAATGTTCGACCGTTTGCTTCACAAGATCGATTACTTCTTGCTCATCTGCAACGTTACATCGTAAGAAAATTGCATCGCCACCCGCCTCTACGACTTGTCGCACTGTTTCTTTACCGCCTTCTTCGTTAATATCAGAGACGACCACTTTTGCACCTTCTGCGGCAAACGCAAGTGCACTCGCTCTTCCAAGTCCACTCCCCGCTGCTGTAATAATTCCTACCTTATCCATCATTAGAGCACCCAAACCAATTCCTCCTTTTTTATCCATACATTCTAATGATTCTGTATACTTTATTTTTATCCTGCTTTTGCTTTAAAATCGCTCGATTCAATAGGCAACTATATGAAGTAATAGGTATGAAGTTAGGTTCATTGTTCTGAAATTCTACAATCAAGTTGAATGAATAATTATTTGTTTTTTTCTATTTTCTTCTATATAACTGCGGGTAAGTCGGTAGTAGAAAACATCCACACCTCGTGGCATCAAACGAGAAAATTAGGGTATAGATAACTGTTCTTCGTTTTAAAAGCAAGTCGACTTTAGATTCCAACAGCCTTATACAAAGGTTCACAACCCAACTAGAGAGGTGTTCATAAAATAATGGTTCATTCACAAACTGTCGATACACCGCAATCATTCGATTTAAAAAAATACATTCCGCTGTTAGCTGTGTTGCTATCAGGTGCTTTTATCACCATTCTGAACCAAACACTTCTTGCTACGGCATTACCGCCAATTATGAAAGATCTTCAGATTAGTGAAAGTACGGTTCAATGGTTGCAATCGATTTTCATGCTGGTCAACGGCATTATGATTCCCATCACCGCGTTTTTAATCGGTAAGTTTACGACGCGCAGTTTGTTTTTGACCGCGATGGGCATATTTGCGACAGGTACGCTCGTCGCAGCCGTTTCTCCTGACTTCACGTTTTTGTTAATAGGACGTATGTTGCAAGGTGCGGGTGCCGGAATTATGATGCCACTCTTGCAAACCATTTTGTTTTTAATCTTCCCTGTTTCGCAACGCGGCAAAGCGATGGGCATGTTTGGTTTAATCATTGCCTTTGCACCTGCGATCGGACCGAGTTTATCGGGTTACCTAGTTGACCATTATCCGTGGCGCAGTGTATTTTATGTCGTGTTACCGATTGCGATTGTTATTATTGTCGCAGCTTACTTTTTACTAAAAAACGTAACCGAACAAACCAATCCGAAAATGGATTATTTATCGATTGTCCTTTCGACATTTGGATTCGGCGGTCTTCTTTACGGCTTTAGTGTGGCAGGGAACGTCGGTTGGCTTAGCCCGAATGTACTCATTTCACTCTTAGTCGGTGCGGTTACGCTGTACTTGTTTATCACTAGGCAGTTAAAACTGAAAGAACCTATCCTTGAATTTCGTGTATTTAAGTACAGCATTTTCTCACTGGCTACAGCGCTTGGTATGATCGTATTTGCTTCAATGATTGCAACAACCGTTATTTTGCCACTTTTCATGCAAAATCTCCTCGGTTTTAACGCCTTGCATTCTGGGCTGATGTTGTTGCCAGGGGCGATTGTTATGGGCGTCATGAACCCTGTAACCGGTGCGTTGTTTGATAAATACGGAGCAAAATGGTTATTGCGTATTGGTTTTGCCATTTTGACAGTTACAACGTTTTTCTTTGCCAATCTTTCGCAAGAAACAACCTTTGCGTATTTAGCAACGTTGAACGCCATTCGGATGCTTGGTATCGCAATGGTGATGATGCCATCTACAACACTTGGCTTGAACCAATTGCCCCTTCACCTAATTTCTCATGGTACAGCAATGAATAACACCTTCCGCCAAATTTCAGGAGCGATTGGAACAGCTGTACTTGTGACCATTACCGTTACTGCGGCAAGCGGTAGCTCTGTAGCTGATGCGATTCACGGTGTGAACGTTGCTTTCATCGTAGCAGGGAGTGTCGCTGCATTCGGTTTACTATTGTCTTTTGCTATTCGCGACAAGAAATCAAGCCAATAATCGATGAATCGGTTACTCCACTTAAAAATTCTCCGACACACATATGTGTCGGAGAATTTTTATATTTTATCGGAATGGGCTATCGTCTCCCATTGAGTTTATTTGGTCTAGTAACTAGTTTTATGGCGCTCACGCCAACTTACCCACGAAACACCTTCACTTCCAAAACCGCAAATTCGATAGCTGAACAGCTTATTAATTGCGGCAAAATCTTGCGTTGTAATTCTGTTTTCACCTGCGTGCCGTGTTGGTAATCAACGAGATAGCGTAATGCTAATACAATTCCCGCATCATTCGTATCTACTGAGAACACCGGACGCAAGGCTGCTTGTTGTTCTGACAAATGAAGAATATCTTTTTTCAATTGATGCTGTACTTGTTCTTCGAAATACGTTTCGCCTGCTTCGGTTATCATCTTCTCAGCGGCTTGCCAATCGCTATCAAAAGAAAGAACGTAGCTGATTTCTTGCCATACGAAGGAATTTTTGCCTCCAACGATTTCAAGAGATTCGTTGAAAATAATGCTGTTTGGCAACTTGATCACTCTTCCTGTGTTGGCATCAGCTGATAGTCCGCCCCGTACTTCTAGCAACTTAAGGTTTATCGGGGTGATATCAATGACATCTCCAATGATGCCATTGATTTCTATTCGGTTAGAAATCTCGAAATACTTCCAATACTTAATGACAAAATACGCCGTAATATTTGTCGTAAGTCCTCTCACCATAAAGGCCAAAAAAACACCAATCAGCAACGCAATTAAGATCAGTGCATTGATTGCCTGAATCCAAATAAATAAGATAGAAAGAATGGTGAGTACCATCACGCCGCTTTTTAAGACTTTCTGAGACTTGAGTCGTTTTTTAAAATCCGTTTCATTGCGTGTCAGCAGTTTCTTTACCAAAAAATAAAAAAGTGCAGCCAGCACAACCACAATAACCGTCAGCGCGATTTTATTGAAATAAGCATCTGGTGTATTCAACGTTGAGAATAAGCCTTCCGATAGATCAGTAAAATAATCTTTTAGAAAATCCGGCATCGTTTCACGCTCCTCGGTCAATTCGTACTAGTAGTATACCCTAATTTGGAGAAGCCATTTTTAGATAAGAAAATCGTATGATTCTACAAAATTAAAGAGTTTCACATTTTATGAATGTGTGAGCTTTTATATCATATGTTTTTCTCTATTATTTACAATCGCTGAAACCATCTATGTTCCATCACCAATAAGGGTATTTCTCATTGTTCAACTACCTTTGCTCCAATGGTTTTGATGGTTATTTCACTTTTCAAGTTCTGTAGCATGCAACACGTCATACGACACCTGTCTTGACACAAACCGCGACACATACGATAATCAAAGACAATGAATGGTTATAGTGTGTAATATGACCGCTGAGGGGATAATCCATATGAGAAAGCAGTTAAAAATAGGAACGATGATTCACGGTGTCGGCGAGAAGATTTCCGATTGGCGTCATCCGAGTATGCCGTCAGATGCCAGTGTCAGTTTTGCCTTTTATAAACAGCAAGCCCAAACTTCAGAACGTGGAAAGTTTGATTTTGTTTTTATTGCAGATGCCTTGTACATCAACGAAAAATCAAATCCTCATTACTTGAATCGCTTTGAACCGTTAACGATTCTTTCTGCACTTGCTGCGGTCACGTCGAACATCGGACTCGTTAGTACATTGTCGACTACGTATAGCGAACCTTTTTCAGCAGCACGACAGTTTGCTTCACTTGATCTGTTAAGCGGAGGACGAGCCGGGTGGAATGCAGTAACGTCTGGACTGGAAAAAACCGCGCTAAATTTCAGCAAAAAAGTAAGCGATCATCCAAGTCACGCTGAGCGTTACCGGATGGCTGCTGAATTTATGACAGTCATAAAAGGCTTATGGAATTCTTGGGACGATGATGCGTTTATTCGCAATAAAGCGTCGGGTCAATTTTTTGACCCGACCAAATTGCATGCCTTGAATCATCAAGGCGAGTTCTTTTCTGTACAAGGCCCGTTGAATATTGGCCGTTCACCGCAAGGTCAGCCCGTCATTTTTCAAGCCGGTTCTTCTAAAGACGGCATTGCCTTTTCTGCACAACAAGCAGACGCGGTGTTTGCGATTATGCCTAGAGTCGAACAAGCCAAGCAGTATTATCAAGACATCAAAGAACAAACCCGCTTGAATGGTCGTCATCCGGATGACGTGCTGGTCTTACAAGGCATCAGTCCAATTATTGGCGACACAAACGAAGCAGCCGAACGAAAATACCAACAACTGGCGAGTTTAGTAACAATTGAACAAGCACTCGCCTTTTTAGGACGGCTGTTTGAACACCATGACTTTTCTCACTACCCACTAGACGAACCGTTTCCGGAACTCGGCGCTATCGGCAAAAACAGTTTCCAAAGCGATACCGATCGCATTAAAGCTGAAGCACGCGAGGAAAACTTAAGCTTGCGTCAAGTAGCTTTAAGAGAAGCTACACCGCGCACTCCTTTTATGGGAACACCCGAACACATCGCTGATTTAATCGAATCGTGGTACGACCAACACGCAGCAGACGGCTTTATGATCATTGCCAATTTGCCAAGCGAACTCGAAGCGTTTGTCGATCACGTGGTGCCGATTCTACAAGAGCGTGGGATTTTCCGAACGGAATACGAAGGGACAACACTTCGGGATCATTTGGAGTTGCCTTATACGGAGGATATTCTTGCTGCAAAATCCAAAGACGACCGGATGCGCGTAAACGTATAAAAAGAAGCCTCTCAAAAATTCAATGAATTTTTAAGAGGCTTCTTTTATTCTATCTCTGCGTCTTTTTCTATTGAATCCTCTGGAATGACTAAGTTTAACAAAATCGCAACAAAACAAGCGATTGTTATTCCGGATTGTCCAAATAATAGTTGAATAATGTCTGGAAATGCATTCATGGCATCGGGTACTTGACTTAATCCGAGTCCAAATACTAAAGATAATCCAATGATAATCTTTGCTCTCTCGTTTAAAGGCTCTGACGTCAAAATGTCTATACCGGTTAATGTGATTTGAGAAAAAATAATGACGGTGGCGCCGCCAATAACGGCTGGTGGCATGGTAGAGATAAGCGCTCCAATCTTAGGAATAAGACCAGCCAATATTAAAAACACAGCGCCAACGGCTACGACGTATTTACTCATTATTTTTGTAAATGCGATCATTCCAACATTTTGACTGAAAGACGTGTTTGGCAACGAGTTAAAAACTGCTGCTAGAGAAGAGGTAAGCCCATTCGCTATTACTGAACCCGAAAGTTCATCAGACGTAGGTTCTCTGTCTGCTCCTCCATTCGTAATGGCTGTCACATCGCCAACTGTCTCAACAGATGTAACGATAAACATAATTAACATAGGAAGAATCGCTCCCCAGTAAAATTCCATCGGAAAATAAAAAGGGGTTGGAATTGAAAACCATGAGGCTTCTCTTATGGCTGAAAACTCAACCATGCCTAGTGGTAAAGCCACGATATACCCAACAACGATACCGATTAAAATGGAAGAGGTTTTAGCCATCCCTTTTGCATATCTATTTAGGAAGATCACAATGACCAAAACCAGTAAAGCCACCAGCCAGTTTTTAGCTGACCCAAAATTCTCAGATCCACTTCCTCCAGCCATAGATGTAATACCTGTAGGTAAAAGCGACAAACCGATCGTAAGAACGACTGTACCTGTTACAATTTTCGGGAAAAAGCGTTTTAATTTCTTGATAAAAAACCCTAAAGTGCCGCCGAATAAACCGCCGATCAGACTGGCACCTAATAATCCGGATATGCCATATGAGCTCGCTATTGCTATATTCGTAGGGAGAAACCCAAAACTCGTCCCCATCACGACTGGGAGTCCTGCACCAACCTTCCATATGGGGTAACACTGGATAATCGTCGCCACTCCTGCCATGATCATGGCACTTTGAACCAATATTGTTAAATCAGCTCCTGTAATGCCCACTACACCTGCGATGATGATAGGAACGGCAATATTCCCTAGAAACATCGCAAAAATGTGCTGTAGCCCTAATGGTATTGCTTCTTTTAATGGCGGTCTGCCGTCTACATCGTATTTGTTTGTGTTCGTCACTTTATGGCCAACTGTTGTTTTCATAAAACACCTCTTTTCAATTCCATTTGTATTCTAGTCTACCTTCACTATTTGTTTTGCTGCATAGTCCGCGCCTCTTTTTCTTGATATGCTTTTCCAATACTGCAAACTCTCTGTAGAAATTTCTTCTCTATCATTAAACGCATTCGCTAATTCTTCTTTGCTAAAGTTGTTTGGATCCAAGACGCTTCCTAATTTGTTCTTTTCAACATCATAGGCTATGTTAAACTGATCACTAGAAAATGGCAATATCACCATTTCTTTTCCATAGTACATAGCTTCTGTTAAGGTGTTGCACCCCCCATGGAAGACAACTGTGTCGACATAAGGCATAAGGGCAATTTGAGGGATAAAACTTTCTATGATTGTATTGTGTGAGTGATATTTTTTTAACTCTTCCGCATGACTCCCTGCAGAAACAATCAATAAAACATTCGGATGAATTTCTCTGACTCCCAGGATTAGTTTTTCCAGTACATCTTTTCTATTCGATAAAAAAGTTCCTAAAGTGATCATGATGATCTTTTCTTTTGTATCTATTTTTTCTAGCCATTCTCCATTTAACGTAGCTGCTTTGAATGAATTCCCTATAAATATTCTCTTTGGTTGTTCTTCATTTTTTTCACTATTGTTAAAATCAAAATAGTTGTAGATAACAGCGATATCAGAGACCAAACTAAAAGCATTACTAATTTTTTTAACAGACTTATTTTCAGTGATAAGATTATTAAAAACTTCAGTAAACTCTTTTTGAGTTTGTGTCGAAACCTGTTCGAGTCCCCTCAACTCTTTTTCCTCGATCGCTATAGCTGTAGGCCAGCTTTTCGGCACATTAAAATAGTCTCCTTCTTTTGGAATCGTGTTCGGATGGGGAGGACAAAATGTGATAAAAGGCAGACCTAAAGCATACAAGCTAAGCGTAACCGAATAAGATAAGATGTCGACCACATAAAGGTCCGCAGCTAGTGAATCATCTATTGCCTTTATCTTATCGACCAGCTCTTGTGGGTTATAAAGCATGTCAGCCTTTCTATGACGAGACTGCGTGATGAGTGTTTCGATTGCACCTTTTTTTGTCGACTCAAAAAACTCTTCTAATCTTATTCTCTCCGTATCTGGTTGTATCGTGTGTTCACCTTCGCCTATATTTTTATTTGAACTTATATCGATTTCATAAAAATTCAAATGCTCTTCCAATATTTTTTCCTTGAACTCTATACTGCAACCAACTGTCACTTCTGCACCATGTTCTTGAAAACTTTTTGCTAGCACTAACAAGGGGTTAAAATGCGAATAGAAAGGGGGACTTATAAAACAGATTTTTTTATACTTCATTGTTTTCTTCTCCTTTTACAGCTAAATAAAACGACACAAACTCAGTTGAAATTTTGTTGATGGAAAAGTTTTCACTTACAGTTTTTTGACCTGCAGCTTGAATCCGTTTAAACTCTTCTTTATTCATTTTGGAATCGTAAAGATGATTTTCTGTTTCTTTGGCAATCGTTTCCCAATTACTCGTATCGATTAAAAACCCATTTTCCCCATTGCTCATATAACTTTTAACTCCCCCTTTTATAGGACCTAGCGTTAGAAACTCCATGGACATAGCCTCTAAAATAGCGATACCAAATTCTTCTTTTACACTTGAGCACAGATAAATATGAGGATAGTCAAAATCTCTTTTCATGATATTCTCCTCAAGCAGCCGGATATCCAAATTCGACATGGCACCTTTGTGTATGAACCTGTCTTTGAATTGAGGATGCTTTTTTACGTAGTCTTCAAAAAAATCAATCACCCTTTTTTCTTCTTTGTTTGGTCTCTCTAGATCCCCTCCTATTAGTAAGAGGTTGTGAGTTTCCGAAAGTTTAGACTTTGACCACGCTTTTAAAAGTTCGATTTGTCCTTTTAAAACAGACAGTCTTCCTACATTTAAGATCACGGGTCTTTCAAAAAATTCTTTATGTGCTTTATTGAACTCCGCAAAGCGAGCTGAATAGCTCTCCACGCCCTCTATATCACTTGATTGATCTAGTTGTATTCCTTCACCTATCATTTTCATTCTTCTATTTATCTTTCCATCTGTCAGTTGAGGGAAATACATCTCAAGTTCTTTTTTGACAGCTGCATTTCCTATCCCAACTATTCCGTCGCTTGTATCTATTAACTCATCACCTATTTTTATCTTGTTTAGCTTTTCAATAAGCTCGTTAAAACCCAGTTCTTTTAATTGGCCAGATCCATCAAACATGTTTCGGTGTGGGTCTGGCGTTAATGTGAATACGAGTTTTTTAGTTAATTCTTTAGCTAAGTGAGCAACAGCTCTAGAAGCATTATCTAGAAATCGGATATGAAAAACATCCGGCTTTATTTTTGCTTGCTTTAAAAAATTGCCTATAAACCGTTTAATAAACAACTCTCTTTTAATAAACGGATCTGATACAGATGGGTCTAAATAGATTGGCAGCCGAATAAATACATGGTCGTCGCCGTAGGAGCTGATAAAGGGCTTCGTTAATTCTTGAGTGATGGTAATCGTAAATACATGAGACACACTACTGTCTTTTGATATCTCTTCACCCAAGCTTTTTAATAATACTGCTAATCCCCCGTTGTTTCCTTTTCCACTATCTTCAAAATCTCCATAAAACATGGACTGCATAATCGAAATACCTTGCTTTTCAAACTCACTATCTGAAGCGAGTGCGCGAATGTAACTATCGTAAAAAACTTTGTTTTTCTCATTTATTACATTTTCCCTGACGAAAGATTGATCCACAGTTTCCATTGAATCTAAATTCCCTAATAGATTGATCATTTGAATCTTTAAATTATCTGGATAATCCACGGTCACTAATTCGTATATAGTGTCTTTAAATCCCTGTCTTTTAAAACTATCCATATAGCCCAGTAAGTTGGAGATCAGTTCTACATCCCGTTTGTACTTCTGCAGCATAAACAAAATATCCTCATCACTTAATAGATCGACATCGCATTCCATGCAAACATCCAAAACATGATAGAGCTGTTGGCTGCTATATTGTCGCTGTGATAGGAAATCTGTTGTTATTTTCTCTATGATTGGCTTGAGCTCATCATTGGATAGTTTTAAAACCGTATCTACGATAAATCGATCTGTATAGGAATGTACTCCCAAAAACGAGAACAATTCACCTAGTTCTTTTTCATCCAGCTTGTTTTTTCGCCCTAATTGCTTGATCTTTTGAATTTGATTTACCACTAGTCGTTCTTCGAAATCTATTTTCTTGCTCTTAGTTATGTAATCATCTAAAAACCGGTGAGGATACATATAATTACTCTCATTCGCATAAACATGATTTCTCAATTCAATAAACTCATTCATTTTTTACCCTCCAATACCGTTAGTAGGTCAGTATTCCAATACCCTATACCCATAACTACTAATCTATCTATAAAGTTTGGTCATTATAGAGTGGTTTTAGGAAACAAAAAAGGCCTTTCAGTAAGTTAGTAAACTTAGTGAAAGGCCTTTGAGGTAATCTTCTTTGATGAAACATGAACAATTTAAGATAAAATACTTGTGATGTTGCTAAATTACATCATGCCGCCCATGTCAGGCATGCCGCCGCCTTGTCCTGCTGGTTCTGGCAAGTCTGCAACAACTGCTTCAGTCGTCAAGAACATTGCCGCAACAGATGCTGCGTTTTGAAGTGCTGAACGCGTCACTTTTGTTGGATCGACGATACCTGCGTCTACCATGTTCACCCATTCGCCGTTTGCTGCGTTAAAGCCGATGCCGACTTCTTCTGTTTTTAGACGGTGAACGATGATTGAGCCTTCAAGTCCTGCGTTTGTTGCGATTTGACGAACCGGCTCTTCTAGCGCACGAAGTACGATGTTGATCCCAGTTGCTACGTCGCCTTCTTGTGATTCAAGAAGTTCAGCCACTTTGTTGTAGACGTTGACTAATGCTGTACCACCGCCGGCAACAATTCCTTCTTCTACAGCGGCACGAGTTGAGTTCAAGGCATCTTCAATGCGAAGTTTACGCTCTTTCAATTCGGTTTCTGTAGCCGCTCCGACTTTGATGACTGCCACGCCGCCAGCTAATTTCGCTAGGCGTTCTTGTAGTTTCTCTTTGTCGAATTCAGAAGTTGACTCTTCTAATTGGCTGCGGATTTGACTAACACGCGCAACGATGTTTTCTTGGTTGCCCGCGCCTTCTACGATCGTTGTGTTTTCTTTTGTCACAACCACTTTTGATGCACGGCCAAGCTGTGCGATATTCGCTGTTTTCAATTCCAGCCCTAGATCCTCTGTAATCACTTCTGCGCCCGTTAATGCTGCAATGTCTTCTAGCATTGCTTTACGGCGGTCACCGAAGCCTGGAGCCTTAACAGCTACTGCGTTAAACGTGCCGCGTAATTTGTTAACAACTAATGTTGCTAGTGCTTCGCCTTCAACATCTTCAGCAACGATCAGTAACGGTTTGCTTTGCTGAACGACTTGCTCAAGGATTGGCAAGATTTCTTGGATGTTGCCAATTTTCTTGTCGGTTACTAAAATAAATGGATTGTCCAATACCGCTTCCATTTTATCTGAATCGGTTACCATGTATGGCGACTGGTAGCCACGGTCAAACTGCATTCCTTCAACCACATCAAGTTCTGTTGTAAAGCCGCGTGACTCTTCTAATGTAATAACGCCGTCGTTACCCACGCGCTCCATTGCTTCAGCAATCAGTTTCCCAACTTCTTCGTCACCAGACGAAATCGCTGCCACTTGTGCGATCGATTCTTTGCCTTCGATTGGTTTTGAAATCACTTTCAATTCGCCAATTGCACTTTCAACAGCGAGCTCAATTCCGCGACGAATGCCGACTGGGTTCGCACCAGCTGTTACGTTCTTCAAGCCTTCACGAATCATCGCTTGTGCAAGAACCGTTGCTGTTGTTGTTCCGTCACCCGCGATGTCGTTTGTTTTAGAAGCCACTTCCGCAACAAGTTTCGCGCCCATGTTTTCAAAAGCATTTTCAAGTTCGATTTCTTTTGCGATTGTCACACCGTCATTGGTGATTAACGGCGAACCGAATTTTTTCTCAAGAACGACGTTACGTCCTTTTGGTCCAAGCGTTACTTTTACTGTATCTGCTAATTTGTCTACGCCTCTCAGCATTAAACTGCGTGCGTCTTCGCTGAACTTAATCTCTTTTGCCATGTTTAGCTTCCTCCTGTGTCGTTGGGTTATTTTAGCCTAAAACTGCTAATATATCGTTTTCACGTAAAATCAAATATTCTTTGCCTTCATATTTCAATTCAGAGCCTGCGTATTTCGAGAAGATAACGCGGTCGCCAGCTTGCACGTCTAGTTCTGTGCGCTGTCCGTTTTCACGGATAAGTCCATTTCCTACAGCGATCACATGGCCCTCCTGCGGTTTTTCTTGTGCCGATCCTGGTAAAACAATACCGCTTGACGTTTTTTCTTCCGCTTCGATGAGCTCAATAATTACTCGATCTCCTAGTGGTCTTAACAAATGAAACACCCTCCTCAAATTATCTAAATGTTCTCGATTAGCACTCTCAACCTTTGAGTGCTAACCCATAACCAAGTTTAATAAAATCTTCAGTCTTTTGCAAGTAAGAACTACTATGATTTTGATTTCTTTGCGGTTGTCTGCTGAAAGCTCTACAATAGAAGGAGTTTAAAAGTGAAAGGAATTATATTATGCCCACTAAACGCAAGAAATTTATAGACACGTTTTTTGAAAAAGATGCTACCACTAAACCAAAAATTCAAAAAAGCAGCAATAAGCGACCTATGTACAAAGGCAAAAAAACGCCTCTTTACGTATTGCTAATTTTCATCGCGGCTCAGCTGTCACCAATCTTGTTTATCGCGCCAACCTTTAATTATTTTGAAGGCCAAGGCTTAGACCGTGAAGCTGCCAGTGCTGCAACGTCCGGCTGGCTCATCTTCCTGACGATGGGCATCGGGTTTATCCTCACACTTATCTTTGTTTTCCGAGACAAACGCTTTTTTGATATATGGAAAGGCAAAAAGTCTTCTGTCCTACTGTCCATTGTCTGGGGCTTTCTTGGCTTCTTGTTGTTACTAATCGGTCAATCCGTTGCTGCTTTGATTGAAATGGAGCTTCTCGGCATTGATCCCGGTTCTGAAAATACGGCGTCCTTAGTGAACATTGCCGATGCCGTACCGCTCGCCATCGTCTCTATTGTGCTTTTTGGCCCGGTTCTGGAAGAACTGGTTTTCCGCCGCGTGTTATTTGGTTCTCTCAATCAGACTACCAATTTCTTTTTCGCAACGGCTGTCAGTGCACTAGTATTTGCGTTGATCCATTTTGACTTTACGCACCTGTTGCTGTATTTCACGACCGGCTTGATCTTGGCATTTCTATACCAAAAAACGAAAAGCATCATCACACCGATCATTGCTCACATTTGTCTAAACGGCTATGTAATGCTTATCCAGCTCAATATGGATAAAATTTTAGAATTCCAAAAACAAATGGAAAATCTGCAGTAAAAAAAGCCTTCCCCGATTTACTTCGGTGGAAGGCTTTCTTGTTGTTCTTTAATCGCTTGCTGCTGCTCAGCTTTTAAGAATTTACGATAACCCACTTTGGCAATGAGCACACTAAATTCATACAGTATGATTAGCGGCAATGTCACAATCATATGCGAGACGATGTCTGGTGGCGTAATAAACGCGGCAATAATGACTAACCCAAGATAAGAATACTTGCGGTATTTTGTCATGAGCATCGGCGTAATAATCCCAAGCCTTGTTAAAAACAACATCACTACCGGCAACTGGAATATTAAGCCAAACGGCAACGTGATTTGAAACAAGAATTGAAAATATTCATTGATACCGATCGTTTCTTGAATATCCATGTTATCAGAAATACTCAGCATAAATCCAATGACATAAGGGAATAGGATGAGATACGCAAAAGCGATTCCCCCTAGAAACAGCAGCACGGAAAATGGAATATAACTTAACGTCGCTCTCCGCTCTTTATCGAGAAGTCCAGGACTGATAAACGCCCAAAACTGGTACATAATCAGTGGCGAAGTGATAATCAAGGCTAAGATCATCGTCACTTGCATAAAAATCTTCAATGGATCTGTAATTTTGAAAGCATTCAAGGTAAGATTTTTAGCTTCCTCTGTATACTGCAAATACTGAATTAGCGGCTGGGCAAGAAAAAAACTGATAATAAGCGCTAATACAAAGAAAACGACTAGAATGGTCAGTCGTTTTCTGAGTTCTCCTATATGTTCAATTAACGTCATGTCTTTTTCAATCATCGGACAAACATCCTATCGTATTTCCTTTTGCTCGTCTTTCTTCTTCAACTCTACTTTATCGTCGTCATCGTCTACAAGTCCTTTTGTAGCATTTTTAAACTCACGCAAAGACGAACCAAACGCTTTTCCAAGTTCCGGTAACTTTTTCGGACCGAAAACAAGTAAAGCAACAACACCGATAATGATGATACTCATTGGACCTGGCATACGTTGCACCTCCTGTATTATGGCTCTATTTTACATCATTCGAACCGGTTTGGCTATTTCGAAAGAGCCTAGAAATGTGAAGTTTTTAAGTCATTGTTGCTTGATTTGGTAAATCAATGTCTGCAATTCCACTGACAAATCGATGGTTTGGACACGGATATGATCAGGCACTGAAATTCGTACCGGTGTAAAGTTCAAAATCCCTTTAATATCAGTCTTTGCCAAGCGATCTGTTACTTCTTGTGCCGACCTTGACGGTACCGTCAAGATGACTAGCTCCACGCCGTACTCTTTGATTTTCTCTTCAATCTTGTCCGGGTGATACGTATCAATATCGTTAATTTTTTCGCCTTCTAACGGGCTGTTCGAATCGAACGCCACAATGATTTTCGTATTGTGGTTGCGATGGAAATTATATTTTAGAAATGCACCGCCTAGTCCTCCAACACCGATTAAGGCTACATTCGTAGCTTCGTCTTGATCTAGTGTCTTACGGAAAAACAGCAACAGCTCTTGAACGTCATAGCCATAGCCTTTTTTGCCAAGCGCACCCAAATGGGAAAAATCGCGTCGAATGGTAGCAGAATCGATTTTCATCGCTTCGCTTAATTCCTGCGAGGAAATCCGTTTTTGACCGGCATTCGCAAAATTTTGAAGGAAACGGTAATACAGCGGCAGCCTTTTGGTTGTGGCTTGCGGAATTTTAGATGTCTCGTGTAACATACGCTTTCGCATCCTCCTGAGGTGTTGTCAAATCGCTTTCATCTTACAGTAGGAGCCTTGATATGTAAAGGCTTGTGCAATTGCGAACAACTGCCCTATCAGCTACACTTAAAGAGAATAGAGGTGACCTACATGATTGTTTTACAAGTAAACCAAGTCCATAAATCATTTGGCGCAGAAGAGATTCTCTCAGGCGTCAAATTAGAAGTACAACACCGTGACCGCGTGGCATTAGTAGGCCGCAACGGTGCAGGAAAATCGACTTTATTGAAAATAATAGCGGGTGAAATATCGTACGATAGTGGCGACATTAGCATGCCGAAGGATTTAACGATTGGCTATTTAGAGCAACAGACCAATTTAGAATCCGACGCCACTGTTTGGGATGAAATGATGACGATTTTTCATCATTTTCGTGAACAAGAAGCCACACTTCGCCGTCTTGAAGGACAAATGGCCAATCCAGATGTCTACAACAACGCAACAGAAAACGATAAAGTCATGAAAGAATACGACCTGTTGCAGCATGACTTCAAGGATGCGGGTGGCTATCAATACGAGTCCGATACACGAGCGATTCTCCACGGCATGAAATTTTATCAAGATGACTTTGACAAGAAAATAACCTCTTTATCCGGTGGCCAAAAAACACGATTGATGTTAGCCAAGCTTTTACTCAGTAAGCCACAACTGCTCATTCTCGATGAGCCGACCAACCACTTGGATATCGAAACCTTGAGCTGGTTGGAGAATTACTTGAAAAACTATCCCGGTGCGTTATTAATTGTTTCTCATGACCGTTATTTCCTTGACCAAGTCGTGACGCTTGTTTACGAAGTTTCCCGCCACCGTGTCAAAAAGTATACCGGCAACTACAGCCGTTACTTAGACGAAAAAGCTAAGCAATACGAACTCGACCAAAAGCAATTTGAAAAACAACAAGGCGAAAAAGCTAAGCTAGAAGATTACGTCCAGCGCAATTTGGCACGCGCTTCTACAACCAAAATGGCGCAAAGCCGTAGAAAAACTTTGCAAAAAACCGACTGGATGGAAGCTCCTGACGGCAACGAAAAATCAGCCAGTTTCGGCTTTACCATTAGTAAACAAAGCGGCAACGACGTTTTAAACGTTCAATCGCTAGAAATTGGCTATGGCGACAAACCCGTTTCTCGTGATATTTCATTAAAGTTATACCGACAAGAAAGTCTAGCTCTCGTTGGGCCAAACGGTGTTGGCAAATCGACTTTGTTGAAAACCATTATGAAAGAACTAAACCAGCTCGATGGTAATATCCATTATGGCGCCGGCATTCAGTTTGGTTATTACGACCAAGAGCAAGCCAATTTAAAAGGCAACAAACTCGTACTAAACGAATTATGGGATGATTATCCGCTTATTAACGAAAAGGACATACGCGGCATCCTTGGACGTTTCCTGTTTACCGGTGACGATGTGCTAAAGCCCGTTTCAACATTGTCGGGTGGCGAAAAAGCACGCGTTGCACTCGCCAAGTTGATGATGCAAAAAGCCAACGTGTTACTTCTCGATGAGCCAACTAACCACTTGGACCTGGACAGTAAAGAAGTGCTGGAGAATGCTTTATTGGATTATCCGGGCACCTTGCTTTTTGTATCGCATGATCGCTATTTCATGAATCGCATCGCGTCGAAAGTGATTGAACTTACGCAAGATGGCACGTCCGAATACTTGGGCGACTATGATTATTACGTAGAGAAAAAATTAGAAATTGCTGAACTAAAAGCACTCGATGAAGCCGGTTCAGTTACCGAAGCAAAACCGATCACTACAGCCTCTACTTCGCAAATCGATAAAGAAGCTAAAAAACTGGAACGCCAGCTTGTTCGGCAATCCGATGAAGTTGAAAAATCGATGGAAAAACTAGATTTGCAAATCACTGAAATTGAAGAGCAACTTTGCCAGCCTGAAATTTTCCAAGATCACGAGCGAGTATTGCCGCTTCAAAATCAATTAGAAGAACTAAAAGCAAACCATGAAGAAACGATGACCCAATGGCTTGAACTTCAGGAAAAAATTGAAAATATTTGATTTTGACCGGCTATCTATTAGCCGGTTTTTACATTACTAGATATAGGTCAATAGGGTTTCATCAAATATTTGTTTCCACAGATTTTTCCACATTCTTCAGCTTATCTTATCAACTGTCAACAGACTTATGCACATTATCCACAGGTTAAATAAATATTGTACACATAGTTTTCCACTTCAAACCACACAATATATAGAATAACCCCCTTTTATCCTCTAGTTATAAACAGTTTATTCACAAATTGTGAATAAGTACAAATGTTCTCTATTGACAGAACAATAGAGGCCTTTTGAATGATCGTCAGAATTTTTGTAAAAAAAAAAACAAGTAATTTCACATATTTCAGTGTACCTGAAATGATGAAATTACTTGCTTTTATTAAATCCATGAGGTTAAAGACATACCCGGTCGACCGTTCATGGCCATTGTGCCAAACAATCCTTTTTCGTACATAATAGTTCCTGCTGCTGCAATCATCGCTGCGTTATCGGTACATAAAGGCAATGAAGGAATATAGAACGGAATACCTTTTTCCTTAAATGTTGTTTCCAACGAATGCCGCAATCCTTTATTCGCAGCAACTCCACCTGCAGCAATTACTTGGCGAACTTTGTACTCTTTAGCTGCACGGACTGTTTTCCCGGTCACCACTTCCACTACACTGTTTTGGAAACCAGCGGCTACATGCTCAGGAGCTACTTTTTCTCCACGCTGCGCAGCATTGTGCATATAGTTTAGCACCGACGATTTCAATCCACTAAAGCTAAAATCATAAGAGCCTTCTTCTAGCCAAATTCGAGGAAACGTAATAGCTTCGTCACTAGCATGCGCCAATCGGTCAATATGTGGACCTCCTGGATAAGGTAGATCCAATGTCCGCGCTACTTTATCATAAGCTTCTCCTGCTGCATCATCGCGCGTTTCTCCAATAACCGTGAAGTCTCCGTGCTCCTTCATGTAGATCAGTTCTGTGTGTCCCCCTGAAATAACGAGTGCTAAAAGAGGAAACTCCATTTCTTGCTCCAAACGATTCGCATAAATGTGACCCGCAATATGATGAACTCCGATTAAAGGCAGTTGATGCGCAAAGGCAAAAGCTTTTGCTGCATTCACACCAATTAATAAGGCACCGACGAGTCCAGGTCCTTCTGTTACTGCTACTGCATCCAACTCATTCGGCTCCATGCCTGCTAGTTGCAACGCCTCTTCAATCACCAAGGTGATTTGTTCCACATGGTGCCTTGAAGCGATTTCCGGCACTACCCCGCCAAAACGTTTATGGCTCTCGATTTGTGAAGCCACCACATTGGAGATGATTTCAGTGCCATTTTTGACAATGGACGCTGCGGTTTCATCACAACTTGTTTCAATTCCCAATATATAAATATCCTTATTCATTAAAGTTCACCCACATGACTATAGCATCTTCGTAATTGTCCGTATAATAGCGTTTACGAATGCCACCATTTTTAAACCCTAGTTTTCGGTAAAGATTTTGAGCAACCGTATTGCTGACACGAGCTTCAAGTGTCATAAGAACAGCACCCTGCTCTTTTGCTGTATCAATGGCAGCTTGCATCAATCCCCCACCCAATTTTTTACCGCGCTGATCGGGATGAATCGCAATGTTTGTGACGTGTGCCTCATCCATCACTAACCACATTCCACAATATCCAACGATGCCTTCTTGTGTTTCAGCAATCACGTAATAGGCATGTTCATTCGTCACCATTTCATGATAAAAAGCATCTTTCGTCCAAGGCAATGTAAAAGATAAAACTTCTATCTCATAAACCGCGTCAAGATCTTCAAGTGTCATTTTTCGAAAACTGACTGTTTCGTTCATAACATTTTACCTTCTTGCGCTTTATTGTAAGTTGCTTCGGCTTCCGTAATTCGGCGGTATTCAGGAACAGCATGATGAACATCACTTTGCGTTGATTCCTGGGCCAGCATAATCAGATTTGTTGCACGCGGCAACCTATTCTGAATTCTGCTAAAGTGTGCTCCCTCGCCAAATATCTCCATGATTAGCGCTTCGTGCAACGCTGCATCAATTCCAGTAAACAGTACCGGACGATTGAGTTCCTTTGTTTTCAGTAGAAACTCTTTCACATCACTATGTTGATCAGCAAGCACTGACTCTAAACCACTACCTTCATACAAACCAACAAAAGCTGTGCCACGGCGGGCATCCATAATCGGACAAACAAGTCCGTCAAACCCTTGTTCATTCGCCGCAAGCACTTGTAAGCTAGAAATTAGATGGAGCGGAATTTTCAGTGACCAAGCCAAGGTTTTCGCAATGGTCAGGCCGATACGCACGCCTGTATAAGACCCAGGACCTTCTGCTACAGCAATATGCGTCAGGTCAGTAGGCAATACTTTTGCTTTTTTCATCATTTCTTCTATCGCCGGCATAGCCGTCAACGAGTGATTGATTTTTAAGTTTGCTGTTTCTTCTATTAAGACTGTGTTATCTTCAATCAGCGCAATGGCTAATGGAGAGTTCGAAGTATCAATTCCAAGATAGATCATAGGTTTAGCTCCTTGCACAGATTTTCATAGCGCTTCCCAATCGGCTTGAGGATTATCTCGCGTCCTTGTTCAGACTGCCGATTAATCGTAATTTCCAGACGTTCTTTTGGCAAGTAGTCTTCTATAAAGATTGCCCATTCTATTACAGATACTGCTTCGCTACTAAAAAATTCATCGAATCCAATGTCTTCCTCGCTATTCTCAAGACGATAGACATCGAAATGATTCAAATCCAGTCGACCTGAGTACTGTTTCAAAATCGTAAAGGTTGGACTGTTTACCATCCGTTGAATACCAAGTCCTTTGGCTAAGCCTTTGGTGAAAGTTGTTTTACCTGCCCCTAAGCCCCCCGCTAATGTTAGAAGGTCTCCAGGTTCCAATTTTCTTGCTAGAGTGGCCGCAAAAACTTCAGTTTCTTCGGGCGAATTCAGCATTATTGTATTAGTCATTATCATGTCACCTCTATTGAGTCTTTACATAGTTTAGCGAAATAATCGTTGTAAATCAAAATATATTGTTTTTCTTTTCCGTTTGTCAATTTAAGCTAGACAGATCGACTCCATTCAGGTGACTCAAAAATGCCTCCAGAGGTGTACGGTAATCCAGCGACTTCCGTGGGATGTTATTCCGCTTGTCAGCAACTGTGGAAATGAACGAATCGACCTCGTTGAAGTCCATTTCTTTTGCCAAGCGGTCTTTTCGAAGAAGGCAGTTGGAGTGTTCATTCAAGGTGCTAGGATCCTCAAAGTAAATTGAGACGTCGGACCAGCAGCGTTTTCCAGTTGGAGAATTCTTTCCTACAGTTAAACGTGATGAATTTGAACAGGTTTCCCTTTCATCGGCAATGTGGCAACATCAAAGACCCGATTTTTGAACATGCAATAGAGCATCCGCACAGAACAATCGATTGCCGTTTCTGCGTGACCCTTAATGACGACGGGAGTCCATCATTGCACCATCTTGTCTTGAATATAGACAACTTGTTTCTCCGGTAAGACCCGTTTTCGTCGGCCGCAACGTTTCTTGCTTTTCATGTATTGTGTGTAAAAATCGAGGGCTGTATGCCCCAATTTCAGAAAGCTGATGACATTGCAGGTTGGCTGCCTGGAACGGTTCAGGCATTCTGCAATGATCGCCATAGGTATATGTTGACGGTGGTAGGATTCTATCATCACCCATTCATCGGTGATCACTCTGCTGTTTTCTTTGGTCAGAAAATACATGTAGCGTGTACCACGAATGGCTTTTTCAATTGTCTAGCTTAATTTTACAATCGGCATTTTTTAAAAATGGTTGTTATTTCAAAAAAAAAGATGAACACAGCGGGATCGCTGCGTTCATCTTTTAAATTACGGTCCCGACCGGGATCGAACCGGCGATCTCCTGCGTGACAGGCAGGCATGTTAACCGCTACACCACGGGACCAAAAAAAATAGACCAGCGACGTCTTACTCTCACAGGGGGAAACCCCCAACTACCATCAGCGCAAAAGAGCTTAACTGCCGTGTTCGAGATGGGAACGGGTGTGGCCTCTTTGCCATCATCACTGGACTATTTGGTTGAGTGTTTGTTCACTCAAAACTGGATAAACGACAGGTGAAACAAGCAAGTTTTTCGCATACAGTGTGTTGGTTAAGTCCTCGATCGATTAGTATTCGTCAGCTGCACGTATCGCTACGCTTCCACCTCGAACCTATCTACCTCATCGTCTTTGAGGGATCTTACTTGCTTGCGCAATGGGAAATCTCATCTTGAGGGGGGCTTCGTGCTTAGATGCTTTCAGCACTTATCCCGGCCACACATAGCTACCCAGCGATGCCCTTGGCAGAACAACTGGTACACCAGCGGTGTGTCCATCCCGGTCCTCTCGTACTAAGGACAGCTCCTCTCAAATTTCCTGCGCCCGCGACGGATAGGGACCGAACTGTCTCACGACGTTCTGAACCCAGCTCGCGTACCGCTTTAATGGGCGAACAGCCCAACCCTTGGGACCGACTACAGCCCCAGGATGCGATGAGCCGACATCGAGGTGCCAAACCTCCCCGTCGATGTGGACTCTTGGGGGAGATAAGCCTGTTATCCCCGGGGTAGCTTTTATCCGTTGAGCGATGGCCCTTCCATGCGGAACCACCGGATCACTAAGCCCGTCTTTCGACCCTGCTCGACCTGTACGTCTCGCAGTCAAGCTCCCTTCTGCCTTTACACTCTACGAATGATTTCCAACCATTCTGAGGGAACCTTTGGGCGCCTCCGTTACTCTTTAGGAGGCGACCGCCCCAGTCAAACTGCCCGCCTGACACTGTCTCCCAAGCCGATCAGGCTTGTGGGTTAGAATTTCAATACAACCAGGGTAGTATCCCACTGACGCCTCCTCCGAAGCTAGCGCTCCGGAATCTCAGGCTCCTACCTATCCTGTACAAGTTGCACCAAAATTCAATATCAGGCTACAGTAAAGCTCCACGGGGTCTTTCCGTCCTGTCGCGGGTAACCTGCATCTTCACAGGTACTATAATTTCACCGAGTCTCTCGTTGAGACAGTGCCCAGATCGTTACGCCTTTCGTGCGGGTCGGAACTTACCCGACAAGGAATTTCGCTACCTTAGGACCGTTATAGTTACGGCCGCCGTTTACTGGGGCTTCAATTCGCACCTTCGCTTGCGCTAAGCACTCCTCTTAACCTTCCAGCACCGGGCAGGCGTCAGCCCCTATACGTCACCTTACGGTTTTGCAGAGACCTGTGTTTTTGCTAAACAGTCGCCTGGGCCTATTCACTGCGGCTCTCTCGGGCTATTCACCCTACCAGAGCACCCCTTCTCCCGAAGTTACGGGGTCATTTTGCCGAGTTCCTTAACGAGAGTTCACTCGCTCACCTTAGAATTCTCTTCTCGCCTACCTGTGTCGGTTTGCGGTACGGGCACCTCCCGCCTCGCTAGAGGCTTTTCTTGGCAGTGTGAAATCAGGGACTCAAGGGTAAACCCTCTTGCCGTCACAGCTCAACGTATTAGAAATGGGATTTGCCTCATTTCACGCCTCACTGCTTGGACGTGCACAACCAACGGCACGCTCTCCTTATCCTTCTGCGTCCCCCCATTGCTCAAACGGCGGGGAGGTGGTACAGGAATATCAACCTGTTGTCCATCGTCTACGCCTATCGGCCTCGACTTAGGTCCCGACTAACCCTGAGCGGACGAGCCTTCCTCAGGAAACCTTAGGCATTCGGTGGACGGGATTCTCACCCGTCTTTCGTTACTCATACCGGCATTCTCACTTCTAAGCGCTCCACCAGTCCTTCCGGTCTGACTTCAACGCCCTTAGAA